>NZ_JBNNMD010000016.1:0-1236 GCF_050272435.1 Pseudomonas sp. NPDC047961 | reverse complement strand
TGTTGCCGCTGACCGAAAACTGACCCAGTAGAGGCTGTTCTGCCGACTGAAAACTGACCCAGGTGTTCAACTGCTTCTGCTCAATTTTTGAGCAGGAGAACACAGGGTGATCAGTATGGAAATGATGGGCAAAATCCGCCGGATGTATTTCCGCGACAAGCTGTCGCTGCATGAGATAGCCAAGCGCACCGGGTTGGCGCGCAACACGATTCGCAAGTGGGTCAGAGCACCTGAGGCCAAGCCGCCGGTCTACCAACGCCGCGCGATCTTCAACAAACTCAGCCCTTTTCACGCCACGCTGGAGCAGGCGCTAAAAGCCGATTCGCTGCGGCCCAAGCAACAGCGGCGCAGTGCCAAGGCGCTGTTGGCGCAAATCAAAGCCGAAGGTTATGACGGTGGCTACAGCCAGCTCACCGCGTTTATCCGTGCCTGGCGAGGGGGACAGGGCAAGGCGTCGCAGGCCTTTGTGCCGCTGACCTTTGCTCTTGGCGAGGCGTTTCAGTTTGACTGGAGCGAGGAAGGCTTGCTGGTCGGCGGCATTTACCGGCGTATGCAGGTGGCACATCTGAAGCTGTGTGCCAGCCGTGCGTTCTGGCTTGTGGCGTATCCGAGCCAGGGCCATGAGATGTTATTTGACGCCCATACACGCTCGTTCGGCGCCTTGGGCGGCGTGCCGCGCCGGGGCATCTACGACAACATGAAGACCGCCGTCGACAAGGTCAATAAGGGCAAAGGCCGGGCGGTGAATGCGCGCTTTGCGGTGATGTGCGCGCATTACCTGTTCGATCCGGACTTCTGCAACGTCGCCGCTGGTTGGGAAAAGGGCATCGTTGAAAAGAACGTGCAAGACAGCCGTAGGCGCATCTGGCTAGACGCCCAGGACTGTCATTTTCACTCCTTCGAGGAACTCAATGCCTGGCTGGGCCAGCGCTGCCGCGCGCTTTGGAACGAGCTGACGCACCCTCAATACAGCGGGCTGAGTGTAGCCGAAGTGCTGGAGTTGGAGCGCGCTGAACTGATGCCTGTGCCAGCGCCATTCGACGGTTACGTCGAGCGGCCTGCGCGGGTCTCCAGCACCTGCCTGGTCAGCGTCGGGCGCAACCGCTACTCGGTGCCATGTGAGTACGCGGGTAAGTGGGTCAGCAGCCGTTTGTATCCGACGCGAATCGAGGTGGTGGCCGATGATGCGCTGATTGCCAGCCATGTCCGCTTGCTGGATCGCGACCAGGTCAGCTA
>NZ_JBNNMD010000015.1:0-2363 GCF_050272435.1 Pseudomonas sp. NPDC047961 | reverse complement strand
CGTAAGCGTCCAGCCAAGTCACCTTCCGAACTCCCGCATTAAGGACGATGGTGTCCGCGTATTTTTAAGCGGACGCGATAGCCCTTATCGCCGGGATTTCCATGCGCCAACGAAGCTCTTACCCCAAACCGTTCAAGGCCCAGGTTGTTCAGGAGTGCCTGCAACCTGGTGCGACCGTCTCCAGCGTTGCCATCAGCCACGGCATCAACGCCAACGTTATTCGCAAGTGGCTGCCGCTTTACCGAGATCAGCTACCAGCGGCGTTGCCGGCGTTCGTGCCATTGAGGGCCACGCCTAAACGAACAACTGAGGCGTTCGCACTCATTGAGTTGTCCCTTGGCGAGCAATCGGTCACGGTGAAATGGCCAGCCTCCGATCCTGAAGGTTGCGCCCGCTTTGTGCGTGGGCTCACCCCGTGATCCGCATCGATGCCATCTGGCTCGCCACCGAGCCGATGGACATGCGCGCCGGCACCGACACCGCGTTGGCGCGTGTGGTGGCCGTGTTCGGTGCGGCGAAGCCGCACTGCGCCTATCTCTTCGCCAATCGCCGCGGCAACCGCATGAAAGTCCTGGTGCATGACGGCGTGGGTATCTGGCTCGCCGCGCGGCGCTTGCACCAGGGCAAGTTTCATTGGCCAGGCATCCGGCACGGCTCGGAAGTCGAACTCGACACCGAGCAACTTCAGGCTTTGGTGCTGGGTCTACCCTGGCAGCGGGTCGGTGCAGCCGGCGCGATCACAGTGCTGTAGCACCTGCCATTAGCCCATCGGTTTAGCTCCGCTGATCGCCTGCTCTGGCACAATCAGCGGCATGACTTCCGCGCCCAATCTCGACCAACTGACGCCTGACCAGCTGCGCACACTGGCCGCGCAGTTGCTCACGCAGGTCGACGTGATGGGCAAGAGGATCTACCGCGACCAAACGGTTATCGAGAACCTCAACCACGAAATCGCCATCCTCAAGCGGCACAAGTTTGCCAAGCGTAGTGAGCAACTGAGCCCTGACCAGGGCCGTCTGCTGGATGACCTGCTCGACACCGACATCGTGGCCATCGAGGCGGAGCTGAAAGCAGTCAATCCGCCGGCTGCGCCGGCCGACGCACGCCAGCAGCCCAAGCGCACACCGCTGCCACCGCAGCTCCCGCGCACCGTGATCCATCACGAACCGGAGAACACCCAGTGCGCCTGCGGCTGCCAGCTGCTACGCGTGGGTGAAGACGTCAGCGAAAAACTGGATTACACGCCGGGCGTGTTCACCGTCGAGCAGCACGTGCGTGGGAAATGGGCCTGCCGCCAGTGCGAAACGCTGATCCAGGCGCCGGTGCCGGCGCAGGTGATCGACAAGGGGATCCCCACCGCCGGCCTGTTGGCGCACGTGATGGTGGCCAAGTTCGCCGACCATCTGCCGCTGTACCGACAGGAAAAGATCTTCGGCCGCGCCGGCCTGGCTATCGCTCGTTCGACGCTGGCGCAGTGGGTCGGGCAAACCGGCGTGCAGCTCCAGCCGCTGGTCGATGCGCTGCGCGAAGCCGTGCTGGGCCAACGCGTGATTCACGCTGACGAAACCCCGGTGCAAATGCTCGCGCCGGGCGAGAAGAAAACCCATCGGGCTTACGTCTGGGCCTACAGCACCACGCCCTTCGCCGATCTGAAGGCCGTGGTCTACGACTTCAGCCCCAGCCGTGCCGGCGAGCATGCGCGCAATTTTCTTGGCCAGTGGAATGGCAAGCTGGTCTGCGACGACTTCGCTGGCTACAAGGCCGGTTTCGAGCGAGGCATCACCGAAATCGGCTGCATGGCCCACGCCCGCCGCAAGTTCTTCGATCTGCACGCGGCGAACAAAAGCCAATTGGCCGAACAGGCGCTGCACTCTATCGCTGGGCTGTACGAAGTCGAACGCCAAGTGCGCGACATGGGCGATGAAGAACGCGGGCGAATACGACAGGAACAGGCTTCACCGATCCTCGACGCGCTGCATGCCTGGATGCTGGCCCAGCGTGATCGGGTGCCCAACGGCTCAGCCACGGCGAAAGCCTTGGATTACAGCCTCAAACGTTGGTTGGCACTGACTCGCTATGTCGAGGATGGTGCCGTGCCCATCGACAATAACCAAGTCGAGAACCAGATCCGCCCGTGGGCTCTAGGTCGCTCCAATTGGCTGTTTGCCGGGTCGCTACGCAGCGGCAAACGGGCGGCGGCAATCATGAGCGTGATCCAGTCGGCGCGCATGAATGGGCATGATCCGTATGCCTATCTCAAGGATGTGCTCACACGACTGCCGACGCAGAAGGCCAGCGCTCTGGTCGAGCTGCTGCCGCACAACTGGGTATCCGCCGGCAAGGTGTAATGCCCGTTCGCTTAC
>NZ_JBNNMD010000014.1:0-3114 GCF_050272435.1 Pseudomonas sp. NPDC047961 | reverse complement strand
CAGCGCTGCGGTGAGCGTGGTCTTGCCATGGTCGACGTGACCAATGGTACCGACGTTCAGGTGCGGTTTGTTACGTTCGAATTTTTCTTTAGCCATCGAGACCGTCTCCCATCGTTGAATTGAGCTAGTCACGCCACCATTAAAACAAAGGCAGATATTTACATATCTGCCTTTGAGATTGGAGCTCATGAGCGGATTTGAACCGCTGACCTCACCCTTACCAAGGGTGTGCTCTACCAGCTGAGCTACATGAGCGTATCGTATTTGCGCGAGCAAAAACCTGGAGCGGGTAGCGGGAATCGAACCCGCATCATCAGCTTGGAAGGCTGAGGTTCTACCACTAAACTATACCCGCGGTAGCCTAGGCCGACGCTATAAACTGGTGGAGGGGGAAGGATTCGAACCTTCGAAGTCGATGACGTCAGATTTACAGTCTGATCCCTTTGGCCGCTCGGGAACCCCTCCAAAACGAGGCGGCATTTTCAATGCCATCCTCTTAACTGTCAAGCAATTTCTCATTAAAATCCTGAGGTTAGCTTTCGTGACAGTTCTCCTCAAACAACCCAAAGGGCTGTGCGACGGAGCGGGCGCCATTCTATGGAAACTATTCTACGTTTGCAATGCTTGAACACGGCATTTGTTGATGACCCAGCTTGGGGAAATCCCTTAGGAGTTCACCAAGCAATGAGTCGGTCAGGAGGCGCTGCTGAACGCCACTCACCTGAACCCAGTAGCTACGGTGTGTTCTCGGCAACTCGCGTATAGACGCCATATAACTAATGGCTTTTAAGCGACTTACAACGCTTTCAGCGGAGTCCTTACGAGAGAATATCCCTAGTGATATTCCATTAGACAGATCGCCGACGGTAATTATGTAACTGTCAATATTGCGAGATTGGAGCTCTCTCAGCTGACGTAGCGATGCTTGCCGCGAAACTAGCGGAGGCAGATATACCCAATAGTCAGTGCCAGCAGCCTCATCGATAGACTTGACGCTGGCATCAATATCAAGACTTAGCAAACGCTGCTCAACGTCCAGCGCCACCGATTCTTGGTCGAACCCACCCAAAAATACGCAAACACTCCCCTCGTGGACGGAAGAACCACGAGGCTCCAATGGCTTGGTTTCGCTAAGCAACTGGATATCAGCCTCTTGGGAAACGGGAGGCGCCACGACCTCGCCCGCCCCCCTAGGAGGCTGCTGGTTGATGTGATGGAGGTAAAATAGAAGATTTAGCACTACCAGCAGCATTAAAAGCCAGCGCATGGATACCTCTTTAGGGACAGGCTATCGCCAGCCCCCTGAAAACCAGATCAGGCACGCATCTAACCCTAGGGAGATCTGCAACCAGTGCTGCATCTCCGCCGGTAACATAGATGGTGAAGTTTTTACCCAGATGATCTCCAGCGATGCCAATCTGGCTTGTAACGTAGCTTCGCAGCATGATCAAACAACCTCGCTCGACACCCTCGGCGGTGTCCCTGCCAGGCGTGATATCACTCAACGCAACGGTGGATAGCGCAGGGTCGTATTGGATGCGCCGGGTGTGAGCAAGCAGCTGCCCACGCAGAAGCGCTAAACCTGGCGCTATATAACCACCCAAGTGCACGCCATTACAGTCGACTAAATCTATAGTGACCGCAGTGCCGAGGTCGATAACCAAACATGGTCCTTTGCACATTTCATAAGCGGCGATGATAGCCAACCACCGATCCGAACCCAGCCGGCCCTGTTCCTTATAACCATTAACAACGCCCGCGACGCGCTTGGCTGGACTCACCTTAAGCACTTCCACCCCTAGTGCACCAGACAGCACGTCTGTCAATGCACCGGTTTCCGCATCGTCTCTGACGCTCACCATGCGGCAACGGGTAATTTTCCCGATATCTGCATTGAGCAAGTCCTGAAGCAGGTCCATCGCCTGCGCTGCGATACCCCCTACTACCAACGCGCCATCAACATTTGAAATAACCCGCCACTTGATGAAGCTATTGCCGCAATCGAGCTCAAGAATCATCGTCTAGCCTCAAACTTAATTCTCCACCACTGAAACACCGCTCACCCTGCCCTTCAATCCAAAGGCGTAGCGCACCCTGCTCGTCTATCCCGTTCATCATTCCTTTAACCTGTTGGGTGCCGGTGCTTAACGTACAGCGTCGCCCGCGCCAGATATTGTTTGCCTCCCACTCGTCGCGCAATGACGAAAATCCCTCACGGGCATGCCTTTCTAAATAGTGAGATAAGGCTTCACTGACAAAGCGCGCCAGGTCATCGCGGCTCGCCAGCATTCCGGTCTGCTCACGCACCGACGTCCAGGCCTGACCGATGCCCTGAGTGCTCGGCGCCATGTTCACGTTCAGTCCAATCCCGATAATCACATGACATACGTCCGCCGGATCACCATTCAGCTCTAATAGAATGCCTGCTATTTTTCTGCCGCCTGCATATACATCGTTGGGCCACTTTAGTCCCGCACTTTCGATGCCAGCCCGATGAAGCGCACGGAGAACGGCCAGCCCAACGACTAAACTCAATCCAGACAATCCCTGGAGGCCATTCGAAACCTTCAGCACCAAGGTGTAATAAATATTTTGTGCCGGCGGGCTCGTCCACACACGCCCTCTACGGCCCCGCCCATGAGTCTGGCCCTCAGCCAATACCACGAATGGCGCAGCTAAGCCCGCCTGTAGCAACCTTAAGGCCTCTGCATTAGTGGAGTCGGTTGACTCTCGAAGATAGAGCTGCCAACCCAGAGGAGCCAACACAGCGGCGTTGTCCTCATAACTCAGCAGCGAAAGAGGCGCTGCCAAGCGATACCCCTTCCCTGGCACTTTGAATAGCTCAATACCGGATTCATCCTCAAGTCGCTGGAGGTATTTCCACACAGCACTCCGACTTACACCGAGAGCCCTTCCTAACTCTTCGCCAGAATGAAAACGACCGTCACCGAGCAAACGTAGCAAGCTATTCATTACCCCTCCAGGCTTCGGACAGACATAATCGATGCCCTTGAACACATTCGAGTTTTCCAAACGCCAAAGACAAACCCCCGATCCTCTTACGAAGATCGGGGGTTTGGTGTAGAAGCTTGACGATGACCTACTCTCACATGG
>NZ_JBNNMD010000013.1:0-4810 GCF_050272435.1 Pseudomonas sp. NPDC047961 | reverse complement strand
ACATCGTCGAAACCGGTAACGAGTCCTATCGCCTGCAACACAGTAGCTTGGCGGCCCAGGCCAAGATCAAATCACGGGAGCGAAAGCGTAAGGGCAGCCAGGAACCGGAGGGCGACGAGCCGTTTTGACTTTGCCGAAAGGGTGGCCTGCTGCATGACTGGATGTGGCAGGTCTTCGACTACGGCATTGGGATATCGAAAGGGAGGATTCAAAAGTAGTCTCACTGGTAGACTTATCCACAGTTGCTGATGCTGAAATCAGCAATCCGCCCTGGGTCAAATTTCAATCGGCAGGGTGGGTCAATTTTCCATCAGCGCCAACACCCATAAACCCCGAGCTCCGTCAGTGATCGCTCCAGGGCGACCTTTGACATGCCCGACTTTCGCAGCATCGCGGAGAAAAGGTACTCCACTAAATCAACCGAAACCCGGATAGGAAAGTTTTTCCGGCCGGTAGCCGCATGGCGCCTCAGCTCATGAAGAACAAGCTCGAATGCTTCTGCTGGTTCAACGACCGAATAGTCTGGCAGTTGCATACCTCACTCTCTGGCTATCAGACACACCTGTGAAAAACGTGTCCTAGTAGGTCGCTCACTCCCTGGCTGAATCTGGAAACCTTCCAGAGCAACCGAGCGACAGTCGCCATGAGCATCGATTACGAGACCATCCAGAACATTCAAAACTTAGCAGATGACGTACTGATCGGCGTAGCCGAAGTTGCGGCGCTGACAGGCTTCAGCGTGCTTACGGTCCGTCAGCGCAAACTACCCGGCCTAGAGCCAGTGCCAGGGCTTTCGCGCCTAAGGTGGAGACTAGGAGACTTGCGACTCTGGATGCGCACCGGGCCGAAGCTCAATGTTGTCACGCCGTTGGAGGGCCCAAAGGCGAAGAGCAAAGCAGGACGCCCCACCAAGAAGGCTCAGGTGGAGGCACACAAATGAGCGATTTAAGAATAACTACTAGTGAACCCGGCAGCGGCGAACAGCGAATGAAGCCAAACACCTACTGGTTTCATATATTTCAATCCATGATCGATCAAGAGTTAGCGATCCTTGGCCCGGATGCATTCACTGTCTATTGCGTGATCAAATCCCACTGCAACATTCAAACAGGAGTTTCCATAGCCGCAATCGAAACGATCGCTAGAAAGGCGGGCATTAGCCCGCGCCACGTGATGCGTCAGATCAAAAAGCTGGAAAGCAAAGGCTACATCAGTAAATCTCGAGCTCGTAAATACAACGAGTATCGGCTGATTGAAAAAGTCGTGATTTCCGATGGCAACGGTTGCCGCCACGGTCATGCACAATGGGATTATCGGCCACTCCAAATCGAAAGCACCGTCAAGGAGCTCAAGCGCAGGCTGCTCGACATGGAGACATCTACCCGGAGCATCCGGCCCGGAGAAGAACAGACGGTCCAGAGGCAGACCAAAATAGGCGTCCAGATAACTCAGGCAGAGCTCGACAATTTAGCGTTAAACAACCCGCACCTGCATAGGACGCTAATACATCTCCGTGATGAAATGAGAAAACGCCGTGACGGGTAATAAGACAAGTTATGCACAGGTCAGTCAGTCACCTGACTATTTGACAGAGGTCGTAGGAGATAAAATGTCGGGCAGGCAGTTCAACATCGCTAACCGGTGACAATCAGTCACTCATACAAGAAGAGATTAAAAGCTATACCGGTCCGACGCAGTACCCAACTCTTGTAATCCGGAGGGCCATCCTGTGGTCCATCGGCGCCTTTAGCCAATGACCGCTTTCGGCCAAAAGCAGCCGTTAGGGCGAGCTACCGACTGTGCTTCTGCCTACAAGTATTTATCGTAAAACTGTAGCGCTGCTCTGTTCGGGGGGGGGCTGGTCAACGGACGTCTTGCGCCATGGCTGAATCATTGGCATATGCGGGGTAGGCTGCTTGCCACTGTACTGGTAACGCATGCGGCAGCACCAATGCCTTGCCACAGCAAGCTAGATGAGAGGCTTACACCAACCGGCCAAAGCGGTAGAGTAAGTTTGTTTTCTCAACCTGATATGGATGTCTTATGGATTTGATTCTGCTGCCCAAGAAGTCAGAAGGACTTAGTCTGGGAGAAATTTACCAACGGGCATTGGGCCGCTCGAAAGAGCTGTATATTGTTAGTGCGTACCTTACGGAGTGGGGTATCGAAGAGGGGATCGGTAGCCAATGCGAGTCTTTTCTTTTCATTGTCGGAAAAGACTTCGGCATCACTCGTAAGAATGCCTGCCGAGCTGTCCTGAAATGGCTTCCTGCTGACCGCCATCAGGAGTTCATGGTGGCAGAGTCGATCAACGGGTTTCACCCGAAGGCGATGTTCTGGCGTGAGTTAGACAGTAAGTGCTATGCGCTGCTCGGCTCGTCCAATCTGACCAAAGCCGCTTTCTCCACCAACTACGAGGCCAATGGCTTTTCGGCCATCTCCGATGAGCAGTTTGAGTTGTCCTTGGAGTGGATTGAGCAGGTGCACGGGGTAAGCGTCACTCTGGATGAAACCTGGCTCAATAAGTATGAGGAAGCGCGTCAGCCTGCGCGTGGCGGTAGACCCAAGACAGACGAGCCTGTGGATGGCGAGGAGGTTTATCACCTTCCGTTACCGGCTATACGTAAGCTCAAGGGCTATCAGCTCTACTTGGAGCAGCGTCGCGACCAAATGAAAATGTTCCGCAGACGCAGGGCGGAGCTAGAGGCGTTGTTTCGCACGACCAGTAGGGCCAGAAACTGGAATGAAGCGCGATCTGATGACTTCTACTACAAGCTCAGTTCTCTTTGGTTTTTCGGTGAGGAAGGTAGCCGCTTTCAAGGTAAGGGATGGGAGCGAAGGGGGCGCAATAGTGACTTTCGTGAGCTATCCAAAAGCTTGGTTCATGTTCTCGATGCCCCGTTCGCAAGCCGCGATAGAGTAGTGATCAGAGAGATTAATCGTCTGACCCAGCTTCGCATACCAACCCGAGGTGCCCTGTTTTCTGAAATGCTTTGTCAGTTCTTCCCAAAACATTACTTCGTTCTTAATAGCCCCGTCCGCGACTGGTTCGAAGGACTGGACTTTTCATTCCCCAGGGGGCTTAGCAAGGGGGAACGCTATGTAAATAGAGCTCGCCTTCTTCGGGCTGCTCTTGATCGAGCAGAGAACTATCCTGCAGAAAGTTTAGCTGAGCTGGATTGCATAATTTGGTTCGCTTCTACCTGAGATCTATTGCGAGCTCAATTGAGTTTACGCTCGAAATACCACAGAAAATGCTCGGATCAATGCGGTGGAGGTAGCATAGGTCTATAGCCTCGACTTTTAGACGCCTGCGGCTGAGCTCGAAGCACTGTCTGAGGTAAGCAGGACTCCGGCAGGCATATCTCAGCAACCACCGGACGCAATCCTTTACGCCAGAGATGAGCAATGCTGTGAGTGAGTGAAGACTAAATTTCCGGCTTCAAATCAAATGAATAAACGGGAAGCCCTGGACTCAATATTCCACACTCGCCATACGCAATCTTGAAACAGCCACTTTCGCCCCAGCCGACTCCGCGACTGTTTTTGCCTATCCAGCAACCCTGCAGGTTATCGAAACCGATCAAAATCACTGCATGTTGGTAGGGAGTGTTTATTTTGGGTGCGTAGTAGATCCCTCCGCCGTACTCAGCCCAAAAATCATCATACAGATACATATGAGCGATCACTGGTCCATATCGAACAATCTCTTCCTTCACCTCGTTCCCATTCTCAAAACGATAGAAAGACGAGACTTCAAACCTCCCAGTTTTATCTAGCACCGAGCATTGCTTTGGAGCATCTAGTGTCTGATCTCCTGCCACTGACCGCGGCACACCTTCTTTTTTCAATCGCCCAGCCAGCCAGGCCGCGTTGGTACCCATTCCGGATTCCAGTCGTAAGAGGCAGTAATGAAGATAGCTGGGCGAAAGGGGGATCGACGCAAGCCCTGCGAGGCGTCTGCGGGAATCCGCCACTGCACAGGCTGCGTGGGACACGCAGGCAGCCACCGCCCGTTGATCTGTGGCTGGCCCTATGATGCCGTACTCCCGTCCATCGTATTTCGCTGGGATTGAGCTTGTGGCTGGCTGTCGGCGCTCAAAGAGGTCCGACTGCATCTGCGGCAAGGATTTCTCGTTGGTACTTACGCCTGTTGGCAAAGCCAGCGCAGACATTGGCGCTATGAGCCGAACCCAACTATCTCGTTGGGTATCAGGGCGATTATTCGACATTTGTCTTCCTCTAGAGCCCAGCTTGCGTTTTGGCCTCATCCAATGTCCGGCGTGCTTGGATGTTAGCGAGCTCTGCCTGCAGCAGAGCGGTGTCAGCCGAAAATGCGGAGGTTGCTTCGGCCAGCGCCTGATCACTTGGATTCAACGCTTTCTTTGCATCTTCCAGATCTTTCTGAGCCGTCAGAAGCTCCGTCTCAGCTTTCACTTCCTCAAGCTTCCTTGACGCCGTCGCTTTTCGCACCTGAATGGCGCTGTCTACTAGCGACTCTACTGTCGAAGCCGCCACTTCAGCAGATGCGGAAGCTTTCAAACCGACCTTGGAAGGGGCGCCGGCCTCGTTGAACGTAGCAACTATCGTCTTATTCGAGAAAGCCGTGCTTTTAAGCGGAATTGTGAACACTGCTCCTAGTTGGCTAATCATTGCGTCATGTCTACTTATAACATCCTCCTCAAGCCGCATAACGTTGTCTGACTTCTTCCAAGACTGTTGGCGCTGATGGAAAATTGACCCACCCTGCCGATTGAAATTTGACCCAGGGCGGATTGCTGATTTTGTTACCAGCAACTGTGGATAAGTC
>NZ_JBNNMD010000012.1:0-5572 GCF_050272435.1 Pseudomonas sp. NPDC047961 | reverse complement strand
TAGGTTGATCGGAAGCGCAAGCGGTTGAGAAGAAAGAAAAACTTCTTCAAAAACAGCTTGACGAGACACAAGGCTGCTGTAGAATGCGCGGCCTCGGTTGAGACGAAAGACTTGATCGAAACGCTCTTTAACAACTGAATCAAGCAATTCGTGTGGGTGCTTGTGAGGTAAGACTGGTAGTCAGCAAGATTATCAGCATCACAAATACTCAACGAGAAATCATTGAGTGCTCTTCTTGAGGGTAACCTTTAGAAGAGATTGCGATTGCTGAGCCAAGTTTAGGGTTTTCTCAAAACCCATGCAGTATTGAACTGAAGAGTTTGATCATGGCTCAGATTGAACGCTGGCGGCAGGCCTAACACATGCAAGTCGAGCGGATGAGTGGAGCTTGCTCCATGATTCAGCGGCGGACGGGTGAGTAATGCCTAGGAATCTGCCTATTAGTGGGGGACAACGTTTCGAAAGGAACGCTAATACCGCATACGTCCTACGGGAGAAAGCAGGGGACCTTCGGGCCTTGCGCTAATAGATGAGCCTAGGTCGGATTAGCTAGTTGGTGAGGTAATGGCTCACCAAGGCGACGATCCGTAACTGGTCTGAGAGGATGATCAGTCACACTGGAACTGAGACACGGTCCAGACTCCTACGGGAGGCAGCAGTGGGGAATATTGGACAATGGGCGAAAGCCTGATCCAGCCATGCCGCGTGTGTGAAGAAGGTCTTCGGATTGTAAAGCACTTTAAGTTGGGAGGAAGGGCATTAACCTAATACGTTAGTGTTTTGACGTTACCGACAGAATAAGCACCGGCTAACTTCGTGCCAGCAGCCGCGGTAATACGAAGGGTGCAAGCGTTAATCGGAATTACTGGGCGTAAAGCGCGCGTAGGTGGTTTGTTAAGTTGAATGTGAAAGCCCCGGGCTCAACCTGGGAACTGCATCCAAAACTGGCAAGCTAGAGTATGGCAGAGGGTGGTGGAATTTCCTGTGTAGCGGTGAAATGCGTAGATATAGGAAGGAACACCAGTGGCGAAGGCGACCACCTGGGCTAATACTGACACTGAGGTGCGAAAGCGTGGGGAGCAAACAGGATTAGATACCCTGGTAGTCCACGCCGTAAACGATGTCGACTAGCCGTTGGGATCCTTGAGATCTTAGTGGCGCAGCTAACGCATTAAGTCGACCGCCTGGGGAGTACGGCCGCAAGGTTAAAACTCAAATGAATTGACGGGGGCCCGCACAAGCGGTGGAGCATGTGGTTTAATTCGAAGCAACGCGAAGAACCTTACCAGGCCTTGACATGCAGAGAACTTTCCAGAGATGGATTGGTGCCTTCGGGAGCTCTGACACAGGTGCTGCATGGCTGTCGTCAGCTCGTGTCGTGAGATGTTGGGTTAAGTCCCGTAACGAGCGCAACCCTTGTCCTTAGTTACCAGCACGTAATGGTGGGCACTCTAAGGAGACTGCCGGTGACAAACCGGAGGAAGGTGGGGATGACGTCAAGTCATCATGGCCCTTACGGCCTGGGCTACACACGTGCTACAATGGTCGGTACAAAGGGTTGCCAAGCCGCGAGGTGGAGCTAATCCCATAAAACCGATCGTAGTCCGGATCGCAGTCTGCAACTCGACTGCGTGAAGTCGGAATCGCTAGTAATCGTGAATCAGAATGTCACGGTGAATACGTTCCCGGGCCTTGTACACACCGCCCGTCACACCATGGGAGTGGGTTGCTCCAGAAGTAGCTAGTCTAACCTTCGGGAGGACGGTTACCACGGAGTGATTCATGACTGGGGTGAAGTCGTAACAAGGTAGCCGTAGGGGAACCTGCGGCTGGATCACCTCCTTAATCGAAGACTTCAGCTTCTTCATAAGTTCCCACACGAATTGCTTGATTCACTAGCGAAAAGCGATTGGGTTTCGACCCGAGAGAGACGATTGGGTCTGTAGCTCAGTTGGTTAGAGCGCACCCCTGATAAGGGTGAGGTCGGCAGTTCGAATCTGCCCAGACCCACCAATTGTCATGGGATGTGGCCGATCTGTAGATGGGGCCATAGCTCAGCTGGGAGAGCGCCTGCTTTGCACGCAGGAGGTCAGCGGTTCGATCCCGCTTGGCTCCACCATTATTCTCGCCATCGCTTGAAAGCACAGAAATGAATAGATTCCTTAGGGAGTGTATTGATTTCTGGTCTTTGCGCCAGTAACTGTTCTTTAAAAATTTGGGTATGTGATAGAAGTAGATTTGAGTGGTCACTTTCACTGGTGATTATTCAAGTCAAGGTAAAATTTGCGAGTAAAATTGCGGATTTTCGGCGAATGTCGTCTTCACGTTATTAGACAATAACCAGATTGCTTGGGGTTATATGGTCAAGTGAAGAAGCGCATACGGTGGATGCCTTGGCAGTCAGAGGCGATGAAAGACGTGGTAGCCTGCGAAAAGCTTCGGGGAGTCGGCAAACAGACTTTGATCCGGAGATGTCTGAATGGGGGAACCCAGCCATCATAAGATGGTTATCACACACTGAATACATAGGTGTGTGAGGCGAACCAGGGGAACTGAAACATCTAAGTACCCTGAGGAAAAGAAATCAACCGAGATTCCCTTAGTAGTGGCGAGCGAACGGGGACTAGCCCTTAAGCTTCTTTGATTTTAGCGGAACGCTCTGGAAAGTGCGGCCATAGTGGGTGATAGCCCTGTACGCGAAAAGGTCTTAGAAGTGAAATCGAGTAGGACGGAGCACGAGAAACTTTGTCTGAATATGGGGGGACCATCCTCCAAGGCTAAATACTACTGACTGACCGATAGTGAACTAGTACCGTGAGGGAAAGGCGAAAAGAACCCCGGAGAGGGGAGTGAAATAGATCCTGAAACCGTATGCGTACAAGCAGTGGGAGCCTACTTTGTTAGGTGACTGCGTACCTTTTGTATAATGGGTCAGCGACTTATTTTCAGTGGCGAGCTTAACCGAATAGGGGAGGCGTAGCGAAAGCGAGTCTTAATAGGGCGTCTAGTCGCTGGGAATAGACCCGAAACCGGGCGATCTATCCATGGGCAGGTTGAAGGTTGGGTAACACTAACTGGAGGACCGAACCGACTACCGTTGAAAAGTTAGCGGATGACCTGTGGATCGGAGTGAAAGGCTAATCAAGCTCGGAGATAGCTGGTTCTCCTCGAAAGCTATTTAGGTAGCGCCTCGTGTATCACTGCTGGGGGTAGAGCACTGTTTCGGCTAGGGGGTCATCCCGACTTACCAAACCGATGCAAACTCCGAATACCAGCAAGTGTCAGCACGGGAGACACACGGCGGGTGCTAACGTCCGTCGTGAAAAGGGAAACAACCCAGACCGTCAGCTAAGGTCCCAAAATCCTGGTTAAGTGGGAAACGATGTGGGAAGGCTCAGACAGCTAGGAGGTTGGCTTAGAAGCAGCCACCCTTTAAAGAAAGCGTAATAGCTCACTAGTCGAGTCGGCCTGCGCGGAAGATGTAACGGGGCTCAAACCAGGTACCGAAGCTACGGGTTCAACGTAAGTTGAGCGGTAGAGGAGCGTTCTGTAAGCCTGTGAAGGTGAGTTGAGAAGCTTGCTGGAGGTATCAGAAGTGCGAATGCTGACATGAGTAACGACAATGGGAGTGAAAAACTCCCACGCCGAAAGACCAAGGGTTCCTGCGCAACGTTAATCGACGCAGGGTGAGTCGGTCCCTAAGGCGAGGCTGAAGAGCGTAGTCGATGGGAAACGGGTTAATATTCCCGTACTTCTAGTTACTGCGATGGGGGGACGGAGAAGGCTAGGCCAGCTTGGCGTTGGTTGTCCAAGTTTAAGGTGGTAGGCAGAGGTCTTAGGTAAATCCGGGATCTTAATGCCGAGAACTGATGACGATCCTTCTTTTAGAAGGAGAAGTGGTTGATGCCATGCTTCCAGGAAAAGCCTCTAAGCTTCAGGTAACTAGGAACCGTACCCCAAACCGACACAGGTGGTTGGGTAGAGAATACCAAGGCGCTTGAGAGAACTCGGGTGAAGGAACTAGGCAAAATGGCACCGTAACTTCGGGAGAAGGTGCGCCGGTGAGGGTGAAGGGTTTACCCCGTAAGCTCATGCCGGTCGAAGATACCAGGCCGCTGCGACTGTTTATTAAAAACACAGCACTCTGCAAACACGAAAGTGGACGTATAGGGTGTGACGCCTGCCCGGTGCCGGAAGGTTAATTGATGGGGTTAGCGCAAGCGAAGCTCTTGATCGAAGCCCCGGTAAACGGCGGCCGTAACTATAACGGTCCTAAGGTAGCGAAATTCCTTGTCGGGTAAGTTCCGACCTGCACGAATGGCGTAACGATGGCGGCGCTGTCTCCACCCGAGACTCAGTGAAATTGAAATCGCTGTGAAGATGCAGTGTATCCGCGGCTAGACGGAAAGACCCCGTGAACCTTTACTATAGCTTTGCACTGGACTTTGAATTTGCTTGTGTAGGATAGGTGGGAGGCTTTGAAGCGTGGACGCCAGTTCGCGTGGAGCCAACCTTGAAATACCACCCTGGCAACTTTGAGGTTCTAACTCTGGTCCGTTATCCGGATCGAGGACAGTGTATGGTGGGTAGTTTGACTGGGGCGGTCTCCTCCTAAAGAGTAACGGAGGAGTACGAAGGTGCGCTCAGACCGGTCGGAAATCGGTCGTAGAGTATAAAGGCAAAAGCGCGCTTGACTGCGAGACAGACACGTCGAGCAGGTACGAAAGTAGGTCTTAGTGATCCGGTGGTTCTGTATGGAAGGGCCATCGCTCAACGGATAAAAGGTACTCCGGGGATAACAGGCTGATACCGCCCAAGAGTTCATATCGACGGCGGTGTTTGGCACCTCGATGTCGGCTCATCACATCCTGGGGCTGAAGCCGGTCCCAAGGGTATGGCTGTTCGCCATTTAAAGTGGTACGCGAGCTGGGTTTAGAACGTCGTGAGACAGTTCGGTCCCTATCTGCCGTGGACGTTTGAGATTTGAGAGGGGCTGCTCCTAGTACGAGAGGACCGGAGTGGACGAACCTCTGGTGTTCCGGTTGTCACGCCAGTGGCATTGCCGGGTAGCTATGTTCGGAAGAGATAACCGCTGAAAGCATCTAAGCGGGAAACTTGCCTCAAGATGAGATCTCACTGGAGCCTTGAGCTCCCTGAAGGGCCGTCGAAGACTACGACGTTGATAGGTTGGGTGTGTAAGCGCTGTGAGGCGTTGAGCTAACCAATACTAATTGCCCGTGAGGCTTGACCATATAACACCCAAACAATTTGATGTTTGCGTGTCAGACGGTTGAAGTCGACAACAAACCGAAAAGACGCAACGCTCGCAAAGCGAAAGCAATACCGAAACACCATCACATACCCAATTAGGGGAAGCGACTCAACACCGACTCCCCAACCGAATTGCTTGACGACCATAGAGCGTTGGAACCACCTGATCCCATCCCGAACTCAGTAGTGAAACGACGCATCGCCGATGGTAGTGTGGGGTTTCCCCATGTGAGAGTAGGTCATCGTCAAGCTTCTACACCAAACCCCCGATCTTCGTAAGAGGATCGGGGGTTTGTCTTTG
>NZ_JBNNMD010000011.1:0-15887 GCF_050272435.1 Pseudomonas sp. NPDC047961 | reverse complement strand
ATGGTAATGCCGGGCGACAACATCAAGATGGTTGTTACCCTGATCGCTCCGATCGCCATGGAAGACGGTCTGCGCTTCGCGATTCGCGAAGGTGGTCGTACCGTTGGTGCCGGCGTGGTTGCCAAGATCATCGAATAATCGATTGATCTGATTCGTTCGGGCCGGCATAATAGTCGGCCTGACTCTTGTTAGGCCAGTAGCTCAATTGGCAGAGCGGCGGTCTCCAAAACCGCAGGTTGGGGGTTCGATTCCCTCCTGGCCTGCCAAATTCAATATGGAATTTGGCAATATTTACAGGGTTCTAGCAGATGAATGTCAAAGCAGAAGCCAAAGACTCGCGCTTCGATCTGGTGAAGTGGCTTGTTGTGGCTGCTTTGGTTGTTGTGGCTGTGGTGGGTAATCAGTATTACTCCGCCGAGCCTATTCTGTACAGGGTTCTTGCGCTGCTCGTATTTGCTGTGGTTGCAGCGTTTGTTGCGCTACAGACGTCTAAAGGTCGTTCCTTTTTCGTTCTTCTGAAAGAGGCGCGCGTCGAGATTCGTAAAGTCGTTTGGCCGACCCGTCAAGAGACTACTCAGACCACGCTTATTGTCGTCGCGGTCGTGTTGGTTATGGCGCTGCTGTTGTGGGGTCTCGATTCTCTGCTCGGTTGGCTGGTTTCCATGATTGTAGGTTAAGGGTGTCCCGTGGCTAAGCGTTGGTATGTCGTTCATGCTTACTCGGGTTACGAGAAGCATGTCATGCGTTCATTGATTGAGCGCATCAAGCTTGCCGGCATGGAAGATCATTTCGGCGAGATTCTAGTTCCCACTGAAGAAGTGGTTGAGATGCGTAACGGGCAGAAGCGCAAAAGTGAGCGCAAATTTTTCCCAGGTTACGTTCTTGTTCAGATGGATATGGCTGAAGGCGCTTGGCACCTGGTTAAGGATACGCCGCGCGTGATGGGTTTCATTGGTGGTACCGCTGACAAGCCTGCGCCGATCACGGATAAAGAGGCTGAAGCCATTCTGCGTCGTGTTGCTGACGGTAGTGATAAGCCTAAGCCCAAAACATTGTTCGAGCCGGGTGAGGTTGTGCGCGTGGCTGACGGCCCGTTTGCTGATTTCAATGGCGTGGTTGAAGAAGTTAATTACGAAAAGAGTCGCATCCAGGTCGCGGTATTGATTTTTGGTCGATCAACGCCGGTAGAGTTGGAGTTCAGTCAGGTTGAAAAGGTCTAGCTGAAAAAGCATCCCACACCCCGCAGCTGATGGCTGCGGGGTTTTGTCGTCACTGGGATATTCAAGTAAACAGGGGAGCCGCAAGGCGCTAATACCCAGAACGGAGTACTTATGGCTAAGAAGATTCAAGCTTATATCAAGCTTCAGGTAAAGGCCGGCCAGGCCAACCCGTCGCCGCCAGTCGGCCCGGCGCTGGGGCAGCATGGTGTCAACATCATGGAATTCTGCAAGGCGTTCAACGCTCGTACGCAGGGTCAGGAACCAGGTCTGCCAACGCCGGTAATCATCACCGTCTATAGCGACCGCAGTTTCACCTTCGAGACCAAAAGTACGCCTGCTGCCGTTCTGTTGAAGAAAGCCGCTGGCATTGCTAGTGGTTCTGCTCGTCCTAACACCCAGAAGGTCGGCACTGTTACCCGTGCGCAGCTGGAAGAGATCGCCAAGACGAAGAATGCTGATCTTACAGCTGCTGATCTCGATGCGGCCGTGCGCACTATCGCCGGCTCCGCTCGCAGCATGGGCCTGAACGTGGAGGGTGTGTAATGGCTAAGTTGACCAAGCGTCAGAAGGCTTTCGCTGAAAAAATCGAAGCTGGCAAGCAGTATTCGTTCGAAGATGCCGCGACGCTGCTGGCTCAGCTGTCGGCAGTGAAGTTCACTGAGTCCTTCGATATCGCCATTAACCTTGGCGTTGATCCGCGTAAATCCGATCAAGTTGTGCGTGGCGCTACTGTTCTGCCGAACGGTACAGGTAAAAGCGTTCGGGTGGCGGTGTTCACTCAGGGTCCAGCAGCCGAGGCGGCGCTTGCTGCAGGTGCGGATCGCGTCGGCATGGACGATTTGGCTGCTGAGATGAAGGGTGGGGATCTGAGCTACGACGTCGTTATTGCTTCTCCGGATGCAATGCGTGTTGTTGGTCAGCTGGGCCAGATTCTTGGTCCGCGCGGTCTGATGCCTAACCCGAAGGTCGGTACTGTGACGCCTGACGTTGCGACTGCCGTCAAGAACGCCAAGGCCGGTCAGGTGCGCTTCCGTACCGACAAGAACGGTATCATTCATACTTCAGTCGGCAAGGTTGGTTTCGAGGCTGGTCAGCTGAAGCAGAACGTCGAAGCGCTGCTGTCGGACCTCAAGCGTTTGAAGCCGTCCACTTCCAAAGGCATCTACGTCAAGCGCGTCACCCTGAGCACCACCATGGGTCCTGGCTTGGTCATCGATCAGGCATCGCTCGAAGCGTAAAGCATTCAGCGCCCTGCTTGGCAGGGCGCGACACATTGGGGTCCCTGCCTGGCGGGGGCTATCCAAGACCGTAGGCGACGTGAGTCTTAAACCGTAGAAGCTTAGCTTTTCCAGGCCTACGCAGAGGTGCTCCCGATTCGTACCGAATCAGACACCAAAACCCGTCCGGTTTCGACTGGACGAACCGGTAACATCCAGGAGTAAAAACCCGTGGCAATCAAACTCGAAGACAAGAAAGCCATCGTCGCTGAAGTCAACGAGGCTGCCAAAGCTGCCCTGTCCGCTGTCGTGGCTGATGCCCGTGGCGTGACCGTGGGAGCCATGACCGGACTCCGTAAAGAGGCCCGCGAAGCTGGCGTATACGTGCGTGTAGTACGTAACACCCTGCTGCGCCGCGCTGTTGAAGGCACTCAGTATGATGTGCTCAACGACGTGTTCAAAGGCCCGACCCTTATCGCTTTCTCCAACGAGCATCCGGGCGCTGCCGCTCGTATCTTCAAGGAGTTTGCCAAGGGTCAGGACAAGTTCGAGATCAAAGCTGCCGCATTTGAAGGTCAGTTCATTGCAGCCAACCAGATCGACGCTTTGGCAACCCTGCCGACCTATGACGAGGCAATTTCGCAGCTGATGAGCGTGATCCAAGGCGCTACCAGCAAGCTGGCTCGTACATTGGCGGCCGTTCGCGACCAGAAAGAAGCAGCCGCGGCCTAACGCGCGCAAAGCATTTTTCGATTTTTTGAATTAGATGGCCAAAGGCCGTCATCATATACAGGAATTTAGAGTCATGGCTCTGACCAACGAAGACATCATCAACGCCGTTTCCGAAATGTCCGTGATGCAGGTTGTTGAACTGATCAAGGCAATGGAAGAGAAATTCGGTGTTACTGCTGCAGCCGCCACTGTCGCTGCTGCTGGCCCGGCTGCTGCCGCGGCTGAAGAGCAAACCGAGTTCAACGTTATGCTTCTTGAAGCTGGCGAAAAGAAAGTAAACGTGATCAAGGCGGTACGCGAACTGACAGGTCTGGGTCTGAAAGAAGCCAAGGCAGTCGTTGACGGCGCCCCTGGTATTGTCAAGGAAGGCGTGTCCAAGGACGAAGCCGAAGCTGCCAAGAAATCCTTGGAAGAAGCTGGCGCTAAAGTCGAGCTCAAGTAAGCGCGACCTTGCGTCTACAGCCGAAGCGACTCGCGTAAGGCTGATGGCTGGTGGCTTTTGCCACCGGCCTTTTTCCGTTATAGCTGCCTGTTGAACATCTGGCAGCTATTACGGAAACAACCGCTCCTGTGGGCGGTGCGAATCACAGGATTCGCAAGATTTTCTGGCTGCTCCCGTCGGGAGAAGCCAAACAAGCAGGTGACCAAGCTGGGGAACGCTGATGGCTTACTCATACACTGAGAAAAAACGAATCCGCAAGGACTTTAGCAAGTTACCGCACGTGATGGACGTGCCGTATCTTTTGGCCATCCAGCTGGATTCGTACCGCGAATTCCTGCAGGCGGGAGCGACCAAAGATCAATTCCGCGATATTGGCTTGCATGCAGCCTTCAAATCCGTTTTTCCGATAATCAGCTATTCCGGCAATGCGGCGCTGGAGTATGTCGGCTATCGCTTGGGCGACCCGGCTTTTGACGTCAAGGAATGCGTGTTGCGCGGCGTGACCTTCGCCGTGCCGTTGCGGGTAAAAGTTCGTCTGATCATCTTTGATAAGGAATCGTCGAGCAAGGCGATCAAGGACATCAAGGAGCAAGAAGTCTACATGGGGGAAATTCCCCTGATGACCGAGAACGGTACCTTTATCATCAATGGTACCGAGCGCGTCATCGTTTCCCAGCTGCACCGTTCGCCGGGCGTGTTCTTCGATCATGACCGCGGCAAGACCCACAGCTCGGGCAAGCTGCTGTACTCGGCGCGCATCATTCCTTATCGCGGCTCCTGGCTGGACTTCGAGTTCGATCCGAAGGATGCCGTGTTCGTGCGTATTGACCGTCGCCGCAAGCTGCCGGCTTCGGTGCTGCTGCGTGCGTTGAATTACGGCACCGAAGAAATCCTTGATGCGTTCTACGATACCAACGTATTCCACGTTAAGGGTGAGGCGCTGAGCCTTGAGCTAGTGCCTCAGCGTCTGCGTGGCGAGATCGCTTCGTTCGACATCAATGACGAGAATGGCAAGGTAATTGTCGAGCAGGGCCGTCGCATCACTGCACGTCATATCAACCAGCTCGACAAGTCAGGCATCAAGTCGCTCGACATGCCTATGGACTATGTCTTGGGTCGTACCACGGCCAAGGCAATCGTGCATCCGGCGACCGGCGAAATCATCGCTGAGTGCAATACCGAGCTGACTGTCGAGGTGCTGGCCAAGCTTGTCAAAGCGCAGGTCGTTCGTTTCGAGACGCTCTACACCAACGACATCGACTGCGGTCCCTTCATCTCCGACACGCTGAAGATCGACTCGACAACCAACCAGCTCGAAGCGCTGGTGGAAATCTATCGCATGATGCGTCCTGGCGAGCCGCCAACCAAGGACGCTGCCGAGACGTTGTTCAACAATCTATTCTTCGCATCGGAACGTTACGATCTGTCGGCTGTAGGACGGATGAAGTTCAACCGCCGCATCGGTCGTACTGAGATCGAAGGTTCTGGCGTACTCAGTCGCGAAGATATCGTTGCGGTACTGAAGACCCTTGTCGACATTCGGAACGGCAAAGGCGTAGTCGACGATATCGACCACTTGGGTAACCGCCGTGTCCGTTGTGTTGGCGAGATGGCGGAGAACCAGTTCCGTGTCGGTCTTGTGCGCGTTGAGCGTGCGGTCAAGGAACGTCTGTCGATGGCCGAAAGCGAAGGCCTGATGCCGCAGGATCTGATCAACGCCAAGCCGGTTGCGGCGGCGGTGAAGGAATTCTTCGGCTCCAGCCAGCTGTCGCAGTTCATGGACCAGAACAACCCGCTGTCAGAGATTACGCACAAGCGCCGTGTCTCTGCGCTCGGCCCGGGCGGTTTGACCCGTGAACGTGCAGGCTTTGAAGTGCGCGACGTACACCCGACCCATTACGGTCGTGTGTGCCCGATCGAGACGCCGGAAGGCCCGAACATCGGCCTGATCAACTCTCTGGCCGCATACGCCCGTACCAACCAGTACGGCTTCTTGGAAAGCCCGTACCGCGTTGTGAAGGAAGGCGAAGTTACCGACGAGATCGTATTCCTGTCGGCAATCGAAGAAGCTGACCACGTCATTGCGCAGGCTAGCGCCAAGCTGGACGGTCGCAAGCTGGTCGATGAGCTGGTTGCTGTTCGTCATCAGAACGAATTCACGGTCAAGGCGCCGGAAGACGTGACCCTGATGGACGTATCGCCAAAACAGGTCGTATCCGTTGCCGCCTCGCTGATTCCATTCCTCGAGCACGACGACGCCAACCGCGCTCTCATGGGCTCGAACATGCAGCGTCAGGCCGTACCGACCCTGCGTTCGGACAAACCGCTGGTTGGCACCGGGATGGAGCGTAACGTTGCGCGCGACTCCGGCGTTTGCGTTGTAGCCCGTCGTGGCGGCGTGATTGACTCGGTCGATGCGAGCCGTGTGGTTGTGCGTGTGCATGATGCGGAAGTTGAAACCGGTGAAGCCGGCGTCGACATCTACAACCTGACCAAGTACACCCGTTCAAACCAGAACACCTGTATCAATCAGCGCCCGCTCGTGAGCAAGGGTGATGTGGTCGAGCGTGGCGACATCATGGCTGACGGCCCTTCCACCGACATGGGTGAGCTAGCACTCGGGCAGAACATGCGCGTCGCGTTCATGCCTTGGAACGGCTACAACTTCGAAGACTCCATTCTCCTGTCGGAGCGTGTGGTTCAGGAAGATCGTTTCACAACCATTCACATTCAGGAACTGACCTGCGTTTCCCGCGACACCAAGCTCGGCCCAGAAGAGATCACGGCGGACATTCCGAACGTGGGCGAAGCTGCGCTGAACAAGCTGGACGAGGCGGGCATCGTTTACGTCGGTGCTGAAGTAGGCGCCGGCGACATCCTGGTTGGCAAGGTTACGCCGAAAGGCGAAACCCAGCTGACGCCGGAAGAGAAGCTGCTACGTGCGATCTTCGGTGAGAAGGCGTCCGACGTGAAGGACACCTCCCTGCGCGTGCCGACTGGCACCAAGGGTACCGTCATCGACGTACAGGTCTTCATCCGTGATGGTGTCGAGCGTGACTCCCGTGCGCTGGCCATCGAGAAGATGCAGCTGGACGAGATTCGTAAGGATCTGAATGAAGAGTTCCGTATCGTTGAAGGTGCAACTTTTGAACGTCTGCGCTCCGCTCTTGTTGGCGCGACCGCCGAGGGTGGTGCCGGGCTGAAGAAAGGCGCTGTCATCACTGACGAGATGCTCGATGGGCTCGAGCATGGGCAGTGGTTCAAGCTGCGCATGGCCGAAGACGCACTGAACGAGCAGCTGGAAAAGGCCCAGGCCTACATTTCCGACCGCCGCCAGCTGCTCGACGACAAGTTCGAAGACAAGAAGCGCAAGCTGCAGCAGGGCGACGATTTGGCCCCGGGCGTGCTGAAGATCGTCAAGGTCTACCTGGCGATCAAGCGGCGTATCCAGCCGGGCGACAAGATGGCCGGTCGTCACGGTAACAAGGGTGTCGTCTCGGTGATTATGCCGGTCGAAGACATGCCGCACGACGTGCATGGCACGCCGGTCGACATCGTGCTGAACCCGCTGGGCGTACCATCTCGTATGAACGTCGGTCAGATTCTCGAAACCCACCTGGGCCTAGCAGCCAAGGGGCTGGGTGAGAAAATCAACCGGATGCTGGAAGAGCAGCGTAAGGTCGCTGAGCTACGTAAGTTCCTCACCGAAATCTATAACGAGATCGGTGGCCGTCAGGAAAACCTGGAAAGCTTCAGCGACCAAGAAATCCTCGATCTGGCGAAGAACCTGCGCGGTGGCGTGCCAATGGCAACGCCGGTGTTCGACGGTGCCAAGGAACGCGAGATCAAGGCCATGCTGAAACTGGCGGATCTCCCAGAGAGCGGGCAAATGCAGCTGTTCGATGGTCGTACCGGTAACAAGTTCGAGCGCACCACCACGGTTGGCTACATGTACATGCTCAAGCTGAACCACCTGGTCGACGACAAGATGCACGCGCGTTCCACCGGTTCCTACAGCCTGGTTACCCAGCAGCCGCTGGGTGGTAAGGCACAGTTCGGTGGCCAGCGTTTCGGGGAGATGGAGGTATGGGCACTGGAAGCTTACGGTGCCGCCTACACCCTGCAGGAAATGCTCACGGTCAAGTCGGACGACGTGAACGGGCGGACCAAGATGTACAAGAACATCGTGGACGGCGATCACCGTATGGAGCCCGGCATGCCGGAGTCTTTCAACGTATTGATCAAAGAAATCCGCTCGCTCGGTATCGACATCGATCTGGAAACCGAATAACCACGCACCGCCTATGCGACGTCCGGCATCAGCCGGCCGTCGCAGGTCCGTGAGGAGGAAAGGCCTTGAAAGACTTGCTGAATCTGTTGAAAAACCAGGGTCAAATCGAAGAGTTCGATGCCATCAAGATTGCATTGGCTTCGCCCGAGATGATCCGTTCCTGGTCCTTTGGTGAAGTCAAGAAGCCAGAGACCATCAACTATCGTACGTTCAAGCCCGAGCGCGACGGCCTGTTCTGCGCCAAGATCTTTGGCCCGGTCAAGGACTATGAGTGCCTGTGCGGTAAGTACAAGCGCCTCAAGCATCGTGGCGTTATCTGTGAGAAGTGCGGCGTTGAAGTTGCGCTAGCCAAGGTGCGCCGTGAGCGTATGGCTCACATTGAGCTGGCTTCGCCAGTTGCTCACATTTGGTTCCTGAAGTCGCTGCCGAGCCGTATCGGCCTGCTGCTGGATATGACCCTGCGTGACATCGAGCGTGTGCTTTATTTCGAAAGCTACGTCGTGATCGATCCGGGCATGACCACGCTTGAGAAGGGTCAGCTGCTCAACGACGAACAGTATTTCGAAGCACTGGAAGAGTTCGGTGACGACTTCGATGCCCGCATGGGCGCTGAAGCGGTGCGCGAGCTGCTGCACGAAATCGACCTGGAGCACGAGATCGGTCGCCTGCGCGAAGAGATTCCGCAGACCAACTCGGAAACCAAGATCAAGAAGCTGTCAAAGCGCTTGAAGCTGATGGAAGCGTTCTTTGGTTCTGGCAACCTGCCGGAGTGGATGGTCCTGACCGTCCTGCCGGTGCTTCCGCCAGATCTTCGTCCATTGGTCCCGCTCGATGGCGGACGTTTCGCGACGTCGGATCTCAACGATCTTTACCGTCGGGTGATCAACCGTAACAACCGTCTCAAGCGCCTGCTCGATCTGTCGGCGCCGGACATCATCGTGCGCAACGAAAAGCGCATGCTGCAGGAAGCGGTTGACGCTCTGCTCGATAACGGCCGTCGCGGTCGTGCCATTACTGGTTCGAACAAGCGTCCGCTGAAGTCGCTGGCCGATATGATCAAGGGCAAGCAAGGTCGTTTCCGCCAGAACCTGCTCGGCAAGCGCGTTGACTACTCCGGTCGTTCGGTTATCACCGTTGGCCCAACCCTGCGCCTGCATCAGTGCGGTTTGCCGAAGAAGATGGCGCTCGAGCTGTTCAAGCCGTTCATTTTCGGCAAGCTGGAGATGCGTGGCATGGCGACCACGATCAAAGCTGCCAAGAAGATGGTCGAGCGCGAACTGCCAGAAGTTTGGGACGTTCTCGCTGAAGTGATCCGCGAACATCCGGTACTGCTCAACCGCGCACCGACGCTGCACCGTCTGGGTATCCAGGCGTTCGAGCCCGTGCTGATCGAAGGTAAGGCGATCCAACTGCATCCGTTGGTCTGCGCGGCGTACAACGCCGACTTCGACGGTGACCAGATGGCTGTTCACGTACCTCTGACGCTGGAAGCCCAGCTCGAAGCGCGTGCGCTGATGATGTCGACCAACAACATTCTGTCGCCTGCCAACGGTGAGCCAATCATCGTGCCTTCGCAGGACGTGGTACTGGGTCTGTATTACATGACCCGTGAAGCCATCAATGCCAAGGGCGAAGGTCGCGTATTTGCTGACCTGCAGGAAGTCGACCGTGTGTTCCGCGGTGGCGAAGCGTCTCTGCACGCCCGCGTCAAAGTGCGGATCAACGAGACCATCAAGGATCGCGACGGCAGCATTACCAAGAACACTCGTATCGTCGACACCACCGTTGGCCGCGCGCTGTTGTTCCAGGTGGTTCCGGCCGGCCTGCCGTTCGACGTGGTCAACCAGCCGATGAAGAAGAAGGCGATCTCCAAACTGATCAACCTGTGCTACCGCACCGTTGGTCTGAAGGATACCGTCATCTTCGCCGACCAGCTGATGTACACCGGTTTCGCATACTCGACCATTTCGGGCGTGTCGATCGGTGTGAACGACTTCGTCATCCCGGATGAGAAGGCGCGCATTATCGACGCCGCTACCGAGGAAGTGAAGGAGATCGAGTCGCAGTACGCCTCTGGCCTGGTGACTCAGGGCGAGAAGTACAACAAGGTGATCGACCTCTGGTCCAAGGCCAACGACGAAGTCTCCAAGGCGATGATGGCCAACCTCTCGAAAGAGAAGGTCATCGACCGCGATGGCAACGAAGCCGAACAGGACTCGTTCAACTCGATGTACATGATGGCTGACTCTGGTGCGCGGGGTTCCGCTGCTCAGATCCGCCAGCTGGCCGGTATGCGTGGTTTGATGGCCAAGCCCGACGGTTCGATCATCGAGACGCCGATCACGGCAAACTTCCGTGAAGGTTTGAACGTACTCCAGTACTTCATCTCCACTCACGGTGCTCGTAAGGGCCTGGCGGATACCGCTCTGAAAACCGCGAACTCCGGTTACCTGACCCGTCGTCTGGTTGACGTGGCGCAGGATCTGGTGGTTACCGAGGTCGACTGCGGTACCGAGCAGGGTCTGTTCATGACTCCGCACATCGAGGGCGGCGATGTGGTCGAGCCGCTGGGCGAGCGCGTGCTGGGCCGTGTTATTGCGCGTGATGTGCTCAAGCCCGGCAGCGAAGAGGTTTTGGTTCCGGCCGGAACATTGGTTGACGAGCAGTGGGTCGACTTCATCGAGCTCAACAGCATTGACGAAGTTGTGGTTCGCTCGCCGATCAGCTGTGAAACGCGCTATGGCATTTGTGCGAAGTGCTACGGTCGCGATCTCGCTCGCGGGCACCAGGTCAACATCGGTGAGGCAGTGGGCGTTATTGCTGCGCAATCGATTGGTGAGCCCGGTACTCAGCTGACGATGCGTACGTTCCACATCGGTGGTGCGGCTAGCCGGACTTCTGCGGTCGACAACGTCATGGTCAAGAATGGCGGCACTATCCGCCTGCATAACCTCAAGCATGTAGAGCGTGCTGACGGCGCGCTGGTTGCGGTGTCCCGTTCCGGTGAGCTGGCGGTTGCCGACGACTTCGGTCGTGAGCGCGAGCGTTACAAGCTGCCTTACGGTGCAGTTATCTCGATTAAGGAAGGCGACAAGGTCGACGCAGGCGCTGTGGTGGCCAAGTGGGATCCGCACACCCACCCGATCGTCACCGAGATGAAGGGTGTCGTTACCTTCGTCGGTATGGAAGAGAACATCACCATCAAGCGCCAGACCGATGAACTCACCGGTCTTACCAACATCGAGGTGATGGATCCGAAGGACCGTCCGGCATCGGGTAAGGACATTCGTCCGGCGATCAAGATGGTCGACTCCAATGGCAAGGAATTGCTGCTGCCGGGTACCGACGTACCGGCTCAGTATTTCCTGCCAGCTAATGCCCTGGTGGGTGTGGCTGACGGTGCCGAGATCAATGTGGGTGACGTTATTGCGCGTATCCCGCAGGAAACCTCGAAGACCCGTGACATCACCGGTGGTCTGCCACGCGTCGCCGATCTCTTCGAGGCACGTCGTCCGAAAGAGCCTTCGATCCTGGCTGAAATCAGCGGCACAATCTCCTTCGGCAAGGAAACCAAGGGCAAGCGTCGGTTGGTGATCACGCCGACCGATGGTACCGATCCGTATGAGGAGCTGATTCCGAAGTGGCGTCACCTCAACGTGTTCGAAGGCGAACAGGTGAACAAGGGTGAGGTTATCTCGGACGGTCCGAGCAACCCGCACGACATCCTGCGTCTGCTGGGCGTGAGTGCGCTGGCCAAGTACATCGTCAACGAGATTCAGGACGTTTATCGTCTGCAGGGCGTGAAGATCAACGACAAGCACATCGAGACGATTCTGCGTCAGATGCTGCGCAAGGTTGAAGTGGCGGAATCCGGCGATTCGAGCTTCATCAAGGGCGACCAGATGGAGCTCACTCACGTTCTTGAGGAGAACGAGCGTCTCTCTGCGGACGACAAGTTCGGGTCGAAGTACATCCGCGTGCTGCTGGGTATCACCAAGGCCTCGCTGTCTACTGAGTCGTTCATTTCGGCAGCGTCCTTCCAGGAGACCACTCGCGTCCTCACCGAGGCCGCAGTGACGGGCAAGCGCGATTATCTGCGTGGTTTGAAAGAAAACGTGGTCGTGGGTCGCCTGATCCCGGCCGGTACCGGGCTTCAGTATCACAGCGAGCGTAAGCGCAAGCGTGAAGCTGAAAAGCCGGTTCGCGTGAGTGCCGATGAAGTCGAAGCGGCGCTGACCGAGGCGCTCAATTCGAGCGGTAACTGATTGGTGGTCTGCCCCGGCGTAAGTCGGGGCGCGCCTTGACGGTGGGCAGGAAGCTCTTTAGACTCTTGTACCCCTAATTTGGCGGGGCTTTGCGCCCTGCCATTTTTCGTTTGTGTCGAAAGACAACAGTGGAGCTAGTAGATGGCAACGATCAACCAGCTGGTACGCCAGCCGCGCAAGCGCGTCGTCGAGAAAAGCGACGTCCCTGCGCTGCAGAACTGCCCGCAACGCCGTGGCGTGTGCACTCGTGTGTACACCACCACGCCAAAGAAACCGAACTCTGCACTGCGTAAGGTATGCCGTGTTCGCCTGACTAATGGTTTTGAAGTCGCCTCCTATATCGGCGGTGAAGGCCACAACCTGCAAGAGCATAGTGTCGTGCTGATCCGTGGCGGTCGTGTAAAAGACCTTCCTGGCGTGCGTTATCACACCGTGCGCGGTTCGCTGGATACCTCGGGTGTCAAGGATCGTAAGCAGGGTCGTTCGAAGTACGGCGCCAAGCGTCCGAAGTAATCGTATTTATATTTATCTGAGTCGATAAGAGTAAGGTCGGGCGTAACTTCATCGTTATAGTCCCGGGCTAACCTGAAGACCGTTTGAGGGCTTATCAATGCCAAGACGTCGTGTAGCAGCCAAGCGCGAGATCCTTGACGATCCGAAATACGGAAGTCTGATCCTCGCCAAGTTCATGAACCACGTGATGGAAAGCGGCAAGAAAGCCGTGGCCGAACGTATCGTTTATGGTGCCTTGGAAAAGGTCAAGGAACGCAAGAACAGCGATCCCCTGGAAATCTTCGAAAAAGCACTCGACGCCATCGCTCCGCTGGTCGAAGTGAAGTCCCGCCGCGTAGGTGGTGCGACTTACCAGGTTCCGGTCGAAGTTCGTCCGTCCCGTCGTAACGCGCTGGCCATGCGCTGGCTGGTAGATGCTGCGCGTAAGCGTGGTGAGAAATCCATGGCCCTGCGTTTGGCGGGTGAGCTGTCGGATGCATTTGAAGGTAAAGGCGCTGCTGTGAAGAAGCGTGAAGACGTGCACCGTATGGCTGAAGCCAACAAGGCCTTCTCGCACTACCGCTTCTAATTTTCAGCGTCATCAACTTGCGAGGGCTTTATGGCTCGTACTACCCCGATTAACCGCTACCGTAACATTGGTATCGTTGCTCACGTGGATGCTGGTAAAACCACTACCACCGAGCGCGTCCTCTTTTACACCGGCGTAAACCATAAAATGGGCGAGGTGCACGACGGCGCCGCGACCATGGATTGGATGGTGCAGGAGCAGGAGCGTGGTATTACCATTACCTCCGCTGCCACCACCGCTTTCTGGGCTGGTTCCGAGAAGCAGTTCGATAGGCATCGTTTCAATATTATCGATACTCCCGGTCACGTTGACTTCACCATTGAAGTGGAGCGCTCGCTGCGCGTACTCGATGGTGCGGTCGTAGTGTTCTGCGGAACTTCGGGTGTTGAGCCGCAATCGGAAACCGTATGGCGTCAGGCCAACAAATACGGTGTCCCGCGTCTGGTCTATGTCAACAAGATGGACCGCGCTGGTGCCAACTTCCTGCGTGTGGTTGCGCAGATCAAGCAGCGTCTGGGGCACACGCCTGTGCCTATCCAGCTTGCTATTGGTGCTGAAGATAACTTCCAGGGCCAGATTGATCTGGTCAAGATGAAAGCCATCTACTGGAACGATGACGACAAGGGCATGACCTTCCGTGAGGAAGAGATCCCTGCCGAGCTTCAGGATCTGGCTGAAGAGTGGCGCAGCAACATGGTCGAGGCGGCAGCCGAGGCAACCGAAGAGCTGATGAACAAGTACCTCGAAGGTGAAGAGCTCACTATTGAGGAGATCAAATCGGCTCTGCGTCAGCGCACTATCGCTGGTGAGATCGTGTTGGCGGTTTGTGGTTCTTCCTTCAAGAACAAGGGCGTGCCCCTGGTTCTAGATGCTGTTATCGATTATCTGCCAGCGCCAGCCGATATCCCGGCGATCAAGGGCACCGATATCGACGATGAAACCATCGAGATGGAGCGCCATGCAGATGATAGCGAGCCGTTTTCTGCGCTTGCGTTCAAGATTGCGACGGATCCCTTTGTCGGTACGCTGACCTTTGCTCGTGTCTATTCCGGTGTCCTGAATTCCGGTGACGGCGTTCTGAACTCGGTAAAGGGCAAGAAAGAGCGTGTCGGTCGTATGGTGCAAATGCATGCGAACAGCCGTGAAGAAATCAAGGAGGTTCGTGCAGGCGACATCGCTGCCCTGATCGGTATGAAGGACGTCACGACTGGTGACACGCTTTGTGCTCTGGACAAGCCGATCATTCTGGTCCGTATGGATTTCCCGGAGCCGGTGATTTCGGTTGCGGTTGAGCCTAAGACCAAGGATGACCAGGAAAAGATGGGTATCGCGCTGGGCAAACTTGCTCAGGAAGACCCTTCATTCCGCGTCAAGACCGACGAAGAGACTGGTCAGACCATCATCTCGGGTATGGGTGAGTTGCACCTCGATATTCTCGTCGACCGTATGCGTCGCGAGTTCAATGTCGAAGCCAACATCGGTAAGCCTCAGGTGTCTTATCGTGAGAAAATCACGAAGTCCTGTGAGATCGAGGGCAAGTTCGTTCGCCAGTCCGGCGGTCGCGGTCAGTTCGGTCATTGCTGGGTGCGTTTTGCGCCTGCAGATGAGGGGCAAGAAGGTCTGCAGTTCGTCAACGAGGTGGTTGGTGGTGTGATTCCGAAGGAATACATCCCGGCCATTCAAAAAGGCATCGAAGAGCAGATGAAGAACGGCGTCGTCGCCGGCTATCCGCTGATCGGCCTGAAGGCGACAGTGTTCGATGGTTCCTACCATGACGTCGACTCCAACGAGATGGCGTTCAAGGTTGCGGCTTCCATGGCGACCAAGCAGCTGTCCCAGAAGGGGGGCGCTGTAGTGCTTGAGCCGATCATGAAAGTCGAGGTGGTAACGCCTGAGGACTACATGGGTGACGTGATGGGTGACCTGAACCGTCGTCGCGGTCTGATCCAGGGTATGGAAGACACGGTCTCCGGTAAGGTTATTCGTGCCGAGGTTCCGCTGGGTGAGATGTTCGGTTATGCAACCGACGTCCGCTCCATGTCTCAGGGTCGCGCCAGCTACTCCATGGAATTCTCAAAATACTCCGAGGCTCCGTCGAACATCGTCGAAGCTATCGTTAAAAAACAAGGTTGATTCAGCCCTTTAAGTAAGAGGTTTACTGTCGTGGCTAAAGAAAAATTCGAACGTAACAAACCGCACCTGAACGTCGGTACCATTGGTCACGTCGACCATGGCAAGACCACGCTCACCGCAGCGCTGACTAAGGTCTGTGCTGAGACTTGGGGTGGCTCTGCGCGTGACTTCTCGCAGATCGACAACGCGCCGGAAGAGAAGGCTCGTGGTATCACCATCAACACCTCCCACGTTGAATATGATTCCTCGATCCGTCACTACGCTCACGTTGACTGCCCTGGCCACGCTGACTATGTGAAGAACATGATCACCGGTGCTGCGCAGATGGACGGCGCGATTCTGGTTTGCTCTGCTGCTGACGGCCCGATGCCGCAGACTCGTGAGCACATCCTGCTGTCCCGTCAGGTTGGCGTTCCGTACATCGTTGTCTTCCTGAACAAGGCTGACATGGTGGACGACGCTGAGCTGCTTGAGCTGGTTGAGATGGAAGTGCGTGACCTGCTGTC
>NZ_JBNNMD010000010.1:0-25181 GCF_050272435.1 Pseudomonas sp. NPDC047961 | reverse complement strand
CCCGGCGATAAGGGCTATCGCGTCCGCTTAAAAATACGCGGACACCATCGTCCTTAATGCGGGAGTTCGGAAGGTGACTTGGCTGGACGCTTACGGCTTAGAGGCATGACGACGCCTTTTTCTGTAACGGGAGCTTCTTTAGCTCTTGAGCGCCAGAATACGCCGAGCGCCGTTTAGAACGATGAATCCCACAACGGTACCGATAATCAGGTCTGGGTAGTTTGACCCAGTCCAAGCGACGAGCGCTCCGGCGACTATAACCCCCATGTTGATGACCACATCATTGGCGGAGAATATCCAGCTCGCTTTCATGTGAGCACCACCTTCCCGGTGTTTGGAAATAAGCAGCAGACAGCCCGTGTTGGCGAGCAATGCCAGGAACGCAACGGCGATCATTATCAGCGACTCGGGCTCACTACCGAATACAAAGCGCCTAATCACCTCTACGAGCACGCCGAGGGCCAAAATCAGCTGGAGCACACCAGCAAGGTGTGCAGCACGCACCTGCAGATTGACGCTGCGCCCAACCGCATAAAGGGCCAGGCCGTACACTGCCGCGTCAGCGAACATGTCGAGCGAATCGGCAATCAGACCCGCGGACCTGGCAATCAGGCCAGCAGTCATCTCTACCACGAACATGAAGGCGTTGATGCCTAACAGTAAACGTAGGGAGCGGGATTCCTGTGTAGAGTTCGCCGGATTCTCGGCGGCTTTGATCATCTCAGGGTCTGCCGCGACAGTTTTCTGAAGAGTGGCGCCTAGCCCTAACGTCGCCAGCTTTTTGGTTATGGGCTCAACGGCACTGTCATGCATGACATCTAACCGACGGTCCGACAGATCAAAAGTCAGCTTCCGAACTCCGTCCAAACCATTCAGCGCCAAGCGGATCATTCGCTCTTCTGATGGACAATCCATCTTGGGCACGGCGTAAACACTGACCCATTGCCCCGTCGTATCGGAAGGGTTTTGCATATCGGCATCAGCGGCTGGTGTCGCATCGCAGCCGCAGGGACCATCGGACTTGCTCATGATACGGCTCCACTTGAAATCGAAGATGGGATCATTAAAAGCCTTATAGCTACTATAAGGTCAATAACGCAGAGCCGATGAGGATTCACACGATGCGCATTGGTCAGTTAGCAAGGCTAATAGGGATTGATACACAGACGATCCGCTTCTATGAGCAGCAGGGCTTGTTGCCACCGCCTGATCGCCAGGCGAACGGCTATCGTGTCTACACCGAGAAGCATGGCGAGCGGCTAGCTTTCATCCGGCGCTGCCGAATCTTGAATCTGTCACTTCCAGAGATTCACGCACTCCAAAGCTACCAGGATGACCCTCGCCAGCCTTGTACGGCCGTCAATGCCTTACTCGATGATCACATTTCTCAAGTCAGATCCCAGATAACCGCTCTGCAATCACTCGAACGACAACTCGTTTCACTGCGGGCTAATTGCAACGATGGGCGGGAAGTTGAGGCTTGCGGCATTCTCGCCGGAATTAGCGAGGACGCATGCATTAAATGAACGGCGTTGGGGCTTGCGGGCCTGGTTACCCGGCCAACGCGCATGCCCTCGAAATGGTTGTTTGTCCCTGTGGTTTTTGCCCCTTCGTAGTGATGGCTGTCTCCGTGCGGTATCACTTTGAGTCAGGCCTGCCGAGGAAACGTGAGTTCAAACGTGGTCCGGCCGTCTTTGCTGTCGACGGCCACGTGGCCTTTGTGGAGGTGCATTACTGAACGGACAATCGCTAGCCCCAATCCTGCCCCGCGAGTTTGTATGCCGTTAACGCGATAAAAGCGGTCGAACAGGTGTGGGAGATGATCCGATTCGATAGTCGCGCCATGATTGGTGACAGCCAGCGAGACGATGTCTGCGTCCCCCTCAAGGATCTTAAGCTCGACCGTGCTGCCAGTATTCGAATGCCGCAATGCGTTGGATAACAGGTTGGAAATGGCCCGTTGAACCATAAGTCGATTTCCCAAAATCATGGCATCGCCCGTTACTGTCGTAGCGACTCCCGCTTCTTCGGCTAGGACTTCGAAGTATTCACATACGCGCCTCGCCTCGCTTCCCAAGGATAATGGTTCGAGCTTCAGTGCTGGGCTGGCGTGGCTGGCCTGGGCAAGAAACAGCATGTCTGACACGATTCGATCCATGCGTTCGAGTTCTTCAACCGACGACTCGATCACTTCACGATACTGCTCCTTGCTTCGCTCACGCACCAAAGTCACCTGCGCCTTGCCTATCAGGTTGTTCAGCGGAGTTTTCAACTCATGAGCGACATCGTCCGAGAATTGAGACAGTTGCTGAACGCCGTCATCGAGTCTACGAAGCATTACGTTGAGGCTGTGCGCCAATGCTTGGAGCTCTTGCGGAAGCCGATCGGGGCGGATTCGAGGTGATAGATCCTGTGTCGATACCTTAGTCGCCAAGGCCCGGAACTTGCGAAGCGGTCGCAAGCCATTATTTGCAACCAGCCATCCAGCCAACCCGATCAATATCAGCAGCATCGGCACGGTCACTAAGGCCGAGCGCAGAAATGCAGCCACCAGCCGTTGATCGGCACTGCGATCTTGCGAAAGTAAAAGCGTCATTGGGCCCAGTCCCGGAACCTGGATCTGCTTGCGCCCGGTTAGCATCTGCACGCCATTTCTCGTTGTCCAGCCAAGGTATTCACCGTCTCTGTTCACGAGACCCAGCTGCTCCGGGGCATTGGCGAACCGGCCGATACTGAAAATCGGTGATTTCTCCGTATCGCCGATGACGGTTATCGAAAGGTTGTCATGGCCCAGCACCGTATCGCTCAGCGCATGTTGCCACGATCGGCCCATGCGGGCTTCGGTATCCTCTGCAAGTCCATGATCAATCTGTGCGAGTTTGTCCGTCACTTCCTCCTCGGCGCGCGACTCTAGTTGGCTTACCAGTACCCAGTAACTCATCCCTATCAACAGCGCAACCAAAGCGGCGCCGGTCAGCGTGATCTGTAACGCGAGACGCGATGCTAGACTAAGTGGTTTCAAGGCCGCGCCTCCAGCACGTAGCCCACACCCCGGATAGTGTGTATCAGGCGATCGCCAAAGGGTTCGTCCACCTTCATCCGCAGGCGGCGAATCGCGACATCTACCACGTTGGTATCGCAGTCGAAATTTATATCCCAGACCAAGGTAGTGATTTCGGTGCGTGTCAGAACCTCGCCAGTTCGGCGCATGAGCAGATGCAGTAGAGCGAACTCTTTGCTAGTGAGATCGATACGTTGGCCGTTCCGATAGGCGCGATGCCGGCTCGGGTCCAGTTCGAGGTTGGCAACACACAGGTTACTCGGAAGTGAGATCGGCTCGCCTCGCCGCAGCAATGTTCGAATACGAGCGAGCAACTCGGGGAACTGGAACGGCTTAACCATATAGTCGTCAGCGCCAAGTTCCAGACCGCGGACCTTTTCGTCCAAGCGGCCATTCGCTGTCAGCATGATCACGCGAGTCTGCTTACGCCGTCTGATGAGCTCGAGCACCTCCCACCCATCCATGGTTGGCAAATTCACATCAAGTAGCACGAGGTCATAATCGTTCTGCAGCGCCAGATGAAACCCATCGAGACCATCATCCGCTCGATCTATGTGGTAACCAGATTCGGCAAGACCCTGCTGCAGATATTCCGCAGTTTTTACTTCGTCCTCTACAACCAAAATGCGCATATTTTGAGGTAACTCTAGTTGACGGGGCGCCAAAAAAACATCCATCAAGTGGCTACAAAGTCAAGACGGAGCGACTTGGTCGGAACTGTTCTAAAGAATCTGACATATGCCGCCGTAGGCCGGGGTGGGAACAGTCTAGCGCGGCAGGAGCGCTGGGAAGCTGCCTTACAAATTTTGTAACCTGCCAGTCATCTGGCTCGCTGCGTAAGCAGTACTTACGCAAAAAAAGGCGCCCTGATGGGCGCCTGAAACACATCTTCAAACCAAGGGAGCAAAACTAAAGAAGATGTGGTGTTGCTCATGGTGTTTCACAAGATCGAGAGCGGGTACTCGGCTATGAATCGGACCTCATCGAGGTCGGACTCGAAAGCAGTCGCCCGCGTGGTAGCCTGGCGCACCCGCAGAGACAAATCCTTGAGAGAGCCAGTCTGTACAACGTAGCGGGCTTCGACGTCGCGTTCCCAGCGGTTCTGTCCCGTCAGCGGCGCACCGTTATCGTCTTGGCGCATGTACACCTCGTTCGCATTGCTGTAATCGGCGCCCCAACCGCGGGCGTAGCGGGTCATGAAAGTAAGCCCGGGTATGCCGTATTCCGCCATGTTCAGGTCGTAGCGCAGCATCCAGGACTGCTCTTTAGGTGAGTTGAAATCACTGTACTGGATGGAATTGTTCAGGTAGATCGAGTCCGCCTGGCGCAAGTAGTCAAAGTCGTTGTTACCGTTGTTTCGCTGATACGACGCCGTGACAGTGTGCGCGCCGAAGGCGACACCCAGGCTTGAGCTCCAGATGTTGTTGTCGAACTCGCCCAGTAATTCGCGGCCTTCGTCGGTTGCCTTGTAGTAGTTGAAACTGCCCAGCAACGCGACGACATCGGAAAGCGGATAGGTGGCCGATAGACCGAAGTAATGTTGGTTCCAGGCATCCTTGAGGCGGCTGGTATACAGGCTAAAACTGAGATTTTCGTTTACGCTATAGTCACCGCCTGCGTAGCCGAGCCAAGGGGCGTCGACGGCACCGCCATAAAACGTGACGAAGTCATCGTTCGTGTTGCTGGTATTGGGCTGGCTCATCGCGTGCAGGCGGCCGCCCTGGAGGGTGAGGTCGTCCAGCGAGTTGTTCACAACGGTGACACCCTTGAAAGACTCCGGCAGCAGCCGTGCGTCACCAAAGTGCACGACGGGAGTAGCGGGAAATACATCGCCTGCCTTGATCTCGGTGTCCAGCAAGCGTGCTTTCACCGCGCCCCCCACCCGTGTGAAGTCATCCTCAGGATCGCCGGCGCTGTCGTGGGGAAGCAGGTCGATGCTGCCGCCCGCACCGGAGCGCCCCGAACCGGAGTCGAGTTTGAGTCCGAGCATGGCGAAGGCGTCGACGCCAATCCCTACCGAGCCTTGGGTATATCCGGACTCGAAGAAGGCCATCAATCCGTGGGCCCATTCCTCGGAGTAGCCATTGCCGGTGGCACTCTCACCGTCGCGAAAATCTCGATTGAAATAATAGTTGCGATTTATCAGCGATAGCGTGCTGCCTTCGATGAAGCCGTCCGCTGTTTCCGATTGGGCTAAGACCGGGGCGCTGCCCAATGCCAGTGAAAGGGCTGTCAGTGAAAAAACGGCCTTTTTGCTCATGATGATGCTCCTTGTGTACGGCAGATCAGTGCTTGAATGACGCCTTTCGCCTTTTTGTTTTTTAGCGCTTGGCCATGTTCTCCCCCCCCGGATGACAGCAGGATTAGCGGTAAATGACTATTTTGTAATCTGAGGAATGGCATCGCTCACTCTCTCGATTACAGATTTGTAATGTTTCGGTCACTCGATCGTTATCCACTCTTCTATAAAGTCACCACCCCATAGCGTCAGCTATCTTGCCGGCTTGGCAAGGCTGATAAAAAACGCTTATGTGTATTTGTTTAAACCTAAGGCGAATCACTATCGGAGTAGAGGCGCATGTGTTTAGCGTCTTGGCGGGGGTAGTTCTTATGATGGGATTCGACATCTAAACCAGGAAGTCATCGTTTTGTCTTGGATGAGAAAAATAGTTTTGCTGATGTTGCTAGCCTTGTTTCCATTGCAATCATCATGGGCAGTTGTTAGCACGAGCTGCAGTCATGAGGATGGTTCGGCAGCAAATCATTTTGGACATCACGAACATCCGCACGAGTCTCTGGGTACTGACGAGGAAGGATCGTCAAAAGCCGCAAAAAAAATCAGTTTGGATGGAGACTGTGTCTTTCATGGCGACCATATCAAGCCGCTTATAACGAAAGGGATTTCTCCTGGTTCGGTATTATCAATAAGCTTGAAACCGTTTTTTTCTGCTAGCTACGCATCGGCTGAAGCCGGGCGTCCTGAAAAACCTAATTGGCGCATCGGTGCAAAGCCGGTGAGACGCCAGATTAACCAGTAGGACGCCATTTATCTGTATCTGAGGTCTCACCGAACCTTCCCTTTTCTAGGAGATTTCGGTGCGAAAAGTTATTTTACCGCTGGGGTTGACGATGTTGTCGTGCAACCTCGCCTTTGCGCAGCCTTTAGAGTTGCCGACCTTCACACAGACCTTACCTGCCAGTGTGGCAAATACCTTCCCCGTTGAGTCTGTCGACTCCATAAGCTTTCTACGCGCCTTGGAGCTCGCTAGCTCTGCAAGCCCTGAATTGGCTGCTGCAAGACGTGAGCTGGCTGCTTCTCGCGCATTGATTAGCCAAGCCGGAGCGCGTCCGAATCCAATATTGTCCGCTAGCCAGGAGGGAATCCGAGGTGATGCCCCCGAGACGACGCTTGAGCTGAGCCAAGAAATAGAGCTGGGTGGTAAACGTTCGGCTCGTATTGAGGCAGCGCAACGCGCCATGGACGTAGCGGCCGCCGACCTACAGGACGCTCAAGCTCGACTGAGGGGGGCAGTGATGGGCGCATACTACGATGTGCTTACTGCTCAAGAACGGCTGGAGCTCGCTCAGGCTGCTTCAAAGCTTGCGAAGCAAGCAGTGAACGTGGCCAATCGGCGTGTGAGGGCCGGCATGGTTTCTCCCGTAGAGGAAACCCGGGCGCGGGTTGCGGCTACTGGAGTGCAAGTGGAGCTTGCCCAGGCCACAGCTGAACTCGAAGCTGCGCGCACTCGTCTGGCGGCCAACTGGGGAAACCCACAGCCACGCTTTGAGCGAGTACTAGAGCCGGCAGAGGCAGTACCTCCGCTTCCCGAACTAGCTGAGCTTTATAGCCGCTTGAGCGATTCCGCTCAACTAACCCGCGCGCGTCGGGAAGCAGAAAGACGTCGGGCTGCGTTGGAGCTGGAAAGGACGAATCGCTTTTCTAACGTGACGGTTAGCGTAGGTGCCCAACGCTCAGATGAATATAACGGCACGCTGGGACTGGTGAGTATCTCGATGCCCCTGCCGTTGTTTGATCGAAACCAAGGCAACATCGGAGCAGCGCAGGAACGGGCCTACCAGGCGCAGGACGAGCTCAACGCCGTCCATATACGCCTGAAAAGCGAACTTTCCCAAGCGCACATGCGGCTGCGCACTGCCCGCCAGCAGTTTGAACTGTTGCGCAACGACATGCTCCCCAGTGCCCAAAGCGCTTATGAAGCTGCCAGCAAGGGGTTCGAACTTGGAAAGTTCACGTTCCTTGACGTACTGGATGCTCAACGCACGCTTTTCCAAGCCCGATCTCAGTATCTGTCTGCGCTATCACAAGCTAACCAGGCGGCGGCAGAAATCTCGCGAATTGTCGGCGATGGGTCGGCCGTTATCACCTCGGCCACTCAGCCATAAGGAATCCATATGACAAGTAAATCGAACACATCTTCCTTGGCTGTTCACAAAAAACAGATTTTTTGGATCGTCGTCATATTAGGCGTGGCACTGGTGCTTGGTGGATTACTTCTTAGCAGTAGTCCTGCCGTGCCCAATGCGAGCGACGCGCATGGCGAGCATGGTGGCGCTTCGGAGCATGAAGATGAAGGGCATTCGGATGAGAATACCGAAGCCGAAGGAGGTCATGGCCATGATGAAGAAGGCGCCGATAGCGATCACGAGGTCGGTGCGGCAGAGAAAGATGAGCATGACGATGGCCCTGAGGGAGCGGCGCACGCTGAAGCAGCAGAGGTTGAACTCTCTGAGACCCAAATCCTAGCCGCGGGCATCTCGCTAGCAACCGCTCAGCCTGCGCAGATAAAAAGCGCAATCGAGCTGCCTGGCGAAATTACATTCAACCAAGACCGCACAGCGCAAGTTGTGCCTCGTCTCTCAGGTGTCGTTGAAGCGGTCAAAGTCGATTTGGGCGAACAGGTGAAACAGGGGCAAGTGCTTGCTGTGATCGCGAGTACCGACCTGTCGGAACGTAGAAGCGAGTTCTACGCGGCACAAAAACGTCTTGCATTGGCTCAGAAAACCTATCGACGCGAAAAGGAGCTGTGGGAAGAGCGTATTTCTGCAGAACAGGATTATTTACAGGCACAACAGGCTCTACGGGAAGCAGAGCTGACGGTTGCGAATGCAAAAGCACAGCTACAAGCGCTTGGTAGTGATGCTGGCAAGCCAGACGCATTGAGCCGCTACGAACTCAGGGCGCCGTTCGATGGGATGATCGTTGAGAAGGACATCACGCTCGGTGAGTCAGTCAATACCGACGACCAGATATTCATCATTTCCGATCTCTCTACCGTTTGGGCAGATATCAGCGTTCCTGCCAATGCACTCAGCGCGGTACGAGTCGGCAGCAACGCGGTTATCGAAGCCACAGCATTCGAGTCCAGTGCCAATGGCACCGTTTCTTATGTCGGCTCACTTGTTGGTCAGCAAAGCCGCGCCGCTACCGCCCGGGTCACGCTTCCGAACCCGGAAGGTGTTTGGCGTCCCGGCCTGTTCGTCAAAGTGCGGGTAGGCTCTGGCGGAGTGTCCGTGCCGGTTGCAGTCAAGCCCGATGCGATCCACACGTTGGAAGATAATCCGGTGGTGTTTGTACGGACCGACCATGGCTTTGCTGCTCAGCCAATCGTGACTGGTCGCGGCGATAGTGAAGCGGTTGAAATCAAGGAAGGTCTTCAGGCCGGAGTGCGCTATGCCTTGGCCAACAGTTTCATCATTAAGTCCGAGCTTGGCAAAGCCAGCGCCTCGCATGCTCACTGATACGGAGTTATAGACTGTGTTCGAACGTATCATTCGCTTTTCTATAGAGCATCGCTGGCTGGTTTTGCTAGCCGTGCTTGGCATGGCAGCGTTAGGAGCTTACAGCTACCAAAAGCTGCCTATCGATGCTGTCCCTGATATCACCAACGTACAGGTGCAAATCAACACTGCGGCCCCAGGTTATTCCCCGCTGGAAGTGGAGCAGCGCATTACCTACCCGCTCGAGACGGTAATGGCCGGGTTGCCCAAGCTCGAGCAGACCCGTTCCTTGTCTCGATATGGACTTTCTCAGATCACAGTTATTTTTGAGGAAGGCACTGACATCTATTTTGCCCGCCAACTTGTGAATGAGCGCTTGGGAGGGGCCAAAGATCAGCTTCCGGAAGGCGTCACTCCAACACTTGGCCCTATTTCCACTGGGCTTGGCGAAATCTATTTTTGGACGGTTGAAGCTGAGGACGGTGCCACCAAATCGGACGGTACGCCTTATACCTCTGCTGACTTGCGTGAGATTCAAGATTGGATCATCAAACCGCAAGTCCGCAATGTACCAGGCGTAACTGAGATCAATACGATCGGAGGATATGCAAAGGAATATCAGATCGCCCCCAATCCAGACACTTTGCGGTCGTTTGGACTGACATTACAAGATCTGATCGAAGCGGTTGAGCAAAACAATAACAATCTAGGTGCCGGATATATTGAAAAACGCGGCGAGCAGTATCTTGTTCGTGCTCCAGGACAAATGCAATCAGTAGAGGACATCCGCAATACCCTTATTAGCAACGTTGACGGTACCCCAGTACGTATCCGCGACGTTGCGACGGTAGAGGTTGGAAAGGAGCTCCGTACTGGCGCAGCCACCGAGAATGGCCGCGAAGTGGTTCTAGGTACGGCTTTCATGCTTATCGGTGAAAATAGCCGGGTAGTTTCTAGGGCTGTCGATGACAAGATGAAAGAGATAAACCTTTCGCTTCCAGAGGGCGTAAAGGCGATTACTGTCTACGATCGAACTGTACTCGTAGACAAAGCTATATCCACCGTTAAGAAGAACCTCACTGAGGGTGCCATTCTTGTTGTGGTTATACTTTTTCTCTTCTTGGGCAATATCCGTGCGGCGATCCTAACCGCACTTGTTATACCGCTGGCGATGCTCTTTACGTTCACCGGCATGGTAGCCAACGAGGTCAGCGCCAACCTGATGAGCTTAGGCGCATTGGATTTCGGCATCATTATCGATGGTGCCGTGGTGATTGTTGAGAACTGCGTGCGTCGACTTGCTCACGCTCAGTCCCATCACGGGCGGGCATTAACGCTGTCCGAACGGCTTCATGAAGTGTTCGCTGCGGCAAAGGAAGTGCGTCGGCCTCTACTCTATGGGCAGCTGATCATTATGATCGTATATCTGCCGATATTCGCCCTTACAGGGGTAGAAGGTAAGATGTTCACGCCCATGGCGTTTACCGTAGTGACAGCGCTATTCGGGGCGATGATTCTCTCGGTGACGTTCGTCCCGGCAGCCGTTGCGCTCTTTATCGGCAAGCGTGTTACAGAGAAGGAAAACTTTCTAATCCGCAATGCTAAACGGGCCTACGCACCTGCATTCGATGCGGTGATGTCCAACAAGCCAGTAGTGCTCACCTTTGCCGTTGTTGCAGTTGTACTTTCCGGCCTCGTAGGGGCACGTATGGGCAGTGAATTCGTGCCTAGCCTCAACGAGGGGGACTTCGCTATCCAAGCCCTTCGTGTACCGGCTACCAGCCTTAGTCAGTCTGTCGAGATGCAGCAGCAGCTGGAGCGAAAGCTCATGGATGAGTTTCCGGAGATCGAGCGGATTTTTGCGCGCACAGGCACTGCGGAGGTGGCATCCGATGCCATGCCTCCAAACATCTCTGACGGGTACGTCATGCTGAAGCCACAAGAGCAGTGGCCGGATCCAGGCAAGTCGCGCGACGAACTCTTAAGCGAGGTCCAAGCATCCGCCGCTGAGTTACCGGGCAATAACTACGAGTTTTCCCAGCCTATTCAGCTGCGTTTCAACGAGTTGATTTCCGGTGTTCGTGCCGCTGTAGCCGTGAAAATCTATGGTGATGACATGGAGGTTCTTAACAGCACGGCGGCGGAAGTGTCCGAGGTGCTAGGACAAGTACCAGGCGCCTCCGAGGTTACGGTCGAGCAAACGACTGGCCTTCCTATGCTCACGATTGATATCGATCGCGATCAAATCGCACGATACGGCCTGAGTTTAGATACCGTCCAGCAAGCGGTTGCAGTAGCCATCGGGGGCCGAGAGGCAGGCACCTTGTTTCAAGGAGACCGGCGTTTCGATATCGTAGTTCGTTTACCGGACGAGATACGAAGCGATCTCGCCGCAATTGAGAGGCTCCCAATTGCCCTTCCAAGGGAATTAAACAGCGCCATAAGTTATATCCCCCTCGGCGAGGTGGCCACTCTGGATTTGGCCCCCGGTCCGAATCAGATCAGTAGAGAGGAAGGGAAACGGCGAATTGTCGTTAGTGCAAACGTCCGTGGTCGGGACATTGGATCATTCGTATCTGAGGCAGAACAGAAAATCCAGGCCCAAGTAGATATCCCGGCAGGTTATTGGATCGACTGGGGCGGTACCTTCGAGCAGCTTGAATCGGCAACGAAGCGGCTGCAGATCGTCGTCCCCGTGGCGCTGCTCCTGGTGTTCATTCTGCTTTTCATGATGTTCAACAATGTCAAAGACGGCTTATTGGTCTTTACAGGGATTCCATTTGCGCTCACCGGAGGCATTGTTGCGCTGTGGCTGAGAGATATCCCGTTGTCCATTTCAGCAGGAGTTGGCTTTATTGCTCTGTCAGGCGTCGCCGTTCTAAATGGCCTGGTAATGATCTCCTTCATCCGTAGCCTACGGGAGCAAGGTTTACCTCTGGACACCGCGATCCGCGAGGGAGCTCTGACCCGGCTACGGCCGGTATTGATGACAGCCTTGGTGGCTTCACTCGGGTTCGTTCCGATGGCCTTGAATGTGGGTACCGGTGCAGAGGTACAACGTCCCCTTGCGACAGTGGTAATCGGAGGGATTCTCTCCTCAACGGTGCTAACGCTATTAGTGCTACCGTTGCTCTACCAGCTGGCTCATCGGCGCGAAGACGAATTGGAGGAGCAAGAAATTGCGCTAGCCGCTGACAGAACTAGCTAGAAAATCGAGTGGCGGCACACAACGCCCCGTTCTTGCTAGCTAGCGAGAACGGGGCGTGTTGGTTTCGGAGTGCTAAGATTCAGCTGCGGCGCAGCGGGCAGCAAAGCCTTTATAGCGTAGGTCTAATGCATCTAAGCGGTGAATAGAAAGGGTGCTCAGCGCTTAGTGCGTATGACTCCGCGCTACATACGCCTCCTCGGCTGATGGCTTTCACCCACGGTGAGCTGACGAAAAAAGATTATGCAAGCAGCGGCTGAGCTGCCCCGGGCGGCAGCACGGGCGATAGCTACGAAAACGCCCTGGCTGGACCGATCAGCGGGCTTTACAAGGCCGAGCTGACACCTTCAATCATGGACGAACCGCGAGGCCGTTGAGAGGGCGACCCTGACATGGATGCGTTGTACGCCACCAGCGTCTGTTCAGCCCAATCGGATATGCTCTTGCGAACGCTAATAACAAACAGATCAGGCGATAGCGGCCTGACTTAACGAAACGGCCTATAAAGGCCAGGGCGATTCGCTGGTAGCGATTTTGCGTGCAAGTGATGGACACAAAAAAGCGCCCCGAAGGGCGCTTAGAGTACAACTGCTACCAACGGAGCTTGGAAGCTGGCGGCGGCGGATATCGTTCGGATATTAAGTGGTTAGTCAGCTTTGGTTTCTTTTTTGATTTCCATGTTGTTCTGATCCTGGCGAATATCATTAACCTTCAACTCGCCTGCTTTTTTTTCGGCGGATTCGGTTCCGTGAATTCGCTTTTGATCTGCTCGGAATTTTTCATTAAATTTAATCGAGCGGTCGTAGCCATCTTCTGCATAAGACAATGCGGAGCCGAATATTACCGATCCAACAACAATAGCTTTCAACAGATTCATAGGGCAGTCCTCGCTAAATTCAAAGGTGTCTTGCTGAGCTTTATCGGTGAGCTCTACAGGTTCGAATGAATTTTGCGTGACTGAAGCTAACAGCAGCATGAGCGAAGCATTACATTATTGAAATGTAATGCTCCCATTGTGCAGTGACATGATCGCCTTGCTTCGTCATTTCAGCACCGAGGCGCACCAATCTGCAAGGGGCTTGAGCCTACGGCAAGAATGGTCGGAAGATTACATTATTGTCATCTTCAGGGCATGGCACCGCATAATCCATATCATTAGCGAGCAACGTCGTTTAGCGTCTGAGAGAGATCGACCTGTTATCGGCAAGTTAAAGACGATAACGCACGAACTTGCTCGAGAGTGGTCGCATTTTCTGTCAGTGTGGCTTGGAGGGCCCGATGGTATAGGCGCTAGTATTTTTATTATCTCTTATGGGCGGTCGTTTGGCTCCCCTATTTTTCTTACGCTAGTTTTTAAGGAGCGGTAAAAATATGGCTCACGAACATAACCATAACACCGAAGCCATGGGTGATAAGCGTTTAATCGCAGCTATTGGCGTTAATACTGCATTAACTCTGGCACAAGTTGTTGGCGGAATACTTTCTGGAAGTTTATCGCTCATAGCTGATGCGCTACATAACTTGAGCGATGCCGCATCACTGGTTATTGCGCTCATCGCACGTAAGATCGGCCGCAAACCGCCAGATGCTTTTAAAACCTTTGGCTACCGACGCAGTGAAACCATAGCGGCTTTGATTAACTTGGTCACGCTGATTATCGTTGGTCTCTACCTCATCTACGAAGCTATAGGTCGGTTTTTTGCCCCGCAGCCCATTGAAGGATGGACAGTGGTCGTGGTGGCGGGAATAGCCTTGATTGTAGATATCGCTACGGCTTTGCTGACCTACACAATGTCTAAGGACAGCATGAATATAAAGGCGGCATTCTTGCACAACGTGTCGGATGCGCTGGCCTCCGTCGGCGTCATTATTGCCGGAACATTAATCCTCCTGTATGGCTGGTATTGGACAGATACTCTCCTGACACTGATGATTGCTGGGTACGTGCTCTGGCAGGGCTTTAGCATGCTGCCTAAAACCATTCACTTGTTAATGGAGGGCGCACCAGAAGGAGTTTCCATCGCCGATATAATCAACGTCATGGAACAAGTAGACGATGTTGAAAGTGTGCACCACGTGCATGTTTGGGAAATCGCGGAACACACAACTGCATTGGAAGCCCACGTTGTCATAAATAAGGCTAATCTGCCTGATATCGAACGGGTGAAGACCGATTTAAAACGAGTACTCCATGAGCAATTCAAAGTCAGCCACTCGACACTTGAAATGGAGCTAGACGGCAGTGTTTGTATCGACACCAGGCAGGCCGACAGTCATCGCAGCGAAGCATAAGCCTGCTTTGCGCTCAACGCTGTTGCTAGGTAGTTAGCTCGATATCAACGGAGTGAACTTGCGACATCACTATTGGCGCTATGTCCTCTACCAGAGACATGTTAGCGGCATGTGGCCAAATCAGCTCTCACGAGGAGATTAGGCTAGGTCGTGGCTCCTTCGGCGGGCTGCAGCGACGAGCAAGCCCCGCCAGTCGCTACCGCCGCGGACGCTCAGAGCCAGCGGCGAACTCGTGCACGGTAGCGGGCAAATGATTCGCCGAACAATGTTTCCAGCGCCCACTCTTCAGCTGCGATCTGGAAACGGTTCATGTACAGCACGAAAGCAACCACGCCCAGCAGTGTTAGAGGTGAGGCCAAGGCCAGCGCCCAAGCCGCCAGAATAATGGCGAAGCCTAAGTACATGGGGTTGCGGCTGTAATGGTAGATGCCAGCCTCCACCAATGCCGAAGCCTGCTGCGGCTGCAATGGATTGACAGTAGTACGTGCGCGGCGAAACGACAGTACGCCGGCGAAACACACGCCGAGCCCCAGGAACAGTACCGGCAAAGCGAAGGTCAGACACGCGGTCCATGCCAGTTCGATGCTCGGCAATCTGGATCCCGACAACCCCATCAGCAGAGCGATCAGGCCCGCTACGAGCAGCGGTGGCACGCGGTTCTCCAGCGCGCTCATAGTGTCATTCCCGTGCCTTGGCCACTTCGCTGCTCACTAATCGGCGCAGCGGCTCCGGGCCGAACTCGCTGAGCGCACGACCATTTACAAAAAAGGTCGGGGTGCCACGAATCCCAACGGCCTTGACGTCCTGCATGTCCGTTTCAAGCACGGCGTTGACGCTAGGCGTATGCATGTCCTGGCGGGCCTGCTCCAAGTTCAAACCGACGCGCTCGGCAGCAGCCCATGCCTGCGTGACTTTGGGGTCGTCGTGCCAACCGGGCTGGGCCTCCAGCACGGCCTCCAGCACTTTTTCATGAAGATTTTGCTTACGCGCCGCCTCCAGCATCCGTGATACCTCTTCGGAGCCCTGATGGAATAGCACATAGCGCAGCACCAAACGCACATCTTCCGGGTTCTCGGCGAGTATCTGCTTCACATAGGGATGGAATGCGCGGCATGCTTCGCAGGAAGGATCGAAGAATTCGACGATGGTCACTGGAGCCTGCGCCGGACCAAATACTGGTGAGTGGAAGCGAACCAACTGGCCGCCGTTCTGTTTGGGTTGTGTCGCGGTCTCTTGGGCTGTCGAACCGGGAGCCTGGGCCTGTTGAGGCGATTGCGAGGGGGAATAGAAGAATGCGGCGGCAGCAAAGACGGCCAGGATCACGACACTGACGATCAGGACCACGGAACGGCGATTCATGGGGTGGTTCTCCGACGGATGATTATGAGCAGGATGGCGATAAGGATAAAAGCGAACAAGGCGAGTGCCGGCAGGGGCACCACGCCGAAGAGGGTCATTCCGGCGCCTGAGCAGGATGGACCAGTGGCCGTGCAGGGCTGGATCGGCTGTGGAATCAGCCCTGCATAGAGCAGCGTGTGAACAAATGCCAGTGCCGCACCGATAGCGGTCAGCGGCAGGGCATAGTGCCAGACGGTGAAATCCGAGCGGTAGCAGGCGATGGCCAGGATCACCGCCAGCGGAAACATGAAGGCACGCTGGAACCAGCACAACACGCAGGGTGCCTGGCCCATCACCTCACCAATGAACAGCGCGGACAGGGTCGATACCAGTGCGACCAGCCAGGTTAGCAGCAGCAGGTTCCAGGGCATGCCTGAAGGTTGAGGATTCATTGCGGTTAACTCCTGGCGATGGCGAGCACTTGCCTCAGACCCGCCATCCAGTTATTTCGAAACATCATGCATCCTCTTATCGGCAGGACTTGTTAGGACCGTTGCGGACTTCGCCCAACGGCAAAGCGAAAAGCAACCAGCCTCAACGCTGGGTTAAATCCGATGCCAGTGGGAGAATGTCGCCCTTGCGCAACAAGGGAAGATATCAGATGTCGCGGGACTGGCTGGAAGAACACCAGATAGCATTTTATTTCGCGGCGGTGGTGGCCGCTGCCATTGCAGGCCTGAGCTCTGCGCAATTCACCGGACTGACGGCCATGGCCATCACACCGGCGATTGCCGTGCTGATGTATGCCATGTTTCTGCAGATTCCTTTTTTGGAGCTGCGAGAAGCTTTTGCCAACCGCCGCTTCGTCGGTGCCTTGTTGCTGGCCAACTTCCTATTGGTGCCATTGATGGTGTGGCTGGTGACGTGGCCGCTCTCATCGAACAAGGCCTTGTTGGTCGGCGCGCTGCTTGTCCTGCTGACGCCTTGTATCGATTACGTGGTGGTCTTCACCCACCTGGGCAAAGGGGACTCTCGTCTGGTGCTCGCGGCGACGCCATTGCTGCTGTTGCTCCAGCTTCTGCTGCTGCCCCTCTACTTGCGGCTAATCCTTGGCCCCGAAGCCGGCACAGTGATCGAGCTGTGGCCCTTCGCAGAAGCCTTCCTGTTACTGATCGTCCTACCCTTGGTAGCGGCTGTGCTCACCGAATTTGGCGGACGCCGATCTCTGCTGCTTCGCGCATGGAGCGCAGGTTGGGCCTGGCTGCCAGTGCCTGCAATGGCCCTGGTTCTAATCGTGGTGGTGGGTTCGCAGATCGCGGCTGTCGTGTACCAACTCGACATCCTGGCGCCGTTGCTTCCGGTATACGGAGCGTTTCTACTACTCGCTCCGGCCCTCGGCGTACTCAGCTCCCGGCTATTTGGCTTGGAGGCTTCTGCCGCACGGGCAGTGGCCTTTAGCTCAGGCACTCGCAACTCGCTTGTAGTGCTTCCCCTGGCCCTAGCGCTCCCGGAGTCCATTCGCGCGCTGGCCGCGGCGGCTGTGATTACTCAGACACTCGTAGAACTGATTGGTGAATTGATCTACTTACGGGCGATTCCAGCCATGGTCAGAAACAGTTGAGCCTCGTCGAAATCGGCGAGAGCGCTCATGCCTCGTGCTGTGGAGCAAGATTGATCAGCGGCGCAATGATGAGCTGAGCGGAGCGCGCCCAAGAAACCAGTGCCTCAAGATCCATCTGTAGAGATTGGGCTTCTGTCCAGATACAAGCACTCTCGGCAGGCACCGTAAGAGCGATGCCCTCAACTATCGTCAGAGCCATCGCATGCAATCTCAGTAGCTCGTCGCGAATGGAGGTGATTCCACCCAGTTCCACCAAGCAGACGTCCAAGCGATCAACCAGCCGGAGCAGTTGAGAGGTGTCGAAGCTGTCGCGCAGGTTTTCCAACGCCACGGCGTCCACTTCGCCGTACGGTGTAAGGCGGAAGGATGCGGGAGGAATGTTGATCATGGCGTTTTCTCGGTATCTAGCTGGCTAGGTCTGATCACCCGCAGCGAGCCGGCAGCTTGTTGGAACACCGAGTCCTTGATCCAGGGCTCCGGTGGCCGGTTTAGCTTGAGGTTGAATTCGCCGAAGCGCTTGAGGTTGCTGGTCAGGTAGAGTGGTTGGGCCCCCTTCAGCATACATAGCGGAACTGGTGTAGACGACTAGCCCTGAGCTAGGCCTTGGGCTTTCAAGCAGCTCCAATGATCGGCACTGAAGTGCTAGGGAGCGGATTACTTCTAAAATTCTGGCTAACACGCTCACACTTAAAAACGCTTCTGGATATGCTGGAAAAAGGCAAGCCAAGCAGGCGAAAAATTGACACTAACTACTTTCAATACAATGGTTATTTCTTGGGATATAACTCTTCTAAAGATAATGCCGGTAAATACGGATTTGAAGAAAGCCCTGCTGAAATCAAGCAAAAAGTGAAAGAGCTTTTACTAATCTAGCTCGGTCGAACAAACTAGGTCTATTGCTCGTTGAGTGATCGTCTCTGAGCATTTTAACTGCTGCCGTTGCTGGCAGCCATGAGTCAAAAATTGCACTCAACGACAGGCAGCTTTTGGCCGAAAGCAGCCGTAGGTTGCTTTGAAGTGAGAACATCAAATGGATGTCATCACGGACGTCGTGATCAGCCTGTTACTCCATCGCGAGGCTTACGAACCCTAGGCTTCTAGCATCTTGTCGATTGCGGGATTCGCGCGGCTGGATGGCGTCGGTTGGAGCGAATACCCAGGGAGCGCTAGATCACTCCGAGCCCATGCTGTTCCATTCGGAATCTGATGGCCTCGACGGGATCAGAAGGTGGGATCGGATAGTGTTCGTCTTCATATTTCTCGATCAACGCTGCGAGCGCTTCTAGCGCATCACTCTCTGGCGTACCGATCGGGGCACCCCACAGTTGCTCCATAAGCGCCAAAGCGGTAGCTAGGTCGCCATCAGTACGAATCGGCTTGATCTTCATTAAAACTGCCTCGACATTAATGGATGCACTGTACCTGCATAAGCCAGGGCGCTAATTTTTAAACTAGGTGCTCCTGAAGAGGGCTGGATAACCTGATAGTCGCGCCGCTATGCAAAGCATAATATACGGCGCTTTGGGGTTAGCTAGTTAATGGAAATTATACAGGTCATTCGTCTTTTGCCAACCATCTGAGTCTCGCCCTACGGATATAGCTTGGGGAAACGCCTAGGCGCTCGGCTAAAATTCGGTCAGAGGTCAAACCAAACTCGGCTGCAATTTTAGCAGTGATTTTTGGATATGGTTTTTCAAACGCTTTTATTCCCAGCTCTTTTCGTTTGGATTTGATCGGGTAGTTACTAACTTTTAGCCTATCGGCTAACTCGTAGTCGGGCATAGTGCCAAGAAGCGCAATCGTTTGCTCGTTCCAAATTTCCTCAAGTGGTTGGAACTTAGGCCGGAGGGGTTTTGGCTCCGGAATACCAAACTCAGTTCGAGCCTCCTTAATGCTTTTTGCGGGAATACCGAGGTCTTTGGATAGGCTGTAGTCCGTCTGTACTGCCAGCCGCTCAATCAGCGATTGTGTAAGTTCTAGCTTGAAGCTGAATTCGGCGATACCGTTGGCCTTTCGATACCGGCGGACGGTAGTCGCTCCCACCCCAAACCTCCTCGCTATTTCGCGGTCGCTGAACTGGCCGACCTGGGCTTTCCAGTCGCTTTTACGCATGTGCATTTCCTCCATTTTGAGCAGGCGAGAAATTCACCGCTCTATGAGGTAGTGCTCAGAGCAAGTGCACCGATTCCAGTTCGATATGCCTAGGCACCGAAAATATTATCGAATAGTGAGCGGGCGGCCCTATGTCTAGTGCCTGGAGGGGGATGGCCTCGACTTTGGAAGCTGCAGCGCTTCCAACCCGCGCATGCGCGGAATCCGTGTGAGAATACTCGGCGTATCGACCTGGTTTTCCGCGCATGCGCGGAAAACCAGGTGTGGTGTCAGCCGATTCTGAAAAATCAGAACCAGCTTCTGGATTTCCATGGCATGCCCGAATTGGGGGACTTCGGCTTAGCACTATTAGCTAGTACTCACACGATAGGACTAGCTGATGTCGAACTCACTAAGCCAGCCAAGGGATGCCGGCTGCGAAACCACATTCAAAGAGCTGCTACAGCTGGCAGCAGGGTCCGGGCGTGACGTAACTGTCATAACAGAGATTCTGAAATTTATAGATGCTCATCCTCAGCTCATAGATTTTCCCCGAATAATCCAAGGGTTGTTAAACGCGCTGAATGAAATGGAAAAGCCGCCGGTTCTGTTCGTCGGTGATTTTGATCCCGTGGTCTGGCGGCATGAGTGTCACTGGATAATTTCTAATAGGAGCAATCCGCGGTTCATCTCAGCCCTGGGCCCTCGTTTTTTTTCCGGAGATGAGGCGCGCAGGCGTAATCCAATCATTGGACAGGGCGTCCAGGATTACGCTTTCCCGTATGCAATGTTATGGCATGAGCCGGCCGATGTTGATGGCGCGCCAGATTACTACCGGCTTGTAGGACAGCTACTGGTGGCGCATCAGGAGAGCTCTGGTGCATCGGACCTTCGCGGCCAGAAATACAATGCATATCTCAAGCTGCGTACGCTTTGCGCGAAGGAACTACTGACCGTCCCTGCAGAGCTAAATATTTGGTCTAGTCCAGCCATATTTATGCGGAGCTGCACAGTTTTCGATCCCAGTATTTCAGTCGACGTCCATGCTGATGCCTTTCCTGCTGTTACCCGGCTAGTTCGTTATTGCGGGGGCGATCAGCCACCTGAGCGTCGTGGTGGTGGTGGCAATCATCGAGGCAGGATGCCAGTCCGCTCCGGATTAGGTGTGGTAGTAAGTCAAGGGGTAACCAAGTTCCCTCTTGATGATCCGGACGATCCCGATCTACTGCCAGGCCATATTAGTTTTGTTGTTCCACGGTTAGACCATGATTTCGACGAAGAATTGCCCGACGGCGAAATCACTGCGCCAGATGAACTCTGTTTGATCGATACCGGCGGCGAAGTCAGGCCCTATGTCGCCGAGTTGCTCAGCCATCAGGGAATCCTCGCCCATATTGCCCGCGCTCGGCAGTTCTTACCGTTCGGATTCAACCTGCTGACGTTGCCCGAATTAGCAAATCTCCTGTTCAGCGTCACTGATGAATTTCTGCAGTGCCGGGAGCGGTTCCGCACAGCGCCACTGCCAGAGCAGGTAGGCATCCGTACGCGCATGGAGGCGCTACTCGCCCTACATCTCATGCTCTGGTTCGGCAGGTCACTTGAGGATTGCACAAAACTACAGATCTCTGAGGGCGGCGCGCGCCCGCGGGTGGCGTTTGAGCTTATACCTGCTAAAGACTTGGAGTCTGCTGAGTTCAGGTTTTTAATACCTACACCAGATTACGCTGCGGAGGAGCAACTGCCCCCTGAAACGGTTCGAAAGAGGGGGGCGGCAGTTTCAGTACCGGATATGGTGGGAGCCGCGACGTTAGTATTGGGAGTCAGAGCGCTGCCATCTACGACCGGAACGGCCGTATTTGCCGGGAAAGTTAAGAAAATTGAGAGCGAAGTTCGTGTCCTCTTGAAAGAATTGGGGGGAGGTGACCCGCGATATACAGTTCACAAGATTCGTTCCTATTTACATCGCCAAATAATCACCGATACACACGATGTGGTTGCGGCCACGATGTTGTCCGGGCTGCCTTGCCTGTCGGCTAATACTGCGCTTTATTACACCCAATACAGCGTTGATCACCTACGCAGCCTCTATTGTCATTCAGTGCGAAATGTATTAACCGCTATTTACGGCACAGTAGGTTTGGAGGCGCCAGTTACTAACGTCATTAGCTCTTCAGAGATGGCGGTTGGTGCCCGAAATTGTCTGAAACTTAGCGCTGTGAAAAACAATCTTGAAGCATTGCTCGCAGTGCTGCGCAAACGCCCACGAAAAGATATTCAAGAGCTGATTCATTGGCACAACTGCCTGACGCTCTGGACCATCCTCATGTTCCTAATGGCGACCGCGTGTCGAGCCATCCGCAACCCGCTAAAAGCAGTGGAAGAGTTCGAGCAACGAAGTGGCCACGGCGCACTGGGCGATAAAGGCGCAGATGACGGTCACATGAGCCGTCTGGTAGTGATGCCTGAGCTACTGCGTCGGCAGCTAGAGGCATACGACGCGCACTGCTGTGCAATTCGTGTGAAGTTCAAATACGGCCTACCTGCACAGACTCCTCCTAGGTCCGGTTTTTTCCTGTGGTTTGCTGATGACAATCGGCTGTACTACGAGGAAATCCGTCCGTCACATATCGACGCATATATGCGGCAGGTGGTTGGTTTTACACCCCATCCAGTGAACGGTTTCCGCAAGTTGCTGAGGACCGAGCTCGCAGAGCGTGGGTGCCCGCCTGAAACGCTTGCCGCATTCATGGGGCACTGGCTGCATGGCGAGGCGCCCCAAGAGTCGTTCTCAAGCTTTTGTCCTGGCGCTTATGTCCAGAGCCTCCATGCGTATTTATTGCCGCTGATGAGAGAGCTCGGTTGGATGGTTCGCAACAGCCACCTAGTTAAGGAGGCTAAATGACCATTTCGACCCTTTCTGAGGAAATGCTGTCAGCAATTTGGAGTCCTGAAAAATACGATCCAGAATGGAAGAGCGAATTTCTTCAGACGCTCAAGGAGCGCTGCAGAGACTCCAACAATGTCATCGGAGAATGGCTCTGCGGTAAACGTTCGCTGAGAAATTTTCCTGTCGAAAAGATGCGGGAGCTTGAGAATCAGCTTGAAAGCTCGACATTACGCAATGCACTGCGAGACGTAACAAGCCGGGCGCGGCGATTCAACCCGAGCCTGCCGCTTGCCCACATAGCGATCGACACGCGGCGTCCCGCAAATCCAATCAATCCCGACTTGTATACAGCAGAGAACATCTCAGCCAGTCGAGACGTGATCGATTCGCTGGAACGGGCGCTGAGACACGACCTGGAGCAACTCACCCCCCACTGCCGGGTTGGGCTACTCCTGCTGAGCGCCGCCTACTATGGCGCGCTGATGGACATCCCCCAGCTAAATGCGCTGACCCAGCTTGATGTAGGTCAGATTATTTGGGTATCTGGGATACCAGAGTTCCGGCTCAAGCTTTCAATCCGTGGGCAATCCGAGGCTGAGAGTAGGCAATGGTTCCCAGATCCGATGACACTGGCACTGTTGTCCCGTTGCGCTCCAGATCTAAGTGAATTGAGACCTTATCTGTCCAAGAGGGACGGAAAACTTCACTGTATTCAGGCGGCATTGGCCGTAGGTGGGGTAGATAATCAGAGCCAACCCGCGTCTCTCAGTCGACTGTTTGAGCTGCTGCGTATCAAGCGCCAAACGCAGCTACCGCAGCTGTTGATCAATTACACCACCAGATACGGTTACGTGACGCATTCTGTCTTGGCGGACTCATGGCTGCATCTGCAAGGTGACAGATCGTCTTCAAATCATGAACAAAAAAGCAAACGTAAAAAGCATCGGCTGGGTAGGCCCGAACAACGAGTTCCGGGATGGCTGACGACGTTATGTCGGCAGGTCCGTAGAGGACGGGTTTCGGTACTGGAGGTTGAGCAGGTACCTACGACGCTAGAAGAATTGATCACCGGTTGGGCATCGTTTCTGCTTCATGGCCGCTCGTTCTATGGCAACCCTTTGCAGTCCAAAACGGTTGCCAACTATGTTAGAGACGTCGGTATAGGATTGGACAATTTGCTGTCTGTTGGGTCGATTCTAGATGTTCCGCCGGACGCGTTAGAGGAGTTGTATGAAACGCTGCTGGAGGTACAACCCACGGCGCCAATGAGGAGAAACCTAGCCAAGGGCCTGCTGGAGTTTCATGGATACCTGCAAAACAGCTTCTCCTATCCACCAATCAGCCCCTATGCCGCATTGGGTATTGGGAAAACGCCTCAGTTCGTTGATGCCCAGATCATCAATGAAGAGCAATATCGTCAGGTGCTGCGAGACCTGGCCACAGGCCCGCTAAGCCATCGCTCACCGCGTATTGCTATGGTCGCGCAGGCTGTGGTGATTTTCGGATACCGACTGGGATTGCGGCGTAATGAGTCGCTGAAGTTGCTGCGCCGCGATCTGCAGTTACCGACGCTCTCTGCCGCACGTGCAGCTGCACTGCGTAGACGGCATCCGAACCTGAAGCCGCTATCGGCTGAGCAGCGAACCGCGCTCAACCTTCCCGCGGCTCTGCATATTCGCCCCCATTCTCAGCGTGCGCTCAAAACGCGCAACTCAACGCGTACGCTGCCACTCCATGTGTTGCTCGAGCCAGATGAGCTGCAGCTGATAGAGCGCCTGGCGCGGTTGCGTGATGACGAAGAGGAGAAAAGTCCATATTCGGAATTTCTGTTCTGTATCCCCGAGCTGCAGACACGATGGGTTTCCGAATCCACCTTGTTACCTGCAATTCATGCCTCCCTCCGCCGGGTTACAAGATGCTCCGATATGCACTACCACCACCTGCGGCACTCGGCTGCAACCTGGCTCACCTTCAAGCTGGCCGCCACAGCGTTAGGGGCATGCGAGAACGCTCGACTTCTCTTCGGTGAGCAATCTCAGACGATGGCGTGGTTGCTGGATGCAGAAAGGTTAAATAATGCGTTTTTCCATTCCCGGAAAGCCGCCACCCGCCGTGTAATCCATATCACCAGCGCTGTGCTCGGCCATGCGAGCCCCAAGACGTCGCTGCTGCACTATGTGCACTGCATGTCTTGGCTATCGGCGTTGTGCTGGCAATGGGAGCCCAAGTTTTGGCCCCCTGGCCATGTCATCGCAAAAATTGCCGGGGTCAGCCTGCCAAGTAAGCCAGAAGATTTGGCTGCGCCAGGGTTGCCAGCTGAGATCCGCCATATGCGGCGCATCATCGGTCGTATCGGGGTATACAAACGCAGTAAACGTCGCAAAGTCAGCTACCCGATGAGCCCCATAGAATCGAATGGCGAAGGGAGGGCTCTGACAAGGATGAATGACATCTCGTCCATGCTCGCATACCAAGCGTACGCGGAAGCATCAGGACAGTCGGTCAACATGGACTGGGTGGAGTTTTCCGATGCGGATCGATCGGCCATGCTGGAGCGGGCAAGGTATATCCGTCAGCTTGGTAAGCACCGCCTTAGCGGTTCGGCGACTTGCGACCCGAACGGTAAAGTTGAGCTGGTGCCCAGGCCGCCCAGACACGGAGGTTTAGCTGGCGTAGCTGCCTACGCTGACCGGCTCTACCGATTGCTTGACGGCAGATATAAGGCAAAAACTAACAGGGTTCTGGATGACTTCGTCGAGCGCTGCTGGGCGAGCGATACCACGCTGCGATTCCACTCTGGGCAGGATGAGCAGAGCGTTCGAGAGTACCTATGGGTGCTGTCTGAGCTGCGCATGTTGCCGCTGACCGAAAACTGACCCAGTAGAGGCTGTTCTGCCGACTGAAAACTGACCCAGGTGTTCAACTGCTTCTGCTCAATTTTTGAGCA
>NZ_JBNNMD010000009.1:0-41238 GCF_050272435.1 Pseudomonas sp. NPDC047961 | reverse complement strand
TCACACGACTGCCGACGCAGAAGGCCAGCGCTCTGGTCGAGCTGCTGCCGCACAACTGGGTATCCGCCGGCAAGGTGTAATGCCCGTTCGCTTACTCTAAGCCATCCGGGTCTAGCGGCGTCAGCTAAAACTGGCGACGCAGCTTTAGCCGTTAGCGGATGGTGGGTATTGTAGAACGTGGGCTGCAAAGTCCATCAGCGAGACGAAGCCGCACTGATCGGCTTTCCTTCACGCTGTTGGTGGTAGCCCCGCTTAACCAATCAGCTCTACGAATGCCTGAGTGATCACAACCGCTGCGGCCAATGCGCGAACGGACTTTGGGAGCGCCATCGTCAGGAAAAGCACTACAAGCGAGTTGTGAGTGCTTGAACTGAAGGCCGATAGCTGGAGGCGACCTCGATGTGCGCTAGTGCTACGTTCTAGTGACAGTCCCCGTGCCCAAAATGTGGTCTGCAAATTCGATCAGGCTAGCTAATCGGTCAGGACCACGGATGGCATCGCGCTGGAGGTGGAAGCCATGCATTCCCAGCCTTTCGGGACCGAACACATCGGCCTCCAATGTATCGCCGATCATTGCAATGGAAGACGCTTTGCAACCCAACCGCTTTAGCAGATGTTCGTAGATCGCTGGCTCCGGTTTGATCGCGCCCACCTCGAAGCTCCAGGCATAGGCGTCAAACTCAGGCAGTAGCAACTTGGCAGGTATGGCATAGGGGGTAGCCAAGTTGGAGCACAGCGCCACTTTCAGCCCCGCTCTCTTAAGGCTTTCCAGTGCCCGCAGGGCATCATCATAGGGACGCACGCTGGCCAGTTCCGCGTAGAGATCAAGCTCCAAAATAGCAAGCTCATCGTTACCTAGTTGTGTACCAAACAGGTCGGCGGCGCCGGCCAGCCCCAAGTTTCGTGTCATCAATGTCCTGGCATCATCGGCCCTAGGTTGACGACCTTGGCTGCGTACCTGTTTTAAGAGCTTGCGAAATGGCCGCCGTCGTTCACTGATTTGCAGGAGTGTGCCATAGACATCAAAAATTACGGCTTCTATCAAAACAGAGCACCTGCGCTTAGGCTTTGCACGGTTCGGTATTCATTAAAAGAAAGCGGCCGGGCTTCGGATAAGGGAGGCATAGGCTAGGCCAGCAAGCGGTATTCGCGCGAGCTACTTTTTTCAGCAGCTCGCTTCAGCATTCGTACGACCTGACATACCGGAGAACCTGACAGAAATGTAATGGTTACTTCAGCCTTTGGTCAGGACGCTTTGCATATATTGGTTGTCGGACGCTGTAAGCATCGGAAAAACCACAAACGTCCCCGCAGTAGGCTGTTCGTTGCTAACCAATCCATAAGGAGCCCGCATGACCTCCTCGCATTGCCACCATCAGCCTGACCAAACGAAAGGATCAGCACCGCTCACAGACCCGGTCTGCGGGATGAAGGTGAAAGAGAACAGCGAGCATGAGCAGGATTACCAAGGAACCACTTACCGCTTCTGCAGCCAGGGGTGCCGGACCAAGTTCCGTTCTGATCCTGCTAGATATCTTGCTGCACAGCAGGCTCATGGGTCATCGCCTCAGGCATCCACGCCGCCCGCACAGAAGGCGTCCGCCGGTGATGCAACGACCGAGTACACCTGCCCGATGCACCCTGAGATCCGCCAAATGGGTCCAGGTGATTGCCCTATCTGCGGGATGTCATTGGAACCTCTGATCCCTGAACTCGACGAGGAGGAGAATCCCGAACTCAAGGACTTCTCGAAGCGATTCTGGTGGTCTCTGCCCCTGACCGTAGCAGTAACCCTGTTGGCAATGGCGGGACATGCGATACCGCTGTTTCACGGCGCTAGCCAGAACTGGGTTGAACTAGCCCTTACGACCCCGGTTGTCTTGTGGGCAGGTTGGCCATTTTTCGTGCGCGGTTTCGCATCAGTTAAGCATCGCAGCCCAAACATGTGGACGTTGATCGGGCTTGGCACAGGGGCTGCGTATATTTACAGCATCGTAGCAACCGTCTTACCGAGCATATTTCCAGAGTCATTCACTGTGGGCGGCCGGATAGGCGTTTATTACGAAGCCGCCGCGGTCATCATTTCCCTGACGCTTTTAGGGCAGCTGCTCGAATTGAAGGCCCGCTCCCAGACGTCCTCGGCAATCAAGTCCTTGCTTGGCCTATCGCCCAAAACAGCTCGCCGTATCGCCAAGGATGGTTCCGAGGAGGACATTCCGCTTACACATGTTCACGAGGGTGACCATCTGCGCGTTCGTCCTGGTGAAAAGGTACCGGTGGATGGAGAAGTATTGGAGGGCGAGAGCGCCGTCGACGAATCCATGCTAACGGGCGAGCCCGTCCCGGTGACGAAGCGGACAGGCGATTCGCTTATCGGCGCGACGATGAACACGAGCGGCTCGCTTGTCATGCGAGCCACCAGGGTTGGCTCCGGGACTATGCTTTCACAAATCGTCCAGATGGTTGCGAATGCGCAACGCTCCAAAGCACCCATGCAGCGAATGGCGGACACGGTTGCGGGTTATTTCGTGCTGACGGTCATTGGTATCGCCTTGCTGACATTCTTTGCATGGGGCCTGTTTGGACCCGAGCAGGGCTGGGTATTCGGCCTGATCAATGCAGTTGCGGTTCTGATCATTGCTTGCCCTTGCGCACTTGGCCTTGCAACGCCTATGTCGATCATGGTTGCCACAGGCAAAGCGGCTGGAAGCGGAGTGCTTTTCAGAGACGCAGGCGCCATCGAGAACGTCCGTAAGGTAGACACGCTGATTGTCGATAAAACAGGAACCTTGACCGAGGGCCGACCTGTCTTCGATCGGGCCATAGGCGTCACGCCGTTTGACTCGCAGGAAGTCATCCGTTTGTCTGCCAGCTTGGATCAAGGTAGTGAGCATCCCCTAGCCCACGCGATCGTAGACCATGCCAGAAGCGAAGGTATCCAGCTGGCGAAGCCAGAGACCTTCGAGTCAGGGTCAGGTATCGGAGTCCGTGGTCTGGTGGAAGGCAAGCAGCTACAACTAGGCAACACCGCGCTTATGGAAGATACGGGTGTGAGCGTCGAGCCGTTGAGAGATCAGGCAGAAAAAATGCGCGAGAGCGGTACCAGCATTGTGTACCTGGCTGTTGATGGGGCACTTGCCGGCTTGCTGGCCGTATCGGACCCAATCAAACCGACTTCCAAGGAAGCTGTAGCGCGGCTCCAAGCGGAGGGCGTGCAAGTCATCATGGCCACCGGCGACGGGCTTACCACTGCCCGCGCGGTGGCTCGTGAGCTATCGATCGATGAGGTGCATGGCGAAGTGAAGCCGCAGGACAAGGAGGCGCTGGTGGTTAAGCTACAAGCCCTAGGTAAAGTAGTCGCCATGGCAGGCGACGGAATAAATGATGCGCCGGCGCTCGCCAGGGCTGATGTCGGCATAGCGATGGGCACGGGCACTGACGTCGCCATGAACAGCGCCCAAGTTACGCTCGTTAAAGGTGACCTGATGGGGATACTGCGCGCGCGCACGCTTTCGGTGGCGACGGTTCGCAATATGCGTCAGAACCTTCTGTTTGCCTTTATGTACAACGGGTTGAGCATCCCGATTGCCGCAGGTCTGCTCTATCCGTTCTTCGGACTGTTGCTGTCTCCGATGATTGCTGCCCTGGCCATGAGCCTCAGCTCAGCATCGGTTGTGTTCAACGCACTCCGGCTCCGTCAAACGCGTGTAGTTTGAAGCCTGTCGGCTTAGGCTTAGGCTTCGGTTGCGAAGCGACCGAAGCCTCATTGATTGCTCATGAATTGCCCCGTAAGCTGGAAATATGAAGTCCTACATGCGCTCCTTCCTTATCCTGCTGCTAGTGCTTGCGCTTCCGATCAATGGGATAGCGGAAATGCTCATGCCGGTTGGATCGTCCGGGCATCACGTGATGTCCGATATGGAAGGTGTGGGCGCCATGACGACCGACCACGCTTCGATGGTTGGCGCCGATGACGGTGCTGAACACGAGTGCTGTGAAGCGAATGAGCATGGAACGGCGACCGTCTGCAAGACGGGCCAAGAATGCAAAACTGCAAGTATCCTTCAGCTTGTCTCAATAAAAGCCCAGCTGATGCCTGCTGCTAAACCCGTGACCACTCCCTATAACGGCCTGATCCCCTCTAGCCTTTTAGACGCCGTCTGGCATCCACCCCGCGTCTAATTCCGATCAAATTATAGGAACCGCCCGAGTGAGCATTCGGGCCGGCTACCGCGCGCCTTTGGCTCGCATGAAAGATCAGGAATCCTTCGCAAATGAAACCCCGTATTTATTGGGCGCCGCCGTACGTGGCCGCCTTGATCATGGGCGCGCTCTCGTTTCCAGGGTTAGCGTCCGCTTTGACCTTAGAACAAGCTCTGAGCGTGGCCGAGCAAGACGCGCCTTCGCTGCATGCGCAAGCCGCCAACCTGGTGGCCGCACGCAGCGCTGCAATCCCTGCCGGCGAGCTTCCTGACCCTAAACTTAAGCTTGGACTGCAAAGCGTGCCCATCGAAGGTGACGCTCGCTGGCAGTTGGAGCAAGAGGCCATGACCATGCAAATGGTTGGGGTCATGCAAGATGTGCCAAACCGAGCGAAAAGGCGCGCTCGTGTCGAGGCCGCGCAGGCTAGTGTTGCGCTCGCAAACGCCCAGCAAACGGTTGAACGTCTCGGTGTGCGCCAAGCAACCGCCGAGGCATGGATCGCTAGCTTCGCGGTCGAGCAGAAGCTAAGCCTTTTCAAGCAGCTTTACAGCGAGAATCAGCTCCTTTCGCGGGCTGTTCAGGCCCGCATTGCTGGCGGCAGCGGACAAACCGCAGACAGCGTACTTCCGAGGCAAGAGGCAGCATTGCTGGCTGAACAAGAGGATGAGCTGCTGCGTAACCAGGCTGTTGCGCGGGCCGGCCTCCGGCGCTGGATAGGCGAGCTAGCAGGCCAGCCGCTTACAGGTGACTGGCCGCAATGGCTTGCCGCCGTTGATAACTATCAGCACAACCTGAACCGGCACCCGGCGTTACTCGCCTTCGACCCGATGACTCGTGAAGCGGAGGCAAAGGTTCACCAGGCCATCGCAGAGAAAACACCGGATTGGAGTTGGGGGGTCGACTACCTGCGACGTGGCCGTGAGTACGGCGACATGGTGAACCTCAGCGTCAGCTTCGACCTGCCGCTGTTTACCAGCTCTCGGCAGGATCCGAAGATCGCGGCCGAACGAGCTCGCCTTGCCCAGATCGAGGCTCAGCGCCAAGCGACCTTGCGCCTGTACAACCAAGAGCTGAGTACTGACCTCGCTGAGTATCAGCGTCTGGACCGCGCACTCATCCGCCTCGACAAAACCTTACTACCCCTCGCTGAAGAGAAGGTCCGCCTTGCCATGGCCGATTACCGCTCCGGAAGCGGTGAGCTGACCGCTGTGATCGAAGCGCGACGACAGCTTGTGGAGACCCGGCTACGGCGTATTGACGTCGCCCGCGATCGATCGTTGAGCAATGCCCGCCTGCATTTCGCCTTTGGAGATACCCGACCATGACATTCCAACACAAGCGGCTGGTACTCGCCTTCAGTCTGCCTCTGATGATTAGCGCTGCAGCGCTAATCGGTCTGCCTACCGCAGCCTTCGGACAATCGCCTGCAGAAGAAGACAAGGAAGTGCTCTATTGGTATGACCCTATGGTACCCCAGCAAAAGTTCGATAAGCCGGGCAAGTCGCCATTCATGGATATGGAATTGATTCCACGCTATGCAGATGAGGGAAGCGACGGGGCATCGATCAGTATCGACCCGAGCGTGACGCAGAATCTCGGCGTGCGCTTGGCAACCGTAACGCGTGAATCGATCAGCCAGTCGCTCGAAGCGACAGGCGCGTTGATGTTTGACGAGCGAGACGTGGCGGTTGTGCAGGCGCGTGCCGGTGGCTTTGTCGAGCGCGTTTACGACCGAGCACCGGAGGATGTCATCGAAAAAGGCGCGCCGTTAGCCGATCTTTTGGTTCCCGAATGGGCTGCCGCACAGGAAGAGTACCTGGCGCTCAAAGGGGTCGGCCAACCCCAACTGCTCGCAGCGGCCCGACAGCGGTTACGCCTCGCCGGCATGCCGTCGGATGTCATTGCCCAACTGGAACGAACCGGTAAAGCGCGCCCCGTTTGGACCGTAACGAGCCCAATCGGCGGCGTGCTGAACAGCCTCGACGTTCGCGAGGGCATGACCGTACCCGCCGGCGCATCTCTCGCACGCGTCAATGGACTGGAGACGGTATGGCTAGAGATAGCTGTGCCTGAGGCGCAGATCACCAATCTGGCGCCAGGGCACTCAGTCACCGCGCGCCTCCCCGCCTTTGCAGGTGAATCTCTGGAAGGCACGATCCAGGCCGTACTATCGCAAGCCAACCTGAATAGCCGCACTGTGCGTGTCCGGGTCGAACTACCTAACCCGCAGCAGCGGCTTCGCCCCGGCATGACGGCCGAGGTGACGTTGAGTCGCAACGTTGAAGATGTCTTGGTCATCCCATCCGAGGCGGTCATTCGCACCGGCCGGCGAGCATTGGTGATGTTGGCTGAGAATGAAGGCCGTTACCGCCCCGTTGAGGTCCGCATCGGCCGAGAGTTCAATGACCAGACAGAGGTGCTTGAAGGGCTGGAAGCCGGTCAGAAGGTCGTGGCGTCCGGTCAGTTTCTCCTCGATTCAGAGGCGAGCCTACGCGGGCTGACCGCTCAGGGCTTGGAGAAGCCTGCAACTTCTACAGAACCTGCGCTGCACGAGGCTGAAGGTACGATCGTCAGCCTGGAAGATGGCATGGTTGGCCTCTCGCATGGGCCGTTCAAGACGCTGAACATGCCCGGCATGACCATGTCCTTTCCGGTTGCCGATCAATCGCTCCTAACAAGTTTGCAGACCGGCGATCGCGTTCGTGTCGGCGCGCGTGAAAGCGAAGAGGGCCTGGTCATTGAGCACATCGAGAAGCTGGGGGGCCAGCCATGATCGCAGCCATAATTCGGTGGTCAGTGGCCAACCGCTTTCTGATCCTGCTGGCTACTGTGTTCGCGGTGGCTTGGGGTGTCTGGTCGGTCAAAAACACCGCTGTTGATGCATTGCCAGACCTTTCCGACGTTCAGGTCATCATCCGCACGCCATACCCCGGGCAGGCGCCCCAGATCGTTGAGAATCAGGTCACCTACCCACTGACGACGACCATGCTGTCTGTCCCCGGCGCAAAGACGGTCCGCGGCTACTCCTTCTTCGGGGATAGCTACGTGTACGTCCTGTTTGAGGACGGCACCGACCTCTATTGGGCCCGTTCTCGGGTGCTGGAGTACCTGAGTCAGGTGCAGAGTCGGCTTCCCGCCGCCGCCAAACCCGCTTTGGGCCCTGACGCCACAGGTGTCGGCTGGATCTACCAATATGCTTTGGTAGACCGAACGGGCAAACATGACCTCTCGCAGCTGCGCTCTTTGCAAGATTGGTTCCTGCGCTATGAGCTCAAGACACTGCCCAACGTGGCGGAAGTCGCGCCCATAGGCGGGATGGTCAAGCAGTATCAGGTCGTACTGGATCCCGTGCGCATGGCAAGCAGGGGCGTGACGCAGCAGCAGATTGCAAAGGCGATCGATGAAGCCAACCGTGAAACCGGCGGGAGTGTTCTGGAACTCGCAGAAACCGAGTTCATGGTCCGTGCGACCGGGTATCTCAAGACACTCAAAGACTTTCGAGCCATTCCTTTGCGTCTCGACGGCGGCGTGCCAGTGACGCTAGGGGACGTTGCGCATATCCAGCTCGGCCCGGAAATGCGCCGGGGCATCAGCGAGCTTGACGGTGAAGGTGAGGTAGTCGGCGGCGTGGTGATCCTGCGGAGCGGCAAGAACGCTCGGGAAACCATCGCTGCCGTTCAGACCAAACTGGATGAGCTGAAAGCGAGCCTGCCCCAAGGCGTCGAAATCGTCACGACGTACGACCGTAGCAAGCTGATCGACAGTGCCGTTGAAAACCTCACGCACAAGCTCATCGAGGAGTTCATTGTCGTTGCGTTGGTTTGCGCGATTTTTCTGTGGCATCTGCGCTCGTCGTTGGTCGCCATCGTGTCGTTGCCGATCGGCATCCTGATTGCTTTTGTGATCATGCAGCGGCAAGGCATCAACGCCAACATCATGTCGTTGGGTGGCATCGCGATCGCCATCGGAGCGATGGTCGATGCAGCAATCGTCATGATCGAAAACGCCCACAAGCACATTGAGGCCTGGCACAAGCGGCATCCTGACTCCACCTTGAAGGGCCAGGAGCACTGGAAGGTCATTACTGACGCGGCTGTTGAAGTGGGGCCGGCATTGTTCTTCAGCCTGCTGATCATTACGCTGTCGTTCATTCCAGTGTTCACCCTGGAGGCGCAGGAAGGCCGGCTGTTCGGTCCACTGGCGTTCACCAAAACCTATGCAATGGCAGCCGCCGCGGGCCTGTCTGTCACGCTGGTTCCGGTGCTCATGGGGTATTGGATCAGGGGCAAAATCCCTGACGAACACCGTAATCCACTCAACCGTGGCCTCATCTGGATCTACAAGCCGGCCCTGGACGCGGTACTGCGCTGGCCCAAGATGACTCTGCTGGTGGCTGTTCTGGTCTTCCTGACAGGCTTGTGGCCGGCCTCTCGCCTTGGTGGGGAGTTCTTGCCCCCGCTGGATGAAGGTGACCTCCTTTATATGCCCACTGCGCTTCCAGGCCTCTCCGCTCAGAAGGCTTCTGAGCTACTGCAGCAGACGGACCGGCTCATAAAAACGGTTCCAGAAGTTGCACACGTGTTCGGTAAGGCTGGTCGAGCCGACACCGCTACAGATCCCGCCCCGCTGGAAATGTTCGAGACGACCATTCAGTTCAAGCCGAAGGATCAATGGCGCCCTGGGATGACGCCTGACAAGCTGGTTGAGGAGTTGGATCGCACCGTACAGGTACCTGGATTAGCCAATCTGTGGATCCCGCCGATTCGAAACCGTATCGATATGCTGGCGACGGGTATCAAGAGCCCGATCGGGGTGAAAGTGTATGGCACTGACTTGGCACAGATCGACAAAGCCACCCAGGCAGTGGAAAAAATCGCCAAAACGGTGCCTGGGGTCAGTTCGGCGCTTGCTGAGAGACTGACCGGCGGCAGGTATATCGATGTGGATATCGATCGTGTCGCTGCCGCACGCTACGGCCTGAATATCGCGGACGTGCAATCGATCGTGGCCGGTGCCATCGGTGGTCAAACCATTGGTGAAACCGTGGAAGGGCTCGCCAGGTATCCGATCAACCTCCGCTATGGCCGCGAGTGGCGCGACTCGATATCCGATCTGCGCAACCTACCGATCTACACGCCGCAAGGCAGCCAGATCACGTTGGGGACCGTGGCCAAAGTACAGGTGACAGACGGACCGCCCATGCTTAAAAGCGAAAACGCAAGGCTGTCGGGCTGGGTTTACGTCGATGTTCGTGGCCGCGACATGGCGGCTGTGGTGGGCGATCTGAGGGAAAAGATCAGCAAAGGGGTCCAGCTCGAATCCGGCATGAGCATCAGCTATTCCGGCCAATTCGAATTCATGGAGCGCGCTAACGCGAAGCTGAAGCTCGTCGTTCCGGCTACCTTGCTGATCATTTTTGTATTGCTCTACCTAACGTTTGCCCGCTTTGGCGAGGCGCTGCTCATCATGGCTACGCTGCCATTCGCTCTGACCGGGGGCGTCTGGTTCCTATATCTGCTCGGGTACAACCTATCCGTAGCGACAGGAATCGGATTCATCGCACTGGCAGGCGTTTCTGCTGAGTTCGGCGTCATTATGCTGCTGTATTTGAAGAACGCCTGGACGGATCGGGTTAACGCTGGAGCCCATGGCGAAGGCGTCCTGCTCGACGCCATTCGTGAAGGTGCTGTCCAGCGAGTGCGCCCCAAGGCCATGACCGTAGCAGTGATTATCGCCGGTCTGCTGCCCATCCTCTGGGGTAGCGGAACCGGCAGCGAAATCATGAGCCGCATCGCCGCGCCCATGGTGGGCGGGATGATCACCGCCCCTTTGCTCTCCCTGTTCGTTCTGCCGGCAGCTTACCTGCTGATGCGCCGCCGGCAATTGCGAGTTACCACCCAGCAAGCAACCAACCCACTGGAGAACATCCATGAACATTAAGCACATCACCCTTGCCTCACTCTTCCTGGTGCCAGTCGCCTATGCCGCCGACAAGGAGCCAATGGACGGCATGCCGATGGATCACAAAGGCATGAACATGCCAATGGACCAGAAGTCGGCGGGACAGACCGCTACAGCCATCGGCACGGTCAAGGAAGTGAACACCGAGAGCGGCACCGTGACCATTGCACACGGCCCGGTCGAAGCGCTGGGTTGGCCTTCTATGACGATGGGCTTCAAAGCGAAGCCTGATCAGCTCCAAAAGTTGAAAGAAGGGGACCAGGTCGAATTCGAGTTCTCCTCGAAGGGCATGGATTCCACCATTACCCGCATCGAAAAGCAGTAGAAGTTGAAAACGACTGCCGCAGGCGCGGCGGTCGTACCAACACGAAAATGAGGGATTACAGCTTTGTAACCTTGGCAACAGCTTCTTGTAAGTAGCAAGCCTTTAATCTACAGGCATCAACTAACCAAGAGGTGCAAACCATGAACCGCATAACCAAAGTAATCGTTCCTTTTATTCTGACCGTTGCTTCCTCGCTTGCAATGGCCGAAGGCGGAAGCGAACGTACGCTGAATCGCTTAAATGACTCGGCAGGAGCAAAGCCCACCCTTAAGGAGCTTGTAAAAGAAGGCCAAGTGCTGAGCATCGCACCTGCTGGCGCGACCGGCACGACTCGAATGATTCAAAACTATAGAACAAGCGCCCAAGTCCAGACGTATGAGATGACGGTCAAGACCCCTGACGGGAAGATCCATACGGTAGAGTTTCTGAGCACCCCAGTTGGCGTGAACAATGGCTAATCTGCCAAGCTTAATATCCGAGGGATAGTTAGATGAGGGGCATAATATCCAAGATTAAAAGCGTACTGCAGCGCAATCCGGTCGTAACGGGGTTAACCGCAGCTGTGGTTGGCTACATGCTACTGAACCAAAGCACTGCGGCGTTGGCAACAACGCTGCCAAGCCTGCTCTTTCTCTTGCCCTGCTTGTTGATGATGGTCGTATGCATGAAGCATATGTCTAGCGGTAAATGCGACAAGCCCGAGGAGCCCAACGTTGGCGAAAACACCTTATTAAGCAAAAGCGAATAACCCACTGAACTTTGAGATTTAACATGCGAAAGGCCATCACCGTTACAGCAATCGCAATCACCCTGGCGAGCGGACTGAGTTTCGCAGCGGTAGATAAATCGGACCAAAGCCATTCAGAAACCGGCATGATGAGCGGCGACAAGCATATGGAAATGATGGGCGACATGCATGGAATGATGAAAGAGTGTCGTGAAATGATGGAGGGGGCCAAAGCCGGCCACTCGCAAACTGGCGAAAATTCAGACGCTGCTTAGGATACGAGAGTGCGAGCAAACATGATCGAAGCAGGCCGGGCACCTTTTCTGGGTGCCCGCCTGCTTTCTTGTGAGTGATGGCCTAACTAGGACCGTACTGATGGGAAAAGTGTCACTGACGAGCAGAATGGCGATAGCTTTCATGCTTGTGGTTACGGTTGTGCTGATGGCGGCCGCAATCAGCTTCAATTATTTTTGCCAGCTCCATTTCGAACGCAAAGATGAACAAGTGCTGAATGAAAAGGCCGCTGCAGTAGAGCGTACGCTGCTCAACAGCTCAGCATTTGGGCCTGAGACCGCTTCAAGGATCGATGCCGTTATTGAGCACTCCTTTGGCTTCGCAACTGCAGTTGTAGTAGACGGCAAGACAGTCTACTCACATCACAATCTCTCTGAGAGCTTGCTACCACTTGTCACGGACATCCAAGAGGAACGTTGGACAGTAAATTTCGCTGGGCATCAGTACAGTGGCATTACCAGAAAAGTAAACCAGTGGGTCGAAGGGCAAGACACAGTCATCTATCTGGCTTTGGATGTAACGCATCGAGTCCACTTCTTCGAAATGATTCAGCAATGGTTCGCTTATACGCTGGTGGTCAGTGCACTTTTGAGTGGCGCTTTAGGTGTGGTTCTGATCAGGAAGGGTTTAAAACCGATCGATGAACTCTCTAAGACTTCCTCTACAGTAACTGCCAATTGTTTGGATACCAGAATTCCAACCGAGTCAGTGCCAGGCGAGCTTCATGAACTCGTAGACAACTTCAATGAAATGCTCTCGCGCTTGGATGACTCATTCCTCAGGTTGTCAGGTTTCTCAGCGGACATCGCGCATGAGCTAAGAACGCCGCTGAACAGCATGCTGACCCAAATGGAGGTCGCGCTCTTGCGCGACCGCGAAAATACCGACTACAAGGATATCTTGTATTCCGCCCTCGAAGAACTTAGGCGCATGTCAAAGATGGTCGATGACATGCTGTTCCTCGCCAAAGCGGACAATGGGAAGATTACGCCCAGTGCCGAAGGGGCCAGCATGGCTGAGATGACCACGAGTGTTATCGAATATTACGAGCTCGCAGCCGAGGACAAGAAGGTCGAAATCGCGCTTTCAGGCGATGGGTCGGTACATGGCGATAAATCAATGCTAAGACGGGCCATCTCAAACATAGTCTCGAACGCAGTTCGGTATGCAGAGGAAGGCAGCATTATCAGGGTTGAAATAAGCGAGAGTGGTAACTCGGTTTCGACAGCTATAACCAACCGCGGCATTACTATTCCAGCCGAGCTTCACACTCGAATATTCGACAGATTTTACAGGGTGGATACCGCAAGGCGCGAAGGTACTACCCTTAATGCGGGCCTCGGCATGGCTATCACACGGTCGATTGTTGAGGCCCACAAGGGGCGCATCGCTTGCGAATCAGCTGAGGGGCACACGACTTTCACAATGACGCTTCCAAGGCTGATGTCTAGTTAATGGCAAAGTGCTGGCAACGACGCTGATCTACGCTTATACAAATGCCCGGCTGAACCGGAGGAGGCCAAGGCTTTCGTACCTGTATATTTGGTTCTGGAGGTTTCACGTGCAAGCGTCCTCATCAAGAAAATGCGGTTCGACAGCCGCAGCGCTCAACGAAGCGTGCTTCTGCGTAAGCCTAGATCAAGCTGCGCTCGTAAACTCATTGACCGAACAGCTTGGGAATTCAGAGCTGTCGGAGCTATTGAAGTCACGTTGCCCCCATGTGTTTGCAGCACGACCGGTCTTTGTTTCATCCTTGCGGCTGCGCCAGGTTAATGAGGTTATTCAGGCCATCGAGCAGACCGTGAGTTCGCCCGGTTGGCGTGAGCATGCTCTGGATTCTGCACCTCCTATTGCACGACATGATCCTCGGGGTGCGCGCGGCGTCTTCTTTGGCTACGACTTCCATCTGGATGATGACAAGCTTGGGCTCATCGAAATAAACACAAATGCGGGCGGAGCGATGCTAAACGTATTGCTCGCCCGCGCGCAGCGTAGTTGTTGCAGCGGCGTAGTCGGGCTTTCGCCAGGTCAGGATGGACCCGGCGGCTTCGAGCGTTCGATTCTGGATATGTTCGCCCAGGAATGGTCTACGAGCGGCGAGCAACGTCCGCTCACGCGCGTGGTGATCTTGGATGAAAGCCCACAAGCCCAATATCTGTATCCGGAGTTCCTTCTTTTTCAGCGGTTATTCGAGTCAGCAGGAATCGACTGCCTAATCGCAGACCCAGCCGATCTGGCCTTTCACAACGAGTCCCTCTTGGTCGACGGAAAGCCTGTGGATCTCGTCTACAACCGACTCACCGATTTCTATCTGGAAGGCGACAATTGCAGCGCGCTGCGCAGCGCTTATTTGGCTGATGTCGTGACGGTAACGCCACACCCTCAGGCCTATGCCCTTTACGCCGACAAACGCAGGTTGGTTGACCTAACCAACGCACGTTTTTTGGAAGAGATTGGCGTTGATCAGCAAATCCGAACCGTATTGGCCCAATACGTCCCGCTTACCGTTCCTGTCGGGCATGGTAATGCAGAGCACCTGTGGCAAAACCGCCGTAGCCTCTTTTTCAAGCCTGTCAGCGGGTATGGTAGTCGCGGTGCATACCGAGGAGACAAGCTCACCAAGCGCGTTTGGGAAGAAATCGTTGGCGGAAACTACGTGGCCCAGTCCCTTGTAGCTCCTGGCGAGCGTAGAATCGTCGCCGACCCTCAGGTACGATCGATGAAGTTTGATCTGCGCGCTTACGCTTATGCTGGCGAGGTGCAGTGGAACGCTGCCAGGGTCTACCAAGGCCAGACGACCAACTTCAGAACAGAGGGGGGCGGTTTTGCTCCCGTTTTTACCTTAGGCGAGGAAGAGGAGCGAGCCGGTTCTACAGAGCAACGGTCGCACGCCTCGTTCACGTTCTTGCTCGACGAAACCGGCGCCGTAGAGGAACTGCCGCACCCGCTATATCTGGCGCTGGTTCGAGCCGAAATGGCTACTTCTAAGCTTGCCGGTAAGCGTTTCCGATTGGCGGACTGGTATGTGGCAATGGAAGATGGCCATCCTTCCGAAGTCATCCGAGAATTGTACGGCTGGGTTGCTTTCGACGCAGATGGCGCCTACCACCCTGAAGTTGGCCCACCAGAAAATGGTCAGCCAAATAGTATTGGCAATGTTGACTCATCTGCCCTGCCAACACCGGAAGAACATGATCGAATCGAAGGTCTGTTGTTTCAAAGTGAGTGAGGTCCCGCGCGCCACGAAAGGCGCGGCTTGGGACAGAATAACCTCGCCGCTCAGTTTTGGAGCCAGCTACACCCAGCCGTCTTAGCCGCCACACATCTAATGTGCGAATACTAACCCTGCGGTCACACTCGACAAGAACGTGGCATATGCTGGGTGCTGAATTGTTCTCTCCGAGTGTTCTATTGCTCACGATAACTCTTTGGGCTTGCTAAGCCGAGTAGTCGGGTCTCAAGGTTTGAAGGCCATCTTAGTGGGCCCGCTCTTTCGCGCAGTGGTCCATAGCGCGACGTTGGTATTGTCTGCTTATAAGCTATTAGCGATTGATTAGTTCAGGGGAACATTACGCGTAGTACAGCGCTGGCAGCGCTTTAAGCCGGTCTTAAAGCGGTCGATGATTACATTTTTGTAAGCTTCTCAAAAAATCGAAACCTCATCATCTTCGGCTTGTCCGTTTTTAGGAGAGCATTCGAAAGCCACTTCTAAGCAGGGCTGCGCGAACACGTTGAGTCGCCGATCCAGCAGCAATCATTAAAGAGGTCTAACTATGCAAATGTCTTACTGGCGCTTTGCAGCGATGGTAGCCACGTCTACGATCATTATGTATGGCGTGATGTACTTAAATACTTACTCGTTCGAGCATGTTTTTTGGAGCGAGACTCGCGCTTGGATGGCATTAGTGATGGGCGCGGTAATGGCAGTAGTCATGCTCGCATTCATGCTCAACATGTATAAGCGTAAGTCAATAAACCTAGCGATATTGGCAGGAAGTGCAGTAGCTTTTACCATTGCACTATGGCTTGTACGTGGGCAAGCGACGGTAGACGACACGGACTACATGAAGGCCATGATCCCCCACCATTCCATAGCAATCCTAACAAGTGAACGAGCTCAGATTTCAGATCCTCGCGTCCGCAAGTTAGCTGACGAAATCATCGACGCTCAGCGCCGAGAAATCGCAGAAATGAAGTCCCTGATCAATGAACTAGAAAGGGCAAATTGATTACCAGAAACGGTGTGTCCACAGCCCAGGGCATGACGGTGGCGACATTGATGGTCTCGCTACCGCTCAGGCGAATCTCCTCAGCGATTGCCGCGCCGAGATTTATGACACCACCTTTGGTCGCTGCGGAGGAGGCATGATAAGCCAGCGGTATCTCGCTCTCGACTGAGCCCACGTTGACAAGCGTGCCGAAGCCTTGAGCTCTGAACTGGCGCATGGCTGCGTGGCTGCCATAGATCATGCCCTTAAGATTGACATCCACGATCCGCGCATGGTCCTCGACGGGAACGTCCTCGAAACGACCCAGCGCTCCGACCGCAGCGTTGTTAATCCAAACGTCGATCCTGCCGAAACGCTCGATGGCGGCTCGTGCCAAGTCCTGCATCTCGTTCGGGTTGCTCACGTCGGTGGTCACCACCAGTGCCGATCCTCCAGCCATGCGTATCTGCGCGGCCAGTTCTTCGAGCACGTCGGTCCGGCGGGCCGCTAGCACCACGTCGCCTTGCAGAGCGGCAAGCTTGAGCGCCACGCCGCGGCCGAAGCCACTGGAGGCACCAGTGATGACAAAGGTTTTGCGAGCAACGCTTGGCTGGTCGCTTGGTTTCAGGCGCGGGGAAACGGCGCAGCCACTGAGTTGCAGAACGGCGAGCAGTACTAGCAGCAAAGCCAATCGCTGCGATGGGAATATTCGCAAAACCATTTTCGTTTTCTCCCAGCAAAATAAGGTCGCATGGCCCGCTTGGTTGTTGTTGGACCGCCTTTTTGCCAGGAGCTTTCATGCTAATTCACTCAATTAGTTTTCAGCGCTCAATCGGGAGACAGTGGCAAGAGAATAGACCGTTACGGTGGCGATCATCGGTGGCTAAGTAAGAGTTGCTAGCGCGTAACTATTCGTATTTCGCTTTGGAATGAAATGCTGCTGGACAGGGATTGATTCGCTCTTGGCAGTTGCGGGTATCGTACGCACTTTTTCGATATGTCATGGAGGCGCGAACATTAAGCGCACCATGGCTTTTCTTATTCTTCGAGGGGCTCTGACACTCCCAATTTAGTAGTGCCAGAGCAGTGAGTTACGGATGTTATCCTGCCATTCGCTCACATTCCTCAGCGCAGTTCATGCACGCCTTCGCACACTCTTGGCAATGATCCATTTCATGCTTCGCGCATTCCTCTCCGCATGCACGGCAGATCTTGGCGCAAAGGGCGCAGAACTCCTTAGCATATTCACTTTCGCGGCTCATCAGTGTGGCAGCCAACCTGCAAATGTCCGCGCAGTCGCGGTCAAGCTCGATGCAGCGAGCCATCATTTTTACATCATCCTCGCGTAGGCAAGCAGAGGCGCACATTTCGCACACTAGGGCACAGTTCGAACAAGCTTGGATACAGGATGCGAACATTGAGTTTGTCATTTACGTTCTCCAGGGTTCGATAGTTGTATTTCGTCGTTTGCTTACTGGCCGATATGGCTCATCAGCCTGTTAGCAGACACTGAATTACGACACGCTCCTACCGAGCCCGTTTCGAAAAACCTCATTACAATGTTGTAAGGTAAGTCCAACCGCACCGGGGATCTGCGGGCGCAGTTGGTGGCGATGTGGCCGTCAGATTGCCTGTACGGCTTCGCTAGTCTGTTCGAGATGATTGAGTTGAAAATGAGGGAGCTCCCTGTCGCCACGACTGGGAGTATTCGTTGGGGAACGGCCGGAGCGCAAGCCGCTTAACTAGGTAAGTTACTGGCCTTGCGGCCTAACTTTTAGGAAGGAAGCAATTGCAAAGCCCTCCGGTACCGTTGCGTCGACTAGGATGGCCTAGGGCCGATCCTCTGCTTGCTGAACCGCCTTTCTTAGAGCCTCGATCAGAACCGCATAGGCACACATATACCGGATGTTAGTGCTCGTGTTGCTTCCCGTCTGCGTGCACATGGTTTTTTGAAGGGGATTTGCCTTCCGCATCGGCACTGTCACTGCCATTGCTGTGCTCAACCGCCTGGGGCTCCTCGGACGCATGATGGTCATCGCTTTCGTTATTACCATGATGACCGGAGCCTGATTGGCCGGATGCTCCACCTGTGCTGCTGGAGCCATGGTGATCCGAGCCGCCACTGTCGCCCTGATGGTGGTCGCCCGAGGCCATCTCGCCGTGTTGCTCACTATGCCCAGCTGGGGTCTCCCCACCACCATGCTGGTGACCACCGCTAGACGCAACGAGTGCTCGATACGCTCCTTCATCTAACTCAGGAAGCTTCTGCAGAAAAGCCACCATTCCCCAGATGTACGGGTCAGCCATGCTTTTACCCCACGCGGGCATCCCAGTGGCCTTAATGCCATGCTTGATGACCCAAAATGTTTTTGCTGGGTCATCGTATAGCCCCGCCTCAGCCAGGCTGGGAGGAGCGGGATAAAGGCCATTGCTTAGCTCGGTCTCAGCCATGCCTGGCGCCAAATGACAACCCACACACATCGAGTCGTAGTTCCCCGCCCCGGCGCGGATTTGGTCTTCATCGTCGAGAGATGGCACGGCTATGTCTTCGGAGCGAGCCTCAATCGAGCGATTGCGAGCAGTTTCCAGGAATGCGTGCACGACTCCCGTATGAGGATCATCCGCGGCAACGCTAATCAGTCCTGAGAAAACAACTCCGGCCACTACCAACAGGCCTAGAGCACAGAAGGCAGCGAAGCTAATAATTATTCTTTTCATCGAGGGACCTTAAAACCAAAGCCTGATGCCAGCAACGAACCGCGCCTCATCTAGGTCTTCGCCGTCATCTCTCGCCATATCAGCGGTATTACCGTATGCCCGGCTCCACGTGACGCCGATGTACGGTGCGAACTCACGAACGATTTCGTATCGGAGGCGGAGCCCCACCTCTGTATTTGCGAGACCAGCGCCCACTCCGTGTGCAGGATCGTCCTTGCCATAGAAATTGAGCTCGGCAGTCGGTTGGAGGATGAGCCGGTTAGTTAGGAGAATGTCGTACTCGCCTTCAAAACGTGCTGCTGTCTGCCCACCTTCACCGACGAAGGCGGTGGCTTCCGCCTCAAACCCATACAGCGCCATCCCCTGGACGCCTAAAGCCGCCCACGTCTGCGGCGACTCGGGCTTAAAGTCCTGGCGAACACCTGCTACTACATCCCACCAGGGACTGATTGCACGCCCGTAAAGCGCCTGAATTTCCGCGTCTTCAGTAACGCCATTCGTTCGCTCACCTTCCGAGCGAAACCAGAACCGATTGATATCGCCACCAACCCAGGCAGTAGCTTCCCAACTGAGGGTGCTACCTTCATTTGCGTCCTGGTACTCAAGTTGATCTAGCAGAAGGAACCAGGCCAGATACTTGTCATGGACCGTATGACCTTGAAGACCAGGGAAAGCCGCTTCTCTATCCGCATCGGTCAATACTGGAATGAACGAGGGATGAACCACGCCGGGCATTTCGAGCGTATCGTCATGCTTCATTTGGCCATGGTTCATCTTGCTATGGTCCATCGCACCATGACCCATTGCAGAATGGTCCATTTGCCCACCGGAGCCATGATTCATTGCCGCGGGCTTGGCAGAAGATGCAGGGGCTTGAGCTGCCGGAATAGGAGGGGTTTGATGCATCGAGTGATCCATCATCTCGGCGGCGTTGGCTATCCGTCCAGCCGCTGCGCTCAACGAAACTCCGAGCGCAATAAGAGCAAAGCGAGAAGATCTAGTGGTCATGGTGCGAATCCACCTCAGTACCAGTAGCCTTCGGGTCATGATCCATCTTGCCATGGTCCATTTCACCATGGTCCATCGAGCCATGACCCATGTCGCCGTGGTCCATTTCTGAGTTAGAGGAGCCTTGTGTCTGAGATGCCGGCTTGTTGCCTGAATTTTGCGACGAAGCCGATGGTTGCTTGTGCTGATCATGCGTTTGCTCTGCAAACGCAGCTGATATATTCATTACGCCCAGCAGACTGAACATTAACGCGCTGCCGATAAGAGTTTTACGCTTCATAAAATTTCCCATATAAAGTTCCTCTTACTCGTCCACTCGGACTTCACGAAACATGCCCATTTCCATGTGAAGCAGTAGGTGACAGTGATAAGCCCAACGCCCGAGTGCATCGGCTGTCACGCGGTAGCTGCGCTTCGAACCTGGAGGCATGTCGATCGTGTGCTTGCGAACCATGAACTTTCCATTCTCATCCTCAAGATCGCTCCACATACCATGCAGATGAATCGGATGGGTCATCATGGTGTCGTTGACCAAAGTGATGCGTACCCGCTCGCCATATTTGAGCCGCAGGGGCTCCGAATCAGAGAACTCTATACCGTCAAATGACCAAGAGAACTTCTCCATGTGGCCGGTGAGATGGAGTTCGATCGTCCGACTGGGCTCACGGCCGTCCGGATCGGGGAAAGTGCTTCTCAAGTCGCTATAGGTCAGGACTCGGCGGCCGTTGTCTCGTAAGCCAATACCGGGATCGTTCAGCCTATGAGTTGGGCTCATGGTCTGCATGTCCACCAGTGGGTTATTGGACTCTGAGGGCGGGTGCGATTGCATACCTGCGCTCATCCCAGCCATTCCAGAGTGGTCCATCCCGGACATCCCACCCATTTTGCTGTGATCCATGCCGGCCATTGCGCCCATGTCGCCCATCCCTTGCATGTCACCGTGGTTCATGCCGGACATGTTGCTATGGTCCATCGCGCCCATGTCGCCGCCATGGTCCATGCCCGCCATACCGCCCATGCTGCCGTGATCCATCCCCATGTCGTCCATGGTGATTAGTGGTCGAGGATCGGTTTCTGGAACAGGAGCGCTCAGCCCTTCGGCAACCGCTAGCGTGCCACGGGCGTATCCTGTGCGATCCATCGATTGGGCGAAGATCGTGTAAGCCTCCTCGGTCGCAGGCTCGACAATCACATCGTAGGTTTCTGCCACGGCAATGCGGAATTCGTCGACGCTAACTGGGTTGACGTATTGGCCATCGGCTGCGACTACAGTCATCTTCAGCCCTGGAATGCGGACATCGAAATAGCTCATGGCCGAGCCGTTGATGAACCGCAGACGAAGCTTCTCGCCGGGCTTAAAGATGCCGGTCCAGTTCCCGTCGGGTGCTTGGCCGTTCATTAGATAGGTATAGGTGTAGCCGCTTACGTCGGCGAGGTCGGTGGGACTCATTTTCATCTGAGCCCACATTTTCCGATTCGCAATCGTAGCGGCCCAGCCGTCTTCGCTCACGTCGTTAATGAAGTCTCCGACAGTGCGCTTGTGGAAGTTGTAATAATCGGACTGCTTCTTGAGCTTAGAAAGGATTCGAGCGGGATCCTCATCGGACCAATCAGTCAACATCACCACATAGTCGCGGTCATAGCTGAACGGTTCGGGATCCTTCGCATCGATGACCAAGGGACCATAGACACCAAGCTGCTCTTGTAGGCCTGAATGACTGTGGTACCAATAGGTACCGTTCTGTTTAACCTGAAACTTGTAGACATACATGCCATCGGGAGCGATGCCGTGGAAGCTCAATCCAGGCACGCCATCCATGTTGGCCGGCAGGATCATGCCGTGCCAGTGAATCGATGTATCTTCGCTCAACTTATTCCTGACGCGCAGCGTGACGGTATCCCCTTCACGCCAACGTAGAAGCGGCCCTGGGATGGTCCCATTGATAGTCATCGCTGTCCGGGCCGCGCCGGTGATATTGACCGGCGTCTCCCCAATCAGCAGATCGAACTCCGTGCCGGTTAGTACGCTGGGCTGGCCTGGGCTACTCACTGCCCAGACCGGAGCTCGCCACAAGCCAAGACCGCCAAGGAGGCCTGCGGCAGTCAAGCCTTTAACAAAGGTTCGCCTAGAGGTTTTACGTTGCATGTGTACGTTCCAATCAAGCTAAGGAGCCAAGCCGAAACCAGCCTTTAGGGTTGGTGTTGCCAGCGTTAATCGATCTTAGAAGCTCGCGCACGGTCTGTCTTATCAAGCGACTCGCCATTATTCGTAAATATGGCATGCCGAAGAAAAACGCGTGATTACATTTTTGTAAGTTTAAAGCGCCCCGAAAACGTCTGCGATCAGAGTTCCGGTCACTTTAGCTGGCTTTACTTAAACCGCGGGCTGGATAAGAGCCGCTAAAAAGGTCCGGCCATAATCTAGCAGTTCATTAGCAGTTTGTTGCTCATTCACTGCTTTTCAGCGGATCTTTCCAGGCTTTGCGGGCAGTCTAGAAGGCCTCATGAGATTGGATAATTATCAAATCTTAGCCGCTCAAGAGGGTTGTAACCTACTAGCCAGTATAAACTTGGTCTGCTCGGTGCGAAGATATTAGGTTAGGTTTTTGACGAGCCATGGTTCGAAGTAGCTATAACGGCTTCGCCGGTTCTACAAACATTTCTGCCTATACCAGCACCGTGGCAGCTATAACATCGCAGAAGCTGCCACAGTTAAGAGCTGCGCAGTCAAATCTGCGTACGGTTTCGCTTCAGCAATTAGCATGAGCGTGCTTCGCTGAAGTTTCCTTCGCGGCTAGCTCCTGGGCTTGGTCGTTCTGGTCAGCCTGATAACTAGCGATCGCTACTTGGCGAGCCTGCTCCATACGAGCAAAGGTACGATCACCACCACCTTCTGCCATTGCATAGGAAGAGCTTGCTGCGATGGCGAGCAGTACAGAAAGGGATTTGAAAAGTTTCATGACTTTTTACCTTTGTTTACGAAGATACGGGAGACCCAGCGCAGCTCCATTAACAGAGGCTTGGGCTTGTGTGTAAGCTAACCGAGTGTCCCTGTCAGAAACCTGATCGAAACATTACGGTTTCGTCAGTAACGCAGAAGAAGTGAGTACAAGCGAAAGCGCAGGTTGCGTGTATGGCATCTTTACCTGCTGTAAATAGGTTCTGTTCCAGCATGCAAAAAAAAAGGCGCCATCAAGGCGCCAATAGGCCAAAGGAGCATGGAAATGGCCAAAAAGCAGAGTGTGGAGGCAACTGCTGGTGTAGACGTTAACGCTAGAAGCTGTCAGACAGATGATGCGAGCATTACGTTTCTGTAAGGTACTGGATGCAAGGACCGACAACCGCCACACTGTTCTAAATGCTTGCAGGAGTACCTTATGAAGCTTCTTGTTGCTGAAGACGAGCCGAAAACAGGCACCTACCTACAGCAGGGGCTCACGGAGGCCGGCTTCACTGTCGATCGAGTAGAGAACGGGACTGATGCTGCTCAGCACGCGCTTCACGGGGAATACGACCTGCTCATCTTAGATGTGATGATGCCTGGCTTGGATGGGTGGCAGGTTTTAAAGAATGTCCGCGCTGCCGGTAATGACGTTCCAGTGCTATTCCTTACCGCCCGAGACGGGGTTCAGGATCGAGTAAAGGGATTGGAGTTGGGCGCTGATGATTATCTCATCAAGCCGTTTGCTTTCTCCGAACTGCTTGCCAGGATACGCACGCTGCTTCGCCGCGGCAGCCATGCTCCCAACCAAACGATACTCAAGCTCCTCGACCTTGAGATGGACTTGCTGAGACGACGGGTTACGCGATCGGGGAAACGCATAGACCTAACTGCAAAGGAATTCGCACTTCTTGAGCTATTGCTTAGGCGTCGCGGGGAAGTGCTCTCAAAGTCACTTATCGCCTCCCAAGTATGGGACATGAACTTCGATAGCGATACCAATGTAATCGAGGTGGCGGTACGCCGGTTAAGGGCAAAGATTGATGATGAGTTCGAGCCGAAGCTGATACAAACTGCTCGCGGAATGGGCTATCTGATCGAGGCGCCAGGCTTTTAAAAATCACGCTATTTAGCGATTTGCGATATGGCCAATATAACTAGCGGGCCACCTCTGCTAATCCGTGGCGTACTGCTTTGTGCTGCTCGGCGGATCGGCCAATGCATATTCATGCGTAACTTAAGAGGCCTTAATTAGACCTCTTATTGAAACCAGAGGGATCTAAGCTATCACTGGATCCAGCTTTCGACCTCATCCGTTCCATATTCTGCTTTCCAGCCTTTCAGGACCTTGTGATTGCCACCTTTGGTCGCAACTATTTCACCGCTGTGAGGGTTCTTGTATGTCTTGACCTGACGAGCACGGCGTGGTGTCGGGCCTTGCTGAACCGGAGCGCGACGAGTCCCAAACTGCGGGTCAAGAATATTGATCAAACTAGGTAGAGTAATGCTGTATTCACCCATCAGCGAGCGAAGCTTATCTTCAAATTCCATATCCTTTTTAAGGCTCTTGTCGTTTCTCATGGCCTCAAGTTCGGCCATTTGCGACTTCAATTGCTCTTCCAGTTTACGGTACTCTGCCAGTCGGGACATTTATCATTACCTCTAAGGTCAGTGTTTAGACATTTTGGTCCATATGATATCAATACTTTCAACTACAAGCATGGCGTGACGAAATTCGGTGGGATGTTTGCGTACCCCGAGGCTGCGGGAGGAATGAAGGAGGTCCGCAGGTCGAAGCCCGAGCTCCTAAGTGACCAGCAAATCGCCATGACATGGGTCGGTATGTGTACAGCGAAGGCCTGTGGAGTAACAGACGCTAGAATATTCAAGTGATGCGAGGAAGCAGCCTTCGAAGCGTGGCCCTACGATGACAAAATCTGCAACGGTGGAAGGTTTATCATCCGGCGCGATTCCGAAGAACAGACCCAGCAGACGATTTGCGAGCTGATCGTAAACACTCGCTGGCCTCAGAGCGGGTGCATCCGAATCCCGCGAAACTGCTTACCGTAGTGAGCTTACTCTGGCGGGAAATTCTGGTAGCCAACCGTTTACGCTCTTTGGGTGTTGAGATTTGTCAGAATATTTTGGCAAAAATCCTGCATCTAATCGTTCTCACCATGCGAATTGTCGAAATATTATTATCTCAATGCTAACTTCAAAGCGGGCCCAGCCCCTGATCCAAGGGGCTGAAATTGTCAGAATTATTTGTAAACCACCAAGTGTTCCTCAGGGATAAAAACTGTCTCTGGGGGATAAAACCTGTTTCAAGGTCTGGTCACGAAGGCTAGCTCGTTCGGCCATCGCTATTTCGGATGTGATAGATGTTATCCAGTTTGGTCGTAAGACCTCAGGCAGGCGAGACGATAAATTCGCTTCTAGCTAGAGACAGAATTGTCAGCGGTTCGGTTAGTAGACATTTTCACGATGCCAAATTCGGCATAAACCAGTGGCATATAAATAAGCAAAGCATTGCCAAACTATCCGAACTAAATACTGGAACCACAGCTAATAGCTTAGAATTGTTGCTAAGCTCTTGCACTGGGTACGATGTCCATGCTTATTTAACTACAGGTAAAAACGTAGAATATTTGTCCAATTACAGTTCAGCCACCAGATCCGTTAGAAACTCCTACATAGCTCACCATAGCATTAAAATCTGCCTTAGATGCTCTAAGCACGACATGGAACAAAACGGATTTAGCTATTGGAGAAAAGTGCATCAGTTTCATCGTGTAACTGTTTGCTCACACTGTAATGTACGTTTGGTAGATAAATGCCAAGCATGTGCGAAAAGTTTTTCAATTTTTAATGAAACCGATGACGGTTTTTGGCATAACTGCAAGTGTGGTCTGAGTTTTAATGATTGGGAAGAATTTGAAAATTTTGATATTAATGAGCACCGTTACTCAAGTTTTATAGCGGGCATTTATCAAAGCGAGAAAAGATGGCTAGGCATCGGTTTCGAAGGGCTCGCGGACTACACCACATCACAGCTTGGATATGACAAGAATTATCTACTAGAATTAAAAAAACGAGCTATTTCGGATATCCAGCGAAGCTTAATTGGTACCAAATTCAATTCATTAGAAGATGAGCTTTCTGTTAGTTTGAGGGTGTTACATCTTCTCTTTGGGAGCTTTGAGAAAATGCATGAATTTATTGGCAAAATAATCTTTCTAGATGACTCTGCTCCTATTAGCTCAGTGAATGATAAGAGCAATATGCGGGGCTTATGAAATCGTCGTGTACTCACTCTCGCCGGATGCAGTGAGGCGTATACCAATCATAGTCTTATGCTGCGCAAGGCTTCATTGATCAGAACATGACGCTAGTGATGGATTCGATCTTATGTCTAGCATTGTTATCCCTCAAACCACGCGGAACAGGTATCTCAGTGGGATTGCCGCTCTAAACCTTCCGTCTGCCGCAGGAACTGGGGACTGGCACTTCCTACAAACTTTCTTTGTACAGAGGTCTAGACGTTCAACTGGCTTCATATGTGGCTTGGGTTGCGAAATAGATACGACAGCCTTTCTAGGTGATGTCGGTGTGTTCGAATGCTCTAAGCTGTTAAAGAGCTTGGATATAGAATTCGTAGGCGATGCGGCATACTCTGCAAACCACACACGAGCTGTAGCGGACCTAGTTATCGCTGCAATCCGCATTGGGCGTAATGTGGATCATCTATGCATTGATGATTGGCTACCCAAAATGTCTGATAAAGAAAGACTAATAGCTATGCTGCAGCAGGCATACTCAAATATGAATGAAGAACTGCGGCAAGCTCTCAACGTCTGGGTTCTGAGTAATTTACCTAAATAAATTTGCGAAATTTGCTTAGGGCGGTACGAGGCCGCACTAAGCGATTACTACGCACCTCGGGTGGTGAGGTAAAGGAATAAATACTTCGCAAGCTGACCTTCCGCGCGGTGGAAGGCAGATCGTAGATCTGCTGCCTGCACCGGCTATCTTTACCATGCGTTTCATCTCGAAAGGGTTCAGAACCTACGCTGATGTAACAGACCGAGCTAGACGTCTGACCGGCTGCAACCGGCCAAAAGCGGACAGCCCGGTAAGCTGCCCACCTAAGCCATGAGTTGAGATAATCGACCGCAAAACGCAGGTAGCGACACCAGCGCCTTGGCTGTCAGATACCCTTACCCAACATCTTGCCGTTAACGGTCTTGCCGTAAAGGTTCACGCCGTCATTGGCGTGGTACTTATCTCGAGTTTTCTCGACTGAGCCATCAATCAAGCGCGGGTCTTGCGGTCGCTCGTGGCTGTTCATGAAGGCCGCCACGTTCCAGGCGTCTTCATCTGACAGGGTGCCGCCTTTGCCCAGTGGCATGTTTTCCTTGATGAACGCCGCAGCCGTGTTGATTCGATGCATGCCAGCACCCCAGTTGAACGAGTCCGCCCCCCAGAGTGGCGGGAATACATAAAGGTCACCAGACTTCTGCCCTTCCCCGTTTGGCCCATGACAGACGGCGCACTGTGCGTCGTAGACCTGTTCTCCCTTCGCCAGGTCGTAGCCGCCTTCGGGTTGTGGCACTTCCGGATAGGCCCGACCGGGCAGCTCTTGCCCCGTGGGTGCTCCGGTTGCAAGCCAGTAGGAATAGGCTGAAAGCGCGGCGATAACGGGGCCGTCAGCCTCGGGTGCCTTGCCGTTCATACTGAACTGGAAACAGCCCTGAAGGCGCTCGGCATAGCTGTTCACCTTGTCGTTCTTCTTTCGGTACGCCGGGTACATGGTGTAGGCAGCCCAGAGCGGCGCAGAGTTGGCTTTCCGGCCTTGTTCGAGGTGGCAGTTCGCACAGGCCAGGCCGTTGCCCACATAGTCGGGCGCATGCGTCTTGGTATCGACGAATATGGCGCGCCCTTGCTGTACCAACTGCCCGTAGGCGTTGTCAGGCAGTTCGCTTTCCTTGGGCGGTTGGAAGTACTTGCTGCTGGCGGGATCACCGGCCCCGGTCAGGATCTGCGACTGATCTTCCATCGCGATGTCGTCCGCGAGCACCGGGAAGGCCAATGACATCAACAGCAGTGCGCTTGTATGGGGCTTCATTTGGCTGCTCCTTTGTCGGTCAGGCCTGCGAAGTATGTCGAGACCGCCATTACCTCGTCCTCGGTCAAGCTACGCGCGATGTGGCCCATCAAGTCGTTGGGGTCGTTCTTGCGGGTGCCCTGACGCCAGGCGGTCAACTGAGACGACAGGTACTGTGCCGACTGCCCGGCCAGCGGTGGGAAGGCGTCGCCGACGCCCGTTCCGCTGGGGCCGTGGCAGGCAACGCACTCGGGGATGTTGCGTTCCCAGGCGCCGCGCAGCGCAAGGGTTTCGCCAGGCCCGTCGACCAACGCGGTGCGGTCGATTCGCTCGACCTGCGGTTGCGGCTTGTCAGCCAGCATCGTCGAGACGGCCTCGGCTTCCTCACGGCTTAAGGCTGCCGCAATGGGCTGCATGATTGGATTCGCCCGCGCACCGGATGCGAAATCAGCCAGTTGCTTGCGCATGTAATTCGCCGACAAGCCGGCCAGACGGGGGAATCCCGCAGCGGCCATGCCTTCGCCCTCGGCGCCGTGGCAGGTAGCGCACGCCATCGCGGCGGTGTTGGCCCCGCCTTTGCTGTACACCGCAGCGGCATCCGCGGCGTGCGCGGACACCGAAATCGCAAGGAAGAGCCCGGCCAAGGGCCAGAGGGGGACGTTCATGTAGCCTCCAGATCATTCTTGTTATAGGTGCCGGTGCTGACTGACCGTGTCGTGTTGCTAGCGTTTGGACAACGGCCCCATGATGCCATTCAACGCCTCGGGACGAGGCGCGCCCTGATGCTGCTGCAGACGCCCTTGCTCATCTAGGTAATAGATAGCCGGGGTGGCCGAGGCGCCCATTTCGCCCATCAGGGTGAGGTTCGCCTCAAGCTGTTCATTCACCTCGGGCGCGATACGCTTGATGGCCTTGAGCGTGCTGGCCTTGCCCGCGGCCTCGTGCTCATTGAGCGCCGCCTCAGGGTCCTTCGCGGCCAGCAGTGCCGCGGATTTACCGGCGCTGTCCGGGCGCAGCATGCCGACCATCACGTGGCGAAGCTGAACGTCACCCGCTTCGACCCAGGGCCGCGCCTGTTTCCAGAACATATTGCAGAACGGGCAGTTCGGGTCGGAAAACATGTAGATAACCCGTGGCGCCTCAGCCGCGCCGTCAGCAATCCAGGTGCTGCTTTCGAGCCGCTGCCACATCTCGCTGCTCATCGGCTCATACACAAGCTTTTCCAGCGGTGCCTTGGTCAGGTCTTCGCCAGCGGAATCCAGCAAACTGCCGACCACGACATGATCACCGTCCGGTGTCAGATACAGCGCAATGCCCTGTCCGTTGTAACGCGCTGCGTAGCCCTTTAATCCTCCCGGCGCGTCGAAACTGCCGACCACTTTGGCTCCGCGCGCTTCAATGGCCTGAACCGCGGGAGGCAGCGTTTCGGCCAGCGCCCAGGGCGTCGGCAGTAAGGCGAGCGTTGAGATAAAAAACGAAAGTGAACGTACCGGTTTCATGGCTGGGTTTTGACCTCTAGTTGCTCAAGGGCGCGCGCCAGGCTGGCACGGGACAGTTCACCGAGATGGCTGCCAACTTGGCGTCCCTCGGCGTCATAAAAAAGCGTGGTGGGCAGCGACGCAGACCCTACGTGCTGGCCCAGACGACCGCCGGTGTCGAGCAGAACGTTTTCCAGACCGAGCCCTTCGGCTTCGAGGAAGTCGGCGATCAATCGCTCGCCCTCGCCCTGGTTGACGAAAAGAAAGGTCACGTCGGTGTTTTCTTGTTGCGCCTGCGCAAGGACCGGCATTTCACGCCGGCAGGGCGGGCACCAAGTGGCCCACAGGTTGACCACCAGCGGCTTGCCAACGTAATCCTGCAAGGCGACGGGTTTACCCCGGTTGTCCCGCAGGCCCATCTCAGGCAGTCGCGTGCCCTGCTCGAACGCGTGCAACGCAAAGGTCCCGAACCCCCAGCTGAGCACACCCACCAGCACCGCTGCGCCCAGCGGTCGGCGCAGCCCGCTGTCGCGCCAGGCCAGCCAGGAACCCAACAGAACGGCCACCAGCAAGCCCGGCCAGGCAATAAAACCGCCGTCACGTATGTCGATCACGCGCCAGGGCTCATCTCGGAAATGCTCGACGTACACCAGCACGAAGGCCAGCCGCGCGACCAGTAGCGCCACCAGCAGCAGCCTGAAGAGCTGTTGTTCCGGATTCCGCTCGCTGCGCCGCCCAACCCACCAGCCGGTCAGCATCGCTATAAACAGGCTCACCAGCATCAGCACATGTGGGACGGCAAGCGCCAATGGCCCCAGGTTGATCGTCAGCATCAGCCACGCTCCATTGTCTGGTTCCATCTGTTCAGAAACTGATTCGCATCGACCTCGCCGGTGATGCGCTGGGTTCGCCGCTCTTCCCCGTCCGGGCCGATGAAGAGCAGCGTCGGCGGCCCCATGACCTGATAGCGGTTCAGCAGCTCGCGACTGGCGGGATCGGTCTGCGTCACGTCCGGCCGCAGAATCCGCACGCCGGTGAGCGCTGCCTGCACCTGGGCGTCACCGAACACCTCCTTTTCCATGACCTTGCAGGACACGCACCAGTCGGCGTAGTAGTCCACCAGCACCCACTGGCCCGCGGCCCTGGCGGCAGCAAGCTCACGATCAAGGTCGGCCGGCTCGCTGAAGCCGACAAATCCGTGGGCAGGCTCAGCACCTTGCGAGGACGCAACGCCGCCTGTGAATACACCGAGCGGCCGCATGACATCCTGTGCGCCGCCAGCCGCTCCGAGCAGCAGCGCTACGCCCCAGACGCCGGCCAGCGACGCCACCGCGCGGCTGAGCGCCTGATGCCGCACCAGTTCCCGCGACAGGTGCAGCAGCCCGCTGGCACCCACAACCAGCAGCGCGCCCCACAGCCCTACCCAGAGCGGGTCGGACAACAGCGGACGAAGCACGTAGAGGGCGGCGACCAGAAATAGGAAACCGAAGGAAACCTTGACGCGATCCATCCACGGCCCAGGCTTGGGCAGGAAGCGATTGCCCACCGTCACCAGCAGCACCAGTGGCGTACCGATCCCCAGGCCCAGCGCGAACAGCACCAGGCCACCGTTCACGGCGTCGCCGCTTTGGGCGATGTACAGCAGCGCCGCGGCCAGCGGTGCAGTCATGCAGGGGCCCACCAGCAGCCCGGACAACACGCCCAACGCGCTGGCCCCGGCGAGGCTGCCGCCCCGGCGCTTGCGGCCGGCCTGCTCCAGCCGATCACGCAGGCCCGCCGGCAGTTGCAGTTCGAAGAAGCCGAACATAGGTAAGGACAGCAGCACGAACAGGCCAGCGAAACTTGCGATCAGCCACGGCTGCATCAGCCATCCCTGCAGATTCGCACCCAGTAGCGCCGCCACCACTCCGAGGGCGGCGTAAACCAGCGCCATGCTGAATACGTAGGCCCCAGCCAGCGCCATGCCGCGGCGAGGCCCGGCCTGGCTACCCACGACGATGCCGGCCAGGATGGGCAGCATCGGCAGCGAACAGGGTGCAAAGGCAAGCAGCAGGCCGAGTCCGAAGAAGATCAGCAGGCTCCAGCCCAGCGACTGCTGCTGTAGCCCGCTGGCCAGGGCCTGGTCGTCGGCCTGAACCGGCATGGACGGAGGGGTGCTGCTGCCGCCCAGCTCTACCGTGCGGCTTTGCGGCGGATAGCACAGGCCGGCATCGGCGCAGCCTTGCCAGCCGAGTTCAAGCGACGCGAGATCCGCATCGGGGAGCTGCACTTCCAGGCTGTCGCGATAGATTCGCGAATCACCAAAATACTCGTCATGGTACGGCTCGCCAGGCGGCAACTGGGGCTCGTTCCCCGGTGGCAGCCCTGCGAATCGCAGGCGCTCCTTGTAGAGGTAATAGCCGGGCGCAATATCCCAGCGCAGCACGGCGCCGCCAGCGTCAGGCTGCTCGACGTGCAGCGTGAACGCTTCATCCACGGGCAGAAAGTCCTGCTGCTTCTGACCGAAGGTGAACGGCGAAGCGTTCGCCAGCTGCACAGACCATAGGCAGCAGGCCAGAAAGATAAAAAGCGCTCGCATGCACAACACCCGATTACCAGATTCGACGGCGAGCTTGCCGACTCGGGATTAAGAGGCGATTAACGAGGCATGGACACAACCTGTAAGGCCGAGCGACGTTGAGGCGCGAGCAACTCGGCGTACCATCTGCTAACGCGCCGTTAATCCAGGCGGACGATACTGACTGCTGCCTATCAAGCGATTCCCACATGCACGTACTGCTGACAGAAGACAACGCACTGATCGCCAGTGGCATCGTCGCCGGGCTAGAAGCCCAGGGCTTCAGCGTGGCCCATGCCGCTACGGCCGGGCAGGCCGACTCGCTGCTGCGCACAGCCAGCTTCGACCTGATGGTTCTCGATCTGGGTCTGCCTGACGAAGACGGCCTGCGCTTTCTGCAGCGCCTGCGCCGCCGCGGCCTCGAGCTGCCTGTGCTGATCCTGACCGCCCGGGATGCGGTAACCGAGCGGGTCTCCGGGCTTCAGGCGGGCGCTGACGACTACCTCGTCAAACCCTTCGACCTGCGTGAGCTCGCTGCCCGCCTGCATGCCCTACTGCGCCGCGCTGCCGGGCGGGCAACGCAGATGATCGAACACGGCCCGCTAAGCTACGATCCCGCCGCCTGTGCGGCCTTCATGGCAGGCGAACCCGTGGACCTGTCGCGCCGTGAACAGGCGCTGCTCCAGGCGCTACTGCAGAACCCCGGCCGCGTGCTATCGGCCGAGCAGCTCAAGGACGCCGTGTACGGACTGGGCGATGACGTCGAAAGCAACGCCCTGAATGTCCATATCCACCATCTTCGCCGCAAGCTGGGTAACGGCATCGTCGAAACCGTCAGAGGGATCGGTTATCGCCTGGGCCCGGCCGGCCATGCGTCGGCGTCCACCGAGGCACCCGACCCATGAGCTTGCGCCTGCGCCTGACCCTTACCCTCGGCTCGGCCTTCGTGCTGCTCTGGGCGCTGGCCGCGACCTGGATGCTCTTCGATGTTCGCAATCAGTTGATGCAGTCCCTCGATCAGCGCCTTGCTGCGTCGGCGCGGATGGTTGCGGGTCTGTTGGTGCAACTGCCGCAACCGCAACTGGGCGAAGGCGGTATCACCCGGCTGAGTGCGGAACAGCTTGGCATCGAAAACGGCCTGGCCTGCCAGATCAGCTCCTTGCGGGGTGAAATCCTGGCGCGCAGCCATGCGGCGCCAGACAGCACGCTCGACGCTCAGCGCACCGGCTTTCACGACCAGATGATTGGCGATACCGCCTGGCGTAGTTTCACCTTCATCCAGAACGGCATGCGCATCACCACGGCCGATCGCCTTGACGAGCGCACCGCACTCCAGCGCTCGGTGCTCCTGGCCGCGGCACTGCCGGTGTTCGTCGCGTTGCTGGGCAGCCTGATCGTGTTGTGGATCGGAATCGGCAACGGCCTTGCGCCACTCAGACGCATCCGCACGGCCCTGGCGCAGCGCAGCGCCGACTCGGTAGAGCCGTTGCACATCGAGCGACTGCCGCGAGAGCTGACGCCCCTGGTCGAAACCCAGAACCAGCTGTTCGCGCGGATCGCGCACATGCTCGAACGCGAACGTCGGCTCACCGATGACGCCGCCCATGAACTGCGCAGCCCGCTGACCGCCATCAAGACCCACCTGCAGGTCGCGGCCATGACCGAGGGCGATACCGCGAAACGGGCATTGGCCCAGGCCGAGGTCGGCACGGATCGCCTGCACCGGATCCTCGAACAGCTGCTCATGCTGGCGCGGGTCGAAGGTCGCGTGTCCTTCAATGACGGCCTCAGCTGCACGGCCCTCGACGTCGCGCAGCTGGCGATCGCTGACGCCAGTCAGCAGCCCGGGCCGCACATCGAGCTGTGCGGGGCGCAAGATGTCTGCCCTCACCCACTGGCGATGCCGCCCACCCTGGCGGTCGCGGCGTTGCGCAACCTGCTCGACAATGCCCGCCGCCATACCCGGCACGGCACAGCCATCCGCTTGACGCTCTCACAGCTGGATGAACGCCGGGTTCGCTTCAGCGTGCAGGATCACGGCCCGGCCATCCCGCCGGAAATGCTCGAGCGTCTGACGGAGCGCTTCTGGCGCAGCGGCGAAGGTGAAGGCAGTGGTCTGGGCCTGTCCATCGTCAAGGCGATCGCCGAGCGCTGTGCCTGCGATCTGCGTTTCGAGCCGCAGGCGGACGGCCTCATCGTCGAGTTGGTGGTCAGCCTGCAGGCTCCCGCTCCCTGAAGACGGCACCTCGATAACCTGAACGTCCAGCCACGCACACCGTCCGAATAGCTGACTGAGCAATCCGTTAACCATCGTCGGAGGTGGCAATGCTTGTTTTCGAACCTGTTTATACAGACGGCCTGGCGCAGATTTCCTATCTGGTCGGCGACAGCAAGGCCGCGGTAGCCGCGGTCATCGACCCACGCCGCGACATCGATATCTACCTGCAAATGGCCAAGGCGCGAGGCCTGCGAATCGCCTACGCCATCGAAACACATATCCATGCCGACTTCGTGTCCGGCGCCCAGGCGCTGGCGAAGCGCACCGGGGCACAGATCATCGGCGGTCGCGCGGATAACTACGAGTTCGAGCTTCGCCAGGTCAGCGGTGGCGAGACGATAGAGCTCGGGCAGGCCACGCTGCAGGTCATGCACACGCCCGGGCATACGCCTGAACATATCTCCCTGCAGCTGTTCGACGCCCAGCAGGGCGACCAGCCGATCGCGCTGTTTACCGGCGATACCCTGTTCAACCTGGACGTCGGGCGCCCCGACCTGCTGGGCGAAGGCAGCGAACGAAAGCTGGCCGGCGCGCTGTACCACACACTTTTCGATCACTACCTGCCCCTTGGCGACAGGATTGAAATCTACCCCTGCCACGGCGCCGGCTCGGCCTGCGGCAAGTCTATCGGCGACCGTCGCCACTCCACGCTCGGCAGCGAGCGTCTCTTCAACCCCGCGTTGCGCGAGCAGCGGAGCGAGGACGCGTTCATCGATTGGCTACTGGCGGACATGCCGGAACCACCCCGTCACTACGCGCGCCTGAAAAAACTGAACTTGCGCCCAGCGGTGCAGATAGAAGGCCCTGCCCTGCCGCCGCCCCTCGCCCCGTCCGACTTCGAGGCACTGGCCGCGCACGACATGCAGGTTGTGGACGTCCGCTCGATCCTCGCGTTTGGCGGCGGGCACGTGCCCGGGGCGGTCAACATCGCCCTGCGCAACGAGTTCGTGAACTGGGCGGGCCGGATGCTCGACGACGCTCGCCCGATCCTGCTGGTGGGCGAATCGGCCGACGATGTCCACCAGGCTGTCACCCAGCTCTACCGGATAGGCCTGGACGATATTCGCGGCTATCTGCGCAACGGCATGACGGACTGGCAGAACGCGGCGCTACCGCTGAACAGGCTTCAGGAATGGACGGTTCATGAACTGAATGCACGTCGTGAAGCGCCCGATGTACAGGTGCTGGATGTACGCAGCCCCCAAGAGGTTGCGGCGGGTCGGGTGCCTGGCGCCAGGCACATCTTCGTCGCGCACCTCGCCGACCGGCTCAACGAGCTGGATCCGGACAAGACCACCGTCACCTACTGCGGATCCGGCTATCGCGCCTCCATCGCTGCCAGCATCCTCAAGAAAGCCGGCTTTCGTGATGTGGCCAATGTCCCCGGTTCCTGGATGGCCTGGAAGGCGGCAAACCTGCCGGTCCAGGAAGGCTAAGGTCTTATCCGGTCGCGCGGCGCAGGTGTCTGGCTTGCCACCTGCGGGTGCGCGATCAGAAGGCGACTTGAAGCAGCAAGGCCGACGCGGCAACAGCCGCGACCAATCCGAAGCCCCGCTGCAGCAGGCGCCCGTCCAGGCGAGAGGAAACCGTGCGGCCGGCGAACATCCCGAGCACGGCACCGGCCGAGAATGGCAGCGCCACTGCCCACTGGATGCCACCCGTCAGCGCGGCGGACAACACGCCGCTGACCGACACCAGGCCGATGACCGCCAACGACGTGGCGGCAATCGAACGCATCGGCAGATCACTGAAGCGACTGAGCGCCGGCACCAGCACGAACCCGCCGCCGACCCCCAGCAAGCCGGAGAGGAAACCGGCCAAGGTGCCGGAGGCGGCGACGGTCGCTGCACAGCGTGAGGTCCAGTGAAAGCGGCCCGTCTGCGGGTTCAGCCGACAGGGCACGGCTCTCGGGGTCGTGTCATCGCTCGGCGGGCGCCTGAATGCCCTGAAGGCGACCCAGAACATCACCAGCGCAAACACCACGGCAAGCACATCGTGCGCTACCCGCGCGGCCACCCAGAGGCCGACGGGCGCGAGCAACACGCCACAGCAGGCCATCAGGGCCGCCGCCTTGTACCGGACAATGCCGTCCCTCAGACCAATCACTGCCCCGACCCAGGCCGCGAATCCGACCGCCATCAACCCGATTGGCGCGGCCTGATGCAGCTCGAGCCCGACCACGAAGATCAGCAACGGCACGGTGAGGATGCCGCCGCCGGCACCGGTCAGCGCCAGGACGAGGCCGACCAATAGCCCAAGCCCGATCTCAACCATCGTTGCGCTCCGGAAGCCTTGGATCACCTTTCGATTTAGAGCGACTGCAACCTATCACTGCGGCTTCCCTGAGAAGCGTGTCTGCAACTCGTAGAGCGCCATACCCGCCAACATGGCGAGGACAAAGATCAAGGGTTCGCTCCGACCACTCAAAAGCGTCGCGACCGCCGGACCCGGACAATAGCCAGCCAGCCCCCATCCCGCTCCGAATGCCAGGCTGCCCAGTACAAGAGGGCGATCGATCCGGGTGGCGGTGGGCATTCGCATGATATCTCCCAGCACCGCCCGGGACCGTTTGGAGGCGAAATAGAACCCGACACTGGCGACCGCAATCGCACCGCCCATAACGAACGCGAGCGAGGGGTCCCACGGCCCGGCCAGATCGAGAAAGGCGATCACTTTGGACGGATCGGCCATCCCTGACAGGATCAGGCCAAGGCCGAAAACCAGCCCCGCTACAAAGGCGCTCAGCAATTTCATGGCAACTCCTCAGCCCAGCAGGTGGCGGATGACGAACACGGTTAGAAAGCCGCTGGCCATGAACGCGGCCGTCGCGACCAGCGAGCGCGGCGACCGTCGCGACAACCCGCAGACGCCATGCCCGCTCGTACAACCGGAGCCATACCGCGTGCCGATCCCGACCAACACACCAGCCGCGATCAGCGTCAAGGTGCTCGCCTCTACTTCGATGTCTGGTTGCTCGAACGCGGCCTGAAACAGCACCGGCGCGATCACCAGCCCGGCAATGAATGCAACACGCCAGAGCACATCGCCTTTGCCTGGCCGCAGCAAGCCGCCGATCACGCCGCTGATGCCCGCGATTCTCCCGCTCAACAGGATAAATAAGGTCGCAGCAAGACCGATCAGCGCGCCCCCTGCGAGCGAGGACCACGGTGTGAAATGTGCCCAGTCAATCGTCATGCCGAGGGTTCCTCGCGTTCGGGATGCTGACAGTAAAGCCGGTAAAGCACCTGCATAACCTCCATCGCTTGAGGGCTGGCGATGCTGTAATGCACTTGCTTGCCCTCGCGTCGGGTGCTGACCAAGCCGTTATGGCGCAGCACCGTGAGCTGCTGCGACAGGGTCGGCTGCACAATGCCCGTCGCACTGGCGAGGTCACCCACGCAGTGCTCGCCCTGGGTCAGCTGGCAGAGCAACAACAGGCGGTCGGGGTTGCCGAGCACTTTCAGCAAGCCGCAGGCGTCCGCGGCACTGCGACGAAGCGTTTCGATATCGATTTCTGCCATGTGGGCCATTTTGTTCAGGTGGGTCAGGTGGATTTGACAATACGATTTATCAATATATATTTCAATAGATCGTATCAACACGGCAGCGGACGCCCGGTCGGAACTCGACCTCCCGCACACGCCCTACAATTATGCGGCATCGCTGTGACTTTCACCTCGCCGCGCCCACCCCGTCGGCGCGAACCTGGAGATCAACATGTCATCGATACAGCAAAACAGTACCAATCATGACCAGGCGGACAGGGTTCGCCGCTCAACGTCCCAACCTGTGAACCAGGAAATCGATCGGCAAACGGACGAGAACATTCGTCGATTCAGCGGGATGGGGCGAAGCGCAATCCTTCAGCGTATCGACGCCCTGGATCGCGAGTGGGACGTGGAACGCGTGCTCGAGGTCAATGCCTCCTCGCTCGCGCTGTCTGGCTTGCTACTTGGCCTGACAGCGAACCGAAAGTGGTTTCTGCTGCCTGGCGTCGTGCTGCCGTTTCTTCTGCAACACGGCTTGCAGGGCTGGTGCCCGCCGCTGGCGATCTTGCGCCGGCTGGGTATCCGCACGCGGGGCGAGATCGATCAGGAAAAGTATGCACTGCTCAGTGCGCTGGAACAGGCACCGCTGAACACTCACCACTCGCCGAGACCATCATGATATTTCGCCAGCTGTTCGAGCCCGTGTCGTCCACCTATACCTACGTACTCGGATGCGAGGACACCGGCCAGGCCGTGCTCATCGACCCGGTCATTTCCGCAACGGACCGCGACCTGGCCGAGCTGGCCAGGCTGGACCTGCAGCTGGCGTTCACCTTGGACACCCATATACATGCCGACCACATCACCGCCGCGCTGGAGCTGAAGAAGCAGACCGGCTGCCGTATCGCGGGGCCGGCTATCGATAAGTTGCCCTGCACGGATGTGGGCATTGAAGAAGGTGTTCCTTTCATCGTCGGCAGCCTGCAGTTCACACCCTTGCATACCCCCGGACACACCGACGGGCATTTTGCCTATCTCCTCGGTGATCGCCTGTTCAGCGGTGATGCGTTGCTCATCGACGGCTGCGGTAGGACTGACTTTCAGAACGGCAGCGCCGACGACCTGTTTCACAGCGTTAGAAACAAGCTGTTCACGCTGCCAGACGACACCCTGGTCTATCCCGGCCATGACTACAGCGGTCGACGAGTCTCGACCATCGCCCAGGAAAAGCAGCGCAACCCCCGACTCGGTGAAGCGATAACGTTGGAGCGCTTCCGCGACATCATGGCGGAACTGAACTTGCCCTATCCCGCGTTCATCGATCATGCCGTGCCGGGGAATCGCCAGTGCGGTGTCTGCCCACCCGACCTGACGGATAATTTCCGCCGCTATTGCGAACAGGTTGAGCACAGTCCTCAGGGTTGAGCACGTCATGCCAGCCCCCGTGAGGCCCGGGGAATCGATCACCGTTCGCAGCCTCCAGGCGACGTTACCAAGAATCCATTTCGCTACGTGAGGAATTGAATATGAAGAGCCCAGATCGACCCCGTTTCGGCGTGAGCGCAGACCGGCAATCGGGAAGCCGCCGCGTTCGCTATGTCGAAACCAACCGCCCAGATAGCCAGAACTGCACGATTTGCCAGCTGGATGAAGAAAACCCATCGCCAGTCGAGGCGTCTTCCAGCGCGCACGATACCGGTGAGCAGAAGCCCGGCGCCAAGTCGGAGCGGTAGGGCCTCCGACGCCCCTAGTGAACGCGGCTTAGCACAAATCCCTTGCGACGAGAGCTTTGGTCTCGCCAGCCCCCGCGCACGTACCACTTCGCCAATACGAAAAACGAACTAGGAACGAGCTAGGGATGTATCTCGGCAAACGAGCCAACGTCCGCTTTTGGCCAAAAGCAGTCAGTTACAGCCAACCGAACGAGGCTATATTTCTCGCGCCAACATCATTTCGTAGCCCCCCCTGATTGTTTCGCATCCTCCCGCCTGCCGATCGAGAGATCACGTAACCAGCGTTTCGGCTTGAATCCAGATTGAAGAGGCGATAGCGTTTCGCCATAACGCTGCATAAGGAATTGAGCATGGCAAACGCGGTTTCGGCCGGATGGCACGGGCATGATTATCAAGCCCGATTTTTCTGGATTCATGCATCTGCATTAAGGGACCCTGATCAGTCACATGTCATTGAAGTCTCCTACGAGGCTGACGGTCCTAAAGCGTTCGACGACGTGATTATTCGCTATGACCCGCCGCGGGCGAGCACTGGGCCGGTGCGCATCTCGGTTGACTACCACCAGATCAAGTTTCATGTCACTGGCGCAGGTCGATTCGGCTACGCAGATCTCATCAATCCAGCCTTCATCGGCGCCGAATCGGTGTCTCTCCTGGAAAGATTGAAGCAGGCAAAAAAGAGCGCACCTCAGAACTCTGCTTATCACCTTGTTACGATCGACAGCGTTAAAGATGGCGATCCACTGGGTGAGATCATTTCAGCCGTGGACTATTCCCTGCGCCTTGACAAGCTATCGGTTGGCAAAACGGACACCAGTAAAATGGGCAAGGTTCGCAAGCTGTGGCGCGAACATCTCAAGCTCGCATCGGACGACGAACTGAAGAAGGTGCTGGAGGGACTTCATATTGCAACCGCCCAGCGGTCTCTGACTCAGCTGCGCGAAGAAGTGAACCTTCGCTTCCGAGTAGTTGGCCTGATCAGTTGCCATGACAGTTCCGAATTCCGTTTCGACGCTGCTGCAAGGTCCCTCAAGAGCAAAGGCCTGTACCAGTTTACGCGCCAGCAGTTCGAAACCCTCTGCCAAGAGGAAGGTTGGGTTCGTTCCGATCCTCCTGAGAATCTCCTCAACGTAGCCCTTCGCTCGTTTGCAGATGGTCCAACCGACCGTATAGACGCGCTACCGGAAAACACTCTTTCACTATTGCAGCACTTTGACGGCCGTCACCTCAGACCAGGCGAGGATTGGGCATCTGTAGTTCAACCCGCGGTTGAGTCGTTCCTGGCGCGAATAAAGCAATCGGAACGCCGTATTCGATTGTTTCTGGACGTTCATACCTCAATCGCATTCCTGGCAGGACGATGCCTCGGGCTGAAATCCGGCATGGAGGTTGAGCTCGTTCAGAAGGGGCGCTCAGGGACATCTGTTTGGCGGGCAGATGACGGCAAAGATAAGAGCGCAACCGATGTCACTGTTGAACAACTCCATGCTGGTCCAGACATTGCGCTTGTGTTGAGCATATCTCGAGATGCTGTGGACGATGTGCGGGACTACGTCGCCAAGCAGCCGACGATAGGCAAGATTTTGCACATCACGCCTACAGAGGGGCCAGGCCAAAACGCCGTAGCGGGAGGGGCCCATGCCGCCCGCCTGGCGGACGACGTTGCCAAGGCAGTGGCCAAGGCTCGGGTTCCATTCGGCGCTCAAATCCACGTATTTAGCGCGGCACCGAATGCGGTCAATTTCTTTGTGGGTCAACACGCCGAAGCTATGGGCACATGCGTTTTCTACGAGTTCGATTTCAACCGCCGCGTCGACGGTAGCTACCACCCCACCTTCAAGGTTCAATGACATGGAACTCAAACCTCAATTCGCGGAGTTCCTAGCGGGAATTCGGCCAACGCCTTCACAGCAGGAAGATTGGAAAGTCGGGTCGAAGACCTTGCGAAGCCGGCTCGAGTCCGATGAGAAACTCAAGGGCATCGTCGTAGCTACCTTCCTGCAAGGCAGCGTTCGCAGGTCAACAGCCATCCGCCCCCTGGGTGACAAACGTCCAGACGTCGATGTCGTGGTGGTGACGAATCTGGATTACAACCGACTGACGCCGAAGGAGGCTATGGTTTGTTGCCGCTGACCGAAAACTGACCCAGTAGAGGCTGTTCTGCCGACTGAAAACTGACCCAGGTGTTCAACTGCTTCTGCTCAATTTTTGAGCA
>NZ_JBNNMD010000008.1:0-108627 GCF_050272435.1 Pseudomonas sp. NPDC047961 | reverse complement strand
TAGACTTATCCACAGTTGCTGGTAACAAAATCAGCAATCCGCCCTGGGTCAAATTTCAATCGGCAGGGTGGGTCAATTTTCCATCAGCGCCAACAGTGCGATGGCCGAATGGTTCGCCAGATCAGGCTGCGCCGCTCGTTTGTCGAAAATCCATAGGTGAACAAGGCTCCCGAATAGGGTTCGCCGGTAGGTGCGAGTAGTCCGCTTCTCAAGCATGTCCACGTTGCCCACGAACACCGGTATCGATCGGTGTTCGTGGGCCACATGAAAATGCTCAATACCGCCTTCTGCAGCCCCCAACGTCAGTCTGGCCAGGAACTCCTGCACGGCGGTATCGCGCCCCCATGCAGACATGAACACCAGGCCACGTTGCTCGTCGCAGACACACGCATCGAGGTAGAGATCCGGACATTCGTCCAGTGTGTAGAGGTTGGGCATGATCCTTCCTGTGAAACGAAAGGGCGCCCTCCCACTTGGGCGGTCGCCCATGTGGGTTGAGTGAAAGCCCGGGAACGGGCTATGCGTCTATGCGGTAAGGAATGCAGCCTGCAGCTTGTTGGCTAAGTGGCACTTCAAGACAGCCTTCCTCCACGAGGGGGATAACTCGTCGGCCATGTCCAAGAAGCGCAACGGACAGCTGTAGTAATACGGCCCCATAGCTTCATCGAGGCGTTTCACACCCCAAGTCGAGCCTGAACGATCAAGAAGATCGCAACAGATGAGCTTGAGTACCTGACCAGTCTTGAGCCCCGCTGTGCTGTCGTCTTTGGCTGTAATTTCTGCCACAGACCACAACACCAACTGGTCTCCTTCCTGGACCAGAAACGAGTCCAATGACCGCCGCTTCAGCTTCTCGCTTTCGCAGTCATCCAGAAGATCCTGGATCAAAGCCTCTTTGCTTGGTGCGTAGTAGAGCCAGCCCATAGGTAAATCCTCATTACGGGCCGAGTCCTTCCCCCTGCCGGGCGTTGAACCCGGCAAGGGAGTGAACCGCGCTAGCGCGGCTGTGTGATTTTCATCATGCGTTGGTACGTTCTGAACGCAGCTTCTTTCGCAACTACAGGTTCATCCGAGTTGGCGGCTTTGATCCGCTGCTCCAAGGCCCGAACAGCAGCTGGCAACAGATCTCTGTTGAACAGCGACTCCCGGAACTTGTCCGCCTCATGATCGAGGCCTACCTCTCGAAGAACACCAGTGGCCATCAGGATTTCCGCGGTTGGGATCTGCGTATTGATTGGCTTACTCATGCGCTTTACCCAGCCTCCGCGTCGCCCTTCAACGACCATTGTTGCGATCGGAAATCAAGCTCATAGCCCAACTCACCCAATCGTTTGCTTTGATCCCGGATCAGCTGGCGGCCAACGGTGGGATCGATTTTTACTACTGGACCCAAAGGCCAAAGCGTTCCGAACAGCACTTCATCGGCAGATGCAGATGGAGTGTCGGCGGTTTTTTCGATTGGTCTCTCCATCCCGAACGGAGTCATATCGTCTTGGACGGCGGGTTTGGGTTTCGTGACAGAAGTGCTGGCAGGCTTGGGCTCTGTTTGCTGGACATCTTCTTCAATCGGATCGCGCTCCCGGTCATCGAGAGCATCGGTGTCCTCTTGTGTCAGTGTGTCCAGATCATCCAGTGTCATGCCTCCCAGATGCGCTCGGACTTCCATCACGAAGCGCCCCCTGTGGGAGTAGCTCGAGGGTTTGATCTCTGTAACGACGAACTGTCCGTCGTACTTCCCCTCTCTGTACTGATCGAGCTGCGGGTCCTTGACGACGAACTCACCGATCGATGTGGTCAACCTTCCGACGTTGAAATCGCCGTTGCGGCCAACAATTGTGCGAATGGCCAGCTGGCCGGGGATGGTGATCATTGAGAGCCTCCTAGGCATGGAGACCCCCAGCGTGGGAAGTCTCCACGCAGTGGTTAGTAGCTTGGGTAAGGGTTAGCGGTACGTTTGCTCGGTTTCCTCGAACTTCAAGGAAATAACAAGGTTCCAGCTATCGCTCTCAGGAATACGCTTGCGCTCGGCTTTCAGGGCCAGGAACCTCTTGTGACTTCGATCGCCACTCGCAGGAAACCGGTTGATACCGAACTCAGCTCTCTCAGCAACAGGGTCATCCATGAAGGCATGCCAGGCGGCTTTGAGTGTGTAAGCAAGACGTTGCGCAACCTCGGTGAGGCTCTTCGGCTGTTCGATGTGAACGGCCTCGCGCCATGCCTTTTCGGTTAGAACAACAGGAAGAGTCAGGACATGGGCCTGCTCGGAGGTGAAGTATTTACGAGACATGGGATCTCCAAGATCGTGGAGACACCATGCCCATGATCGGGAGGGGTATCCCCCGATCGGGTTGGTTAGACGAACATGCATCCATCACATCGCGTGACTGTGCGCGCTTCCGGATGCTTGGCGCACTCTGGGTGACCATCACTTTCGTGACGTAGCCTTGAAGGTCTTGGCTACCTGGGCAGGTACTGTCAACGACAGCAGGCCTAGTGCGTTTGTAGTCCACAGCCTTGGAGGAGTCAACCTCTCCGGCTCGGTCCAGATAGATAATCGCCACGCTCCTTGCCTCGACAAACCGTCAAACTCCCTGTTTGACCCGGTGCACACCTTATCGCGTTCGAGAGGATTTCCAAGCTCTCGCTCGCTACCATGGAGCCAACTTCACAGCCCCATAAGACTCAAGATGAAAATACTGATTACCGCTGCGCTCGCCTGCTTCATTCTGGTTGGATGCAAGGAGCAAGGAAGCGATTTCGTCGGCCAGTGGCAAAGCGCGGACGAGACCATCACAGTCGAGAAAGCCGGTAATGGGTTCCGGGTAACCGCCGAGCTCGACAATCCCGACATGCCTTTCGGTTCGTTGGAGGAAATGCTCGACGCTGAGTCCGAGACCCTCCTGGTTCGGAATGGCTCGCAGAAGAAGGCTCTAGAGCTGTCAGGCGATGGCAGCATGATCAGCTATTTGCGCCACAAGGCACGGACCTTTTCGAAAGTAGATTGACAGATTCGCTGGGCGAAGCCGGCACAGCATGAAAAAAGGGGCCAGATGGCCCCTTGGTTTATGCAGCGATTTGACCATCGACGTCTATCGACCTGAGCAGCAAGCGCCCAACAGCCGCGGCCAGCGCCTCGAACGCAGTAAAGATCACTGACTGCCCCAATATTTCATGAGCGACTGTCTCAGAAACCCCTGCGACCACTTCCTCCGGTATCGTTTTAACCCTTGCGTGCTCGCGAGCCGTGAGCAACCGGCTGAGGCCGGGTTTCGTGGGATGAAGTATGAATGGTTCGGTGCTCCGCCCCTTGGCATATCCCCTTCCGATACATCCACAGGTAGCTGCAGATGAGGGGAGCAACTGACGCTGAAAACCCTTTCCAGCTGCCAGGTCTCGCGTTTCCTTGTCATGCAGGTAGTCGAAACTTCTCCACCGCGCATCATTGGGTGAAATAGGCTCCAGGATGGCTTCTAAGGTGGGGTTTGGGGAGCAATGGAACCAAAAACCAACGTAAGCCCTACCAACGCTTTTCGGTGTCTTCTTCCCAGGCGCCCATCTCGACAAAACAGTTGCGCATGTCGGCCTCCTGGCTGATCTCGGTCAGCAGGTCATGCACGCTCTTGTCCAGCTCATCGTCGCTCCGATACGGAATGGTCAACTCATAGTGGCCGGCATCCAGCCGCTTCATGCCATAGGGCTCCAGGCAGTAGCGCTCAATGTTCTCCGTGGCCCGCTTCCGGCCGCGCACGAACTTGCTGTTATTCACCACCGCGAGGCGCAGGGTGACGGTGGCCACCCGCTCGGCGGCGGGCGGCTCTGCCGGCGACGCGGCCGAAGGCTGCTGGTCGCGTGACCTGGCGCTCTTCTGGTACGCGCCGATCTCGACACCACGGTGGCGCAGGTAGCTGTACAGCGTGCTCTTGGAGATGTGCAGCTTCTCGCCGATCGCGCTGACGCTCAGGCGACCTTCGCGGTAGAGGGTTTCGGCCGCCATGGCGGTGGCCTCAGCCTTGGCTGGCAGGCCCTTGGGACGGCCACCGATCCGGCCACGCGCCCGTGCGGCCGACAGACCCGCCTGAGTCCGCTCGCGGATCAGCTCGCGCTCGAACTCCGCCAGCGAGGCGAACAGGTTGAACACCAGGCGGCCTTGGGCGTGGGTGGTGTCGATGGGGTCATTCAGGCTCTGTAAGCCGACCTTGCGCTCTGCCAGCTCGCCGACCAACTCGACCAGGTGCTTGAGGGAACGCCCAAGGCGATCCAGCTTCCAGATCACCACGGCATCACCCGGCCGCACGTTGGCCAGCAGTTTGTCCAACTCCGGCCGGGCGCTTTTCGCGCCGCTGGCGATGTCTTGGTAGATGCGTTCGCACCCGGCCTGTTTCAGGGCATCGACTTGTAGGTCGGCTTTCTGATCCCGAGTGCTCACTCGCGCATAACCGATCTTCATCAAAAGTACTGTTTACTCGACTACGTTAGTAATAGTTGAACTTTGATTAAGCGTACCAGTTATTTGAACCGTAGCGCGGGGAGCTTAACGAACCGAGCCATTCCTCGATAGAGTTCGGCAAAACCTTCGTTTTGTCGAACCATTGCATCGCCCTTTGTGATTGGCGTATAAACACACAAACACCTATTAGCGGACAACGCTATGAATACCATTCGCTGGAATGTCGCCGTCTCGGCCGACACCGACCAGTCGCTTCGGATGTTTCTGGCCAGCCAGGGCGGCGGCCGTAAGGGCGACCTGTCGCGCTTCATCGAAGAAGCGGTACGGGCACACATCCTGGAGCTGAGCGCTGAGCAGGCCAAGGCCGCTAACGCCCATCTGAGTGAGGCAGAATTGACCAACGCGGTTGACGAAGCGCTCGACTGGGCACGTAAGCGCTGATGCGGGTCGTGTTGGATACCAACATCCTGTTCAGCGCCCTGATCTCGCCACATGGCGCGCCCGATGCGATCTACCGTGCCTGGCGGGCGGCGCGTTTCGAGGTGGTGACCTCGCGGATGCAACTCGATGAAATTCGTCGAGCCAGCCGCTATCCCAAGCTTCAGGCCATCCTACAGCCCGCCAAGGTGGGCGCCATGATCAATAACCTGCAACGGGCTGTGGTACTGGAGCGCCTGACCATCGAGGTCGAAGCCGATGATCCGGATGACTCGTTTTTGCTGGCCATGGCCTTGGCGGGCGATGCGGACTACCTGGTAACCGGTGATCGCCGCGCCGGCCTGCTGCAACGCGGGCACATCGAACGCACGCGGATCGTCACGCCCGCCGTGTTCTGCGTCGAGGTGCTGTGATCAATGCCGGTCGGTTTTCTGACTCAAGAGCAACGCGACGGTTTTGGCCGCTATGTTGATTCGCCCAGCCGTGAAGAGCTGGAACGTTACTTCCACCTGAGCGATGAAGACCGTGAAGCCATCCAGGTGCTGCGGGGTAACCATAACCGTCTGGGTTATGCCGTTCTGCTGACCACCGTCCGCTTCGTTGGCGTTCTGCCGGACAAGCCCGCCGCCGTGCCGGTGGAAGTCCTGCAGGTGCTTTGCCGACAACTGGCGATTCCAGACCCCGACTGCCTCCAGCGCTATAGCGATCATCGCCGCTGGATACATGCCACCGATATTCAGAACCGCTTTGGCTATCGTCATTTCACCGATCCGGGCATCGGCTTTCGCTTGAGCCGCTGGCTGTATGCCCTCTGCTGGACGGGCACCGACCGGCCGGGAGTGCTGTTTGAGCGAGCCACCTCGTGGCTGTTCACACAGAAAGTCCTCCTGCCTGGTGTGTCTCAACTAGAGCGCTTTATCGCCCAGTTGCGCAGTCGGGTCGAAGAACGCCTCTGGTTTACGCTGGGCCGCAGCGTGACTGAGGAACAGCGATTGCAACTGCAAGACTTGCTGACGGTGGCCGAAGGCAACCGCAGCTCCCGGCTGGATCAATTGCGCTCCGGCCCGGTCATGGTCAGTGGCCCCGCGTTGATTCGGGCACTGCGCCGGCTCGATGACGTGCGCGGCATCGGCATCACCTTGCCGGCGGCGGCGCACATCCCTCCCAGCCGTATCGCCGCCCTGGCCCGCTTCGCCAACACGGCCAAGGTCACCGCGATTAATCGGCTGCCGGCGTCGCGGCGGATGGCGACACTGGTGGCCTTCGCACTCTGCCTGGAGGCGACTGCGCACGACGACGCACTGGAAGTCCTGGAGGCCTTGCTGCGCGACCTGTTCAGCAACGCGGAGAAGGCCGACAAGAAAGCCCGCATGCGCAGCCTGAAAGACCTGGATCGGTCGGCCGCGACGCTCGCCGCCGCGTGCAAGGTCGTGCTGGACAGCTCGATCAGCGATGACAACGTGCGCGCCCGGCTGTTCAACGACCTGCCGAGGACCACCCTGGAAAAGGCCCTGGAAGAGGTCAACGCGCTGATCCGCCCGGTAGATGACGTCTATTTTCTTGCATTGGAAGCGCGCTACCGCAGCGTGCGCCGCTTCCTGCCCGACCTGCTCAAGCACATCCGCTTCGGCTTCAGCCCGGCCGGCAAGGGCGTGGCGGCTAGTCTGGAGTGGCTGCAACTGAACCTGCCGCGCCGGAAGCCAGAGGATGACGCGCCGCAGGAGATCGTGGCCAAGGCTTGGCAGAAGCACATCACCCGCGAAGATGGCTCCCTCGACATGGGTGCCTATGTGTTCTGCACGCTCGATGCGCTGCGCACGGCCCTGCGCCGCCGCGATGTCTTCGTCTCGCCCAGTTGGCGCTATGCCGACCCGCGCCTTGGCCTGCTCGACGGTGCCGAATGGCTGGCGGCGCGACCGATCATCTGCCGGTCACTGGGCCTGACCATCGACGCCAAAACCACCCTGGACGCCTTGTCCGTCGAGCTGGATGCAACCTGGCTGGCAGTAGCCGCGCGCCTGCCCGACAACCCGGCGATTCAACTGAGCGAGAACACCGAGGGCAAGACCGAACTGTCGCTCGGGGCGCTGGACAAGCTGGACGAGCCCTGCTCGTTGCTGCAACTGCGGGCGGCCGTGTCTGACCTGATGCCGCGTGTCGATCTGCCGGAAATCCTCTTGGAAATCGCCGCCCGCACTGGCTTTTCCGAGGCCTTCACCCATGTCTCCGAACGCAATGCACGCGCCGACAACCTGGTCACCAGCCTCTGCGCGGTGCTGTTGGGCGGGGCCTGCAACACCGGCCTGGAGCCCTTGATCCGCACCGACAACCCGGCGCTGCGCCGTGACCGGCTGTCCTGGGTCAGCCAGAATTATATCCGCGACGACACCCTGTCAGCGGCTAACGCCATCCTGGTCGGAGCGCAAAGCCAACTGGAACTGGCCCAAGTCTGGGGTGGCGGCGAGGTCGCCTCCGCCGATGGCATGCGCTTCGTCGTACCGGTGCGCACCGTGCATGCCGGCCCCAATCCGAAGTATTTCGGCACCGGCCGGGGTGTCACCTGGTACAACCTGATTTCCGACCAATTCTCCGGCCTCAACGCCATCACCGTGCCCGGCACGCTGCGCGACAGCCTGGTGTTGCTGGCGGTCGTGCTGGAACAGCAGACCGAGTTGCAGCCGACGCAAATCATGACCGACACCGGGGCCTACAGCGATGTGGTGTTCGGGCTCTTCCGCCTACTTGGCTACCACTTCAGTCCGCGGCTGGCCGATGTCGGCGGTACCCGCTTCTGGCGCACGCGCCCGGACGCGGACTACGGCAAGCTCAACGGGCTGGCCCGCCAGTCGGTCAAACTCGACCTGATCGCCGAGCACTGGGACGACCTGCTGCGCCTGGCCGGCTCGCTCAAACTCGGCCGGGTGCCGGCGACTGGCATCATGCGCACGCTGCAAACGGGAGATAGACCCACCCGGCTGGCCCAGGCGCTGGCCGAATTCGGGCGGATCGAAAAGACTCTGCACACGTTGACCTATATCGACGACGAGTCCAAGCGCCGCGCCACCCTGACCCAGTTGAACCGAGGCGAAGGCCGGCACAGCCTGGCCCGCGCCGTGTTCCACGGCAAACGCGGCGAGCTCCGCCAGCGCTACCGCGAAGGCCAGGAAGACCAGCTCGGTGCTCTGGGCCTGGTGGTGAACATCATCGTGCTGTGGAACACCCTCTACATGACGGCGGCCGTGGAACGGCTCAAGCAGCACGGCTATCCAGTGCTGGAAGAGGATTTGGCCCGGCTATCGCCGCTGATCTACGAGCACATCAACATGCTCGGGCGGTATTCCTTTGCGGTACCGGAAGAAGTTGCGCGCGGCGAGCTGCGGCCACTGCGTAATCCAGACGACGACCTGTGATCCCCCTAAACGCTATGAGCAACACCCAAGCTGCTGCTGGATCGGCGGGCACTTCACCGAGCCGAACGAACAGAAAACGCAGCAATCCCCTGGGTTGGGGCGCAGCAGCGCCTTGCAGTTGCTGCACTCGTAATAGAACTGGCAGGCGTCCGTGGGCATGGTTTCCGGCTTGGCGAAGCCGCAGCGCGGGCAAGTCAGCACGGACTCAAGGACAATGGCGCTCATCGTGACCTCACTTCTGCACTGTGGAGGGGTATCCCGCGTTCGCGGTCGCCTCAGTCAGTGCCTCGGGCTGGGCCTTATCGGGATCGTAGGTGACGGTCGCCGTCTTCTGGTCGAAATTGACCTGGACGTCACTCACGCCGGACACCTTCTCCAGCGACTTCTTGACCGTGATCGGACAGAGTCCGCACGTCATGTTCTGCACGTCGAGCGTGACGGTTTTCGGGGGAGCCGCCAGCGCCACGAAGGGCAAGGCGAAAAGCACGGCGATCAGCAGTTTGCGCATGGTTAATCTCCTTCAGTAGAACAGCGGGGCGAGCCACGGCACGGCCAATAGGCCGAGCAGCAGCACGCTGACGATCCAGAACACGAGTCGCTGTCGCACGAGCGTGCGCGGATCGGCGCAGGGTGTACCTGGCGTACAAACCTGTGGCACCAGGTAGAGCTTGCGGAATGCCAATCCCAGGAACAGTAGAGTCAACCCGATGAAGAGGGGGCGTAGTGGCTCCATCATGGTCAGAGCGCCCACCCACGTACCGCCGACACCGAGTGCCAACAGCACCAGTGGCCCGACACAGCACACCGACGCACCGATGGCGGTCAGCGAACTCGCGACCAGCGAGCCTTTCCCGGTGAGTTGCATCCCCATTCCCATCTCCTGAGCCTGATTGCCTAGGTGCTATTCTAAACTCCGTACCAAAGTACGGAATCAAGGAGAAAGTGATGGCCACAGAGCTGACCATTGGCAAGCTGGCAGACGCCGCCGGGGTGAACGTCGAGACGATCCGCTACTACCAGCGACGCGGGCTGCTGGATGAACCAGCCAAACCCTTGGGTGGCCATCGGCGCTATCCGGTGGACATGGTGAAGCGACTGCGTTTCATCAAGCGGGCTCAGGCGCTGGGTTTCACGCTCTCGGAAGTCGGTGGACTGCTGACGCTGGATGAGTCGTGCGCCTGTGCCGAAACGCGAGCACGGGCTGCACGCAAGCTCGCGTTGATCGAGCAGAAGATGGCCGACTTGGTCGTCATGCAGCAACTGTTAGGCGAACTGGTGCAGCAATGTGATGCGGGAGACGGCGGAACGATCTGCCCGATCATCGAGGCACTGATCAGAGAGTAATGCCTGGCGGGTGAGCTGGAGATCGGAAAGCCCCTTTACGGTGGGATTCAGAGCTTACGTTGGTTTTTGGTTCCATTGCTCCCCAAACCCCAAGGTCTTCTGCATAGCGCGTAACGAGGCTCACGAAGAGGGGGCTGATTGAGGGGGTCAGTGTGCCAAGGCTCTGAGCGGTTGGCTATTTATGCAGCGTCTCCCTAGGCCCTCAAGATAGGAAATCAAATCCTCATTGCTTTCCATTATATTTCCGGCTGACATTAGATTAATACTACCAATACCGGAGTAACTTTTTTCTATCTCGTAGACATAGTCTTCGATATTGCAACCGCCCAAAAAACCTCTATCATTTAGATATTCTACTAGGCCGCTTTTGCAACTATCAACTTGCGAAGTATTGAAAAAATTAATAAGCCCAGGCGCTTCGAAGTCGCAATCAATAACAAAAACCTTCTTCCCTTTTCGGGATAGATAAGCTGCCGTTAGTGCAAGAGACGTAGTGCGCCCCACACCACCTTTATAGCTAAAAAAAGTTACTACATTGCTTTTCCTGTTTAGCCTATGTTCGTCCATATCCAATAATGCACCGAGCGAGCGGCGTAATCCTACGGAAGTTTTTGAACCAGAAAATAGGTGACTATAATCCTCTTCCTGGGACTTCCTTTCACTTACAAAAATGCACTCAACGTTAGCATTTTTAAGCTCTTCTATAGCAACCGATTTAGTATAAAGCTCGCCGAGGCCTTTGGCTATATCGCTAACGATGTATACTTCAATATTCTGATTGACTCGCAACTCAATGTAAAAGTCCACAATATTATTTTGAATGACATTCTCCCGAAGGTCATCCTCCAGCCTATTAATGAAACCAATTGACTTCAGCATAATGATCTCTCACATCTTCCTTAAATATTGATTTGAATGAGCATAAAACTCTTTGATTTGGCTATACTCCAAATCAATATGCGAGTACCGAACCTCTGGATTCCATTCATTTAACAACTTATTGATCTCGCCCTTTTTGCTGGTATGGTTTAGCCCACCCACCAATGAATCAAGAAGATTTTGCAGCGAACTGAAATTATGGGTTTTTATCCTCTTTTTATAATTTATACCCACAGCAGCACAGTTCTCCTCGTTCACATCGAGGACTGGATCATATTGTTTAAGTTCAAATATTTTGAACTTTAGCGCGCACTCTATTATATACCCAGACAAATAATACATACTTAGGACGAGAAACTTAAACTCCTCGCTATTTAAATCACCCTCGTCAAACGCTTCCAGCTTAGCCTGTAAAACACGACAAGCATGATTATGTCGCTTGGCAGATCTTAAATACTCTTTATATTTCACTGGCCATTCCCTTGAGCTCGCATGATGGCACTATACCACTAGCCTAGCTGGAAATGAAGTGGAGTTTGAATAACTACCGGGACTATGGATTATCATCACCCTTTCAAGTGGTTTTGTATTTCTTCTAATTACTTCAGAGGAAGAGTGCCATTATATTACGCAAACGCGAGCCACCGATATACACCGAGTACAACCGCTCCAGTGTGTCGAGGATTGAGCTAACGATAAAGGGTACTTAAAGAGATAGCTTTTTCGCATGCGATGAGAAGGCGAAAAAATTTATAGTAGCCATCTTTTTCGACTCCTGGTGCCCACAAAAACCCGCCTTCAGCGGGTTTTCTCGTCTTCACCTTTTAAACCACCCTCCCCAACACACTGCCCTCTCCCCCTCTAAAAGTTATAACTAACCTCCAACCGGTTCTGGAAGAAGCGGGTGTCTCGTGCCGGGGAGGTTTGTACGCCTACCCATTCGGCCACGCTCAGGCCTTTGAGGGCGCCTGCGAAGTTGTAGATTCCGTAGAGCAGGTATTCAGACTGGTTGAGGCTGGCGGTGCCGGCGACGGCGGTCAGGTCCATGAATGAATAGCGGGCGCCCAGGAACAGGTTTTGAACGGCGCCTGTGCTGACGTCCAGTGAGTAGGCATTACCAGCCCCCAGGTCTTGGGTGCTGGTGAAGTAGGGCTGGGCAAAGTAAGGGCCGGATGACATGTTGTGGGCATAGGGCGTTACCAGGCTTCCGTTGTTGTACGCACCCGGGGCCGCTTTGATGTGGTCGTAGCCCAGGGCTACTTTGTAGGCTTTGTAATCGAACCCCGCCTGGAACCCCAAAGTTGTGTTGTCGACTGTGCCTGCCAGTTCACGTCCGTCGCCCGTGCCGCGTATGTATTGAAGACCGGCATTGGGTCGAAAATCGCCTGACACCGCTGAAACGTGGCCTTCGCCGTAGCTCACGTTGGTGTAGTCGTAATAGTGCTGGCGCCATAATTGGCCGGAGTATTTAAGGCCGTTGACTGTCACTGAGCGGCCACCGCCCAGGCTCCACATTCCGGCTGTTTTTTCATCTGTTGAGTACATGCTGTTCCGGGAAAAGCCGTCGTCGGCCCAGCCTTTCCAGCGGTACAAGCGCGCCAGTGAGAGGAAGTCATCGTCGTTGCCATAGTGCACATTAATGCCCTGGAACAGGACGGGCACTACGCGCCAGTCGTAGTCACTGGTCCACGGCAATTGAACGCGCTGATTACCGGCCGTTATCTTGAACGCGTCATGCTCCCAACTGACGTAAGCCTCGCCGATGTTGGTGACGTTGGTGCCGATATCGGGAATTACGCTGCCTTTGTCGTCAGGCCGGTTGAAGGTTCTTTGGTAGATCAGGCTGCCGCCCAATTTAAAGCCATTCAGCGCGGCGGTTTCGTATTTGACGAAGCCGCCATAGCCAGCCGTGTCTTGATTCAGGTCTTTGACGAAGTAAGCGTTCTTGTCGGTGTAGTAACGCATTCTCAGCGATCCGGACACTGTGCCCTCAGACAGCATGTCCACCACACTTTCAGCTTCAGGGGCGGTGCCAGCCACGTCGGCCATTGCGGTGTTACCCATGACACTGAGCAGCACCAGGCCACTCATACCCAACACTTTATTTACAGCCGAAAAACTGCGAGGCGCCATTATCGTGCTCCTGACTATTAAAATTTTTAAAGCGCCTGCTCAAGCAAGCATTTGAATCGGCAGTTTTGCGGTGCTTATTAAAAAGATTTACGCGCTACGCTCTTCAGTTGTTTCCAGATGACAGCCACCTGCGCACGCCCACTTTCCAATCGTTGAAAAGTGGCCTGTCAAAGTGCATTAATCCAGAAGTTACCTTGGCTTTATTATTTAACCGCTGCGACGCTTTCAACGGGTTTCTGAATTACTGAGGACGCGTGGGCGTCGTCACATCAGCTTTTTTCTTGTAGTTCAAAATAATATTCAGCAATAAGGCGGCAAAGGCTGCGCTGCCCAGGCCATCCAGTTCAAAGCCTCCAAAGTGCAGCGTGAACTGCCCGGTGCCCAAAATGAGCGGGATGGAAGCAATCATCAGGTTGCGGTTGTCACTAAAGTCGACGTTGTTTTCAACCCAGATCTTCGCCCCTGAGACGGCGATGAGGCCGAACACGACAATGGTCATCCCGCCCATGACCGAGGTGGGAATGGTCTGCACGAGCGCACCAAATTTAGGAGACAAGCCCAGCAGTATGGCCATCAGCCCGGCCACGACGAACAAGGCTGTGGAATACACTTTGGTGGCGGCCATCACACCGATGTTCTGTGCATAGGTGGTGACACCTGTGCCGCCCACACCGGCGCTTATGACGGTGGCGATCCCGTCACCAATAAACGCTCGGCCAAAATGCTTTTCCATCGGGCTGTTGCTGATGGAGCCGATGGCTTTTAAATGGCCAACGTTTTCAGCAATCAGAATGATGACGACCGGCGCGATCAGCAGGCAGGCGTTTGACGAAAACGCGGGTGCCGTGAAGGTGGGCAAGCCAAACCAGGCCGCCTGTTGAATAAGGCTGAAGTCGATCGGCGTGCTTAACCCAAAGAGGTTGGTCAGCACGTAGTAAATGGCTGTCGACGCAATCAAGCTGGTCAACAGCAGCATCCTTTTGATCATGCCTTTGGTGAAGACCGCAATCAGCGCGACACAGGTGAACGTGATCACTTGCATCCAAATATCAAAATGATTGGCCGCCATGGTTTTGATGGGGATCGCTGCCAGGTTCAAGCCAATGACCGCGACGACGGTTCCGGTGACGATGGGCGGCGTCAGTTTTTCGATCCATTGATACCCGATCGCCTGTACCGCTAGCCCGGCCAATATGTACAGGATGCCGCAGACAATAATGCCGCCCAGCGCCAGGTCGATATGGGTATTGGGCCCTGAGCCGGTATAGCCCGTGACGGCTGCCGTCACACCGATAAAGGCGAAGCTTGATCCCAGGTAGCTGGGAACCTTGCCTTTGGTAATGACAAAAAACACTAACGTCCCGAACCCGCTCATGAGCACGGTCACGTTCGGATCAAAGCCCATGAGTAACGGCGCCAGCACTGTCGCGCCAAACATGGCGAAGACATGCTGCAGCCCCATCAATAACGTTTGAGACCAGGGGAGCCGCTCATTCGGAGCGACCACTTCACCGCCATCCAGCTTTACCGTCCACTTGAAGAGGTTTCTCATTGCATTGCATCTCATATCGGGTGGGGGCAGGTGTGCAAAAGTTATAGACGGGCCGCTGTAGCCGCAGGCCTCGTGATAGAGGGCGCATGCAGGTGGCATGCGCATGGGGGCGTCTTTAGCCCATCACACTCACATGGGCCGATACCACCCGCCAGCCTTGGTCTGTGCGTAACCACGTCTGGCTCTGACGGCCTATGGACGTAGACCCGGTGCGTTGAAACTCGATGTTGGTGGTCGCCATGTCATGGCCGTAAGTCGTGACTTCTGTTCTAAGCACTTTACGGGCCAGACCTGTAGACGGCCGGTTCGCCCGGAATGCCTTGATCGCCTCGTAGCCATAGAGGTTTTCAGTGGCGCCATACCTCAATGTGAAAGGCGAATTAAAAAACAGTTCGTCGAGCACACTGACGTCATTACTGACGAGGGCGGCTTCGTAGGCTTCAAACGCAATCATGACGTCTGCATGGACGTGCGGAAGGTTGATGTCCAGACCTGAAATATTCATTTCACAGTTGTCCTGCGTAATGGGCTTTAACGGTGGCATACCCGCTGTCTTCAAGGACGGCGGCGGCCCTGAGTGCAAGATCCTCACGCCAGGGTGCGGCGATAATCTGTACGCCCAGAGGCAGCCCGCCGGTGTTGTCGGGCCACATAGGCGCCGCGACCACCGGACAGCCCGCGAAGGAAATCGGCTGGGTCAACAAGCCCAATGCAGGCCGGCACGGATGGCGCAGACCATTGATATCAATCCACTCAGCGCCGATCTGGGGCGCGGGCACAGGGGTCGCGGGGGCGATCAATACATCCCAATTGGCAAACAGCTGATTGACCTGGTCGCGGTACATTCTTCTGAAACGCTGGGCCTGGACATACCACGTAGCCGGTTGCATCAGACCGGACAAAAAGCGATCGACCGAGACAGGCTCGAAGTCCTGAGGGCGAGTCTTCAAGTTGTGCGCATGCAGGTTACTGCCCTCGCTGGCCGTGATGATGAAAGCAGCGGCTCGCGCTTGGGCAGGGCTCGGCCAGTGGACTTCATCCGTCGCCCCCAGCAGTTTGGCAGCCAACTGAGCCGCCGCACGCGCAGGGGGGCTGGCATAGGTGTCAAAGTAATCGGTAAGAATGCCGACTCGTAATCCGGCGACGCCTTGCTGCAGGGTTGGCAGGCAGGGCTGGACGCGTAATGCGTGGCAGGCCGGATCGTGTGGGTCCGGGCTTTGCAAAGCGTCATACGTGTACGCGAGGGATAACACGTCACTCGCAAACGGCCCAAGGTGGTCAATGCTGTGGACAAAGGGGTAGGAGCCTCTGCGAGAGAGCCGTCCAAAGGTTGGCTTGAGTCCCCACACCCCGCACAGGGATGACGGCACCCGAATCGACCCGTTGGTATCTGAGCCCAATGCAACCGGTACCTGGTCCGCAGCCACGGCGGCACCGCTCCCTCCTGATGAGCCGCCCGCCGAGCGCGCGGTGTCGTGGGGGTTGCGTGCAGGCCCGTAGTGCGAGTTTTCAGTGGTAAACCCGTAGGCGTACTCGTCCATGTTGAGGGCCCCCAACAGGACGCCGCCAGCAGCTTTCATGCGCTCTACAAGAAACGCATCAGCGGCTGCGGGTGCATTGTCACGATTGATTTTGGAGCCTGCGAGCGTGACCACGCCTTCGATGTCGAACAGATTTTTTACCGCATAAGGCACGCCAGCCAGAGGCGGCAATGGCTCCCCTGCTTGACGCAGCGCATCAATGCTCTTGGCCTCAGCCAAAGCCCGGTCTCGCGTGACCTCAGTGAACGCATTGAACGACGCGTTTGTGCTCTGGATATGATCCAGTTTGTCTTGCACCACTTCCAAGGCACTCAACTCGCCTTTTACGATGGCGTCACGGATGTTCATGGCGGTGACAGTCATGACGGATTGGCCTCAGATGGAAAGGGGCAAGGCTGGTAGAGTTCGGCAGGTTCATCCCATGGGGTCATGGGCACAGCGCCCAGCAACCCGGCCAATTGCTTCGTCCTGGCAAAATGCTCGGCCACGCGCTCAAGCTGCTCCTCGCTGAGGTTGAGGTCCAACAGGACGGACATGGCCGTGACGTAGTTTTTTTCAGGGCTCATTCGCCACCTCCCGCACCCGACGACACATAGGGGCGCCAGCCGCCGTATGAGCTGATGTCCAGCGCACCCTCCAGCGCAAAAGGCTCACACACAAACCCCTGCACCGACCTGCCATCCTCGAGCGTGATCGTCCCTATTCCCAAGGGGCCAGGAATCATCGCAACAAACGATCCATAGTCCGAAATGGGCATCTGCCACACTTCCACTTCGATACGGCTGCCCTTCCCGGGTGCCACCCGGATCATTCCAGGCTTGCGAGGCGAGGTATTGGCAAGCGCGTAGAGCTGGTAATCGGCGGCTGTGCGGGTGGTGGACACGAGCGTCGCATTGCGTTCCGTGAGTTGGTAATTGAGCGGCATACCACTGAGGTGGGCGCCCACCACCCCGACCAGCACCGACGACTGGGCTGACGATTTCAGAATGCGATCCAGTGCAGGAAGAGGCTGCCTGGTGGCACCTTGAGTCAAGCCGGTCGCATGGTGAAAACACTGCGCCAGTTCAGCCAATTGCAGGTCGCTACCGCTTGGCGCGATGAACGTGACACCAAAAGGCTGACCATCAGAACGAAAAGTGCTGGGCACTGAGATGGCCGCGTAGTCCAGCAAATTCACGAAGTTGGTGTAGGTGCCCAGGTTTCGATTGAGGACTACCGGATTGTCTTGCATCTCGCGCAGGGTGTAGCTCGTGGGGGCCGTGGGCACCAGCAATACATCGATGTCACGCCACATCACGGCCGCTATCTGGCCCAGGCGCCGCAGCTCGGTTTGTGCTTCGAGCAAATCCGCGGCGCTGTATTGCTTGCCTTGAGCAATGATGCTTCGAACGGGTTCGATCACCGCGTGCGATGTGGTGTCGAAAAAGTCTCGAATGGCCTCATATCGCTCAGCCACAAGTGCACTTTCGTAAAGCAAAGCGGCAGCTTGTTTAAGCGGTGCATAACTGATGATCCGTTTTTTACCGCCCAACGCTTCAAGCTGATCAATACTTTGCTTGAAAGCCTCCTCGCTAAGGGTGTCACCAAAGAACTCAAGCTCATCGGGCACGCCAAAGACAAAGCGGTTGCCAAAGGGTTCGGTGTTCAAGTGAAGGTCTTTTGAATAGGGGTCGAGCGGATCATGACCCGCGGCCACTAACAGGACCTGAACAGCCGTCGATACCGTACGGGCGAAGATCGATACGCAATCCGCGCTGCGGGCAGCAGGCACCACCCCCCGATTGCTGAGAAGCCCCTTTGAAGGCTTCAACCCCACGATGTTGTTCAACCCTGCGGGCACTCGCCCAGAGCCGGCGGTGTCTGTGCCCAGAGCAAAATCGACTTGCCCGGTTGCTACCACATACGCCGACCCTGCACTCGATCCCCCACAAATCATGTCTGGGTTGATGGCATTGGGAACAGCGCCGTATGGGGATCGTGTGCCATTGAGGCCGCACGCGAACTGGTCCAGATTGGTTTTGCCTTCCAGTGATGCACCGGCGCCGAGAATTCGCTCGACCACACCGGCATGGGTATCGGCCATATAAGCAAACGCCGGGCACCCTGCGGTGGTGGGTACGCCTGCAACATCAATGTTGTCTTTAACCGCAAAGGTAAGGCCGCTCAGGGGGCCGGTGATTTTGTCGTGTGGCTGCTGGCTCAGGCGGTACAGCCACTCAACGGCGGCGCCGGTTGAATCAGGGTTCGAACGGTTCAGAGTCATGATGGTGTCCGGCTTGTTTTCTGAAGTGCCCTCAGCACATTCTCTGGCTCAGGGCAGGTGCAAGAGCCCGCAGTAAGCGTTTTAGCTGACCGTCATGGGCGTTTGAGGCGCGCGATCGCCGCCACCGGGCCACCGCCATCCGGCCCCTGATGCTCGGCGCCACCCGAAACGAAGAGCCGGGTGTCACCCACCATGGCAGCCAGAACGCCACCCACCAGCGCTCTGGCATGGCGGGTCGCCGGGATATCACTGTCATCCAGCATGGTGTGTCGAGCCCCTCTGATGGTGCCGGTCTGAGACGGCTCGGCCTTGGCCAGCATCGCAATCAAGCGGTCACGGTCATCCGCTGAGAGTTGCTTGCTTGACTCGAAGCCAAGGTCGCCAAGGACCCCTTGCACCGCATCCAGATCAATCGCGTCCTTCATGACGCGGTGTCCGATGACCAGATCACCGCCCCACGCCCTGGAGTTACCCAACACCAGAATTTCATGGTGCATGAGCTCCACCCCGGCCGAAGTGCTGGCGCGGCTGGAATACAGGTCGAAGTCCTGGCAGATGCCCGGGCCAAGCTCGCCCGGTGTTTTGCCGTCCAGTTCATCAAGGGCGACACCAACCCCCAGCGCTGAAGCGGCGCGAGAATAGGACATCGACTTGTAGGTATCGGTGGTCGAGGTGCTGGCGCCTCTGGCGTTTGCTTCGGCGATGCGCTGGCGGGTCAGCAGCGGGCATTTGACCTGTACGTAATGCACGTCATCGGCACTGTCGATGCTCGCCATTTCCATGGCGGCCCTGACGGCATCCGCCACCAGTTGAATTTGCACTGAAGTACCGATTTCTTCTGGCATCAGAGCCCGGGTGACGGCTTGGGCCATGGCCAACCGAGGTTCTGTCTGCTCAGGCGCGTCATCCGGGAGTTTTTCAAAGACGATCCAATGGGGAGAAAGGCAACCCTCGGTACCACCCGACATGACCACCACCGCCCGCTCCTCAGCCGGGGCATCGTGCGCAGCCCCATGACGCTCAAGGCACTGGATAACCGACTCGGTCGCGTAGCCACGCGTGAAGTCATTGACGCAGCCATTCCCTTCGGTTTTACCCAACACCCCAATGACCCGCTTGGCATCCAGCAGGCCCGTGGCTGCGGCCTGGTCGACAGCGGACAAATCGCTCGGCGACTGGGCTTCAAATCTTTGAACTCTGGCTTTCCAACGCATTTGATCGCACCCCAAACAGATAGTGATCAAAGTGTAGGAATCGATGGAGTGAGCCGGGAAGCGGTGTTTTTCTCTCGCTGTGAGCTAAAAAAAGCAGCACTCAAATTGCCGGTCAAAGGCAGCGAACGCCAGAAGGCCTGTGCGGTGCGAGTACGCTCGCCGCGTCTGTGGCTTACTGCTACCATCGCAGAGCTCGCAGCCGTATCCCAAGCGGCGAGTCTTTACCTGTATCCAGCAGGACTCAGCCATGCGTTTCAGGCATTCAGGTGGTCCCACGTCATGAAGCACGTAAAGCTCCTGAGCTACTTTGTCGCTGTCGCTCACCATCGTTCCATCAGAGAAGCTGCCAACTTTCTTCACCTGACTTCGTCGGCATTAAACCGGCACATTCTCGATCTTGAAGAAGAGTTGAGCGCCCCGCTGTTCGAGCGCCACGCACGGGGTGTGCGTTTAAGCGCTGCGGGTGAGACCTACCTTGCCTACGCCAAAAAAGCCTTGTGCGACGCAGAGGATGCTCATTCAAGCATTAGAGAGCTTGAAGGGCTCAAGCGCGGTCACATCAAAATCGCTGCCGTGGCGGCGATTGCAGATGTTCATTTGATTGACCTGATTGCAACGTTCCAGACCCAGTATCCGAAGGTCAGCTTTGCTGTGAAGGTCGCCGGCGCAGATAAAGTGGTCGATGCCGTCGTAGAGAATGACTGCGATCTGGGATTGGCTTTCAACCCCTCGCAGAATGCTGATTTTCATGAACTTGCCCAGGCCCCCTACTCCATCCACGCGCTAGTGAAACGCGATCACGTCCTGGCCAGCGCTGAGTCCATTTCGATTTCATCAACAGCAGACTATCCATTGGCGCTGGCCGACACCTCCTGGGGTGGCAGACGCCTGTTGGATGAATACCTGAAACGTAATGGCACCCGCATTTACCCACAAATGGAGTCGAACTCTTTTCAGGTTCTAACGGACTTTGTCAGGCGTACCGGGGGGATTTGTTTCCAGGTCAGGAAAGAGGGAGGTGAACGCCTTGTAGACGACGACCTTGTCGCCCTCCCTGTATCAGAATTGAGGAGGTACCAGCGCAGGATGATACTGGGCGTGCTTCGAGGCCGCTTGCTGCCCGTTGCAGCTGCGCGATTTAGCGAATTGCTCAAAAAGTCGCTATTCAGTGAACTGAACGACAGCTAACCGGGGGATAAGTCAGTTCCCATGGGCTATCCCGGAACTCAAAACTTGGCAAGCTGGCTCCAGCCTCAGGCCTCTCATTTAGTTCAGGAAAAGCCTGTCTCAACCAGGGAAAAAACCTGATCTTGTCCCTGAAACAAACATCGTGTTAACTGTGCCATCACCCGCGCCTACAGGCGCCAACACCCTATTCCCGCTGCTCCCTGCCGATTTTTTGCCTTTTGATCAGGTATGAACGCGATGACGAATGCTGCGCCCTCGATAAAGCTCAGTACGCTTCGGCAAATTGCTCCTTATCTGGGGATGCGCGGGGTGTCGCCGCTGGAGTTTTTTCGGCGTTATGGGATTTCTCCGCAGGTGTTTCAGAACCCTGAGGCGTGGATTCCACGGGCGGCGTGTTTTCATATTGCCAATGAGATGGCGGCGGTCGCTCAGGACCCGTTTGCCGGGGCGTCGGTGGGGCATTTGATTGAGGTGCGTTCGCTCGGTGTGTGGGGCGAATGGGTGCTGGGCTCGACCAATCTGGCTCAGGCGTGTGCATTGGCGGCGGTGCACACGGATTTGCTGCACCAAGGCAGTGACGTGAAGATCATCACCGAAGGCCGGATGACGAAGCTGGTTCATCACTTCAACGGGCACCACGGGGCCGACCCCAAGCAGGTGATTTTGGGCACGCTGGCGCTGCTGAGAAAGATCCCGCTGATGTCCGGCGAGCCCGGCGCCATTCGTGTGCATCTGAAAAACCCGCGAGAGCGCGGCGACGAGGCGCTTGAGGAGTATCTGGGGCCGAATCTGGTGATGAATGCGGAGCACAACATGATCGAGTTTGATCGTGACTTGCTCGAAACGCCTTTGCAGCCTGTTCGGGACAGTGCCTGGAAAACCACCCTGGCCTTGAAGTCGACCTCCGACGCCGCGGACGCGCTCGTGCAGCAGATCGCGGATCAGGAGTTGTCCAAACTTGTGACTGTTTCACGAAAGATCGGGCTGTCTGCCCGCACGCTCCAACGGCGCCTGGAACATTGCGGTATCGACTTCGATGCATTGCGTGACGAGACACGCCGCAGTGAAGCCATGCAGTTGATTGCCAGCGCCAGATACAGCGCCACCGAAATTGCCTACATGGTCGGCTACAGCGACCCCGCGCACTTTACTCGCGCCTTCAAACGCTGGACGGGCAGCCCGCCGTCGCACTATCGCACTCTCTTGAAACAAGACCGTTAATACCCCCGCCTAACCCCTCTCCACTGTGCGCGGCCCCTTTACGGGGCGGCCTTCGCGTGCGCGCTCGCATTGCTTTTGGCACCAAATGGCAAGTTTGCGCCAGGGCGTTCTTATACAGTCAAAAAACTAACGCCAATCAATAAACCCAGAGGTTTAAATGCCCCCTTTACATGCGATCTGCATCCTTGCCATGGCGCTGGCAGTAGTTGGAAGTGCGAACGCTCAATCCTCCCCTGAGGCGGCGATACCGGTGGGTGTGGATAACTTTGTCCGTGCCGAGTCCGACCTTTACTTGGGCAAGATGGTGGCAACGGGCAGTTTGGGCCGCTTTGTTCATAGCCGCGAAGCCGTGCCCATCGACGCCCAGAATGTGGTGCGAATGAACCGGGACACGCTCTATTCGTCAGCGGTGTTCGATCTCGACGCAGGCCCCGTCACCATTACCTTGCCTGAGGCCGATGGGCGTTTCATGTCGATGGCGGTGATCAATGAAGATCACTACGTGCCCCTCGTCACTTACGGCGCCGGCCGCCAGACATTGACCAAAGAGTCCGTCGGCACCCGCTATGTCTTTGTGGCGGTGCGCACCTTCTTCGATCCCGCTGATCGCAAAGACCTTGAGAAGGTCCATGCACTGCAGGACGCAATGACAGTCAGCCAGGCCAAGGTTGGTGAGTTTGTGGTGACTAAGTGGGACCCGGCCAGCCAGGCCAAAGTGCGTGCGGCGTTGGAGGTGTTGGGCTCGACGATCCCTGACTACAACCAGTCCTTTGGCGCCAAGGGCGCGGTCAACCCGATCCATCACTTGATCGGCACTGCCACGGGATGGGGCGGCAACCCGGCCAAGGATGCCATCTACCTGGGCGGCGTGATGCCGCAGAACGATGGGCACGCCGTTTACCGCCTGAAAGTAGGCGAAGTCCCGGTCAAAGGTTTTTGGTCGGTCAGTGTTTATAACGCCGACGGTTACTTCCAGAAGAACCCCCAAGACGCCTATTCGTTGAACAACCTCACCGCCAAGAAAAGTGAGGACGGCTCGATTGTCATTCAGTTCGGCGGTTGCGACGCGACGATCGCCAATTGCCTGCCTACCACGCCCGGCTGGAACTACACGGTCAGGCTTTATCAGCCGAGCGAACAACTACTCAATGGCCAATGGAGCTTCCCGAAGCCAGAGCTTGTCGCCCGCTAATCCATACCCCCCGACTTCTATAACCCGGCACACACGCTCACACGTTTGGTTTTACAACCAAGGAAACAAGCAATGACAACCATCGGCGGTTCAAACTTTCTCAAGCATCCCGTGGCCCTCATGACAGGTGCGACGCTCGCATTGGCGTTGGCGCTGCCGGCACACGCAGACAACGCAAATGAGCCATCCCTGACGGTAGGTGGCGGCCTTGGTGTCGGCCCGTTGTACGAAGGTTCTTCGCACTACGCAGCCTTCCCGTCGCTGAAATTGAAGGCCGTGTTACCGACCCAAGAGTGGGGCACGTTCAGCGCGGCGTTCCCGGAGGGCCTGCGTTGGGACTTGCCGGGCTTGTCGCCTTTCGGCTTTGCGCTGTTGATCGGCTATGACCAGGGCCGCAAAGAACGAATCCACACCCTGGACGGCCGCGATGACTATCTGCGGGGCATGGGCAACCTGGACAGCACCGCGCTGGTCGGGGCTGAGGCGTACTGGACGCTGCCGGCCGGTCGCCTGTTTGTGCGCGGCCTGCGCTCGAGCGACAACCGCAATTACGGCGGCGAGCGCCTGGGCAAAACCGCCTACCTTGAAGCCGGTTTTGCCACGACTTACGCGCTGTCGTCGACATTGACCCTGGACTCGACGCTGTACGGCACCTGGAGCAATGAGAACGACATGATGGCGCGCTTCGGCGTCACGGCTCAGCAAGCGGCCCGCACCCAGTTCGAGGAATATCACCCGGGCGGCGGGATGCGTGACGTGACCTTGAAGCTGGGCCTCACCTGGCAATGGCAGCCACAGATCGCCCTTGAAGGCGGGGTCAAAACCTACGCACTGGTCTCCGATGCCCGCAACAGCCCGCTCACGGGTGAAAAGGTCGGCGCTGGCGCTTATCTGAACGCGCTGTACTCGTTTTGATTAACCGCTCACACCGCTGCCATCCGCCACAGAACAAACAAGGGAACACGCGATGAAACAACGACATAAGCAGTTGGGGCTGACCGTGTCCCTGACTGGCCTGCTGTGGTCGGGGCTGGTGCTGGCTGAAGAGGCGGCCACCAAGATCACGGACCCTCATTTCAAGCTGGCTCCGGGTTACCTCAACCCGGCCGGCCTGCCGCTGCGCCTGGCATTGCTCGGCGCGCCGCCCAAGCCCGACTCTGCGGCGCTGGCACGGGATGAAGAAGCCCGGCGGGCAGCGCTGGCACTGCGTGGCACAGCCCGGGAGGCGCTCGCGGCAACGGATGCAGAGTTGTCGTTCCCGGGCCCGGCGAACACATTCTCGTGCGCGATGGGGACGCAGATCAGCGAGAAGACCACGCCGCACCTGTACACCTTGATGCAGCGCACGCTGACGGATGCCAGTGGCTCCACGTATGCCGGGAAAAACGCCTACAACCGCACCCGTCCGTTTGTGGTGCATGACGAAGGCACCTGCCGCAAAGACATGGAACCGCTGCTGCGCACCGACGGTTCCTGGCCTTCCGGGCACTCGGCGGCGGGCTGGGCCTGGGGCTTGATCCTCGCAGAAGTGAACCCGGCACGCGCCACTGAACTGATGACCCGTGGCCTGGCGTATGGCCAAAGCCGCGTCATCTGCAACGCCCACTGGCAAAGCGACGTGGATGCCGGGCGCATCATGGGCGCCGCCACCGTGGCCAGTCTGCACAGCAATCCGGCGTTCCTGAAGGATCTGGCAGCGGCGAAGGAAGAAATCCAGGCAGCACAAAAAGCAGGCAACACGCCGACAGAAAACTGCGCCGCCGAGGGCGTCGCGCTCTCGTTGACGCAGCACTGAGCGGGGATGCGCCATGAGGCTCAGTAACACTTCGTTGCGGCGTAAACACGTGCATCTGGCCCTGTTGTTCGGGGCCTTGGCGAGCGCTGCAAGCGGCCTGCCGACGGTTGCCAACGCGGCAGACAGCGATGAATGGCAGTTCAACGGCGGGCCTTATCTGTGGGGCGCCGGTATTCGTGGGCACGTCGGCCACAAAAGCACCGGGACGGCCTCTGTGAAGTCCGACTTTTCGGACATCGCACGCACCGTCGACATGTCCTTGATGTTCATGGGTGAAGCGCGGCGCGGGCCTTACAGCGTGCTTGCCGACCTGATGTACATCGACACCGACACCCGCAGCCGCCTGCCAACCGGGTCCAAGCTTGAGGTTGAAGGCAAGACGGCGTCAGGCTTTTTGGGGGGCGGTTATACGGTGCTCGGCGATGACGATTATCGGGTCGACGTCGCGGGCGGCGTGCGCGTCTGGTACAGCAGCACCACCCTGACCCTCCATGGTGGGCAGGCTTCGGGGCATTCCGGTTCTGACAACGCCACGTGGGCAGACGCCATGGTCGGGCTGCGGGGGCGCTATGCCGTGAGTGAGCGGTTCTGGTTGTCCTCCTGGGGCATGGTGGGTGCCGGGCAATCCCGTGAAGACTGGGACCTGGCAGCGCTGGCCGGCTGGGAGTTCACCCCCGGATTTTCGGCGGTGGCCGGCTACCGGGCCATGGGCGTGAACTATCGCAACGACGGGTTTGTGTACGACATCGTGCAAAAAGGCCCGTTGCTGGGCATTAGCGGACGGTTTTAGGAGTTCTCAGCCCGTAGCAGTTGCCGAGCCTGCGAGGCGACGTCCGACTGTTGCGGTCTTCCAGTTAAACCGTGCTTTGAGGATTTACGATCGCTGCGCGATCGGACGTAGCCTCGCAAGGCTCGTCAACTGCTACGAGGGTGGTGTGGACGGCCCGTAAGGTAGTTGCCCTTCCCCTCTTGCATTACTGCCGTGCCATCACGACAATGAGAGCGATTACCATTTACGCTTTTGGTGACTCTCTCATGTCGTCGCTCGATCATTCAGCGCTTCATCAGCTGTACAGCGAACACAACAGTTGGCTGAAAGGCTGGTTGCGCGTGCGGCTCGGTAATGCGGCCGATGCTTCGGATTTGGCTCAGGACACGTTTGTGCGGGTGATGACGGCCCGCCATGACGTGCCCATTCGCGAGCCTCGGGGCTATCTCAGTGCCATTGCCCGCTCGCTGCTGATCGACAAGTCCCGTCGGCGCACCATTGAGCAGGCGTATCTGTTTGCGTTGGCGCAACGGCCAGAGCCGGTGGAGGTGTCGCCGGAGGTGCGGTTGTCGATCATCGAGATGCTGATCTCAATCGATACCCTGCTCGACGAACTGGGCCCCAGAACCCGGGAGATTTTCCTCGCCGTGCAGTTGGAAGGGCTGACCTACGTGGCCGCAGCAGAACGCTTTGGGGTGTCGGTGACCACGGTTAAAAATCACCTGATTCGCGCCATGACCCGCTGCCTGTTGCTGGTTGACGCGTGAGGCCACCTGACATGGACATCAAAACCCTCGAAGCCGCCGCCACCTGGTATGTGCAACTCAATGACGGCACGGTCAATGAGGCGCGGCAGCGGGCCTGGCACACCTGGCTGCACGCCAGCCCGCAGCATGCGGCAGCCTGGGCACGGGTCGAAATCCTCCAGCAGCAGTGGTCCAAAATGCCCCGGCAAGCGGCGTTGTCCAGTTTGGGGGCCGCCAAGGCCCAGCGCCGTGATGTGCTGAAAATCCTCAGCATGCTGGTGGCCGTGGGCGGGTGTTCGTGGCTGGCCGTTGAGCAGGTGCCCTATCGTTCGATGCTGGCAGAACTGAGCACCGGCAGCCGTGAACGCCGCTCGCTGCGGCTGGAAGACGGCTCGCAATTGGAGATGAACGCCGGCACCGCGCTGGATATTCACTTCGATGCAACGCAGCGACAGATCCAGTTGTATCGCGGCGAAATCCTGCTGCAAACCGCCCAGCCCGCCGACCCGCGGCCCTTGGTCGTGCAAACGGTTGACGGCAGCGTGCGGGCGCTCGGCACCCGCTTCAGTGTTCGCCAACTGCCCGCTTACACCCGCGTCGGCGTGCTACAGGCTGCGGTTGAGGTCCGCCCGCTTCGCCATGCCGATCAGCCTTTGCGGCTGGAGGCCGGGCAGCAAGTCACGTTCGATCGCGATGCGGTGAGCGCGGTTGGGCTTTTACCGGCTGAATCGGCCGCCTGGGTGCAGGGCATGTTGAGCGTCAATGACTGGCCCCTGGGGGACTTTATCGAAGAGTTGGGCCGTTATCGCCCCGGCGTACTGCGGTGCGACCCGGCGGTTCAAGGGTTGAGCATTTCGGGGGCGTTTCGTATCGATGACACCGACACCGTGCTGGAAAACCTGAGCAAGACGTTACCGGTCAAGGTGCGTTATGTGACGCGTTATTGGGCCAACATCGAGCCGGTCTGAGTTTATTTAGAAAATCCCGGCGCGCGGCCTTGCTGATTTTGATTCTCATCCGTCTTTGACACAAACCGCGATCACAGCGGCTATCTGCCAGACTAACGGAAGGATCACCGAATGCCCCCGCTCCCCCTCAATGCCAGTACCCAGATAACGCGCGCTGTGCGCATGGCGGTGTTCGGCGCGTCGCTGGCCAGCCTGCCCGCCCTGGCGCTGATGCCCACCCAGGCGTGTGCGCAAAGCCAGACGGTGTATGAGATTGCCCCAGGCCCGTTGGGCAACGCCCTGACCCAGTTTGGCGTGCAGGCGGGGGTGACTATTTCGTTCGACACGGAACAGGCTCGCCACCTCCACACCAGCGGGCTGGAAGGCTCATACAGTGTTGAAGAAGGCCTGGAGCGCTTGCTCGCCAACAGCGGCTTGCAAGCCGAGCGCCAGAGCAATGGGGGCTATGTACTGGTCGCACGCAACGCGCAATCGGCCCTGGAGCTGGGCGCCACTCAGGTCACCACCAACCAGTTGGGGTCTGTTACGGAGGGCACGGGGTCCTACACGCCGGGCACTATCGCCACGGCCACACGGCTGGTGCTGACTCCGCGAGAAACGCCGCAGTCGATTTCGGTGGTGACCCGCCAGGTCATGGACGATTTCGGACTCAACGCCATTGATGACGTGATGCGCCACACGCCGGGCATCACCGTGTCGACGTATGACACTGAGCGCACCAACTACTACTCGCGTGGCTTTTCCATCGTCAACTTTCAATACGATGGCATACCGACTCTACGGGACGCGCAATACTCGGCCGGGCAGACCCTGACCGACATGGCCCTGTATGACCGGGTTGAAGTGCTCAAGGGCGCGACCGGCCTGCTCACCGGGGCTGGCGGCCCTGGCGGCACCATCAACCTGATTCGTAAAAAACCCACCTCGCAATTCATGAGCAGCATCGAGGTGGGCGCCGGCTCCTGGGACAACTACCGCACACAAATCGACGTGAGCGGCCCGCTGACCGAGACCGGCAACGTGCGCGGTCGAGCCGTTGCGGCGTATCAGGACAAAAAGTCATTCCTGGACCACTACTCGCGCAAAACCGGCGTGTACTACGGCATTCTTGAGGTCGACCTGGATGAAGACACGCTGCTCACCCTGGGCGCCGACTATCAGGACAGCAACCCCAAAGGCTCCAGCTGGACCGGCACCCGTACCATTTTCGATGCGACGGGCAATAAGCTGGATCTGCCGCGCTCATTCAACAACGGTCCCAAATGGAGCAGTTGGGAGCAGTACAGCCGAACCGTGTTCGCCACCCTGGAGCACAACTTTGACAATGGCTGGGTGACCAAAGGCCAATACAACCATCAGATCAATGGCTACGACGCGCCGCTGGGTTACATCTCACAGGACTCCGCAACCGCCAGTTCGATTTATGCGCGCAAATATACCGGCGAAACCACCCGTGACAGCCTTGATGTCTATGCATCGGGACCTTTTGAGCTGTTTGGCCGCGAACACCAATTAGTCGTGGGCCAGTCCCTGTCCATCTCTGACTGGAAAGGCAAGGACTACTCAAACGCCACCTACTTCGACAACAACTACGATTTCTACCAGTGGCACGGCCAAGCCATTGAGCCGCTGTGGAATCAGCCCACCAAAATAAACGATGAGACCACTCGCCAAAGCGGGACTTACATCGCCGGGCGCTTCAGCCTGATGGATGACCTGCACGTGATGCTCGGCACCCGGGTTGCCAACTACCAAGTCACCGGCACCAGTAAAACCAAGGCCAGCGGCAAGGGCGTGCCCTATGCCGGTGTGGTGTATGACCTCAATGACAATGTCTCGGCCTACGCCAGCTACACCGAAATTTTCCAGCCGCAGACGCAGTACCGTGACCGCACGCGCAAAATGCTTGCCCCCGACGAAGGCAAGAACTATGAACTGGGGCTTAAGGGCGAGTTTTTTGGCGGCCGCCTGAACAGCAGCCTTGCCTACTTTGAAGTGCATGAAACCAACCGGCCCGTCGCAGACCTGCTGTTTAACTCCACACCCGGTGCGGAATACTCCTACATCGGCACCAAGACCACGACCAAAGGGTACGAGGCAGAAATTTCCGGAGAACTCACCCCCGGCTGGCAATTGCAGGCCGGTTACACGCACAAAATCAGCCGCGACGACGACCACATAAAAGTCGCGACCTGGGAGCCGCAAGACCAGGTCAGCTTTTACAGCAGCTACAAACTCAAGGGTAATCTGGACAAACTCACCCTCGGTGGCGGCGCACGCTGGCAAGGTGCTGGCTGGCAGACGGTTTACAACTGGGGCTACGACAACCGCGCGGGACGCTACGAAAAATTCACCCAAGACCCGTACTGGCTGGTGGACTTGATGGCGCGCTACCAGTTCACCGACAACCTGTCGGCCACCGTCAACGTCAACAACCTGTTCGACAAGGCGTACTTCACCAACATCGGTTTTTATGACTCCGCCTACTACGGCGACCCACGCAACGTGATGGTGACCACTCGCTGGGATTTTTAAGGCGGTAGGGGCACTGCCTCAACGGTAGGGAGAGCCGGGTATCGACCGGCTCTTATGCTGCTTTAGCGCACCGCTTCCGGATCCGAAAAATTCTCAATTTTCACCTGCCCATCCGGGAAGGTCGCAATAATTTCCAGCTCCCCCCCCATGGCGCGGATGTAATTACGCAACGTGCTGATGTACATGTCTGTGCGCCGCTCCATTTTCGATACAGCGGCCTGATTGATATTCAAGGCCTTGGCCAATGTCTCCTGGCTCAGTTCCTGAGCTTTGCGCAGCTCATGCCTAGGGAATCTCCGAACAAGCCTTCAGTTATGCGAGAATCCCCGCAACACCTGATCCGAGCCGCCCATGAGCCAGATGAGCTTTTCCGACTTTGAGTACGCCGGCAAGCGCAAGCAAACCCGCCGAGAGCGCTTCCTCGCCGAAATGGATCAGGTGGTGCCCTGGGCAGGCCTGCTGGAGCTGATCGAACCGTTCTACCCCAAGGCCGGCGGCGGTAGAAAACCCTATCCTTTGGAAACCATGCTGCGCATCCATCTGTTGCAGAACTGGTTCTCCCTGAGCGACCCGGCCATGGAAGAAGCGCTCTACGAAATCACGCCCATGCGCCAGTTCGCACTCCTGACGCTGAGCGCGCCAATCCCCGAAGACACCACGATCATGAACTTCCGGCACTTGCTGGAGAAGCATCAGCTCGCACCGGCAATCCTTGCGGTCATCAATGGTTATCTGCAGGAAAAAGGCCTGTCGCTGCGCCAAGGCACCATCGTCGATGCCACCATTATTCATGCCCCCAGCTCGACCAAAAATAAAGAAGGCAAGCGTGATCCCGAGATGCACCAGACCAAGAAAGGCGGTCAGTATTTCTTCGGGATGAAGGCGCACATCGGTGCCGATGTCGAGTCCGGCCTGGTGCATCACGTCCATGGCACCGCTGCCAATGTGGCCGATGTCACGCAGGTGGCTGAACTGCTGCATGGCGAAGAAAACGCCGTGTATGCAGATGCCGGTTACACCGGTGTCGAAAGGCGCGAAGAGCATGAAAATCGGGGGGTGATCTGGCAGATTGCAGCGCGTCGCAGCACCTATTCCAAGCTGAACCAGCGCAGCGTACTGTACAAAGCCAAGCGCAAGATCGAGTTCTGCAAGGCTCAGACACGGGCCAAGGTCGAGCATCCGTTTCGCGTGATCAAGCGGCAGTTTGGTTACGTGAAAGTACGTTTTCGTGGGCTGATGAAAAACACGGCTCAGTTGACCACGCTGTTCGCCCTGGCAAACCTGTGGAGGGTTCGAAAACAGCTCATGGGTATGGGTGAGGTTCGCGTTTAACACGGAGAACCGGTCGAAAAAGCTCTCCGTACATGATTTTTCGGTCACTTTTCGTCCAATGACGCTGTAGGTGCCTGGAAAATTGCAACTTGCCGCGGCTGCACGACAAGTTGATCGGAGCATCCCTAGGGAGATCAGCACGGCTGGAAGAACTGACCCAAACGAGGCAGCAGGTCGCATTTGACGATATCTTCACTGTATACTTTATCGCTCAGCCATACCTCTTGAGCTACAGGAACACCAGCATGACTGTACTCCAAACGATCTACTGGCAGCCTACGCCGCCTTAGCGCTACGCCCCCTCGCAACATCTCGCTTCCGCTAGTTTCGCTCGCGGTCGCGTACTGCTGTATGCCCGGTTTTTACACCCAAGGCACACAGCCAAATAATCCTCACAACTTGAATTCGTATCGACGCGCTCGCCATCTGCCTGGTGTGCGTGTGGTGCATTGCCTTGGATATTCTGATGCTGCAATCGCTCAAACAGACGTGGTTTTCCAACGTCCGTGGAGACGTGCTCGCGGGGATCGTGGTCGCGCTCGCGCTGATCCCGGAGGCCATTGCTTTCTCTATCATTGCCGGCGTCGACCCCAAGGTCGGTCTCTACGCCTCCTTCTGTATCTGTGCTGTCATCGCCTTCGTCGGCGGTCGACCCGGCATGATCTCGGCAGCTACCGGTGCGATGGCACTGCTGATGGTCACCCTGGTAAAAGATCACGGGCTTCAGTATTTGCTGGCAGCCACCTTGCTCTGCGGGGTGCTTCAAATCCTCGCTGGATACCTGAAACTGGGCTCTCTGATGCGCTTTGTTTCGCGCTCGGTAGTCACAGGCTTTGTGAATGCATTGGCGATTCTGATTTTCATGGCGCAGTTACCTGAATTGACCAACGTGACCTGGCACGTTTACGCCATGACCATAGTGGGCCTCGGAATAATCTATCTGTTTCCGTATGTACCGAAGATCGGCAAGCTGATTCCCTCGCCGCTGGTGTGCATCCTGGCCCTGACGGCCATTGCTATTTACCTCGGTCTGGATATCCGCACTGTGGGTGACATGGGCGAACTGCCGGACACGCTGCCGATTTTCCTGTGGCCTGAAGTCCCGCTGAACGTTGAAACTCTGCGCATCATCTTCCCGTACTCAGCCGCCTTGGCCGTAGTAGGTCTGCTTGAGTCCATGATGACCGCGACCATCGTCGACGATTTGACCGATACCACCAGCAACAAAAACCGTGAATGCAAGGGTCAAGGCATTGCCAACATCGCTGCCGGGATGCTCGGCGGTATGGCAGGCTGCGCCATGATCGGCCAGTCGATCATCAACGTGAAATCCGGTGGACGTACCCGTCTCTCCACATTGTGCGCGGGCATTTTCTTGCTGCTGATGGTCGTTTTCCTCGGCGAATGGCTCTCCAAGATCCCGATGGCTGCATTGGTTGCTGTGATGATCATGGTATCCATCGGCACCTTTAGCTGGGATTCCTTGCGCAATCTGAAAGAGCACCCACTGTCGACCAACCTCGTCATGGTCGCGACCGTTGTGGTGGTCGTGGCAACGCATAATCTGGCTTACGGCGTGTTGGTCGGCGTACTGCTGGCTTCGTTGTTCTTTGCGAACAAGGTCGGACATTACCTCGATATCAAGAGCAGTCTTGAAGAGACGGAGTCGCATCGGACTTACCGCGTGGTAGGCCAGGTGTTCTTCAGCTCGGCAGACAAGTTCACCGAAGTTTTTGACTTCAAGGAAGCGCTCAACAAGGTCACCATCGATCTGACACAGGCGCATTTCTGGGATATCACCGCCGTCGCCGCGCTGGATAAAGTGGTAATCAAGTTCCGTCGCGAGGGCGCCGAGGTTGAAGTGCTGGGTCTAAATGAGGCCAGCGCCACAATCGTTGACCGCTTTGGCGTGCATGACAAACCTGGCGCCATCGACAAGCTCATGAGCCACTAAGGAGATCGACAATGACCCACGTAATGGCATGTATTGATAACTCACAATCCTCATTGGCGGTCTGCGACTACGCAGCATGGGCGTCGCAGCGACTCAACGCGCCTCTTACCTTGCTTCACGTATTGGATGAAGAGAAATACCCAGCAGCAGCTGACCTAAGTGGAAATATTGGTCTCGGCAGTCGAGAGCATCTGCTGGAGGAGCTGGCTACATTGGATGCCCAACGCGCCAGACTCGCTCTGGAACAGGGCCAACACATGCTGGAAAAGGCCAGGGAGCGAACGGTCATTTCCGGCGCTGCGTTTCCTGAGCTGAAGCAGCGCCACGGACACTTGGTAGAAAGTCTGAGCGACCTTCAGGAGGATATTCGACTGTTGGTGATAGGAAGAGTGGGTGAAGACAACTCACGCAACGCGCACAGCCTTGGCAGCCAGATAGAAGCTGTAGTGCGAACAATTCACCGGCCTATCCTGATCACAGCCAACAGCTATAAAAAGCCCGAAAAGGTGATGCTCGCATTTGACGGCAGCTCCACAGCCTACAAAACCATCCAAATGTTTGCCGCCAGTTCGCTTTGCAAAGACTTGCCCATTCATCTTGTTACGGTCGGTGCAGATTCGGTGAGCAATCACGAGGCACTGGGAAAAGCACAAAGCATGCTTCTCTCGGCTGGCTTCCTAGTCCAAGCTGAAATCAGACAAGGTGAGGTGGAGTCGGCTCTGCACGATTATCAGACAGAGCACGGCATTGATCTGCTGGTCATGGGTGCCTATGGGCATTCACGCATCAGGCAGTTTTTGGTAGGAAGCACGACTACGACGATGCTTCGAACAGCCACCATGCCTGTATTGCTGCTGCGCTGAGATAACTCTCTAAGCCACAGTGTTTCTACTTATTGAGAAATGCTGTGGTCAATCCCATCTAAGCTATCTGACAACATAGCCCACTGAGTTCGACCTGCGCACCTAAATATCGTCGTCTGGATTACGCAGTGGCCGTAGCTCACCTCGGGCGACCTCTTCTGGTACCGCGAAGGAGTACCGTCCCAACATATTGATGTGCTCGAAGATCAGCGGCGACAAACGAGCCAGGTCTTCGTCCTGTACCGGGTAGCCGTGCTGCTTTAACCGCTCCACGGCAGCCGTCATGTAGAGGGTATTCCATAGCACAATGATATTTACCACCAGGCCCAGGGCACCGAGTTGATCCTCCTGGCCTTCTCGGTAGCGCTGGCGAAGCTCGCCTCGTTTGCCATGGAACACGGCGCGAGCCAGGCTGTGTCGGCCTTCGCCGCGATTCAGTTGGGTCAGGGTGGCGCGGCGCTTGGACTCATCATCAATGTAGGTCAACGTATGCAGGGTTTTCTCGATCCGTCCGAACTCTGCCAACGCCTGGGCCAGACGGGTCGGACGATCTCCCGTTTGTAGGGTGCGCATGATGCCTGTCGCCGGCACTCGGCCAAGTTTGAGTGAGCCAGCCAAACGCAACAGGTCATCCCAGTGCTCGGCGATCAGGTCGAGCTTGACTGACTGGCGAGCAAGTCCGTTGAGCTTGCCGTAATCCGCGTCCGGGCGGGTGCGCCAGAAGCGGGTACCGCCGACATCAGCCAGGCGCGGGCAGAAGTGATAACCGAGCAGACGGAATAACCCGAACACCACATCGCTGTAAGCACCGGTATCGGTCATGATTTGTGTGGGCTGCAATTCGGTCTGTTGTTCCAGCACAACCGCGAGCAATACTAGGCTGTCGCGCAGGGTGCCGGGCACCGTAATGGCGTTAAGACCGGAAAACTGGTCGGAGATCAGGTTGTACCAGGTGACGCCCCGGCCGGTACCGAAATACTTCGGGTTAGGGCCGGCATGTACGGTACGCACAGGTACGACAAAACGCATGCCATCGGCGGAGGCCACCTCGCCGCCGCCCCAGACCTGAGCCAGCTCCAGTTGACTCTGCGCAGCCACCAAAATGGCATTGGCTGCCGACAGGGTATCGTCACGGAGATAGTTCTGGCTCACACAGGACAGCCGGTCACGGCGCAGCGCTTGGTTGTCGTTGCGAGTCAAGGGCTCCAGGCCGGTGTTACAGGCTCCTCCCAAGAGCACTGCGCACAAACTCGTCACCAAGTTGTCGGCCCGCGCCTTGCGTTCGGACACATGGGTGAAGGCTTCAGTGAAGCCGGTACGAGCGGCGATTTCTAACAGGATTTCCGGCAAATCGACACGCGGCATCAAGTCGGCCACGGCTGCACGCAGTTGCAGCAACGAGTTGGGCTCTTCCAGCTTCTCCAGCGCTCCGAGGGACAGCTCGGTTTTGCCCTCTGTATTCTCACTCAACTGGATCGCAGGATTGTCGGGCAGGCGAGCGGCGACTGCGTACCAAGTCGCATCCAGCTCGGCAGACAAGGCGTCCAAGGTGGTTTTGGCGTCCACAGTCAGGCCCAGTGAGCGACAGATGATCGGTCGCGCCGACAGCCATTCTGCACCATCGAGCAGACCGATACGCGGGTCGGCATAGCGCCAACTGGGTGCAACAAAGACATCGCGGCGGCGTAGGGCCGTGCGTAGTGCATCAAGCGTGCAGAAGACATAGGCGCCCATGTCGAGGGAGCCATCTTCGCGAGTGATGTGGTTCTGCCAAGCCTTGGCCACGATCTCCTGCGGCACGTCATCCTCCGGCTTCCTGCGAGGCAAGTTCAGTTGCAACCAGTCCAAACTAGCCGCCACACCCTTACCCGCCGGGCTGAAGCCGAAGCGAATATGTTTCAATAAGTCAGGAAGGAAACGGCGCACGCTGCGGTAGCGCTCCTCCAGAGCGAGGTAAAACACATCGTTGGCCGGACGGATCAACGCATTGACCTCTTCCAGGGCTTTCTCCAGCGTGACACGTGGCAGGTCGTTGAACAGCCGGGCACGGACATTGTCATCGCTGATCGAGCTATCCAGCACGACCTTGCACGCAGCGGCGAGCATTGCCGCCGAGCGATCCAGGTCTTTTAGACTACGCAACCGAGCCTTCTTGTCAGCCTTCTCTGCGTTGTTGAAGATATCACGCAGTAGCGCTTCCAGAACTTCCAGAGCATCGTCGTGCGCACTGGCTTCCAAGGAAACCGCGAATGCCACCAACGTCGCCAACCGGCGCGACGCCGGCAGTCGATTGATGGCCGTGACCTTCGCGGTGTTGGCAAAGCGAGCCAGGGCGGCAATGCGGCTGGGAGGGATATGCGCAGCTGCCGGTAAGGCGATACCCAACCCGCGTACATCATCCAGCCGACGCAGCGCCCGAACCAGTGCAGGGCCACTGACCATCACCGGGCCGGAGCGTAGTTGATCCAGTCGGGAACTACGGTTGCCTTCGGCCACCAGAAGCAAGTCTTGTAGGTGCTGTCTTTGCTCCTCGGTCACGCTGCGGCTCAAGGTGTACCAGAGGCGTTCTTCAACCCGGCTACGCAGTTGGGCAATGAAGCGCTCTAACTGGGAAATTCCGGGCAATAGGACTTTCTGTGTGAGCAGCCATGAGGTAGCTCGTTCGAACAGCACGCCAGGACGATCAGTACCAGTCCAGCAAAGGGCATACAGCCATCGGCTCAAACGAAAGCCGATGCCTGGGTCAGTAAAGTGGCGATAGCCATAGCGCTCTTGAATATCGGCCGCATGTATCCAGCGACGATGATCGCTATAACGTACAAGACAGTCAGGGTCGGCGATTGCCAATTGCCGACAAAGCACAAGCAGGACTTCCACCGGCACAGCCGTGGGTTTGTCCGGCAAAACACCGACGAAGCGAACGGTAGTCAGCAGAACGGCATAGCCCAAGCGGTTATGGTTGCCCCGTAGTACCTGGACGGCTTCACGGTCTTCATCGCTCAGGTGGAAGTAGCGCTCCAGTTCATCACGGCTGGGCGCATCGATGTAGCGACCAAAGCCGTCGCGTTGCTCCTGAGTCAGAAAACCAACCGGCATCGATCACAGTACCTCGGCGCAGAACACGGCGAGGGTGACAATCCGCGTGCGTTCGATATGTCCGCGCTGCAAGAGGCCTGCGCGTCGATCACCGGTTACTAGGTAGTCCGCATTGCCCGCCAAAGCCATGGCCAGCAGAAAAGAGTCATCCGGATCATCGGCTTCAACCTCAATGGTCAACCGCTCCAATACCACGGCGCGTTGCAGGTTATTGATCATGGCCCCCACTTTGGCAGGCTGAAGGATGGCCTGAAGCTTGGGGTAACGACTGGCGCGACGAATTTCGTCGAGCTGTGCCCGTGAAGTCACCACCTCGAAGCGAGCTGAACGCCAGGCCCGATAGATCGCATCAGGAGACCCATGCGGTGAGATCAGCGCACTGAACAGAATGTTGGTATCCAATACAACCCGCATCAGCGCTTACGCGCCCAGTCGAGCGCTTCTTCAACCGCTTCGGTCAGTTCGGCCTCACTCAGATGGGCATTGGAAACCTTGGCCTGTTCGGCGCTCAGCTCCAGGATGTGTGCCCGCACCGCTTCTTCGATGAAGCGCGACAGGTCGCCCTTACGGCCACCGCCTTGGCTGGCCAGAAACATGCGAAGCGATTGGTCGGTGTCGGTGGAGACGGCGACGTTCCAGCGAGTGGTATTCATGACTTTTTCCAATGTTAGGTGTTTATGTGTTTATACACTCGATCCTCACTGCGCCGCAACGGTTCGATAAAACCCTCGTTTTATAGAACTTTAACGGAAGACCTGCCCAGCTCCGAGTTAGCCCATATTATGGTTTTAAATACTGGTATCGTTAATCAAGGTTCTATTTTCAATTTCTCTGTTGAGTAAACGGTACTTTTGATGAAAATTGGCTATGCGCGGGTGAGTACTCGGGATCAGAACGCCGACCTCCAGATCGATGCTCTGACAAAGGCAGGGTGCGAGCGGATCTATCAAGACGTTGCCAGCGGCTCAAAAAGCGCACGTCCGGAACTGGACAAATTATTGGTTCATGTACGGGCCGGTGATGCTGTGGTGATTTGGAAGCTGGATCGTCTAGGGCGCTCGCTCAAGCACCTGGTCGAACTGGTCGGTGAATTGGCCGCTCGTAACGTTGGCCTGCAAAGTCTGAATGACCCCATCGATACCACCCACGCGCAAGGCCGCTTTGTGTTCAACCTGTTCGCTTCATTGGCAGAGTTCGAACGTGAGTTGATTCGTGAGCGCACACAGGCAGGCTTGTCCGCTGCACGGTCACGTGGTCGAGTCGGTGGCCGCCCGAAGGGGCTGCCCGCTCAGGCGGAAGCGACCGCTATGGCCGCAGAAACGCTGTACCGAGAGGGTCGGTTAAGTGTGAGCGCCATTGGCAAGAAACTGCACATTTCCAAAAGCACGCTTTACCGCTACCTCCGGCATCGCGGCATAACGATCGGCGTACCCGCAAAAATCACCCAGCATCTCAACATCACGGTCCCACCGGCAGTGGACAATGCCGAACGGATCGCGACGGTCATATTGCGCCTGGCCGTCGAGAACAACAGCAAGTTCGTGCGTGGTAAAAAACGGGCACTGGAGAATATCGAGCGTTACTGCCTGGAACCTTACGGCATGAAGCTGCTTGAGTCGGGCAACTACGCGCTGAGCATTCCCTATCGCAACGATGAGGCACTGGATAAGACGGTACATGATCTGCTGACCGAGATCAGCCAAGAGGCCGAGATGCGTAATTGCTTTATCGAGGCAGATGCCTGGGAAGAGGGCTCTGAGCGGAGGTGGTAGGGCTTATGTTGGTTTTTGGTTCCATTGCTCCCCAAACCCCAAGGTCGCCTCCTTGGTCCTCAAAGGGAGAACATCGTCCTCTGTCAGGTTCGTTAGAGCACCTTCCGTATAAGCAACCACAGCCATCCTTGACCGGTTCTCTAACGCTCCATATTTCGCACCATCCAAAATGCACTCGAAAACGCTGTACCCGAATGAAGCAAGAGCAGAACGAATGACCATCATCGAGGTACTGTTCAGGTAGTCGGGCACGTTCTCTATGATCGCGATCGCGGGGTTTGCGAAACGCACAAACTCCAGAAAGTCCATGAACAAAGCTCCTGCTGACGGATGGTCCTCAGTAGCCACCAGCTTGTTCTTGGCCTTACCTGACCGGGACGCTCCTGTGCACGGAATACCAGCGACCAATAGGTCGCACTGCGGAATATCCGGCCCCCGTTTCACATCTCGAATATCCGAGCAGATGGCAATCGACTCATCCGTCCACAGCATCGGATTGTTGCGCAGGCTGGCGTCGAGGTACTGCCCTTCTAGCTCTACCCCAATCTGAACGAACGAGCCGACACCGGACCGCAACAGGCCGCTGTGTACCGACCTATCCAGGACTCCTCCGCCATGAAAGAGACTGCAAACGGCCAACGGCTCTGATCGTCTTACCTTCTGCTGAAGCCGGAGCAAGCGTTCTGCAACCTTCCGATCCTTATCGATCTCGGTGATTAGGATACGGCCTAGGCGAATCACAACACGGACCTTATCGGCCGCTGAGAATACCTCCCGAAGCACTGGCGAGCGGAACTCCAGCAGGGGCACTACGACACCATTACGCTCGCGGCGTGAGACGGTGAACGCTCTCCCTGCTTCCTGTCCTTTGCATGGGACCAGCTCAAGTCGCCTGGTCGACCGACACGCACGGACTTCATACCGGGCGCCAACCATAACCCCAGCTTTCAGGAGCTTTTGACCTTCCAGCCAAAGGCGGGCCACGCCTCGTGATTCGCCGATCTTCGATGTGATGAGTGAGGTGAAATTGGTCATGGTGCTCTCCAAGAAATGGAAAACACCCCCAATGGGATGTTTCCCATTGGGTGAGGTGTTAGAGGTTTAGTGTGCTGAGCTACCGGCTGGTAGAAAGCGTCGAAATGAAGGCTATGAACCGAACCATTTCATCCAAAGCAGCCCTTCGGACAAGTCCAGAAATCCAGCCCGTGTGAACAGATACCATCATTGGTGGATTCAGCATCTTCAGCCGCTATTTCCTCAGGAGTGAGGTAACCGTACTCCCCGATGGCGTACTGAATTGCTTGGGTTCCTTCGGTGCTCTGCGGATCAGGAAATGCTTGCCGCATCGATTCACAGAACGACCGATGCACAACGGTCTCGTAAGTCGGGAACTTAGCCGTAGCGGCTGCGTAAAGCGCATCGACTTTGCTCGCAACAGATGCCGGAGCTACAGCTATTGTGATTTCAGTATTCATGGTGTTCTCCAATGATGGAAAACACCCCCGCTGGGATGTTTCCCATCGGGTAGGTGTGAGTGAGACAACAGAGCCCAGCTACAGAGCCGAGACTTGCTTAGTCGAGGTGTTGCTCCCAGTTGCCGGCACGCATGGCGTCATAAGCTGCTTGGGGGGTTTTATAGTAGCCAGACTCACGCGACACAGGCCCATCATGGTCGATGGTGCCGATGTACCAGCCAGCTTTGCTTTGAAGGATGTCCAGCTTGAGGAGCTGGCCAGTGGTTCTGTATGCGTTCAGACCATACGTGACGTCCATAGGGACCTCCTGATTTGATCGGGGACGCACTCCCGATGGGAGCGTGCTCCCAGTCGGGCAAGTGTTGCGGGCCGCAACACCTGATATGGTTTATTGCTCTGCCAGCAGAGCGTCGTAGACAACCTCTAACAGCAGTTTGTGGGGTAGAACGTCCTCGTCCAGATCGAACTGATCGTAGCCGGTCAGCGTATCGAACCAGGCGAAGAACTCCTCGAAACTCGTAAAGCCTGCCACTGGCTGCTCCGGATCATCAGCAAGGTCTCGGACCATCTTGATGAGTTGCTCGAAGCTGGGTGGTTCGCCAGGTACGGCTTCAGCGATTTCATCGTACAGGTTGGAATAGTGGTTCATGGATGGGATCCATAAAGCCTCCCTCCCCACAGAGAACCCTCATTCTCCGCGGGTGGGGTTAGGCGTTGGTTTACGCTACTGAGCTGAGGGGCGAGGCGGCTTCAGAACTTGTCTCAGCCCCGTCACCATCAGATTGGTCAGCTTCGTCCGAGGAGGCGTTACGCTCAGGTGCCCGGTAGACCTCTTCACCATCGACAGAGATTCTGCCAATGAAGAGAAGACGACCTTTCAGCTGAGCTCCTGGTTGACCCTTCTTGTCGCCATTTTGGTAAATGAAAGGGTCTGTCCAGATGTCGCCAATCTTGAAGCTAACCAAGACTTTCTTCCCAGCATCGACGGCCTCTTTGCAGCGACGTACGAGCTTCTGAGCCTCAGCGCCTGCAACCTTGCAGTCAATGTAGGAATACTCAACGTCGTCGGCTGATCCGTGCAGAGCGGCCACGGTACATGCGAGGAAACCCGGGCCTTTGCGGACAGTGACTTCGCGAATGCGGTTCAGGTATCCGATGCCGGTGGTGTGTAAATCGAAAAACTTGGATTCGTTGGATTGAGTCATGATGCGTCTCCGAGACATAAGTACGGGAGAGATCACGACCCTTGCGGGAAGTGATTCCCCGCTGGGTAGATGAGTAAGCATTCGCCACCGAAGGTCGGTGACTGTTCGCTCTTCCGAATGCTGCGCGAACTTTGGTGATCATCACCAGAAGGTGACGTAGCCTTGAAGATCCTGGCTACCTGGGCATGTTGCCGACAACATCGGCAGAACACATGAACAGATTTATCATTGAACGCTTGATTGTCAAGGATCAACCCAGCCTTTGGTCAGTCCAAACCCAACATCTCAGCAAGCGCTCGAATGTCATCGTTTAATTCAAGGTCATGACGTCCATTCATAGCCTGGAGTAGCGCAGCTATAGCACGCTCGGCGCCTAGTTCGCCAAGCGGCCCCTGCAACAGTCCCAACAAGAACAAGTTGTCAGGTTCCCCGTGGGGAAGCTGTGTCGCGTCCAGAACTCTTCTAAGCGCCGAACCTACAGGCGCTAGAAATGGTATTTGATCGGCGTAGACACTCTCTTCTCCTGCTAAGAGAAGATCCGCTGCGATAACAGTGAAATCAATTGAGCGACCGTTCACATAGCTATTTCTTTTGCAAAAAAAAAAGCCCCAGTAACGGGGCTTTTGGGTGAGGTGAGGTTAAGGGTGACGGTGGCGAAAACGCTGAAACTCGCGCTTCACATTTGGCCAAGAAGCGTAGAGTCCCACACCCCCCATTGTGACTACGATCAGTGCAAGGATGAGGAGTCCAGCAGCTGTCTGGCTCATATCATTCCTCCAGAGTCATCAATATACCTAGACCCCACAGTACCAACCCACTCACGGCAGCGCAAGCAGACAGCAAAGCAGTGTTACCAATGAACATGCTGATTAGCGCAGCTGCAACAGCAGTCGTACCAACCTTGCGAAGGTCCTCGGCAATTGCCTTCTTTCGGATTGAGTTCATGTGACAGTCCTTTGGTTGAAGAGCAGAAGCGACTGGCTGGGCCAGACGCTTCTGCTTGAGGTGAAGTCAGATCAGCGCGTCCAGAGAGCTGCGCGGACCTAGTGCACGAGGGAACGATGGAGAAGGCGCTGGCCCCTGATAGTCTGATGAAGCATCAGCGAAGCCATCCCAGCCGAGCAGAAACACCTGAGGTGCCTCATCTGCGGAGGTAGGCTCATCGATCAGGGAGAGGTTTCGAGCCTGCCACGCAGACAGATCGACGCCTCGACGCACCATCGTTGGGGTAGCTGCAAGCGCGTCATAATCCACGTTTTGTGGTACTTGGCGCTCAGTACGGGATGCCAGGACATCGCGCATGCCGGAGACCAGCGGGCGAACGAACTGACCGAGACGATAACCAGCGTTGTAGCTGTTGGATGATTGCATGGTGAAACTCCTTTAGAGCGGAGGTCCACCAACCCTGTCGGGGAAGTGGATTCCCCGTAGAGGTGAGAGTAGGCATTCATCATCACAGTGATGACCGTTCGCGCTTCCGAATGCTTAGCGAACTTGGGTTTGGTCATGCGTCGAGACGCACCGCAACCTAAGACCTGGTTGCGTGGGCATGTCGCTGACAACGTCAGCAGTACATAGCGGAATCATCACGCTCGCATGAGCACATGTCAACATACTGACGCACGCGGGCGGATAGACGGAAATCGGGCGCTTAACGGCGCTTGATCATCTGCGATCAGGGAAAGAGGAGGGAACAGTTGCCGAGGGAGACCCCTCGGCTGATATGAGTGAACCACCTATGATTTGCCTCATTGCCGGCCCCTGGCATTGACCTGGCGATGATCCAATTCATCCGACTCTTATCGTGGCTTGAGTCGATATTGTCTGGCACACATCCGCGTACAAAAGGAACTCGTTGTTTCACCGGCGAGTACCGGCAGTGACTACGGTAGCCCCAGAGGGGTGGCCTAAAAACCGTTTGTTACGATTTTTAGGGCACCCATCTGTGGACTACCTCACGAAAAAGGGAGGGCTGTCACACCGGAGCAGCCCTAGGACAAGCAAACTTCGAACTTCCGGTCTATGCCATCCCATCTACGAGTTGACGGCTGCGTGTCTGAGGTGACAGGGAGACTCACGAAAGTGCGCACGCCCTTCCCGAAGTTATGCGCGCTTTGGGTTAGGAGCCGGAGGCGAGTATCAATCACTTACGGCTCCTGGGTTGCTACTGATGACCGACAGTAGCCAACGGGGTGATACAAACTCATTATGTTGGTGGTCTGTGGTACACGCAAGGGATATGCCCCGCCCTTCCCAGTCAATATTGACGAATTCCATTGCATAAACGTTCCGAACGCGTCTAGCTCGCAGCAGTAGCCTTGCGGTTGGGTTTACGCTTGGAAACAGATTTTTTGCCTTTCTGCTCGATGCTGATTGTTCCGTTGCAGTCTGGGTACTTCATGCATGACCAGAACGGCCCAGTCTTTCCGGGCCTGCGCCGCATCTGCCCTTCGCATACAGGACATGGCGGGCTCGGCTCGAGCTTGAAATTCATCTTCGTCGCCGAGTATTTCGTGACCATTTGAGTGATCCAGGTGGACTGCCGGGAAACGAAATCATCCAACCCCATCGTCCCCTCCTCCACCATGGTCAATGCTTGCTCCCAAACGGCTGTCATGCCTGGGTTCGTTAAAGCCTCGGGGGCACTGTCGATCAGGGCGAAAGCAGCATCAGTAGCTCGCAACGTGCGGCCTTTCTTGAAGATGAAGCCCCGTTCTAGGAGCGTCTCGATGATCCCGGCCCTAGTTGCCTCCGTCCCAATACCTACCGTGTCGCGGAGCTTCTGCTTCAGTCTCGGATCGGAAACGAGCTTTGCAGCCCCCTTCATCGCTTTGATCAAATCCCCCTCGGTCAAGTGTTTGGGCGGAGTCGTCATCATTTTTGCCCCCGTGGCAGCGATGACTTTGGGCCGGTCCCCTTCCACCAGGTCAGGAAGAACCTGCGCAGACGATTGGCCAGCTTCCTCCTGGCCCGCCTCCTCTTCATTCGCCTTGGCACCCTGATCGGTCATCACAGCCTTCCACCCAACCACCTGCTGCAACCGGCCAGACGCCTTGAACTCTTGATCTGCAATCGTCAGTTGGACGATGGTTTTGTCGTACTCGTGAGCGGGTAGAAATTGCGCAAGAAAGTGCGCTCGAATAAGCCGATAAACAGACGCTTCCCGCTCTGACATTCGCTCAATGTTGGCTGGCTCGATCGTCGGGATAATGCCGTGGTGAGCGGTGACCTTCGCACTGTTCCACGCCCTAGATTTCACCTGCGGATCTAACCTCCCCACCAACGGGGCCACTGAGGGATCGGTGCGCACCATCGCAGCGAATATCTGAGGCACCTCGCTATGCATGCTTTCGTCGAGATAGCCATTGTCAGCACGCGGGTAGGTCGTGGCCTTATGGGTCTCGTATAGCGATTGCGCTATATCCAAGGTCTGTTGAGCCCCCAGCCCTAACTTGGCGGAACAAGCTTGTTGCAGGTCACCCAGGCTAAACGGAAGTGGAGCCGCCTCAACAACGCGCTCCGTAGCTACGGCCGAGACGCGAGCAGCCCCGGTGTTGAGCACAGCCGCCTCGGCCTGCCTGGCAGCCTGTTCACTGCTACAGCGCCCCTGTTCATCCATAGCCGATGCCGGCAGCCATTTCGCAGTAAACGTCGCCTGGTTGTGGCTCAGGGTAACGCTCAGGTCCCAATAGGGTTTGGCGACAAAGTTTTTAATGGCTCGGTCACGGTCAACAACGATACGGAGGGTCGGAGTTTGCACCCGTCCGATCGAAAGAACCCCCTGGTAGCCTGCTTGGGCACCAAGTAACGTGAAGAGTCGGGACATGTTCATCCCGACCAGCCAATCTCCCCTGCCCCGAGCCAGGGCCGAGTAATACTGGTTGATGGTTTCAGACGCTGGCCGAAGGTTGGCCCATGCCTTTTTGATCGCAGCCTGGTTAAGCGCTGATAAGTGCATCCGCAACGTTGGGCCTTTGTAGCCGCAGTGCTCGATGACCTCCCACGCGATCAGTTCCCCTTCTCGATCTGGATCAGTTGCGATCACGAGCTCTTTCGCTTTGGCGAGTAGGGCCTTGACCGTTTTCAGCTGACTCTGTGTTTTGGGCTTGACCTTCATCTTCCAGTCGGAAGGAATGATAGGAAGATCCTCTAACGACCATTTCTTGTATCGGTCGCCATAATCCTCTGGCGCAGCATTCTCCATGAGATGACCGATGCAGTAGGTGACCGCAAGGCCAGTTCCTGTAAAGCAACCTTGGCCCCGGTTGGTTGCACCGATGACTTTGGCCACATCAGCCGCCTGGGATGGTTTCTCACATAGTACGACGCGCATAGTGCCCCCTCGGTTTTCCCGAAGATTCCACTGGATGCGTCCAGCCTGTAAGGCGAAAAGAGAACCGAAGGAAATTGCTTTTCTAGACCGGCCTGTTGCGGCCCGCAACACTATGCGACCGATGCTAGCTGCCTCATCGCGTCCTCAGCGGCTTGCTCAGGCTCGAGTAGATCGCTCGCCAGTGCCTGCTTACTCAGCAGCATTTGCCAGAGATGTTGATCGATTGATGACTCGACCAACGGAATCAGAACCATGACCGGACGAAGCTGGCCGTTTCTATACGCTCGATCCTCTGCTTGCGCCTGTAATGCTGGCGTCCATGGAAGACTGCAGAACAGAACGTAATTGGCGGCAGTCAGGTTGATGCCAGTACCCGCAGCTTTCGTGGTACCAACAAAGACGCGGCAATCGGGATCGTCTTGAAAGCGGTCTACTGCTGCCTGCCGCCGCTTTCCGTTGTGGTGACCCATGAGACTGGCCGACGCGATGCCAGCAGCAGCACAGCTTTCCTCGATTACGGCAACCGTCTCTTTGAATTCACAAAAGACGATTGCTTTGTCGTCAGGTCCCATCTGACTGAGTCGGTCCACGACTGAGGCTACTTTCGCCCGTTCGAGCAACAGACGCAGCTGCCCGATGCGGACCAAGGGTGTGTCCGTCCCGCCTAGAATGGCCTGATATTCAAGCCGTTCCGCGTCGTTCATTTCCACGGGGAACGGCTGTCTATGCTTACCCTTCAGCTGCGGTAGTACGTCCTTCCGCCTACGCAGCATCCAATCGGCCAGACGCTCCCTGAGCGCGTTACGAAATTCTTTGCTGCCCGCGAACTGTTCACAGAACTCACGGAGCTGCATTTGCCCTATGGGATGGCCAGACAAGCGCAGCAGCGTATGTAGCTCGGCCTCGCGGTTAAGGACCGGTGTGCCTGTCAGGAGGTACCTATTTGGAATCTGCGCCGCGATGTCGAAGGCGTGCTTAGTGCACTCGGCCGTGGGCTCCTTCAAACGATGGGCCTCATCGATAACCATGACCGAGAAGCCTGCGGCCGAGTGGACGAATGCCCCTAGCCGTTCGTAATTGGTGACAACCCACTGGCAGGCCAGATCGTCAACTTGGAGCGATACAGATGCATCCGGCTGGATCAGCCGGATCTCGCGCTCGATATTCAATATCAGAGAGGCCAACGTGACAATTAAGATACGCCCCCCCTTCGCTTGTATTAGCGAAGCGGTCAGCGCCTGTCGGGTCTTTCCTAGTCCCATGTCGTCCGCAAGCAGTGCCGAGCTCCTGGTTACCAGGAACCTGACTCCTACGGTTTGATAGTCATACAGCGAGAATGCGCCTATGGCTTGGTCAAGCTCATCAGCTTCCCACGCATGGGCAAACATCTGAGGGACATCAGCAAGATATACCTCGTGCGCACCATCCTCTCCTTGAGCACCTCGGTCTGGAGGCTCTCCCCCAACCTTGAGCGAAACGATGTCTGAATCGACCGAAACCGTCCCGTCACTATGCAAAGCCCGCGGGATTGTAGAGATCTCAATCTGGCTCTCGGAGAGACCGACCTCTGCTACCAGCTGTTCAAATAGAAACTCCAAGGAACTGTCCAACCGCCAACCTCTCATAGGCGGTAGGAACAGTCCTCGAAGCGAGCGGTAGAGGGCTACTACGGCAGGATGATAGTCCCCGATTGATAAAGCTCCGCCATCGGTAAGCGGGAACAGTTGCAGCTTCATCCCCCACAAGAATGCATCCAAACGCGGACAAGCTCGCGCTGCGTCCAGCTTCTGGATGAAGCTCTCGTACGACTCTTTGCACTGTCCGTCAGCCAACTCCATCAGCTTAGTGAACAGCTCCTCCGGCTCGGTATGTAGCTTCGCCTTCGGAATTCGCCAGGCACGGTAGTAGGGATGATCCTCATCCCCTATATAACTTCCCCCGAACTGTTGCAGCAGCCGGCCCGCGCCCTGGACGAAATGGAGTACCAGCCCATAGTCATGGCCGTCGAACACCGCACTTTTGATAAGCGACGGTCGCTTGACCTTGAAGCTGGCCACCTAAAGGCTCCTATTGCAGAGCCTTTTCAGCCCGCGCTGTTACCTCGCGCATTACCGACTGAATGTCCTTACCGCCCGAGTGTTTTTGCTCATAGGTGATGACCGCCTTCGCCCCGTTTCCAGCACGCGTGACTCGCGTCGACAGATCACCGTTGTACGCCTGCGTCTTCATGAAGTAGAACGCACCTGGGGATGCTTGATAGGCGTACCCTGGACCAGCGAACGCCATTTTCCCTGCGTTGCCCATCTGGGCGACTGCTTCATCCTGGGTCATGTACCCAAAAGCGTCCTTCAGGCGCATTCCGACCATGTCCACATTCTGCGCAAACGCGATTTCAACCTGCTCTCTGGCAAGAGTGTGCGGAACGGAGCGGCTACCTGATGCAGGACTCTGGCTCGACGAAATGGCCGTCGAATACTCGGCTGGGTCGTAATTGACCGGCTCCCCTGTTATTGGGTTGTTGATACAGGTCATGCACTCGTTGCCGTAGGTCACATGGTTGCCGGAGCAGCCCGCAAGCGACGCAGCCAGTGCCAATAGAGCAGTACCAACAAATGCTTTCTTCATGCGGTGTTCCTTTTTGGCATCCGCCCTACAGGCGGCACGCTGGAGAGGCCGATCCGGCAAAAGCACTCATTCAAGTGACTTCTGCCGGTGAGCGTTTTTTTCGATGAGCCCAGCATGACCGAATGAGTAGTCCACGCCACAATGAATGCGAAATTGCATCTGTTGCATTTCAGGACGGACAAACTTTTCGGTAGACAAAAATAAGCCCGACCATCTTGTCGGGCTCATGAGTGTTGCGGGCCGCAACGCTAGGCCTCCTCGGCCTCCCGCTGCCGGCTTCTGGCAGGGCCCATAATCACGCTCTCGACGCGGTACGGCAGGATAGAGATTCGGTCTGCCCGTACCTTAATGGAGAGGCGATCCTCGCCTTCGCTATCCTCGAATGGCTCCATTTGAAGCGTCCCTTGAACGTGCACCCGCATGCCCTTCTTGTACAGCGCACAGAACTGTTCTGCATTCTGATGCCACCATTCTACTCGTGCCCAGAACCCACCCCGGTCCTCAAACCCTTCGTTTTTGGGGATTGGATTGTCAAAGTAGACTGAGCATTGCATCAAGGCTCGGTCCTCCTTTCCGGACACGCGAATCAGCTTGAACTCTGGGTCAGCGCCCATGTTTCCTTCGTTATCCCATCTCGTAGACATGCGTGCGTCTCCTCTTCGTTGATCTATCGGTCGAGCCGGCGAAGCAGAGTGGCCTCGGCCTGGGCCATCTTCTCGGCACATTCAGCCGCCTGCCGCGCAATGGTGTGCGTCAAGCTGATCTGCATGTTGATGACGATCCTCTGCAGCTCCTGCTCGTAGAGGTCACGAAGCAACGAGGCTGGCGTCTTTGGATCAGCGATCAGATCCTCCCAGACTTGAACGCCCATCCTGGCGCGATCTACCCGCCGCCAACGAAGGAATACAGTCCCGGCCTCTGTGCTCTGATGTTTGAGCTGAGCCGGCAGCATCGAGAAAGGCTTCTTGCTGGTCTGACCCAGAACATGACTCATCGCTACCTGGATCAAATCCCCCCTGATCTGCTCACAGCGTTCCCTCAACAGGTCCAGATCCCCCTTACCCTTAAAAGGCTTTAAAAAGCCCTTTAGGGAGGCTGCATGTTCCAGTGCCGCGTAGGCAGTCTGTTCCAGCGGCCGGAAGGCTCCCTGTTTCAGTTCATCGGTGGCGTTACCTGGCAACAGCTTGAGCTGCGGATTTGACCCAGCCATAAATCACTCCTCGGGATCTGCTGCAGCTTCCCCAGTTGCGTCAGAAGCCGCCTCCCCACGTCGGAGGATTGGAGGTGCAAATTGCGATCGGCGCGTACCCTCGAGTACGTCTTGGGGCAGCTCACCGTATTTCTCAATCGCATCCCGCCCACGAGCGTTTTTGGCTGCGATGTCGTCGCGGGTAGCCCCAGAGTATTTGTACTGCTGTGCGAGGCCGAACACGCTGCGCAGGATCTTGGCGCCCTCATTGATCCAGTGTTCCATGTCGCGTCGGCCTATCAGAGCGGTGTGATGTGCCAGCAATAAACGGCGAGTCAGATCATCGTAATCAGTGAGGAGGTAGACTGCTTTGAAGCCGAGTTGAGCATTGACGAACAGCGGAACCTGGACAGGGCTGATGTTCAGGTTGTCGCCAATGCTCAACGCCTTTGGGAGGCCGGCCATGATGCTATCCAGTTGATCCTGGATCTGCCTCATCTGGATCTTGGCTTCCTCAAGACGCTCCTCCATACGGATGATCCACATGTCGGAATAGGGGTCGTCTTGCTCAGCGCCGCGCTTCATCTTGTTCATGATGTTCACGAAACCGGTGAGCCCCAGAATCCCATTCTTACCGCCGCTTGCCGGACGGCCATGCCAAATGCGAGCGGCATGATGAGTATGGAGAGTCAGGTTCATCGCGCTGCGCAAAGAACCCAGATTGAGCTGAAATTGGTCGGACACTGGGACTCTCCTTAACCACGGCAGTCATTGGTATGGTGATTTCGACAGTTTCTTTCCGTGCTGTCTGCGCTAAATCCGAACTGCATAAAAAGTATTTCCCCCGGGGCTAAACACGATATTTCAGGCTTTTCGCCATTTTCTACGGTGTTGCGGCCCGCAACACACTGGCGCTTTTCCTGTTACTAAAAGTCATCCTCTAGGTGTTGCGGGCCGCAACACCTATTCATCGATCCCGTTTCGCTTGGAATCGTTCATCCAGGGTTTGAGCATGTTGCGTATGTCAGCAAGTCCCAAGCGTCCCTCCTCAAGGGAGCCTCTCTCTGAGACCTGGCGGTCCCAAGTAGGCACCGAGGCCGAGGAGGGCGAGGCATGCCGAAGTGAACGTGTATTGGCACTTCGAGTTGCGCTGTGTGGAAAGCCCTTTTGCTGCGCTGCCCAAACCACGAATTCCCCTCTGATAGCCCTCTGAATCAGTCCAAGCAGATACCCGAGCGGCTTGCGTATGGCTTTGGTTGAACAACGCGCAGCCCATTCTTCAAGCACCGCTTGGCCTAGTTCGGGTTCAAGGAGCCGCAGCGCATCCAGAGCTTTTTTTCTCTGGTCCTCTGGCAAAGCGGCCAACGAAGGACTTAGGCCCGGTTCGGCTTGCCCCAGTACTGTGTTTTTACAAACAGAAGTATCTGTATTAACCGTACTGTTTGAGTTCGGTTTCCGAACCCTGTTGAATTCTCTGGCTTGAACCGACTTCTCATCATCCGAACTCGGCCCAGTTCGGCCTAGTTCGGATTCGGAACTGGGCCGGTCAGCTTGCGAACTCGGCCTAGTTCGGAAACCGAACTGAGCCCCGATATCCTCTTGCTGAGCTACCCATGCCTGGCGCGACAGCCGCTCGGCAAAGACACCCAGTCGGGACGGAAGGGCATCGTGATCAAGATTCTGATCTCTCAGCACCTCCGCAAGCTCGTGCTCGGCCAGAACTTGCACTGTCTTGTTTGCGTGGCTGAAGCTGGTACTGATGAGCTCAAGGTATCCGGGGTCAAGCTCTGCTGCTTCCGAGCATGAAATAGGCTCGTCATGAAGCATGTAGACATTGCCCTGATTTTGACCTGTAGCTTCATCGCGTAGTCGGGAGCAAAGTGTCAGCCACCTGGTTAGTCGGAGGACAGTCAGGCACTTAGCTACAGATTCGCGGGACGCGCGTTTGAAGGGTTGGGCTGACAGAAACTGCTGCAGGTGGTCATAGCTAGGAAAGGCTGTAAGACCATCGTCGCGAATGAGCATCCTGAAGATCTGCCAGGCATTGCGCTCCAAGGGGCTCAACCTAGGGTCAAGCAGTAGCCGCCGAGGCACTGCCTCGTGCGGGTTTCCGGTGAACAAGAGTCCCTCGCCTGGCTGACATGCGGGCTTTCCCTCTCTGACGGGGGTTCTTTCCGAAGATGCCTTCCGCTCAATCAAATCACGTTTGATCTGCTCGGAAGCAGAGGCAATCAGCTGCGAGAGGGGGAGCCTAGGCGGCAACCCCCGTCGAACTGGCGGGGTCAAAGTGCTCATCAGAGCAGACCTTGATCCGCCCAGCCGGTGATCGTGCTCCAAATCTGAGAGAGGCTAACTACCGAACCGTCAGCCAAGGGTAGGTTCGCAAACTCTTCAGCGAGGAGAATCACGACGTCCAGAAGTGCCATTGGATCGTCTATGTCAACGCTGTTCTCTTTGGACAGGTAGTCCCATCGATGCCAGAGGCTGCGCTCTGTGTCAGCGTCCAAAATGGGCCAACGTCCGCGGCGCTGCGGGACATCAAGAACCACCCGCCGATGTTTGATCTCCTGGTTCGTTAAGCCGAACAGCTGGGAGATCAAAGCTGTGCTTGCCCCTAGGCGAAGGGCTCGGTCAATGAGCCGATTCTGCTCTTCCGTGCGATCGGCTTGAACAATCAAGCGCTGCACGACCTCTGAGTTCACCTTGACTTCACACCAGGTCACCGCAGAATTCATCAAAACCGACAAGTATTTCGGTGATTGGAACGCCTTTAGTTCAGCGTCACCGAACCCCATAGCTTTGCACTTGCGAAGCTGCCCAGTGCGAAGATTGTGCAGAACTTGATGCACGATCGCTTGGTTTAGCGGTTGTTGAACCGACGAAGAATTCGGCATGGCTCCTACTCCTGACGAAGGTCGCTATCTAGATCGATGAGGCGTCTTGCCAAGCGGATTACGCGGAACAACTTGATCACGGCAGCATCGCTTAACCTGCCACTAGAGGAGGGCGTGCCCTCACTCACTTCAGCGGGGTGGCCCATCAAAAGCTGGCCCAGGTGGGCCGAAAACTGAAACTCCATAAGGCCTTCCGCCTGCGCGGTTCCGGCCTCCAGCGACTCCTGCACTACGGCATAAACTCCACTGAGTGACTCGAACAGCATCAGTGTCGACAGCGCGGTGTTGCTGAGCTCTTCGGGTTGTTCGCTCCAAGGGCGTGCATAGTGAAACCCGATGCCGCCATCTATCGGTTGGAAGTTGTCTGGCAGGCCGACCTCTGCAGCTATGCCGCGAACGAGCTCCACGATCTCCTCGCGAAGCTCGCTCGGCTCATCAAGCGATTGGCCGATGTGCCAGATATCCAAATGGGTTGTGCCAGTCGAGGTCTCGCCTGCAGATCCTGAAGAAGAAGATACCTCTGTCGCCGCGGGGTCTTTCTTCCTGAGGTTTCCATTTTTAGTGACAGCGGCAGCTGTCTTTTGAGGAATCGATTCCTGCTCTTCTTGCTTGAGGCCGGAGTGGTTGCCAGGCTGAGCACTCGTTTCTTCTTGCCCGGGCGCGATTTCCGATTCACCGCTACCAGCGACTTGCGAATCGGGCGCAGCAGACTCTGCTGCAGTTGGCGGAACAACTGTTGGTTCTGGGCGGCGAGACTTGCTGGATTCCTCCTGAATATCGAGGGAAATTAGGTTGTAATCCACACCCAGGGCGTCACTCATTTGTCCGGTAAGCTCATCGAGCACGCGCTGATAGTTGAGGGTGTCCTCGTTCTCATTGAAGGCGCTCAGTGCCTCGATGAACACCTCGTCGAACTCGTTCTCGGAGGCCGGCTTGTGCTTTGCCCAAGCTGCTTCAGCGGCTTTACGCAAACCTATGAGCTTCACCGCCGGGTCGATACCTAGCCCTGCATACAGAACCTGCGGAATTGCCGGAAGAAGGTAGCGGATTACGTCCTGCATCCGGCTGATGTGCGAGTTAGAAATCGGATACCCATCGGCCTTCAGCCTGCGAGAAAGCTCTCGCTGAGATATCGGACCGCCCTCGGCCTGTTCGTACTCGGCTCGCGCCGCCTCAACGCCAAGCGCGCGTTCAATTAGGGAGAGCCCTCCTCGAACATCGTTTTCCGCCAGATGCCCGGTCAGCGCGCGGATCTCGCCCTGCCAGGGTCGGTACAGCACATTAAGGCGGAAAAATCGATCATCTCGAGTTTCTAGCCACAACTCGTTGAGGATCGATAGGCGAGTATTCCCCCCATCTCTGATGATGTAGAACTCTTCTCCTGGCCGGCGCGTGATGCCAGGTATTTGATCAAGCCCTCGAGCCCGAATCGACTCCTTGATCTCGTCATACTTGGGGTTCTTGTTGATCCGGGGATTCTTGTCATACGGACGCAGCTGATCCAGTGTCAGGACCATAGGGGTATCTGCGACCGGGTCCGAGGGGGCAACGTTTTCATGCGGAGCATTTCGCCCAGCGAAACCCGGCGACAGCAGCTTGTTGCCGATCTGCTGGATGTCGAGTTTTTTATTCTTGGCCATTATTCATCTCCGGAAATGCATTCGAACCGAACAGCGCGTCTACTAGACGACGCAACCGATCAAGCTCCTGCCGCAAGAAGTCGGCGCTCTGTAGCTGAGCAATAATTTCGGCGTTCATCGTTCTGTGGTTGAGTCGCGCTTGTTCGGCGATCCGTTCGTGCATGCCGTTAGCAGGTAGGCGGAGTGTGAAACGGTCAGTGTTGCGGTCCGCAACACTCTGCTCTTGAGAGGGGAGGCTCACGGCTTCACCTCCGTATCCAGATGAGTGCTATGAGAAGCGACATCGCCGCTTTCGATGTGAACGACCTCGGCCACACCGGCAACCTCCAGCCGCAAGCTCAACTCGAATAGCACGTCCGCGAGGCTTGGCTGGCTCTCTGGCAGCTCAAGCACAACTGTGCAGAGCGCTGGGGTCGCAGAGTGGCTGACGCTCGGCTGACGCCCGAGCGTTTTGTAATAAGCAGGGAGCCAGTCACCCCAGAAGAAGTGGAGAAGCACGCTGGGCGGGCAAATTCGAGTCACCGTAACTGGCTGCCCAAGGACCGGAGAGGTAGAGCTGAGGCGTACCAAGCCCAACTGATCCAGAGGCTTGAGTATCTTTGCCAGGGCGCCGCAAACCGGCTCAGCCTGGTCGCTGTGATAGAGCTTGGTCATCAGCTGGTTCAACTCGAAGAGCTGTATATCAGTACGAGCAGTTGCTGCTACTTCTTCGTAGGAAACATTCGGCAGCTGGTGAGCCCTGACGTCGGAAAGAGCGCTGTTCATCGCGAAACTCCCAGCGAGCGATAGCTCGCGTCGAGGTTTTCGAATCGAGTCTCGGCAGCAAGAAACGCAGTGCGTACAGTGCCAAGAGGACCGTTTCGCTGCTTACCGATGATGATCTCGGCGATACCAGCGTCCTCAGAGTCAGGGTGATAAACCTCGTCCCGGTAAATGAACATGATCACGTCAGCGTCCTGTTCCAGAGCCCCGGATTCCCGGAGATCCGCGTTCAGGGGGCGCTTGTTAGCGCGTTGCTCAAGGCTTCGATTCAACTGCGACAGTGCAACCACGGGGCAATCCATCTCCTTGGCCAACGCTTTAAGCGAGGCTGAGATGTCAGCTATTTCTAGGTTGCGGTTCTCTTTACCCGAGCTCTGCATCAACTGCAGGTAATCGACCATGATCAGTGCGGGGTCGCCAAACTTACGAGCCGCACGGCGTGAACGTGCCCGAAGCTCAGTTGGAGTGAGCTGAGGCGTGTCATCTATGACAAGGCGATCACCATAGCTATGTAGCGCTGCCACAGCAGCAGTAAGCTTTGGCCAGTCGTCATCCTGCAATCGACCGCGAGTCAACAATGACAGGTCGATACGGCCCAGGAAGGCAAGGAATCGGAACACAAGCTGCTCGGCCGGCATCTCCAGGCTGAAGACCTGTGCAGATTTGCTGGTACGAGCCAATGCAGCGTTAACCAGTTTCAGCGCAAAGGCTGTTTTGCCCATGGAAGGCCTGGCCGCAACGATCACAAGATCCTTGGGCTGCAAGCCTCCCAGAAGCTCGTCCAGATCGGAGAGATCGGTTGTAACGCCAGTAATGTCCTCACCCGAGTTGAATCGGTGATCGATTTTGTCGACCACTGCACTCAGCATCTGCCCAATATCAGTGAAGGCAGTGAGGCGATTCTGTCCGAGAGCAAACAGCTGCCGCTCGACTGACTCTTGAACATCTGTGGCAACCGCTCCCGGCGCGGACGACTGGCGGCTGCATTCGTAGCCGAGCGTTACCAGATTCCTCAAATGAGATCTTTCGCGAACGATCTTCGCGTAAGCCAGAATATTCGCGACTGAAGGCGTGCTCATAGCCAGCTCACCAAGGTAAGCCAGTCCTACTTCCTGTTGGACGTCCACAGATTTCTCTGAAAGGGTCACAACATCGAAGGGTGTACCTTCCTTCGCCAAGTCCGCGATAGCTTTGAAGATCAGCCGGTGCTCGCGAATGTAGAAATCATCAGCGGCCAGGGTGTCAGCGATGTCATCCCATGTGGAGTTATCCAGCATGAGTCCGCCCAGCACCCCCTGTTCCGCTTCAACCGAATGAGGCGGAGTGAGATCGATGGGGGACATAATTCATGCTCCCCTTCCATCTTGGTATACGGGAGCTAGGAAGCCGTAGGGCTGATTAATGTCCCGCCAGCCGATCAGAGCTGGGTTGCTTCCTGCATCGTCTAGCACAGTGGCCCGTCGCAACGTAGGGTTGGCATACGGCATGAACGAAAACAGGGCAGGGTGCTCCGTGCTTGGATACCAAGCGATCGTCAGCTTGCCAGTGCGGCCAACGAGTGCAGCCCAGGCGGTCGCGCTTGCGGGCACAGTAGGAGTGCCTCCGATCGAGCCTTGCGCTGCAATGAGCTTCTGTTCGGAGCCATGATGGCTGAACACGAGATCACCGCACGAAGTTACCTGCAGGAGCGTGACTTCGAAATCAAAAGGGCGGCTCATGAGTTAGCCCCCCTCACAATGTCTTCAACCACATCGGCAGTTAGAGCTTCGTAACGCTCGCGCCATTCGGGAAAAAGCTCGATCGCGAGTGAACGCAAAATATCTAGGGCAGCGGGGGATTTACGGTCTGATGGCGCGCGATATTCCAGGCGATGAGTGGGAATACCCTGCGTTGCCGCGCCACGGAATGAAACTGCCTGAGGAATGGCCGTCTCGACTACCTCGAAAAGGCCTTGGTTGAAGTTCGTCCGGATCAGATCAGCGATCATCCGAGCATCCGCCGTCTGATCGAGCATGTTGATAACGATTTTGCAGGGGGGGATCGTCAAGCCGAGTGCCTTGAATCCCTCCAGGTCGCTAAAAAGCTGACCGGTACCGCGGTGGAATTCCCGCGCGGCAAGCATGTGAGGCTGAATTGGGGAGATCGCTAGTTCTGAGGCGAGCACGGCCATTTCTTGAATGACAGTGCGAGTGCCCTGAGTGTCGATGATCACCAGATCGAAGTCAGAGAAGCTGCTGATCAGATTTTTCAGACGGATACGTCCGTCCGGAGCCTGCAGCATCATGTTTACGAGCTGGGAATGCGGATCGTTGTTGGTGATGACCGAAAGGTTGGGAATAACGGTTCGAGAAATGATTCGCTCAGGGTTGGTCTCGTTCTGGGCGATTAGCTCGTAGAAGCCGCAAGGTGCCTCGTATTCGAGCTGGAAGAACGATGAAACCGAGGGTTGTGGATCCGCATCGATCAGGAGTGTCCGCAGGCCTGCATCGGCACTGATTGCTCCCAGGTTGGCACCAGTCGTCGTCTTCCCAATGCCGCCTTTGGTGGCAATGATGGTCGTTACTTTCATGATACTCGCCTCTAAATAAGTTTAGAGGGCTGGGAACTACAAGTAACAGATAAGCAAGATGGAACTGATCCGACAGGATCAGATTATCCACGTGATAGCCGTCATATCACGTAATTCAGGGCTGATAAACCCAAGCGAATTGTCTCGTTTCTCCAGAATACTTGTAAAAAAGATATCTATGCAGACACCCAGCCGTCACGATTGAAATTAGTAAAGAATGATTCTGATGTCAACACGACGCCTGGATTAATAGCTGCCGTTCATCACCTAATCCAAGCGGAGCGGCGGAAGCCTCAAGAATGCGGCTTCCAGAGGCCACCTAGTCCGAGCGAATGACGCCGCTGCGGGCCGCGCTGCATGATGCCCGAAGGGCATGATAGCCGCCACAAATACCCTCAGTGGACAACAGAGTTTGTGCGGCGATACCCGCGCAGCGGCCGGGCTGTCGACCTACCTCGGCACCGCGGGCTTGAAGGCAGCGCGGTTTTTCTTCGCGGGACCAAGAGGCTCGCCCCCGCGAAAATCGCACTGCGCGCCCCATTTACGCTTTGTTTTTCTCGGTGGTTAAGCGCGCATCTGCGGGTGCAGGGAGCGCAGCTCCATGCCGAGGGTCTGGGGCGAGTAGCCCCAGGTTCAGTGCCGTGCCGTAGGCACGAAGTGCACTGAACTAAGGCACGCAGTGCCGAGTGAACTGAATAAGAAAAGCGGACTGATTAAGGAGCGACACTTAAAGTCATACCATCCCGACACTTAAGTTTTATTTATCCACAGCTCCTCTAAGTTCGAGCCGCGCGGCTAAGCAAATTGGCCAGAATGGCTACAAAAAGAGAGGGGGCTTCCCAGCTAGTGAATAGAAGAGGGGCTCAGAGCAAAAAAAAAGAGCGCATGGCGCTCTTTGGACGGATTAATCCCGTTAGGCTTTAAATCGAACCCCTAGTAATCTATCCACTTCCGCATTTAGTTCCTCTGCCTTCCAGCCAGGACGCTCCTGATAAAGAGCCATGAGCAAATCATTCCTAGCTCTGCTGTAGGCCTCGCGGTCAACGCCTGCACTCACCGGCGAGCGATTGGCCAGGTCGTGCCGTCTGCCGGCACTCTTAACGACGCCACCCACAACTAAGTGGTTTCGAGCCCACTGGGTCAGTGTCCCACCCTGTTTCTTCGTCTTCTTGTGAAGCCTGGCAGCGGCTCGATCTCTCTCATGCTTGAGCCAGCGCGCAAGGCCGAAGGCAGTGAATAGGTGGCGGCTTACTGCTTTGACCGCAGCGAGCCCCCGCCACGAGCCGTCTTCGTTCAACTGTCGCGGCTGGGAAATTGTGAGGATGTTGGCCTGCTTCAGGTCCGCCAAAGCGCGCTCCATCCGCCTCAACCCCATGCCTGTGAACTTGACCAGGAAATCGATCGTGAGTGAGACGAAACCTTCTCGCGTCGGTATCCCGCATCGCAGAGAACTCAGGTCCGTGAATTCAAGAATGGCCGATAGCGCGAGCAAGCATGCCTCTCGGCGCTCACTGCGCTGCTGCCGCTTGCTCTTGTTCGCAGCATTGAGGGAGGGCAGTCGAGAAGGTGATCGGTAGTACTGCCGGATCTCTTCTTGCAGTCGGGCGAGCACACGGGGACGAGCCTTCAAGGTCGAAGCTACCGGCAGCTCCAATCGAGGGGAGTCGGGGGAATGCCCACAGAAATTACCGCCGGTATTGACCCGAGGTACGTAGGTGCGTGCTACATGCATAACCCACCGCCACGGAGGCGGTGAGCTTGCGATGAACGTGCATTTTTTAGGTTGCACGAACTCACAGTGAAAGCCATAATCTGCTCACCAAGTGGTTGAAGGGTTCCGCTCCGCCAAGAACTGACCCTTCACTTTTCCTCCAAGAAGCCCCGGTTTGCAGACCGGGGCTTCTTGGTTTTCAGGATTCTATTTTTTTCCGTCGAGATGCAGCGATAGCTGATCCTCTTCGTTGTTGTCTACTCGGTCCAAGAAGTCATAGATGGCCTGCCGCAGGAAAACGGACGAGTTTGTCCCACGCTTCTGCAGGATTTCCTCGAAACGTTCCTTCTTTGACTGGGGGAGCTTCACCCCAATGGTCCGCAAGGGCTCATCACTACCCATGGTCACTCCTTGGGTGTATATGGTTAACCAAAGTTAACCTTAGTTTCCCCTGCCGTCAAATCGCTTTTACCTTCCACAGCTGATCGATGTCCGTCAGGTAGCTCGGGCTGAGCAAATTGCGCCGCATCGCCCACCGAGGGTCAGCAGCTACTGCCGCAGACCTCAGCGTGCCTCGTCCCCATCTTGCATTGATCTGGTCCAGCACAACCATGACTGAATCGGCAGCCGGCGGTTGCGCTGGGCTAAACAGATCAGCCGTAAATTCTCCGCGCTTTCGCAGATCCATAAGCAGGACCTCCGCCTTGCTGTACTTGAAGCCCACCCGGAAAATCTGCTCCAGGCCCCGCAGAGCAGATGTGGTGAGGACCCTCACGTCGTCGGTAGGGTAGGGCAGGGCGCAGACGATCGAGCGGGCATATTTAGCCCCTTCCCCGTGAAAGCTTGTTTGGATTCCTACCTGGATATAGCCTGCCAACGAGGACTGCTTTCTCAGCTTGCCGGCAGCCCGATCGACATAGGTGGCCACCGCAGTTTTGAGGGCCGCAAGTGTCGTGATTCGCTCTCCAAACATCCTGCTGCAGCAAATGGATTGCTTGTCTGGCTCAGTTTCTTCGAGGTCCAAACAGCTTTCGCCACGCAACTCTCGCACGGTGCGCTCAAGCACAACGCTATACCGACGTTTAACCCCAGCTGGATCTAGCTGGGACAGTTGCCAAGCGTTATCAACCCCCTCGGCTTCAAGCCGCGTCTTGATCCGCCGACCGACGCCCCAAACCTCATCAACAGGCATGCGCTTCAGCAGCCACTCGACTGCCTGCGGCGACCGCAAATCCACCACACCTCCGGTCTTTTCACGCCACACCTTACTGGCGTGTTGCGCGGCTTTGGCCAGTGTTTTCGTGTGCCCTATGCCTATACCGACCCTCATGCCAGTCCATTTGAGGACTCGCGACTGAATGCAACGGCAATGCTCAGCCAGCGGTTCTGGTAGGGCAGCCCGCAGAATTCGGAAAAAATCGTACGCTAAGGCGCCCCATCTGCTTGCGCGCGAGCGCTCTCAAGAGGAGGGTTTCTCGTGCTTCCGAAACGCGCGCCAAAGTGCAACGTCATAGGCGATCTTGAGCAGGCCGCAGGCAACCAGCGGCGCCGCCAGCCAGCCAGCGGCGAACAGGGCGCCGCCAATGGCGGGGCTCGCTGCGGCGGCAAGGCTCCTGGGAGCGGCGGTGAAGCTCGCCGCCGCGGCGCGCTCTGCCGGCGTTACCACCGCCATGACGAAGGCCGAGCGCGTCGGCACGTCCATCTGCGACAGGGCGCTGCGCAGGAACAGCAGCGCGAGCGCCGCCGGCAGGCTATCGGCGAAGGCGGCGAGGATCAGACAGACGCTGGACGGGATGTGCGTGAACACCATCGTATTGATCAGACCAATATGGCGTGCCACCCAGGGGGCGGCGAGCTGGGAGCCGGCCGACAGCAGTCCGGCCCAGAAGAAGAACTGGCCGGCAGCGGCGAGTGAGAGGTCGAAACGCTCGAACAGCCAGAGCGCGAGTAAGGTATTGACGATCAACCCGCCGGCGAAGGCATCGACCGAGAACAGCGCCGCCAGTTTGATCACGATGCCGCGCGAAGGCCCCAGTGCTGCGGACGGCGCCGCCTGCTCGTGCACGCGGTGGTCCGGCAAGGCGCGATACAGGACGAAGATCGCGACACCGATCAGCCCGTAGGCGACGAACATCAGGCGCAACGCGTCGAGTTGGGCCAGGCCGGCATCAGTCAGCACTTGCGGGATCACGGTCGCCAGCGAACCGGTCGCGGCACACAAGGCGCCGACGAAGGTGTAGCGCGCGAACAGGAAGGTGCGCGCCTCGCCTTGTGCCGATTCGGCCAGCCGCGCATGCTCCAGCGGCAGAAAGACGCTGACGTCGCCGGAGCTGGGGTTCATCGTGCCGACGAAGGCGACGATCAGCAGCGGCCAGAAGGCGCCGATGCCGCCCAGGCCGGCCAGCAGCAGACCGGTGGCGGCCATCAGCCAGGCGGCGGCGAGGAGCAGCCGGCGCTGCGGAAAGCGATGGCCCCATTGCCCGACCGCCAGGGTCGCCAGCGCCGATCCGAGCAGGGTGGCGGAGCTGATCAGCCCGACTTCCCACTTGCCGAGCCCGAGCGTGAGCAGATAGACCGGCAGCAGAATGGCCACAAAGCCGTCGGTGAAGGCCCGCAGGGCCCGGCCGATCAGCAGCAGGCGTGCCTCGGGCGCGACGCCGGCGGGCAGCAGCATCACTTCAGGCCGGGCAGGCGGGCGACCGTCTTCAGCGGCCCCGTGGTTGAGTGGGCGCACCAGGCGTAGAGCGCGTCGTACATCACCATGCCTGCCTTCAGCATCTCGTGGTCGTCGGCGAAGTTGAGCGACAGCCCTTGCGAGATGGCGAGCAGGCCGGCCGCTTCGGTCGCCAGTTGCGGCTGGGCACAGTCGGCGGCCCGCACGATGAGCGCCAGCTTGTTCAAGGCCGGATCGTCGAGTTTGTACTTCTCGATGAAGGCATCGAAGCTGCAGCGGTCGCTGTGGTGGCCGAGCTCTACATTCGGCACGTCATAGGGGATCGCGCCGGTGTCGGCCGCGACTCTCATGACGTCACTTGCCGGCACGTACAGGAACTCGGGGGCCTCGTCGACGAAGCGCGCTACCAGCCAGGGGCAGGCGATGCGGTCGATCTTGGGCCGTTCGCGGGTGATCCATTTCATGCTCAGCCCTCCACCTTGGCAAATGCAGCGTCGGCAGCCGTCCAGGACAGGTTCTGCATGAAGGCGTCCACATAGGCCCCGGCCTTGGCGCCGAAGTCCATGTGGTAGCTGTGCTCGTACATGTCCAGGGCGATGAGCGGCGTGGCGCCGGCGAGGTTGTGGGCGTGGTCGGCGGCCCAGGCGTTCACGAGGCGCCCGCGGCGCGGGCTCCATACCAGCAGGGTCCAGCCGGAGCCGCCGCCCTGGGCCTTGCCCATGGCCGTGAATTCGGCGCGCCACGCGTCCACGGAGCCGAAGTCCCGCTTGATGGCCTGCTTCAACGCTCCGCCAGGGTCGCCGCCGGTACCGCCGAGGGAATCGAAGTACACCTCATGCAGGATCATGGAACCGCTGGCGATCATCTCCTCGCGCTTGAGGCCGTTGATCTCGAACACCGGGGCGCTGGCCCAGGTCAATTCGGCCAGGCGCTGCTCGATGGCATTGAGGCGCTTGACCGCCCCGCCGTAGTTGTTTTCCCAGTGGCTGACGATGAGCTTCTCGGACAGGCCGGTGAGTTTGGCCGGATCGCACGAAAGGGGCTTCAGTTCGTAAGGCATCTTGGCTTCCTCAGTAGGGTGGATCGGAAACGGCGCGGCGAAGGCTGACTCGATCAGATTCAGCCTTGGTTCGGAAACACCAGCCAGCCCGCCAATCCCGCCGCGAGGATCACGACGACGACGTTGAGCTTGTTCTTCCAGGCATAAAGGAATGCCAAGCCTGCGGCGAAGATTGACATGCCCATCGTCAGCGATGGCACACGTTCAGCCGTGACCTGCGCCAGGTCGAGGGTGGTTGCGCCGATCAGGCCGACTACGCCGGCCGCGACGCCGTCCAGGAACGCGTGCAGCCGTTTGTTCTCCACGACCGCCTCCAGCCGGTCGTAGAAAATCAGCGAGAACGCAAAGGCCGGAAGAAAGACACCCACCGTCATGGCCACCGCCCCGATCGGCCCCCCTGCCACATAGCCGACGAACGTGGCGAAGATGATGAGGGGTGCCGGCAGCACACCGGACAGTGCCAGGCCGTCCAGGAACTGCCCATCCGTCATCCACCCGCGCCCGACGGCGTCGTTGCGAACGAACGGGATCGCCGTGTAGGCGCCGCCGAAGGTGAGCAAGCCGGCCTTCAGGCCCGAGGCGAAGATGAGCAGCACCGATGCCTGGCCTTGAACGACCGTTTCCACCAGCTTCGCCGCCGGCGCAGCCCACAAAGCCACGGCCGCGGCCAGCGCCACCGCCCCCAGTGTCACCAGCAGCGCCAAGACTCGATGCTTCAGCACGAGCAGGGCGTACACCAGGCCGCTCGCCGGCAGGGTGATCCAGAAGTCGACACGAGCCATGGCGGCCAGCGCGCAAACGATGGCAATGGCCCACAACCAGCGATCGAGCAGGATGTGCTCGCCGATGCGGTGCACGGCGCGCACGATCAGGGCGATCACGGCCGCCTGCACGCCAAGGAACGCCGCGCCCAGCGAGGTGCCCACGAATTCGATCTGGAAGTACAGCCAGGACAGCGCGAACATCAGCAAGAATCCGGGAAGCATGAACCCGAGTCCCGCCAGTACGCCCCCAAGCCGCCCCTTCGCTCGGATGCCCAAATGAACGCATATTTCGTGCGCTTCGGGTCCGGGCAGCACCTGCATCACCGCAAGCAGCTTGTTGAAGCGTCTGCTGGAGATCCAGCGTTCCTCGTCCACGAGCTCGCGGCGCAACATGCCGATCTGAGCCACAGGCCCGCCCCATGCGAGCAAGCCGAACTTGAGGAAGCGCGCGAAGAGCTGCAGGTAGCTCATCGCTGGAGGGACGGCTTCAGTCGTGGCAGCGGTCTGAGGTCTGGTCGGGGCGTTCACGTTGCTTTGTCCTCGTAACTCTTGAGTAGCCAGTCAAAGACTTCACACGCGCGGGTAAGCAGCGCGTCGTCGTCGGGTTCGGATGCGCGCAGGCCGGCGAGCAGCGCTTCGATGCCCAGCGCTTCCGCGACCGGGAGTCCCCCCACGTCCAGGCAATGCACGAGCTCGCCCAGACGTACCAGTGCAGGGGCGGAATCAAGTCCGAAACTCGCCAGCAGCGTCTCGAAGGTGACCTTGGTGCCGACGTGGCTGAACGCCGCTCCGTCGAAATCGAAGCCGAGCCAATCAGCTTTGCAGTCGGAGGGGCTCGCCAGCCAGACGATGCGAGCGCTCGGGTCGATGAACCGGCGGATCAGCCAGGCACTGGCCAGCCGATCCACCCACGGGCGCGCCCGCGTGGCCCAGGTGCGGCCCTGATAGTCGGAGCGGCCCAGCCGCGGAACATCCGCCTCCCGGGCGGTCGGCTCGTCGGGAGACAGGCGGCGGGTGATCGCGTCGCGCAGGTCGTCGAGCAGCTTCAAGGTCTGGCGCTGCGCCTCGCCAGGGAAGAAGTCGATGCGCGCCACCTGCTCGAAGCGGCGCACGAGCGCCTGGAGCTTGCGTGCGGCGGCTGCGCCATCCAGGGATGTCAGGCTCCGTCCGAGCTCCTTGATCTCCTCGGCGATGCCGGCGTACTCCTCGCCACGGTCGAACAGGGCGCGCAGTGCAGCCTCCTGGGCTTCGTCACACCCCGACAGACGATAGACCTCGCCGCTGCCTCCGGCCTCCGCCGCCTGCGCCGCCACTTCGTCCAGCGCTGCGGCGTTGTCGGCCGTGTCGGGCAGCAGATAGACCCCATCACGCAGCGTTGCGCAGCCCAGCGCCTTGACGGAGCGCCAGGCGCGCATGCGGCCGGTCGATGCCTTGGTGGGCAGGCTGATGAATAGGGCAAGAAAGCTCAAGCACGGGCTCCTTCGTCAACAAGGAATAGCGAATGTAATAGACTCTACATCACGTTATAGTTAAAACTCAATTTGTGCTGAAGCGTCAATTTAAGGCATACCCTAACTGGATGTCAGGAAAGGCCGCGCCGCACCGTCAGAATAGAGTCTACTTTCATATTCTTTGACACCTGCTTGCCAAGGTCACAGATTTCAGCCTGACAAATTCAAGGCTTAGGGCGCAATGGAACCAAAAACCAACGTAAGCCCTGCCGCCCATCCAGCCCATGGAGGCATCTTGCAGGGACAACGCATCGGTTACGTCCGGGTCAGCAGTTACGACCAGAACCCGGAACGCCAACTTGAGCAGGTCGAGATCGGCAAGCTGTTCACCGACAAAGCCTCGGGCAAGGACACCCAGCGTCCACAGCTGGAGGCCATGCTCGGTTTCGTCCGCGAAGGCGATACCGTGGTGGTGCACAGCATGGATCGCCTGGCACGAAACCTCGATGATTTGCGCCGCCTGGTGCAGAAGCTGACCAAGCGCGGTGTGCGCATCGAGTTCTTGAAGGAAGGCCTGGTGTTCACCGGCGAGGACTCGCCGATGGCCAACCTCATGTTGTCGGTCATGGGGGCCTTCGCCGAGTTCGAGCGCGCCCTGATCCGTGAGCGGCAGCGCGAAGGCATCGCCCTGGCCAAGCAGCGCGGCGCGTACCGGGGCCGCAAGAAGGCCCTGTCCGACGAGCAGGCTGCTACCCTGCGGCAGCGGGCGGCTGCCGGCGAGCCCAAGGCGCAGCTTGCCCGCGAGTTCAACATCAGCCGGGAAACCCTCTACCAGTACCTCCGCACGGACGACTGATACATGCCGCGTCGCTTGATCCTCTCGGCCACGGAGCGGGACACCCTGCTTGCGTTGCCGGAAAGCCAGGATGACCTGATCCGCTACTACACCTTCAACGATTCCGACCTGTCGCTGATCCGTCAGCGGCGCGGCGACGCCAACCGCCTGGGCTTCGCGGTGCAGCTCTGCCTGCTGCGCTACCCCGGCTATGCGCTGGGCACCGACAGCGAGCTGCCCGAGCCGGTCATCCTGTGGGTGGCCAAGCAGGTTCAGGCCGAGCCGGCGAGCTGGGCGAAGTACGGCGAGCGGGACGTGACTCGCCGCGAGCACGCCCAGGAACTGCGCACCTACCTGCAACTGGCTCCATTCGGCCTGTCGGACTTCCGCGTCCTGGTGCGCGAATTGACCGAGCTGGCCCAGCAAACCGACAAGAGCTTGCTGCTGGCCGGTCAGGCGCTGGAGAGCCTGCGGCAGAAGCGGCGCATCCTGCCGGCGCTGAGCGTGATCGACCGGGCCTGCTCGGAGGCCATTGCGCGGGCCAATCGGCGGGTCTACCGCGCCCTGGTCGAACCACTCACGGACTCGCATCGGGCCAAGCTGGACGAGCTGTTGAAGCTCAAGGCCGGCAGCAGCATCACCTGGTTGACCTGGCTGCGACAGGCACCGCTGAAACCCAACTCCCGGCACATGCTTGAACACATCGAGCGGCTGAAGACATTTCAGCTGGTGGACTTGCCCGAAGGCCTGGGCCGGCACATCCACCAGAACCGCCTGCTCAAGCTGGCCCGCGAGGGTGGGCAGATGACGCCCAAAGACCTCGGCAAGTTCGAGCCGCAGCGACGTTACGCGACCCTGGCCGCCGTGGTGCTGGAGAGCACCGCGACCGTGATTGATGAACTGGTCGATTTGCATGACCGTATCCTGGTCAAGCTGTTCAGCAGCGCGAAGCACAAGCATCAGCAGCAGTTCCAGAAGCAGGGCAAGGCGATCAACGACAAGGTGCGCCTGTACTCAAAAATCGGCCAGGCTCTGCTGGAAGCCAAGGAAAGCGGCAGCGATCCCTACGCGGCCATCGAGGCGGTGATTCCCTGGGATGAGTTCACCGAGAGCGTCAGCGAGGCCGAGCTGCTGGCCCGGCCGGAGGGCTTCGATCATCTGCACCTGGTCGGCGAGAACTTCGCCACCCTGCGCCGCTACACGCCGGCCCTGCTGGAGGTACTGGAACTGCGCGCCGCACCGGCCGCGCAAGGCGTGCTGGCAGCCGTGCAGACCCTGCGCGAGATGAACGCCGACAACTTGCGCAAGGTGCCGGCCGATGCGCTCACAGACTTCATCAAGCCGCGCTGGAAGCCGCTGGTGATCACCCCGGAAGGCCTCGACCGGCGCTTCTACGAAATCTGCGCCCTGTCCGAACTGAAAAATGCCCTGCGCTCCGGCGACATCTGGGTCAAAGGCTCGCGGCAGTTCCGCGACTTCGACGACTATCTGCTGCCGGCAGAGAAGTTCGCCGCGCTCAAGCACGAGCAGGCCCTGCCCCTGGCGATCAACCCGAACAGCGACCAGTACCTGGAAGAGCGTTTACAGCTGCTGGACGAGCAGTTGGCCATCGTCACCCGCCTGGCCAAGGACAACGAGTTGCCCGATGCCATCCTCACCGAGTCCGGGCTGAAGATCACCCCACTGGATTCTGCGGTGCCGGATCGGGCGCAGGCGCTGATCGACCAGACCAGCCAGTTGCTGCCGCGCATCAAGATCACCGAACTGCTGATGGACGTGGACGACTGGACGGGCTTCAGCCGCCACTTCACCCACCTGAAGGACGGTGCCGAGACCAAAGACCGGACGTTGCTGCTGTCCGCAATCCTCGGTGATGCGATCAACCTCGGGCTGACCAAGATGGCCGAGTCGAGCCCCGGCCTGACCTACGCCAAGCTGTCCTGGCTGCAAGCCTGGCACATCCGCGACGAAACCTACTCGGCGGCCCTGGCCGAGCTGGTCAACCACCAGTACCACCATGCCTTCGCCGCCCACTGGGGCGACGGCACCACCTCATCCTCCGATGGCCAGCGCTTCCGCGCAGGCGGCCGGGGCGAAAGCACCGGGCACGTCAACCCGAAGTACGGCAGCGAGCCGGGACGGCTGTTCTACACCCACATCTCCGACCAGTACGCGCCGTTCAGCACCCGCGTGGTGAATGTCGGCGTGCGCGATTCCACCTATGTGCTCGACGGCTTGCTGTACCACGAGTCCGATCTACGGATCGAGGAGCACTACACCGACACGGCCGGCTTCACCGATCACGTCTTTGCCCTGATGCACCTGCTGGGCTTCCGCTTCGCGCCACGCATCCGCGACCTCGGCGAAACCAAACTGTACGTGCCGCAGGTCGTGCAGGCCTACCCGACGCTGCGCCCGCTGATCGGCGGCACCCTGAACATCAAGCACGTCCGCGCCCATTGGGACGACATCCTGCGCCTGGCCAGCTCGATCAAGCAGGGCACGGTCACCGCCTCGCTGATGCTGCGCAAGCTCGGCAGCTATCCGCGCCAGAACGGCCTGGCCGTGGCCCTGCGCGAGCTGGGCCGGATCGAGCGCACGCTGTTCATCCTCGACTGGTTGCAGAGCGTCGAGCTGCGCCGCCGCGTGCATGCCGGATTGAACAAGGGGGAAGCGCGCAACTCCCTGGCCAGGGCGGTGTTCTTCAACCGCCTCGGTGAGATCAGGGATCGGAGCTTCGAGCAGCAGCGCTATCGGGCCAGCGGCCTCAACCTGGTGACGGCGGCCATCGTGCTGTGGAACACGGTGTACCTGGAGCGCGCCACCCAGGCGATGGGCGACACGGGCAAGCCGGTAGACGGCGAGCTGCTGCAATACCTGTCGCCGCTGGGCTGGGAGCACATCAACCTGACTGGCGATTACGTCTGGCGGCAGAGCCGCAGGCTGGAAGACGGTAAGTTCCGCCCGCTACGAATGCCCGGAAAACCTTAGCGTACGATTTTTTCCGAATTCTGCGGGCTCCCCTGGTAGGCCGGTTAGGTCAGCGAAGGACTCGTCGATACTGTACTTCTCTACCGAAGGAACCATGCCGGCAATGGTGTCCTGGACGCGTGCCGTAACTTCGCCATTTATGTGTAATAGAAAGTCAATAAGAACCGGGCCATGCTCGCCCTTGGAGCTTCTCATACCCAACCGGTATGGCTGTAGCTTCTGAGGAGATCGCCGTCGCTCACCGGATCATCCGGTCATCCTGTTAGTAACCGGTCAAAGCTGATCTGTTACATCGAAGGCGGACACCTGTCCATCGACAACACCCCTGCCGAGCGGTGAACCGCCCTCCCATGTACATATGACCAAAACGTCGCCGTTATCCTACCGTTCTGTCATGCCTACCCACGACGGAGTATTGACGGTCTCCGTCCTATAACATAGCTTTTCCGAAAGGCGCTCAAGTACATATCGTCATGTGCATACGAGCCTCGTGTCGTTAAAAGAAATGGTTGGTGCCGCATGAAAGTGCTCTTCATGATGCCGTTCGGCGTGTCGAGCTTCTCCGCCCCCATCAAGATCAAGGCTTCGTCTTGGTGTTAGTGCCAGATGCACGTCACCTTGCGGTGCAGGAATGGAGTGTGAACATGAAAGCAGAAACGGAATCGCGGATTTTTTCGGTGGACGAATATGTCCGTCCGTCTAACGGCGAACCGATCCGTTCAGTTGTTCTGGAGACCAACGATTCTGTCGTTGTAGTTTGGCACGCCTACCCTAGGCAGGAAATAGCTGCCCATGTCCATCCTCACGGCCAAGATACTTGGACGGTTATCTCAGGTGAGGCCAAGTATTATCAAGGCAACGGCGTAGAAATTCATCTTAAAGCTGGAGATATTGCCATTGCAAAACCTGGGCAAGTACATGGTGCCGTGAACTCTGGTCCAGGACCTTTCATATTTGTCTCCGTGGTTGCGCCGGGCAGTGCAGGTTTTGCGTTATCTGAGAAATAGGCGAAAGGCCTGAGAGGAACCTGATGAATACACGAGTATTTACGTTCGCTGGTGGAGAAACGGGGGTTTGGCGCGTTGTTGCGATGAATGCCGTGGCAGGAGCCCCTCTCCCTGGAATCCCACGGCTCAACGTAGCCGCTGGCTCTGTTTCGCCGCAGCCTCCGGGCACCAAATGGCTCCTTCGCGGGATAACGAGTAACGAGCGCTATGTCGTGCGTGAAGAGAAGGATCGTCTCGTGGCGAAGCAGCCAAGCTTGGGTCGAGCAGAGGCTACCTGCGCCGCCCTGATCCCTATCCGGAAAAACCCCTCATGGTGGGGACTGTCTCAAGACGAACGCCGGAAGATTTTTGAGGAACAGTCCCGTCACATTCACATCGGGCTCCAATATCTCCCTGCTGTGGCCCGCCGCCTCCACCATTGTCGGGACCTGGGCGAGAACGAACCCTTCGACTTCTTGACTTGGTTCGAATATTCCCCGTCTGATGAGACGGCCTTTAACAGGCTTCTGGCCGAACTCCGAGCCTCGGTGGAGTGGCAGTATGTCGACAGAGAAATCGACATCCGGCTAGTGCATGAGCCGGCCTAGCATCAGGTTTAACTTCGATCTACGTGCGGCACACTCCTGCGACACCCGCAGCCCAGCAAAACCCCGAAAAATCTAGTGTGTCGCATAACTTAGGAGTAACGCGACAGGTATGTCTAGCGAGCCACTAGTCGCTTAAGAACTTTTCTACTTATAGCCTCCTCTTTCTCTCATCGATCTCCTCGGCATCCTGCCGTCTAGAGCCGGCACATTGTCCAGCTTTCGAATGAGGCTCTCCAGCTTTTCCAAGTCGCCCTCGGCAATGGCTCGCTCGTCGGGAGTTAAAGGCACGGCCTCCAAGTACCGTCCGATAGACGATTTGCTTTCCAATGCTTGGGCCCTTGCGCTGGCTTTCGGCAAGTTGAAGTCACACCCCGCACAGGCCATGCGATGTGGGCAGCTGCTCCAGAAGGGATTTGAACAATACGAGTCGCCCAAGTCATAGAAGGTGTAGGGGGCATCTGAATGGCGAACAATTACGTCATGATCGATCAAAACGGAGACCATATGGGCCATTTGATCGGCTTTAACGAAGGATGCTGCCAGCTTGGTAGGCCGAATTCGAATGTAATGCAAAGTCGAATTCGGCGAGCTATGTCCCGACCACTGCATTAGCTCGATCAGCGACATGCCCTGAGGGACGCTGGCGAGCGCCGTCACTGCGGAGGCACGTCCCCGGTGGCTGGTGATTCGCCCGCGACTGTCCTCCAGTGGCACACCCGCCTTGGCGCATAGCATTGGAATGATGGTGCCATTAATGACACTGGAGCCTATGCGCTTGCCTCGAAACTGAAATAGGTAGCTAACTTTTTCCCCGGTTCGCTCATCCAGCAAAGCGGCCTGGTTAGCAGGCCTGTCCTCCAGCCAGGCGTCAATGCGCTCCTTCACGACCACCGCTACAGGTTTGACGAAAGCTTTGAACGTCTTGCTGGCAGGAATATCGAGATAGCATAAAGTTTTTGCTGGAACGATGGTCCCATCCTCGTGTACCACATCATTGGTCTGAGGATGCGCGCATCTTTTATCCAAGCGCATGATTTCATTGCTGCGCAAACCAGCGTGCGTCCACACTACAGCAATGGCTTGAACCATCGACAGCGGATAGTGAATCTCCGAAAGCAGATCACTACGCTCAAGATTTAGACTCGCCCAAATCAGCTTGAGCCAGGTCGAGTCATCAATTACCCGCGGGTTGATACCCGAGTTGAATGTCACGGATCGCGGGGTGGCGAGGTGATGCCGGGGGCTGAACTTCAAACGACCCCATCCCCAGAGTTCAAAGTCTGTAAAAAATCGTCGCAAGGCATGTAGAAAGCCGCGCTTCGAGTTGGCAGCGATAGGCTGACCAAGCCCCTTTAGCTGTGTTCCCTTCGCTGACTCCAAAGCCCACTCACCGACCGTCATCCGGTCGACGGCAGCAATAAATGCAGCGCAAGTGGACATGCTCCAATCGGTAGGCGCCGCCATTCCTGATTGCTCGCGCGCTAGCCAGACACCGGTCCTCAAGATAAAACTGTAATTGCTTTCACGTGTGCGTGGACGCAAGGTGGAAGTGTCTCGCCATCGACGGCACCACATTGCCCAAGTCGGATCGATGCCTTCGATGCTTTTCGCCCGCCAACAGGTATAGCCTCGCATGCGTAAAGGTTTCGCCAAAATCCCCATGGCAGCGAGGCCGTGAGATACCTTTCCGACCGATCTCGCGACACCTTCGCTTCGATGCTGTTGGCCCTTCAGTAGCAGTTCCTCGGTGAATGTCTCCAACCGCGGATCGCCGTTTTCCAGCATCAAGGCACCCAGCACGTTGGAAAGGAACTGCTCAAGATGGCGAGCAGCGTAGCCCAGCGATCTCAACGCTTGGCTCAAGCGAACGTGCTCATGTCTGAACACGGCATGGCCGAAGATAAAAGAAGCATATATCGCCGGCTGCCGGAATTTGGCGATACGCTGCGGGGTTCGAAAATCGCCGAGATGGTAAGCAACGGAAGCGAGATATGGTCGTGATCCTGCTCGATTACTGAGCAAGGTCAACCACTGCGACTCAGACCAACACCAGTAGGGTTTACCGGTTTTGCTGACATTCCAGAGAATGACTGCCACTGATGAAATGGCTAATCGCTGAGAAACGCCGCTGTGCGCCGCTATATCAGCTAGCGGCCTCATGAGCTCAGGTATCTCTGATTGGAGGTAGCCCCAGTCTGAACGGTGAGAGCGATTCGAAAGTATGCTCAGCTCGATTTTCGATAGATCGCTCTGACGTACGTACTTGCTCGCGTCGAACGGAACATAAGGGGTGACTGAGGGGGTGCTCATAGCAATGCCTCAGACCCAAAGAGTTCACAGAACATCCGAGCATCGAGACTGCCGACGGAGTGCGCCATCTTTGCGGTTAAATCCGCGCCAGATAGGTGCAGGTAAATCAAAGTGGTTTTGGGGTCTCGATGTCCAGCATACGTGGTCAGTTCATGGAGCTTCCAGCCCGCACGGGCCAGATGGGTAAGCCGAAGGTGGCGAAAGGTATGAGTGCTCAGGTGCGATAGTTTCGCTTCCTTGGCCCACCCTTCAACCGTTTTACTCCACGCCCAACGGGACAGTGGCGAGCCTCGATTACGATCTGATGCTGATCGAAACAACGAACCTCGCATCCAGCCAGCGCCGCGAAGAGCATGTAGATGCTCTATCAAGACAGGTGCAATGTCTGGGCTGTAGCACACATGGTGAATGCATGACGATAGATCAGCCCCTCCCATTCTGGCGCAGAGCAGGAACATTTCTATGGGACTCAGTGCGTGAGGACTGTGGGTATCCTGCAACGCTCATGAAGCTGATTAAGAGCTCAGTCGAACTTAACTCGCCCATCCAGGAAACAGCAAAAGGTATTGGTGCAGGAGCTGTTGTTAGGTGGCACGAGTTCGGATCTCTTATTTATGAGCGTGGGATATATCGCGATAAGCTGAATGGATGGACCCACTGCCGCACCTATGGTCGGTATGGCTCGACTAGCATCGAATGCGCCCCACTATTACGCATCGGCAGCGAGATGCAGATCGAACGGTGGCGGTGCGACATCCAACAGGTAGATGGCTTCGCCGCGTCGAAATCCGAACTCAAGGAGTTCGCCACTATGGATGACATGGTGGAAAGAAACTCGACCGAGTTGATCGACGAAATATCTCCGGAGAAGTTGGCGAAGAATCTAGCTTGGCCTGAAATTCGAATCATCGGCCAGGTCGATCACGATTATTTCGCCACTTGGGCTTGGGACGGACGAGTCTTTCTGATGAACTCCGGCGGTTCGCATCACTTCGCGGCCGCCAAATACATCGCGGCGCGGCTTGAACAGCCGGTTGAGCTGACCGGAACCTATAAAATCTATGGGTTAAGTGAGCAGGCAATAACTGAGCTCAGACGCGAATATGGCATATTCGTATTGTCGCACGAGCCAGATGCCTGGTTGGGGTTTAAGGATGCTATGGCTCGTTTCAAGGCAACGTACTATTGGAAGACGTTGCCTCGCCCACACAACCACCAGCGTTGCGCAATTTTTCTGCCGCTCAAGGAGAAGCGCTCTGCACTGGTAGCAAAAATCCTCAAGGAAAACAATTTTCAAGACCTAGGCGCTTACTTGGCTGGCCTAGCCGGCCAATCACAAGCACTCATCAACAAAGTCAGTCCTCCATCATGAGGGTAGCCCAGACGCCTGCGGAATCCTTGTTCTATGCACGGTCCTGAGTGGGTGCTCTCCCTAGTTCGTTTCGTCTCGCCCGATACCAGCTTTCGACCCCCAAGGTCATTGCTCTAGGCAACATAGCTGCAAATACCGTTACAAGTATAAGAGAACATCCGGCGAGCCGTAGATATTGCTCATTTATCAGGCCTGAACCGCCCACTAAATATGAATCGTGGATGGCGCCAAGCAACATCAGCGGCACCATTGCAAGCAATGCATAACCGAATAATGGCAGCCACCTCCAAGCTGAGAACGAGGCGAGAAAGAACATGCGCATAGTCAGCGGCAGCTTCTCCCAGTCCCGTGCAATCCGGCGCTTCCAGGCGTCGCCGTCTGCCTCAGACAAAGAAAGGTAGTGCTGAGAGCCTTTCAAGCCTTCTTCGATAACTCATGGGCTTATCGTTGTCCTATGGGTTAACTACTTGGCCGCCCTTCAGAAATGAGGACCACCATTTCTGATATTCGTCCGCTTCGAACGTATGGTTCACAGTCGAACCATCGGCCAACTTTAGACGAAACTCTCTTTGGCCATAAAGCATACCTTCGTTGTCTACTTCCTCTGCCTCTAGGACCGCCAAATATTGATAGCGGCGAGAGTGGGGTAGGTGTTTTTTCCACAGCATATAGGTCTCCTCAGACTCAAGTTATTGCCCGCGTGGCGCTAGTCCGCGTCAGAGCGCAGGCAAGGGTCTATCCGATGTCTCTAATGCTCGTCCTGACTCTCACAAAGTTTGAGGTTGGGATTATCCAGCATCTCAGTTGTGAATACGTCGCCTGGTTTTTTTAGCATATAGCCCTTCAGTGTTTTCGTTTTCCGAGGCCCAAACACTTCGCACGTCCAGATGTTATGTCCGTTGTTCTTCTTCACGTGAAGCTTCAGCTTTTCGAACGACTTTTGGACCTGCAGCCAGGGCTGTCCTTCGCCAGCCTTCGCGGAGAAGAGCGTCGGATGCTCTTGGGCATACCTCCTGAATATTTCAGGAGTCACCAGAAAAGCCGTGCCGTTAACAGTGTGAACCTTGGCTTTTGCATCATTGATAATGATCTTGTGGGTGCCCACACCGACCTTCAGCCAGTGCATGAACTGGTGCCCCAGCGTGTCACCGGCCGGCCCGGCGATTGTTGTCGCCGGGGCAGTTACAGGCTGATCCTCCGACTCCGCAGGTTGGACCTCGGATCTACCCGGCATAGCCGGGGCAGGAACCGAGGTGGTCGGTGCGTCACGCATATCCATCAGGTCCAGAAGGTAGTCCGTATCATCCATCTCAGTGGCATGCGCGCCATGGTCATCGGCTGCTGCAGGTTTCGTTACTGGCGGCTCTACCGCAACTACATCCCCTTGCTGAACGTTGCAGCTGGGCTTTTCGGCCAGATCCTCAGCCGCATGGGCGACGGGAGCTAGGTTCGGACTTTCTGATTCGGCAGGTTCTTCATTTAGAACTTGAACCGATCCACCGAAGGGTTCTGGACGATCCTCTCCAGCTGACCATATGAGTGAAGGCGAAACCCTCAAGAATGTGAATGTGTTCTTCCACCCCGTAGGGCTTAGGACTTCGGCATCCCAGATGGCCTTCCCAGCGGGATTCGCCACTATCAGGCCGTTATCCTGAAAGACATTGAAGAGCGTTGAGTTGCGGTCCGGAACACCCTCAATCCCCTGGCTGAGCAGGTGAGCACGCAGCCGATCCGAAACGGTCTTGCTAACCAGCCAGATCGCATCGGCCGTGATCCAGCCATCGGAAGCCTCTGGTTGATTCAACTTGAGCTCGTTCTTCATCAGGTAGCGCAGCCCATCGAGAAGCTGACGCTGGAGCGTGTTACGCGGTGCTGCCACAGCTCGGTCTGGATTGCCGCCAAGCTCATGGGCGACCGACGCTTGGTCAGACCTTACAACGATGTCCCCAAGAACCCCGGAGTGTTCAAACTGGCCAGCGAGGACGTACAGCAAAGCACCCCAGAGCTCTGGATACTGCGACAACCAGTTCATCACCTCGGAAGGAATCACCTGCGTATACAACAGTCCTGCAGCAGCCCCATGCAGTTTGTACTGGCGGCCTTTCACATACTGGAATCGGTAGTCCTCCTTCATCGGGCCGTCCCATGCACGCCAGATATCACCGCTGCGAAGCTGTACTTTGACATCGACTGCTACCTTGCCTATGTCGTGCAGGAGCGCTGCGAACACAACCGCCGCGGACCAAGCCTCGGACTGGGCCGACTGAACTTCTGGTGTGCTGCCGACCGGCAAGACGAAGGACTGACGCAGTTTTAGGGCATACGCGATGATTTCCAGGCCATGGTCGATCATGCCGCCCAAGTAGGCATGATGATGATTTTCGGATGCTGGTAACTGCTGGACTATTTCCGCGTACCGCTTGATAGGGGCGAGGTAGAGTTTGTTGAATTGATCCCGGTTCACCGACGTGCGGTGCCAGATGTTTTCGAGCAACAACTGCCGACGCGGCGTGGCAAGCAGCTCGTCCGCAGACATGTACGGAACGAAACCATCAGCGTTTCTTTGCGCATTGTCAGCCGGCGCCGCGCGAATGAATGGGATCCACGCCAACATTCGGCTACGCATATCTGCACTCCAGCAGATATCGCTGTCCAGGCTGATACTTCATACACGGCACTGCCGAAGGCACGCTGCCGCCCCTTTGCACTTTGCCCTTTGGCCTTTTCACGAGTTATCTGTCCTCTGAGGCGATTACCAGGGGGGTCGTTGTAACCCTTTCAGGGTAGGGCTTTTACCTTTGAAGCCCCATTCCATTAACCCCTTACCCTTTCCGCTGTTCCAACCTTTTACCTTTTCGCACAGTCGATCAACGGAAAAGATGATCTGGCCGACCACCCTATTTATGAGCACCTAAAAACGGCCCATACGAAAAAGCCCGCGTCGTGCGGGCTTCTCCGATGGGATGTTCAGTGCTGCTTAGCCGATTCGGGCGCCATCCTTGTAGAGACCGAACCCCTCATTGCCTTCAAACAGCTCTGCTTCCGAGTAACTTGGCTGTGACACCAGATCCCCGACCGTCTCACCGGCCCTGATCTTGGAGATCACTCCAATTGCACACAGAACGAGCAAGGTTGGAACAAACAGGAAGTAGAGCAGCGTCGCAACAACTGCTGCTCGAAGGACGACTCGAATCGTGAACGCGATCGATCTTGGCAGGAGACCTAGGAGCTGTCCCTCGGCAGAGGCATACCCCTGATAGGCGCGACCAACAAACCCACCGATTCGCATCGCCGCTGACTGCTGTTTACCGGCCATAACTGCAACCTCACGTCAAGCTTTTTCCTCTGTTAGTTTCAGAGTAGCGCTCTTGGCACACACTAGCAATTAAATAACGATAAAATACGTTATCGTTAGTTTTTACGGCCCCTAGAGCCGAAGGTATTGCGCTATGCCATGTCGTGACAGCCAATGGAGAGGGGAACCCATCAAGAGAACGTTCCCCATGTCCGACGACAACACTTGCCCGCTGTGTGGCCTTCCCTATCAGGCTGTGGAATGGATCGAGGATCTATCCGGGATCGGTGACGACTTCACTGACCTGATGATCTTCCAGGACGACGATGAGCTGTGCGCCTGCATGGCAGAGGACGAGAATGAATGATCTGATCGCGCAACCAGACGGTGTCCTGCAGGTCGCAAGTGAGCGCCGCCTCACGGCAGCCGAGTTCCAGGGCTTGGCCGAAGTGCCAGCCGCGGCCGAGTGGTTTGCGAACTTGGACAACCCGCGCACGCGCCGGGCCTACCAGGGCGATATTGAGGACTTCAACAGTTTCATTGGTATCAGCAGCCCGGACCAGTTCCGAGCTGTAACCCGGGCGCATGTCCTCGCCTGGCGCCGTCAGCTCGAACTGCGCGGCCTGGCCGGGGCGACGATCCGGCGCAAGCTGGCGGCGCTGGCCAGCCTGTTCGATCACCTGCTTGAATGCAATGCCGTCTCCGGCGGGAACCCGGTGCATGGGGTGAAGCGTCCGAAGATCGAAAGTAACGAAGGCAAGACACCGGCGCTAGGCGATTTCCAGGCGAAGGCACTGCTCGATGCACCGGATCCGTCGACAATCAAGGGCATGCGTGATCGGGCGATTCTCGCGGTGTTGCTGTATCACGGCCTTCGTCGCGAGGAGGCAGCACGACTTACCGTCCCAGATCTACAGGAACGTCGGGGCATCAAGCATTTATGTGTTCACGGTAAAGGCGGCAAGCTGCGGTACCTGCCTTTACACCCGGTTGCAGCCGAGCGGATCTATGCCTACCTCGATGCGTCAGGTCATCACCTGGAGCAGGAGAAAGCGCCCTTGTTTATGCCTCTACGCGGTCGCAGCACCGGCTCCGGCGTGTCGGCCAATGGCATCTACGCTCTGGTGGGGGCGTATGCCCGGGCGGCCAGCATCGAAGTGGCGGGGCTCGGAGTGCATGGGCTGCGAGCCACGGCCGCCACCAATGCGCTTGAACACGAGGCCGACATCGCCAAAGTTCAGCAATGGCTGGGGCACGCCAATATCAGCACCACGCGAATCTATGATCGGCGAGCATCCAGACCGGAAGACTCGCCCACCTTCAAAGTGCGTTACTGATATTGAAAGGCCTGCATAGACGCAATCAGCCTTGATTTGTAACCAATTGGTTTAGGCTAGACAGCTGACTGGTTCCATCTCGGAGCATGAAAATTTTGTCGGGCTCGCTCATGAACCAGGCGAACGCCCCCCAGGCCAAACCGGTGACGGTCTTCTTGAAGCCCGCCGACTGCCGATCTGCATACGCGGTAACAAAGGCTACTTGCGAGCGGTTGAATCCACCCTTATCCGTTAGCTCGAACAACGCTTCTTGCCTGCGCGAGGTGACAGCTCCATCGGTAGCTACCACCTCGATAAAGACAATCAGGGGGTCCTTCGGCCCGAGGTCTACAAGGATCAAGTCGGGCAGGTTTTTCTGCGCCTCGATGTCGAGGCCAATGCTCGATGCCATGCGCAGGTCTTTGATGGCGACCTTGTTGCTCGACTCGCTGAGCCAGAGAACCGCTGGCTTCTCCAGGAACAGCTTGGAGAAAACCTCCACAACTGCCCGTGAAATCTGCGAGCTTGGACCATGGGCTAGCGTGCGGGTTTCACCGTTAGGAAAGTGGACCAGCACGCCTTCCTTGTCAGCTGCTCCCATACGCATCAACGAAATTCGGGCCAGGGCACCTTTGTTCAGGTGCTCCTCTTGCCACTTGAGAATGGCAGCTTCCAAGGGCTCGCCTTGGAGTGCTGGATCGAACAGGGCCGCTAGGTCAGTCTTGAGCGCGTATCGTGGAACACCAGCTGTGGTGGCTACTTCTTTATCTTCTAAGACAGCGCCTACGGCTATCAAGCCCTCGCGGAGGGTCTCATCGCGAATCGGCTCGCGGGTGTTGTCTGCGTACCAGCGTTCACCAGGGACTTTGTACTTCCGCTTTCGCAGGTTCGTCCTGTAGCTGATTCGCGCCTCGTCGCTGCCATCCGCTGCTTGCAGGTCGGTCATGCGATAGACATGCACCGGCCCTAGTCGCACCGTGGATTGCTCGACGGCCCCGATATATAGCATGGTGAACACTGTGCTGGCCGACAACTCGCGAATGCAGTACGTTCGATTTGGAGTTCCTTCCGGGAAGATCAGCGGGAGCCTTTCAGCGACCAGTTCCCTTGGTACGTAAGGTGGCAGCACTACATATCCCCTTCAAATAATCGACTGCATGCAGTCTCGATGGCTTCGCGGTCGGCCCCGGCATCGACCAACCGTGTCAGCTCCACGAGATCCTCGGGTGCTGGCAGCGGCAGCGATTCCAACTCGTAGGCCGAGACCGCGACGGAGCCACTGACGCAGCGGAACGCGCGATCTGCGGCCGCGCTGTTGATGAATGCCCCAAGCACCTCGGCGCTAACTTGGGGCGCTTCGGTGATCGGACGAATCATGTTGATGTGGTTCTCGACGACGACGCCGCCATGCTTCTCCAGAAACTCGGCGGGGAGTGCGGCGGCAATCAGGCGGCGACTCTGTTCCTTGGCCGTGGTCCGTTGTAGTAGGACGCAGGGCTTGGTGGTCACAAGCCAGTTATCCCCGGCTTTTAGCTCGAAGTAGGGAGCGTGATTCTTCTTGTCCGCGCGGAACACGAAATGGCCATCGGCTGTAATTGCCTCGGCCCAAATCAATGGCAGGCGCTTGCTGCTTGGGCGCTGCGCGAGCTGGCTCTTGAAGCGGTTCCACACCAGCGGGCCAGTGCTCACACCATAGCCCCAGTCGGCCAGACGGTGAGGCATGTGGGTAAGGCATTCGACCAAGGCGCTTTGCTCAGTCGTACGCGGCAAGAGCCAGGGTTGCGATGGGTCAGCGGGGAGGACGATCTCACCCGTGTGCTGGACCTCAAGCCCGTCCCTTGTGGGAGTAATCTCGGCAACGACGACCGGGGCGCTATCCGCGCCTCGACGATAGGTCGTCAGAGCGGTTTCCTGCAGCACGTCATCAAAAACACCCTTGCGGGCGGTGACAAAATCGATGGTCAGCGGCGGCGCTGAGCGCCCAAGCAAGGCCCGTAGATTCTTGAAGTAGACGCCAGCCAGGAAGGAGGTCGGCGTCACGTAGGCAATCAAGCCGCCCAGCTTGGTATGGCGCAGCGCCAGATCGGTGAACAGCCCATACAGGTTGGCATGACCATACAGCGAGCGTTTGTAGCGCTCGCGTGTCTCTACATCGAGCTTGGCCCGTCCATATGGAGGATTGCCGATCACTAGGTCAAAACGGTCTTTCGGTGGGCTGCGACGCAGCGAGTCGCAAACTGTCACCATGACAGGCAACTTGCGCCCGGCCAGCCGGCTGATCGGCAGTACCACGGCATCCAGAGTGACCTGGCTGAGCCAGGCCCCGAAGGGATCGATCTCATAGCCCCGTAAGCGATTGCCGATGCTCTGCAGCAGCAGCTTCGGGCTGCAATCCTTCTGCTCGTCCATGATCCGCTGTGCGATGGGTGCTAGGAAGGCCCCCCCGCCACAGGCTGGATCAAGCACGCGGCACTTCACCCAGTCGACATTGGCGGCCGTTACTTGGTCAATCAGGCGGGCGGTCAGAACAGGAGGAGTGTAGAAAATGCCGTACTCCCCGCGATGCTCGGCCGGGAGCATGCCGGTGTAGGTCAAGCCGATCTGATAGGCGGCTGTCTCGGCATCGAAATTCGAAGCAGTTCGGCCAATGGTTTCCGCAATTGCGGCGGCGGCCTCTGGCAGCGGCTCGGTAGGGAACGGCTGGAGCGGCGAGCGCAGTTCCTGGGGAACGATATCAACGCTGGTCAGGCCACGCCACCAAGCTTCGACCAGGCGAACGCCGAACGCACGCGCCAGGCCCAGCTGGTGATCGGCTGGGAATGTGTTAGCCAAGGCGCGGGCCATGACTCTGGCGGAGGCCAATACCTGGCTCGGGGACTCCGCAACCGTTTGGTCTGCCTGCCGTGCCTGTTTCGCCTGTGCCGTGTGAGTCATATTCCCCCCTATTTTCGCGGGCCGGGATTCTACAGGATTCGGCATGCACGCCGACCGCTATTGCGCAATACTGCGTGATAAAGTGGTACCCAACAATCGCAGGAGAGGCAGTTATGCAACCGAGTTACCCTCAGCTCGAGCCGGGGCAAGTAGTACGCAGCGTTTTCGGCGAGCATTTGGTGGTCGCATCGCAACTTGGATGTCAGGTCTTCATCCAGGGTAGGTCCGACTGGTTCCATCCGACGAAGCTGATTCCAGTGACCCCTGCAAGCGAGACGCCCCCAATCAGCTAATCAGCTTGCATCCTCTCGTGCGGCCTGGCGCTCGACCTGTTGTTTCTCTGCCTTAGCCAGCTCGTTCTGGAAGGCCTCATCCAATAGGCTTCTCCGCTTCTTCCACGGCTTCCGCTCGGGCTCAGGTTGCGCTGCATAGAGAGTAACCTCACCGCCGTACACCTCCTGATAGCGCCGCGCCTGGCGTTCAAGCTCGGCCCGCAGTTCGTCCTTCGTCACCTATCCTCCCGTCGGCCCGACAGTATATGTATAAGTATACAGCCTTATGCTGTTGCCTTAGCACAACAGCATACCCGCCTCGGCCGAGGCGTATTTGAGATAAGCCACGCTTAGCCTTTGACGCCTTTCATCAGCATGCCACCCCCTTTGCCACCAGCATCCTTCACGCCACTTGTACCCATCTGAAGCCCTTGTAATGCACCGCCCGCGGCGAACCCGGCCCAGCTCAAGGCACCGATCCAGAACAGGGGAAGGAAAATGAAGACCGCGGCCATTACATAGTTCAACACCATGTCCCCCGTCGCGTTGTTCAACCCCATCAGGGGGTTGAGCGTGGAGTGCGGGGCGCCGCTGCCGTACATAGTGTCGATGATCGTCGAATCCAGCCATCTGGCCAGCTGAAGCCAGAATTCAACGAAGAATATCCCGAAGTAGATCATCGACACGGTAGTAAGTGTCTTCAGGCTGTACGTTCCCATGACTAGGACAAACGGTAAGCAGACGACCATGGCCAGCTTGATAAACGAAAGCACCATCGGTAGAGCCTGGCGGACTTTATCCATCGCTGGAAAGTAGGCCAACGCTCCTGCAGCTGCGCCGATGTCGCTGGCCACCCGCGCTGTTGCGTTAGGCAATGTGTGTCCGACCTGCCCACCGTAATCAGCGTAGACCTGGCCCAAAGTCATCGATTGCTGGGCGGGCGCGACTACAGCCCGAATAAGCGAGTCGTTGATCTCTTCCTGGCTTCGGTCGGCAAGCCAGTTGCTAAAGCGCTCAAGGAGGGTCGGCTCGATCTCGCCGAGCAAACGGCTACGAAGCCCGATGTTCTCATCGGCCCACCATTCTCTGCAGGTCGGGTAGCCGCCACCACTGCCGACACGAGCAAGGCCCTCGTCTCGTGACTCACTATAAGGCCAGTCAGCTCTGGGCTTGGTGGAATTGAATGTACCGTAGTAGTCCCCACTCTCCAGAAATGTTTTAGACCCCGGCCACGAGACATCATAGAGCTGCTCCTCAGAGAGCTCCGGGCGATCCTGAAACATCTTCGCACGCGATGGCGCATAGCAGTCCCGAGTGAAGTCAGCGACTTCTTGCGCAAGAAGGGGATCCTTGACGCGCGTGGTATCGACCTCCATACGCATCTGCCGCAAGTCGAAGCCGCATGGTATGGCGGCAATGCTGGAACTGGTCACAGCACGGGACACAGCGTGCATCATGAACCACCACACCGGGACCTTAGCGCTCTGCCCATTGAGAGTAGAGAATGACGCGCCATAGGCGGTGTCTTCAGGGTTCTTCGTCGCTTCGCCTGTGGGTACGAATGCCTGACATTGTTTGCTTCGCTCGGTATTGAACTCGATCGTGGAGAAGTCGACGGTGACGAGTGGCAGGACTGCAAAGATCAGAACCACAACAGCAACCCAGATCCGCGTCTCGATCCTGTACGCGGACAGCATGCCCTTGTTGCCCTCATCGGCACCTTCGGCACGAGCGCGGAGCCACTCCTGCACGACAATAACGAAGAAGGGGACAGCGAAAAGCCCCGTGTCCGCAAGCGTCCCCCATATGCCATTGCTGACGATCCAAGACACAAGCGTTAGAAAGTACTCAAGGTAATCCGTCGTGTAGAGAGTCATTGGTTCGTACCTAGATGAAGCCGGCTTTAACCAGCTCGAACAAAACTACCGTTAGGCCAACCGCGATCTCTACTCGGCGCAACCGCTTACGTGCCTCTGCGGATGAGTCGCGCTCAATAAGCTTGCGTTTGAACCAAAGCCAACACCAAACCATTGCCGCATAGACAAGGCAGCGCCAAACAAACAGGAGAGGCGCAGCTTCCTCGAGCATCCGCTGCCACTCGCCTACGCCGCCGACCACGGACACGCCCCAAGACATGGCGACCAGGCTGACGACAAACAGGGCCATGATCGAGGCGACACCTAACCAAAGGCCTCTAGAGCGCAGAATTTTCATGATGGCCATCTATGTCGCCTCCCTATCGATCGATCTGCTGCAGGCGATCAGGCACGGGGTCACCTTGGAACACGCCACGAGAGTTCTCACGCTTCTCCAGGTTGCGGTCGATGATCGTCTTCGCTGCGTTTCCACTGAGCGAACGCCGCAGGTCTAACTCAGTTTTGAGGTTATCCAGATCCTGCTGCAGGCTGCGGTTCTGCTTATCAACCGCCGCTAGCGCGAGGTCATTGGAGGCTACATTTGGTTCGCGGGTACCGGCGAACAAAATACGAACCAGCAAGAGAGCTTTCTCAACAACGCTTGACAGCGCGATCTCGGAAGCCAGCCGGCGCGTCAGCAAATCCTGGTCCTCTTCCTGGCGTAAAGCCTCAATCAGACGTCGGGTGACAGGGACGGAAGCAGTGCTTGCTTCCTTCAGGTTTTCCAATGTTGTTCCAGTGTTTCCTGAGACCAGATTCTCCAGCGCCGTCAGCTTTCGCTCGTACTCTTCTTGAATCAGCGGGGTAAGCCCTACCCCGGGAATGGTCGATGTCTTGGTGCAGCCCTCGCAGGTCTGTTGCTCTTCTTCACCAAGTACCCGAACGGCAAATGCCGCTGCAGCCTCAGGACTTTCCCAGGCATCACAAACTAGCCCGTCGTTACAATCCTCTTCACTGATCGAGGAGGTTTCCATGACAGCTCTTTCGTTGAGGAGGTTGTATCCGGCTTTGGCGATGTCACTGACTATCCGGATCGGCTCCTGGCCATCACCTCCCGCGTTCTGGCCACCGACCCAAGGAACACCGTAACGGCCGCGACTCTCCTCTGCCTCGGTCACGGAAGAAACCGCATCCTGATCAGAGGAAAGAATGGCTTCTCTCATCGCTTGCCCTTCCGCGATCTGGCCCCAGCCCATTTGCTGACCGGCTGCGTCGGCCATCCGCTCGGCCATTGCCCGACACGTCATTTTGCTGCGATCGAAGTCAACCCGAGCCTGGAGAATGCCGTTGGTGAGGAGGTTATAGAGCGCGGGGTTTGCGCGCTGAATGATAAGAGCCGGCAGCGATGCGACTGCGCTGGTAGCGTTCTGAATGACGCTACTCATGATGTTCTGGAAACCCTGTGTAGCACCGTTCAACTGGTTCTGAAGGGTAGTGCTCAGACTCATATTTCCGCAGACCAAACTGCTATTCCAGCCGACGCCTACACCGAGACTACGCATGCTGCCCGCTCGCCCCATCCCGACCGCGCTACCACCACCGACGCTATACAGCACATCATCAGCTATCACATTGCCTGAGGCTTCGTACCCATACTCGGCCGCGGATACTGGTTTTGTTCCCATCGTCAGAATTGCGACCGCCAGCGAAGCAACCAGCAGAGAGGAGCGAAGGGGAGGGGTGCCGGCACCTTTCATCGATAACCTCACTGTTCCAAAGTCCGTTGTCGGAGATTCAATATCGTCATTCGGATTCGCCAGAATCACTGTCTGACCCAGTTCCACCAGAGCCCGACTGGGCAAAATCGACGCTGCCGAGAAAGATCTGCCCTTTACGCTCACAGCAGCTATATGGCCGCCAGAGAGCCCATGCATAACCACCATCTACGGCCTGTTCGCGCTTCATGTCGTGAGGAAAGACTGCACAGGTATCCCTCAATGTCGGTACGAGCTCCTGCCACTTGTGGTTGGTAATGTCGCCTTCCACGATCGGCTCGGGAGGCCAATACCCATCTTTCTCGTCTGCAGTGATTGGTAGGTACACATGCGGTTGCCAGGTGCGGGTGACGATATCGCCTGCACGCTGAGCCATGACTGCTGATGCCTTGTGATCGTCAACCTGGTGAAGGAAACCTTCGCGCGGATAGACGTTGCCCCACGTGTTGCCTTCGAATATCCCGCCAACTTCCCGCACACCTGGTGTGAGAGCTTGGGGATAGGCCATCTCGGGAATGCCGAATCGCCATGCAGTGGTATCCAGAACACTCAAGAAATAGGGAACGTAGGGGATTGTTGCGCTATCGCAGATGTACCCAGTTGACTGCGCGAACTCGTTGAGCAGAGTGCCGGGGTGACCGATGACATCGACGTTTTTGAAGATGCTCATCTCATTTTCGCGCTTATGGTTGGTCGTGCTGTTGCCGCCGTCCTGTGCCGTCCCGGTCGGACCACTGTACGAGGCAACCTCAGTCCATGGGTTTTGACCGGTTACTGAGTAGCTGGACACGACCGTTTCAGGAATGAAGTGCCGCACCTTGACCGACGTTTCGACGTCACAGCCGAAGTTGGTGCATCGCAACCAAAAGCAAATGCCGACCACTTGATATTCGATGCAATCCTCGCTCAGCGCAGACTGCACGAGGGTGGATGTTTCAATCGCCAGGACCGGTGAGGAAATCACCAGGGCGCCGATCATCACGGAACGGCGAATCCTGTTCAGCTTCAGGAGGGCCATAGCTAGTTCGCCCCCTTTTGATAAGCGTCGATTAGCTCCGTGGCTGCAGCTACATCCGCCAGCCCGTAGACGACAAAGGAACGGTCAACGACCACAGCGGGTATTTTCTGGACCCTCAGGCCTCTGGCGTCTGCAACGTCCTGGTAGGCCCGCCTAAGCTCTGCCGTTATTCGGCGTCCTTCTTCGCTGGACAGCCTCTTCTTGGCTGAAATAGTCGCTAGCTGCGGGTTCGTCGGCAGGCCCGCGGACAGGGCTTTCGTGAGTTGCTCCGCTCGGTCTAGTTCAATAACCCTGGCATCGCCGGCATTGGTGACAGGATGGTGGCTGTCCGTAACGACAATCGTCTCGGCTAGGCACGAGCCGGCCAGTAGGCAAAGTACGGGTCCAACGCTGGCTGGAAGCGATCGGGCGATTCGGAAAGGGTCCACTGGACTGCACCTCGCGGTTCATTTGAGGACAGTCAAACGCAATCCCGTTAGCCTTTCCGCAAACAATGCGAATCTCGCGAATCACTATTTTCTTGGGGGGCGTTGCGATGAGAAAAGGGGCCTGCGGCCCCTTCGATCAGTGCCGGTTTACCGGCAAACCGGCAAATTGGCAGTACATGCCGGCAGGCGGATTTCGGGGAGGTCCAGAGTGGCTCTGATTTGAAGTAGCTCCTCTGAGGCGTCATCCGGTTGAGGGTGTCGAGCGAGCCACTCCTTGAGGTTCTCGACAAGAGAGGCGCTTATTTCACGACGATCGACAGCAAAACTTCGTACAACCTGTAACGAGTCAATCAGCGCGGGAGCCCCGACTTGCAGCGATTGCAAAGCTGCAGCCGGATGCTCACGAAGCAGATCAGTCAAAGTGTCGATCAGCTCCTGGGTTACAGTGTCCATAGCTCGACTACTCATACTGTCCCCCCGCATTGTCCCGCTTGATGATCTCAAGGCCGCGCGCTTTATCTATGCGTTCCGCCATGAGGATCGCCGCATCCACTTCCTCGCAACCATGTTCGTTCATGATCCGATAACGCTCGTTCTTTTCGTCCGGCTCCGTCATTGCGAGAGCCAGGTACAGGCTCGGCGGCACGGTACGGAATAACAGCTCCATGGACTTGCTGAGAACAACACCTTCGGCATATTTGTGCTTCTCCTTGCGGGCCGAGAGCATCAAGGCTTTCTGCGATTCGTTCAGCTCACGGAAACGTGCGATCTTGCCGACCTCATCTGGCGGCATGCTCAGGCAGATCCACCACTCGATCATGTTCAACATCGGCGCGGCTTCAGGGGGCAAGTCGTCGACGTTCTGAGTAGCCAGCCAGAACCAAGCCCCCAACTTCCGCCACATCTTGGTGATCTTCACCACGTAGGGCGAGAGCAGGGGGTTCTTGGTGATGATATGTCCCTCGTCCGTCACGTTGATGATCGGACGCCCGAGGTATTGATCGCGCTCTGCGATGTTGTTCACCGTGTTGATGAGCGAGATATATGCGATGGAGAGCTGTGCTCCGTAGCCCTCCCGGGCATACGTGGCAAGGTCGACAATAGTGATGTCAGCCTCGGGCCAAGGAGTGCCTTCACGATTGAACATGGAGCCATCAGCGCCCTGGCAGAACATATCCATTGCGTCGCCCATCTCAAGCATACGGTGCCGTCGGGACTCTGGCATCGACTCGTCACGTCCCGCCGCATGAAGGGCATCCCTCACGTCCTGTGTCAGCACGGTTCGACCTTCGCGCTGGCAGCGTTCTGCCGCTTTCAATATGCACTGGCGGATCGCGCTTCGATCAGCCCGGGACATGCGAGCGTCTTCTTTGGCTTCGCCCCCTGTGATCATGAGCCGAGCTGTAATTTCCAGCTCTCCTAGGATGTCTCGCTCGTCATCGTCATCAGAGCTTTGAGCGGGGGTGTTCTTACCACGACTTTGGAGATCGTCCTCGAGATCCTCTTCTTCGACGTTCAGCCGGTTTTGCTGTTCGGGCGTAAGCAGCTTCGTGGCGTCTGCAAAGGGAGCCAAGCTGACCCCGGTGCCTGGAGCAAGCTTGACTCGGTTTACGGTAAGCCCCATCCGGGCCGCATAGTCCCCAGTCAGCCCAAAGGAGTTTCCGGCTTCTACGATGAAAATCCGAGGGCGATAGATAGCCAGCACCTGATGGATCAGCGAGTTTAGCGTTGCTGATTTGCCCGCGCCCGTCGGACCGAACAGGAACAGGTGAGCGTTCATCTGTCGATCGAGCGGGTTGAGCGGATCGAACGTGACCGGTCCGCCGCCACGATTGAACACTGTAAAGCCAGGATGCCCTGTGCCCTCACTCCGTCCCCAAACGGGACACAGATTGGCGACGTGCTGGACGAACATGAGGCGCGTGTACCATTCAGCGTTTTTCACCGATGGGTCAAAGCAGGCTGGGAGCCACCGTAAATAGCTGTTAAGCGGTGCTACTTCATCATGCTCTCGTACCGGCAGTAGGCCGTTGTTCAGCAGCACGTTATGCAGCTGTAGCGTGCGGTCGTCCAGCTGCTGGAAGTCATTGCCGCGAATGTAGAAGCCTATGCTGCATTGGTAAAGCTTATGGGAGCTGCCGAGAATCGTTCGGGCTCGATCGATGTCTTCGCGTGCCTGAGAAGAAGCCAGGGTGTCGCCAACGGACTTTTTCCCTAGGTAATTGAGCTTGTCCTCAAGGATGTCTTGCGGGGTAACAACCATCGTGATGCACAAGGTCGTGTCCTCAGGCATCTGATCGAACAGGGCATTGATCGCGTCCCCCCCTTTCTTGGTCTCCCCTGTGAGATGGCCGATTTTTGGGGCATTGCGCAACCTATCGACCATCACGACGCGGTGAGGCATGTCGTCGAAATACCAAACCCCGTTCTGGACGTCGGAGATGGGCTGGTTGAAGAAAAGGCGATCGGAAAAGTCCCTGCCGGTAGCTAGCTCAAGCTCTCCTGGTTCGGTGGTTTCAGGGTAAGCGGTTAGACGATAAAACTCGTCCTTATCATCCAGCAGCTTGGGGTTAGGGTTGAACCAGCGCAGCAGCCAATCATGAATTTTCGCTTCGTTCATGCGTGTGGCGCGTACATTCGAGTTGGCCAGCCCGCCCACTAGTCGATCACAAATGGTGTTCAGCTCATCTTCTGGAGCCTGGCCACGTCGAGCTGTACTACCGTTGGCTCGCCGGTAAATCACCATCCGCACTTGGCGCATCTGCCCACGCCACGGTAATCGGGAGACGGCCGTATCTTCGAACAATCCACCCGGTCGAGAGACGCCCTTGAGGTGGTGAGCGAAGTCACGTAAGTAGCTTTCGGTGAATTTCGTACCCTTCGCACGTGGTTGGATGTAGTTCGCTAGACGCTCAGTGAAGGGGTCCCAGTTCGTATCCTCTCGTGCATAGAACTGGCACACCCAATTCTGATCATCGTGTTCGTCAAAGCTGTCCTGCAGGGCATTCTCGAGCCCATCCCGCACTGCGCGGAGCCAATCGGGCTCCCGTCCTTCAGTGCCGACTGCAGAGAGTTCAAAGAACGCTGCTACCGAGACTGCATCTTCGAGAAGCATGCACTCGCTATCGGGCAAGTACTCAGCCCACGGCAGCATACGGACAAACGAAGGTGGCACGTCGTATGCTCGGCGATAGTCCGCCTCCGACACAGCGCTCCGATCGCCTTCAACTGCTTCGCCTGGCTCAGGGATGCCACGCTCACGTAGCTTCGCGAGATGTTCCTCCCAAGCATCCGGGCGCGCAGCTCCCCGTTGAGCGCGCCCCTGCCCCAGTGCAAACAGCTTACCCAGCGAAAATTTTGCTTGGCTCGTCATGGTCAGTAGTCCTCGGTCCGCTCACCTGGCATTGCGTATTGAACCCGCTGATACAACGGGAACACCGTGCTGTAACCTGGGATCGGAGCCGGATCGGTCCCAGCAAGGTGCGGATACACATACATAACCAGGTCAGGGTTGGGCAGGCGCTTGAACTGGCTATAAATCTCATTCTGAGCCGTTCGCGTATATCTGGCGTTTTCCTCCTGAACCGAATCGGATGTCGATATCGCCCGGCGAAGATCCTGTCTCGCGTCCAGCAGCTTTCGCTCGCCTATGCCCCCTGCACCTCCTCCAGTGCTGTGCATCCAGACGTCCATCATCGTCTCGTCCCCATGAGGCAGCATCTCGTCCTTGGTGGTCGTGCAGCCTTGTAGTGCAGCAGCTATCACAGCGATCACCGCTGCAATCTCAATCGAGCGTCGAAGCATGAGTAGCCCCCATTGCGTACCGGACCTTGCGGCCCTTGATTTCATAATCGATCTGCAATTCTTGATCGATGTGGATAGCGACCTTGGCGTTGGGCTGCACGTAGATGGCTGCGAAGGCTTCTCCATAGAGCTTGTTAACCCAGTCCGAGATATCGCTCACGCCGCTGCTGAGGATCTGCTGCATCGCCTGGTTACCGGTTACGGTGGATGAAGCGAACTGGCCTGAACCGGTGCTCCCGAAGACGGCTGTTCCACTTTTGCTTTCGTCTTGGTTTCCGAGAAGGGTGGCGACACCGGCCCCTGCAGCAGTCACGAGGCTCTGCGTGCCGATGTATTGTTTAGCGTTGCTCTTACGCTCTCCCGCGATACACGGAATGCCGTATGGGTCACTGATCCAGCCCAGTCCTCCCTGAATCTGATCCAGCTGCCGGCCATTAGTCTGGTTGGTTCCGCTCTTAGCCTGAGCTGCATCCTCAGGGGTAGGGAGGGTGCGTACAGTTCCATCGTTAAATACAAAGGTGATGCTGCGGACCTGACCTCGTACGCACGACAGAGTCCAGTCACCGGTCGCTGTGCCACTGACGACCGCGCCGGCAACCTCAGGCAGATCAATTCCATTGGCAGTAAGGTTTTCTGCGCCGACGATGACCTTGAACGGATATGGGTCATTCACTGTTCCATCGATCGGTACCCGACCAATCAGAGCGGTCATGGCCGTGGAACCCATCAGCGTGGAGTTCTGAGGCACGGTGTATACCGGCTTGACCTCCTTTTTCTTCGCCCCCCCGGGGGTCTTCGCTACTCCAGTGTTCAGCTTCGCTTGAGTGCTATCGACGGCTTCGCCAAAGCTGGTAGGGAAACTGTAGCTGTCACTCTTCGCCCTAGAAGAACCGCCCGCCTTCGGGTCTGCCTGGCGCTGGTCCGACGGCTCGATCCAAACCATGCTCTCGCCGTCGCTGGCGAACTCCGATCCTTCTCCCTCCTTCAACCCAAAGCCCACAGGTAGTTCTTTCTCGTCCTTGCTGCCGGGCAGGCGGTTCTCATACGCGCTTCGGAACTTATCGAGCAGGCTTCGAGCTTCTTTCTTTGCCCTTTCTACCTCCTCACGGTCATCCTTAATCTTGGCGCGCTCCCCAGCCAGGCCAGTTGCGATGCGGGAGTCGATGTCACGCTCACGAGCCCTGAGCCGTTTGTTCTCTTTCATCAACTCTTCATTTGCCGCTTGAGCTGTTTTCATCTCGGTACGCATGGCTTTGACTTGGCCCACCAAGGTGGCCACGGTGTCCTGTGGCGTGTCGCCCTGGATGCCCAGGTTTTCCATCTCTTCCTCAGAGAGCACCGGAACCTCGACAACGTCTGTGCTCGCCTTGTCGACTTTGCCGTTGTTGATGACTTTCACGATGGCCAATACCAACACCACCGCAACACCTGCAGCGAGCCACTTGAGGAGTCCAGTTGATTTATTTATCGCCATGGTTGGCCCCTCCCAGATTGCTGGCCGAGTCCACCTGGCTCAGGGTTGGCAGGACTGACTTGGCGAGGTCGCGACCTCTAGTGACCAGGTAAACCACCGTCGTATCGCTTGGATCTCCTCGCCGCCCCAAAAAGGAATGCTGGAAGGTAGCTGTCTGCAGGTCACCCTGCAGAGCACGCGGGTCCAGATCGACAGGGTGCGCAGACATGTTGGTGAGCTTCACGGCAGTGACCCAGTAATCACTTAGCCGCCACGCTGCCAGGGCTCGTGCTCGAACAGGCAATGAAGGCGCAAGCGTTGATAGATCGAGACGGGGATGTATGTTGACCTGGGCAATGCCTTCGACCGGCTCCACCGTCCGCAGAGGCGCGTACAACGACTGGGCTGCATAGCGGGTAAGCACTACCGGAATCGGCGTTTCTCGCGGCTGCTTAGTAAGCTCCGCTGGCCCTGCTTCGTCCTCTTCTACTTCATCACTGCTGTCAGAAGCTCTGCCATAACGCTCCGGTGCGGTATCCCCCCGCACAATCTTCACCGGCTCAAGCTCCGGTGCTCCGTCCTCCGCGGCAGTGGCAGCAATGTCGACGAGGATCAGTTCACCAGTGGTTGCAGACTGAAGTTGTATCCGTGTCGGTTCGATCGGCTTGGAGGCCAGCAGGTAAATGGCACCGCTAGCACTCTGCACACGGACATCATCGCGAATGGAAGATGGGATGCCGACGCGCACATTTTGATCGACAAAGATAATGCGCTCCTGTCCAACCTGAAGGTGTACGGCCAGAGGCAAGCGCTCCCACCGCATAATCTCTACTGCATTAGCCGAGCCGCTGGCGATCACCACCAGCCAGGCCAGCAGCCGCCTCGTGCGCAAGCGCAATTGTGTCCGAGCCATCACTTGACCTCCGTGGATGTTGCAGCTTGTTCATCAGGAGTTGCGATACGCATCGGCGCGCTTGAGTAGCAGTCCAGGGCCAACCCCCACGGGTTCTTTTCCGCGTCCTTGTCCAGGCGAACGACTCGAATCGGATAGCGAACGAAGGTCCGCTTCACCGGCTCGGAGGAGTAGTACTCGTCCGTTGCCAGATCGAGATTGACGATCCAGTCGTTAATCGACTGCTGCTGTACTCGCAGAGCCTCGTCATCGGCATAGCCCCGGCCAGGCAGCTCATAAACACCACGGACCCGACCTTTCAACTCATTGTTTTTGTTACGGAACTCGTAGTCACCTTCAAGGAACACCTTGCAAGCTGGAGTGAGGTAATTCTGTAAAGCGTGGATATTTCGCTTGTAGTCTTTGGCTCCATCGGCCGGCCAGCTATTGAGCTGCTGGAAGATGTAGCTGGTGAACGCGTAGATATTCTCCGGCGGAATGTCCCACCACATACGCGAGCTACCTGACCGGAGATCAGGCGGCACGTGAATATTCAGGCTGTCCGGCGCTGTCTTCATACCGTAGATGCCATAGGCAGCAAGCATGCTTACCAAGAGCAACGCAATTCTCAGTGAGGTCACGTGCCCCTCGAGGCGGCGCACCTCGTTTCTGACTCTGCTCACTATCTTTCCCCTCGCCGGTGATACCAGACCCCTGAGCGCTTGATCAGATCCTGCCCACCCGTCCATGCCATCAGCAGAGGAAAGCGGTTTGCGATCCGCCACTGAAGATTGCGGTAGAACCAATCGTCCGGCCGGCCTCGTTTCACCCTCCGCAGCACTCGCCCGCCCAAGCCGATGCCCAGAAACACCGCTACGAGCGCTACTGTCGGGACCATGGCAATGGAAGAGAAAACGATGGCGAAAGGAACGCCGAGAACCAGGCCTGCAATCGCCGAGGACAGCCCTACGAAGAACAGCTCATTGGCCGTCAAACCCAGCACAACAATGGGCTGCCTGTTGAGGCGGTTCGGCAGAAAATTCACCGTGCCCTCTGATGTGAAGCTGATCGGGTCATGACTGTCCATCATTGGATCTGTCCTCGGGAGCAGGAGCTATCGTCAAAGGATCTCGGAGGCTTTGGTGACCATCCAGATGACCAGTACGAGCAAGATGCCGCCGACGCCGACGGTTGCCCCGAATTGACCCCATGTAGCCTTCCGCGTCTGGACTTCGCCATACACGTTGAATGAGTGATAGGCCACGCCAAGGAAGGCGATGCTGCAAACAGCAAGAGCCAGCAGCAGGATCACGTCATAGCCGTAGTTCTGCCAAAGCTCGAGGATTCCACTGCCTCCACGGGATGGCTGCTCGACCTCTGGTAGATCGGCGCGTGCGGAGGTCATCGCACCCATTCCGATCGAGGCAAGCAGCAGCCCCTGGTTCTTCTTCGAGCCTACCCAGTCGCTTACACGGGCCATTGGTGAGATACGCGCGGTTGCTTTCATGAGATGCCTCCTTGGGCATTGGTTGGGTGACACAGCTAAAAATCGGTTTAAGAGACCAGTAGCGCGAGCAGGAGCAGGTAGATCATCGCGAACCGCGCCACCAGGGACGCCAGCGCGGACTTTTCCACCTGCCCCCTAGCCCAGCCCTTGTAGGCAGTCGTGACTGCCCATGCGCCCCAGAGCAGCAGTACAGCTAGGACGATCCCAACGACCAGATCCGAAAGCTTGTCAGCAGCAAAGCCGCCCGTTGCCTTGAAGGCAGCGCTCTGCGCCGTTGTCATCGCGCTCACGGCTGGTCAGACCCAGTACGGGTGTAATGGCCAGAAAGCTGGCCGGGATCACGTGGCTGAGCGCGAGCAGGCGAGAGGTAGCCTTGGATACCGGACCGCACCTGGCCGAGGTCCTCAAGCAGACGCTCGTAATCAAAGTGATAACGGTCGCCCTCGGCGGCAGGCAGCTCTGCGCTTTTCTGCGCAACCTTCTCGATCATGCTCAGCTGACGAAGAATGAGTTCCAGATTCGCCTGCTCATTTGCCGACCCGGCGGCTGAGCAAAGAGGGGAAAGCAGAAGTGCCGAGGCGAGGAGCAATGGCGCTGTAAGCTTTCGGAGAGGGGCCTCGTTGATCGTCATCATCTGAATCCTGGCGTGACATTGATTGTCAGGTTGCCAAGCCTCTGCGGGTTTATCCGCAGGAAATGCGATCTACGCGGTTCACCTATTTATTGACGTGAAAGAAAAGTGTTGACCGGTTTGTTGACGCGCTGAAGCCCGAACTAGGGCAGCTGTTTCTTGAAGAAGAAAAGATAGCCGTCAACGACGCAGTGCCCGTTACCCGGCTGATCTGATTGATTGTTCCCAGCCAGCCCAACCGCCCTCCATACAGCCTCAGTGGAAACCAATTCCCACCCGTCCTCGCCAAAGGCGGATAAAATCTGCTCCTGACTCCGGAGTGCGAATGCAGCACCCTGAGGTGCGCCAAAGTCTTCTCTGGACTGCTTAAACATCAGCCGCCCGATTGTTTCCTGCTGATAGGTCAGCGGTTCGAAATGCGTTCGGTATTCATAGCGCGCCATCGTTTGTTCCTCGTCATGTTGCGGCCCGCAACACCCATCACAGGTACTTCTTGAAGCTGCCAACCGTAACGCTCACTGCGAGGGCAAGAATGGCAGCGCAGGGCAACAGAATCAGAAGGGGGCTGATGCTAACTGGCATCGAGAGGTAGATCAGCCACGGCGCTACCGCCAAGGGTTTTATGGTCGCCCTGGCTCTGTGATGGACGAAACCAGACTCCAATCCTGCGCCGAACCTGCGAATGTCCCTTCGGACCAGACCGTCTACCAAGCCGACCGCGATAGCCATCAGGAACAATGGCGTGGTCAGGGTTAGCACAATCAGCCGAACGAGAAATGTGAGAACGGAAAACACAGCAGCCAAGGCATAGTCTTCGATTAGCACCATGGCCGAGCCGATCGCTTGGTCGAAGCTTCCGTCGCCCCGTAAGCTCTCTAGATGGTAGGCCTCGGATTGGCCATGGAAGAACTCCACGATGCCGGTATCTTCAAAGCCTGCCTTGTATGCAGCCTCAATCAGTTGGCTTGCTGTCAGCCCTGGCTCCTCGAGGATGAGGCTGTTTGTGAAGTCTTCCGAAATCCAGTCCAGCTCAAGGAACATCATGTCGCGGGCGTGGTGCCACCCCTGATCACCCCAGAAGAAGTAGAGGCCGATCCATTCAAAAATGACGCTGAGAAACAGAGATAGCAGCATCACCCCGATGAAGCGGAAGGGGAGAGAGATCGTCTTCCCTAACCAACCTTGTTCTCTGATCTGTTGTTGCTGTGCAGTGTTTGCCAGGTCAGCCATGGCGGGGTCCTAATGTATTGTGACGACAGCCGTTTCGCAGCGCAGAACCACTTGGCCGGCAACGGGATCTACCACGCGTATTGCCGGGGAGAGGTTTCGCCTAACCCATTCCGGGGCCAAACCCTGGCGATTCAGCTGATCGAACAATGTCTGCCCATCGAGCCAACCCAGACGCGCTAAACCAACGAGTCGAACCAGCGCGAAAGACAACGGAGCATTCGCTTCGGCCGCAAGTTCAACGAGTCGGATCTCAGAACGGGTAGGAGTTTGGGGTTGCATCATCATGCGCTCGGCTCCTGCTGCGTCTGCTCAGGCATCACCACTGACTGCGCGACATCTCCCTGGTCCAATTCAAGGTCATCAGGCAACGCATTCGCGATCGGTGAAGCGAATCCAGACCCGTTCCACCAGTCGCCACCGTCCAGGTAGTTTTTCCTCATATACCCGGCCAAAGCCTGTAAGTCCTTCGGCATATCCTCATCCGGATCGGACGCTGGGAGAGGCATACGGACCTTCCAAAGGTTCCCCCCCTCGATCAAGGCAAACGCTTGGCCTTTCGGCAGGCTCACCACGTTTGAGGGCTCGATGAGCGGGACCGTGACCGTGCTCACGCGGTCCTGAGTTTGAGAGGTAAACGCGGTGTTACCAGTGGGATCTGAGGTATCGGTGGCACCACTGACCTGCGTGGTGGTGTAGACATCAACCTTGCTTAACTGGCTGGTCAGTAGCTCTGCGGTGGCGGTTTCGCGAACGCGAAGCATGAAGAGGTTGTTGAAGTTACCGATCACCTGGCCTGCTTTGGCTTTGTTGCCGATCTTCGCCTCGATATCGCTCATGGTCTGGGTATAAGCGGTGACTTGGATTCCAGCACCGCCACCCTTGTTGATCATGGGAATGAACTCATTGCCCATGAGTTCGTTGAACTCGTCCGCGTGGAGGTTGATCGGCGTTTTAGACCCCCCATCTGCCCCTGGCAAACCATCATCGACGCCGTACTTGTAGATGTGGCCCGCAACCGAAACCAGATCCGAAAACATGGAGTTGCCAACAGCCGCTGCTACCTCAGGGTCGGATAGCGCATCCAGTCCGATGTACACGACTCCGCGCTTTCGGACGATCTGCATCCAGTCAAAGATCGGCCGCGGATCGTTCAAATCGTTGTAGTCCGGCGATATGAGCTCAGCCATCCGCCCAGTGGTCAGCTTCTCCAACAAGGGGAGCAGGGAAGCGACGATCTTGTCGAAATAGGTCTTGTCGTAGCGCACTGCGCTCCGCAACCCATCCATTACCGGATCCTCGACTCGCGTCTGGGACAGGTACTGATCGATCGCAACAACCCGAATCGGCTTGCCCTTCATGTTGAACGGGATGTTCTTGTCGTTGAGCTTCCCCTCGATCGCCACAATCTTTTCCCAGGCCTTCGGGTCTCGGCTGTCGAAGTACTTTTGGCTGTACTCCAGAAACAAACCCTCGATGTTGATGACGTGTCGCTGTATCTTTGTGTAGTCAGGCCGCTGACCCAGCTCGTTTAGAGCTCTCGCAATGATGTTCACGAACCGCCAGGAGAACTCCTTGAACGCAGCGCTGTTGCCTTCGCTCGGCAGCTGACCGGCGATCCTGCTTGCCACCTCGGAGATACGTCCGAAGCGGCCAACAGCGTTGTACCTGGCAGAGTGGTCAGGCCACCCAAGGTGAAAGACGTAGAATTCGCCGAGCCTGCCGGCACGCTTGGCCTCGATGTACATTCGCTTGAGCAGATCCGCATCGCCTTTTGGATCAAAGACGATCGTCACTTCGCCTCGACGTATATCCTGGGTGACGAACACCTCTGCAAGGCGGGTCTTGCCGACGCGAGTCGTGCCGAGTACCAAGGTATGGCCAACCCGCTCGCCAAGTGGAAGCGAAACCTCAACCTCGTCTGGCTCTATGCCGTGGAGGCGAGGGCTCCCTCCGACAGGCGGGAGGGGGCGCACGGGATTGCACCAAACATCCCAGCTCGTCAGCTTCGGCAACAGACTTATGGGGAAAGGCGCCCGCTCAAGCTTTTCCTCCAGCCGTCTTGCGAAGAGGTATGAGCTGCGAGGCTCGACGTAGTTGCGGTACTCAGGTCGGAAGGTCTGTATCAGCCGTTGGGTATGCTTCTGCTCCCACCGAAAGCCACGGCCAATGAAAAGACGCTTGTTACTGACCGGAACCTGCTTACTAGTCATCACGTAGCGGGGGAGGCGACGTATGTTGCGTTGGTACCGGAGCACAGTCAGCCCTTGCCTCAGTCGGACGCCCCCAAAAGCAAGGAAGAAAACCGCAGTGACGTAACCGAACTCCGGTGACAAAGCGAGCGCCCATGGTGAGTAGATGCTCAGGAAGGCGCCGCAGAAACAGACGAACACCGTATAAAGCTCAACGGGAGGCCTCAGTAGCGCCTCTATCGCGTGTTGTTTGACTGGCATGTTATTGCTCTACGCTTTTGGCAGTAATCAGGACGGGGTAATGGTCGAGCCCCAAACGCTCGGCAACGTCATCTCCCGCGGCCGGCACCATCCTCAAGTCAGGAGCTAGCGCCCTCAACTGAGCGAGTCGCCCAGCTGTTTCCACATTCACGACCATGCCCACGGCTCCCATGGCGCTCAACGCCTCGCTTCGCTCAACGAGCCACTGTCTCGACAGGTCATCATCGCCAACCATGAAGAAGGGCCGCAGACCCGGGGCATTTATCTCTCTCCTCTGGACCCGACCTGGGGTGACGCGCTGAGCGCGAACTGGGAGCATGTTCGCTTCGGAAATTTGTCGCAGGGGTTGCTCCTGCCCCCTGGCTGCGGGCTTGCCGCCTAGCGCTTCGTAATAGCGGGAAGCATCCTCGCCTCCACGGTCCTCGATCACCTTCAAATCCGCAGTAGCAAACCCGCAGGCCAGTGCCAGCGCTCCGCCAATGCATAACGACATGCGAGCACGACGCGTAGGGAGGCCCCCCCTGGAATGAGTCGCCGTTTTCATGGGTTCGTCACCACTAGAGTCGTCAGCTTGTCTCCTGCGACGCGCTGAAGCTGTTTACCGAACGCAAGGCGGTAACGCGCGGCGGCCTCGCCACCTGCAGGACGATGGTATTTACCAGCAGCGGCAGTCCAGTCACCTGTTTCGTCGTACCAGCCCCGCAAGATTTGCGCGCTTACCAGTAGGTTTTGATAAGGGTCCAGTGCATCGCACGGAGTCTTGAAATGATGGCCGTTCCAACCGATGTTCACCTGGCCTATCCCTGCGTCGACTCGCTTGGCGCCGACTTCCTGGATACCGATGAGCAGAGCAGTGCAGGCAGCACTGCGAGTGGCGAACCGGTACGGCTCACCAGCAATGTTCAATGTCCACGGCCAAGGAATGTATCGCCCGTTAAGCCTCGTCCCTGACTCCTGCAGGGCGAGGGAGAACAACACTGGTGACGGCACACCAACCGACTGCGCGGCCAGCTGATAGGCAGGCGGAGGGGTTTCCGCAGCAAAGATCGCCGGGGCCAGCAATCCCGTAAGCGCGAGGCTCGCAAATGTCCTCATTGGAGCACCCACTTTCCGTTGGCGAATCTGAGGGCCAACGGCAAGTCAGTACCGAGTTTTGCGTCCGAACTCTCTTGTAGTTCCGCCCAGCGCCCTTCGTCGTGGTTAAGAGTGATTTGCCGGCTACGGACCCTCTCCGGCTCGATCCCAGCACTTCGTGCCCAGCTGCGAACCTTAGAGTCGTCACCTTCGCTGCCTACCACGTATATATCAAAGGGAGTGTTTGACCGCTGCAGAGCGATAGCCTTCTGAACGCATGGAGCACAATCACTGGCCACGAAGAGAGCTAGCCGGCCACTCCCACCAGAGGCGGGAAGCCTTGCTTCCGAGCTACTGAACATAGGCTTTTCAGGCTTGAGGTTTACCACCTGCTGCCCTTGCACAACGACGCCTACAGCTTCGTCGTAAGCACGTTGATACAGAAGCTCCTTCTGCATCCGCTGCGTCTCCATCTGTGCCTGAATCCGCGCGTAATGCATGCGCTCCTCGTCAGTGCGCGCTTCGATACCTAGCACGGATACCGGATCGAGGCCTGGCGAATAGATTCCCCTCGGCCCGTCCATCAACTCTTGGTATCGCTTCCAATCCTCGGCCGTCAGGCCCCACTCGGCAGCTTTCTCCTCTGCGGTGCGTGCGAGCTCGGTGTTACGGATTTGACTGTCCACCATCGTCGAGGACGAACCATCAGCGTGAACCGTTGAGGTGAGCGCAAGCAGCAGGGGGAGGATACGAACGAAGCGCATGTGAGCTCCTACCTATCGAAGAAAGACGACTTGTTCGGTCCCGCGCACATCAAACTCAGCGGTTTTAGTGCCGATTCGTTCCAGCCTCCAGGACTGCCTGATGTCCCCGGGGCGGATCAGCGAGATCTGGTCAAGCCTGGTGCTACCGACAGGAGCGATAGAGAGAAATCGTTCACCGCCGCGCACCTCAATCCCCACCACGTCGAAGGGGGGAGTGAGTACTACGGGCTTCGGTGCCGGCTTCTTCTGGGTTGGACGTGAGACAGGCTGGGTTTGAGCTGGTGGTTTGCGCACTGAGAGTGCAGCTACGCGTTTGCCCAACGCATCCATGCCGGTCTGCAAGGTCTCAATCTGCGCTGTGAGGGCAAGCAGATCGCGAGCAGTACTGTCGTCACTGCGGAGCGATTCGACCTGCTTCTTGAGCGTCTCGAACTGCCGAGTCAGTGCGGCATGTGCCGATTCGAAATCACTCCGCTGCAGCACCTGTTTCTGGCGATCGACAATGCCTGTCAGCTCTTCGTCCACTAGGGCCAGGTGCTCATTGACTCCTTTGATCTGCAGCTCAAGTCGCTTGTCTTGTTGCGCGCTGGATAAACGCCCGATCTGCCATTGCTGAACCCCACCCCAAGCAGCTAGCAGAACGAACGCCGCCCCGATCGCGATTAGCAAAGCGGGCGACTTCTTCGGTTGAGCACGACGATCAGCTACTCGGCGCTCCTCCGGCGCCATGGGGGGAGTCATCGGGCACCCCCTTCCACTTGGGTGGCAGAAGCATTCACCAACGGAGTAGGTGTAGCGATACGCTCATATCCTGGACGCTTCTCGAAGCAGATGTTGCGCGAGACCTCGTCGACAATGACCTGCCATGCGGGTCCAGCAAGGACCTGAACAGTATTCCGCAGCGTCATAGGCCCAAGCTGATATTGCGAGGCCGGCAAGGGCAGTCCGTAAAGCACCTTGATCTCATCAGTCGCAGGGCAGAGACGGTATCCAGAGCGTTGCAGCACGTAGCTCATTGCATCGTGAACGCTAGGGTTCATCGACTGCGGAACGGTGACATCGATGATCTGACTTAGCAGATCTCGCTGCTCAGCCCTGGGAGAGGTACTGACCAGTGTGTACCGTCCATACCGCACTACCGGCTCCGGTACCGGCGCAGCCCCATTGGGATAGAGATCAGGCCGCACTTGCTCAGGGACGCGGCTGGCGTTGCCAGTCCCTGCTGATGCTCCAGACTCTGACCTATGTGTCGATTGGGCGCAGCCCGCAAGGGCAATCGCAAATAGCAGAGCGCCGGCCTGGATGCAGCCCCGGGCAGCTGCGGCCGAATGTCTGGGATCAACCATGTGTAAGCCCTCATTCCGAGATGGCTTGCACGATGACTCTGCGGGTTTCTTATCGCAGCAAACAATGCGAAACCGGCCGCTTCCTATTTTTTTGGAGAAGGTCCCGCTGTATCTTCGCTCCCCCATGACCAGTTGTAGAGCGACATCCCGATGGAGGAGTACATCCGTTTATTCCGCGAAGCAATGGAGCGGACAAACTCGGTTTCGCGTGGCTTATCGAACTACCCCCTAGAGCTAGAGCCCTCTCACTTCATCGACTTGCCGGCTGTAGCGTTAGCCATTGCGAAGGATTTTTCGGAGTTCCTTCCTCACACTGACGTTCTGCCTGGGAAATGCTTCCGTGTGGCCCGAGAGCTGTCCTACGTGCTGTTTGATCTGAGGATCAGACATACCGTTACCGTAGGCGATGTTGAGTTGAATGACGGGCTATATGTGAATGTGAGCTCAGAGCAGCTGCTGCGGGACGTGCTGGAGGGCTATCAGCTCGATTCTGTCGAGGGTCGCCCCGCCGGCAAGCCAATCAATGCGCATGCATGGATCACGCTGGAGAACGGCTCGGTTATCGACGCTACGATCTTGGCATCGCAACACCGTAAGAAGGCGGGCGCAGGCAAACCGCTTTCCTTTGAAGATGCGGTTTTCTACACCGGCAAGCCGGGTACAGTCGTCCGCCGACATATCCCGATGATGACCGGCCTCGTTTACCATCAGAAAGCCCTGACGGACTTGATAGACGGCGATTTCCAGAACTACTGCCAGTGGTCCGAGGATTACGGACGGATGATGGGCCGCATGGACTTGATGAGGTTAGTGCCAGCCCTCTCCACCATTTGAATTTGAGCTAGTAATTACCGGGCCATAGCCCGGTCTGGTGCTAGCAAGGCGCCTAAACCTACCCTACGGTTCGAAGCTACTGCCTGAGTCCTTATTCAGCCGACGCGTTTCTGTAACGTCTGGTGCTGCGTTTACCTGTTGGTAGGCGTTTTCGAGTTCAGCCAGCAGATCTAGATATTGTTGGTCGGTTATTTCCCCGCTATCCCGGAGGCCTGCGATTTCGCCGCATAGCTGTTGATACCGCGCCGCTGCCACTCCCTTTTTTCCACCAGCAAAACCGGCAATCTTAATCTGCATTCTGGCGAAGGCGTCGCTTACCGCATTGCTCATAGAAACCTCTCCTCAGGGTCTTTCATGGAGTTTTCCTTGTTCATCAGGTAGAGGTCCAGGAGATTGTTCGTCCTCGGAATGGGACCTGTAGATCCGCTCCGACAATTTGTTCCGGCTTCAGCTGGTTAACGGGAGCATTGCCAATGACCTTCCCCGAAACCTGCCCCAACAGTTCAAGCATTCCATGGTTCACGACATTACGAGACACCTGCCCATGGACTACCGCCTTACCGCCCTCTTCAATAATCAGCCCGCCAGCAAGCTGGCCACGGGCAATCAGTAGCCCACCAGCTTTGACATAGGTTGTCCCGGTAATTTGGCCGGTGGTTTCTTGCTGATCGTTGACGATCAAATCGCCTTTGTGCTGCATACCAAGTCCTCGATTCAGTGAGGTGGAGATCGCTCCTCTCCTACAGCCCAGGCCGATGCGGGGCTAGAGCGGTGCCGTTATCCTCGATCAGTTTGAGGTGCCGACAGCGACCCAGCATTTGGCTCCGTCGTACTCATTGCCGCCTTCTGCGATGAAAACGTGACCGTCTTCGTCCACTGCATACGCGCCAGGCTGCTCGTGCCCCGCATCTCGCAAGCAGTTTTTCCAGCCGTAAACCTTGCCCTGAAAAACCAGCACAATGCCCCCTTGGCGCTCGGGGTTGGCGTCGCGGTATCGCCTAGCGGCGATCCGTAACCTGCTTAGTAGATCGTCCATCACGTTTTCTTTTGCCATACGGTTTGCACAAATCTCGACCTTAGCGCATTGCCTACTCTTAGGCTCGCACAAGTCCTTTCGACAGATGAAAAAAAGCCCCCTTGCGGGGGCTAGCGTTTAAAGTGATTCAACAAGCGACGAGCTGCCTGGCCAACGCCATCTCAACCGAATCACCATCCTGGTTCAGCGAATCGAGCCCAGACTCAGGCACGTCACCAGATGTGGATTGCGATACTGCGATCTTCTTGGCCATCAGCTCCAGGCAAGCGATTTGCGATGTTTTGGCGTAGCCCAGAAACACCACCCGTACCGCCTGCTTTTGTCCGATCCGCCAAGACCGACGCGCAGCCTGCTGTAGCGTGTAGACGTTCCAGCCTGTTTGCATGAAGCAAATGGTTGGGAAGTCCAGAAGATCCAAACCCGTCTTTACCAGCTCGGGATTCGTGATCAACACGTCAACGCCTTTATCCACTTGATCGAGGATCCAGTCTTCACGGCGGGCCGTGTCGACAGAAGCGCGCAACACTGCGACCTTCAAGCCGCCCTGTTCCAGGATGGCCTTCAACCGCGAGGTCGTGTCACGCGTCCCCGTGTAGACCGAGTAGGCCAGGACCCTGCGCCCCTTGGCTTTTTCCTCTCGACAGAGTTCAAGCAGCTTTCGCTCCTTGGGCATCAGCTCTGCATCAGGAAAGATCGTTGGCACAAATGCCAACAGCGCCTTGGAGCGAGGATGCTTCACTGTTTCGGCCCGGAAACAACAGTCGGGCCATGCCAATAGGACGTTCAACACAACCCCTAGAAGCGTTGTGTCCCTACGAGCCAGTGCCTGTCTCAGTTCAGCTGTCAGGGTTGCAGCCAACCGGGCGTATGCCGCAGCTTGCTCATCATCCATATCCACCTCTACGAACTCCTCTTCGTAGGGTGGCAGCACGTTTCCACCGATGTCCTTGAGCTTCAGGAATACAGTGAATGGCAGCACGTACCTCAAAATCCCTTTCGGCCCAAACCCTGGCGCTTTTACAGACCTCACACTCACAGCTTTCCCACGAGCAGTTTTGTGCGACCGCGAGTCCTTCTCGGTGTAGATGTCCTTTAGCACCCCATGCTCTCGCATGAACGCCATCACCGCCGGCGCCAGACTTCCCCGCTCATTGGGCCGATACCCGTCCTCAATCATTCGCCTCGAAAGGATCCTGAACAGCAGGTAGAACAGATCATCGGCATAGCCTCCCATCAAGGTGCCCGTCAGCAGCAACGTCTTGCGCGCTTTAGCTGCCAGGACACCCATCGCTTGGCCTTGTGCGGTGCCAGCATTCTTGTACTCATGGCCCTCATCCACGATCAACAGATCAAACGTGTGGTCCGGCAGATACCGCTTGATGAACTCGGTCGGTTGGTAACCGCCCTCGCCCAGACCGAACTCGATGTTTGCCATTGCCCGCTCCATACGCTTCGCCTGCTTGTCGCTGAAGACGAAGTTGCCGTCGCGATCCATCAGATTGATGAACTCGTGGACGTTGTCGGCCAGCATCGAGGCGAGAAACTCCTCTCCGAACTGGCCTACCAGCTGCTCAGCCTTTACGGGGCCGATCGTTGGTATGCGACACATGGACTTGAGAATCACAGAACGCCGGCTGCTGCCTTCCGGCTTCCCTGGACGCATCAGCGTCCACAGCCGCTCGCCGCAGTGAGGACAGTTCTGGCGACGCTCATCGAGCTGGATCTGCTCAACGGTCCGATAGTTGCCCTCGTCATCCGTGAGTTTGGTGAAACAGCGAGGACATTGCGCGACTGCCAGGCCTTTTACCTTCTTGGCAAGACAGACGGGTTTCCAGTGGAAGCCCATACGCATGCGAACCCGGCCGAGAATGAAAAACTCCTGTTTTCCATCATCAGCACAGCCCAGCTGCTCGCGCAGTTTCAACAGCTTGGTGAGAGTATCGGGGCCGTTCAAAACCCAGACACGGGCATCAGGAACGGTTTCAAGGATCTCCCGACGCCATTTGTAGACCAGGTGTGGAGGCGAGACGATCAAAGACCGGCGATAGCCCTCTCGGTAAAGCACTGCGGCTACCGCGATGGCCATCATCGTCTTACCAGTCCCCATTTCTGCGTTGATCACGCCTGCTTGCTCTCCACGATCCAGCAACAAAGCGGCAATGGCTTGCACCACGTCCGCTTGCGCCGGAAATGCCTGCCGTTTGAGGGAGGCCATCACAGCCGCCCGTTTGTGATCCGTGACGCCGGCATAAACCGGAGGGTTGGATCGGTTGAGTGAATCAAGCAACTCTTCGCCAAACTCTCCGACAAAGTCGTTGAGATCGATCGAAAGCGCAGCGCTGGTAAGGTCGTTCATGGTGTTCTCCCCTCGGACGATCAGTGGCCAGACGCGGCGGTTGCTTGGTTTTCTTCCTCGCGCACCAACAGCACGGTGCCGAAGTTCAGACTCACCACGAGCTCATCGAGAGCCTCATCATTGAGCGATGACAAAACCTCGCCACCGTTGGTGGCTAGCTCATGCATGCAGTCAGAGCGGTTCACTGGGTCGCACATCCCCTGCTGCTGCCAGTAGCGCAGCGCAGCAATGATGGTGTGCAGATCGGCGTCACCGGAGCGCGCGCCGTTGGAGCAATTGTCGTTACGCATGTCTATTTCCTCAGTAAATGGGCATGCGCGGCCCCTACGGGCTTTGCAGAGGCCCACAGGGGTGGTTTTGCAGCGAATTGCTACGTTGGTTAGTACTCGGACGGGAACAACAGCGTGGTGACGCTCCTGTCCGCCTCTGTGATGATCCAAAGCCGCGTTTCAGCGCCGGCGTCGATGTCATAGGAGGAGAACAAGCGATCTCCGTTGTGCAATGCAGCCTCGTTCATGCGACGGTCTGATTCGTCCAACTCACCCCAGTCGCCGGCGAAATGCCGGCGTATGTAGGTGGCAGGATTGAATAGCCCTTCAGCGACGGCTGCCTGAACACCGCAGGTGAACACCAGATGCCCGGTGGGGAACCTGGCGGACTCTGCTGCGAGCCTCAGCGCCTGAACCTCGTCCTCAGGACTAGATTCCGGTGCTTGTGGATCCGCCTCTACTGCAGGCGACGAACTGATCCGCATGATCTTGCCCAGGTGCTCTGAACCAGGAGTGAGATCCCAAGCCAGAATCACCGGTACAAAGCGGTCAGTCAGAATCCGAACCTCGCTGAGAGAGCCGTCCTCGTTCTCGGTGAACTCAGTTTTCCGCGTTTTCTCCTTGTGGGTGTTTCCCTTCAAAACCAGCACCTTGCCGGTCTTGGAGGTGACAACTCCAGAGATAGCCCCCGCGGCCAAGGCCAAAGCCAAGTGCCAGGAAGACAACGCTCGAACTGGAGGGCGCGGTTGCGTCCCTACGTGATGAAAGTGCAACCCGAAGTCGGACCAGAGTCCAGATAGCCGCTTGGTCTCCTCGAGGAACTGCTCAGGCTCCAAAGTCACGCGGTAGAAGTGCTCTACCTCTCCTGTTGCTGCTGGCACTGTGTACGGCTCCAGTGTCCACTCAAGAGGCAGCTCGTCTGGCTCTTTCTCTCCGGTCCCGATCGCAAGAAAGTGGTCCTTGAGCTCCCCATGGGGAACGGTCCGGTCCTGATCCTTGCGTTTGGTGCGGATGCCGAAAATGACAACCTGACGAAACTGCTGCTCCGGAGCTTTGAAGATCCGCAACTCGGAGAAGTGATTGCACAACCATCCTGAAAACTCCTGATCCAGACAGCTGTTCGGGACTATGCAAACCATCACACCACCGTACTGCAGGTAGTGGATGCATCGCTGGTAAAACGCTTTCTCCAGCCGGCGACGGCCCTTGCCTTGGTACTGCGAGGATCCGCTGTGATCGGCTACAAGGTCACCATAGGGTGGGTTGAACCAGAGCAAGCCGAACGACTGCCTGGAGATGAGTGTGTCGAAGAGATCGCTCTGCAGTGCATGGTCCACCAAGGTTCTGGTGTGCTCTGCCCGCTCACGGTCATATTCGACTGCATAGACCTGAACGTCTTCCCGGCCTAGCGCATGTGCAGCCTCTGCTATAGCAACACCCTCCCCTGCGCACGGATCGATGATCCTCATCGATCCTGCAGAGGGTGCGAGCGCGCTTATGGCACGCTCCAGGGTCGCTTCGTCAGTTGGGTAGTACCCGTTCTTGGCAAAGTTGCGCGCCAGACGTGGAAACATGAGTCCCATGTGAACCTCCTGATTCGGGGTATAGAAAAGCGCAGCGGGCTATGCCCGCTGTGCGCTGGTGGTGAGGATTCCGTTTCGGATAAGGTCGCCGAGAGCGGCTTCCAGAAGGTCAAGCTTGAGATTCAACCGCCATGCTTTGACTGGCCCGAGGGCCGCCGGCAAGGGCACGAGCATTTGCTGTTCCATCAGCAGATCGAGCACAGGGCGTTGCCAATGCTCAAGCAGTGGCAACGGGCATGTCTCACGAACCAGTGGCCAAATCACGTTCTCACTCATGGCTTCGCCAGGAGGAAGAAGTGCGATTGTTGCCGCTGACCGAAAACTGACCCAGTAGAGGCTGTTCTGCCGACTGAAAACTGACCCAGGTGTTCAACTGCTTCTGCTCAATTTTTGAGCAG
>NZ_JBNNMD010000007.1:0-305916 GCF_050272435.1 Pseudomonas sp. NPDC047961 | reverse complement strand
GGTAGTGTGGGGTTTCCCCATGTGAGAGTAGGTCATCGTCAAGCTTCTACACCAAACCCCCGATCTTCGTAAGAGGATCGGGGGTTTGTCTTTGGGGCCAGAAAAGACTGAACCCTCGCACCCACCTTTTATTCCACATAGTCCTGTAGTCCGTTGGAACTGCGTTCAGAACTGGCGAGCCATCGTGCGTCCATCGAATAGTGAGGCAGTCTAGGCCAGCCATCTGGTGAAACGGCACCAACCGCTGTCTAGCGCGCGAGCAAGCTGCAGCGTAGTTCTTGTGAGGCCATGGCTTGATTCGGCGACCGGCTATGCGAGGGGCATTTCGCCGCGCTTGGTTTTTGAGGATTCTTCGGCCGCCCTACTCTTGTTCAGTTATGCGCGATTCACTCGGTATTGCAGATGGCGAACAAGCAGTCAGAACCACGAGCCTACGCGGCGAAATAGATGTTTTTGACGCGCCTAGCGGGGTAGCGGGCTTCTACAGGCGCTCGCTGAGAGCTGTAGGTTCGGTCACTGGGCGCGCCGGGGCAGCGAGCTCCGAGTTTCTAGCGTAGCCCGCTTGCAAAGCCATTCGCCTTGCTTCCGGTGTACCGATCAGAGATTCCAAGCTTTATCGGCGAATCCAGGTCTGGCTGCGGCCCAGCGCTTCGATTCCGATATAACCGCGGACTTCCAGTTCGTCACCGCCTTTAAGCAATGTCACCTTAGAGCGGTAGGTTTTGCCTTTGGCGGGGTCGAGTATGGAGCCACCGCTCCAGACGAGTTCGCCCTCGGGCTTGAGGTCCCAAAGGATGGTCATTCCTTGGATCGGCTTGTCTTTAAGCTCGCCATCGCAGGCGGTGCAAATCGGATTGATGCCATGATCGGACTGGAGAATCTCCGCGACTTTTCCCGTGAGGGTGCCGTCAAGGGCTTGCACGATTTCGACGATGGACTTGGGCTTGCCAGTTTCATCATCGATGGTCTGCCAATGCCCAGCAGGCGAGTCGGTGGCGAAGGCAACTGAAGTGAAAGCGAGCGGCAGAGCAAGCAGTAGGGCGTGCAACATTGGACGCATGGTTTCTCCAATCAACAAGGTGAAGCACCGACTCTACCATCGGTGATTTCGTTGCGCTGCCCTGAGCGCCTGACTGGCCAGTTCTCATCTAAGCCGGAAGCTTCACTTGCTAAGGGGCCAAACTCGAAGGCCCAGATGACTGCCATAGCTCGGTGCAGCTACGGCGCTGAAGGTTGAATTGCTGTCATATTCGCCCCCCAACAGGTCGGATTCGCTGTGCAGCCCGCTCGATCATCATGGTGAGCAAATAGCTGACCCGCTTCTTGGCGTTGTTAGCCATGCATCGCTCCGCCAAGTGGTGCTTTGTCGTATCGGTCAGCGGGCTGCAGGTACGCGAAGTTCTTCGCCGCAAGCAGTGACCGGGTAGATGAGCATCGATGCTAAACCGCGAGGTCGCATACCACGGCGCGCTGATACAACCAGATCGCGGGCTCTCGGGTAATTGACTACATCACCTGTTTCGGTTGTACATGAGGCGGCGCGGCTTCTTAAAAATGGCGCGTTCGGCGCCAGGCCGTCACGCGAGATGTACAGCGCCGCTCAAGTCGCCTGCCGGCCCTGCTTCGCGCAAACGCTGATTAGACCGCACAGCAGGATGCCGCGGGGCGAGGGGTAGATGCATGCGACCCGGTGCAGGCTCGCTCGGGCGCAACAAAAGCCCATCGAGTCGGCGCGCTGTGCCGAACATTACCGTCTGCATCCTTTACGATTCATCTGCTAAGACGCAACAGCGTTACAGACAGACGTAGAAGCAACGCGCAACATTGCCGACCGGGGTAAACCAGCATCCGACTGGCTGCCTCAGTCCCTTCGGTCCTGTTCGAATTCATTGAGCGCCTTACGGCAGCCGACCCCAGAGCCTTCTCCGAGTCCAGCCTCCAGCCAAGGCAGGATGGCCAACGGCGGCGCTACCAAGGCACCGACGACACTGGCGACCGCACGGGCTGCCAATTCGCCGGTCACGACGCTCGCCTGCGGGTTGCTCAGAGTGCCCTGCAGTTCGACCGGTGAGTTGCCAGAAAACAGGCTGATGTCCTTGGCGTGAGCCTCGAATGCCAGATTCAGGCGTTCGCTGTCGAGCTTGATGGTGCCCCCGCCAGTGATGTTGCTGTCGGTGGTGCTGATGAAGAACTGCTCCAGCTTCGCTATGCCATCTGTCGAGTCGAAACGCAGGTAGGTGCAATTCATTGGCACCTGATCGTCGTCAGCGAGCGCGGCCAGCGCAGCTTCCCCTGCATCCAGGCCGAGCAATTCCATGGCGAGCATATCCAGCTTCCCGCCAGACATCGCAAGTTCCAGCTTGCCATCAAGTGCAGCCGCCATCTCGCCTAGGGAGTGACCTTTGAAGTTCAGGTCTAGCTGGCCGCCAATGGTCCCGGCCGAGTCCTGCGCTACCTTCGGTAGGTCAACTTCGCGCAAGATAGGTGAGAGATTGACGCTGGTGATATCCAAGTGAAGTTCGCCCGTCGGTTGTGGTGGACGTACGTCCAGACGCAGGCGGCCATTGGCCTTGCCTTTACCAATGGCGAGCTTCAAGGGTTCGGCCACCAATACGCCTTCGTCCAGCTCGACTTTGAAGTCGACAGCGTTCAAGGGAATGTCTTTAGCGATCACCTTGTCCGCCTCGTAGCGGACGATGGCGTCGCGGTCGCGTAACGAATCGAGTCCAAGCGGTTCATCGGAAAACATTTGCCCGTCAGTGGGGTCGGTCGGCGTGCCGGGCGCTTTAAGGTCAGAGGTATAGAGGGTGTCCGAATGCAGATTGGCCCATAGCATGGGGCGACCGCTGAGGTCGAGTCGAATGTCGCCGCTCAGATCGCTTTGGCCCCACTGCGCACGCAGATCCTGCAGCCGCAACTGCTGATTCTCCCAAAGGAGCTGGCCGCGCAGCTGATAGCCCGCCATCGAAGGTAGACTCAATCCGGTCAGCGGGTTGAGGTTCGCCGGGTTCGGACCCTCGAGCGAAATCGCAAGATCCGCCGCCTCCAGCTGCAACGGATCGGTGATGGTGCCATTCACGCTCAGGCTGCTTTCGCGCGACGTTACCGTGCCTTCGACGGGATAGGGTTGATCGTCGAATAAGGCTTCCAGCGCACCGACATCAAGTTCGAACTGCAGCGGCACCTCGTTGCGCCAGGCGTTGCCCGTCACTTGCAGACCGGAGTCGGTGGAGGTGGCGTCAACTTCGATTCGCAGGTCGCGTGTCGGGTTTTCGTAGCGCAGGTGCGTGTCGCTCAGGCTAGCGGAGTTCTGCCCCAGCTGCGCATGCAACTCACCATCCAACGTGCCTAGCTTCGGATAGCCTAGAGGCTCAAGCGCACGGCCCAGGTCCAATTCCTCGACAGTCAGGTCGACCGTTCCGCTCAGCGAATCCTTCGTCAGGTCAAGGGCGCCGTTAGCGCTGATCGCCCCGTCGCCTTGCTCGGCGTGTAACTGCTGGATCTGCAAACGCTGCTCGGCCAAGCTGCCCTTGAGCACGATGTCGCTCAGCGCTGCATCGCCATACAGGAGCTGACCCAAGCTGAGGTCCACTTCGCCGCGATAGTGGCGCAAAGGTTGCAGCAGATTCTGAGCGCGCTGTTGCAGCGATTGCTTATCACTCTTCGCTTGCGATTGAGTGCTGTTCTGCTCGGCGTTAAGCAAGCGCATCACGCCCCAGCGATTGAGGTCAAGCCTGTTGCCTTGCATGTTCACGCTCAGCTCGGGCTTCTCACCGCGCTCCAAGACCAGCGAGCCGGTGAGGTGGCTTTCGCCTGTCTTCAGATCCATGCCCTGCAACGCCCAGCGCTGCCCATCGCGCTTGAGCTGAGTGTTGAAATCGAATGCAGGAACGTCGATAGCCGGAGTATCGAACGCCATCAGTTCGGCCGAGTCCGGCGCGCTCACCGTCAGCTTTCCTTGCAGGGTATCGAGCTGCGGCAGTTGCTTGGCTTCACCGCTGAAGTGCGCCTGTATCTCGCCAAGTTGGGCGTCGAGCTCAACCGCATAGGGCGAGCCGCTGGCTAACGCCTGGGAAGGTGGCCCGCCAGTCAGGCTCAGTTGCAGTGGTTTGCCCTGCACGCTGCCCTGGCCTTCGATGGAGAGCTGTCGATGGTCCGGGCCGTTATCGGTGGTGGCGATATCAAGGGTGACCTCGGCGTCCAGCGCTGCGTCGCGATAGGTGAGTCGCCCGTTCTGGATGCGGATGGTATCGGGCTGGATAGGCGAGCTGCTGAAGCTGGAGCTGTCTTCGTTTGTCAACGCGGCCCAGTTGGAGCGGCCATCCGCCTGCCGGGCCATATGAACCTCAGGCTGTTCGAGCTCGAGCAATTGCAGGCTGAGGTTCCCAGTCAGGAGGGCACCGACATCGATCTCTGCCTGCATCGCGTCAAGCTTGAGCATATAGGGGTGTTTGGCCCACTCGGGGTTGGCGATTTCAACATTGCTTACGCTGATCCCCAGCGGAAACCCCCAATCGATGTCGAGGTTGCCGATCTCGACCGCACGACCATCCAGACGCTGGCTCAGTTGGGCTTCGATCTTTTCCCGTGCCCACTGCGTTTGCACCAGCACTGCCGCAATCACCACGAGCAGCACCAGGCCCGCCAGCACGATTCCAAAGATTTTCGCTGCCTTCGCCACGTTGCCTCCTGATCCGGTTTCGCTCGTGCGCGATACGTGAGGGTCAGCTGCAGTCGGATGCAGCCCTGTGAAAGTGTCGACCCCTTACCGGGCGGAAAAGGTCACTGCAAATTTCCCAGGCACGGCCACAGGCAACGGCTGCGAGTCCCGCAGAAGCGACGAAAGACAGGTTAGATAGGCGCGAGGGCAAGCCGTGGAGACGGACGAACGGCATCGCCGTCGTCCGTGCTTGAAAGGAGGTTAACCCTGCAGATCGGCCAGCATTGCCGTGGCCACCGCTTCGGCCACCTTGATGCCGTCGACACCGGCCGAGAGGATGCCACCGGCGTACCCGGCGCCCTCGCCAGCGGGATACAGGCCGCGGGTGTTGATGCTTTGCAGGTTCTCGTTGTCGCGCTTGATCCGCACGGGTGAGGAGGTGCGCGTTTCGATGCCGGTGAGAATCGCGTCGGGGCGGTCGAAGCCGCGAATCTGCTTGCCGAATGCTGGCAAGGCTTCGCGAATGGCCTCGATCACGTAGCCGGGCAGCGATGGCGCCAGATCGCCCAGCCGCACGCCCGGCTTGTAGGAGGGTTCGACTTCGCCGAATTCGCTGGACGCACGACCGCGGATGAAATCGCCGACCAGTTGGCCGGGTGCGCAATAGTCGCTGCCGCCCAGTTCGAAGGCATGCGACTCCAGCCTTTCCTGCAACTCGACGCCCGCCAGCGGGCCACCGGGGAAGTCCTCTTCCGGGTTGATACCGACGACGATGCCGGCATTGGCGTTGCGCTCGTTGCGCGAATACTGGCTCATGCCATTGGTGACCACCCGGTTGGGCTCGGAGGTGGCCGCCACCACGGTGCCGCCCGGGCACATGCAGAAGCTGTAGACCGCCCGGCCGTTCTTGGCGTGGTAAACCAGTTTGTAGTCAGCGGCGCCCAGTTCTGGATGCCCGGCGTACTTGCCCAGGCGGGCATTGTCGATGAGCGATTGCGGGTGCTCGATGCGAAAGCCCACGGCAAAGGGCTTGGCTTCGATATAGACGCCGCGCTCATGCAAGATGCGGAAGGTGTCGCGCGAGCTGTGACCGAGGGCGAGCACCACATAGCGGCTGCGGATTTCTTCGCCGTCGGCCAGGCGTACACCCTGGATCCGCCCGTCTTCGATGATGAAATCGACCACGCGGCTGTCGAAGCGCACTTCGCCGCCCAGCGCCTTGATTTCCTCGCGCATGGTCGAGACCACGCCGGTCAGGCGGAAGGTACCGATGTGCGGCTTGCTGACGAACATGATCTCTTCCGGCGCGCCCGCGCGGACGAACTCGTGCATCACCTTGCGGCCGTAGAACTTCGGGTCCTTGATCTGACTGTAGAGCTTGCCATCGGAGAACAGCCCGGCACCGCCTTCGCCGAACTGCACGTTGGATTCCGGGCTCAACACCTTCTTGCGCCACAGCGCCCAGGTGTCCTTGGTGCGGCTGCGCACGTCACGGCCGCGCTCCAGTACGATCGGCTTGAAGCCCATCTGCGCCAGGGTCAGCGCGGCGAACAGGCCGCAGGGGCCGAAGCCGATTACCAGCGGGCGCTCGTTCAGCCCCTCGGGCGCCTGGCCGACCGGGTAGTAGCCGGTGTCCGGCGAGACGCGGATGTTGCGGTCGTCCGCCAGACTTTCGAGCACCTGAGTTTCGTCCGCCACGCTGGCATCGATGATGTGAACGAAGGTGATCTCGCTGTTCTTCTTGCGCGCGTCATAGCTGCGCTTGAAGACGGTGAAGTCGAGCAGTTCGGTGTCGCTGATTTTCAGGCGCGTGACGATGGCTTGGCGCAAGGCCTCAGCGGGGTGATCGAGCGGCAGTTGCAATTCGTTGATGCGAATCATGACAGGTCCTGGCCGGTAGCCCCGGCAGAGGTAAGGTGGCGGCGCGGCGAACCTGGGCGGTTCGCGCGGCGCGCAGTGTAGCCGCGGCGGGGCAGGCTGTCATGAGCCTGGAACGACGGGAGCGAGCCGGCCATCGCGGGGCGACAGCCGGTCGGCTCGGTTGGTTTACTGCAGGATTACCCGCGCATTGACGGGCTGCAGCGGACGGTTGTTGGCCTCGCCTACAGCATCGGTCAGGGCCTGAATCTGTGCGCTCGAGGCCACGACCGGTTGCTTGAGCACCAGCCAGCGAACCCCTTCGGAGCAGGGCGGCGTGGTGAGCGAGCCGCTGAAGCGGTAGTAATCCAGATCCGCCGGCAACATGTCTCGGATATTCACCGCAGTGGGGATCGGTTGCGTGTCGCCCTCTGCGGGCAAGCTGTCCCAGAGTTTCGCCAGTACCGGATTCTGCTCGCCCTCCTTGAACATCAGCGCCACCACCGCCAGGTTGCCTGCTTCGTCGGCATGTACCAGATGGCCTTCCAGCGGGTAAGACTGCCCCTTTATCTGGTTTTCACTGGGCATGTGGAAGTGAAACTGGATCAGCTGAAAGGTCTTTCCATCCAATGTAAGGGTGCTTCCGGGTTTGTAGGCGACCTGGACGGTATGACCGCTGTTGGCGACTTCGCTCGCGCCGGCGGCATAACTGACCATCAACGGCTCCAGTTCGGCTTCGACGAAACCGTCCAGGTTGACGGGGGACTGGTTCTTGCCGCTGCAGGCATTGAACTCAGGCGTGAGCTTCGCCCAGTTCTCCGGGCCTGTTTCACCCGAGTATTCCCAATTCGTACCCGGCGTGACTGCCAGCGCATGGCTGCAGAAGAACAGAGAGGCAAGAGAAGGGGCAGATTTCATGACAAGTTCCTCGACTTCAAAGGGCGACGGCGATGTCTGCCGTCTGGTTATGCGGCTCCTGCCTGGCGTGTGGTTACACGCTGAAAAAAGAAGCTTGCTGAGCAAGCGCTCCGAATGCTGGCCCAGCGACCCGGGCGTCATTCTTTTTTTGTCGTCGCAATCCAGGTGGCGTTCTTTTCATCCGACGGGGTGCGGTTGGGCGCCGGCTGGGCGATGCGCTTTTCGCTTCCCTTTCCGGTTGGCGAACTTCACCATGCGCGCCTTGTATATGTATTGAAGCCGGAGCGACCCCATGATCAATAACGATGTAATGCGCAGCCTGCGCTACATCCTCAACGTCAATGACGCCAAGATCGCCGAGATCACTCGGCTGACGGGTTGCGAAATTCCCGATAGCGAGGCGGTGTCTTACCTGGCGAAGGAAGAAGAGGAAGGCTTCAAACCTTGTCCAGATCGGATCATGGCGCACTTTCTCGATGGCCTCGTGATCTACAAGCGCGGCAAGGACGAGAGCCGGCCGATTCCACCCATCGAATTGCCGGTAACCAACAACACGGTGCTGAAAAAACTGCGTGTGGCCTTCGAATTGAAGGAAGACGACATGCACGCGATTCTTAAATCGGTCGACTTCCCCGTATCCAAGCCCGAACTCAACGCATTGTTCCGCAAGGCTGGACACAGCAACTACCGGGCGTGCGGCGACCAGCTGCTGCGTAACTTTCTCAAGGGGCTGGCGCAGCGCAGCAACTGAGCAAGCTTGCCTGTAGAGCCGTCAGGCATGAAAAAGCCCCGTTATCGACGGGGCTTTTTAATATCACCGAGCGTTAGCTCTGGATCATCGAGATGACCTTGTCACGCAGCTGAGGATTGTTCTGCACCGCCTGGTTGATGGCGTTGTATTCCTCGATGCTCAGGTTGTTGTTTTCAACTGTTTCCATCATTTTCTCGTTGGCCTGCTGCTGCAGCTGTTGGGCTTCGGCCGGGTCTCCGGTCTTCTCCAGCTTGGCGGTAAAGTCCTGGCGAATCTCCATGATTTCACTCAGCGAGTCGGCAAACTTTTCCAGCTTCTTGTCGCTGATGTCCGACGCTTGCATCGCCGGCGCTGCTTGAGGGGCTTGTGGCTGGCTCGCCTCTTGAGCGGAAGCCTGGGAGGCACCGGCTGCCATGAACAGGGCAAACAGGCTGGTGGACACGAGGCGAGTATTGAACTTGATCATGGTGGTAGTCCTGATAGTGGAAAAGACGAACAAGGCTTTGCATCAGCCATGCCACTCACCGCTACTGTCCCTAACTGCCTGATTTCATACAGATCCGACCATCCGTCCCGTCCGCCTCGACGGTCAGATGGGCGCTGTGTATGGTGCCAGAATGGCACATGTAGCAGTTTGGCAGCGAACCTCGACGTTGCGCGGGGCGTTGCTCCTCAAGGTGGTAATTCCTCTCGTCGCGATCATGCTCGGCTTCAGTTACCTGTTGCTGTGGACGGTCGAGCGCAACAGCGAGCGGCGTTTGCAGGAAGAGGTCGAACTCGTAGCCCGCGCCGTGCGGCTGCCACTCAGCGACAGCCTGGAAAAGCAGCACGACCGGACCGCACAACAGGTGCTCGAATCTGTACTCGGTGTCGGCCGTGTCTATGGCGCCTACCTGTACGACGATCAGGGGGAGCTGGTGGCCTTCGCCGGTGCTATCGAGCCGGATCAGGACCAGTCCTCGATCCAGCAGCTGACCGCTGACGGCAAACGCCGTGGCGGCTATCAGCGCATCCGTGGGCGTGAGGTCTATTCCTACTTCCTGCCGTTGGAGCAGAGCGGTGGGCGCATCAACGGGCTGTTGCAGGTCACCCGCCGCTGGAACGATTTCGAGCGTGACACCCGGCAGCTGCGGGTGATTGCTGGCATCTGCGCGGCGGTGCTGGCACTGGCGGCCGTCTGCATCGTCCTGCTCGGGCACTGGTCGGCTATCGGCCGGCATCTGCATGAACTGACGCAGAGCATGGCTCGGGTTGCGGCTGGCGAGCGCAAGCACCGTGCCCCGCGCAGCGGCCCGCAGGAGATTGCCGTCCTTGGCCGGGCGCTGAACCAGATGCTCGACAGCATTGCCGATGCCGAGCAGCGCATGGCCGAGCAGAAGGCCCGCGAGGCGGAACTCGAGGCGCGCCTGCGACGGTCCCAGCAGCTCGCCGCCGTGGGCCGACTCGCGGCGGGCGTCGCTCATGAGTTGGGTAGTCCGCTGAGCGTGATCGATGGCAAGGCCCAGCGCATATTACGCAGCGAGAGCCTGGAGGATGGCCCGCGCAAGGGGCTGCTGCAGATCCGTAGCCAGGTGCAGCGCCTGAGCGGCATCGTCCGTCAGCTGCTGGACTTCGGTCGCGCGGCGGGGCGGCCGCCGCGCCGCATGCCAGCTGATGTGCTGGCCCATTCGGCCGCCGCGGCGGTCGCCGACGAACTCGCGGCCCTCGATGTCCGGCTGCAGCTCCAGGCCCCGCCGGAGCCGCTGTACTGCGAGGTCGATCCGCCACGGTTCGAGCAGGCATTGACCAATCTGCTGCGCAACGCGGCTCAGGCCAGCCCGGGCGGGCAGGTGGTCCTGCGCTGGTGGGCAGACGCCGACAGGTTGTTGTTTCAGGTCGAAGATGACGGTCCGGGCGTTGCCGAAGAGCACCGCGCGGCTTTGTTCGAGCCCTTCTTCACCACCAAGGCGGTGGGCAAGGGCAGTGGCCTCGGACTGGCGGTAGCGCACGGCGTAGTTGCCGAGTGTGGTGGGCGTATCGAACTGGTTCAGGGATCGCTGGGCGGTGCGGCTTTTCGTATTTCACTGGCGCTGGCCGATGAGGAGCAGGGCAATGCAAACGGATGACAGTGCGCCCCAGCGGGTTCTGGTGGTGGAGGATGACGACAGCCTGCGCCAGCTGCTGGTAGAGGAGCTGGAAGACCGCGCGCTGCAGGTGCAGGCTGTGGCAACTGCGGAAGAGGCCCTGACGCGGCTGGAGGGCTGGGAGCCGGACCTGGTGGTGAGCGACCTGCGCCTGCCGGGCGCCGATGGCATGGCGCTGCTGCGCAGGGTCAAGGCCATGCAGGCGGCACCGGCGTTTCTGGTGATCACCGCGTTCGGCAGCATTCAGCAGGCGGTCGCCGCGCTGAAAGAGGGGGCGGACGAATTCCTGACCAAGCCGCTGGACCTGGATCATCTGGGGCTCGCGGTCTCGCGCGCATTGGAAACCCGGCACCTGCGGGACGAGGTGCGGCGTTTCCAGCAATTGCTCAGCGACGACCGTTTCCACGGCATGCTCGGCCGCAGCCGGGTGATGCGCGAACTGTTTGACCAGATCCGTCAGCTGGCGCGGGCCGCCGGCCCCGTGCTCGTCATCGGCGAGAGCGGGACCGGCAAGGAGCTGGTGGCCCGCGCCGTTCATGCCGAGAGCGAGCGGGCACAGCGACCGTTTCTGGCGATCAACTGCGCCGGGCTGCCCGCCGAGCTGCTGGAAAGCGAATTTTTCGGACACGCTGCCGGTGCCTTTACTGGTGCCAGCCGCGCCCACAAGGGACTGTTCCAGCAAGCCGATGGCGGCACCCTGTTCCTCGACGAGATCGGCGAAATGCCGCTGCCGCTGCAAGCCAAGCTGCTGCGCGTGCTGCAGGAAGGCACCATCCGCCCGGTGGGCGGCGAGCGCGAGCTGAGTGTGGACGTACGCATCATCGCTGCCAGTAACCGGCCCCTGGAAACCGCCGCTGGCCGCGAGTCGTTCCGCGAGGACCTGTTCTTCCGTCTGGAGACCTTCATCCTGCCGGTTCCGCCGCTACGCGATCGCGAAGAAGACCGTGAGTTGCTCGCCGCCGGCTTCGTCGCGCATTTCGCAGCGCGGGACAGCCGGCCGGTGCGGGGCCTGTCGCTGGCGGCGCTGGAGCAGCTCAGACGCTATCCGTTTCCCGGCAACGTGCGCGAATTGCAGAATGCCATGGAGCGTGCCGTGACCTTCTGCCATGGCCGCAGCATCGAGCTGGAACACTTGCCCACACGCATCGCCGGTTTCCAGCAGAGCGCACCCGAGGCGCGTTCCGATGACCTGCTCGGGGCCATGATCGACGGGCCTCTGCTGCCGACACTGGACGAGCTGGAGATGCGCTATATCCGCCACGTGCTGGAGCGGGTCGAGGGCAACAAGCGCCGCGCCGCTGCACTGCTAGGCATCGGCCGGCGTACGCTTTACCGACGTCTGGGCGAGCAGGAGCAGGACGACAACGGTTGATCCCGCCGAGCCGGGCGCCGGAAAGCGGCGGTGGTGGCCGCCTCTGCTCCGGCAGAAAGACACTGCGCCTGAAGACAGCAATCTGCGCGGCACCAGACGAGTTCATCGGTGGACGGCGCGAACTAGCTGAGCTGTACAGCGGTGCGCGGCGGCAATTGCTCCAGGCGCAGTTCTGCCTGGGACAGATTGCGCACCGCTACCCACTCCGCCAATGCCGTGACCGAACGCGGCGGCGAGATCAGGTAGCCCTGGAACAGATCGCAGCCGGCCTGCAACAGTGCGGATTGTTTCTCCAGGCTGTCGACTCCCTCGGCATTCACCCGTTTGCCTTGGGCCTGACAGAACGCAACGATCGCCGTCAGGCTCTGCTGCATCTCCGGGCGGGTCAGTCGCTCGACGATCGCCATGTCCAGCTTGATGGTATCGGCCGGGTATTCGAGCAGCTGCTGGATCGAGGTGTAGCCGACCCCAAAATCGTCGATGGCAACACGGAACCCGGCCATCCGGATCGCATGCACCGCCGCCATGGTGTTGCTGCAGAGTTCGGTGGCGTAGGTCTCGGTGAGCTCGATCTCGATGCGGCTGGTGCAGATGTCGTAATGTGCGGCGCGCTCAGCCAGATAGCTGCACAGGCGGTCATCGTCCAGTTGCGCCGATGACACGTTGATCGCCAGGATGACGCCCTCACCGAACAGCCTGACCAGTTGCGGATAACCGGCTAATGTGTGATCGATGACCCAGCTGTCGATTTTCGGAAACAGGCCAGCACGCTCGGCGATGGGAATGAATTCGCCGGGCGAGACCGTGCCCAGCAGCGGGGAATGCCAGCGCAGCAGTGCCTCGCAGCTGACCACTGCGCCTTCACGATCCACTGCGGGCATATACACCAGACGGAATTGTTCGTCGCCGTCGAGCGTACGTAACTGTTCCTCGATCACACGGATGCGCTGGTCGCGTTGCTCCAGCTCCGCCGAAAAAGCGACTGCGAAGTTCTTGCCCAGGGCCTTGGCCTGATACATCGCGGTGTCGGCGCGTGTCAGCAGTTGGGTGATCGAGGCGGCATCCTCGGGATAACGGGCGGTGCCAATGCTGACGCTGACCTGATAAAGACGATCCTCCACGCTGAAGCCGCCGCGGCACAGGCTGAGCAACGCATGAGTGAGTTCGGGCAAGCTGTCGCTTCCGGCTGGCGACAACAGCAGGACGGCGAACTCGTCACCGGACAGCCGCGCAAAGGCTGTTTCGGTAGCCGGACGGGCCTCGCAATGGCGATCCAGCGCGCCCTGTACACGCAGGGCAAAGATCCGCAACAGCGTATCGCCGGCGTCATGGCCGTGCTGATCGTTGACCTGTTTGAAGTTGTCCAGGTCGAGGAACAGCAGGTCCAGCCGTTGTCCGCCTTGCTCGCACTTTTCATGCATGGCTGCCGCCAGTATGCCGAAGTGGGCGCGGTTGCTGATGTGAGTCAGGCTGTCCGTCCAGGAGATTTCCTGAATGCGCTGCAGGGCCTCGGTGTTGCGCTCGTGCAACGTCTTCATGTTCAGCGTCAAGCGGCCGATCTCACCGCCGTCGGTGGGCTCGTCGAGCGCCGTACGCTTGCACCGCAGCAGGTCGGTGAGCTGCTTATCGAGATGGCTGATGGGGCCGGTGACGTAGCGGCGAATCAACAACAGCAACAGGCCGCTGGTGATCAGGCAGATCAGCGAGCCGCCGATCAGGAAGGCGAGGCTGAGTTTGCGCAAGCGCTCGGCAAGGTATTGCGGAGGGGGCGTCAGCCGCGCCCTCAATGAACCCGACAGCTCAACTTCGGCGGCCAGGCGCGACCTTGCCGTGCTCGGTGTCGGGGCAATCTCCACCACAGCGCCGTAGTCGGCCTCGAGCTGGTTCTTCAAGGCGATGAACTGCTCCGGCCGCACGGCCAATTGCAGGGTAAAAGCTTCCTCGCGTTGGCTGGGCAACGGCCGGGTGGCCGAGGCCGGCAGGATGAAATCGGTGTCCAGTAGCAGCGGCCCGCCTTCGGCGTTTTCCACGTAGATCATTTCGTCGGTTTCGGCGGCCTGCTTGGCCTCTCTTACGATCCGCTGCTGGGTGGCATTCATCCTGGCGAACGGTGACAGGCTGCTTTCGAAATAATAGGCGACCTCGCCGTCCGGCTCGACGATCGCGAAGGAGACGAACGACAGACGAGCACTGGAGAGCGAGCGGATGCTCTGCTGGATGCGAAGGCCGAGGGTGTCGTTTCGGTAGGCGGTGTCCGACTCGCGCAGGAACAACAGCAGCGCTTCGCTATCGGTAATCGAATACAGCGCGCTGCGATTGAATGCCTGGTAGTCCAGAAACGCCGATTTCAAGGCCGACAGTCGTTGCGCCAGACGCGCCTGCTCCAGGCCCAGCAGCGATGCGCGCTGGGTCATGTAGGCGGTCGTGGCGGCGAGCAGCTGGACGATCAGGATGACCGGAAAGATCACCAGCAGTGCGCGTTTACCGAGCCTCATGGGCGTTGATCAAGGCGCTGATGATGCGCCGCCGTGTCTGCGTCGCTTCCAATGGCCGCGTCTCGTACACCTGGCTGTTCTGCAACACCGCTTCGGGTGGGTAGATGGTCGGGTCCTGGCGTATCTCTTCAGGCAGCAGTGCCTTGGCGGCGGCGTTTGTGGTGGCGACGCCGAGCTCAGCGCTGTTCAGCGCCGCAATCTTCGGATTGTTGAGGAAATTCAGGAAGCGATAGGCCAGTGCTTTCTGAGCACCCTTGGCCGGGATGGACAGGCAGTCCACCCAGAGCAGCGTGCCTTCCTCGGGCACCATGTAACGCCAAGGCTCGCCCTCGACACCTTCGACTTCATTGAGCACCTGCTGATCACCGCTGTAGGCCAGGGCCATGTCGGCCTTGTCGAGGTAACGCTGGCTGCGTAATGACGTGATCACGTACTGGTAGGTCAGTACGGCAGGAGATTGTGCCTGCAGTAACTCGAAGGCCGCCTTCAGCTCGTCATTATTCGAGGTGTTGATCGAGTGCCCCTGGTGCAATAGCGGGCCGGCGAGGATGTCTTCGTGGTCCTCCATCATGATGATGTGCGGCTCGTCGCGATTGGCCGGCTCGAGCAGATCCGCCCAGGATTGCGGCGCGTTGGGCAGGCGGTCAGTCCGATAGGCGATGCCGAGCGTGCCCCATAGGTAAGGGATGCTGTGCGCGCCACAGCTGTCCCGCCAACGCTGGGGAACATGCTTGAGATTGGGGACTGCTTGCTCGTCGATCGGATCGAGCAGCCCGCGTTGGCCGAAGCGAGATGAGCTGATCAGCTCGGTCAGGGCAATGTCGATCAGATGGTCGGGTTTGGCCAGTACTTCGTCGCGCTTGTCACCGCTGTCAAAGTACACCTGCTCGATCTTGATCCCCGTTTCGGCTTCCCAGCGGTCGATGACCGCTTCGCTGAGGTACTCCTCCCAGTTCAGCAGGTTCAGGGTTTGCCCCGCATACGGGGCGGTCGACGGAAACAACAGGCAGGTCACCGCCAGCAGTGCGCTGCGAGCCCGGAAAGGTGTTTTATGGTTATTCATCAGGCTGTCCATCCGCTACGGCATGTCCTTTTCGGGACCGTCGCCGCGGTGACCCCTGTTACTGCAGGTCGCCCCGACTGGGTCTCTGGCTGTGATGGAAGAATGCGATGTGCTGAGCGGGCACGCTGATGCGCGACCAGTCAGTCATCTTATCGACAGCCAGTACTGGCACTTTAATGGCGCCAGGCGAATGACGGCAACAAATTTGTAACCCTGGGCCATGCCGGTCCGATCAGCGGGCGGTGATCGGTTGTTTTCCTGGTGCTACCCGAGGGCGTGACGGGCTCTGCAGCCAGGGTGCCAACAGCTTCGTGGACAGGGGGATGAACAAGTAAGTCATCAGCGGCGTCAGGGCCAGGGTGCTGAGCAGTATTCGCATCACCAGACTCAGCTCGCCGAGCATCCCGCCAAAGACCATGTTGAACAGCAGCGAGACCGGAAAGAATGCCAGCCAGATCGCCACGCTCTGCTTCCAACGCGGTGGTGGAGGGCTATCAGCGCCGCCAAACCAGGCGTCGATACCTCGGGCGCGTTGCTCGTGGGGTTGACCGAAGAGCTCGCCGCCGCGCTGCAGCCACGCTCGGCGCGATGCTGAATGCTCCCAGGAATCGAGTGTTTGCTCATCGGCGAAGCGGAAGACAATCTGAAATTCGTCGTCGCCAGGCGGGGGCGCCAGCACGCCGGAGCCGAGATAGCCGGGAAAGTCCGCGGCCAGCTGTTCGCCTTCGTGCAGCCAGGCGAGGAGGTCGTGGTAGCGGCCATCGCGCACGCGGCGGGCCACCATCAGGGTGACGGGTTGCGTAGACATTGTGTATCTCCAGCATCAGGCCGGCCACCCGGATAGGGCATTCGGCAAACGCAGCGCCGGGGTGTTGGGCTGCGAACATAGTCAGGCAAGGATCATGCCCTGGTCGTCAGACAGCGCCAGACCGCGTGAGGTCGGCATAGCCGGGACGACGGCGCACTATACGGAGATTTACTGCACTTGGAAGAGGCGTATGCGTCGCGGATGGTGCAAGCGGCTGCGGCCTGTTAGCCGCAGCCGGGCTGCTCAGCGATTAGCCAGTCGGGCTTGCTTGTAGAAAGGCGAGCGGGGGCCGTTGAGAATTCCGCCGTAGCGTTGCGTGCTGAGGAGGCGACCGCTGGCAATGCCAGCTACGTCATGGCTGCGATCGGTCAGGCTGTTGAGCACTTGATTGACAGCGGCGCTGACCAGCATCCCCACCAGGCCGCCCCCGGAGTTGTTCTGGTTCTCGGCAGTGCTGGCAAGCGCACTGCCTTGCCAGAGCAGGTCACCGCTGCGCAGATCGATCAGTTTGCCGCTGGCCTCAACCGCTACTTCGCTGGTCAGCACCTTGTAACTGCTGCCGTAACGGCTGACTTCGATATACAGGGCGGCATCTGCGCCGAAGATCTCGCGCAGCTTGGCTGGCGGTGCCGTGTGCATTTCGTCGGCGTTCATCAGCCCGTTCTGCTTGAAGGTTTCGTCGACCACTGCGACCGGCAACACGTAATAGCCGGCTTCCGCTAGCGGAGCGGTAACCTGCGACAGCACGCTGTAGCTGGCCTTGACGTCCGGTGAGCTGTTGATCGGAGGCAGCACCAGAATCGAAGACGGGTTGTTTCGCTCGAATGCGCTGTAATCGTATGGGGTCTGCTGCGTGGCGCAGCCGGTTGTCAGGGCGACGGCGGCAAGCACTAGTAAGGTCTTGAAGGAATGAAAACGCATCATGACTGCTTACTCCGCTACGTTGCGCATGAGGAAGTCCATGTACGCAGCGGACTCCGGGAACAGGGCTTTTTCGGTTTCGAATTGCTGGCGGACCTGGTCGGCTTTGCCGATCTCGGCATAGAGCATGCCTAGATGTGCGTGGAAACCGGGCGGCGGGGAGCGGTCTACGGAGCGTGCTTTCTGGAGGCTGGCCTCAAGTTCCGCGATCTGCTCTTGCGGGCCGGTTTCATGTTTGAAGTGTTCGTAGACCTGCTGTTGATAGCCGTCCCAGTGATACAGCGGCGGAGTCTGGTTGCCTGCGCAACCAGCCAGCAAAAAGGTCGACAACAAGCCGGCGACGGCCGCGCCATGGCGTAGGTTCAGTTTCATGTGGCTCTTCCTTGAGGTTATTGCGCAGGGCGCCAGGCACCGCTGTCGACGCCCGAAACGAGATTATTGACGGCTTCGCGGATGGCCAGATCCAGTACCTTGCCGTTAAGGGTGGAGTCGTAGCTGGCGGTGCCACCGAAGCCGATCACCTCGCGGTTCGATAGGCTGTACTCGCCTGCGCCCTGAGCGGAGAACACCACTTCGGACGTGTTCACGTTGACTATATTCAATGCCACCTTGGCGTAGGCGATTTGCGATTTGCCACGGCCGAGGATCCCGAACAGCTGTTGGTCGCCGACTTCCTTGCGGCCGAACTCGGTCACGTCACCGGTGACCACGAAATCAGCGCCACGCAGTTGAGCGCGTTTGTTGGAGATCGCACTTTCCTGGGCGATCTCGTTCATGTTGTCCCGGTCCAGCACGTTGAACCGATTGGACTGCTGCAGATGGGTGATAAGGATGGTCTTGGCTTGACCGCCGAGGCGGTCGACCCCGTCGGAGAATAGCCCGCGCATATAGCTGGAGCGGTTATCGAATTTGCCGACGGCGATCGGGCTGCGCTGCCCTTGGTAGGCACTGCTGGCGGAGGTGACTTTAGCGACCTCAAGGGTACGCGACTGTTCGGTAGCGCAGCCGCCGAGCAGAAGACTGATGCCGACCAAGCCGGCCATGAGCTTCTTGTTCATCTGATCATTTCTCGTGATGTGTGTTGGGTGTCGGCCTTTCGGCCTTGTTATGGATGCGGCTGCACGATCACGCTGGGTGATCCAGAACGGTACGGGAAAGAAAAAGGCAGGCGGGGCGAGGGTTTGATACAGAGCGTCCATGACTACTTGTTTCCTTGGTCCGAATGCGCGCTGAGGACAGACGTCGGTCAGCCAGACTACGGCGCGGAGTCTACAAACAAGGGTGGCACCGTGCCAGTGTCGTGGTTCGCAGTTGAATCAGCCGGGACCGCCATCCGTCGGTTCAGCAGTTCCAAGGCAGAGGCAGGGCCAGCCACTCGCCGGACGGCATCGTAAAGGTTTCGCCGAACGCTCAAGGACGGGGCGTTGCGCTTGGCGCAGAACACCGCGCGGTTCCGCCTCGGCTGAGTCTTGCGCTCAGCGAAACGCGAACCCTCTCCGGCGGTTCAGGTCCGTTGAAGGACGAGCCTGAGCCGTCGGAGCATGTCCATGCAACGTCTCACCTTGCTGTCGCTGGGCAGCATCAACGCTGATTTCCAGGTGCGGGTCGACGAGCCTGCAGGCAGTCGCGAAACCCAGCTGGCCCATGACCTGTGTCGCCTGTCCGGCGGCAAGGCAAGCAATACGGCGTATCTCGGTGCGCGTTTCGGTCACCGCAGCCTGTTACTCGGCCGCGTCGGTGACGACGAGCTGGCCGAACAGGCACTCGAGCCGCTGCGTAAGGCTGGCGTTGAGGTGGATAACGTCGGGCGAGCCGCGGGTCAGTCCACTGGCGTGTCGATGATCATGGTGCCGCCGGATGGGAAGAAAAACATCGTCCTGGCGACTAATGCCAACGACTGCTGGGACGACGCGGCCATCGAAGCCATGGCCGCCGCCATCGACGGTTGCGCAACCCCCGCCTGCCTGGTGCTCGATTACGAAGTGCCAGCGCCGGTGGTACGCCAGGCGCTGGAAGCGGCGACTCGAAAGGGCATTCAGGCGGTGCTCGACCCGTCATTCCCCGACCGGGTGGAGCAAGCGCTGTTGCCCTGGCTGTACGCGATCACACCGAACGTCTCCGAAGCCGAAGGGCTGGTTGGCCATTCGCTCGACACCCTGGACCAGCTCGCGAATGCCGCGCGTCAACTGCAGCGCGACGGGCCTGCCGTGGTGTGCATCAAGCTCGGCGATGGCGGCTGCGTGCTGACGACCGCTGATCAGACCCTGCACATCCCGCCGGGCGACGTAGAACCGGTCGATACCACCGGCGCGGGCGATGCCTTTACCGGCGTGTTCGCCGTGGCTTTGCTTGAAGGCCTTGAGCCACGGGAGGCCGCCGCCTGGGGCGTGGCCGCGGCGAACCTTGCCGTCACGGGTTATGGCTCGCAGCCCGCGTATGCCGATCGGCAACAGGTGATCGAGCTGGCGCAAAAGCTGCTCGAGAAGGCGAGGAGGCTGGATGGCTGAGCCGTACACGCGGTGCCAGATCGTCTTCGAGCATTACGACCGCGGCGATGAGCGACGGCGCGAAGCCTTGCTCGCGCTGGGCAACGGAGTCTTGTCGTGGCGGGCCAGTGCGCCGGAAGCTTCGGTAACACCCCGTGCGAATGACAGCGAACACTACGCGGGTTTCTACCGCGCCGGCTGGTATGACGAGGCGCCGCGCGAGGTCAATGGTGACTCGGTGCAGATGGCCGCTCTGGTCAACTTGCCGGACCCCTTCGGTCTCAGCTTTGCGTTAGATGATGGCGATTGGTTCAGCCTCGATAGGGTCGACCTGCAGCGCTATCGGCAAACGCTGAGCCTGGACACCGGCGTGCTCGAACGGCACCTCGAATTCGATCTGGCTGAATATCGGGTGAGGTTGCTGGAACGTCGTCTGGTCAGCATGGCGACGCCCAATCTCGCCGTGCTGCGCTGGGAGCTGCAGTTGCCGCCCGGCCTCAAACTGCGCCTGCGGACAATGCTGGACGGTGGCGTACGCAACGCTGGGGTTCGCCGCAACCGTGCCTATGAAGGACGGCGATTGCAGCACCTTGCTTTCGACCATGACCAGAAGGGTGCGGCCGCACTCAGCGCCCGGCTGCACGACCATCGCCGTCGACTGGCGATGGCGACAGAGATCAGGACGCCCGAGCAACCCCTGCAATGGCGCGCTACCCTCGATGATCATCGGCTGATCCAGCAGACGGACTGCACCGTGCCGGACAGCGGTCGGATGATCATCGAGAAGTGCGCGGTGGTGCTGGTCGACGAGGAACGACCCGCAACCGACGAGGATGCGCGTGTCGAGGCACAGCGACAGTTGCCATGTGACGGTTATGAGCAGTTGGAACAGGCGAGCACCGAAGCCTGGCAAAGGCTGTGGCAGGGGCTCGCGCTCACTGCGGACGATCCGCAGCTGCAGCATGCGCTGCACTTTCATGCCTTTCACCTGCTGCAGACCGTGTCGCCACTCAGCGTTGGGCGTGACCTTGGCTTTCCGCCTCGGGGTTGGATGGAAGGCTATTACGGCCAGGTATTCTGGGACGAGCTGTTCGCCTATCCGATACTCGCAACCCATTGGCCCGAACTGGCCAGAAGCCTGCTCGACTACCGTTATGCGCGCCTCGACAAGGCCCGCGAACGGGCCCGTCGCGCCGGGCTGCGGGGGGGCATGTTCCCGTGGCGAAGCGCACGCACGGGCGAAGAGGAGACGCCGCCATGGCAGTGCAACCCAATGTCCGGTCGCTGGATGGCCGACCACACCCGCCTGCAGCGGCATATCGGCTCGGCCGTGGCGTACGACGCCTGGCATCTGTATCTGGCCACCGCTGACGAGGCGTTGCTGGCCGGGCCGGTCGGTGAGTTGATCATTGAAGTGGCGCGTTTCTGGGCCAGCCTGGCGCAGTTCGATGCGTCGCGGCAGCGCTATCTGATCTGCGGTGTGATTGGCCCTGACGAATATCACAACAGCTACCCGGACGCGGCAGAGCCGGGGTTGAACAACAACACTTACACCAATCTGATGGCGGCCTGGACGCTCGACCGCGCTCGGCAGGTGCTGGCGTTGCTCAGCGAGCCCGATGCAGCCGCGCTACGGCAACGACTGGCGTTGGAACCGGACGAGCCGGAACACTGGCAAGCGATCGCAGAAGGTCTTTACCTGCCCTTCGTGGACGATCAATTGCTCAGCCAGTTCGAAGGTTTCGACAGGTTGGAAGCGCCTCCGCAGGAGTGGCTGCACGGTGACCGGCCGCGGTTGGACTGGATGCTCGAAGCGCGGCATGACAGCTGCGATCGCTACCAGCTGACCAAGCAGGCCGATGTGCTGATGGCTTATCACCTGCTCCCCCGACAGACCCTGCAGCAGATCCTCGAACGAATGGGTTACCGGCATGACATGGCCTGCACACGCCACACCGTTGCCTATCACCTCGCCCGCATCACCCATGAGTCGAGTTTGTCCAAGGTCGTCTGCGCCGGTGCGCTGGCGGGTATCGACAGCGAGGCGTCCTGGTCCTACTACCAGCAGGCCCTGGCCACCGATCTGGGTTCGCCAGGCAACAGCGGCACTCAGGAAGGCATCCATCTCGGCGCCATGTGCGGCTCGCTCGACGTGATGCAGCGCCATTACCTCGGGGTTCGTCTGGAGCTTGATGGCCTGTACATCTTTCCCTCGCCACCACCGGAGCTGCAGCAGATAGCGCTGTCACTGGTGTTTCGGCAGGCACACCTGTATCTGCAGCTGGCTGACGGCTCGCTGTGGGTTCGCGCCGCCCATGAAAACTCGGGTTCGGTGCCGCTGCACTATGCTCAAGGCAGGTGCCAGCTGGGGCCGGGCGAGTCGCTCGAGATCGTCATCCCGACGCCGCAGGGTCGCTCGGCAACGCATTGAAACACGCCAGCCCGTCGATCCAGCGGAACGTCCGGTCCAGAGCCCGTTCCATAACAGAACGTGCCAGACAAGGAGACGCAGTGATGATGGAGGTCGGAAGCGCTCGCCGATGGCTGGATGGGTTGGGCTGGGTGGTGATCTATGCGTTGGTCTGGGCACTCTTCAGCGAAGGTGGCGGATGGTCGCTGGGCGTACCGACCATCCTGTTGGCCGCAGGGCTTTCAGTTTGGTTAGGGTTGCGGCCCTGGCAGCCGTCGCTGCGGGCGCTGCCTGGGTTTGTCGGTTTCTTTCTCGGCAGGATGGCCGCTGGCGCCTGGGATGTGGCCGTGCGTGCGGTTCATCCACGGCGACCGCTGCAGCCCGCGTGGCTCGACTACCCGATTGCTAGCGCTTCGCCGCAGGTGCGGCTGGTGCTCTCTGCGCTGGTTGGCCTGCTGCCCGGCACCCTGGCCTCGCGAGTGGAGGGCGACCAGATGCGGGTGCATGTGCTTGATGAGCGCCAACCGTGGAAACCCACCGTGAGCGAACTCGAACAGCGACTTGAGCAGCTGCTGGTGCGGGGGCGCTCGCATTGATGGCGGTGTACGCGTCCCTGCTGCTGCTCACCATCATCATCGGGCTCGGCCGCGTGGTGTGGGGGCCGGGTCGGGTGGATCGGCTGCTGGCGATCCAGCTGTTCGGCACCACCGGCACTGCCCTGCTGTTGGTGCTTGCTCAATGGCAACACCAACCGGCGTTGCGTGACGTGGCGCTGCTGCTGGGGTTACTCGCAGCAGTCGCAAGCGCCGCGCTGGTGCAATTGCTTCGCAGGGGCCGACATGACTGAGCTGCTGCTGGATGGCCTTAGCTGGCTGCTGCTGATTGGCGGTCTGCTGTTTTTCGTGGCGGGCAGTATCGGTCTGCTGCGCTTTCCCGACACCGTCAGCCGTCTGCATGCCTTAACCAAAGCGGACACCCTGGGTCTCGGGCTGGTGATTGCCGGCCTCTCGCTGCGTGCCGACAGCCTATGGGAGGTCGGGCAGATGGTGCTGATCTGGCTGTTGCTGCTGGCCTCCAGCGCCACCGCCTGCCAGTTGCTGGCGCGACAGGCCGGTGAGGAGCCACGCGATGACTGAATGGCTGTTCGACAGCGTGCTTGGCCTGCTCCTGTTGGGGCTCGCCTTTGGCGCGCTGCATGGTCGTAACCTCTACGCCAGCGTGCTGCTGTTCATCGCCTTCGGCCTCGCGCTGGCGTTGATCTGGGCGCGCCTGGGCGCAGCGGACCTGGCGTTGGCCGAAGCGGCGATTGGCGCTGGGCTGACGGGCGTTCTGCTGTTCACCGCACTGGCGCGCCAGCCCGGGCCGGCGGATCTGCCAGATGCCACCGGTACGCGACTGCGCCTGGGCGCCGCGGCTGTGGTGCTGCCAATGCTGATCCTGCTGGTGCAAGGGCTCGCGCCACTGAGTGAGGTAGAGCCGCGTATGCCGGCGCTGATCTCACGGCATCTGGATGAGACCGGTGTCAGCCACCCGGTAACCGCCGTGCTGCTGAACTACCGCGCCTGGGACACGCTGCTGGAACTGGCCGTCCTGCTGCTGGCGCTGCTTGGCGCTCGGCAACTGGGCCCGCGACCGCTGGATCTGGCGGAGCCCTGGCCGCTTCTACGAGCCTGGGCGCGGGTGCTCGCCCCGCTGCTGGTGCTGGCTGCCGGCTACATTCTTTGGCGCGGTGCCAGCGCGCCAGGTGGCGCCTTCCAGGCTGGGGCGCTACTGGCCTCGGGTGTAGTGCTGCTGCGCTTGTCGGGCTTGGTGCCACGGTTGCGCTGGTCATTCACACCGTTGCGCTTGCTGGTGCTGGGCGGCCTGCTGGTATTCATCGGTGTTGCGTTGATAACCGCCTGGCTGGGCGAGGGCTGGCTGACTTACCCAAGCGGGGCGGCCAAGCTGCTCATCGTCCTGATCGAGAGCGTAGCGACCCTGTCGATCGCGGCGAGCCTCAGCCTGCTGGTGGTGGGCGAAGGGGAGGACGTTTCCTCATGACCAGCAGCCTGTTCTGGATGATCATCGGTGCCACGCTCTGGTTACTGGGGCTGCACGGCCTGCTGACATTGCGTCAGGCACTGCGCCGGATCATCGCCTTCAACCTGATGGGCAGTGGCGTGTTTCTGGTGATGATTGCCCTGGCGGCGCGCAGCCAGCCGAGCGATCCGCTGCTGATAGCGCTGGTGGTGACCGGGCTGGTGGTGGCGGTCAGCGCCACCGCTCTGGCGTTGCGGTTGGCCGGCGTGGCGCAAGGTCCGGAGCATTCAAAGGGCCAGCAGGAGCCGCGACAATGAATGCGGCGTTGCTGAGCCTGTCCCTACCGCTGCTTGCAGCTCTGCTGCTGGTGTTGCTGCGGCCGGCTCGCAGTGGCCTCTGCGTGATCCTGATGAGCGCAGCCAGCCTGATCGCCGCGGCGTTTGCCTTGCAGCAGGCGATCAGCCTCGGGCCGCAGCTGTTGCAGATCGGCGATTGGGAGACACCGTTGGCGATCCGGTTCCAGCTGACCCCGCTCACCGCGCTGCTGATGGTCTTTACCGCCGGCCTGCATCTGCTGGTCGCGCTTTATGCAGCGCGCAGCCCGCACGCCACTGGCAACGAGGATTACTGGCCGTTGTCCTGCCTGTTGCATGCGTCGCTGGTCGCACTGTGGCTATCGGCGGACCTGTTCAACCTGTACGTCACGCTTGAATTGCTGAGCCTCTGTGCCGTGGCGCTGGTGGCACTGGCCGGGCGCAAGGCCTATCGACCGGCCTTCAACTACCTGATGCTGTCGCTGGCCGGGTCGCTCGCCTACCTGTTCGGCGTGGCGTTGTTCTATGGCCGCTACGGCGTGCTCGATGTGCTGGTGCTGGCCGAGCTGACCGAGGCCGACAGCACGACCCGGCTGGCGCTGCTGCTGATGAGTGTCGGGCTGATGCTCAAGGCGGCATTGTGGCCGCTGCACCTGTGGCTGCCCCCGGCGCATTCCGGCGCACCGACGGCAGTCAGCGCCTTGCTCTCCGCGCTGGTGGTCAAGGGACCGATCTATATCCTGTGGCTGGTCTGGAGCCAGATCGCGCCACCGGAGCTGGGGCGTCAGGCCGGGTTTCTGTTCGCTGGGGCCGGCATCCTGGCGTTGATATCTGGCGGCTGGTCGGCGCTGCGCGCGCCGCGCCTGAAAATGCTGGTGGCCTATTCGACGGTTGCGCAGCTGGGCTATGCGCTGTTGGCGCTCGGTCTGCTGCTGCATTGGCAGGAGCCGCGAATGGAGGCGGCGCTGTGGCTGTTCATCCTGGCGCATGGGCTGGCCAAGGTATCGATGTTCCTGGCTGCCGGTGAGTTGCAGCGGGTGCTGGGTACGCGTCGGGTACGTGCGTTGAAAGGGGCCAGCCAGAACATGCCGGTGGCCATGGCGACCTTCGCTGTTGCCGGTGGCAGCTTGATTGGCCTGCCGCCCAGTGGAGGCTTTCTTGCCAAGTGGCTGTTGCTGCAGCCGCTGTTCGAGCAACCGCAGCACTGGCCATGGGCTTTTGGTGTGCTGCTCGGCACGCTGATGTCGGCGGCCTATGTGTTCCGTGTGGTGGCGCTGGGCTTCGATCGTGCGCGGCCCAACCCACCCAGCGTCAAGCCTGATCCCGTTGCGCAATGGCTGGCGATGCTGCCGGCGCTGTTGGTGCTCAGCCTGGCGCTGATCAGCGAGCCCTTGCTGCTCTGGCTCGGTGGGGTGGCACGATGAACTGGACCCATTGGTTACCGCTGGCCATCGTGCTCAGCTCGCTGGTGCCGGGCCTTCTGATCTTCACCCTGCACGAAGACCAGCATCGGTTGCGGGTCACGCTCAACCTCTGTGGCGTGGTGATCAAGCTGTTGCTGGTGGTGGCGATGATCTATGGCGTGAGCAAAGGCCTGGAGTTTCGCTTCAGTCTGCCATTCCTTCCCGGCGCGCCGCTGGTGCTGCAGGGCGATGCGCTGTCGCTGTTGTTCGTCGCACTGTCGTCGGTGCTGTGGCTGGCCACTACCATTTACGCCATTGGCTACCTTGAAAATTCTCCGTTGCAGTCGCGCTTCTTCGGTTACTTCAGCCTTTGCGTGAGCGCCACCGTAGGCCTCGCACTGGCGGGCAATCTGGTCAGCTTTCTGTTGTTCTACGAGATGCTGACCTTGGCGACATTCCCGCTGGTGGTGCATCGCGGTACGCCCGAAGCGCTGCGTGCCGGGCGCGTTTATCTGGCCTACACCGTGGGCGGTGGTGCGTTGGTATTGATGGGCGTGGCGCTGCTGCATGGCCTGGCCGGCGGGCAGGACTTCCAGCCGGGCGGCTACTTGCTGCCGGCGGTGGGCGAGCACGATCTAGCGTTGCGCGTCGCCTTCGTCCTGCTGGTCGCCGGGCTTGGGGTCAAGGCGGCGCTGATCCCACTGCATGGCTGGCTGCCAAAGGCGATGGTGGCGCCGGCACCCGTTAGCGCGCTGCTGCATGCGGTGGCCGTGGTCAAGGCCGGCGCGTTCGGAATTATTCGGGTGGTCTATGACGTCTATGGCGCCGAGGCGATGGGTCAACTGGACATGGCCGGGCCGCTGCTCTGGCTGGCCGCGGCAACGATCCTCTATGGCTCGATGCGCGCTCTGCAGCAGCAGGAACTGAAGAAGCGCCTGGCCTACTCGACCATCAGTCAGGTGTCCTACGTGACCCTTGGCGTTGCGCTGCTCGGGCCGATTGCGGCGGTCGGTGGGCTGGTGCATCTGGTCCATCAGGGGCTGATGAAGGTCACGCTGTTCTATTGCGCGGGTAATTTCGCCGAAACCCTTGGCATCCATCGTGTTCGCGAAATGGACGGTGTCGGCCGGCGCATGCCGCTGACCATGACTGCGTTCAGTATCGGTGCGCTGGGCATGATCGGCATTCCGCCGATCGCTGGCTTCGTCAGCAAATGGGCGCTGGGCATGGGCGCGCTGGAGGTCGGGCAGGATTGGGTGCTGCTGGTCTTGATGGGGTCTGCGTTGCTCAATGCCGGCTATTTCCTGCCGCTCCTGTGGCGCGGCTGGTTCGCCGAACCGGCTGACTGGCATGAAGACAACTGGCGCGAGGAGCGCTGGGAAACCCACTGGATGTTGTTGCTCCCCGCGATCTTCACTGCCTTTCTGTCAGTGCTGGTGGGCGTGCTGGCCGGCACGGCGTTGAGCCCGCTGGGCTGGGCGCAGTTGATCGTCAATCGGGAGTTCGAGATATGAGCGGCGCCTGGCTCTGGATGCTGGTGCCGCTGGCGCCACTTCTGGCCGCGGGCTGCCTGGCCATCTGGCGCGAACGGGCCATCGGCTGGCTATGGCTGGCCTGTATTCCGGCGCTGGCGCTAGTTGCTCAGCCCGTTCCCTTGCTGGAGCTGCCGATGCTCTGGGATGGCGTGCGCTGGGGCGCCAGTGATGACCTCAGCCGTGCCTGGCTGGGCTTCACCGCGCTGCTGTGGGGCTGTGCAAGCGTCTTCGCCAGCAGCAGCCAGAAGGATGACGCTTGTCTGCTTCGCTTCTGGACCTTTTGGCTGCTGGCGCTGGCCGGCAACCTGATGCTGATCATCTCGACCGACGCCTTGAGCTTCTACCTCGGTTTCAGCGCCATGAGCCTCGCCGCGTATGGGTTGATCGTGCATCGGCGTGGGCCCGGCCCCCGTCGCGCCGGACGGCTGTACCTGCAACTGGCCATCTGCGGCGAAATGGCTTTGCTCGCTGGGCTGATGCTGCGCAGCCACGACGCGGACGGCGATTTCTCCTTCGCCGCCTGGCAAACGCTGCCCATGGATGGCCTGACGCTGGTCCTGTTGCTGGCGGGACTGGGGCTCAAGGCTGGTTTCTGGCCACTGCATGTCTGGCTACCCCTGGCCCATCCGGCAGCACCTGCACCGGCTAGCGCGGTGCTGTCGGGGGCGATGCTCAAGGCCGGTCTGTTGGGCATTTGGCGATGCTTGCCGGAAAGCGATCCGTTGCTGTCGAGCTGGGCGGACGTGTTGCTCGCCATGGGCATCTTCGGCGCCGTTTACCCCGCATTGCTCGGGCTCGCGGCAAGAAAGGCCAAAGCGGTGCTGGCCTATTCATCGGTCAGTCAGATGGGCTATCTGGTGATGCTGCTGGCGCTGGCTTGGCGACATCCCGAGCAACTTCAGGCGATGACCGTCGTGCTGATGCTCTACGGCGTCCATCACGGCCTGGCCAAGGGGGCGTTGTTTCTCGCGGCGGGCTTGATCCATGCCGGTCGTCTTCCGCGCATCGGCTGGGCGATTTTGGCACTGCCGGCCCTGGCGATCATGGGCTTGCCGCTGACCAGCGGCGGGGCGGTCAAGACCGCGTTGAAAGACGTCTGGCATGCCGGTGAGTTCGAAGGTTGGCTGGTCTGGCTGAGCCTCAGCAGCCTGACTACCGCCCTGCTTTTGATTCGCGCGCTGTGGTTGCTACGCCAGGATGCCCGCGATGCGCCCGCGACGCGTCCACCGCTACCTCAGCTGTTGCCCTGGGCGTTGCTCAGCATCAGCTCGTTACTCTTGCCCTGGCTGTGGCCCGCCCTGCGCGAGCCGATGCTGCATGGACTTTATCCTGGGGGCATCTCGGCCGCACTATGGCCGCTACTGCTGGCGTCGGTTTTGGCTGGCGTGGCCTTGAAAAGGGGCTGGAAGGTTCCGGCACGCCTGGCGAATCTACCCAACCCGGCGCTGACGCTCTCGCTGCGACTCCGGCGTCTGGTATTACGCCCACCGATGGCCGTTCCAACCCTCCATCCGAACACCTCGCGCTGGCGGCAACGGGAGCGCCGCTGGAACCGCTTCTGGAGCACCGGCGCACTCAACATGAGCGCCTGGTTGCTGGCCGCTTTGCTGTGGTTGGGTTGGTTGTGGTGATGCGCTGCGCTTGCAACCCTGGTTGCACCTCGCTTGCGGGTACGGCGCGGGGGAGGAGGGATGGCTGAACACGCACGGCCCTAAATACACGGCACCTATAACGCAGGGCCGATTCCATTCGGCTTGCCGTTTGCGTTCTTCGATCAGGCGCAGCCCGCGTCAGATCTCGAACCGCCGGACCTGCTGAGTCAGAGCGCTACCGAGCCGTGCGAGCTCCACGCTGGAGGCGGCTGTCTGCTCACTGGACGTCGCGGCCTGATCGGCAATATCGCGTACTCGGGTCACGCTGCGGCTGATTTCTTCAGCCACGGCGCTTTGCTCTTCGGCCGCAGTTGCGATCTGCTGCATCATTTGCTGAATAGCGGCGATCATGCAGGTGATGTCTGCCACCGCCGCACCAGTCTCATCGACGCCCGCCACGGTGGCCTCCGTCAGATCGCTACAGCCCTGCATGGTTTTAGCGGACTCCTCGGCAATCCGCTGCAGCCCTTCGATCAGTGATTGGATTTCAACCGTCGCGTCCTGGGTGCGACGAGCAAGTGTTCGCACCTCGTCGGCCACCACGGCGAAACCTCGGCCGGCATCGCCAGCGCGTGCAGCTTCGATCGCAGCGTTCAGCGCGAGTAGGTTGGTCTGGTCCGCTACCGACTTGATAACGTCCAGTACCCCGCCGATCCGCTCGCTTTCACTCTTCAGGCGCGCCATCGCAGCGGTCGATTTTGTCACCTCATCGGCAAGCCGCTTGATCTGTACCACTGCCTGGCGTGCCGTCGCCTCGCCGGCTTGCGCTTGCTGATCGGCTGAAACCGCCGCGCTGGCCGCTTGCTCGGAGTTTCGCGCGACCTCAAGCACCGTCGCAGCCATTTCATGAATCGCCGTGGCTACCTGATCGACTTCCAGTTTTTGTGCGATGACGCCTTGGCTCGCCTGCTCGGTAGACTGGGATAGCTCTTCGGCGGAGGACGATATCGTTTCAGCTGAGCGCCGTACCTGTCCGATCAACTCGCCGAGGCTGCGTTGCATCTCTCCAAGGGAGGCCATGACGCTGCCAGCCGGCGCGTGCTCCATTCCCGGCATGCTGCGCATGTCACCAGCAGCGACGCGGCGGGCTGCAGCGGATAGATCGAGCGGCTCGGCGCCCAGCGTGCGCAACAAGCTGCGGACGATGCCGATACCCAGACCGAGCGCGAGCAATACGGCGATCAAACAGACACCGATCATCAGGTTGCGTTGGGTTTCATATTCGTTGCGCTCGGCCACCACTTCCGCGTTCGCGGCGCTACGGCTGTGCTGCATATAGCGTTCGCCAGCGGCCAGCAGCTGACGCAGCAGTGGAATGCAGTCTCGGTTGATCCGCACGATGGCGTCTTCGCGCTGCCCGGCTACGGCGCGTTCGACGATGTCCAGCGCTACTGGACCGTAAAGGCTTTCTATGCGGGCTATCTCGGCAAGCAGCTGCTTTTCTTCTTTGGCCTCAGCACCAGACAAACGATCTACCGCCGTCTTGAGATTACTGAGATGAGTCTGAACGTCGCGGTGTGCTTCGAGGACTGCTGCATGTTCGAGCTTCAGGTCAGCTTCCGAGGACACCAGCACCAGGTTACGGGCCGCGACTGCGCGGCGTTGCGCCGCGATGAGTAACGCTGACGCCAGCTCTTCGCGGGCGTTAACACCTTCGACATAGTCAGAGAAGGCATCGTTGAACTTGGCAAGCTCGGCAATCGCCAACGCAGAAATGAGCAGAACGATCAGCGTAAGTGCTGCAAAGCTCAGGCCGAGCTTCAATTTGACGGTTAGGTTCATGGGATTTCCGCACAATTTATGAGGATCTTCCCTGAGCTGACTGCACCATCGTCCCTGAAATGACTATTCAGTCAGGGTAGTGGCATCAAGACATCATAAGTACTGTACTTTGGTATCGATGGTGTACAGGAATCGTACGGTTTTCTGTGAGCGAGCCTCCCGATAGGCTAGGGGCCGTCAGAAAGCTATTGCTCCTGTGGATTTATCCGGCTGTAAATACTCGCGGAGCGAGTGCTTATTAATTTTTTATTGCCACATAAAAAAGGCGCCAACGGCGCCTTGAGTTGAAGCGTTAAGTTCAGGCTGTGCCGAGCTCGGTACGATCACTGCCATCTTCCGCCAGTAACTGCCCCAGCGGAGTACGGTCGAAACCGTCATCGGCGACTTGATCGGCTTGAGGTGTCAGATCAAATCCATCTTCTGCGAATTGCTCCGCTTGCGGCGTAGAGTCAAAACCGTCTTCAGCGATCTGCTCGCTGATGGGAGTGTGATCGAATCCGTCTTCAGCAATTTGCTCGCTCAATGGCGTGCGATCGAAACCGTTTTCAGACAGGGTGCGGTCAGTTGATAACTGCTTTTGGACGGTTGAGGTGCTTTGCGCTTCCCCCAGAATTGGTTGCGGATGGCTTGGTGGGATCGCAAAGGCAGTCGAAGCAACGCTGGCCAGGATGGCAGCTGCTAATAGCTTTTTCATGAGTGTGTCCTCGGTATTAGTGGGTACGGGACACATGCTACGGGCGAGGGCTAGTTGAACAAACGCGAGCGTATCAATAGTACAAATCGACAACTGTGATACTAAGTGTCGCTGCCGCTAATTGATTAATTCAGCCAATTATTTAATTCAATTAAATCGATAGTTAACCAGCTGGCCGTTTTTATCGGGCGGTTTCGCCTTGTACAGCCGTTAGGCTTTGCCGAGGTTTACCGATCGCGGCCATGCTGCGGTCGTGTAGATGCACCAGCAGTGTCATGGCGGTCAGGCTGCCAAGCAACGCGCAGAACATGTCGGCCTGCGTGTCCCACTGATCGCCCTGCATGCCCAGAAAGGCTTTGGCGCCCTGGCCAAGCGAAAGGGCCGCCGCCCACTCGACCAGCTCATAAACGGCGCTGAGCATCATCGCCATGCTTACGCAGACAAATGGCAGCAGGTGTTTGCCATGAACCCGCTCATTACGCACCAGTAGTTCCCGCGCGATCAGCGCAGGCACAACGCCCTGGAAAAAATGGCCAAGCCGGTCGTAAGGGTTACGGCTCAGGTCCAGCCAGTCCTGCAGCCAGAAGCCGACCGGGACACGGGGGAAGGTGTAATGGCCGCCCGCAACCAGCCCCAGGGCCTGGACAGCCAGCAACAAGTACAGCAGCGAAGAGAGCGGAAATCGTCTATGGGTGTAAGCCAATGCCGGCAGCAGGATGACCACCGGAAGGACTTCCATCAGCCAGGTGGTATGGTCGTGCGGGTTGATGGCGGAGGCCAGCAAGGCCAGTACAACGAGGCAAACCAGGGTCTTGAGCAACAACCGGCGGTGCATTCAACCTGCCTTTTTCGGAATCGGGCGCATGTGCAATGGACCACGAAACCGGGGCGATGACTGCTGCGACAGCGCGAAACGCTCCCATTCTGGCCGCTCGCGGCCGTCAGGGCAGGGCTTTTTCGGCGTAGGTGCGGGTCGCCAGTCCGAGCTGGGAACGGAAGCTTTCCATGTCGAACATGGTGCAGATCTCGCGGATCTGCTGCCCCGGCGTCAGGGTCCAGAAGGCCATCGCTGAAATGCTCAAGACCTTGTCGCTGGGTGGGTAGCCGAGCGCGGGTGTTTCGATGGTGCCAATCAGGGTGCTCCAGGTGACGACCTTGTCGCCCTCGGCAACGCATTCCTCGACCACCACTTCGAGATCGGGCATGGCAGTACGGATCTGGGTCACCATCGCGGCGAACTCAGGGCTGGCCATCGGATGGCCGACGAAGGAGCTCTTGTAGAGGAAGTCCTTGCTGTGCAACTTCTCGGCAAGGGCCAGGTGTCCGCGGTTCCAGCTCAGATCGATGTGTTGGCGGACCAGCCGTTTGTTGTCGTCCAGTGACATTTGTCGCGTCCGGTAAGTGGCGGGACTACGAACTGTAGCAGCCGCCACCCGGAACAGGCATCAATCAACAGATCCCTTCGTCGGCTCAGTCCACCGGCAGGCGCAACCGAAACGCAGCGCCGCCAAGCATGGAATCGTCGAGCCTGAGCTCGCCGCCGTAGCTGTCGATGATGTCCTTCACCACTGCCAGGCCGATGCCTTGGCCGGGGTGCTGGGCATCCAGCCGTTCACCACGACGCAGGATCCGGGCGCGCTGGTTAACCGGCACACCGGGCCCGTCATCTTCGATGCTCAGGGTTAGGTATTCGTCGCCCTGCTGCAGGCTGATGCGCACCTGATGGAGGCAGAGTCGGTAGGCGTTCTCCAGCAGGTTGCCGAGCAGTTCCATCAGCGCACCCTGCTCCAGCGGCAGGGTGGCCTTTGGCGGAACCTGCAGCTCGACCTGCACGCGCTTGTCCTGGTAAACCTTGTCCAGCGTGCTGCACAGGCGCAGCAGCAGCGGCTGCAGCGCTACCCGGTGGCGCACCAGGCCGCTCTGTCCAAGGCTTGCCCGCTGCAGCTGGTAGCCGATCTGCTGGCTCATGCGCTCGATCTGCGCGCGCATCACGCGGGACTGTTCGCGGTTGTCCGGCTGCGTACTGATCGCCTCGCCGACGCTCTGCAGCACCGTCAATGGCGTCTTAAGGCTGTGGGCCAGGTCGCCCAGCGAGTTGCGGTACTGCTCGCGCTGGCGTCGCTCGCCGTCGAGCAAGCGGTTCAGCGAGCGGGTCAGGCGCAACAGTTCGCGGGGGTGTCGATCACTGAGCCGATCCAGCCGCCCCGCCTCGACCTGGTCCAGCTCGAGACTTAGTCGTTTGAGCGAGCGAAAGCCCCAAGTCAGGCCCAGCCAAAGCAACGTGAGCAGCACCAGCAATCCGCCGCCGAGCCAGAGATACAGCTGTTGCCGGAATTCCTCGAACAGGCTGCGGTATTCACTGGTGGGTTGCATGGTGACGAAGCTGAACGCCTGACGCTGATCGGTATTCAGCCGCAGCTCCACGTCGTAGACGAAGTACTCGGCGCCATCGGCATCGCGGATCCGTTGGAATTCGGTGACATCGCCCTGCAGGCGCGGCTGATAGTCGATGGATTCGTCTTCGGCCGACCGTGATTGCCAGAGCCGTTTGCCTTGCGGGTCGTAGATGTAACCCAGCAGCTTCGCATCGGGCAGGTCGAATTCTTCATCGGGCAACCGCGCCGGCATCACCAATCGGCCCTGTTCGATGCGCGATGCGGTGATCAGTGTATTGGCATCGGCGGCCAGGCGTTCTTCGATGACCCGCTCGAAGGCGAGGCTGAACGCAGCCTGCAGCACCGGCAGCAGGGCAAGCATGAACAGAACGGCGAGGCAGGTGGCGCCCAGCATCAGGCGCAGGCGCAGCGACAGGGTGCCGTTGCGTGCGGCCCGAGCCAGCACGCGCCAGCGGCGCCAATTGAGGCTCATCGGCAGCGCTCGGTGAACAGATAACCCAGGCCGCGAACGGTATCGATGGGTTTAAGCCCGCCGTGGGCTTCCAGCTTGCGGCGCAGCCGGCCGACCAGCACCTCGATGACGTTGGCGTCGCGTTCGTTGTCGTCCGGCTAGAGCTGCTCCATCAGCCGTTCCTTGGCGACCACCTGCTGCTGGTGACGCATCAGGTATTCCAGAATGCGATATTCAAAGGCGGTCAGCGGCAGGGGCTCGTCACCCACCAGCGCCTGTTTGCGGTTGAGGTCAAGCTTGAGCGGGCCGGCTTCGATGCTCGCCTGGGTGAAGCCGGACGAGCGTCGCAGCAACGCGTTGAGCCGTGCCTCCAGCTCCTCGAACTGGAGGGTTTGACCACGTAGTCGTCGGCACCGGCAGCCAATCCTTCGACCTTGTCCTGCCAGTTACCGCGCGCCGTGAGGATGAGGATGGGAAAGCGCTCGCCATTGCTGCGCAGCTGGCGAATCAGATCCAGGCCGGAGATGCCCGGCAGGCCGAGATCGACCACGGCCAGGTCATGATTGAATTCGCGTGTCTGGTAAAGCGCCTCTTCGGCATTCGCCACCGCATCGACCACATGCCCGCTTTCGCTCAGGCGAGTCAGCAGGTGGTGGCGCAGCAGCGCCTCGTCTTCCACCACCAGCACTTTCATGTGCGGCTCCTGTCATGCAAACGGCCGGGACAATCCCGGCCGTGTTCCTGTTGATGCAGGCGTGTCTGCTTAGAACTTGTAGTTCACGCCCAGGTAGGCCTGCTTGCTGCTATGCAGGTCGATCGAACCGACCTTGCCGACGCCGCGCTCGGCCACTTCGGTGCCAGCGTTGCTGCGCAGATAACGGTAACCCGCTTCGACCGACGTGTTCTTGCCGACGTCTTGCAGCACACCAGCCTGCAGACCCACCAGATAACCGATGTCACTGTCGCGGCGGTAACCGCTGGACTCATTCTCGAGCTTGGTCAGACCGGCACTGGCGCCACCGAACAGGCGGGTGGTGTCGCCGACCGGGAGGAACATGTCGTAGCTGCCGAACAGGTTCTGCTGACGCAGCTTGAGCGAGCTACCGTAGTCGTCGGATACGTTTTCGTAGGTGGCATAGTAGCGTGCCTCGTCGGTCATCTGACCGGCGCGGATGCCCCAGGTGCCGCTGTTCTTGATGGTGTCATCGAAACGGTTCGCGCCCGGCATGTTCTGCTTCAGGGTGCTGGAACGGTCGATGTTGACGGTGCTTTTGCCCCAGGTGAGGCCAGCGAAGTTGTCGGCGGCTTGGGCGCCGAGGGTGAAGACGCTGAGAGTGGTGGCGATGGCCAGGGTGTGCAGCTTGTTCATGTGTCGCTCCTTTGCAGGCGTGGAAAATTTACGTCTCCATCCTGCCTGCGGAACGCTGAACAGCGCCTGAACCCTGGCTGAACCTGAGCTGAACGATCATGCAGCCAGCGCAGCCTGGGCTGCGCTGGTGGTCAGCTAGCGCCCGCGACGTCCCAGCAGGGCGACCAATGCTGCTGCCCCCACCGCCACGGCGGCCGTGGTCGCGACCGGATGCTGCGTGGCACGGGTGTATAGGCTGCGTGTCAGTACCATGCCCGGATAATCGCCACTGGCGCTGCCGTCACCCGCGCTGCCGACATCGCTGTCGTAGAGCGCGCCGCGTGGGTGTCGGTCTGGGCGGCCGCTCTTGATGGTGTCGTAGACAAAGGTGCGGTTGATCCAGTCGGCCAGGTGCGGCGCGTTCTGCGCGAGCCGCGAGAGCAACTTGGCATTGCCGATGTAAACGTCGCGCTGCGGGTGCTCGGCGGCATGCAGAATCGCCCGCGCGACCACTTCGGGGGCATAGACCGGCGGCGGAAACACCGGCGCGCTGGGCAGGTAATTCTTCGAGTGATCCATGAACTGCGTGTCGGTCGAGGAGGGGCGTACCAGGGTTACCGATACCGGCGTGTGCGACTTTTGCAGCTCGACGCGCAGCACGTCGGTCATCGCCTTGATCGCATGCTTGCTGGCGCTGTAGCTGCTGTGGAAGGGCAGGGCATTTGCCGATTCCACACTGCCGATGTTGATCAGAGCACCGCCTTTGTCGCGCAGATGCTTAACGGCGATGGACGAGCCGTAGTGAGTGCCCCAGAAGTTGGTCTGCATCACCTGATAATGGTCTTCGTCGCTGACCTCATCGAAGCGTCCCCATACCGAGCTGCCGGCATTGTTGATCCAGGTGTCAAAGCCACCGAAGCGGGCGACGGTCTCGCTGGCGACGCGTTCCAGCTGCGCGCGCTGGCCGACATCGGCCATGACGTGAAGGACCCGGTCACCCGCGTTCAGGTCACGCTCGATGTCGAGCAGGGCTTCTTCGTTACGCGCCACCAGCACCACGCGTGCGCCTCTTTCGATGGCGAGGCGGGCAGTCGCCAGGCCGATCCCGCTCGAAGCACCGGTGATAACGATGACCTGCTCATGCAAGGGTTTGAGAGAAATGCGCATCGGGATCTCCTCGGATAGCGGCGATGTGGATTGGCTCGGTAGAAGCCGTGGCCGCGCTTCCGGTTCCGGTCAGGCGATGGATGGCAACGATTGATCGATCCTGGGCAGGATGGTGCTGCTGGCGCTGCCGAGATACAGCGGCAGGTTCTGACCGAACACATCACCATCCTTCAGCAGCCAGGAAGCAAGCAAATCGCGCGCTGCATCAGCAGCGGCAGCATCTTGGTCGATGGCTTGCTGATCCTGCTTGAGGTGGCCATGGTGCGCGCGATATCGAACCTGACGTATCACTACGTCGAGCTGAAGGGGATCGAGGTGGGGTGCCGGCTTGCACGCAGTCAGCCAAGACCGCTATCGCCGGTTTGAATCAGCCTTGACGAATAGATGATCCGCTGCAGCAGGCGTGGAATCTGGCGCCGAGGGCGCCGAATCGGTGGGTTGGGTTGCTGGGTAGCTCTGGTGCAGAGGCGCTTGCTGCTGGCCGTCAACGGACCAGGTGACCGTCGCCTCGATCTGGCTGTCAGGTGCAATACCGAGTCGGTTGTTCAGCGGACACTGTGTTTCAGGCCCGCTGGTCAGCTCGCCCGATTGGCGGCTGCGGCTGGTACCGGCGTGGCCCTTGGAACGCACTTCCAGCTGGTAGCTAAGCCGGTGGGGTTCGGCACTGCTGAAGCACAACCGCAAATTCAACCGGTCGGCTTCGGGCAGCAGCTCCAGGCGAGCATCAACCGGACCGGCGGAGGCGAGCAGCATGGCGGCGAGGGTCGCGGTGAGCATAGGGGGTGGCCAAGGTCTGGATCACTGTTGGGTAACGGTGGCCATGTTGCCGGTCCCCGTCTGCGAAATCACCGCGTTCATGAGTTCGGCGTTCTGAGTGATCGAGGCCTGATTCGCCATTCCCACCTGGTTGATGCGGGCCTCGTTGTAGCCGGCTAGCTGGTTGATGGCGGCGATGTTGTCGTCGCCAGATTGCACCACGCTGGCTTGGTTGCCATCGAACCATTGCACCAACTCGACGCTGTTACCATTTCCAGTTGACGAGCCTCGGAATGCATTGCTGCGCCCGCTCTGCTCGACTGTCAGCAGGTTGTCGTCGCCTGCCTGATTGAACTCGACTTCACCAAACAGGTTGTACTGCGAGATCGTCGCGGTGTTCAGGTTGCCGTTCTGGGCCAGTTGAATATCGCTGCCATCGCCCTGCTCGATCGTCGCCAGGTTCTCATTGCCAACCTGGTATACCGCCAGCGTTGTGCCGTGGTAGATGCCGTATTGATCCATGGTGACTGAGTTGTTGTTACCGATCTGATACGCCTTAGCACCGGCGAAGCCCTGTTGGTTTGCAGCGATGCGGTTGTTGTCGCCGATACTGCTGAGCTGCAGGTCATTGGCATACCAGGTCTGCTCGACATCGGCGCGGTTGCCGGTGCCCTGCTGATAGACGCTCGCGGTGGAGAAGTGACTGTCTGGCCCCTGATAGACCGCAGCATTATTGCTGCTGCCGATTTGCACGAGGCTCGCCTGGTTCGACTCGGCGAATTCATTCTGAAAGATCGAACCGCTGTTCGCCGTACCGTTCTGGCGGATCGTGGCCTCGTTAAGCAGGCCGGTCTGGTCAACCGCGGCGTCGTTGTCATCGCCTGTCTGCACGAGTTTGGCGCTGTTGTCGGCATGGGCGCCAACGGCGACAGACAGCAAAGCGGCTGACGCGAGGAGATGCAGACTGCGCATAGGGTTACCTTTTTATTAGCGATGCTGGTGATTAGCGATGCTGGACGATCTGGACGCGTTGGCCGCTGCCGTATTGGGTGACACTGCTGCTCAAGCCGCTGCCGAGCTGTTCGATGCTGGCAACGTTGTTCGAACCAATCTGAGCGATCGCGGCCTCGTTGTCGCTGCCGATCTGGCTGATGTCGGCCAGGTTGCCCTGGCCAATCTGCAGAATGGTGGCGATCTGGTTCTCGCCTTGCTGGAGGATGAAGGCCTGCTGGTCGCTGCCCTGTTGCATGATGTTCGCCAGCTGAGCCGTGCCGGTCTGGCTTATGTCAGTCAGGTTATCGCTGCCTGTTTGCAGCACTCGCGCGACCTGCATGTCGGGCAATTGCAACGCCGCCGACTGGTTAGCGAGGCTCAATGAGCCTCCCGCAAGGTCTCCGTTGTCCATCAGATCGGCCGCATGAACCGCGTGACCGGTGAGCAGAAGGGCGGCGAACAAGCCGCGGCGGAATAGGGCTAGACAATCCATGCAGGCACCTCGGGATAGTGTTCGGATTCTTGACTGCAGGCGGGGCGCTGAACATCCATCGAATGGTGCAAAACAAGCGCTACGTGATGAACGGGGCGAATTAATCCTTTTGCGACTCACAGCTCGTCTCGGTCCATGTCGAAGGTGTCCTGGAGCAGGTTCTGCAGCTTGCTGCGATTGACCTCCTCCAAGATCAGCTGCGCGGCTTGGGTGGCGATGTCTTCGATCTCCGCTACGTTGGGCTGCAGAAAGCGCCGGTAGACCGTGCGCTGCCCATACTCCACCCAGACCAGGCTGCCCCAGCGCGCGGAAGGACGTTCACGTACCACCAGATCGCCTTCAAGCGCGCTAGCGTCCTGCAATTGAAAGCTCAGGTAGCGGTGGAAGTCGTGACCGAAGCGAGTGATGGTGTTGTCGATGATCAGCCCGCTCAGTTCCGCCTCGCCTTCCGCCTGGCCCAGCGCTGCCTGAGCCTGCAGCGGGCCGAGCAGACTCAGCAGCAACAGGCACAGCGTCAGGCGTGACACGACTCGGACCAATCCAGTCGGCCACGTAGCAGAAAGGCCGCCTCGGCCCGGTTGGAGGCACCAATCTTGCGCAACAGGTTGTGGATATGGCTCTTGATTGTGTGGGGGCTTAGGCACAGCTGTTCGGCAATTTCGGCGTTGGACAGGCCTTTGCCGGCGAGGCTGAGGATTTCCCGCTCACGCAGCGTCAGCGACGGTTTGCTGCCAGCGAGTTGGCGCATGCGTCGCCACTGGCTGAGCAGCCGCTCGGTCAAGACCCGCGGCAGCCAGTCGCCGCCTTCGAGCAATACTTGGATGCCGTCGAGCAGGTGCTCGCGAGTGGCATGGCTGTAAAACACGCCGCGAATGGCAGGGTGCTTGTCGACAAGTTGCTCGGCCTGTTCCGGGGCGATATTGACCAGCGCAACGGGTGTCTGCTCGTCGAGCTGATCGAGCAGTGTCGACAATTGCTCGGTCTGGCTGTTTCCCGAGTCGAGTAGGTAGAGATCGGTGCTGCCCGGCACGATCTTCTCGAGCCGCGCCAGGGCTACCTCTAGCTGAGCCTGCTCACCAAGAAAGTGCTTGAAAAACAGCCCGAGAAGCTCATTGCCGGTCAGCAGGGTGACGGTAGGCCGGTTACGTTCCAGGTGGGTGAAGTCCGCTTCGTCCATGTTCAATCCTTGGTTTGGAGTGCCGTTATGCTGCATAGAAAAGTTACTAAACGACCGGCCAGAAATGACGAAGTTCAGCGTTCACGTTGGGATTAGGTCGGCATCTGCGCGCTGAGGATGACATCCCGACGGACGGTTGAAGAAACGCTGTGGTGGACTTAATGGGCTAAGGTGAGTCAATCGCCCATTCGATGGAGCCTGCATGAGTGACCCCTCCCGCGAACTGACGTTGCGCGCGCTGTTGACCGGCCTGCTGCTGGGGGCCGTGCTGACGCCTTCGAATATCTACTCGGGCCTCAAGATCGGCTGGTCGTTCAACATGTCGATCATCGCGCTGCTGGTCGGTTTCGCCTTCTGGCAGAGCCTGGCGCGAGTGCTGAGAAGGCCCGCCTGGACGCTGCACGAAAGCAACATCAACCAGACCACTGCCTCATCAGCGGCTTCGATCATTTCCAGCGGTTTGGTCGCACCCATTCCTGCCTACACCTTGATCACCGGCCAGCAGTTCGACACCTTGCCGCTGGTAGCCTGGGTGTTCTCGGTCAGCTTTCTCGGCATCTGGGTCGCCTGGTACTTGCGGCCATCACTGATTATCGAAACGCAGCTGCGCTTTCCTGAAGGCATGGCGACCTTGGCCACCATGCAGCAGATCTACAGCCATGGCGCTGAGGCGGCGCGGCGCTTATGGGTACTGGGCTCGGCTGCGCTGCTGGCGGCGTTAGCCAAGCTGGTGGACGGTCTCTGGTGGAGCGTGCCGCGCTGGGCTCCCAGCGCGCAGCTGGAGCGCTTGACGTTCAGCCTCGAACCGTCGCTGTTGCTGCTGGGCTTCGGCGGAATCATCGGCGTACGGGTTGGGTTGTCGTTGCTGCTCGGCGCGTTGATTGCTTGGGGCGTGCTGGCACCCTGGTTGTTGACGGAAGGTCTGGTGACGATCCCTGCGGGCGCCAGCGGGCCGCAATTTGGAGTGCTGATCGAGTGGCTGCTGTGGCCAGGAGTCAGTCTGATGGTCTGCGCCACGCTGATTTCACTCAGCCTGCGTTTTTTGCGCGCCCGACGAGGCGCTGCAGCACAGCGCATGCGATTCGCTCGGCCCGCGCCACTGCCGGCGCTCGGGCTGGGCCTGGCGGCCATCTTGGTGATCGCCCTGCAGATGAGCCTGTTTGATATCCATCCACTCATGGCCGCGCTGTCGATCCCGCTGGCGCTGGTGCTGGCCATGGTTGCGGCACGTGTCGTCGGCGCCACCGGGATACCGCCGATTGGTGCGATCGGGCAGCTGTCGCAGCTGAGTTTCGCTGCCATTGCGCCTGGTCAGGTGGCGATCAACCTGATGAGTGCCAACACTGCAGGCGGTGCTGCGGGTCAATGCACCGATCTGCTCAACGACTTCAAGGTCGGTCATGCAATTGGCGCGACCCCCTCGCGCCAGGTGGTCGCACAGTGCCTGGGTATTCTGGTCGGCAGCCTGGTAGGAGTACTCGTCTATCAACTGCTGATTCCTGATCCTCAGGCCATGCTGATCACCCCCGAGTGGCCAGCGCCTGCCGTGGCGACCTGGAAAGCCGTGGCGCAGGCGCTGACCGCCGGGCTCGGCTCGATCAGCCTGGACATCCGCTGGGCGATGTTGATCGGAGCACTGGTCGGCGTTGTGCTCGGCCTGCTCGAAGGCTCGGCGCCGGTCTGGCGGTTGCGCTGGTTACCCAGTTCCGCGGCGCTGGGGCTGGCATTCATCATTCCTGCCTCGATCTCCCTGATGATGGCGTTCGGCGCCCTGTTGGCCTGGGTGTTCGCGGCCCGCTGGGGCAGCCTGGCCGAACGTTTTGTGATCGTTGCCGCCGCCGGGTTAGTGGCCGGTGAAAGCATGGCTGGTATCGGGATTTCGTTGTGGCAGTTGTTGCGCTGAGTTTTGGTCAGGTGTTCTCAACGCAAAATGGCGTGTGGACATCCGATGAGCGGTCTGCCGCCAGCATGGCGACCAGTGGTGACAGGGCTACAACGCCCGCCTCGTCTGGGCTTCAGCGTTTTTGAAAGATCCTGTCACGCGCCGGGGTGAAATTTATTTTCGTGGACAGTGCCGGAGTATGTGAACCCCTTGAAACTGGAGAGCAATCATGCAAACGACCAAGCTCGCCGCGCTGACTCTAGCCGGCCTTATGTCTACCGCTGTATTTGCCGCAGGCACAACGGACAACGAAGCCATTCATGACAAGGGCCGTTACGACGCGGATAGCAGCTCAATGAAGAGCGGCACTCACGACGGCAAAATGGGCGGCGCCCATGACGACACCATGATGGACGGCAAAACTACCGACGACACCGACCGCGAAGGCCTGACAACCGGTATGGGCACCACCGTTGACGGTGAGCCGGCAGGTCCGGGAACTGAAACAGGTACCAGTGTCGGCAACACGACCGCCACGGGAAGCAGTGCTACTGGCAACTGATATGCCTTCGCCGCTAGATGAAAAGCCCCGGCTTCGGACGGGGCTTTTTCTTGCGCAGCCGTTGGGCTCCCGCTGCCGCAGCTGATTGCGCCGGGCACCCCATGGCTTCTAATCGGGAGACGCTCATGGCTATACGCGTTTCGTTATTCGTTTCAACATTGATGGCTGCTTCGCTGGCAATCGCCGCCGGCACTGGTCCGACGCACCCTGAGGAAGCCCGAGAACATCCACTGGACACGCGCGAGCCGCGGCAGGATGTCATCGAGAGCGGAGATGACAGCCAAGGCCAGCCGAGGCCCCCAACGCTGGAAGCACCGCCTGAGGTGCCACCCGTTACGCCTGTTGAACGCCCATCATCGCCGGATCGGCCGGGCACACGTTCGGGCGGAAGCGGCGATTCAGCCTCAGCCAACTGATCAATCGTGCGAAACCGTGGCAGCCATGCGGCAAAACGAAAACGGGAGGCCTAAGCCTCCCGTTCGATACTGCCAGTGCAGCGCTTAGAACAACACGCGGCTGCGGATGGTGCCGTTGACCTGCAGCAGCTTTTCCAGCGCCAGGTCGGAATAGTCCTTATCTACATCGATGACGACGTAGCCAACCTTCTCGTTGGTCTGTAGGAACTGGCCGCAGATGTTGATGCCGTTGTCGGCGAACACCTTGTTGATCTCGCTCATCACGCCTGGGATGTTCTGGTGGATGTGTAGCAGACGGTGCTTGCCGGGGTGCGATGGCAAGGCGACTTCCGGGAAATTGACGGACGATACCGAGGTGCCGTTGTCGCTGTACTTGACCAGCTTTTCTGCCACTTCCAGACCGATGTTGGCCTGTGCTTCGGCGGTCGAACCGCCGATGTGTGGGGTCAGGATCACGCGATCCAGGCCACGCAGCGGGCTTTCGAACTCTTCATCGTTGGATTTGGGCTCGACCGGGAACACGTCGATGGCGGCGCCGATGAGGTGCTCGTCCTTGATCGCAGCGGCGAGGTGATCCAGCTCGACCACGGTGCCGCGCGCAGCGTTGATCAGGATGCTGCCCGGCTTCATTGCGCGGATTTCTTTCTCGCCGATCATCCACTGGGTGGATGGCAGCTCGGGGACGTGCAGGGAGACGATGTCGCACATGCCCAACAGCTCATACAGTGAGCCGATCTGAGTGGCGTTGCCCAGCGGCAGCTTGGTCACCACGTCGTAGAAGCAGACCTGCATGCCCAGGCTCTCGGCGAGTACCGACAGCTGGGTGCCGATGGAGCCATAACCGATGATGCCGAGCTTCTTGCCGCGTATCTCGAACGAGTTGGCCGCCGATTTGATCCAGCCGCCGCGATGGCACGAAGCGTTCTTCTCAGGGATGCCGCGCAGCAACAGGATGGCTTCGGCAAGCACCAGCTCGGCTACCGAGCGAGTGTTGGAGTAGGGGGCATTGAAGACGGCGATGCCGCGCTCGCGGGCGGCATTGAGATCGACCTGGTTGGTGCCGATGCAGAAACAGCCGACGGCGATCAGTTTTTTTGCTGCTTCGAATACGTCCTCGGTGAGCTGAGTGCGCGAACGAATCCCGATGAAATGGACGTCAGCGATCTTCTCTTTCAGCTCCGACTCGGTCAGCGCGGTCTTGAGATACTCGATGTTGGAGTAGCCGGCGGCCTTGAGGGTGTCGACAGCGTTCTGGTGCACGCCTTCGAGAAGAAGGAACTTGATCTTGCTCTTGTCGAGAGAGGTCTGGCTCATCTGCATTTAAACCTTAAGGCCGAAGGGTAGGACGAAGTGTCCAGCGAAGGCTGGCCGACCCGGTATCAGCGGTGTCGGGAGTCTGCCGAGGCACGTTTCAAAAGGGTGCGTATGCTAGCATACGCACCCCTCGAAACACCCATGTCCTGAGCTGAAGCGTACTCAGGGTGACCATGAATCGAATGAGAGTTCCCATGATGACCGACCCCGCCCTGATCGACGAGCTGAAGACCCTGGTCGAGCCTGGCAAGGTGCTGACCGATGCCGATTCGCTGAACACCTATGGCAAGGACTGGACCAAGCAGTACGCCCCGGCACCCTCGGCCATCGTGTTCCCGAAGACCATCGAGCAGGTGCAGGCTATCGTGCGCTGGGCCAACGAGCGAAAGATCGCTCTGGTGCCCTCGGGCGGCCGCACCGGCCTTTCCGCTGCCGCGGTGGCGGCCAATGGCGAGGTGGTGGTGTCGTTCGATTATATGAACCAGATTCTCGAATTCAACGAGATGGACCGCACCGCGGTCTGCCAGCCTGGCGTGGTCACCGCACAGCTGCAGCAGTTCGCCGAAGACAAGGGCCTGTACTACCCGGTGGACTTCGCCTCCGCAGGCTCCAGCCAGATCGGCGGCAACATCGGCACCAACGCCGGCGGGATCAAGGTGATTCGCTATGGCATGACCCGTAACTGGGTGGCGGGGCTTAAGGTCGTCACTGGCAAGGGCGATCTGCTCGAGCTGAACAGGGACCTGATCAAGAACGCCACCGGCTATGACCTGCGCCAGCTCTTCATCGGCGCCGAGGGCACTCTGGGCTTCGTCGTCGAGGCGACCATGCGCCTGGAACGCCAGCCAACCAATCTAACTGCGCTGGTGCTGGGCACGCCGGACTTCGACTCGATCATGCCGGTGCTGCACGCCTTTCAGGACAAGCTGGACCTGACCGCCTTCGAGTTCTTCTCCGACAAGGCACTGGCCAAGGTGCTCGGTCGCGGCGACGTGCCGGCACCGTTCGAAACCAGCTGCCCGTTCTACGCGCTGCTGGAATTCGAAGCCACGACCGATGAGCGCGCCGATCAGGCGCTGGCGACTTTCGAGCATTGCGTTGAGCAGGGCTGGGTACTCGATGGCGTGATGAGCCAGAGCGAGCAGCAACTGCAGAACCTGTGGAAGCTGCGCGAGTACATCTCCGAGACCATCAGCCACTGGACGCCGTACAAGAACGACATCTCCGTCACCATCGCCAAGGTGCCGGCCTTCCTCAAGGAAATCGACGCCATCGTCGGTGAGCACTACCCGGATTTCGAAATCGTCTGGTTCGGCCACATCGGCGACGGCAACCTGCACCTGAACATCCTCAAGCCCGATGCGATGGACCAGGACGAGTTCTTCGGCAAGTGCGCGACGGTGAACAAGTGGGTGTTCGAAACCGTGCAGAAGTACAACGGTTCGATCTCCGCCGAACATGGCGTCGGCATGACCAAGCGTGACTACCTCGAGTACAGCCGTTCGCCGGTGGAAATCGAGTACATGAAGGCAGTCAAGGCAGTCTTCGATCCGAACGGCATCATGAATCCGGGCAAGATCTTCGCTGTTTGAGCAGACAGGAACTCTCCATGACCTACAAGCACCAGTACACCGACGGCACCACGATCCACTACCCGCTGGGCAAAGTCGTCTGCATCGGCCGTAACTACGCCGAGCACGCCAAAGAGCTGAACAACCCGGTGCCGACCGAGCCTCTGCTGTTCATCAAGGCCGGCAGCTGCACCGTGCCGCTGGACAGCGGCTTCAGTATTCCCTCTGACCGTGGTGCCGTGCACTACGAGGCGGAAATCGCCGTGCTGATCGGCAAGCCGTTGTCGCGCAAGCCGAACGAAGAAGAGGTTCGCGACGCGATCTCCGGGTTCGCCCCAGCCCTCGACCTGACCCTGCGCGACGTGCAGGCCAAACTGAAGGAAAAGGGCCATCCATGGGAAATCGCTAAAAGCTTTGACGGTGCCTGCGTGCTGGCTCCATTCGTGCCGGGCGATGCAGTGGAGGATCTGACCGACATCGGCGTGCGCCTGAGCATTAACGGTGAGGTGCGTCAGGACGGCAACAGCAACCAGATGCTCAATGCCATCCTGCCGCTGCTGCAGCACATCGCCGGGCACTTCAGCCTGCAACCGGGCGACGTGGTGCTGACTGGCACGCCGGTGGGTGTAGGCCCCCTCCATCAGGGTGACGAGCTGATACTGGAGCTGGTCGGGTTGTCTCGCTTCGAAAGTCGCGTGCTTTAACCCAGTATGGGCCGGGTACGTCTGACGTATCCGGCCTGCAGCGCTATATCCTCCCTGTGAAGGTCATGCTGTAATCGCACGCTCTACTTGGGTTTGCTTTCATGCCTGACGCCGCCGTCCGACCATCCCGCATCCGCCTGTTTCTGTACGTTTCCCTAATCCTAACCATCGCAATGGCCGTGCTGGTCGGCTGGATGCTGCATTGGGACGACCAGCTGAAACTCTACTGGCAGGAGCAATACGTCGATTCTCAAGAGCGCGCGGCGAGCATCTGGTTGCCAGATTATGAGCTGGCGCTGGAGACCACATTGTTTGGCCTGGAAGAAGACGAAACCTCTGGGCTGACCTGGAATGCAGCGACCGGGACGCTGTTTACTGTCACCGGCCAAAACCCGCAGCTCGTGGAGTTTTCCCCTGGCGGCGTCGTGCTGCGGCGCATCACCCTGACCGGATTCTCTGATCCTGAAGCGGTCGAAGCGCTGGACGACGGGCGACTCGCTATCGTCGACGAGCGGCGTCGGCTGGTTGCAGTGTTTCGGCTGGCGCCAGGGGTGGAAAGTCTCGATCTTGATGATCTCGCAACCTATGACCTGGGTTTCGACAGTGCAGGTAATAAAGGCTTTGAAGGGCTGGCCTGGAATCCACGCACCAAACGCATGCTGTTGGCCAAGGAGCGCGATCCGCAGGGATTGTTCGAACTGCCTTTTCCCGGAGAGGACGGCGCTGCCGGCATCCTCGAGGCCTGGCCCGAGCAGCCGCTGCTGGTGCGTGATATCTCATCGGTGACTATCGACCCGCGCACCGGCCACACCCTGATGCTGTCCGATGAATCGCGCCTGCTGGTTGAATTTGACCTACGAGGCCGACCGCGCAGCTTCATCAGCCTGCTCGGCGGCCTCAATGGCTTAGTGGAGGGAATAGACCAGGCCGAGGGCGTCGCCATGGACGGGCAGGGGAATATCTATGTCGTCGCGGAGCCGAACCGCTTCTATGTTTTCAGTCGTAGGCGCTGACCTTCGATTTGGATCGCCCTGATCGCTGTCACTTAACGTGAACAGCGACGAAGGCTTGCAGTACTTCATATGGTTGGAGGTCGGTGCGTGGACCGAGCGCGCCGGTGCCAACAACCAAATAGTCAACGCTTGAGGGTCTGAACGCCGTCTTTGGTGCCCAGCAGCAGGATGTCGGCCGGGCGTGCTGCGAACAGCCCATTGGTGACCACGCCGACGATGTTGTTGATCTGCGCTTCCACATCCGGGGCGAAGCCGATCATGAGGTTGTGCACGTCCAGAATGACGTTGCCATTGTCGGTCACCACGCCCTCACGGTAGACCGGATCTCCACCCAGCCTGACCAATTCACGCGCCACGTGGCTGCGGGCCATCGGTATCACTTCGACCGGCAGGGGAAACTCGCCGAGGCGTTCGACCAGCTTGCTGCCGTCAGCAATGCAGATGAAGGTTCGCGCCACTGCGGCGACGATCTTTTCGCGGGTCAATGCCGCGCCGCCGCCTTTGATCAGCTCCAGATGACTGTTGGTCTCGTCGGCACCGTCGACGTAGAACTCCAGGTCCGATACCGAGTTCAGGTCGTAAACCGGGATGCCGTGGCCTTTCAGGCGCTCGGCGGTTGCGTCGGAACTGGCTACCGCGCCGTCGAAGAAGCCTTTGTGCTTGGCCAGCAGATCGATGAAGAAATTGGCGGTGGAACCGGTGCCAACGCCGACGATGCTGCGGTCGGTGAGCTGCGGCGCGATGAGGTCGACAGCGGCCTGGGCGACAGCCTGCTTGAGTTGATCCTGAGTCATGGCGTAAAGGTCCGGGCGGTGAGTGAATCGAAGAGCAAGAGTATAGCGGGGGCTCATCGGCGGGTCTTGCCTGCTAAGGCTGTACTGCTGTTTTGCGCGCCGATTGACGGTGGTCGCAGGGTTTTTCGCAGAGTAGACTCGTCTGCCCCGCAAGGCCCGCCAAGATAGCTCACGATGCTCGAACAGTACGTCAAGAAGATCCTCACCTCGCGCGTCTATGACGTTGCGGTGGAAACCCCGTTGCAGCCTGCCCGCCAGCTTTCCGAGCGGCTGGGTAACCAGATTCTGCTCAAGCGCGAGGATCTGCAGCCGGTGTTCTCGTTCAAGATTCGCGGTGCCTATAACAAGCTGGCGCAGCTGTCACCTGAGGAGCTGGCGCGCGGCGTTGTCACCGCATCGGCCGGCAACCATGCCCAGGGCCTAGCCTTGGCGGCCCGCGAGCTGGGCATCAAGGCGACCATCGTCATGCCGCGCACCACGCCGGAACTGAAGGTGCAGGGCGTGCGAGCTCGCGGCGGCAAGGTGGTGCTACACGGGGACGCCTTTCCCGAGGCGCTGGCCTACTCGCTGCGGCTGGTCGAGGAAAAGGGCTACGTCTATATCCACCCCTACGACGATCCTCACGTCATTGCCGGGCAGGGCACCGTGGCGATGGAAATTCTTCGCCAGCATCAGGGCCAGCTGGACGCGATCTTCGTGCCAGTGGGAGGCGGCGGGCTGATCGCGGGCGTGGCCGCGTACATCAAATATCTGCGTCCCGAGATCAAGGTCATCGGTGTGGAGCCGGACGATTCCAACTGCCTGCAGCAGGCGATGGCGGCCGGCGAGCGCGTGGTGCTGCCGCAGGTGGGCTTGTTCGCCGATGGGGTGGCAGTGGCGCAGATCGGTCAGTACACCTTCGATATCTGCCGGCACCATGTCGATGAAGTGATCACGGTCAGTACCGACGAGATCTGTGCGGCCATCAAGGACATCTACGACGACACCCGCTCGATCACCGAGCCGGCCGGTGCCCTGGCGGTGGCCGGGATCAAGCGCTACGTCGAGCGCGACGGGGTCGAGAACCAGGTACTGGTGGGCATCGATTCAGGGGCTAACGTCAATTTCGACCGCCTGCGCCACGTCGCCGAGCGGGCCGAGCTGGGTGAGAAGCGCGAAGCGATCATCGCCGTGACCATCCCCGAGGAGCCGGGCAGCTTCAAGGCGTTCTGCGAGGCCATCGGCAAGCGTCAGATCACCGAGTTCAACTACCGCTACCACCAGGACCGCGAAGCGCACATCTTCGTCGGCGTGCAGACGCATCCGGAAAACGATCCGCGTGCGGCGCTGGTAGAAGGGTTGCGGGCCAAGGGGTTCCCGGTACTCGATCTCACCGACAATGAGCTGGCCAAGCTGCACACGCGTCATATGGTTGGTGGACATGCGTCCGGCGTGAGCGACGAGCTGGTCTATCGCTTCGAATTCCCGGAGCGTCCGGGCGCGCTGTTCAACTTTCTCAACAACCTCGGCGGGCGCTGGAATATTTCGATGTTCCACTACCGCAACCATGGCGCTGCCGACGGTCGAGTGGTGGCCGGCTTGCAAGTACCCGCCGAGGACCGTCATCTGTTGCCCGCTGCTCTGGACAAGATCGGCTACCGCTACTGGGACGAGACAGACAACCCGGCCTACCAACTGTTTCTCGGCTGACCAGCCGTACCGCGAGGATTGATGGAACACTATCAACTGCTGAACATTACCCATGCCGCGCTGGCAATCCTGCTCACGCTCGGGCTGATCGCCCACATTGTCATGCTCTGGAAAGCCTCGCGGCGGGGGGATTCCACCGTGTTGCAGAAAAAACTGCGGCGGACCCGGCTGATGTCGCTGCCGTTGCTCGCCGTGCTTGGATTGCTGCTGCCAGTGACAGGCTGGTGGCTGGCCCATCTCGCAGGCTTTCCGCTCGGCCAGCTGTGGCTGCTGGTCAGTTCGGTGTTGTTCCTGATCCTCGTACCGCTCACCTTGTTGCTCGGTGGCCGGTTGCGCGCCTGGCAAGCGTTGGGCGATACCCCAGCGCCCGCGCGCCTGCCACGTTTTGCGCTGGTTTACGCTGGGCTGATCTTGCTGATTCTGATCGCCATCATGGGGTTGATGGGCGCCAAGCCGGTCTAGTCTACGGCCGCCACTCAGCGCAGGCTGATGATGCTCCAGCCGCGCTGCTGAGCGATATCGTGAAGGGTGGGGTCGGGGTCGACGGCGACAGGATGGCTGACCCGCTCTAGCAATGGCAGGTCGTTGCGCGAGTCGCTGTAGAAATAGCTGTCATCCAGGCTCTGGTCATTTTCCATCAGCCAGCGTTCGATTCGTGTCACCTTGCCTTCCTGAAAGCACGGCACATCGGTCAGCCGACCGGTGTATCGCCCCTCCTGCATCTCGCATTCGGTGGCCAGCAGGGTATCGACGCCCAGCCGTTTGGCGATGGGCCCGGTAATGAAGCGGTTGGTTGCGGTGATGATCACCACCCGGTCACCGGCGTCATGATGCTGGCGGACCAGTGCCTCGCCTTTCGCCAGCACGATGGGTTCGATGTGGTCGCGCATGAACTCGGCATGCCATTGCTGAAGCTGCGCCATCTCGCTGCGCCCAAGCAGCTCCTGGCAGAAGTTTTGATACTCCAGCACATCCAGCGTGCCGGCCAGGTAGTCCTGATAAAAGGCATCGTTGCGGTCGCGATAGGCCTCGGCGTCGACCAGTCCGCGCTGGCAGAGAAATTCGCCCCAGGCGTGGTCGCTATCGCCGGCCAGGAGGGTATTGTCGAGATCGAATAGAGCCAGGCGCACGCTGCGTTCCTCGGGCGATGAAGGGAGGCGAAGCATAGCGGGATCGCTCGATAGATGGCAGATGCCAAGCACTTCGATGGAGCGCCGCTTCCGGTTGATCAATGGCTCCCATGCGCGCTTTCTGCTTTTCACGTTTTTGTGGAACAATGCCGCGACATGCGTTTGCGAGGTTGTTGCCGTGATCGACTCCGATGGTTTTCGCCCCAATGTCGGCATCATCCTGACCAATGATGTCGGGCAGGTGTTGTGGGCTCGGCGGATTAATCAGGATGCCTGGCAATTTCCGCAAGGCGGAATCAATCCACGCGAGACGCCGGAAGAGGCCCTCTACCGCGAACTCAACGAAGAAGTCGGCTTGGAGCAGCAGGATGTGAAAATCCTTGCTTGCACCCGCGGCTGGTTGCGCTATCGCTTGCCGCAGCGCCTGGTGCGTACTCACAGCCAGCCGCTGTGCATCGGGCAGAAACAGAAGTGGTTTCTGCTGCGCCTCACCGGCGCCGAAGACCGGGTGCGCATGGATCTGACTGGAAAGCCAGAATTCGACGGTTGGCGCTGGGTCAGTTACTGGTACCCGCTGGGCCAGGTGGTCACCTTCAAGCGCGAGGTTTACCGTCGCGCCTTAAAAGAACTCGCCCCGCGCCTTCTGGCGCGGGATTGACGGGAGAAAGCCCCTGAGCATGCTCGGCACGCTTCGCAAGATCGTCCAGGAAGTCAATGCCGCCAAGGACCTCACGGCGGCGTTGGGCATCATCGTGCTGAGAGTTCGGGAGGCCATGGCCAGCCAGGTCTGCTCGGTCTACCTGCTCGATCCGGAATCCGGACGCTTCGTGCTCATGGCCACTGAAGGCCTGAACAAGAAAGCCATCGGCAAGGTCAGCATGGCGCCCAACGAGGGTCTGGTCGGTCTGGTTGGCACCCGCGAGGAGCCGCTGAACCTGGAGCATGCCTCCGAGCACCCGCGCTATCGCTACTTTGCCGAGACCGGTGAAGAGCGCTACGCCTCTTTTCTCGGCGCACCGATCATCCACCACCGGCGGGTGATGGGCGTACTGGTCATCCAGCAGAAAGAGCAGCGGCTGTTCGACGAAGGCGAGGAAGCCTTCCTGGTTACGATGAGCGCGCAGCTCGCCGGGGTTATCGCCCACGCAGAAGCGACCGGTTCGATCCGCGGCCTCGGCCGTCAGGGTAAGGGTATTCAGGAAACCCGTTTCATCGGTATTCCGGGTGCGCCCGGGGCGGCGGTGGGTACGGCAGTCGTCGTGCTGCCTCCTGCTGATCTGGACGTGGTGCCCGACAAGGCTATCGATAACATTCCAGCCGAGCTCGAGCTGTTCGAAGCTGCGCTCGCGGCTGTACGTGCCGACATGCGTGCCTTGTCCGACAAGCTTGCTACGCAGATGCGCAAGGAAGAGCGCGCACTGTTCGACGTCTATCTGATGATGCTCGATGACTCTGCCCTAGGTGGCGAGGTGTCCAAGGTCATTCGCACCGGCCAGTGGGCGCAAGGCGCGTTACGCCAAGTCGTTGCCGATCATGTGGGTCGCTTCGAGATGATGGACGACGCCTACCTGCGTGAGCGCGCCTCCGACGTCAAGGACATCGGCCGGCGCCTGCTCGGCTATCTGCAGCAGGCCCGGCAGCAGACGCTGACCTACCCGGACAACACCATCCTTGTCAGTGAAGAACTGTCTCCGGCGATGCTCGGCGAAGTGCCTGAAGGCAAGCTGATGGGCATGGTGTCGGTGCTCGGATCGAGCAACTCGCATGTGGCGATTCTGGCCCGGGCCATGGGCATTCCGACGGTGATGGGCGCGGTCGACCTGCCGTACTCGAAGGTCGACGGCATCGAGCTGATCATCGACGGCACCCGTGGCGAGATCATCACCAATCCTGCCAAGGTGCTGCGCGAGCAGTATCTGGTTCTGGCCGAGCAGGAACGGCAGCTGTCCGAAGGGCTCGACGTACTGCGCGAGTTGCCGTGCGAGACCACCGACGGTTTGCGTATTCCGCTGTGGGTGAACACTGGCCTGCTCGCCGATGTGGTGCGCGCGCAGGAGCGCGGCGCCGAAGGCGTCGGCCTGTATCGCACCGAAGTGCCCTTTATGATCAAGGAGCGCTTCCCCAGCGAGAAGGAGCAGATGGCGATCTATCGCGAGCAGCTCCAGGCCTTCCACCCGCTGCCGGTGACCATGCGCAGTCTCGATATCGGCGGTGATAAGAGCCTGCCGTATTTCCCGATCAAGGAAGAAAATCCGTTCCTCGGCTGGCGCGGCATCCGCGTCACCTTGGATCACCCCGAGATCTTCCTGCTGCAGACCCGCGCCATGCTCAAGGCCAGCGCCGGGCTGAACAACCTGCGAATTCTGCTGCCGATGATTTCCGGCACGCGCGAGCTGGAAGAGGCGCTGCACCTGATCCACCGCGCCTGGGGCGAGGTGCGTGACGAAGGCACCGACGTCGAAATGCCGCCGGTGGGGGTGATGATCGAAGTGCCGGCTGCGGTCTATCTGACCCGCGAACTGGCGCGTCAGGTGGACTTCCTCTCGGTGGGGTCCAATGACCTGACGCAATACCTGCTGGCGGTCGATCGCAACAACCCGCGTGTGGCCGATCTCTATGATTACCTGCATCCGGCAGTGCTCGAGGCCTTGCAGCGCGTCGTCCGTGAAGCCCACGGCGAAGGCAAGCCGGTCAGCATCTGCGGTGAGATGGCCGGTGACCCCGGTGCGGCTATCCTGCTGCTGGCGATGGGGTTCGACAGCCTGTCGATGAACGCCACCAACCTGCCGAAGGTGAAGTGGATGCTGCGTCAGATCAGCTCGGTCACGGCGCGCGAGCTGCTGGCCAAGGTCATGGTCATGGACAGCCCTCAGGTGATCCATGCCACCGTGCAGTTGACCCTGCGCAACCTGGGGCTGGATCGCATGCTCAACCCGTCGGCGGCGCTCTAGATCGGATCCGAGCGGCTTACCTGGCTGGATGAAGGTACGTCGATGCGGCGTTGATCCAACACCCCGGCCGGTCCGAAGCGGCGCTCGGTGATATGTGCGGAGCCGTCCGCGCGGCGGATCAGTACTGTGCTGGCGCGGGTGCCGTAGTCAGCGCTTGATATGAATACGCTGGACAGCTTCTTCTCCCATTCGTAGGGCACGCCGGTGCTTGGCATCTCGCCGTCTGCGGCGGGTTGGGGGTCGCTTAACACCTGCAACAGGGTGTCCACCTCCGGTGCATCGGTACAAGCCTGCAACGCGGCGCGGGCGCGAACGAGCTTCGGCCAGGGTGTATCCAGCGCTGCATTCGACAAGCCGTAGACACCGGCCGGCAACCGTTCCGGTGTGGCGGACTTTGAATTCAGGTACCACAACTCACGCGCATCTCCGACCAGCAGGTTGAAACCCGAGTAGTGCTCTAGGTGGCCAGTCAATTCGCTCAGGTAGGCCTGGGGCGACAGATCACTGCGCAGATAGCGCTCCGGCAGTTCGCCTCGTGAGCGCGCGCCGGCTGGGGTACCCGGTGCGCGGATGTTGGTCAGTGCCGCGAAGCGTCCCGCTGCGCTGATTCCCATCCAGGTCCCGCCCGCGAGGAGGTCGCGCCCAGCTACGATTTCTGGCGCGTCGTCCCAGTGGCCCAGCGGCAGGCTGGGACGCGCATGAAATTCGTCACGGTTGGCCGCGACGATGAGCGGCAATGCGTGGCTCGGGCGCCAGGCGAATACGATTAGGCACATGGTCAGGCTCAGCTGGGTGCGAGAGGCGAAAGCTTGAAGCCAAGCCGCCCGGCTCGGCAACCCGCTTTCAGCTTCCGGGCAGTTTTTCCGCTAACATGCTGCTTTGTTTTGGTCAGGATGGCCCGATGGAGTTCGCGCTTTACCTGCTGCTCGGCGGGTTTGCTGGTTTGCTGGCCGGGCTGTTCGGTGTAGGCGGTGGGATGATCATCGTCCCGGTGCTTGTTTTCAGCTTCACTCTCCAGGGTTTCGATCCGTTGGTGCTGACCCATCTGGCCGTCGGCACGTCGCTGGCGAGCATCGTTTTTACTTCGCTGAACTCGATCAGAGCTCATCATCTCAAAGGTGCAGTGCTCTGGCCCGTGGTGCTATGGATGACCCTCGGCATTCTGTTTGGCGCTGCCTTGGGCAGTCTCACGGCGGCTGCGATTCAAGGACCGCTACTGCAGAAAATCATCGGGGTCTTCGCCATCGCTGTGTCCGTTCAGATGGCGTTTTCGCTTCAGCCTAAGGCCAGCCGAGGCGTGCCCGGTAAGCCGGCGCTCACGCTGGTTGGTGTCGTGGTTGGCTGGGCGTCGGCGATCTTCGGAATCGGTGGAGGTTCTTTAACGGTGCCCTTTCTCAGCTGGCGCAGCGTGCCCATCCAAAAGGCGGTGGCGACGTCCGCCGCATGCGGCCTGCCGATTGCCATCGTCGGTGCGTTGAGTTTCGCAGTGGTCGGCTGGCAGGACCCGCATCTCCCGGCTTGGAGCTTTGGATTTGTTTATTTTCCAGCGGTGCTGGGCATCGCGATCACCAGTATGTTTTTTGCCCGTATCGGGGCGCAACTGGCCCATCGGCTGTCGGCACTGATGCTGCGGCGCCTGTTTGCGCTGTTGTTGCTGGGCGTTGGTATCAATTTCTTGATTTGAGGAAACCCGGATGCTGCCTTATCCGCAGATAGACCCTGTGGCCGTTTCGCTAGGCCCGCTGCAAATCCACTGGTACGGCCTGATGTACCTGATCGGCATAGGCGGGGCCTGGCTGCTGGCGTCCCGTCGCCTGCACCGCTTCGATCCCAGCTGGGACAAGGACAAACTCTCTGACCTGGTGTTCTGGGTGGCGATGGGCGTGATCGTTGGCGGGCGGCTGGGTTATGTGCTGTTCTACGACCTGGCGTCCTATATCAACGATCCAACGCTTATCTTCCAGGTCTGGAAGGGAGGTATGTCGTTTCACGGGGGCTTGCTTGGCGTGCTGCTGTGCACCTGGATTTTCGCCCGGCGCAACGGCAAGAAGTTCTTCGAGCTGATGGACTTCATCGCGCCTTTCGTGCCGATCGGGCTGGGGGCTGGGCGCATCGGCAACTTCATCAATGCTGAACTGTGGGGCAAGGCGACCGATGTGCCCTGGGCCATGGTCTTTCCCACCGACCCGCAGCAGCTGGCGCGGCATCCCTCGCAGCTCTATCAGTTCGCCCTGGAAGGCGTGGCGTTGTTCGTCATTCTCTGGATCTACTCGAGCAAGCCCCGGCCGACCATGGCAGTCTCCGGCTTGTTTGCCGTCTGCTATGGCATCTTCCGTTTCATCGTTGAATTTGTGCGCGTACCCGATGCCCAGCTCGGCTACTTGGCGTTCGGTTGGCTGACCATGGGGCAGGTCCTGTGCGTGCCGATGATCCTGATCGGCCTCGGCATGATTGCCTGGGGCTACCGTCACGAGCCGGCCAAGGCATCAGCCTGAGTTGCAAGGCCCGGCTTGTCGCATAAGCGCGACAAGCCGCGCGCCAAACTTTTACTATCTGCAGGATCTCTTCTCCACGGCGCCACGGCGCCCGCTTCGAGCCCATCGATGAAACAGTATCTCGACCTGATGCGCCATGTGCGCGAGCACGGCACCTTCAAGAGCGATCGCACTGGCACCGGCACCTACAGCGTGTTCGGCCACCAGATGCGCTTCGACCTGAGCGAAGGCTTTCCGCTGGTGACCACCAAGAAATGCCACCTCAAATCCATCATTCACGAGCTGCTGTGGTTCCTGCAGGGTGACACTAACATCAAGTACCTGCAGGAAAACGGGGTGCGTATCTGGGATGAGTGGGCCGACGAGAACGGCGAGCTCGGCCCGGTCTACGGTTACCAATGGCGCAGCTGGCCGGCCCCCAACGGCGGGTCGGTCGACCAGATCAGCAAGCTGGTGGAGATGATCAAGAAGAACCCGGATTCGCGACGCCTGATCGTTTCAGCCTGGAACCCTGCGCTGGTCGACGAGATGGCTCTGCCACCGTGCCACGCGTTGTTCCAGTTCTATGTTGCGAACGGCAAGCTCAGCTGCCAGCTGTACCAGCGTTCAGCCGACATCTTCCTCGGTGTGCCCTTCAACATCGCCAGCTATGCGCTGCTGACGCTGATGGTGGCTCAGGTCTGCGACCTGCAGCCGGGGGAGTTCATCTGGAGCGGTGGGGATTGCCACCTCTATGCAAACCACCTGGAACAGGCCGACCTGCAGCTGACCCGCGAACCGCTACCGCTGCCGACGATGAAGCTCAATCCCGACGTGAAGGACCTGTTCGCCTTCCGCTTCGAGGATTTCGAGCTGGTGGGGTACGAGGCCCATCCGCACATCAAGGCGCCTGTCGCCGTCTGAGTGTCTCGCCGCTCTCGGCATGTGAGGGGCGCTATGGATTACTGCTCGCCGAGATAGCGCGTCTGCACGTCTTGCCAGCGCGTACTGTTGGTGATGTCCAGAATCGCTTGGCTCAGCGGCTCCCGGTAGGGGCTACCAGCGGGCACTGCAAAGGCGTAGGACTGTTGTTCGAAGGTGCCGGGCAGCAGCCGTAAGCCTTTGCCCAGCAACTCGGTGTTGCGGAACTGCAGGATGGGTTGGTCATACACCACCGCCTCCGCTTCTCCGTCGAGCACGGCTTTAATGGCGTGGCTCACATCAGGGAACGCCGTGGCGCGGATGCGGTGCTCTTGCAGGTAGCCTGCGCTTACGGTGCCGTCCACTGTCGCAACGTGTGCGCTGCGCAGATCGTCCGGACCTTGCAGGCCGCTCTGCAGGCTGCCGACCGTCAAGGTGCTGGTCACGGCTGCCGTGAAGGTCGACACCATGATCAATGCCGCGAACATCCAGACGATCGCAATCAGCCGCCCGCCGAGAGTCACGGGTGCCTTGTCGCCGTAGCCGACCGTGGTCATGGTGACCGCCGCCCACCAGAAGCTGTTACCGAGTCCTTCCACCGAGCTGCCGCCGAACTGCTCGCGGTTGCGCTGGCGCTCGAACAGCCAGAGCAGCGCGCCGACCAGCAGCAGCAGCGCGCCCAGGCCCAGCACCAGGCTTGCGAATTGCCAGGAGAACAGCGCGCGGACGGCGCCCCAGCCGTCACCCTGTTGCTCCTGGGGAACGCCAATTGCCAGTCCGGTGCGATAGAACGGGTGCGTGAAGTCCACCAGTGCCTCGCGCTTGGCAGTCATGGTCAGGGCACCGACCACCACATCCAGTCGATCGTCCTGCAGGCCCGGTAGCAGTTGGTCGAACGGCAAAGGTCGCAGCTCGTAGCGATAACCTTCCTGCTCTGCGATCGCCTCCCACAAGTCAATGCTGATACCGCTCCAGCTGCCATCGGCCTCCTGGATGACGAAGGGTGGGACCTCCGTGATGCCTACACGCAGCACGTCGCCTTGTGATTGGGCGGCGGCCTGCTGGCTCAATAAGGCGAACAGCAAAGCGATCAGAAACCTCGGCACAGGTCTTTCCTCGTTGTCGTAATGCGCCAAGGGTAGCAAAGCTGAACGGTGGGACTGCGGCGCCTTCGGCCCATGAAAAGTCGCCAGATTGCCATCTGCGTTGTATAGACTCCGAAGAAACCATGATCAGAGGACGGAGCATGCGACGGGTCGTATTCAACCAAAAGGGTGGTGTTGGCAAGTCCAGCATTGCCTGCAACCTGGCGGCAGTCAGCGCAGCGCAAGGTTATCGCACGCTGTTGATCGACCTGGATGCGCAGGCCAATTCCAGCCATTACCTCACCGGCCTGGCCGGAGATGAACTGCCAACTGGCATCGCCGATTACTTCAAACAGATCCTGGCGGGAGGGCCGGCGGGCAAGAAGGCTCGCCCACCGATCACGGAAACCCGTTTCGAAAACCTGCACCTGATTACCGCCACCGCAGAGCTGGCCGATCTGCAACCCAAGCTCGAAGCCAAGCACAAGATCAACAAGCTGCGCAAACTGCTGGAAAGTCTTTCCGAAGAATACGAACGCATCTATCTGGATACGCCACCGGCCCTGAACTTCTTCACCCTATCGGCCTTGATAGCTGCGGACCGCTGCCTGATTCCATTCGATTGCGACAGCTTCTCCCGTCAGGCGCTGTATAGCCTGCTCGACGAAATCGAGGAGCTGCAGGAAGACCATAATGAAGCGCTGCGAGTCGAAGGCATCGTCGTCAACCAATTCCAGCCGCGCGCGGCCCTGCCGCAACAGATGATCGACGAACTGCTGGCCGAGGGGTTACCCGTACTTCCGGTGCATCTGATGAGTTCGGTACGGATGCGCGAGTCGCATCAGGTCTGCACGCCGCTGATCCACCTCGACCCGCGGCACAAGCTGACGCAGCAGTTCGTCGAGCTGCACACCTATTTGGAAAATGCGGGCTGATCGAATGAGCGCGCTTCGTGCTCACTCAATGCGGCGGACGATACGCGTAGCGTAAAGCCGTAAAGCGCGCCACTCGGGCTAGCTGACATAACGGTGGCGCCCCGGCTTGTGTCACGCAGGCGGTTGGACTGGGGGCGCGCATGTCGCCCGCCTTGGGCGGTCAATGAGAGATCAATACATCGCAGGGCGGCAGGTCGAGGTATTGCCGAGTCAGGCTGCCGAGCAGCGCGTTGCTGATTTCGCCACGGCTGTGGCTCCCCAGTGCGAGTAGTTGCGGTTGCAGCGCGGCGATGGCCGAATCGAGGCAACTATTGCGCTCACCGTGGAGAAGACTCGAATGAAGTCGCGCGCCGGAACTGTCCAGACCCGCTTGAAGGTCGCTGAGCAACTGATCGAACAACTCGCGCTGCAGTGCCAGGTCAGGCTCGCTCGGCTGATCGAGGTCCGGCATTTCGTAGATGTTCAGCGCGGTCAGATCGCTGGCAGCCGGCAATAGTTGCCACGCAGCCTGCAGCGCGCGGCTGGCGCAGCTGGAGTAATCCAGCGCGGCGAGCGCTTGTGAATAGGGCGCTGCCGGTGCGACAGCCAGAAGCAGCGGTGCGGTGCAGCTCTGCAGCACTTGCTCCAGTGTGGTGCCAGCAAATCCCTGCGGAGATTGGCGGTGGTGGCGGCCCATCACCAGCAGATCGGTTTCCAGCCAAGCGGCCTGGGTAAGAATTTCTTCAGCGGCGCGGCCCTTACGAATCCAGGGCTGCAGCTGGGCAAGGCCGTGGCGCTCAAGCGTTGTCTGCAGATAGCTCTGTGCGTTTCGCTGCTCCGCTGCCCCTGGGTTACCGGCCAGAACGTGTAAGACGCTCAGTCGTGCCCCGGTCTGCTGCGCCAACTGTGCGGCGCGGCCCAGCGCCAGGTCGGCATCGGGACTGAGATCGTGGGCGACAAGAATGTGCTGAACCATGAAGGCCTCGCGTTTTGCTGGGCGAAATACCTGCAGTATGCCGGCCAGATCCAGGCGTTGTCCTGATCGGGAGCAGGCAGCAGCCGTGCGTACAGTAGGAGGCTGGCCGCTGCTTTGATCTGGAACGCTTTTTTCGTCGGGCTGCTAACGCTATGCTGGCGGCCATTCAAGCAGGAGCGAGTGATGAGCAAGGTCAGTGTGCTGGTGGTGGATGACGCGCCCTTCATTCGGGATCTGATCAAGAAGGGGTTGCGCAGCCAATTCCCGGGGATTCGTATCGAGGACGCTGTGAACGGGCGCAAGGCTCAGCAGATGCTCGATCGGGATTCGTTTGACCTCATTCTTTGTGATTGGGAGATGCCGGAAATGTCCGGCCTTGAACTGCTGACCTGGTGCCGTGCCCAGGAAAAGCTCAAGACCACCCCGTTCATCATGGTCACCAGCCGTGGCGACAAGGAGAACGTGGTCCAGGCGATCCAGTCAGGTGTGTCCGATTTCATCGGCAAGCCATTCTCCAACGAACAGTTGACTACCAAGGTACGCAAGGCGCTCGGACGGGCCGGCAAGCTCGACGCGTTGGCCGCCAGCGCACCGGCACGGCCGACCAATACCGGAATGGCCAACGATTCCCTGGCTGCGCTGACGGGCGGTAAAGCTGAAGTTGTCAAACCGGCTTCTGCGCCGGTCGCCTCGCCTGCACCCGGGTTCGCCGCGCCGCTCGTTCAGCCGGGAGCAGCCAAGCCGACGGCGGCCAACGCCGGCCGCGGCCAGGGCCAGTTGCGTTTGCCGAGCGGAACGCTTGCCTGTGTAATCAAGGCCCTCAGCCTCAAAGAGGGGCTGCTGGTGGTCAAGCGCGGCGAGACGCTGCCGCAAGTGCTGGAAAGTGCCGTGCTTGATCTGGAGCAGGGCGAAGGCGGCGAGGTGGCCCGCCTCAACGGTTACCTTCACGCCGTCGCGGCGTTGGAGCCGAAGCCGGACAGTGAATGGTTGCAGCTGACCTTCCGCTTCGTCGATCGCGATCCGCAGAAGCTCGATTATCTGTCACGTCTCATCGCCCGCGGGACAGCACAACGGCACTTCGTCCCAGGCGCCTGAATAGAGACGAGCACCGCTTAAGCCTGCAAATAGAAGCTCCGATCATCTGAAATTTGCAGTGCCGCCGGAACAATTTCACAGGCCGACGGTCGGTGGCTCGCGTGCGCACCGTTGCGCTGCTAGTCTGCAGCCCTCTTACTACATAACCCTATGAAGTCTGCCGTTATGTCGTGGCGCATCATTCTCGTTCTCGTTCTCGTTCTCGGGTCGTTCTGGCTGGCCTCGTCCGCGTCGGCCCTGACCATCTACAAATACACTGACGCCAACGGCGTGGTCACTTACAGCGACCAGGCTGCACCAGGCGCGAGGGTATTCACCTTCAGCGATCGCATGGTCGAGAAACTCGACAACCAGGTAAAGCTGGAAACCCGCAAGCATGCCGCGGGCGAGACGCTGCTGGTTCGCAACGATCTGTTTGCGCCCGTGGATATTGAGCTCAAGCTGACCGGCGTACAGAATGTCGTCGGCGCCCCGGATAAACCGATCCGTTGGGTACTGCCGCCGCGTAGCCAGATCCGATTGGCAACACTCGCGCCGCTCGACCCATCAAAGCCGCTCAAGTACACACCCAAGCTACGTCACGCGTTGGGTGATCCGCGTCTGCTGCCCAAACCCTACCGGTATCCGTTGCCGTGGCGTGGCGGCCCGTTCCGCCTGACTCAGGGCGCCAACGGCAAGTACAGTCACTTCACGCCTAAAGGTCGCTACGCCGCCGATATCGCCATGCCGGAAGGCACGCCCATCGTGGCGGCGCGCGGCGGCATGGTGGTAAAAATCGAGAACGCGCAGAGTGGGCGGGGCAACAACCCGGCCGGCAATTTCGTCCGGGTCCTGCATGATGACGGCACCATGGGCGTTTACTTGCACCTGATGAAGGGCTCGGTGAGCGTACGCGAAGGCCAGCACATCGAAGCCGGCAGCTTGCTGGCTCGCTCCGGAAACACTGGCAACAGCACCGGCCCGCATTTGCATTTCGTGGTCCAGCGCAACGTTGGTTTGGCCGTCGAATCGATTCCCTTCGATTTCGCCCAGCCGGTCAACAGCTTGCCCAATTTTGCGGTGGGTGGGGACTAAGGGCCGCTGCAAGCCCAAGCCCATCAACTGAAAGCAAAACGCTCGACGCCACCGCTCTTTGCCGCATGGCGGCTCCATGCGGGCTTATTCCTGCTTCAGTACCTTGGCCAGAACGATCTTCGGTCCGCGCATCTTCTTGACCACGATCTGTAGATCATCCACCAGCAACTCTTCGTTTTCTTCCGGGACGCGCTTCAGCGTCTCGTAGATCAGTCCCGCCAGCGTGTCGGCCTCGATATGATCCAGGTCGATGCCAAGCAGGCGCTCGAGTTTGAACAGTGGCGTGTCTCCCCGTACCAGCAGCTTGCCTGGCTGATAGGCAAGAATGCCGCGCTCGGTTTTGCGGTGCTCGTCCTGAATGTCACCCACCAGCACTTCCAGCACATCCTCCATGGTCAGGAAGCCCACCACCTTGTGGTCGCCTTCTTCAACCAGCACGAAATGCGCACCACCTTGGCGGAACTGGTCCAGCAGTACGTTCAGCGGCAGATAGCGTGGCACCCGCTCCAGCGGCCGCAGTATGTCGCTGAGCACGAAATGCTCAGCCAGCTGCTCGTCGCCTGCGATCGCCAGTAGCAGATCCTTGATATGCAACAGGCCAATGTAGTCGCCCTGCTCACTGTCATAGACCGGGTAGCGGCTGTACTTGTGGCGCCGAATCAGGTCGAGGATGTCGGCCAGCGAAGCATTGTGTTCCAGTTGCAGCAAGTCCTCACGGGAGTTGGCCCAGTCGGCCACTTCCAGTTCGCTCATTTCGACCGCCGAGGCAAGCACCTTGATGTCCTGGTTGGCCGGATCCAGCGCCCGGTTCGAATGCAGGATCAGCTTGAGCTCGTCGCGGCTGTAGTGGTGTTCGTGGTGGCTCCCCGGCTCGCCCTGGCCGGCCACCCGCAGAATGGCGTTGGCGCTGGCATTGAGCAGGTAGATCGCTGGATACATCGCCCAGTAGAACAGGTAGAGCGGCGCCGCCGTCCACAGCGACAGCAGCTCGGGTTTACGAATCGCCCAGGATTTGGGGGCCAGCTCGCCGATGACGATGTGCAGGTAGGAAATGATGAAAAAAGCCGTGAAAAAGGCGATGCCATGTACAACCGCCTGGGATTGCACGCCTGCGGCGGCCAGTACCGGCTCCAGCAGGTGGGCAAAGGCCGGCTCACCGACCCAGCCGAGGCCTAGCGATGCCAGGGTGATACCCAACTGACAAGCCGACAGGTAGGCGTCCAGCTGGCTGTGTACTTTGCGCAGGATATGCCCGCGCCAGCCGTGCTGCTTGGCGATCGCCTCGACCTTGGTGGAGCGCAGCTTGACCATGGCGAACTCGGCCGCCACAAAGAAGCCGTTGAGCAAGACCAGGAAAAGTGCAAACAGAATCATGCCGAAATCGGCGAAGTAGGATGAAGCGGCGTAACTAGCGGGGGAAGGGTCCATTAGGGTGTCGGGTAGTCAAAGACGGCCCAAGGATGGGGCCGGCTCGGGGTTATTTCAAGGAGCCGTTGAGGCGTCAGCTGCCGGCCGGTTGCACAGCGGTCACGGCACCGTGGCCTGGGTCAGCGGGAAATGGCAGGTGAAAGTGCTGCCTTTGCCGGGCGTGCTGTTGATATCCAGACGGCCCTGATGCCGCAGTAATACGTGCTTGACGATGGCCAGGCCGAGGCCGGTGCCGCCGGTACTGCTCGCGCGGCTGGAATCGACCCGGTAGAAGCGTTCGGTCAGACGCGGCAGATGCTTGGGTTCGATGCCGATGCCTGAGTCCTGCACGGCCAGGTGTGCACCATGTTCGTTGCACCACCAGCGGATATGCACCTCGCCATTGTCCGGCGTGTATTTCACCGCATTGAATACCAGATTGGAGAATGCGCTGCGCAGCTCACTCTCGCTGCCCTTGAGCAGCAGGGTAGGATCCGCTTCCAGGGTGATCTGGTGGTTGCGCTCGGCCGACAGCGCCAAGGCGTCGCTCTTGATGGACTGCAGCAGTTTTGCGATGGCCACCGGCTGGGTATTGGTCGGTGGGTTGGTCGCTTCGAGCTTGGCCAATAGCAGCAGATCGTTGAGTAGGAGCTGCATGCGGCCGGCCTGCTGGCTCATCTGGTTCAACGCCCGAGGCCAGCGCGGAGGCATTTCGTCGGTATGTTCGAGCATCGTTTCCAGGTAGCCGGCAATCACCGTTAACGGCGTGCGCAGCTCGTGGGACACATTGGCAACGAAGTCCTTGCGCATCTGCTCCAGCAGATGCAGGCGGGTGATGTCGCGTACCACCATCAGATGCTCGCTGTTGCCGTAGCGGGTAATGGTTATCTGCAGCCAAAGGCGGTCGTTGACTGGCGACGACAGCTCCAGCGGTTCCTCGTGACGACCTTTGTCGAAATATTCCTTGAAGCTCGGGTGACGCACCAGGTTGGTCACCGGATGGCCGGTATCCTGCGGTTTCTTCAGGCCCAGCAAGCGCTCGGCGGCAGGGTTCCACCATTCAAGATTGGCATCGCTGTCGAGCATGATGACCGCATCCCGGAGCGCGGTGGTCGAGCCTTGCACCCGGTCGATCACCGATTGCAACTGGGCTCGCAGACGTAGATCGCGGCGCTGTAGCTGGTACAGGTTGTCGAAAATCTCTCCCCAGATGCCATGACTGTCCGGCGGAGGCTGATCGGTTTGATCGCTCTTCAGCCACAGCAACAGGCGCCGGATCTGGCGCAGCGTCCAGCCCAGGTAACCGGTAAGGCCAATCACCAGTGCCCAGGCATATTCGCCCGTGACCAGGCCCACCAGCAGGCATCCAGCCAGTATCAACAGCAGGCGGCGCACCAGAGCGCCTTGCCAGTCTTGATTCACCGCTAACGCTCCTTGAGGCAGCTTGAGGCCGGCCGGAAATCATCTACAACGCCAGCTCATGCTCGGCGGTTGCGGCTTGTTCAGCTCTTGGTGGAAAAACGGTAACCAGTGCCACGCACGGTTTGCACCAGGTTTTCATAGGTTTCGCCCAGTGCTTTGCGCAGGCGGCGGATATGGACATCCACCGTGCGCTCCTCGACATACACATTGCCGCCCCAGACCTGATCCAGCAACTGCCCACGGGTGTAGGCACGCTCCTGATGGGTCATGAAAAACTGCAGCAAGCGGTATTCGGTCGGGCCCATGTCTGCGGGTGTGCCGTCGATAGTCACTCGGTGGCTGATGGGGTCCAGCAGCAGACCACCGATCTCGATCGGCGTTTCGTTGTCGCTGGTGCCGGCGCGGCGCAACACAGCCTTGAGGCGCGCCACCAGTTCACGAGGCGAGAAGGGTTTGGTGATGTAGTCATCGGCGCCCACTTCCAGGCCCTGGATCTTGTTGTCCTCGGCATCCTTGGCGGTGAGCATGATGATCGGTGTGTTGGCTGTCATCTCGTCGCGCTTGAGGCGCCGAGCCAGCTCGATGCCGGATGTGCCGGGCAGCATCCAGTCGAGCAGGATCAGATCCGGTTGGCGATCGATGATCAGCGCATGGGCCTGCTGGACGTTTTCCGCTTCAAGGCATTCGTAGCCGGCCATCTCCAGCGCCACCACGATCATTTCCCGAATCGGCGCTTCGTCATCGACGATCAGTATGCATTTACCGTTCATGTCCGCTCTCGGTCCGTTTTATTGTCGCTCGGCATTAGATAACGGAAATGTTGCAGCCATGTGACAGGAATTGGCGCCTCTGCACCAGAACGACTGCCGCCCGACCTCGTCTAGCAAGCGTCTCGAAGCTGTGGGGTTCGGTCATGCTGCGTGCGCTGGGGCGCATTAGCCCGCTCTTGTAGCGTAGTCGAGCATGATCCCCGCAAGAATCGCCAGGCCTGCCCAGTGGTTATGCAAAAAGGCCTGGAAGCACACCTGTGGTTTGCGCGAGCGAGTTTTCCAGAACTCCCAGGCAAAGCAGGCTGCGGCGATGGTCAGCCCAAGATGAAACCACTGCCCGAGTTCGAAGCGCACGCCTGCGAGAATCAGGCAGAACAGGGCGAGGCCCTGTAGCGTGGCGATGATGACCCGATCAGCCTCGCCAAAGAGGATCGCTGTGGATTTGATGCCTATTTTTAGGTCGTCCTCGCGGTCGGCCATGGCGTAATAGGTGTCGTAGCCGACCGTCCACAGCACATTGGCGATGAACAGTAGCCAGGCTTCGGGGGGCAGTTCGCCTCGCTCGGCGGTAAAGGCCATCAGCATGCCCCAGGAGAACGCCGCGCCGAGCACAACCTGCGGGTAGTAGGTGTAGCGCTTCATGAAGGGGTAGAGCGATGCGACACCGAGCGCGCCAAACGATAGCCAGACGGTGGCAGTGTTGGTTAGCAGGACGAGGCCGAAGCTCAATGCGACAAGGACGGCAAAGAGGATCCAGGCCTCCTTCGAGGTGACCCTGCCCGTCGCCAGTGGACGGCCCTTGGTACGGCTGACGTGCCCGTCCAGGTTGCGGTCGGCGAAATCATTGATCACGCAGCCGGCGGCACGCATGAGGATCACGCCGAGCACAAAGATTGCGACGTTTTTCACGCTGGGCGATCCCTCGCCAGCGATCCACAGCGCCCAGAGCGTCGGCCACAGCAATAGATAGGTGCCAATCGGGCGATCCAGGCGCATCAGCTGGATAAAGTCCCAGGCGCGCGGATGAAGGCGATTGCTCGATTGCAGAAGCTTTTGATACATCGGCGGGGCTCCGGTCGGTGAGCGGCGGTTACGGGCAGTCTGTGCCGCGTTCAGGTGGTGATCCGTGCGGCCTGCCACAGTGCTGGCAGAAACACTTCGGTCACCAGCACGCGCAGCTTGTCCTGGCTGAAACAGGAACGGCGCGCCCACAGCTGCGATTGGCGAACATCCTGCGGCAACCAGGCGGCCGGGTAGCGTCGGGCTTGCAGTGGGCCGCGGCTGAACGCCGGGTCGCTGAACAGCAGTTCGCCGAGCGAGCGGCTACCCAGGTGTGGCAGATCCAGTCCGGACTGTTCCAGGGCGTGGCGGGCGGCGACACTGCGGGCGAATACCCAGGGCTCATGGTGGCCACGTAGATAGACTTCGCGAACCCAGCCTTCACTCCCTTCCGCTACGTCCAGCGCGGCGCATTCGTCAGCGCGCATGACCTGCCAGCCTTCATTCAGGGGCTCGACGCTGAACGCGCCGTCGGCCAGCTCGGTCAGGCGACGGGTGAGCGACCCCTTGTCGAGGTAAAGCCAGTCGTGCAGATCAGGTGCGGGTGGGGCGCAAAGGCGGTCGGCAGGCAGCCAGGCTTGAGAATCGGGCACGGGCGGTAACAGGTAGCGGAAAGAGGCGGCCAGTCTAGCATGGGGGCTATTAGCAGGCTTAAAGGCGTAGGGTTTGCCTTGGGCGCCAAGACCGTTTAGCACTGCGACGTGAGCGCTCGAGGTAGAACGCCTTGTCGACCGAAGCGTTGGCATCTGAGCGCATGTAGTGGTTGTACGGGTGGGAGCGAGCCCCGCCATGCGACTCTTTGGCGCCGGCGGGGCTTGGTGCGAACCGAGTCCTAGGACGGGGTTAGCTTTGCTGGAACAGGCTCCGCAGGATCTGCGCAAGCTCGGATATGTTTTTATGAACGGCGGGATTGAACTGCTCGCCAAGGGCGTAGGTGCGCCATTCCGCCTCTGCCATATCATTCAGGCGGTCCAGCTCCTTCTCTAGGGTATCCAGGCGCTGCTGAGCCTGCTGCAGGTTCTGCTTGTTGACGTTCATACCGTCCATGTCCTGCAGTGCCTGAACCAAGTCCTCGACAGTTTCCTGCAGGTCATCGACCTGATTCACGACGTCGGCGCTGTCGATTTCCTGCATCTTCTGGCTTGACGCGCCGCTGAGCATCTTCGCCACTTCGTCCAAGTTGCTGGCCAGCTCGTTGACCTGTTTGGTCACGCCAACCTTGTAATCTTCGTCGCGGATCCAGGTAATCCAATCATCGTCAGTGCGTTCGGCTTTCTCGTCCAGCCGGTGCTCCATCTGTTGGTTAAGCTGTTGTTCCATTTTTGCCAGCTGACCATCGCTCTGCTGCCAGTTGGTGATGCCCATGGATACCCCGGACTGGCGCAGCGATCCGATCAAATCGGCAACGTTCTCGCGAACATCGTCAACGGCATCAACGACGTTATGGCCAACTCGAATGGAGGTGCCTGCCTGCTGAGTCTGCATGCCCTTTTGCGTCTCTTGGGCGGCGGCGGGCAGCGCTAGGCTGGCGGCCATCAGGGCGGTGGCGAGTGCTAGTGGCTTCTTGTTCAATGCGTTCATCGTTCATTCCTCACAGGTAATGGTTGGGGTTTTGCTGAGCAATCACGGTTTATCCGTCAGGCGTCTGATCGCTGCGGCTGGCGAGACGGGGGTGATTGTTTCGCACGGGTCCTCCTTAGTAAGGGCGCTATCGAGCCCGGTGCTTCCAGGGGGCTATCACTCGGTGTCGACGTCTACGTTCGGAAGTGGCACAGATCGTTCTTTGATACCCACATCGACGTCAGCGTCTTTAACGTCGTACTCAGGCATGTTGCCGCCCTGCACATCTACGTCGGGCAACCGACCGGATTCTTCCTTCTCGATGGTGCAACCACCTACTCCGAGCATGAGCGCAAGCAGGCTGCTGCCGAGTGCAAATTTGGCTGATCTGTTCATGCAACATTCCTCCGAATGACTGGCTAAAGACGCGGAATTGCCGAAGCGGCAGCGCATATGCGCAACCTGTGACGGTTCGTCCGCGCTTAATAAAGTCGACAGGGAGCGTCTTTCACAGTTCAGCAATTAGTCAGAGTGAGCCACGACCGGTGGCGCGCTGGACTACAGGGCTGACAGCCCTTAGGGGCAGGGGAGGGATTCATGCAAGGCAGGGATAGGCAGGGTCGACAGATATTTCCTGGCGTCTGGTAGCGTGCTTTGAGGGCTCAATTGTGTCTGCCGGGGTAGGCGTCAGCCCCAGCCTTCCAGTCGCATGGTCGCCCGCACCAGCCGCTGCTCCTCTTGTTCGATCTCCTTGAGGTTGTCGCGAATGCCGTGGATATGGTCTCTCGCGGCGCGCTGGGCCTGATCCGGCAGGCGCTCGGTAATGGCGTGAAACAGCCGCGAGTGCTGCCGGTCGATCTGCCGCTTCTGCATCGGTCGGTGATAGAGGTTGTTCACCGAGGCGAACACGGTGGAGAGCATCAGATCGGTCAGCGACTGCAGCGTATGCACCAGCACCGGGTTGTGCGACGCCTCGCTGACGGCCAGGTGAAAGGCGTGGTCCAGGCGCGCATGCTCGCGCGGGTCGGCCTCTTCCGTGGTGTGCGCGGCGAGCATTTCCTCGTAGCGACGGCGCAGCAGGATGAAGTCGGCATCAGTGCCGCGCAGGGCGGCCAGCCGGGCCGATTCGCCTTCGAGCAAGGCGCGGACCTCAAGTAGGTCGTAGAGGGTGCGCGGCTGCGAGTTGAACAGGTGCATCAGAGGGCTCGCGTCCTGCTCACCGGACAGCTTTGCCACATGGGAGCCTCGCCCTTGGGCGGTCTCGATGATCCCGCGGCTGCGCAGCACCCGCAGCCCTTCTCGAAGTGCCGAGCGCGAAATGCCCAGTTTTTCGCACAGGCGCCGTTCCGATGGTAGCGCCTGCCCAACCTTGAGCACGCCGTCGACGATCAGGCGCTCTATACGCTCGGCTACTACGTCCGACAGCTGGCGGCGATCCTGGGTGTTTTCAATCAGCATTGTGGGCTCCGTTACTGGTAGGACCAGTTTGGCCGGATCTTACATCAATCTCGAATCGCTCCGCTAAAGGCCTGGATATCCGGTGCTTGTGGCCATTTCCGTTGAAAGGCTCATGAAAGAAACTGGTAGGACCAGTGGTTTTTAGTGTGGACGGCAGGAAGGTGTCGGGCTAATGATGCGTCAAACCACCGCAGCTGGCCGTGCGCGCGGTGAACAATGAGAGCACCGACTGCCATGAATATCCTCTACGACGAACGCGTCGATGGTGAGCTGCCCAAGGTCGACAAAGCGGCATTGCTTGCCGAGCTCAAGGCGCAATTGCCCGACATGGACATTCTCCATCGCGGCGAAGACCTCAAGCCTTATGAGTGCGATGGCCTTTCCGCTTACCGCACCACGCCGATGCTGGTGGTGCTGCCCGAGCGCATCGAGCAGGTCGAAACCCTACTGAAGATCGCCCACAAGCGCGGTGTCCCGGTTGTGGCGCGAGGCGCGGGAACCGGGTTGTCGGGCGGTGCGTTGCCGCTGGAGCATGGCATCCTTCTGGTCATGGCGCGCTTCAACAAGATTCTCGAAGTCGACCCGGCCGGTCGCTTCGCTCGCGTCCAGCCCGGCGTGCGTAATCTGGCGATTTCCCAAGCGGCGGCGCCCTATGACCTTTATTACGCCCCGGATCCCTCGTCACAGATCGCCTGCTCCATCGGCGGCAACGTCGCCGAGAACGCCGGTGGTGTGCACTGCCTGAAATACGGGCTGACGGTGCATAACCTGCTCAAGGTCGAGATCCTCACCGTCGAGGGCGAGCGCATGGTGCTGGGCTCCGACGCGCTGGATTCGCCGGGTTTCGACCTGCTGGCGCTGTTCACCGGTTCCGAAGGCATGCTCGGCATCGTCACCGAGGTCACGGTCAAGCTCCTGCCCAAGCCGCAGGTGGCCAAGGTGCTGCTGGCGGCATTCGATTCGGTGGAGAAAGCCGGCCGCGCGGTGGGCGACATCATTGCGGCGGGCATCATCCCCGGTGGCTTGGAAATGATGGACAACCTGTCGATCCGCGCCGCCGAAGACTTTATCCACGCCGGGTATCCGGTGGACGCCGAGGCGATCCTGCTCTGCGAACTGGATGGTGTCGAAGCCGACGTTCACGATGACTGCGCCCGCGTGGGCGAGGTGCTCAAGCTGGCCGGCGCCACCGAAGTGCGGCTGGCCAAGGACGAGGCCGAGCGGGTCAAGTTCTGGGCCGGGCGCAAGAACGCCTTCCCGGCGGTCGGGCGGATTTCGCCAGACTACTACTGCATGGACGGCACCATCCCGCGCCGCGAGCTGCCGGGTGTACTCAAGGGCATCAGTGATCTTTCCGACGAATACGGCCTGCGTGTGGCCAACGTATTCCACGCCGGCGACGGCAACATGCACCCGCTGATCCTGTTCGATGCCAACACCGAAGGCGAGTTGGAGCGCGCCGAAGCGCTGGGCGGCAAGATTCTGGAACTCTGCGTCAAGGTGGGTGGTTCGATTACCGGCGAACACGGTGTCGGTCGCGAGAAGATCAACCAGATGTGCGCCCAGTTCAACGCCGACGAGCTGACCCTGTTCCACGCGGTAAAGGCGGCCTTCGACCCCAGCGGCCTGCTCAACCCCGGTAAGAACATCCCGACACTGCATCGCTGCGCCGAATTCGGCGGCATGCACGTCCATGGCGGGCAGTTGCCTTTCCCTGAACTGGAGCGCTTCTGATGACGGTTTCCTTCGACGACAGCCAGCAGCTGCTCGACCAGGTCAACCAGGCGTTGGCCAGCAACACCCCGCTGCGCATTCAGGGCGGCGGCAGCAAGGCGTTTCTCGGCCGCGAGGTGCAGGGCACGCTGCTCGACACCCGCGCCCATCGCGGCATCGTCACCTATGACCCTACCGAGCTGGTGGTCAGCGTTCGCGCCGGCACCCCGTTGGCGGAGCTAGAAGCCGCGCTCGACGAGGCCAACCAGATGCTGCCGTGCGAACCGCCGCATCTTGGCGAAGGGGCCACAGTTGGCGGGATGATCGCCGCTGGCCTGTCCGGTCCGCGCCGGCCCTGGTCCGGCTCTGTGCGCGACTTTGTGCTCGGCACACGCGTAATTACTGGCCTCGGTAAACACTTGCGTTTCGGCGGCGAAGTGATGAAGAACGTCGCCGGCTATGACCTGTCACGGCTGATGGCCGGCAGCTTCGGCTGTCTTGGCGTGATCACTGAAGTCTCGCTGAAAGTGCTGCCCAAGCCGCGCCTGTGTCGCAGCCTGCGGGTCGAGATTCCGGTCGACCGTGCACTGCTCAAGCTCGCCGAGTGGGGACAGCAACCGGTGCCGATCACGGCGGCGAGCCATGACGGACAGGCGCTGCATCTGCGTCTCGAAGGCGGCGAAGGCTCGGTTAACGCCGCTTGCGACCGTATTGGTGGCGAGACGCTGGACGTTGGCTACTGGAATGAACTGCGCGAACAGCGCCTGGGCTTCTTTGGTGATGCCCGTCCGCTGTGGCGTCTGTCGCTGCCTACCGATACCCCGGTGCTGGCGCTACCCGGCGAGCAGCTGATTGACTGGGCCGGCGCCCAGCGCTGGCTCAAATCCGATGCCGATGCGCAAACCATCCGCGCCATCGTCAGTGAAGTCGGCGGTCATGCGATCTGCTTTACCACTGGCGCCACGGGCAGCCCGTTTCAGCCATTGGGTGAGCCGCTGCTGCGTTACCACCGCCAGCTCAAGACGGCGCTCGACCCGCAGGGGATTTTCAATCCCGGCCGCATGTATTCCGAGGTCTGATATGCAAACCAATCTGAGCGAAGCCGCGAAGAAGCTGCCGCGCGCCGAGGAAGCCGAAAGCATCCTCCGCTCCTGTGTGCATTGCGGCTTCTGCAACGCCACTTGCCCGACCTACCAGTTGCTTGGCGATGAGCTGGACGGCCCGCGTGGGCGCATCTATCTGATGAAGCAGATGTTCGAAGGCGGCGAAGTTACCGAGGCCACCCAGACCCACCTGGACCGCTGCCTGACCTGCCGTAACTGCGAAACCACCTGCCCGTCCGGCGTGCAGTACCACAACCTGCTGGATATCGGCCGCGACTTCATGGAACAGCAGGTGCCGCGCTCGGCGGGCGAACGCCTGCTACGCACCGGCCTGCGCACCGTGATTCCGCGCCCGGGTCTGTTCAAGGCGCTGCTGGGTGCCGGTAACACGCTGCGTCCGTTGATGCCGGCGACGCTCAAGGCGCACATGCCACGCCAGGTCACCCCGGCCAAGCCGCGGCCCCAGGTGTTGCATGCACGCCGCGTGCTGATCCTTGAAGGCTGCGTGCAGCCGAGCCTGTCGCCGAACACCAATGCCGCCACGGCCCGCGTGCTTGATCGCCTTGGCATCAGCGTGACGACCGCGCGTGAAGCCGGCTGCTGCGGTGCCGTGGACTATCACCTGAACGCCCAGGAAGCCGGCCTCGACCGCGCGCGCCGCAACATCGACGCCTGGTGGCCCGCCATCGAAGGCGGCACCGAAGCCATCGTTCAGACCGCCAGTGGTTGCGGTGCCTTCATCAAGGACTATGGTCATCTGCTGCGAGGCGATCCGGCCTACGCGACCAAGGCCGCGCGGGTCAGCGAGCTGGCCAAGGATCTGGTGGAAGTGATGCGCAGCGCCGAGCTGGAACGGCTCAAGGTCGAGACCGACAAGCGCATGGCCTTTCATTGCCCTTGCACCCTGCAGCACGCACAGAAACTCGGCGGCGCGGTCGAAGACGTGCTCACCCGGCTCGGCTTCCATCTCACCGCGGTACCGGATGCGCATCTGTGCTGCGGTTCTGCAGGCAGCTATTCGATCACCCAGCCGGAGATCTCTCACCAGCTGCGCGACAACAAGCTCAACGCACTGGAAAGCGGCAAGCCGGAAGTCATCGTCACCGCCAACATCGGCTGCCAGACACACCTCGACGGCGCCGGGCGGACACCGGTGCGGCACTGGATCGAAATCGTCGAGGAGGCGATGGGGTGACAACGTCGAAGGCTAGATTGAAATCGCCGAAGTCGAAGTAGGGTGGGCTTCAGCCCACCAATAGCTGATCACATGCCGCCCGGTGGGCTGAAGCGGAACGCCGCCCGGCCCACCCTACGAATCAACTTGGCAGCTCTGGCCGCGGCCCAAACGAACAACCGAATCTGAAGACAGGAGAAACCATGAAAACCAAAGCCATGCTGACCCAGACCGAAGTGACCGCCATTTTGGCCGCCGCGCGCAGCGAAGCGCAGAACAACGGCTGGGCCGTGACCATTGTGGTTGCTGACGACGGCGGCCATCCGTTGGCGCTGGAACGTCTGGACGGCTGTGCGCCGATCGCCTCCTACATCGCCACTGAGAAAGCGCGCAGCGCCGCGGTGGGTCGTCGCGAAACCAAGGGCTACGAGGACATGGTCAACGGCGGCCGCAATGCTTTCCTGTCCGCGCCGGTGGTCTGCTCGCTGGAAGGTGGCGTGCCGGTGATCGTCGATGGGCAGGTGATCGGTTCGGTCGGCGTATCCGGCGTGACCGCTGCTCAAGATGCACAGGTCGCCAAGGCCGGCGTCGCCGCTGTCGCCAACTGATTCGGATAGGAGAACAACATGACCGAGCGTGTAACCCTGGGCCGTCTGCAAGTCGCGGCCAACCTGCAACGCTTTATCGAAGACGAAGTATTGCCGGGCACCGGCGTCGAGGCGGCCGCTTTCTGGAGTGGTTTCGACCAGCTGGTGCATGACCTGGCGCCGAAGAACCGTGCCCTGCTTGCCGAGCGCGACCGCCTGCAAGTCGAGCTCGACAACTGGCACCGCAGCCATCCCGGCCCGATCAGCGACATGCCGGCCTACCGCAGCTTCCTCGAGTCCATCGGCTACCTGCAGCCCGAGCCGGGCGAGGTGAAGATCAGCACCAGCAACGTCGACAGCGAAATCGCCACCCAGGCCGGCCCGCAGTTGGTGGTGCCGATCGGCAATGCGCGCTATGCACTGAACGCCGCCAACGCCCGCTGGGGCTCGCTGTATGACGCGCTCTACGGCACCGACGCCATCAGCGAAGAGAACGGCGCGCAGAAAGGCCCCGGCTACAACGAAGTACGTGGCGCCAAGGTCATCGCCTTCGCGCGCAACTTCCTCGATCAGGCCGCGCCGCTGGCCGAAGGCAGCCATGTGGATTCGGTCAGCTACCGTGTGCAGGATGGCGAGCTCAAGGTCACCCTGGAAAACGGCAGTGTCACCGGGCTGAAGCAACCCGAGAAGTTCGTGGGCTTCCAGGGCGAAGCAGTCGAGCCGACTGCGATTCTGCTGAAGAACAACGGGCTGCACGTCGAAATCCAGATCGATCCGAACAGCTCCATCGGCCAGACCGATGCCGCTGGGGTTAAGGATCTGCTGCTGGAAGCCGCCGTCACCACCATCATGGATTGCGAAGACTCAACCGCCGCGGTCGATGCCGACGACAAGGTTTTGGTCTACCGCAACTGGCTGGGCCTGATGAAGGGTGATCTGGTCGAAGATATGGAGAAGGGCGGCAAGCGCATCACCCGCCGCCTCAACGAAGATCGCGAGTACACCGCCGCTGATGGCTCCAACCTGAAGCTGCATGGCCGCTCGCTGCTGTTCATCCGTAACGTCGGTCACCTGATGACCAACCCGGCGATCATTGATGGCGAAGGCCACGAGATCCCCGAAGGCATCATGGACGGCGTGGTTACCAGCCTGATCGCCAAGCATGACCAGCAGCGCAAGGGCAACTCGCGTACCGGCTCGATGTACATCGTCAAGCCGAAGATGCACGGCCCTGCCGAGGTCGCCTTCACCGATGAGCTGTTCGGTCGCGTCGAAGACCTCATCGGTCTGCCGCGTCATACGCTGAAGGTCGGCATCATGGACGAGGAGCGCCGCACCAGCGTCAACCTCAAGGCCTGCATTGGCGCGGCGAAGAACCGCGTGGCCTTCATCAATACCGGCTTCCTTGATCGCACTGGCGACGAGATGCACACCATCATGGAAGCCGGCGCCGTGTTGCGTAAGGGCGACATGAAGAGCACCGCCTGGATTCAGGCCTACGAGCGCAACAACGTGCTGGTCGGTCTGAACTGCGGGCTGCGTGGCAAGGCGCAGATCGGCAAGGGCATGTGGGCCATGCCGGACCTGATGGCCGCCATGCTCGAGCAGAAGATTGGTCATCCCAAGGCCGGTGCCAACACCGCCTGGGTGCCGTCGCCGACGGGTGCGACGCTGCACGCGCTGCACTACCACCAGGTCGATGTGCAAGCCGTTCAGGCTGACTTGGAAAAGGTCGATCTCGCCGCCGAGCGCGACAAGCTGACCAACGATTTGCTGACCATCCCGGTCGCGCCTGAGCGCAACTGGTCGGCCGCGGAGATTCAGCAGGAACTGGACAACAACTGCCAGGGCATCCTCGGCTACGTGGTGCGTTGGGTCGAGCAGGGCGTTGGTTGCTCCAAGGTGCCGGACATCCATGATGTCGGCCTGATGGAAGACCGCGCCACGCTGCGTATCTCCAGCCAGCACCTGGCCAACTGGCTGCATCACGGTGTGGTCGATGAAGCGCAGGTGCGCGAGACCCTGGAACGCATGGCCAAGGTGGTCGATCAGCAGAACGCCGGCGATCCGGCCTATCGCCCGATGGCTGCCGACTATGCGGGTTCTGCGGCTTTCCAGGCGGCCTGTGACTTGATGTTCAAGGGTCGCGAGCAGCCCAGCGGTTATACCGAGCCGCTGCTGCATGCCTGGCGTCAGCGCTTCAAGCAGCAGGTCGGTTGAGCGGCATCAGCAAGACAGTCGGCGGTCAGCATGAGCTGATCGCCGACGCGATTTGATGAGCCCCGGGCGCTTCAGCGTCCGGGGCTTTCGAGCAAGAGGGGCGGGCTAACGTGACTTGCTAGTCAGCTTTTCGGACTGAGGTGATTCTTCATTTCAGCCATGCGTGGGACCGGGCTTTCCCGGATGTAAGCGGTTCACAACAAAAAACAAGGAACCCAACAATGAGTCAGACACTGCTGTCCATACTGGCCTTCGTGCCGCTGGTGCTGGCGGGGGTACTGCTGATCGGCTTTCGCTGGCCGGCCAAGTACGCAATGCCGCTGGTTTTCGTGCTCACTGCGTTGATCGGGCTGCTGGCCTGGGACATGACCTTCAACCGGGTCCTGGCTTCCACGCTGCAAGGCTTGATTCTCACCGCCGCGATCCTCTGGATCATCTTTGGCGCAATCCTTCTCCTGAACACGCTTAAACACTCCGGGGGTATCGCGTCGATTCGTCGGGGCTTCGCCAATGTGAGCCCGGACAAGCGCGTCCAGGTGTTGATCGTGGCCTGGCTGTTCGGCTGCTTCATTGAGGGCGCCTCGGGCTTCGGTACTCCAGCAGCGGTCGCTGCGCCGCTACTCGTCGCACTGGGCTTTCCGGCGCTGACGGCGGTGGTGCTCGGGATGATGGTGCAATCCACACCGGTGTCTTTCGGGGCGGTGGGTACGCCGATTCTGGTGGGTGTCGCGGGTGGTCTGGACCAGGCCACGCTCGGCGGTCAGCTGGCAACCGTGGGCAGCAACTGGGATGTGTTCTTCCAGCTGATCTACTCCCGCGTGGCGATCATCCATGCGCTGTGTGGCATCCTCATGCCGCTGATCATGATCTGCATCATGACGCGCTTCTTCGGTCGTAACCGTTCCTGGAGCGAAGGTCTGGCAATGGCGCCGTTTGCCATTTTCACCGGTCTTGCGTTCGTGATTCCGTACGCTGCGGCGGGTGTGTTCCTCGGTCCGGAATTCCCGTCGATGATCGGCGCTCTGGTCGGTCTGGCCATTGTGGTTCCGGCGGCGAAGGCGGGCTTCCTGCTGCCCAAGACCAGCTGGGATTTCGCCCCGGCCAGCGAGTGGCCGGTTGAGTGGATGGGCAAGATCGAGATGAAGATCGAAGACGTCGCTGGGCGTACACCGATCTCCGTGCCGATGGCCTGGGCGCCTTACCTGCTGTTGGCGATCTTCCTGGTGATGTCGCGGATATTCCCGGAGCTCAAGGCGGCGTTGATGTCGGTGAGCTTCGGTTGGAGGGACATCCTTGGTGAAACCGGTGTATCCGGCACGCTGGAGCCGCTGTATCTGCCAGGCGGGATTCTCTGCATGGTAGTGCTGGTGACCTTCTTCCTGCATCGGATGAAAGCCGCTCAGCTGGGCGCTGCCATCGCCGAATCGAGCAAGACGCTGCTGGGCGCTGGCTTCGTGCTGATCTTCACCATTCCGATGGTGCGGATCCTGATCAACTCCGGCGTCAACGGTTCGGATCTGGTCTCCATGCCGGTCGCCATGGCACAACTGGTGGCCAACAGCGTAGGCGGGGTCTACCCCTTCTTCGCGCCTGCGGTTGGCGCACTGGGTGCTTTCATTGCCGGCTCCAACACTGTGTCGAACCTGATGCTGTCGCAGTTCCAGTACAACACCGCTGGGCTGCTGGGTATCTCCGGCGCGCTGATGGTAGCGCTGCAATCAGTGGGCGCCGCGGCGGGCAACATGATCGCCATCCACAACGTCGTCGCGGCTTCGGCCACGGTCGGCCTGCTGGGGCGTGAGGGCATCACGCTGCGCAAGACCATGCTGCCGACGCTGTACTACCTCGTACTGGCTGGCACCATCGGCCTGATCGGCTTCTATGTGATGGGTATCAGCGATCCGCTGGTGGGCATCGCGACCGCTAGTTAACAGCTGCGTACGTGAACCCGGACGGGCGGCCTAGGCCGCCCGTTTTGTTTTGCCCTGAAATCTTTCGCAGGTACGGGGTCTATCACCGAGGCGCCAGGGTTTGGCGCTCATCGCGTTCTGGTATAGCGTGCAGCGCAACCGAGACTGATCGAGGTGAATAATGAAAAAGTGGCAATGCGTGGTGTGTGGGCTCATCTATGACGAAGCCGAGGGCTGGCCGGACGACGGCATCGCGCCAGGCACCGCCTGGGAAGACGTGCCCGAGGACTGGCTGTGCCCCGACTGTGGCGTCGGCAAGATAGACTTTGAAATGATCGCGATCGGCTGATATGAACGACTCGAACCCAAACGCACCGCTGGTCATCATTGGCACCGGACTGGCGGGCTACAACCTCGCCCGGGAATTCCGCAAGCTGGACAGTGAAACGCCGCTGTTGCTGATTACCGCTGACGACGGCCGCTCCTATTCCAAACCCATGCTCTCGACCGGCTTCGCCATGAACAAGGATGCCGATGCGCTCGGCATGACGGTGGCGGGCCCGATGGCCATTCAGCTCAACGCCGAGATTCGCACCCATACTCGAGTGACGCGTCTCGATCCGGCCAACCGTCGCGTTTGGATCGGCAACGAGCCCGTTCCCTACCGCGATCTGGTGATCGCCTGGGGGGCGCAGACCATTCAGGTGCCGGTCGACGGCGGTGCACAGGACGCCATCTTCCCGATCAACGATCTGCTCGATTACGGGCGCTTCCGCGAGGCCGCACACGGTAAGCGGCGCGTGTTGATCCTCGGGGCCGGGTTGATCGGCTGCGAATTTGCAAATGACCTGCTGCAAGGCGGCTATGAGGTCGATCTGGTCGCGCCGTGCGAGCAGCTCATGCCGTCACTGCTACCGCCCGAACCCGCGGCCGCGGTCCGCCGAGGGCTTGAGTCTCTGGGGGCGCGGTTCCACCTGGGGCCGGTGCTCGAGCGGCTGGAACGTGACGGTGACGCCCTGCAGGCGCAGCTGTCAGACGGCCAGCGCCTGGAGTGCGATCTGGTGGTCAGCGCGGTGGGATTGCGTCCCCGTATCGAGCTGGCCGAGGCGGCAGGCTTGAAGGTCAATCGCGGCATTGAAGTGGACCGCCTGCTGCAGACTTCGACCGAGCATGTGTATGCATTGGGCGACTGTGCTGAGGTCGACGGGCTCAACCTGCTCTATGTGATGCCGTTGATGAGCGGCGTCCGTGCGCTGGCCAGAACGCTCGTTGGCCAACCGACGCCGGTCACCTACGGGCCGATGCCTATCACTGTGAAAACACCGGTATGCCCCCTAGTGGTGTCCCCTCCAGCTGCCGGTAGTCACGGCAGCTGGAACGTTGAAGGCGAGGGCAACAACCTCAAGGCAACCTTCCGTGGGCCGGACGGCAAGCTGCTCGGCTACGCACTCACCGGAACGGCTGTGCAAGAGCGCCTGGCGCTGAACAAGCAACTGCCACCGGTGTTGGCGGAACTGCCTCAGGTTCTGTCGTTAAAGTCTTCGTAATGATTCGGCAAAGCGCTGGCGAGGACTGGCGCGAGTGCTAGCAGCGTGCCATGCTCCCAGAGGCCGCTGCCGCAGCCTAGAGCTGTTGCAGCGCATCGGACGCTGTTCGGAGAACAGCGGATCACAACAACAAGAAAGTCTTAGAGGCTACCTATGCGCAAACCGGAACTCGCAGCCGCTATCGCCGACAAGGCCGATCTCACCAAGGATCAGGCCAATCGTGTACTCAACGCCGTACTGGATGAAATTACCAGCGCACTCAACCGTAAGGACAGCGTGACCCTGGTGGGTTTCGGCACCTTCGTACAACGTCACCGCGGGGCCCGTACGGGCAAGAATCCGCAAACGGGCGAACCCGTCACCATCAAGGCCAGCAACACCGTGGCATTCAAGCCGGGAAAGATGCTGAAAGACGCGATCAATTAAAATCGCGCCGCCCGGGGCCGCCCAGGCTCCGGGTCAGCCTGACTGAACAGTCCACTCCAGACCCTTCTGTTCTCCTGCTTTCGCCGCTCAGACCAGCCGCTACAATGCCGCTTTTCCTGCCAACGGTCGGCCAATCATGAAATTTCGCTTTCTTCTCTGGATGCTGGGTCGCCTGATGACCAAGGCCAGCCGCAACAACCCCGATTTTCAGAAGCAACTCGGCGACAAAGACCTGACCTTCCAGCTGCACACGCTGGACGGCAAGGTGGCTCGGCATTTCAGAGTCAAGGATCAGCGCGTCACCAGTCACGGCGGTCCCGCCACCGATCCGGCCTTTGCCATCGGCTTCAAGGACAGCGCCTACGGCTTCGCCACCATGAACGCGAAGAACAAGCAGCTCGCTTTCATGCAAGGCATCCAGAACAAAGACATCCAGATCCAGGGCAACCCTGCGCTAGTGATGTGGTTTCAGGGGCTGACCAAGTATCTCAAGCCCCGGAAGAAGAAGCCTGAGGCGGCGTGAGGAGGGGCGGCTTTTGTTGCCTATAGCCAAAAGGCCTTGTGCCGCCTCAGCGCGGCGTGACGCGGGTAATATCGCCGCATCTGCTGTGGCTCCGCTCACCAACTGCCGTAGGGTACGCCGAACTTTTCGACGTATCGTTTAGATGCCTTAGGTTGTGGATAGTAATTGCCGCCGGATTTTCCAAGGTGCGGCCCAAGTGGCTCTATTTCGGCTTGCCCGCGAGCGATCTTTACTGGATATCCGCAACTGTCTATCGCCCATGCCTGTACAACCCCTCCAGGAGCTAGCCCAAGATACAGGGCCGCCATATAACGCGCGGTGCGCTCGGGTGTCTCTTCGCAGCGTCGATGCGTGGAGTCGTACATGATCTGCCTGGCTTCGTCGCCTATATCGATCCAGGCTCGGTAAGTTTGTGGCTCAACCGCAGATTGCCAGCGTACATAGATCCGTTTCGGTAGGTCTGCACCTGCGACTGCCCTACTGTTTCCTCCTACGCCGCCGACCCAACCCCGAGCAGTCTCCGTCGCATCTCCGGGGTTCCCATTACCTATAACGCCGCCGCTTCCGTGGTCGAATGTCCGGCCGTTGACGTCTTCGACCAAGCTGGCTTCGACCCAGCCGGTCATGTAATTGGGCCCAAAGAACTCCAGGCTCCACCATCTGGCTTTGGGGTCGTTCTCCCCGGGCGAGGTATTGCTGGTTTGGCAGCCGAAAGTAAGCGTCGCCGATAGTGCGACGAGGAGAATTTTTTTCAAAATAAGGACCACTCAGATACGTGAGAATGGTGACGACGAATCCCATCAGTAGTGGGAGCATTGATGTAAACCAAGCTTGCCCCGGTATGGGTGCGTTTACCGAGAGGGTTGTTCCAGTGGGCGGATATATGGATGTAACGGTTTCTCAGCATTGCCTCTTCAGCGCCGGTCGTTTGGTAATCACCAACTGAGAAGCGCGCGCAGAGCGGATCAAGTTCGGTTGGCAGAGCGTAGTAAGGATCGTGCTGATCGATCTCATCGAATTGAACTCCACCCCGCTTAGCCAGTTCATACATGACGCGTAGATACACTCGCGATAGCTCTCCCCTGACTTGGCGTCTGAGTTGCAGTCCGGCATAGATTCGCTGTTGGCGAGGCGCCAGGCGATCCTGCGAGTCGATGGGAAGCAGTTGAGCTTCTGGCGTAACGATCTCGAGCATAGAAGCTGGCCAGCCATCGCTAATCAGTCGCTGTTTGGCTAACTCAGCGTCCCGGTAAATTGATGATGCTGTAACATCAACGCCTTGTGCAGTTGTCAGTGCCTGCATCGGGGCGATGAGCACACGCTCTTCAGTTTCGGTCAGATACCCTCCGCCGATGTCGGAGTGCGCGCCGGGCAAGACGATTTCGGTGTGATCCGGTTTTACGGTACTCAGCGGAAAGTTCGCGCGTATCTCATCACGAGCTACTAGGTGCACTACGTTGCTGAAGTGCTTAGGAGAGAGGTAAAGGTTCAGCCATGGAGTTATCGAACTTCGAATGTAACCGAGGTTGGTCAGTCCTCCGACTGACGCAACGGTATCAAAAAGGCCGATGAACCCCATGTTTATGTCTTGCTGATAGCGAGCCCTGAACATTGAGCTAAACGCTTTGGTGTTATCAAGTGCTGTTCGCAGCGGACCTTGGTTGCCTCGAACTACTTCGTTGGCGAAGTGGCGCGCCGCCGCTGCGCCGCGGCTAAAGCCGAAGCTATCGAAAGTTAAGCCGCTGATCTCGCAATTTGGGTTCTGGCCGATTATCTCGTCAACTAGGCCCCGAATTCGACTAAATGCTTCCTGCACTTTCCCGGACACACCTGTAGCCCCTCTCCCAGCGCCAGCACCTATGAGACTGTCATCCTTTCCTACATCGGTGCCGATGCCCTCGATATATAGCTTTCGATAGGCCTGTTTCTGCGGTCCGGTTCCTACAAGTGATGGTGGAGCGGAGTAAAGCTCGCTGAGCTTTTTGATATTCGTTATGTCATTCCCATAACTGCTATTCGGGTTGGCCATGTAAGGCTGACAGCTCGCGTCCAGGTCTTCTTTCTGGATCGGGTGCTGTGCGCCGCAGGCCAGGCCAAGTGCGGTGTTGGTGGCGTTGTTGCCGGTGCCGTCGAAGAACACGCCGATGCGTAGAACCAGCTTGATCTTCTCGGCAGGCTTGACGGGTTCCCTGGCGCGGCGTTCGTATTCGGACCAGCGCTCGGCGTGTATATCGACCGGTTCGACATTGCGCAGCTCGGCTTCGCGCTTGGCTTGAGGAATGTTGGGGACGTAACCGCTCATGCTTCTACCTTCCCTGGCAAGTGAGGCTGGATGATCTGGGTTGACACGCCGTTGAGCTACATCCTGTTGGTCACGGCGCGGGTGTCAGTAGGAACCACCGTTAGCGACGATTCAAGCAGCCGGTTCACAAAGCGCACGGTCGACCTGGTGGTTTCGGGGTGGCAATGGCATTTCAGTGCGATGCAATCGGACCCTGCTGCGCCAGCCATGCGCGGGCTTCGTCGAGCAGCCAGTCACGAAAGGCGTTCAAGGCTGCCGACTCTACGCGACGTTCCGGGATCATCAGGTGATAGGCCTGATCCTCGCGCCGGAACGAGTGGGGGTGTGCAATCACCAGGCGCCCCTCGGCAAGTTCGCGCTGAATCAGAAACGGCGGAATCAGCGCGATGCCCATCTGATGCTCGGCAGCCTGGGCCAGCATCGAGAACAGTTCGAGGCGGGGACCGGTCATGTCCCGTGCGACTTTCATTCCCAACGAATCGAACCACTGACGCCAGGCATAGGGTCGGGTGGTCTGCTGCAGCAGCGGCATTTCTGCGATCGTCTGGACAGCCAGTTGGCCCGTATTGCCGAGCAAGGCGGGGCTGCACACCGGCAGTGAGTGTTCCGGCATGAGGCGATGAGCCACAGTGCCGGACCAGTCGCCGTCGCCGAAGTAGATGGCCGCATCGAACTCAGTATCGGCGAAGAGGAAGGGGCGGGTGCGATTGGTCAGGTTGACGGTGATTTCCGGGTGCAAGGCCTGGAACTGACGTAGGCGCGGTAGTAGCCACTGGGTTCCGAAGGTCGGCACCAGCGCCAGCTCAATATTCTGAGCGCCCTGCTGCCCCATGACCGACAGGGTGTCGCGTTCCACCGCATCGAGCTGAGTGGCGACGCGGCGTGCATAAGACTGGCCTGCCTCGGTCAGCTTTACCCCACGGCGTGAGCGGCGAAACAGCTCCAGCCCAAGAAATTCCTCCAGCCCGCCGATCTGTCGGCAAATGGCGCTCTGGGTCAGCGCCAGCTCCTCGGCGGCACGGGTAAAGCTCTGATGACGCGCCGCCGCTTCGAAGGCGACCAGCGCGGCGGTGCTGGGAATCTTGCGGCGCATTATGCGGCTGCCTCACTAATAGCCGGATATTCAGGCCGTTTAGCATACTCTGAAGTGCGTAAATCGCACAGATCGATGCGAATTACTCGTTTGCTGGGTGCGCTGGCAGCTTCTAGTATCAATCCATCCAATGCTGCACCGGGCCCTGCGCCCGGTTCATCGTCTACGACAAGAGGACCACCCATGGCCGGCAAAGCAAGCTTCAACTGGATCGACCCGCTGCTGCTCGATCAGCAGCTCACCGATGAAGAGCGCATGGTGCGTGACAGTGCCCAACAGTTCGCCGCCGACAAGCTGGCGCCCCGGGTCCTCGAAGCCTTTCGTCACGAGCGCACCGATGCAGCGATCTTCCGGGAGATGGGCGATACCGGTCTGCTTGGCGCGACGATTCCCGAAGCCTACGGCGGCAGTGGCCTGAACTATGTGTGCTACGGTCTGATCGCTCGCGAAGTCGAGCGTATCGATTCGGGTTATCGCTCGATGATGAGCGTGCAGTCCTCGCTGGTGATGGTGCCGATCAACGAGTTCGGCAATGAAGAAACCAAGCAGAAGTACCTGCCCAAGCTGGCCAGCGGCGAGTTCATCGGCTGCTTCGGCCTGACCGAACCGAACCACGGTTCCGACCCGGGCTCGATGGTCACGCGGGCCAAGAAGGTTGATGGCGGCTATCGCCTGTCCGGCGCCAAGATGTGGATCACTAACAGCCCGATTGCCGACGTCTTCGTCGTATGGGCCAAGGATGACGAGGGCGCGATTCGCGGCTTCGTGCTGGAGAAGGGTTGGGAAGGGCTGTCTGCTCCGGCGATTCACGGCAAGGTCGGCCTGCGCGCGTCGATCACCGGTGAGATCGTCATGGATAACGTGTTCTGCCCGGAAGAGAACGCCTTCCCCGACGTGCGCGGCCTGCGTGGCCCGTTCACCTGCCTGGACTCGGCCCGATACGGCATCAGCTGGGGTGCCCTCGGCGCCGCCGAGTTCTGCTGGCACACCGCCCGCCAGTACACCCTGGACCGCCAGCAGTTCGGTCGCCCACTGGCGGCGAACCAGCTGATCCAGAAGAAACTGGCCGACATGCAGACCGAGATCACCCTGGCGCTGCAAGGCTGCCTGCGCCTCGGCCGGATGAAGGATGAGGGCACCGCGGCGGTGGAAATCACCTCGATCATGAAGCGCAACAGCTGCGGCAAGGCGCTGGACGTGGCGCGCCTGGCCCGCGACATGCTGGGCGGCAACGGCATCAGCGACGAGTTCGGCGTGGCTCGGCATCTGGTCAATCTCGAGGTGGTCAACACCTACGAGGGCACTCATGACGTGCATGCCTTGATTCTGGGCCGTGCGCAGACCGGCATTCAGGCGTTCTTCTAGCGGGACGCTGACCGACCTACATAAAACAGCGACATCGCTGTAGGGTGGATGACGCTCTTTTCATCCACCTTCACTCTGCACGGTGGATGGATAAAGCGTCAGCTACGCGCCCCGATCCACCCTACGCTTTTCCTCGACCGGCTGCAGGCTGATGTCTGCGGCGCGGCGACAACACCTTGAGGCTTCATTCATGCCCGGCGCCCTTTCTCATATCCGCGTCCTCGACCTGTCACGTGTGCTCGCAGGCCCCTGGTGTGGGCAGATCCTCGGTGATCTCGGCGCCGAGGTGATCAAGGTCGAGCGCCCGCGCACGGGCGACGACACCCGCCACTGGGGGCCTCCATACCTGAAAGACCAGCAGGGCGAAAACACGTCGGAAGCCGCTTATTACCTGTCGGCCAACCGCAACAAGCAGTCGCTGACGCTGGATTTCACCCAGCCCGAGGGCCAGCGGATCATCCGTGAGCTGGTGGCCCAATGCGACGTGTTGCTGGAAAACTTCAAGGTCGGCGGGCTGGCGGCCTACGGGCTGGATTACGAAAGCCTGAAAGCAATCAATCCCAAGCTGGTCTATTGCTCGATCACCGGCTTTGGCAGTGATGGTCCATACGCCCAGCGTGCGGGCTACGACTTCATGATTCAGGGCCTGGGCGGCCTGATGAGCCTGACCGGGCGCGCCGAAGACGAAGAGGGCGCCGGGCCGGTCAAGGTCGGTGTGGCGCTGACCGACATCCTCACCGGGCTTTACGCTACCGTTGGCGTGCTGGCGGCGCTCAACCGCCGGGAGCACAGCGGCGTTGGTCAGCATGTTGAGCTGGCACTGCTGGACGTGCAGGTCGCCTGCCTGGCCAACCAGGCGATGAACTACCTGACCACGGGCGTGCCGCCCAAGCGCATGGGCAATGCCCATCCCAACATCGTGCCTTATCAGGATTTCCCGACGGCCGATGGCGACATCATTCTCACCGTGGGCAATGACGGTCAGTTCCGCAAGTTCGCCGAAGTGGCCGGGCACCCCGAATGGGCTGATGATCCGCGCTTCTCCAGTAACAAGGCGCGCGTGGCGCATCGCAAGGAGCTGGTGCCGATGATCCGCCAGGTCACGGTGTTCCGCACCACGGCTGAATGGGTCGCGATACTGGAGCATGCTTGCGTGCCTTGCGGACCGATCAACGACCTGGCTCAGGTGTTTGCTGATCCGCAGGTGCAGGCGCGCGGTCTGCGTGTCGAGATGCCGCATCCTTTGGCGGGCAGCGTGCCCCAGGTGGCCAGCCCGATTCGACTGTCCGAGTCGCCGGTGGAATACCGCAAGGCCCCGCCGCTGCTCGGCGAACACAGCGAAGCCTTGCTGCAGCGGCTGCTGGGCTGTGCGCCCGAGCAGATCGACACGCTGCGTCGTGCCGGCGTGATCTGAGGTCGTTACAACCTGAACTCTCGGACCGCTCGGCTATCCCTATCCTGTACCCTGGATTTTTGGAAGGACGAGCGGATCATGCAGATGCAGCGTTATCGATTCACCTGGCAACTGACGGTTGTCCTGTTCATGTCCTGGCTGCTGGCCGGCTGTGGCATCAACAACATTCCGCAGTATGACGAGCAGGTGAAATCGGCCTGGGCTCAGGTCGAGAACCAGTACCAGCGCCGCGCCGACCTCATTCCCAACCTCGTCGAGACGGTCAAGGGCTTCGCCCGTCAGGAACAGGACACCCTCACTGCAGTGACCGAGGCGCGCGCCAAGGCAACCTCGATCCAGATCAGCGCTGATGACCTCGACGATCCGCAGAAGATGCAGCAGTTCCAGCAGGCGCAGAGCCAGCTGACTGGCGCATTGAGCCGGCTGATGGCGGTGTCCGAGCGCTACCCGGATCTGAAATCCAACCAGAACTTCCTTGCGCTGCAATCGCAGCTCGAAGGCACCGAGAACCGCATCGCGGTCGCACGTCGCGATTTCATCGCCGCCGTCCAGCGTTACAACACCGAGATCCGGACCTTCCCCGGCCGCATCTGGCATACCTTGATGTACGGCGACATGCCCATTCGCGAGAACTTCGAGGCCACAACCGAGAACGCTGAACGGGCGCCGCAAGTGCAATTCCAATGATGCGTACGCTCCCCCTGATCCTCGCGCTGTTGTTCTGGGCGAGCGGCATCGCCGCCCAGAGCGTCGAGCTGCCTGCGCTGACCGGCCGAGTGGTCGATCAGGCCGAACTGCTCGATACGCAGGCCGAGGCGCGGCTGACCAGCATGCTCGCCGCGCATGAACAGGCCAGCGGCGAGCAGGTGGTGGTCGTCACTGTGCCGAATCTTCAAGGCCGCAGCATCGAAGAGTTTGGTGTCGAGCTGGGGCGTGAGTGGGGTATCGGGCAGAAAGACGAGGACACCGGTGCGCTGTTGATCGTTGCGCGTGATGATCGCCGAGTCCGCATTGAAGTCGGATATGGCCTGGAAGGCCGGCTGACCGATGCGCAGTCGTCGGTGATCATCAATCGCATCATCACACCCGCCTTTCGCGAGGGCGACTTCACCCGTGGGATTACCGAAGGCGCCGCGGCCATTATTCAGGTGCTGGGTGGCGATCCGCTGCGGTCCGCTGCGCTGCCGCCGGCCATGCCGATGGGGGCGCAGCAGCCGGGCGGGCTCGGCATTCTTGGCTTCTTTCTGATGCTTGTAGCGATTTTCGTCATCGGTGGCGGCCGTGGTGGTCGCGGAGGTGGACGAGGTGCGGGTCGCGCGGTATTACTCGGTGCCCTGCTCGGTGGCATGGGACGTGGTGGCGGCGGCTTTGGCGGTGGCGGCGGATTCGGCGGCGGTGGCGGCGGCTTTGGCGGCGGCGGCGCTTCCGGTGGCTGGTAGCCGGTACGTGAACTCGATGGGGCCTGCCATGCAGGCTCGCCCCTTCAGATCAGAACGACAAGAGCCTCATCAATGATGGACATGCAATGACCCTTTTGAGCGAAAGCGAACTGCAGCAGGTGGCCGAGGCCATCGCCCGTGTGGAGCGCACGACCGATGCCGAACTGGTGACCGTACTGGCGGGCCAGTCCGATGACTATCGCTATATCCCGTTACTCTGGGCGAGCTTGATTGCACTGGTGCTGCCCGGCGCGCTGCTGTTCTTCAGCGGCTGGTTGGCTAGTTGGCAGCTGCTGCTGGTGCAATGGCTGACCTTCGTAGTGCTGGCGGTACTATTCCGCATCCCGAGTGTGACTAGCCGGCTGATTCCTCGGTCGGTACGGCATTGGCGCGCCTGCAACCTGGCGCGGCGGCAGTTCATCGAACAGAACCTGCATCACACCACTGGCGACACCGGCATGCTCATCTTCGTCTCCGAAGCCGAACGCTATGTCGAAATTCTGGTGGATCGGGGTATTTCCAGCCGCATCAATAACAATGCCTGGGAATCGATCGTCGAGACCTTCACCCGCGATGTGCGCGACGGCAAGGTGCTGGACGGGTTTCTCGGTTGCATTGAAGCCTGTGGCTCGCTGCTCTCCCAGCATGTACCGGCGACTCACGAGCGCAATGAGTTACCCAACCATTTGGTGGTTCTCGATTAACGTGCTTGAGTCGTGCAGCGCCGACGCGAGGCAGCGCCGTGCAATAGCCATGCTGCCAAGTTGACGGTTCGTTGAAACGAGATCGGCGGAGGTTGCGCGTGTCTTCGCGCAGCCCGCCGCTTTGCTTGCGACCTTGATTCAAAGCATTCCCGGACCGTCGTCCTCGGGTTGCTCCACCACCGGCGCCAGGCCGAGGAACTCGCTGTTCTCCATGGCACTGGCAGCCACCCGATCGATGCTGCTCATCGCATGGCCAATGATGGAGCTGACGGTGGCCTCATGATGATGTTCGGGCAGGCGCTCGATGGCTGCGAGGACGTCCTCTCCGGGCACGGTTTCCTCGGCCAGTAGCTGGTCAGCGATCTCATCCAGTGCCGGTTTGAGCCGCTGCAGCAGGGCCATGCATTCACGGTCGAGCTGCTTCAGCAGAGTGTCGGCCGCACGGATGGATTCGCCGGAATCGAACTCGATATGCGCGTCGCGTACCGCCTGCAAACTCAGCAGCGAACCGTTCGGACCCATCCCCAATGCGCCAACCATCGACAGCGCGATCTTCGAGGCTTCCTGCAGGTCCTGACCGGCGCCGGAGGAGACTTCGTGGAAGTACAGCTGCTCGGCACCACGGCCGGCTAGCAGCATCTGGATGCGGTTGCGCAGCTCGGATTCCATGTGCAGACGCTTGTCTTCGACCGGCGTTACCAGCGTCACGCCCAGCGCCTGGCCGCGTGGCAGTATGGTGACTTTCTCTACTCGACCGGTTTTCAGCGCAGCGGCAACCAGTGCGTGCCCCGCTTCGTGCACGGCGATGCGTTTGCGGTCAGTGGGCGACATGGGCGTCACACCCGATGGCTGCTCGCCGATGCGGCAGGTTTCCACCGCGTCGACGAAATGCGCCATGGAGACCGCCTTCGCTGCGCCACGTGCAGCAAGCAGGGCGGCATGGTTGGCAATGTAGGCAATAGCGGCGGGCGTCAGGCCCACGGTGTTACGCGCCAGCTGGGCGAAATCCAGATCCTGCTCGGCGCGGATTTTGTCCGCATACAGGCGGAACAGCGCCTCGCGGTCGTTCAGCCCTGGCAGGCCGACGGCAATCGAGCGATCGAAGCGGCCCTCGCGGACCAGGGCCGGGTCCAGCGAGTTGGGGAAGTTGGTGGCGCCCAGTACCAGCACGCCGCTAGCACCGTCGAAGCCATCCATTTCAGCGAGGAACTGGTTGATGATGCGGTTGCTTTCGGCATCGCTGGAGCGCTGCTGTTCGGCGCGCTTGCCGATGCCGTCGATCTCGTCGATGAAGATGATGCACGGCGCCTGTTTACGTGCGGTACGGAACAGCGCCTTGACCTTCTGGATGCCGACGCCGAAGTACATCGATGAGAAGTCGCTACCGGTGACCTGAATGAAGCTGGCGTTGGACTCGGTAGCCAGGGCCTTCGCCAGCTGAGTCTTACCGGTGCCGGGCTCGCCGGTGAGCAACACGCCCTTGGGCGGACGGGCACCCAAGGCGGCATAGGCGGAGGGGTCACGCAGATAGGCAGTGACGTCGCTCAAGGCCTGCTTGGCTTCGCTGGCACCGATGACGTCGGCAAAGCTGATGCCGCTGCCCTTGCGATGCACCTGAAACGTCTGGCTCTTGATTGCCAGGTAGGTCAAAGCACCCACCAGCAGCAGGATAAATGGCGCGTAGGGCAACGCACTCTTGTACCAGGGCGCTTCGGCGTCGGTCTCGAACAATGTCAGCGGGAAAAGCTGACCTTCGCTGCTGGCGTACTGATCGAGCAGGAGCTGGGCAACGCGCCCGGACTGATCGGGCACCCAATATTGCAGCCCGTCGTGCAGGCTGATGTAGACCGCATCCTTGCCCAGCGCGGCGCTGACAATGGCGTCGCCGCGCAAGTCGCCCATCAACACGGAAAGATCACGGCGATTGGCTTGCCAGGGGGCGGTCGACTCCTGCAGGGCTTCGAGCATGCTGGCCGCCGCACCCGTCGCGGGCGTTGACGGTGCGGCTGGCCACAACTGCCAGAACGCAACGCAAGCGGCGATCAGCAGCAACAGGGAAACGGAGAGCACAGGGCCGCGGCGACCTTGTAGCAGACGTGGTGTTTTCATTTCACATCCAATCGGGACAGCCCGATGTTTTCGACAAACAACCGCCGGGTTGGCGGACCACAGTTGTTCGCGGGAAACCCCGCGGCGCCAATTGTGTGGCGCAGCACAGTACGGGCTCGTTGGATGCGATTTATATGCCGGACTGCGAATCGGATTGCTGAACTCCGATAGCCGGCGAGAATACGGCACGGGCCACCCTGCGAACGGTAGCGCGACGAATGGCAGGCTGGTTTTCGACGAATGACCGGTTGGTCGTGGAACGAATCGTTCGATGGAGGTACGGGCTGGAGGCGTTGGTGGATCGAACATCGGCTAGACGAAGCTCTACGACCGAAGACCAGCGCTCCGGTTATTCGACCGCGACACTGGGCCAGCTGATTCGTGTGTCTGGGCTTGTTGAGAGAAATTGAGGACGGCTTGGTCTGGCGAGTGGTCCGAGCAGGATTGCGCTGCTGTTCTTGGTGAGAACTCAATGCCCGTAAAAGGCTGGGTTTACGTGAAAAACAAACTGTTCCGATGAGCGGCCTGCTAGGCGTCGGCTGCTTCGCGCAATGCGTGTCTATTCATAGTAAATAGCCTGACTTTTCGCACCCAGAGCATTACCCGCACCATGTCCACCTTGACCGAGTTGGCGCAGCAGATTGCCGCGCTCTATCCATTGCAAGACAAGACCGCAGGCAAACGTTACCGCATCGTCAGCCAGCTCGCAGGCATGACGGAGTTGCAGGAGATCGGCGGCATGCCGCGTTACGTGGAATCCTGCCAGCTCGACGACAAGGAGCTATGGGATGGTCGCGTCGCCAGTTGATAAAAGGCCTGCAGCTGTCAGGTCCCGCTTGCAATCGGGCGCTGCAGAAACTCGGTGATATCGACCTGGTCGAGCTGCTCGGGCCTGAGGTGGCGCTCGCCATAGCTGAGGTGCAGTCCTGATGAGAGGAACAGCGCGAAAAGGTCGGCATCAATATGGCCCCTGTCGCGCAGCCGCGCCAGGATGCGGATGGACTCGCTCAGCGGTTTGGCCTTCTTGTAGGGGCGATCACACGCGGTCAGCGCCTCGAAGATGTCGGCGATAGCCATGATTCGCGCGGGTATCGACAGCTGATCGGGCCCCAGTTGTCGCGGATAGCCGGTGCCAAGCAAGGTTTCATGATGGGTGCCGGCGTATTCCGGAACGCGCTGAAGGTTCTTGGGAAACGGCAGATTCTCCAGCATGACGATGGTCTGCACGATGTGTTCGTTGACCTTGAACCGCTCCTCGGCAGTTAGCGTGCCGCGGCTGACGCTGAGGTTGTAAAGCTCGCCAAAGTTGAACTGATGCTCGGGCACGCTCATCTTGAAGCCGTACTTGGGGTCCAGTGCCTTGCTCTCGATGCGCGGCATCAGGTGTTCGGGCTTGTCGTCCAACAGTTTCTCGGACACCGGCAAGTGCCTGGCCGGGAAGCCTTCCAGGCGTGTCACCTCCTCGTGAGACAAGCCCAATCGGTCATCGAAGTGGCGCATCCAGCGTTGCTCGGCGATGCGCTGCAAACGTTCGGTCCGCTCCGGCGCCATCAGCTCGCCACCGATGTTGCACTCAGCGACGAAGGCAAATTCTTCATGCAAACGCGCCACTGTAGCGGCATGGCGAGCCTCGACGGTTGCCGATGGCGCACCGGCAACCAGGGCTTCGAGACGCTCGATCATGGCGTCGCGGAGCAGGACCTCGAAGCGCATGCGGATCTCATGGATGCGGTTGTAGACCGTTTCCAGCTTGGTCGCCTTGTCGACGATATGTTCGGGCGTGGTGATCTTGCCGCAATCGTGCAGCCAGGCGCCGATGCGAAACTCCCGCCACTGCTCCTCCGTTTCGAAACGGAAGTCCGCCAGCGGTCCTTCTACCGCTGCACTGGCTTGTTCGGCCAGCATCAGTGCAAGTTCAGGAACGCGGGCACAATGCCCGCCTGTATAAGCGCTCTTGGCATCGATGGCGCCGGCCAGAATTTCGATCATCGAGTCGATCAAGGCGGCTTGCGAGTCGATCAGGTTGTGGTTCTCCAGCGCAACGGCCGACTGGGATGCCAGCGCTTCGACGAAGCGGAGGTTCTGCCTGCTGAAACTGGTGACGTCGCCGCTACCGGGGTCGGTCGCGTTCATGAATTGCAGGACGCCGAGCACTTCGCCGCTGTGTGCGACTAGCGGCACGCAGAGCATCGAGACCGTGCGGTAGCCCGACTCCATATCGAAGCGCCGTGTTCCCGATAGGTCGAAGCGCGTCTCGCGGTAGACGTCATCGATGATCACGGTTTCCCTGCGCAGGGCCACGTAGGTGGATACGTGCCGCTCGTTGGGCGTGCCGGTTTCCGGGTCATGCAACGGCAGTTCGAATGCAGGTAATTGGTCAGCCTTCGAGCGCAGGGTGAAGCGCAGGCTGTCGTGATCGGTCATCAGGTAGAGCGTGGCGGCATCAGCGTTACAGATCCGCTTGCCTTGCATCAGGATGTGCTGGAGCAGGCGGTGCTTATCGCGCTCGGAAGACAGCAACATGCCGTTTTCGACCAGACCCGCCAGTTTCTCTTGGGCCACTTCCAGCGCCAGGTTCTGTGCACGTATTGACCGTCGCATGATGTCATGCTGACGGTGCAGGTCGTCGAGCTCACGGATGGGCGAGCGGGGGCTGTTGCGCGGGCTGAAATCGAGCTCCCGGATGCGACGGGTGTCTTCTGCCAGAGCGCCCAATGAGCGACGAATGCTCGTTAGGCAGACGAAGAGCAGCGGTAGGCAGACAAACATGAACAGCAGCTCAGCGAGCAAGACTTCGCGTAGGCCGAGCCACTCGAATCCGGCCAAGAGAAGTACCGGTACGGTGGGTACGAGAATGAACATCGTCACCAGTGCTGCGGCCCAGGTCTCGTAGCTGAGCTTGTATTTGCTAGAGGTCATACTGCATCCTGCGGCGATTACTTGACGGAAATGCCAGGAAAACATCGGTGGCCGAAGCCAGAGGCGCTGTGCACCGATTCGCAGGCCATTGGCCAGCCACGGAGGTTACATTGATCATGGTCACTAGAATTGCCCCAGTAGGAAAAATTGCCCGAACTGTGCTGGTCCTTGGCTTTTTGATGGCTTCAGGAGTGGTAACTGCGGACGAAATCAGCGAGCCCATCGGATACATCATGAAAGTGCAGGGCGAGGCGACTATGACCAGCCGCGGGCAGACCATTGATGCGCGGGTGGGCCAGGCTGTGATCATCGGAGCGACGCTGCGCACCGGTGCCCAGGGTTCGATGGGAGTCACGCTGAGCGACAACACGGTGATGTCTTTCGGTCCCAACAGCGAGTTCACCTTGGACGAGTATCAGTTCGAGCCGGCCCATGAGGAGCTGAAACTGAGCGCCCGCATCAGTCGGGGCACGCTGAACTTTATCTCGGGCGTGATTGCCAAGCTCAAGCCCGAGGCGGTCGAGCTGAAAACCCCAACCGGTACGATCGGCGTGCGCGGTACGCATTTTCTGGTGAAGGTTAGCGAGTGAGGCGAATGCTACAAAAAACGTTTGCGCTGTTGTGTTTCGCCCTGCTGACCGGTTGTGCGACGGGTAATTACGTCGTGCTATTGGAAAGCCCCGATGGCACCACGGGTGCGGTGGTCATCGAAGATGCACAGGGTCAGACGCGTCTTGATCGCAAGCATCAGGGCGCCGTGATCGGTTCAAGCGGCTTTGGCTCGGGGCCGTTCGAGGTTGGCAACCTGCGCATCGCACGTGACTTCTCGGCCGCCCTGGCCGCGCAGCCAGCGCTGCCGCAACGTTTCCAGCTGTATTTCAAGATTGGCAGCGCCGAACTCACCGAGGAGTCGGAGCAGGCTATCGAGGATGCATTCGAAACGATCCGCCAACGTGGCCCTTCGGCGGTATCGGTCATAGGTCACACCGACACACTCAGTGGCCAACGCTGGAACGAGCAGCTGGGGCTAATCCGAGCCAAGGCTGTAGCCGAGATGTTGCGAAAGCGCCATATCGAGGTGATCGATCTAAGAGTCTCGTCGCATGGCGAGCGCAACCTGCTGATCAAGACGCCTGACGGCGTGTCTGAGCCGCGCAATCGGCGAGTCGAGATCAGCGTGCGCTGAGACGCCTTATTTATCAGTCATCACGATATGCTCACCGCGCTGTCCGCTGCGCAGCCGCGTTAACTGAAAGCGCACCAGCTCATCGCCGGGCCGTTGCGCGTGCAACTGTTCGAAACTCGCGAGCGCGCCTTCGTCGCCATCGGACATCAACCTATAAGCCGCCTCATACGGATCGTCCGCCTCCGTTTCGCAGGGCTCGTAGAGCCGGATAGGCTGCTCCTTGCCTTTGAGCAGTACGTTGCCGACAGGGCGCATAGGGTTGTGCGGGTTGGCTTTGCGTATCGTCTCCGACACGCAAAGCTCGGTACCCAGATAGCGGTTCAGACCTTCGAGCCGCGCGGCTACATTGACCGCGTCTCCCAGGGCACGGTAGTCAAACAATGTGGAGCCGCCAAAGTTACCCACCACCACTTCGCCGCTATGCACACCGATGCGGGTCCGTCCAAAGGCAACGCCTGCCGTTCGCTGGGTGTTCGCGTGCTGGCGCGTAAAGTGGCGAATTTCCAGGGCGCAGGCGAGGGCGCGGTTCTGGTGGTCGCTTTGAATCAGCGGTGCAGAGAATAAAATGGCCAGGCCATCGCCCATGATCCGCTCGAGCGTCCCTTCATGGCGAAAAGCGATCTGGATGATGCCCTCTAGGTACTGGTTGAACATACTGACTAGCTGTTCGGGTGATTGCGCCTCCATTAGCGCAGTAGAGTCGGTGAGGTCGGTGAACACAAAACTGCAGTGCCGACGTTCGCCTCCCAGCCGCAACTGCGCGGGGTTGCGGACCAGGTGTTCGACCAGATTCGGTGAGATGTAGCGAGAAAAAGCCGCGCGCACCCAACGCTGCTGTCGTTCACTGGCGCGATGGCGCGCAACGCTGGCGCCCAGGTAGGTAATGGCCAGGCCAATACTGGGGCTGATCGCATCGAACAGTAATCCATGGCGCGAAAAGGCCCACCAGGCAATCAGATTCAGGGCGAGCAACAATCCGCCGAAAACCAGAGCGCCCGTAAGGGCACCGGTGCTAAGCGTTACGCCGCACAACAGCAGCGCAGCAAGCAGAAGCGTCAGTGCCTCGAGCGGGCTTGCCCAGTATGGGCGCTGCAGCGGTGTGCCGAACAACGCCTGCTCGACTGCCTGCGCATGCACCTCGACCCCGGGCATCATGCCGCCAAGCGGGCTGAAGCGCAGGTCCTGCAGCCCTTGCGCCGAGCTTCCGACCAGCACGATCGCGTCTTGCAACCTGGCGTCCGACCGTTCCTCGAATAGCTTCCAGGCGGGCAGGCTTTGTGCGCCCATGTCTGATCGGTAGTGCACCCAGAATTCGCCGTGGCGATTTGTTGGAAGGCTTATACGGCCAATATGGAGCTGCTCAACGGCGCTGCGCGCATTGGTATCGATGCGGTAGAGCGCTTGCTTCAGGTAAACACGTATGGCTTCGGCTGACAGCGATGGCAGCAGATGGTCGCCCACCCTGATCATCAGCGGCACGCGCCTTACCACGCCATCCGAATCTGGCTGGAAGGTCATCGCGCCGCTCCCCGCCGCAGCACTGTCGAGCAGCGGCAGCGCAGTGGCGGTCCCGGCATAGGCGGGAAACTCAGGCGTTTCGGTATCGGCCCGCAGCTGCACGGCAAAGCGGCTCACGGGAGTGTTTTGACTTGGTTCGCGGGTTGCTGCAAAACCAAGGACGCTGGGCTGGCGCTCTAGCGCGTTGGCGAACAGCTGGTCGTGGTCAGGTAACGCCTGCAGTTGCGCTGCCAGCTCGGGGGCAAGCTGGCCGAGCAGTTGCGTCGGAGAGTAGCGGTCCGGTTCGGCGAACAACACATCGAACACCACAACAGAGGCACCGGCCTCACGCAGTCGATCCGTCAGCTGCGCCAACAGATCGCGAGGCCAGGGCCACTGTCCGATACGCGTGAGGCTGTCCTCGTCGATATCAAGCACCAGCACCTTGGTCTGTGGCGGCTCGGGCCGGGGCTGCCAGCGCTGGTATTGGTCGAACAAGTTGTTGCGCAGCGTCTGCAGCAGCATTGGCTCGGTGAGGTAGAGCGCACATGCTGCCAGCAGGCCGCTGCAGGCAAGCAGGAGGCGTAGTGCCGCGCGCTCGGGCAGAATCATCAGTAGCGTTCCCTGCGACCGCTGATTGGCTAGCTGGGTATCACTCGAGCACCATGATGGCGTCCATTTCAACTTGTGCAGCCTTGGGTAGCGCGGCGATGCCAATGGCTGCACGGGCGGGGTAGGGCTGCTGGAAATAGCGGCTCATGACCTCGTTGACGGTGGCAAAGTTGCCGAGGTCGGTGAGAAAGATGTTCAGCTTGACGATGTCCTTGAGCGAACCGCCAGCAGCTTCGGCGACAGCCTTGAGGTTTTCGAAGACCTGCACGGTCTGTGCTTCGAAGCCTTCCACCAGTTCCATGGTCTTCGGGTCCAACGGAATCTGACCGGACAGGTAGACGGTATTGCCAGCCTTGATTGCTTGGGAATAGGTGCCAATGGCGGCGGGTGCGTTGTCGCTGTGGATCACGGTCTTGCTCATGGGGTGCTCCGATAGAAGAGTGCGGCCCCAGAGGATACGGGCTGCAGCGAGCGGGCAAAAGCCCCGGTGCGTTGCCGTGTGGACCTAGGCTTTCATGCGCGTGATGCGCATGACACCCTTGATCGCACGAAGCTTCTTGATCACACGCGCCAGGTGTACGCGGTCGTGCACACTGACCACCAGCTGAACGACGCTAATGCGGCCGTCGCGCTCGTCCATGCCGATCTTTTCGATGTTGCCGTCCGCCGCATTGACGCTGCCAGCCAATAGGGCGATGAGGCCGCGCTGGTGCTCCAACTCAACGCGTAGCTCGACGTTAAACTCGCCAGTGACATCCTTGGACCAGGACAGCTGGATACATTTATCCGGGTTGTGCCGCACGTCCGCGATGTTCCGGCAGGTGTCGAGGTGCACCACCATACCCTTGCCCGCGGACAGGTGGCCGACGATGGGGTCGCCAGGAATCGGCGTGCAACACTTGGCGTAGTTGAGCACCAGGCCTTCGGTGCCACGAATCGCCAGTGGCCCTTCAGCGCTTTGTGGCTGCTCGCCTTCGCTGGCCAGCAGTCGTCGGGCAATGACGTAGGCCATGCGATTGCCCAGCCCGATATCCTCGAGAAGGTCTTCAATGACCTCCATGTGGTACTCGTTGAGCACCGCCTGGATACGCTCTGGCGAAACCCTGTCCAGACTTGTTTCAAAACCGGCGAGCACCTTGTTCAGCAGACGCTCGCCGAGGTTGATCGACTCCGAGCGACGCTGCAGCTTCAGTGCATGGCGGATATGCGTACGCGCCTTGCCGGTGACGACAAAGTTCAGCCAGGCCGGGTTGGGGCGAGCGCCCGGCGCGGTCACGATCTCAACGGTGCAGCCACTTTCAAGGGCCTGCGATAGCGGCGCCAGGCGCCTATTGACGCGGCAGGCAATGCAAGTGTTGCCGACGTCGGTGTGCACCGCATAGGCGAAGTCCACCGCCGTGGATCCCTTCGGCAGCTCCATGATGCTGCCCTTGGGCGTGAAGACATAGACCTCGTCCGGGAACAGGTCGATCTTCACGCTTTCGATGAACTCAAGGGAATTACCGGCGCGTTCCTGCAGTTCCAGCACGCCTTTGACCCACTGCCGTGCGCGGGCGTGGGTGCCTTTCGCGGTTTCTTCCCCGTTTGACTTGTACAGCCAGTGCGCCGCGATGCCGTTGTTAGCCATCTCTTCCATCTCGCGGGTGCGGATCTGGATCTCGATGGGCACCCCGTGCATGCCGAACAGCGTCGTATGCAAAGACTGGTAGCCGTTGGCCTTGGGGATTGCGATGTAATCCTTGAAGCGGCCGGGCAGGGGCTTGTAGAGACTGTGTACCGCGCCGAGTACGCGATAGCAGGTATCGACTTTGTCGACGACGATCCGGAACGCGTAGACGTCCATGATCTCGTTGAACGCCTTTCGCTTGCCGCGCATCTTTTTGTAGATGCTATAGAGGTGTTTTTCTCGTCCGACTACTTCACCTTGCAGGTCGTCACGTTCCAGGCAGTGGACGAGTGACTGCTCAATCTTGTCGACGATTTCATTGCGGTTGCCACGTGCGCGGCGAACGGCAGCGCGGATACGCTCCGAGCGCATCGGATGCATGGCTTTGAAGCCCAGATCCTCGAACTCGATGCGCATGGCATGCATGCCAAGCCTGTTGGCGATCGGCGCATAGATTTCCAGGGTTTCCTTGGCGATACGGCGACGTTTCTCGCCGGCCAGTACCTCAAGTGTGCGCATGTTGTGCAAGCGGTCGGCGAGCTTGACCAGGATCACGCGAATATCGCGCGCCATGGCCATGGCCATCTTCTGAAAGTTCTCGGCTTGGGCTTCGGCCTTTGTCTCGAACTTCATCTGGGTCAGTTTGCTGACCCCGTCCACCAACTCGGCAACAGTTTCGCCAAATTGCGCGGTGAGCGCCTCCTTGGCGATACCGGTGTCCTCGATGACGTCATGCAGCATGGCGGCCATCAGGCTCTGATGGTCCATGTGCATATCAGCGAGGATGTTGGCTACCGCGAGGGGGTGGGTGACGTAGGCTTCACCGCTGCGCCGACGCTGGCCGTCATGGGCCTGCTCGGCGTAGAAATAGGCACGACGGACCAGATTGACTTGGTCAGCGTCGAGATAGGTCGACAGGCGATCAGCAAGAGCGTCTATGGCTGGCAAGGGATTGCTCCTTGCCGATGGGGCGCTATGGCTGCGGTTCGACTTCGACCTGGCATTTAATCAGAGGGCCTCGTTGGGCTCTTCCTCGTACTGAACGAACAGTGGCTCGTCATCGACAATTTCGTCCTGAGCGATTACATCGTAATCCACCAGGCCTGAGGCGATTTCACGCAGGGCCACGACGGTCGGCTTGTCATTTTCCCAAGCTACCTTCGGCTCTTTCCCACCGGTGGCCAGTTGGCGCGAGCGCTTGGTAGCGAGCATGACCAGCTCGAAGCGGTTATCTACGTTGTCCAGGCAGTCTTCAACGGTAACGCGGGCCATGGTGTTCCTCATCAATAACGGTAAAGCGTGCCCGAATGGGCGAGCGGACGGGATAGTCTAAAAAATCACCAGCCAATAGGGAAGCGGTAAAACAGGAAAGCAGCTCCAGGCTACCAACCTTAAGCAGACGCGGAGAAGTTTTCCTGCGTTTCGGTGCCAGCCGTCCCGTCCATTGAGTGCGGCTTCGCAGCTGTTTCAGGCCAGCAATTGCCCGAGCAACCCTTCGAAGCGCTGTTGCTGAGCGGCCTGCAACAGCTGGTTAGCACGGAAGATTGCCTGCAGGTCAATCAACGCGTGGGCGAAGTCGTCGTTGATCACCAGATAATCGTATTCGACGTAATGGGTCATTTCGCTGACCGCTTCACGCATGCGTGTTTCGATCACATCATCACTGTCCTGGCCGCGGTTGGTCAGTCGCTGGCGCAGGGCTTCCTGAGTTGGCGGCAGAATGAAGATCGACTTGGCCTGCGGCATCAAGCGGCGAACCTGCTGTGCGCCCTGCCAGTCGATCTCGAGGATTAGATCGAAGCCTTCGTTCAGGGTCTGCTCAAGCCAGCGCTGCGAAGTGCCGTACAGGTTGCCGAAGACCTCGGCGTGTTCGAGGAATTCGTCATGCTCCAGGCGCTGCAGAAACTCCTCACGGCTGACGAAGTGGTAGTTCACGCCATCCACCTCGCCCGGACGCATCGGCCGGGTCGTGTGTGAAACCGAAACCCGAACCTGCGGTTGCGCATCGAGCAGGGCCTTGACCAAGCTGGTCTTGCCGGCCCCGGAAGGCGCGGAAACGATGTAGAGCGTACCGGTGGAGGCTGCCATGTAATTCTCTTAGCGGATTGCTGTCTTGGGATCTGGCGGATTGGCCCGCAAGTCAGGCCAAGCTTAGTTGCTATTCGATGTTCTGGACCTGCTCGCGCATCTGTTCGATCAGCACCTTGAGATTGACCGCCGCCTGGGTACTGCGCGTGTCGAACGCCTTGGAGCCGAGCGTGTTGGCCTCGCGGTTGAGTTCCTGCATGAGAAAGTCCAGGCGCCGCCCGGCCGCTCCGCCGGACTTCAACACCCGGCGCACCTCGGTGACGTGGGTGCCAAGACGATCGAGCTCTTCGGCGACATCGCTCTTCTGCGCCAGCATTACCAGCTCCTGCTCGAGGCGCTGAGGGTCCAGTTCGACGCGCATCTCAGCGCAGCGGTCGATGAGTTTCTGGCGCTGTGCCGCGAGCATCTGCGGCACCTGGCTGCGAAGCGTGGCGGTTTCCGTGCCGATCGCATCAAGGCGTTCGTTGATCAGATGGGCAAGCTCTTCGCCTTCGCGTAGACGGCCAGCCTTCATCTGTTCCAAGGCCTGATGAAACAACTGCAGTGCGGCGTTGTTGAGTGCTTGCGGGTCCGTCGAGTCGCCGACCAGCACGCCTGGCCAGGCGAGGATCTCCAGGGGGTTGAGCGGTGCGGGCTGCTTGATCAATGCCGCAACCTTTTCAGCCGCGCTGATCAGCTGGCGAGCCCGCTCCGGGTCGACTTGCATCGATCGTCCAGCGGTCTCTTCAGCGAAGCGCAGGGTGCACTCGACCTTGCCGCGCGACAGCCCCTTGCGCAGCGCCTCCCTGACCGCGCCTTCAAGATCGCGGAAAGCCTCGGGTAACCGCAGGTGCGGTTCAAGGTAGCGATGGTTGACCGAGCGGATCTCCCAGATGAGGGTGCCGTGCTCGCCGGCCTGCTCGGCACGGGCGAAAGCGGTCATGCTGTGAATCATGGGGAAACCTCTCGGTGCGATGACGAAAGGCGAAGGATTGTAAAGGAAAATGCAGCGAGTGACGCCGGTGCGTCCTCTTCTGTAGCTGAGTCGCTTGGCGTAGCAGGTGCACGATTGGCATGGCCGACTACTGATCGGAATGCCTCGACGGTGGCCCTTAGCGTAGGTCAGGCCCCTATAATGGCCTTCAATTCACTCAGACCAGGATAAGCCTCATGAAGCGTCCCAGTGGCCGCGCGGCCGATCAGCTGCGATCGATCCGCATTACTCGCAATTACACCAAGCACGCCGAGGGCTCGGTTTTGGTGGAGTTCGGCGACACCAAGGTGATCTGCACCGCCAGTATCGAAAATGGCGTGCCGCGCTTCCTCAAAGGGCAGGGGCAGGGCTGGTTGACCGCCGAGTACGGCATGCTGCCGCGAGCGACCGGCGAGCGTAACCAGCGTGAAGCCAGTCGGGGTAAGCAGGGTGGGCGTACGCTGGAAATCCAGCGGCTGATTGGCCGATCGTTGCGTGCCTCGCTGGACATGAGCAAGCTGGGTGAAAACACCATTTACATCGATTGTGATGTGATTCAGGCCGATGGCGGTACTCGCACTGCGTCGATCACCGGGGCGATGGTGGCGCTGGTCGATGCGCTGAAATTGCTGAAGAAGCGCGGCGGATTGAAGGGCGGCGATCCACTCAAGCAAATGGTCGCGGCTGTGTCGGTAGGTATGTACCAGGGCGAACCGGTCCTCGATCTCGATTATCTCGAAGACTCGGCGGCCGAGACCGACCTGAACGTGGTGATGACCAGTGCTGGCGGCTTCATTGAAGTGCAAGGCACCGCAGAAGGTGCGCCGTTCCAACCCGATGAATTGAATGCCATGCTTGCGTTGGCGCAGGCCGGTATGCAGGAGCTATTCGCTCTGCAGGTTGCCTCGCTGGCTGATTAATCCGGAGGAGAGCGTCATGTCTGATCAGGAATTGGTTCCGCAGCCCTCTCCGCAAGCGCGGCAGTGGGCCATGTTCTGTCATTACTCGGCGTTCTTCTGGTTTCTGGTGCCAATGATCGGAAATGTACTGGGCCCGTTGATCGTCTGGCAGCTGAAAAAGGATATGGATCCCTTCGTCGACGAGCAGGGCAAGGAAGCGCTGAACTTCCAGATCACCTTTAGCATCCTGCTGATGATTTGCGGGGTGCTTGCCTGGGTTCTGATCGGCTTTCCCTTAATGGCGCTTATCAGCGTGGTGGCATTGGTGCTGGTGGTGATCGCCGGCATCCGTGCCAACGAGGGAAAACCTTATCGCTATCCGTTTTGCTGGCGCATTGTTAAGTAGCGTCTAGCTCAGGTCGGCACGGCAAGAACATGCCCGCTTAGGGCTGTTCTAGCGGATAGCTCAGAGGCTCAGCGTCCAGTCGTAATCCACGACCAGTGGGGCGTGTTGGGAGAAGCGTGGCTGGCGCGGCAGGCGAGCGTTGCGGACAAAGCGGCGCATGCCGGACGTGAGGATCTGATAGTCGAATCGCCAGCCCAGGTTCAGCATCTGGGCCTGTTCGGTGTCGGGCCACCAGCTGTACAGATCGCCCTCACGAGTGACTTCGCGTAGGGCATCGATATAGCCCATGTTGCCGAAGATCTCATCGAGCCAGGCGCGCTCCGGAGCCAGAAAGCCGGTCGTCTGCTGGCAATCGCGCCAGTTCTTGACGTCCAGTTTTTGGTGGGCCACATATAGCGAGCCGCAGTAGATGTATTCGCGACGCTTGCGGCGCTGCTTATCAAGATAATGAGCGAAATCGTCCATGAACTTGAATTTTTGGTTCAGGTCTTCGTCCCCGCCGCGACCGGTTGGCAGCAGCAGGGTGGCGATGCTGACCTTGTCGAAATCCGCTTGCAGATAACGGCCGTAGCGGTCGGCGGTTTCGAACCCAAGACCCATGATGACAGCCTTTGGCTGCAGCCTGGAGTACAGCGCAACACCGCCTTGTTCGGGAAGTTCGGCATCAACGGTATAGAGGAAATAGCCGTCGAGCTGGTAGGCCGGATCGTCGAGTTCTACTAGGGAGGCGCGGGTATCCTGCAGGCAGATGACATCGGCATTCTGCGCTTGCAACCAGCTGAGCAAACCCCGCTGCGCCGCCGCTTGAATGCCATTCACGTTGACGCTGATGATCCGCATAAATGGCCCCTAAAAACACGTGCGTGTATGATAACCCAAGCTCTTCGCAATTAGCTAAGTCAGTGTCTTCCGGGAATATCCTTCATGCAGGCGTACCAGCGCGAGTTCATTCGCTTCGCCATCGAGCGCGGGGTTTTGCGCTTCGGTGAGTTCACTCTGAAGTCTGGGCGCACCAGCCCCTACTTCTTCAATGCCGGGTTGTTCAACAGCGGATCGGCGCTGGCTCAGTTGGGGCGTTTCTACGCGGCCGCAGTCGCCGACAGTGGCATCGATTTCGACGTGATTTTCGGCCCCGCCTATAAGGGTATTCCTCTCGCTGCTGCGACGGCGATCTCGCTGGCCGAACACCATCAGCGTGACCTGCCCTGGTGCTTCAACCGCAAGGAAGCGAAGGACCATGGCGAAGGCGGTACGTTGGTCGGTGCGCCGCTCAGCGGTCGCGTGCTGATTGTCGATGACGTGATCACTGCCGGAACCGCGATCCGCGAAGTCATGCAGATCATCCGGGCACAGGGCGCGCAAGCTGCCGGTGTGCTGATTGCGCTGAATAGGCAGGAGCGGGGGCATGGTCAGCTGTCCGCCATTCAAGAAGTGGAACAGGACTACGGCATGCCCGTGGTGAGCATCGTTTCACTGGCTCAGGTATTGGAGTTCCTTGGCCAGGATGAGCAGCTCAAGCGCCACTTGCCCGCTGTCGAGGCCTACCGGGATCAATATGGCATCTAAGACCGGCTCGCCTGGCGTCTCATCGACGGGTGCAGGTCTCGCGATAATTTACCGCTGACTATGGTTGCGGCAGCGGCTGTGCTTTTTGTCAGCAACTGACGAATTGTGACGCTTTCAGCGATAGGAGGGCTGCCGGAGCCGTGCTGCTACCGGCAGCCCTCCGGTTCTTCTGAACTCCGCTATTCGGGTTGTTTCGTTCGGGAGCTGCCAATCTAAACCCTTGCGAGCCGCGGCGTGTCGCTTGAATCAGTCATGATCAAGCGGTTCATTCTCGCAGTTGGTGTACTTATTGCTGCACAACTGTGATGGGGTTTGTATAAGCTGAGACCCTTCGGGCAAGAACAATCAGGCATTTCGACGGGCAGTGCCGCAAGCACCGAATACGGAAGAGGCTGAAGTATGCGAATAGGGAGCAGCGCGCTGTTGCTGTTGGGTTTACTGGGCGCGACGGTAGCGCAAGCTGAGCTGTATCGGTATGTCGATGACAAGGGTGTTGTGGTCCTCGACCGGCACGGTGTGCCACCGCAGTTCATTGGCCGCGGTTATGAAGTGCTCAACGACCAAGGCCGTGTGACGCAAGTAGTGCCGCCTGCGCCAACTGCGCAAGAGCGCCAACTTCTGCTGGAAGCCAAAGCCCGAGCTGAGACTGATGCCCAACTGCTGCGGCTGTATGCCAGTGTTGCTGATGTCGAGCGCGCCAAGGCGCGCAGGCTATCTGAGCTCGACAGCATTATCGGTATCACTCGCGGCAACCTGCAATCGTTGCGGACACAGCAGGCGAATCTTCAGAGTCAGGCGGCAAACCATGAGCGCGCCGGACGGAAGGTGCCCGAGCAGCTGCTGGTGCAGATCGACAACCTGGCAAAAGAGCAGGCCAGCCTGAAACGGGACGTTGAGCGTTACAGGCAGACCCGTAAACAGGCAGAAGTCAGCTATGGCCGAGAGCGTGAGCGAGTGGCCGAGTTGCTTGGTCAGTCCGAATAGCGCTTTGAACAAGGCGAAAAAAAGCCCGGCTCTCATTAAAGAGGCCGGGCTTTTTCATGACCGTATCAGTGAGAAGCGGACGTTTTGCGATTGGTGATCAGCGTGCCGACGCCGATGTCGGTAAAGATTTCCAGCAACACGGCATTCGGTACACGGCCGTCAATGATATGCGCGCTGTGCACGCCGCCCTGGACGGCTTCGAGGGCGCAGCGAATCTTCGGCAGCATGCCGCCATAGATGGTGCCATCGGCGATCAGTTCGTCGACCTGTGAGGTGGTCAGCCCGGTCAGCACCTGGCCTTGCTTGTCCATAAGGCCGGCGATATTGGTCAGCAGCATCAACTTTTCCGATTTCAGCGCCTCGGCGACCTTGCCAGCGACCAGGTCGGCGTTGATGTTGTAGGACTCGCCGTCCGGGCCTACGCCGATTGGCGCAATGACCGGGATGAAGTTACCGCGCACTAGCATTTCCAACAGCTCGGTATTGACGCCGGTGACCTCGCCAACCTGGCCGATATCGATGATTTCGGGAGATGTCATCTCTGGCGTTTGGCGTGTGGCTTTGAGCTTTTTCGCACGGATCAGATTGGCATCTTTGCCGGTCAGGCCAATGGCCGCGCCGCCGTGCTGGTTGATCAGGCTCACGATGCTTTTGTTGACCTGGCCGCCAAGGACCATCTCCACCACGTCCATCGTCTGGCTGTCGGTGACCCGCATGCCATCGATGAAATGGCTTTCGATGTTCAGGCGCTTGAGCAGGTCGCCAATCTGCGGGCCGCCACCGTGAACCACCACCGGATTGATACCCACTGCCTTCATCAGCACGATGTCGCGAGCGAAGCCGGTTTTCAGCTCCTCGCTTTCCATCGCATTACCGCCGTATTTGATGACCAGCGTCTTACCGACGAACCGGCGGATATAGGGCAGTGCCTCGGACAGAACCTGGGCGAATTGTGTGGCGGCTTCACGGCTGAGGGTCATGCAAGGCTCCGCAAGTCAGAACGGCAGGGTGAGTTCAGGCGCGACAGTATAAAGCTGCGCGCGGAAGACTTCCTGTATGCGCTTGAGCTCTTCCTCGGTTTCGGCTTCGAAACGCAGCACCAGCACCGGTGTGGTATTCGAGGCGCGTACCAGGCCCCAGCCTTTCGGGTAATCGACCCGCACACCATCAAGCGTGGTGATGTTGGCGTCGCCCCAATGGGCGTCGCGATGCAGCGACTCGATGATGGTGAACTTGCTTTCCTCGGTGACCTGAATATTGATTTCGGGTGTCGAGATGTCGTTGGGGAAAGCCGAGAAGACCTGTTCCACGTTGCGCTTGTCCTGGCTGAGGATCTCCAGCAGCCGCACGGCGCTGTAGATGCCGTCATCGAAGCCGTACCAGCGCTCCTTGAAAAAGATGTGGCCACTCATCTCGCCTGCGAGCAGCGCACCGGTCTCTTTCATTTTTTTCTTGATCAGCGAATGACCCGTCTTCCACATCACCGGCCGGCCGCCGTAGCCACTGATCAACGGTGTCAGGCGTCGGGTACATTTGACGTCGAAAATGATGTCGGCGCCTGGGTTGCGCGAGACTACGTCCTTCGCGAACAGCATGAGCAGACGGTCTGGATAGACCACAGTTCCCGCATTGGTCACCACGCCGACACGGTCGCCGTCGCCGTCGAACGCCAGGCCCAGGTCGGCATTTTCGGATTTGACCTTGGCGATCAGGTCCTCGAGATTTTCCAGCTTGCCCGGATCGGGGTGATGGTTGGGGAAGTTGCCATCAACGTCGCAGAACAATGGTATGACCTTGCAGCCCAGTGCTTCGATCAGTTGCGGCGCGATCACGCCAGCGACGCCGTTGCCGCAGTCCACCACCACCTTCATCGGCTTGGCCACGGCGATGTCGTCACGGATGCGCTTGAAGTAACTCTCCAGCACGTCGACCTGCTCCGCTTGGCCAACGCCTTCGCTGAGATTGCCGGTTTCGATGCGCTGGCGTAGCGCTTGGATCTGCTCGTTGGCGAGGGTGTCGCCCGCGATCACGATCTTGAAGCCGTTGTAGTCCGGCGGGTTGTGGCTACCGGTGAGCATCACGCCGGATTTGCCTGCCAGGACGTTGGCGGCATAGTAGAGCACCGGGGTCGGCACCATGCCGACGTCGCTGACGCTGCAACCGCTGTCCACCAATCCTTGGATCAGATGCTGGACCAATTCAGGTCCGGACAGTCGGCCATCGCGGCCGACCGACACGTTCGGCTCACCTTGGGCCAGACTTTCGGAGCCTACTGCCCGGCCTATCCAATAAGCGGTTTCGGTGGTCAGGCTGTCGCCGACAACGCCGCGGATGTCGTAGGCGCGAAAGATGCTCGCGGGCAGTTGCGGGGCTTTAGGGGCGCTCATTGCGTTTTCTCGCTCCTTGGTATCGAGGCCAAGCCAATCTTGGTCCTCGTCGAGAATGTCGATGTCGAGAATGTCGGTGTCCTGGAAAAGAGGGTCGACATATTCGGTAGATGGGGCTTGCCGAACCGCGGGCTGCTCTGCAGTCGGGGTTTTGGTCGATGACATCCCGGCGGTGCGGAGCGGCAGTCGGACCAGACTCTTGGCCAGTGCGTCGAGCGCCGGCAGGCTCAAGGTCGGTGTTTTGATGGTCTTGCCGTTGGAGAGTTCCTGAACCATCTGGCCCAGATGCAAGACATCTTCACGGAGCCTCCTTTGCTGTGCGCTAAGCACTGCCTGCAGGCCGAGCAGCAGCCCGCAGAGGGCCGCCAGGGCCGCCCCCAGTATCGGTAATGGCGAGTGGCCCGCAGTGCCAAGCTCCGATGCAGGCAAGAAACTGATCTTCCAGTTCGGGTTGTTGCTTGGCAGCTCTATTGACGCCCCATCCAGGCCAGCCCCGCCACGCTGAACCAACAGCTGTGTCGGGGCCCCGTTGAATTGTTGCACCAGCCGCAATTGCCCGGCTTCGGTCGGCAACTGCGGCAGGGTGGCCAGGAAACGCTCCAGGCTGGTTACCAACAGGAGGGTGCCCTGAATCGGCTGCTCGGGAGCCAGGCGCAACGGCGCCGCGCTGTAGAGCAACCAGCGGTTGCCGACCTTGAACGCTTCGGTTGCAGGCGTTTGCCCGTTCTCGGCGCGCTGCAGCATATCCAGTGCGGAAAAATTCAGCGGTCCGGGCCGGCTGGCATCCGTTCGCGCCTGGCCGCGCAGACTGAGATGCGCATCGATGACGCCGTCCCGGTAGCCGAGCTCACGTTCGACGGCACGTATCTGCTGCGGCTGCTCGCTACGCAGTGCTTCGAGCAGTTGCGGATCGCTGGCGGCAGCGCGCGTGTCTTCGGCCAGTTGGCGGAGCGCCTGATTGATCGCCGAAGCTTGGCTCTGACCCCACGCGTGGGCGAGTTCGCTGGCTTGCTGCTGTTGACTGCTCTGCTGGGCGGTCCAGAGCAACGCGCCAGCGACCACGAGCCCCAGCAGCCCCGGGATTAGTCCGGGTGTGAGCGTCTTCAGGCCGACGCTACGGCGCGGGCGGGAGGGAGCGGTGTCGGCGGGGTTGAGAACGCCGTCGTCCTTGGCGGTGCGCTTGAAGAGTTTCATGGAGCTCCTCGGTTCGTCCTGAAAAAGGCGAGAAATATCTCAGTGACTGCCAGAATGGCCGAAGCCGCCGGCGCCACGCTCACTGCTGTCGAACTCGTTCACCAGTTCGAACTGCGCTTGGATCACCGGGACAAGCATCAGCTGTGCGATGCGCTCCCCTATGGCGATGTTGAAGCTGGTCTGGCCGCGGTTCCAGCAGGACACCATCAACTCGCCTTGATAATCGGAGTCGATCAGCCCGACCAGGTTGCCCAGCACGATGCCGTGCTTGTGCCCCAAGCCAGAGCGCGGCAGGACTAGCGCCGCCAGGTTCGGGTCGGCGATATGGATGGACAGGCCGGTTGGGATCAACAGTGTCTGCCCCGGTTCCAGCGTCGTATCGGCTTGCAGCATGGCGCGCAGGTCGAGCCCGGCGGAGCCGCTGGTGGCATACGCGGGCAGCGGGAAATCCGTGCCAAGACGGGGGTCGAGAATTTTTGCTTGAAGTTTGTGCATGGTCAGGCCTGATGGTAACGGTCGGCGATGAAGGCAATCAGCTGACGAGCAATGTGCCCTTTGCTGGCCTGGCTGAAACGGGTTTCGTACTGCTGGCGGTCGATCACCGTGACGGCGTTTTCTTCGCTGTTGAAGCCAATGCTCGGGTTGGCGACGTCATTGGCCACGATCAGGTCGAGATTTTTGTCCCGCAGCTTGCGCGTGGCGTACTCCAGCAGGTTTTCGGTCTCGGCGGCGAAGCCGACGCTAAACGGCCGATCCGGCCGTCCGGCTAGCGTGGCGAGGATGTCGGGGTTGCGAACCATCTGCAGCAGCAGGCCGTCGCCCTTGGCGGGGTCTTTCTTCAGTTTATGCGGCGCAACGACTTCCGGGCGGTAGTCGGCAACGGCTGCAGCGGCAATGAACAGGTCGCAAGGCATCGCTGCTTCACACGCAGCGAGCATGTCGCGGGCGCTGACCACGTCGATGCGCTGAACGCGGTCGGGCGTAGGCAGGAACACCGGCCCGGCGACCAGGGTCACGCGCGCACCGGCCTCGGCGGCGGCTTCGGCAAGGGCAAATCCCATCTTCCCGGAACTGTGATTGGTGATGTACCGCACCGGATCAATGTTTTCCTGGGTCGGACCTGCGGTGATCAACAGGTGCTTTCCGGTTAACAGGCTGCGTTCGAAACAGTCAGCAGCGGCCTGAGCCAGGTCATCCGCTTCGAGCATACGGCCAAGACCCACATCGCCACAGGCCTGGCTACCAGAAGCCGGGCCGAACAGGCGGATCCCTCGTTGCTCAAGTAGCGCGCGGTTGGCTTGGGTGGCGGGATCTGCCCACATGGCCTGATTCATGGCTGGGGCTAGTGCAACCGGTGCATTGGTCGCCAGTACGAGCGTGGTCAACAGGTCGTTGGCGACGCCCTGGGCCAGGCGTGCCATCAAATCGGCCGTAGCTGGCGCGACCAGTACCAAGTCGGCCCACCGGGCCAGCTCGATATGGCCCATCGCGGCTTCTGCCGCAGGGTCCAGCAGGTCGAGGTGAACCGGATGGCCGGACAGGGCCTGGAGGGTTAGCGGCGTGATGAATTCACGGCCGCCGCTGGTCATCACGACGCGCACTTCGGCGCCCTGGTCGCGTAGCCGGCGAACAAGCTCCGCGCTCTTGTAAGCGGCGATGCCGCCGCCGACGCCCAGGACGATGCGTTTACGATAAAGCCGCTGCATAGGCCTGCCTTGTTACGGGGTGAGAACTGGTTCCGATGAGGACCGGTTGCCGTGGATAAAAGGCCGCTAAGATAGCACAGCGCCCTCAGAGGACGAGGGGCACGCTCGACATGGAGGTGGCATGAGCATTCGTGACTGGCCGGCGGCGGAACGGCCGCGGGAAAAGCTGTTGGAGCAAGGCGCATCGGCCCTGTCCGATGCGGAGCTGCTGGCGATTTTTTTGCGCACCGGCGTGGCCGGGAAAAGCGCGGTGGATCTGGCGCGGTACCTGCTGAATGAGTTCGGCAGCCTGCGTGCGCTGCTGGAAAGCGACCGCGAACAATTCAGCGCGTACCTGGGGCTCGGGCCGGCCAAGTTCGCTCAACTGCAAGCCGTGTTGGAAATGGCAAGACGGCATCTGGCAGAGCGCATCCGTCGTGATTCGGCACTGGAAAGCCCGCAGGCAGTGCGTGACTATCTCAAGGCGCGCCTGCGGCACGAGCCGCACGAACTCTTTGCTTGTCTCTTCCTTGATTCCAAACACCGGGTGTTGGCCTTCGAGGTGCTGTTCAGCGGTACAGCTTTAACTAATAAAAAATGGAAAAGAACGACTGCCGCATAAATGCGGTATAATCGTAGCCGAAAGTGTGTATTGTTTCGTAATGAAAATCTTGAGCAGGGTAGGCGGCTATGATTACGCCGAAAGAAAAGTTAGAAGCATTTAGAGTTGATGAAAGAACGTCGTTCAGAAAAAAAATTATGACGCCGAATGATTTCGGAAGTGAAGTCGCAAGTCTTAGTTTAGAGGTGGGAAAGTTTACGGCTGAGTCTTATCTCGAAAGCCAAATGCAGCATAGTGATTTTATGGGCGCAGTTGCAAAAGACACTCCAATTTTGCCGATGACGTTCAGTGCTGTAATGATGGGGACTTTTACTTACTATGTTATGAAATTAGGGTCCAGCCAAACAGCTTTAACTGACTTTAAAGAAGGCTTGGCACGAAGGGTCGCAGAAATGTTGCCTGAAATGGAATTAATGGACATGGTTCGCTATGCTAGATTGATCAACGGCTTTAGTGAAATGGTAGAGCAGGACGTTAATGGTAGCGATGGGGCTGTTTTAGCTTTGTTTGAGGGGTGTATTAATGTCTCATACGGGAAGAATCTCAATTCTGAAAACATTGTTGACAGGGTGTTGTTAGTCTACCCTGATATGTTGGTTGAGAATGTGTTTCAACTATGTCGAGACTCATTGAAACTTTCTTTGATAAGTACTTAGTTGGTGGGTGCGTTAATATTAAGTCGCCAATCGGGCTATTATCTGATATGGCTATTTAGACTATCTTCAAATAGACCTTTTCCAGTTAAATACTGTGGCTCTGCTAACCACTAGTTCCTCCATAATTTTAGTAAGAGATACGCCGTGCTTCAGCATTTGTATTCCGAGTTCTCTCTTATCCTTTCCTTTTGCCATTCCGCCTAATGCTCCACGCTCAGCCTGAATTGCTGAGAATTTAGCCATATCGAAATTTGCGAAAGTCCATTTAGCAACGCTTTTTGAAATGGTTTTTATCTCGTTTACCTGCATAGGTGTGGATAGATAACCATTCAGCTGCATTGCAGTAGTAAAGCATTTTTCATAGAACGGCTGGAAAGCAGAGTATCCATTTCTAATTTCACGGTAAGACCATAACCGCAAATCATCGAATAAGTTTGAATTGCGACCTAAACCATAATTTGGTTGCCTATCGTTCCCCGCTTCTCTTGATAGGTCTAGATAATCCGATAGTTCATCCAAAGTATAGCCTTCATTTCGCCATTCTTTGGTTATCCAGTGAGGATTTAAGGGATTCTTGACTATCAATCCAGCATATCCAAAGTCTGCTTCAAGTCTCGCTCTTAATGAGTTTTGAACGGCACTAGCATATTTGACTGCTTTGGGGCTTCCATTAATAGCGGTTCTAATAGGTGTTTCTAATAAATACAGATAATGGCAATGACCATTCGCTGGATTCATTATGCTTATGTTAGGGGGTGGCATACCAGCTTCATCCCATTTCAAACCAGCATTAGGAAGGTCAATATCGAAGGCCATCCATTTCAAATGAGTTGGTCCATTAGGCTGGATGTGTAGTTTTTTTACGGCTATATTCTTTATTCTTGGGGAAATACCTGACTGAAAGTCATCAGTGCAGTATGGTTTTTTTGGTAGTGTTTCCTCAAATATTTTTAGACATTGCATAGTTCCTCTTCTAATTATCGTTAATTAGAAAGAAAAACTATTGGCGAACTATTGACTTATTATTATTCCATTGTATAACTTAATTGTGAGATTAAATTAATTAGATGTTTAATAGGCCACCTTATTAGGTGGTTTTTCTTTCTTTATAACTATGTTGTATCACGACAAAATAATAAATCAAGTTTAGGTAATATTGAATTATTTAATTTGTATGGTAGTTTGATAATAGGAGGGTCAAATATGAAGAGGGTTGTAAATGTAAGTATTGAAGAGCAACTATATGAGGAGTTGAGAGTTGCAGCGTTTGAACATCATTTTTCTTTGTCTGCCGTAATAAATACGGCACTAACTGAATATAATAATAGGCTAAAAGACGAAGGGTTTTCTAAGGTTGTAAATATCGAAATTGGCACTCATCAATTTAAAAGAACAAGAAAGCCAAAGCCCAAAGATAAGACCCATTAAAGGCTCTATTTCTTATGTGTATTTATATCTCCTTCGTGATGAAGGTGGTTTCGGGCCTCCACCAGTTGTAGTTCCTGAACTATCGGCTGGGTCTGTCTCATCAAGAAGCGTCTTTGAAGTCTCATCAAGTTCAAAATCATCAAGAACATCAGGTTTAACCTTTTCCTGTTTTGGCTCCTGCTGCTCTTCTCTTGGCTTTTCCTGCGGCTTTTCTTCCTGCACTGGTAGGGTAGGTGCTGGACTGTCAGGAACGAACGGCATAGGCAATTCTGGTGCTTCTGGTGCCTTCTTCCACTTCTTATCTAATGCAGCATAATCAGCCTTACGCTGTTCTAATTCTTTCAAATCTGTTGCCGTTGGCTTGTATCCGCTCATAGTAAAACCCTTTGCTTCAAGGTTCATCATTTGGAATTCAAGCCAGATTCTTTTTCTTGCTTGTTCCGAACCAGTGCAATACAAAGGTCCAGGCTCCTTCATATCCTGAGTAAGTCTTTGGATACCAGCCTTGATTGACTGATTAGATAAGTCATTGAAAGAGATTTTGGAAGGTTCTTTATGGTATTCAAATGCCTTTCTATTGCTTGAGTTTTTATAGTAATACTCAACCTTATCATTCTCCAAAATCGGAGAAAAATGCTTTGCCAATGTAGTTTGATATTTGTTCTTGGTTAGATAATCAACCTTTGCATTCGTGCCAATATGGGCGTCAACTTCTTGCTTTTCTTTATTTCTGTAATGCTCTAACAGTTCTGCAAAATCGTGTTGCTCTTCAAGTTTCTTCTTCAATGACACATAGGAAACTCCAAAATCTGATGCTTTGAAAGTGTTTCCATCTTTGGTAATTGAATAAGCAGTTTTACCGTTGGGGATAATGTCATAACCTTTATCGTGCAAATAACCAAAGAAATTTGTTGTTGTTCGGCTCATATGCAAGGCATTGTTTATATCCTTCCTATATTCACTCTTAATAGTTTTAATTCCGCGTTGTTCAAGTGCTTGCTCTTTCTTTGATTTGCTTGGCTGGGTTTCTAAATCAGGTTTTAACGCCTTTCTATTTTCAACTTGATAAAGGTTATGCTCTGTTTCAAGTTCAGCCAGTTTTTTTTCTATGATGCGATAATCATCTTTCTGGTAATAAACTTTATTATCGAAGTCTCTTGGTGCCCAAATGAAATGAATATGCAATTCATCTGTATCATTATGAACAGCAAATGAATGTTCACGATTTAAACCAATAGTATCGCTATATAGTTCTTTTGCTATTTCAAGTGCCTTTTCAGGTGTGATGTTATCGGAAGTGTGGAAAGATAAAGTTTCGTGGAAAGAAGTATTTTCTTGTTTTCCTTTGCAAGCCTTATCAAACTTCTTTGCAAGAAACTCTATAAACTCTTGATTTGTGCCACGCTGGCAACGATTGCTTTCAACCAATATTGCTTTTTTAATCGTATATGCCAGAGTGTTTTGCGTTTCTATCTTACTCTTTTGAGTGCTTAATTTTTCTCTAATCATTTATTCCTCTTGGTTGTTGAATATGTTTCGCTTCTCTTCCTTTTCCGTAAGTGTTGAATACAGTAAATTAAATGCTTCTGCCATTCTTTTAAAACTGTCTATATTCTTCGGGGTTAGTCCTTGATGGGAATTTATTTTTGTTGAAATTTGATTTATGTTATTCCCCATACGGTCCAACATCTTAACAATGCTTTCATATTCATTGGATAGTTTAGGGTTGAGTATTTCCACAACTTGATTAAGACCTTTGCGAGCAATCGTTTCTATATACTCGCCCTGTTTCATATCTAACAATTTTGCATTATCCGCAATCAGTTGTTTTGCTTCTTTGGAAACTCGAACGTTTAATTGAACATCTTTTTTCGCCATATCATTACCTCATAATTGTTAAGTGTTTTGGCTCCTTTTATTTTCAAACGAAGTGAAGAAAATCAAGCAGGGATAGTAAGTGAAAATGTCCGAAGGAATTTTTACGGTAGGAAATAACGACAGTTATTTGCTATACAATCCCATTGCTTGCCTATAAAAAAGAAACCTATATCTATATTTGTATCATATAAATTATAAGTTTCAATATGTATAGCAAACTAATTTTTAAAATGTATAGCAAACTATATAGCAAGAATGTATAGCAAAATGTATAGCAATTAGATAGAAATAAAAAAGGCCGGCAAGTTTGCCAGCCTTAAATATGTTTGCTTATCTATTTTATGATGTTAGATAAGTCATCAATGCCAAACTCTTTCAGAGGTGATTTCTCTGGAAATTTATGCCATACAGACATTTTGAAATCTGGTTCATCCTTCAATTTTATAGTTAGGATAACCGTTCCGACTTCTTTATCGAAATTGACAAAAAACAGGATTCCACGATTTATAAAGAATGAGTTCAATTTCATTCTTCCAATCTCTGTTTGATACAATTCGATGATTTCTTTCGGTGTTGTTGCTTCTAATACTTCTGCCTCAACAATCAAATCACCTTCAAGATTTGCAATGTCCTTTTCAAGTTCCGCAATTCTTGCTTCACTGTTTGCAATCCGTTGAATAAATGTTTTTGGAATAATTCCGTCGAATTGAGCAAGCGAAGCGTCAAGCATAGATAGAGAATTCTTTTCAATGAGCAATTCTGTTTGCTTTGCTCTTATTTCTTCCTTCTGTTTGCTGTTGTCTTTTGCTGCAAAGAACTTACCAAACGCATTGTTAAAACTATCAAAACTCGCATAATCTTTTTCACTAAACCAAGTGAAGTCCTTTCTCTTTTTCTCTGTGCGTTCGTCTATATAACGATTTTCATACATCTTTTGAATAGCACAAAGAAATATTCCAAAAACCAATTCAAATCTAATTCTATTGTTGCACTCGCAAACTCGTTCTGCTCTATTTGAACAAACTAAATAAGCATAACGCTTCTTCTCTTTACCCAAACCTTGAAGATTGAAAAACATCCCTACATCGTGTTCATTGCATTTAATGCAATGCCTAAATATGTTGTAGTTGTTTGGTGCCCTGCGACCACTTTTCTTTTCATTGAAGCGTTTTTTGATTGCTGCAACTGCTGCTTCAAAAGTATTCTCATCTACAATCTTTGGATAATAGTTTGGGATATATCTATCAAAGATACGGCCGTCGCCATCATCCTCTCTTCTTTGAAGAGCCAAAACACCGATGGGGCTTTTGGTTTTAACTAATTCGTCAATGTGTTTTCTTGTCCATTTTCGTTTCGATGTTTTATTTACTTCTTTGATTGCTTCCAGAATCCCAACATATTTCAGTCGTTCAAAAATGGTTCTAATTTCGTTTGCTTCATCTTCAACAATTACAAATCGTTCTTCTTTATCATCATAAGCAAAGCCGTATGGGCATTGCTTTCTAATGATTTTAGTTTCTGCTGCATTTCTCTTTTTAACCCAAGATGATTTTAACCGTTTTGATTTTGTGTCGGATTCTTCGTGTGCTCGCTTCGCAATCACACCAACCATAAGCAATGTTTCTAAATCACGATTTGGGTCATCGTAGGAATAGGTTTTATTATCAATGGCGGTATGAATCCGCACACCTTTACGCAAAATCGATTGAATCAGTTCAACGGAATCATTTAGCCTTTGGCGTGTTAGACGGTCGATTGATTCAACGATGATGTAATCACCGGCCTCAATTTCTCCACTTCCAATCCTATCCAACAAGCCTTTCAATTGACCAATGCGAGCGTTAGCACCTCGGAAGGCACTAACACCCTTATCAATGATAGTTTCAACCACCTCAACGCCAGTAGTAGCCGTGAAGGCTTCCAGTGGTGTGGTTTGGCGTGTGTGGCTGTCTCTGTCCAAACCGCCTTGCTCGGCGGTTGACCATCTAACATAGGCATAAGCTTTGGGCATTGCTGCAAGTCTCTAACGGTTTTATTAGATACTACTACACCGCTGTTCCACGGCACCATCGACGGAGCCAGCGTCTACCCCCGGCAGGTGGTCAAGCGCGCGCTGGCGCAGAATGCCGCAGCCGTCATCCTGACCCACAATCATCCGTCCGGTGTCGCCGAGCCGAGTCAGGCTGACCGTCAGCTGACCCGCAGGCTCAGCGATGCCCTGGCATTGATCGATGTGCGGGTGCTCGATCATTTCATCGTCGGGGATGGCGAACCTTTGTCGATGGCTGAACACGGCTGGATGTGAGCCGAGGGTCCTCATGCCAGCAGGGGGATCAGCAGCAGTGGGATCAATACGCTGAGGACGAAACGCCCGTTCCAGCCGACAGCGATGCGCCAGGGTGACAGCTGGGCGTGGCGGGCCAACAGTACGGCTGAGGGGCCGTAGGGCGAGAGCAGCATGGCCAGTGAAAACCCGAACAACAGCGCCACAGCCGGTTGCGTCACCGTCAGGCCCTGGCTTGCCAGTTGCGCCAGTAGCGCAGCGCAGAGGTTCAACGAGATCAGCGGCGCGACGCCAAGTAACGCCAGTGCCATGACCGCCAGCGCACCGACCGCACCCAGCCCGAACAGTGCCATCGGCGTGCTTCCGAGCTGATCCGCCAGGTGATGCACCGGCAAGACGGCTGCAACCAACCCGGCCAGTAATGCCGAGCTGGCAAAAATGAATGTCTCGTTGCGCATGCCGATCAACGTTTCGCTGACCTCACTGAGCACCTGGCGCGGCGCGGTCCGCTGCCAGAGCAGGATCACGATTACCGCGGTCGGCACCGTCAGCATCGCGGCTTGGGTGGCGGAGAGCCAGGTAAAGGCGGCCAGTAGGGCGATCAGCGCGATGCCGATCAGGCTGCCCAACAACAGGCCATTCAGGCGGCCACCGGCTTGCTGGGTGTCCGAGCCGGCATCGACGACCGGATAGTCCGCCAACTGCTGCAAGCGACGGTTCTCCACCGGCCAGCCGAACAACAGCAGGATCAGCCCGCCTAGCAGGCCGAAGGGTAGTAACGTGCTCCAGCTAATGCCGAGCTCGCGGGTGAGGATCGCCACCGCAACGCTCGTCGGCGCCAGCAAAGGCACCAGGGCGAACCCTCGCAGAGCGGTAACCATCACGCCGCGGCGGCCTTCGCGGCGCTGATGATCGCTGTATGGACGGCGTGCAAGATGATTTTCCAGCGAGCCACATATCAGGTTGAGCATGCCGAAACTGAGCACCGAGCTGATCGCGAATGTGCTCAGCAGATAGCCCGGGTAGAGCCATGTGCGAGGGCCGGCCAGCAGGAGGCGATGCAACTCGCTGAGTTGCTGCAGACGCTTGACCAGGCAGTGCATCAGACCCAGCGCGCCAATAAAGGCTGCGTAATAGGCGGCTGACGACAACATTCGCGCGCCCTGCTGCCAGGTTGCTTCGCCAGACAGCAGCCAGTAGCCGAGCAGTGCTGCGGTGACGATCCCGAGCCGCCGTGGATAGGGCATCAGAGAGCGCCAATGCCAGATGAAGAACAGGCTCAGCAGGGCGCCGCTGATAACGCTCATCGGCTGAATTCGGGTGATTAGAGCCAGAAGCTCAAAGAACAGAGCCAGTGGCAGCAGCGCGGTCATCTAGGCCGGGAGCTCTCGTCGAAGCGAGCCGCGCTTGAACACACCCTCGCCGAACGCGATTAATCGATCCTGCTCATCCAGCAAGTCGCAGCTGGCCATAAACACCTTGTGCCCGGACGAGCGGCAACGAGCCTGCGCTCTGATGCGACTTCCCGCTGCAGCAACTGCGCTGAAGTTGATATTCATCGACAGCGTCATCGCGACACGACGGTCTGTCGGGTCGGCTTCCCAGGTGCCGCATAGGCCCATCGCAACATCCATCAAGGTCGCCATGACGCCGCCGTGCATGTTGCTAGCATTGTTCAGATGGCGCGGCAGCAAAGTTAGGGCGAGCGTGGCGTGCTCCGGACCGTAGGCGAGCAGCTCGCAGCCGATGTCTTGAAAGAAACCGGTAACGGAGGCGTGGACTTGCTGAAGTTGGGCGGACGAATAGTCGGAAGCGGACATGGCGCTCGATCACGGATGGCTTGCTATGGAGTCTGGCAGTCTTTAGGCTCAGGTTCAAATAGATGGAACATGGTTTCGCACTGCGGAATATTGGTTGATCATATTTCAGAATCGCAACGCCATCCACTGAGGAGGTTCCCATGTTTTCCCGTATTGGCATTATCGGCGCCGGCGCCATGGGGCGCGGCATCGCACAGCTATTTGCCAGCGCCGGTCAGCAGGTCTGGTTGTATGACGCTCGGCCCGAAACCATCGATCAAGCCCTGCAGTTCAACCGTGAACTGCTTGAGCGCAGCGTGGCCAAGGGACGTTTGGGCGCCGATGAGCTGCCGGCGATTCTGGAGCGCATGCAGCCAGCCCATCAGCTGGCCGAGCTGTCCGGCTGCGATCTGCTGATCGAAGCCATCGTCGAAAACATGGAAGCCAAGCAGAGCCTGTTTGTCGAGCTTGAAGGTCTGGTTGCGGCCGACGCCGTACTTGCGACCAATACCTCCTCGTTGTCCGTGACCCGCATTGCCAGTGCCTGCGAGCGGCCCGAGCGGGTGGCTGGGTATCACTTCTTCAATCCAGTGTCGCTGATGAAGCTTGTCGAAGTGGTGCGCGGCGAGCGCACCGACCCGATGGTCATTGAGCGCTTGGTGCAGCTGGCCGAGCAGGCCGGGCACTTCCCTGCGATTACGCCGGATACTCCTGGGTTTCTGGTCAATCACGCCGGTCGTGCCTATGGCACCGAGGCGCAGCGCATCCTTAGCGAGGGGATCGCCACGCCGGAACAGATCGACCGTATTTTGCGGGACGGGCCCGGGTTTCGAATGGGCCCGTTCGAATTGTTCGATCTGACCGGGTTGGATATTTCCCACGCGGTGATGGAATCGGTGCATGACCAGTTCTACTACGATCCGCGCTACACACCGTCTTACCTCGCCGCGCAGCGGGTGGCGGCCGGATTGCTCGGTCGCAAAACCGGTCAGGGCTTCTATCGCTACGAAGACGGCCAGCAGGTCCGCACGCCTGAGGCCCGCTTCGAGCCGGTAAGCATCGATCGGCCGTTTTGGCTCGACAGTATCGAGCCCGACCTGCGCAGCTCCATCAAATCGGTATTGCAGCAGGCCGGCGCGATCCTCGAGGAGGGTGCCGAGCCTTCGGACCAAGCAATCTGTCTGATCACGCCGCTAGGAGAAGATGCGAGTAGCTGTATCGAGCGCCTGGCGCTGCCCGGCGTGCGTACTGTGGCGCTGGACCTCTTCAGTGACCTTGAAAAACGCCGCGTGCTGATGCGTCAACCAGCGCTCGACCCCGCATTGGAGGCTCAGGCACGCCAGGCGTTGGGCGCTGACGGCGTGCCGGTCGAGGTGATCAACGACTCTCCGGGGTTCGTCAGCCAACGCATCGTGGCCAGCATCGTCAACCTTGGCTGTGAGATCGCCCAGAAGGGCATCGCTTCCCCAGAAACGCTTGACCGCGCGGTCACGGTGGCCCTTGGCTATCCAAAGGGGCCGCTGGGGTTCGCCGCGCATTACAACCCGGCTCGAATCCTGACTATCCTGGAGGGCATGCAGCGCTGCTATGGTCACGAACCGCGCTATCGTCCGAGCCCTTGGCTACGCCGCCGGGTACAGCTCGGTCTGCCGCTGACGGCTCCGGATCAGTCTCGCTAAAAAGCGGTGGCCTGACGTACGGTCAGGCTTGACGGCCGCTTAAGGTTGGCCGCGTCCAGCCGCTAACCCGGTAACTCGGCCATGCCGGGCGGCGACGGGTGTGTAATCGTTTCCAGTCCGGCAAGGCCATGTGCCACCAAGGGACAATGTTCTTTGTTGGCAGAGGTGGTACAACGCCTTTTTACCGGACGAAAACAAGAGGCCACCGATGCGCCCTACCTTCCGCCTTCACCCCAAGGCCTGTCTGTTGCACGCAGCGGCCCTGCTGGGGCTGCTGTTGTTTCATGGCTGGATGGAGTTGCCGTTCTATCTGACCGCGATCTCGATCCTGTTGCTTGCCCTATGGCCTTGGTTCGGCCCTTGGCGCAGGGTGACGGGCACCCCGGTTGCAGAGGACGCCGGCGAGCTGAGCTCCGCTGCGCTGAGCAAGAGCCTCTCCCGGCATACCTGTCATAACGCCCTGTCGGCAGCTCAAGTGTCGTTCAGCGCTGAGCAACTGGCGGCACGGTTGCAGTCACAGCTGGTTGCGGTCAGCGAGATCGCCAATGGCGCTGAGGCGATGACGGCGACCGAACAGGACAGCGCTGCCCGAGCACGGCAGGCGTTGGAAGCGGCCGAGGCCGTGCGGCGTAGCAGCGATAGTGGGCGTGTCGAACTCCAACACGCCATCGAACGCATGCAGCAGCTCAGCGCACAGACCAAGGCCAGCCGCGAACTGCTCGACGGACTCTCGGCGCGCACCGAAGAAATCCGCCAGATTACCGATGTGATTCAGTCCATTGCCAGCCAGACCAACCTGCTTGCACTCAACGCGGCGATCGAGGCGGCACGCGCCGGTGAGGCCGGGCGCGGCTTTGCCGTGGTGGCTGATGAGGTGCGTAACCTGGCCGGTCGCACCAGCAGCGCCACCGAAGAGGTAGGTCGGATGGTCAGTGACATCCGTGAGCAAAGTGGCGCGGTGGTCAGCCATATCCAGAAGCAAGCCAGCGAGCTGGACGAAGCCGCCGCTCAGATCGCCGGGACCGGCGCTCAGCTCAGCGGAATCGCAGATCTGGCCGGTAACGTCGAAACTCAGGTGGCCGAGATCGCCGCCGGCACCGCAAGCAATCATGAGCGACTCGCACAGTTGTTCGTTGCGGTAGAGCAGTTGCGTGGCGACGCTCTGGAGAGCGAGACCCAGACCCGCCAATTGGAGAAGGCGGCAGAGAAGCTGGTAGAGCAGGCGGAAACCGTCAGCGAACAGCTCGCCGAGGTACAGCTCGATGCCTACCACCAAGATGTTTACGATCTCGCGCGCGAAGCGGCGGCTGCCATCGGGGCGCGTTTCGAGGCGGATCTGAAAGCCGGGCGCCTGGGTGTCGACGATCTGTTTGATCGCAATTACCGGGCGCAGCCGGGCACCAATCCGATCCGCTACAACACCCGTTTCGACCGTTACGCTGACGAGGTGCTGCCGGCGATCCAGGAGCCCCTGCTCGCGCGCAACGATGCGTTGATTTATGCCATCGCGACTACGCCGGATGGCTACGTGCCGACCCACAACCGTGCCTTCAGCCAGCCCCCGGTAGGCGACCCGGAGATCGACAAGGTCAAGAGCCGCAGCAAGCGCCTGTTCAATGACCGCACCGGCGCGCGCTGTGGCAGCCACGAACGCAAGGTGTTGTTGCAGACCTACAGCCGCGATACCGGAGAGCTGATGCATGACCTGTCGGTGCCGATCATGGTGAACAGCCGTCACTGGGGTGGCTTGCGATTGGGCTATCGTCCGGAGCCCTAGCTGAGCTGCTGATTGGCGCAAGCGCCATGACCTTTGGCGCTCAACCACCACTCGACACCGCGCGGCACCTTGCCGAGCTGGCTAAGCTTGCCAGTCAGGCTATTCGGAGCTCGTCCCCATGAAAACACTCACCGATCACCTCGCCCAATACGCGGCCTATCACCGAGACCCGCGCAATCTGCTCAGCCATTTCATCGGCATTCCGATGATCGTGCTGGCTGTCGCCGTGCTGCTTTCGCGTCCAGGTGTGGAGGCGTTCGGGCTATGGCTGAGCCCGGTTGCGCTGGTCGCCTTGATCTCGACGCTGTTCTATCTTCGGTTGGATCTGCGCTTCGGCGTGCTCATGGGGGCGGTGCTGTTGCTCTGCGTCTGGGTAGGTGCAGCGCTTGCGCAGCAATCGACGACGCTATGGCTGAGTGCCGGTGGCGGTTTGTTCGTGGTTGGCTGGATTATCCAGTTCATCGGTCACTACTTCGAAGGACGCAAGCCTGCGTTCGTCGACGATCTGACCGGGCTGATCATCGGGCCACTGTTCGTTGCTGCTGAGCTGGGCTTCATGTTCGGTCTGCGCGAACCCCTGCGCCACGCGATCGAAGCGCGTGTTGGCCCGGTTCAACTGCGCCAGCAGCCGGCCGATGCCTGACAGGAGGGCGCTCAGTCAGGGGCGAGCGCCATCCATTGATCGCTGAGGCTGCGCGCGTGGCGATCAACCATGATCGGGGCGAAAGCGCGGCCTGACGCAGTGTTGAAGCTGTTGTTGCCGCTATTCATGTCTTCGAGCGCCACCTTGAGGAACTCCCAACGTGTTTTGAGCTTGGCAATGGCCACGTCCGATTTGCCATCCAGCGCAGCCAGTTGCTCGTCGATCGACGGTACGAGGCGGCGCTCGTCCTGGCCGAGGTAGGTATCCGGTTGTTCGCGGGCGGTTTCGAATGAGCCTACATAGGCGCGGCTGAGGTACTGCACAGTGAGGTATTCCACCTTGGCTGGCAGCTCGGCGCGAACGTTGGCGCCTTGCTGGCTGCGCACTGCTGTCAGGAAATCGCGCAGCGCCTTGCTCATCTGCAGCGGCCAACCCCAAGGCATGTCGTCTTCCTCGCGGCCGAAGCTTGCGCCTTCGCGAAGCGTTGTCTGTAAGACCTGATGCAATTGGTTCAGATCGTTGCGGGCACCGGGAAAGCTGTCGACCCTGTCTGCTAGCGCTTTGAGGTCGCTTTCCATTCGGGCCAGGTGCGCCTTCTGGAAACCTTCGCCTCGATAGAGCAACAGGCTGCTGGTCGCTCGGTTGGCGTGGATCTGCATGCTTTCCAGCGCAGTATAGGTTTGAGCATGGGCAGGATTGAGCAGAGCTGGGAACCAGCACGCCAGCAAAACCACCATCCATAGCCATTTGCGATGATTCATGTCGCGCTCCTTTTTATTTTTATAGAAGCAAGTGCCAGGCGGTCGGACCAGCACGGCATCAGCTCGGTAGCCTAGCCAAGGGGTGGCGCTCTGGTATCACACAAAAGAGCTATTTTTGGATCAGCGGCCGTTTGCGCGGCAAGATTGGCTGAAGTGACACGAAACCCCTTGCGCCAGTTGAAGTCGCTCAGAGCATCCGCTCGAGGCCAATCACCCGGCTGAACCAGGCATTGAACCGTCGCCAGGCACCGCCCGGTTCGTGCAGCAATACCTTGCGCTGCCCGTCATCCTCGGCGATCCAGATCAATCGCCGCACGCCGTTGCGCTCGATCAGTCGCACTTCATAGCTGACGGCGGGCGAAGTACCCTCCTGCGAAAGCTTGTGCACCTCGCGAGCCAATTCTGAACTGTCGATAAGGATGCCGACTTCGGTGTTCCACAGGACTGAGCGAGGGTCGAAGTTCAGCGAGCCGAGAAAGACCCGCTCCTGGTCGAACACCGCTGCCTTGCTGTGCAGGCTGGATTCGGAATCGCCACTGATACTGAAGCGGGTCTCCTGGTCCGGCTGTCTGCGCAACTCGAATAATCTCACTCCCGCTTTTAGCAGATCGGCCCGATAGGGCGCATAGCCGCCATGCACGGCCGGCACGTCGGTGGCCTCCAGTGAATTGGTCAAGACCTGTACCGCAACGCCGTTTCTGGCGTGTCCGGCGAGGTATGCAGCACCTTGTTCAGTCGGCACGAAATAAGCGGAGATCAGCGTCAGGGATCGTCGCACGCCGTCCATGCTCGGCTGCAGCTGAGTGGTCAGCAGCAAACTTTCATCTGGAATGCCGGGTGCTTCGATCTTGTCGGGGTGATCCCAAAGCGCTTCGCCAGGCGCCCATATCAGATCGGTCAGCCAGTCGCGCGGAGATGGCTCCTGCAGCCCGCCCATCAAATGCTGATAGCGGCGCTCGTCCTTTTGTCGTTCGGCTTGGAGGTAGCGGGTGATATCGCGGCGCGCCAGTTCAAGCTCGTCCTTGTTGGGCGGATGACGCAAGAACTGCTGGATCGGCACGCTCAGCGTGTGGTTCCAGTACTGGTCGAAGCTGACCGCCAATTGCTCGGCAACCGGGCCGGCGGCGAGTAGATCGATGTCAGTGAAGTTGAAACTCTGATCGGCATCGAAGTATTCATCGCCCAGATTGCGCCCGCCGACGATGGCCAGGCTGCTGTCGGCCAGCATCAGCTTGTTGTGCATGCGGCGGTGTTGTTGGGATAGGTTGAGCAACCGCCCGAGCGAACGGGTAATCACGGTGCTGCGGCCGATATGCAAGGGGTTGAAGACGCGGATCAGGATGTTCGGGTGTGCCGCCAGAGTGGCGATCTGGTAGTCGCTACCGTCGCTCGTGGTGTCATCAAGCAGCAGCCGTACCCTGACGCCGCGGTCCGCCGCACGCACCACCTCTTCTATGAGCGCGCGGGTGCTCAAGCCATCGTGGACAATGTAGTACTGCACGTCGAGACTCGCCCTGGCCTGGCGAATCATCTGGATACGCGCCGAAAAGGCGTCGGCACTGTCGGACAGCAGGCGAAATCCGGAGGTGCCCGCAGGCTGCTTGGCCGCCAGCGCCTCGACTTGCTGGGTCAGTGCCGAGTTCTGGTTGGGCAGCGCGTAAGACCTTGGGGCGGGTGTAATCTGGCCGGCACAGCCAACCAGGAATAGCACTGCCACAAGGAGCAGGTGCAGGCGCAAGGTCACTCCTGTCGATTGTTATGTTCCTCGACAGTTTGGACGCCAGCGCAACGGTGAAATTCAGAACTGGTCTTTAAGCCGGTGCCAGAGCATGCCGAGGGCCAGCAGCGGCGAACGCAGACGCTGACCGCCAGGGAAGGTCGGGTGTGGCACACGGGAGAACAGGTCGAAGCGTCCCGCGAGCTGCCCGCTGATGGCCTCGCCGAGCAGGCGTCCTGCCAGGTGCGTGGCGTTCAGGCCGTGTCCGGCATAGGCCTGGGCGTAGTAGACGTTGGGCTGGTCTGGCAGTCGTCCAATTTGTGGCAGCCGGTTGGCGCCGATGCCAATCATGCCGCCCCATTGGTAATCGATTCGGGTGTTTCGTAGGCGGGGGAACACCTCGAGCATCTTCGGTTGCATGTAGGCGGCGATATCCTTCGGGTCGCGTCCGGAGTAGTGGCAGGCGCCGCCAAACAGCAGCCGGCCATCGGCCGACAGGCGGAAGTAGTCCAGCGCGACTCGCTGATCGCAGACCGCCATGTTCTGCGGCAGCAGTTCCTGTCTGACGTCCTCGGGAAGCGGCTCGGTGGCAATGATGTAACTGCCGGCCGGTAGCACCTTGCCCGCCAGTGATTTGTTCAGAGAACCCAAGTAAGCATTGCCGGCCAGCACGAGCTGACGGGCACGCACGCTGCCCTGCGCGGTGTGAACCCGAACCTGCTGACCGTAATCGATCCGTTCGACAGCGGATCGTTCGTACAGCTGCACGCCTAGCGATAGGGCTGCGGCTGCTTCGCCCAATGCCAGGTTGAGTGGATGAAGATGGCCCGAGCCCCTGTCGATCAGACCGCCCACGTAGCGATCAGAACCGATGACTTCGCCCATCGCGTTTCTTGGCAGGAGCCTCAATGGGTGCGGATAGCCCAGACGCTGGAGATCGGCGTAGTCCGCTTCGAAGCCTTCGACGTGCCGTTGTTTCGTTGCCAGATCGCAGTAACCCCAGGTCAGGTCGCAATCGATGGCGTAGCGGTCGATGCGCTCGCGCACGATGTCCACCGCTTCGAAACCCATACGTTTGAGGCTGTCCACGCCCTCGTCACCCAGCACCGGATGAAACTGCTCGACGTCATGCCCCACTCCACGAATCAACTGTCCGCCGTTGCGCCCGCTAGCACCCCAACCGATCAGGTGGGCTTCCAGCAGCACTACGGACAGGCCGCGCTCGGCCAGTTCGATAGCCGTATTGAGACCGCTGAAGCCGCCCCCGACGATGCAGACATCCGCCTCCAGCTCGCCTTGCAAGTGCTTGAGATCAAGGGAGCGATTGGTGGTGGCCGCGTAGTAGGACGACGCGTGGTGCTGCGCGCGAGCAGCTGATTGCGGGGTGGTCATGGTCGAGCCTTGGACGGTTTGCATGGACCGAAGGGTAGACCGGATGTTTATTGCAGAGCAAAAGCCGCGCGAGGCTGAAGCAAAACCTGACGGTTCTCGGTTGGCTAACGGCTGACCCAACGGCTCGTTCGGCTCGGCTTTTGATGCGCCGGGATTTGGGTTGATCTGGCTGCGAACTCTGCTTGGCTTTCGGCTGCTACTCCGGCACCGGCAGTTCCAACGATTCTTTGACCTCTTCCATCACGATGTAGCTCTTCGACTCGCGCACATGCGGCAACTTGAGCAGGATGTCGCCGAGCAACTTGCGGTAGGAGGCCATTTCCGAGATCCGGGCCTTGATCAGGTAGTCAAAGTCCCCCGAGACCAGATGGCACTCCAGCACATGAGGCAGCTTGAGCACGGCACGGCGAAACTCTTCGAAGATGTCGCCTGACTTGTAGGCCAGGCTGATCTCGACGAATACCAGCAATCCGCCTTTCAGATGCTGCGGGTTCAGCCTCGCCGTGTAACCCATGATGATGCCCTCGCGCTCCAGACGTCGAACGCGCTCCGTACACGGCGTGGTCGACAGGCCGATACGCTCGCCCAGTTCGGTAAATGGCATGCGTCCTTCGGCCTGCAGCAGGCGAAGGATCTGGCGGTCGATCTTGTCCAGCTCGCGGCGGGTTTGATGCTTAGTGCGCATAGGCGTATCGCCTCTATATAAGCGGTTGCAGGCGTGAATAAATCGCAAATATAGCCTGTTATATAGCGAAAACCACTACATGGCGCTTTCTATACTCCGCATTAACAGTGACTCGAAAAAGCCCTGCAGCACGGGTGGGAGACGGCGATGCGTGTTCTGGTAATGGGAAGCGGCGTGATCGGTACCACCAGTGCCTACTATCTAGCGCGGGCTGGCTTCGAGGTCGTGGTGGTTGACCGTCAGCCAGCCGTGGCGATGGAGACGAGCTTCGCCAATGCCGGCCAGGTTTCCCCCGGTTACGCGTCGCCCTGGGCCGCGCCTGGCGTACCCTTGAAGGCCATGAAATGGTTGATGCAACGCCATGCCCCGCTTGCCATCAAGCTCACTGGCGACATTCAGCAATACCTGTGGATGGCGCAGATGTTGCGCAACTGCACGGCAGCGCGCTACGCGGTGAACAAGGAGCGCATGGTGCGGCTGTCCGAATACAGCCGCGATTGCCTTGATGAGCTGCGCGCTGAAACCGGTATCGATTACGAAGGCCGGCAGTGCGGCACGACCCAACTGTTCCGCACCCAGGCACAGCTCGATAACGCCGCCAAGGACATCGCCGTGCTGGATGCTTCCGGCGTGCCCTATGAACTGCTCGATCGCGCCGGTATCGCACACGCCGAGCCGGCGCTGGCGAAGGTATCGGACAAGCTCAGTGGCGCGCTTCGCCTGCCTAATGACCAGACCGGCGATTGCCAGATGTTCACCACCAAGCTCGCCGAAATGGCCCGCGAGCTGGGCGTCGAGTTCCGTTTTAACCAGGACATCCAGCGGCTGCAGTCTGCCGGTGACCAGCTCGAAGGCGTCCGGATCAACGGCAAGCTGGAAAAGGCCGATCGCTACGTGCTGGCGCTGGGCAGCTACAGCCCGCAGATGCTCAAGCCGCTCGGCATCCGCGCGCCGGTGTATCCGCTCAAGGGCTATTCATTGACCGTGCCGATCAGCGACCCCGCGATGGCGCCGGTTTCCACCGTGCTCGACGAGACCTACAAGGTCGCCATTACCCGTTTTGACCAGCGCATCCGGGTGGGCGGCATGGCCGAAATTGCAGGCCATGACCTTTCGCCCAATCCGCGCCGGCGAGAAACGCTGGAAATGGTCGTCGGCGATCTGTTCCCGCAGGGTGGCGATCCGAGTACTGCCGAACTCTGGACCGGCCTGCGCCCGGCCACACCGGATGGAACGCCGATCATTGGCGGCACACGCTATCGCAATCTGCATCTGAACACCGGGCACGGTACCCTGGGCTGGACCATGGCCTGTGGTTCTGGTCGCTTGCTGGCCGACATGCTGGCGAAAAAGCGCACGCAGATCAGTACCGACGGCCTCGATATTTCCCGCTATGGCACCCAAAAGGAATCGCACAAGCATGCCCATACAGCGCCTGCACACTAACGCTCGCATGAGCCAGATCGTCATCCACGGCAACACGGTTTATCTGGCCGGCCAAGTGGGCGAGGACATGAATGCGGGGATCGAACAACAGACCCGTGAGACGCTCGACAATATCGAACGCCTCCTGCGGCAGGCCGGTACCGATGAGCAGCACATCCTTTCGGTGACCATTTACCTGAAGGACATCGATGCCGATTTCGCTGGCATGAATGCGGTCTCGGATCAGTGGCTGCCGGAAGGCGTCGCGCCGGCACGTGCCACGGTGGAGGCCAAGCTTTGCGAGCCCGAGATCCTGGTTGAGCTGTCGGTTGTGGCCGCATTACCAGCGTAGCCCGATCGCCATCCGGGGCGATCTGTCATTTCGTCCCGTTGTGTTGAAAATACTGAACGCCCTCGCCATCATAGCGACCTCAGCAATCGCTCTTATTGGGGGCTCCCGTATTGGACGTTGGCGTTCGACTGCAAACCATCCGCAAACTCAAGGGCCTGTCCCAACGCGAACTCGCCAAACGTGCGGGCGTCACCAACAGCACGATCTCCATGATCGAGAAAAACAGCGTCAGCCCGTCGATCAGTTCGTTGAAGAAGGTGCTGAGCGGGATTCCAATGTCATTGGTCGAGTTTTTTTCGCCTGATTTCGAGCAGGACAGCGACACCCAGGTGGTCTACAAGGCCGGCGAGCTGATCGATATTTCCGACGGCGCGGTGAGCATGAAGCTTGTCGGCAAAGCGCACCCGGGTCGCGCCATCGCATTTCTCGCCGAAACCTATCCGCCTGGCTCCGATACCGGCACCGACATGCTGGCGCACCAGGGCGAAGAGGCTGGCATGCTGGTCGAGGGACGCCTGGAGCTGACGGTGAGCGGCCAAACCTATTTGCTGGAAACAGGCGACAGTTACTACTTCGAGAGCAGCAAGCCGCATCGCTTTCGTAATCCGTTCGACGCGCCGGCCAAGCTGATCAGCGCGACCACGCCGGCCAACTTCTGACCTGTGCGGCTGGGCCAAGTGACGGACGGGTGCCGCTGCGACAAAGCGTCGCTGAGGATGACAGGGCCTTTCGTATTGTTTCGGCGGGCATGGCTTGCCGTTATACTGACCGCCGCTCGCGATACCGTGGCCGCGGGCGTGTCTAGCCACATGAGGGTATAAGGTGAACCTGATTAAGAAGATCCTGGTAGCACAGACTGCCGTATTGGCCCTGTGGGCAGTGAGCGCTCAGGCTGCGACCAACGACGACATCGCCGAGCGCCTCAAGCCGGTGGGCGAAGTTTGTATTCAAGGTGAAGAATGCGCAGCGGCCGGTCCGGCAGCTGCTGCCGCTGGTGGCGGCGCGCTTAGTGGTGAAGAAGTGGTCGGCAAGTTCTGCAACGCCTGCCACGGCACCGGTCTGCTGAACTCGCCGAAGGTCGGCGATACAGCTGCCTGGCAAGCGCGTGCTGATGAGAAGGGTGGTCTCGATGTGCTGTTGGCCAACGCCATCACCGGCATCAACGCCATGCCGCCCAAAGGCACTTGCGCCAGCTGCTCGGATGACGAGCTGATGGCTGCAATCAAGCAGATGTCCGGGCTCTAAGCTTCAACCGGTCAGACAAAGCCGCCTTCGGGCGGCTTTGTCGTGTCTGGCGGGGAGAAAAGCGGCGCTGCATCGGGTCGAAACTTCAAACCCATTCCCGTGGCCTGCACCGACGTCAGGCCTCCGCACGAAGATGAGATGCCCATGCCCAGTTCCGCCCCGCATCCCGAGCAATTGCATTTTTCCAGCGACGGTCGTACGCCGAACAGCTCGCATCCGGTGCTGGTGTACCGGCAGTTGCCGCTGGCTGATAGCGACTATGCCAGTGCGTTCGAGAATCTGTTCAATAGCCACCTGTGGCCGGCCCAATGGCGTGCGGGTGTGTACGACTATCACCACTTTCATTCGACCGCTCATGAGGTGCTCGGCGTTTCGCGGGGGTCGGCGAGGCTGATGCTCGGTGGTGAACAGGGGCAGGAAGTTGAGGTGCGCGCTGGCGACGCGCTGGTGCTGCCGGCCGGCACCGGTCATTGCCAGCTCAGCGCCAGCAATGATTTCGAAGTGGTGGGCGGCTATCCGGTCGAGCAGCAGTACGATCTGCTGCGCCCGGATGAAGCCGGCCATGATGAGGCACAGGCGCGCGCTCAGCGGGTCAGCGTACCGGTGAGCGATCCGGTTGCCGGCACGCAGGGCGCGTTGGTTGATCTGTGGCGTAGGGAATAAGCCGCAGGGAGTGGCGCGGGGCGCTATTCGACGAACACGACCTGGCCGTCGCTGAGGGCGGCCACGCGTGCCAGGGATTCAACCCGGAAGCCCGCTTCTTCCAGTTCCTGCCGGCCGGCCTGGAAGGACTTCTCGATGACAATGCCAAGCCCGGCGATGCTCGCGCCTGCCTGCTGAATGATCGAAATCAGTCCCTTGGCCGCTTTGCCGTTGGCCAGGAAATCGTCGATGACCAACACCCGGTCGTTTGGCGACAGGTGATTGGTGGAAATCGCGATGGTGCTCTCGACCTGCTTGGTGAAGGAGTACACCGAGGCCGTCAACAGGTGATCGGTCAGGGTCAGCGACTGATGCTTACGGGCGAAAATGACCGGCACGCCCAGCTCCAGACCAGCCATGATCGCTGGCGCGATGCCCGAAGCTTCGATGGTGACGATTTTGGTGATCTTCTCGTCGCGGAACCGGCGAGCGAATTCCTGGCCGATCTGCTGCATCAGCACAGGGTCGATCTGATGATTCAGGAAAGCATCGACCTTCAGTACGCGGTCGGAGAGTACGATGCCTTCATTGCGGATCTTCTGTTTCAGCTGTTCCACGAACGCGCTACCTCAAGCGTGAGCGGCCGGGTTTGCCTGACGAATCGGGGTGCTGAAAACCAGTTGGGCGCTGCGCCATAGAAGCGAGCGCCCAGCTCGTTTCGATTCTGCATCCGTCCGTCACTGCTTACCGCGGCCTGGAAAGCCGCGCATTCTCGCTCAATTCTGCTCGCAGGTCCAAGTGGACCGTTCAGTCCGGTGTTTCGATCGACAGGCGGCGGAAACGCGCCGCTTCACCGTGGTGTTGAAGCACCACGTGGCCTTCGAAAGATTGGGCAAAGCGAGGATAGCCACTGAATTTACTCTGGGTGATGCGTTCCCGCAGCGCCGAATCATCGAGCCGGTAGCGCAGCACCCGTTGCCCGTCCAGCCAGTGCTCGACTTCGCCGTTGCGAAGGCTCAACGCCGCTTCGATGAACTGTTCGGGCTCAGTCTGCGTTTCGATATCAGGTCGCAGCAAGCCGTAGAGCGCGCCGTTGCGCGTCGTCGGTTCGCGGCCATCGGGATGGCCGCGGTTATCCAGCAGCTGCATTTCCGGGCCGCTGTGCCAGCTGAGATCAGCACCTTCGTCGACGCAACAGAACACACCGGAATTACCGGCAAAGGGCAGGGCGAATTCGAAGCGCAGGATGAAATCTCCGTAGCGTTGCCGGGATATCAGATCGATGCGCCGCGAACCGGCCACGGCGCAGAGCTCGTCGCCTGCAACACACCAGCAATCGTGAGGAAAGTCGTCTCCATGCCAGGCGCGCCATTGGGTTGCATCGAGCTGGTGGGGCATCTGGATTACCCGAACAGTTGCTGTTTGCGCCGCAGCCAACGGTAGCCGTACGGCCCGAGGCGGATTTTCAGCGGTGAGCCTTCGGGCTGATCGTAGTTGCTGTCGGCGAGCACATCGACCATGTCCTGCAGATCGTCGGCGGTGATTTCCACTGTGGTTTCCTTGTCGGCCAGGTTGACCAGCATAAGCACGCTGGAGCCGTTGTCGTGGCGGATGGCGAAGACCGCTGCATCCTCGACTTCCACCGTCTGCCGCTTGCCGATACCTATTTCACGCAGCCCGACCCGCGTGCGGATCATGTTGCCCGTGCGGGCCATCAGTGAATCGCTGCGCAGGGTCTGGGCGAATACATTGATCTTGTCGTAGGCGAAGGGGCCTTCATCGATCAGCGGCGCCGCCAGCTCGCCGGCGGTGCAGGAAAACCCGGCGTTGGGCTCGTTGGACCACTGCATCGGCGTGCGCACGGCCTGGCGCTCGGGGCGCTCCATGTCGTCGCCCATGCCGATTTCCTCGCCATAGCGGATGATCGGTGTGCCCGGCAGCGAAAACAGCAACGCATGCGTGGCGGCGATTCGGCGTTCATCGCCATCGAGCATCGGCGCGAGCCGCCGCCGAATGCCGCGGTTATACGCGCGCATCTTCGGATCCGGCGCGAAGGTGTCCATCACCTCGTTGCGCTCATCTTCTTTCAGCCGATCCAGGCTCAGCTCGTCATGGTTGCGAATCCACAGTGCGTACTGCGAATGGCTGGGTGGAAGCGGTTGGCTGTTCAAGGCGCGGACCAGCGGCTCGGCCTGTTGCCGGGCCAGCGCCAGGAAGAGGTGGTTGTTGGTCCAGAAATCCAGCAGCAGGGTGACGCGGTCCGCCTCGTCCCCGAAGTACTCGACATACTTTTCCGGGTCGGTGTCGATCTCGCCGAGCAGTACGGTTTCCGGGCGGCGCATGGTGACGAAGTCGCGCATGTGTTCCAGCAGCCAGTAGCCGTTTTTGAGATCCCCGCCGCCGGCCTGGCGCACCATGTGTACCGCAGCGTCGATGCGAAAGCCGGACACACCCAGGCGCAGCCAGAACGACATGATCCGCTCGATTTCGTGAATGACCCGCGGGTTGGCGAGGTCCAAGTCCGGCTCGTGCTTGTAGAACAGGTGGCGGTAGTACTGGCCGGCTTCCTCGTCCCAGGTCCAGATACTGTCTTCGACCGTCGGAAAGATCGGCGCCATCGAAGTGTCCGGCTCATCTGCCCAGATGTAGTAGTCGCGGTACGGCGAATTTCGGTCGCGGCGCGCCTCCTGGAACCATTTGTGCTCGCTGGAGGTGTGTTGCACCAGCAGTTCGATGATCACGTGCAGGCCGAGCTCCTCGGCCTTTTCCAGCAGCGCTACCATGTCAGCCAGATCACCGAATTGCGGGGCGATCTGCAGGTGGTCGGTGACGTCGTAGCCGGCGTCGAGGAACGGCGAAGCGTAGCAGGGCATGATCCAGACGGCGGTGGCACCCAGGCCGCGGATGTAATCCAGTCGTTCGGTGATGCCGCGCAAGTCGCCGCAGCCGTCGCCGTTGCTGTCACGGAAGAGTGCGGGATCGACCTGATAGATCACCGCGTTGCGATACCAGAGTGGACGCATGCTCAGCTCTCCGCCGGGCGCAGGACCAGCGCCTGCCCGGCTGACAAATTGCCATTAAAGGGTTCGCCTTCCCCGACGCCATCGCTGGCGATCTCCACCAGCCAATGGGCGCTTTGGGGGAACGCGTGTGGGTGATCGGCAAAATTGATGCAGACCAGGCGGCAGTCGTCGCCCTGCTGTCGGTGGTAGGCCAGAACATCAGGGTGCGATGGCAGCTCTGCGAAATCGCCGTGGTGCAGCGCCGGGCTGGCCTTGCGCGCGGCGAGCAAGCGCTGGTAGAGCGCAAATATCGAATTCACCGCGCCGGTCTGGCGCTCGGCCGCCAGTTCGTCGGCCTCGGGTGGGAAGGGCAGCCAGGGTGCAGCGCCGTCCCAGCCATGCGGCGGCTCAGCTTGCCAGGGAATCGGCGCCCGGCAACCGTCACGGCCGCCCGGATCGACACGGGTCTCGGCAGTGATCACCGCGTCTTCCAGCCCCAGCTCCTCGCCCTGATAGATGAAGGGCGTACCACGCAAGGTCAGCAGCAGCACTGCGGCGGCACGGGAGGCCTGTTCGGAGCCTTGATAGCGGCTGCGCTGGCGCACGTTGTCGTGGTTGGACAGTACCCAGGTGGGCCAGGCGCCGGCCGGTTGCAGCCAATGCTGCACGTCGCGGATGCAGGTGCGAAACAGCACCGGGTCCCAGGGCGCGTCGAGCGGGTTGAAGTTGAAGGCCAGGTGCAGCTCGTCGCCGGCGCCGTAGTACTGCAGCACGCGCTCGGTGGAGCGGATATTCACCTCGCCCACCAGCATGCGATCGCCGGGGTAGCTGTCGACCAGCTTGCGCAATCCGCGCAGCACTTCGTGGCTGTAGGGCTGGTCGTTGAAGTCCGACAGCGGTTGGCCGGCCTGGCAGCGCGGGTCGTCGACGAAGATCGGATCCTTGCCGGTGCAGTGGATGACGTCGATGCGAAAACCGTCGATGCCGCGATCGAGCCAGAAGCGCAGCACGTCGTGCATCGCTTCCACCACTTCGGGGTTGCGCCAGTTCAGATCCGGCTGCTTGGCGAGGAACAGGTGCAGGTAGTACTGCTGGGTCTGCTCGTCCCAGGTCCAGGCGCTGCCGGCGCCCAGCGCGGCACGCCAGTTGTTGGGCTCGTCACGCCAGATGTACCAGTCGCGCTTCGGGTTGTCCCGCGAGCTGCGCGACTCGACGAACCAGGGGTGTTCATCGGAGGTGTGATTGGGCACGAAATCAAGCAGTACGCGAATGCCGCGGGCGTGGGCTTCGGTGATCAGCCGGTCGATATCGCTCAGCGAACCGAACAGGGGGTCGATGTCGCAGTAATCGCTGATGTCGTAGCCGGCGTCGGCCATCGGCGAGCGGAAGATCGGCGACAGCCACAGTGCGTCGACGCCGAGCTGCTGCAGATGGTCGAGATGCCGCAGTACGCCGTTGAGGTCGCCAATGCCGTCGCCGTTGCTGTCAGCGAAGGACCTTGGATAGATCTGATAAATGGTGGCGCCTTTCCACCAGGGTGCTGGGAATGACTCGCTCATTGCTCGTGGCCCTTCTCCTGAGTGCGGCAAGCCCGGCGTAACGGGCCTGTGAGAGTTACGACTGACGAGCGGTGCCTGGGTTTCCCCGGTTCATTGATCTCCGTCGGACGGTACTGAACGCCACCGCGGATACTCCGACTAACCTTCACCAGCCTCAACGACCCAGGAGAGCACCATGTTGCGAGTTGCTATCAATGGTTATGGCCGTATCGGCCGAGCTGTACTGCGAGCCCTGTTCGAGCGAAACCTGGAAAACCAGATCCATATCGAAGCGATCAACGACCTCAGTGAGCGCTCGGCGATGGCGCATCTGACGCGCTTCGATACCACCTTCGGCCGTTTCCACGGCCAGGTCGATTTGCGCGATGACGTGATGCAGATCCGTGGCCAGTCGATCCGCCTGCTCCAGGAACGCGATCCGACGCAGCTGCCGTGGAAACAGTTAGGTGTCGACGTGGTGCTGGAGTGCTCGGGGAAATTCAAGAAGCGCGACCTGATCGATCAGCACCTGCAGGCCGGTTCCCAGCGGGTGTTCGCCTCGCACCCATTGGACGGCGCTGATCTGACGGTCGTCTACGGCGTCAACCATGAGCTGCTCGACAGCAGCCATCGTGTGATCTCCAATGCCTCCTGCACCACCAATTGCCTGGCGCCGCTGGCCAAGGTGCTACATGAGTCAGTGGGGATCCGCCAGGGCCTGCTGAACACGGTGCACTCCTACACGAATGACCAGAGCCTGCTGGACAAGGCGCACAAGGACCTCTACCGCGCCCGTGCCGCAGCCGAATCGATTATTCCGTCGACCACCGGTGCGGCCAAGGCTATCGGTCTGGTGTTGCCCGAGCTGGCCGGGCGTCTCGACGGGCTGGCGGTTCGGGTGCCGACACCGAACGTGTCGCTGGTCGACCTCACCTTCACCGCCGAGCGTGCACCGGGAAGCGTTGAGGCAATCAACCAGATCCTCCGGGAAGGCGCCCAGAAGATGCCGCTCGGCGTCATGGAGTGCAACGATCTGCCGCTGGTCTCGCGCGACTTCTTCGGCCATCCGACCTCATGCGTTGCCGACCTCAGCCACACGCGCGTACAGGGCGACCTGGTCAAAGTACTGGCTTGGTATGACAACGAATGGGCCTTCTCCAACCGCATGCTCGACGTGCTGCTCCATTGGGGCGACGGTAATGCGCAGGCTAGCTGACGGATCGACCGGATGAGCGATGAGGCGAGCATCTGGACGCAGCGGCTGGTCGATTTCAGGGCGGCTACGGCGGCCAACCAGCCAACGCCCGGTTGCGGTGCGGCCGCCGCTGTCACGGCCGATATCGGGCTTGCGTTGGTACTCAAGGGGCTGCGTATCAGCGAGGCCCACGGGTCCGATCCGACTCGCCGCGCGCTGTTGCAAGCGGCGGAAGCACTGTTGGGCAGGCCCGGCGCGTTCGCGGATGATGATGTCCGGGCTTTTGGGGACTACCTGAACGCTGATCGGGACGGTGAGCCCGAACAGAAGCAGGCCGCGTCTCGTCAGGCCTGTGCCGTGCCGCTGGCTTTGGCACATTGCTGCTTGGAGGCGCTCGAGCTGGCGGTTGATGCCTGGCCATGTACCAAATCGAACGTGCAAAGCGATGCCCAGGCCGGCACCGTGCTCATTCATGCCGGGCTCAGCGCAGCCTTGATCAACGTGGATGCGGATATGGCAAGTCTCGAAGACGCTGCCAGCCGCGATCAGGTTGCGCAAGCTCGAACGCGCTTACAGGCTGAGGGCGACGGCCTGTTGCAGCGTCTGCTTGGTCAGGCGCTGTCCCGTTCTTAGTGCAGCTGATCGCCAGCAAGCTGGCTCCTACGAAAAGCCCGCGTCGTCAGCCGCTCGTGGTCTGTAGGTGTCTCCGAGCTGACGATCTCACCAACAATGAAAAGCTAGGGTTCAGTGCGGCTGCGGCATAACAAACCCCACATTCCTGTAGGAGCCAGCTTGCTGGCGATCCGGGCCTGCCCCTCGTCACGTTCATCAAGTATCCATACGGATCTGGCCACCAGCTCCTCCGATAACGAGAATAAACGTCTCGTTTTAGCTTGACGCTTGCGGTCATTGTTTCTAGTCTCCAGGCCACCTGAGACGAACTTTCTCAATCGAGACCTGAAGTTTTCTCATGCAATCCGTTCACATAGCGCCTCATCTGGCTGGCCTTTCGACCTGTCCGAGCGCAGCGCGAACCCTATCGGAGAAGCCAATGAGCCATCGCATCGTCCTGCCGCGCCTGATGGAAGTCGGCGCCGGCGCCAGTCAGCAGATCGTCTCCGTGCTGCATAACCTTGGTTGCAAACGACCACTGATCGTGACCGACCGGATGATGGTCGAGCTGGGCTATGTCGCCCGGATCAGCGAGATCCTGGCCAACGCGGATATTCCCAGCGACTGCTTTGCCGACACGCTGCCGGAGCCGACTGCGGCATCGATTCGTGCCGGCGTCGAGATGGTGCGTCAGGGTGATTACGATTCGATCATCGCCCTCGGTGGCGGCAGCCCCATCGATTCGGCCAAGGCCATCGGCATCCTTGGCAAATTCGGCGGCGAAATACGCGATTACCGCTTCCCGCGTGATGTCAGCGAGGCGGGCCTGCCACTGATTGCCGTCCCAACCACGGCGGGCACCGGCTCAGAAGCGACCCGTTTCACCATCATCACTGACGAAACCAGCGACGAGAAACTGCTCTGCGCCGGCCTCGGCTTCATGCCGGTCGCCGCGCTGATCGATTACGAGCTGACCCTGTCGCTGCCGCCTCGGGTTACTGCCGATACCGGCATCGACGCGCTGACTCATGCCATCGAGGCTTACGTCAGCCGCAAGGCCAGCCTCTACAGCGATGCCCAGGCCCTGCAGGCCATGCGCTTGCTGGCGCCGAATCTGCGTGCGGCCTATCACGAGCCGAGCAACCGCCAGACCCGCGAGGCAATGATGTTGGGTGCGACCCTGGCTGGCATTGCCTTCTCAAATGCATCGGTGGCGCTGGTCCACGGCATGAGCCGGCCCATCGGGGCGTTTTTCCATGTGCCGCACGGGCTGTCCAACGCCATGCTGCTGCCGGCGATCACGGCGTTTTCGATTCCCGCCGCACCGGAGCGTTATGCCGACTGCGCGCGTGCCATGGGCGTGGCGGACGAGGGCGACAGCGTCGAGGCAGCCAACGACAAACTGCTGACCGAACTGCGCGCAATCAACAAGGAACTGCAGGTGCCCAGCCCCGAGCAGTTCGGCATCACCCGCGAGCGCTTCTTCGAACTGCGCCAAACCATGGCAAAGCAGGCGCTGGCCTCGGGTTCGCCCGGCAACAACCCGCGGGTGCCCACCGAAGCTGAAATCATCGACCTCTACGAAACCGTCTGGAACCAGGAGTGACCCATGCAGACCCTCGGTAACCTGATCAACAACGAGGCGGTCGCTGGCCGTTCCGAACGCCATTCGACCGTTTACAACCCCGCTACCGGTGAGCCACGTCTTTACGTCTCGCTGTCCTCGGCCGACGAAACCCGTGAAGCCATCGCTGCCGCCCAAGCCGCGTTCGAAGGCTGGTCGAAGACGCCGCCGCTGGTCCGTGCTCGCGTCATGTTTCGCTTCAAGGCGCTGCTCGAAGAACGTCGTGACGACGTCGCCCGGCTGATCTCGCTGGAGCACGGCAAGGTGTTCTCCGATGCCCAGGGCGAAGTCACCCGCGGCCTCGAAGTGGTGGAGTTCGCCTGTGGCATTCCGCACCTGCTCAAGGGCGAGTTCTCGCCCAACGTCGGCCGCGATATCGATTCGAACTCGCTGATGCAGCCGCTGGGCGTCTGTGTCGGCATCACGCCGTTCAACTTCCCGGCCATGGTGCCGCTGTGGATGCTGCCGGTGGCCATCGCCTGCGGTAACACCTTCGTCCTCAAGCCGTCGGAGAAGGATCCGAGCGCAACCATGCTGCTCGGTGAATTGCTGGCCGAAGCCGGGCTGCCCGCAGGCGTGCTGAATATCGTCAATGGCGACAAGGAGGCCGTGGACGTGCTGCTGACCGATGAGCGTGTGCAATCGGTGAGCTTCGTCGGCTCGACGCCTATCGCCGAGTACATCTACAGCACTGCGTCAGCGCACGGTAAGCGCTGCCAGGCCCTGGGTGGCGCTAAGAACCACATGGTGATCATGCCCGACGCCGATCCGCAGCAAGTGGTTGGCTCGCTGATGGGCGCCGCGTATGGCTCGGCCGGCGAGCGCTGCATGGCGATTTCAGTGGCAGTCTGTGTGGGTGACGAGGTGGCTGACAATCTGGTCGAGATGCTCAAAGGCGAAATCAGCCAGATGCGCACCGGCCCGGGCACGGGCGTCGAACCCGAGCCGCACATGGGGCCGCTGGTCACCCGCGAGCATCAGCAGAAGGTGTCCGGCTATATCGATCTGGGTGTGGAGGAGGGCGCCACGCTGGTCTGCGACGGGCGTGGGTTGAAGGTCGAGGGTTACGAGAACGGCTTTTATGTCGGCCCGACACTGTTCGACCGGGTGACACCGCAGATGCGTATCTACCAGGAAGAGATCTTCGGTCCGGTGCTGGCGGTCGTGCGGGTAAAAACCTTCGATGAAGCGTTGAAGCTGGTCAATGACCACGAGTTCGGCAACGGCACCTCGATCTTCACTCGTGACGGCGACACCGCGCGACAGTACGAGGAAGAGGTCAAGGTGGGTATGGTCGGCGTCAACGTGCCAATCCCAGTGCCGATGGCCTTCCATTGCTTCGGTGGCTGGAAGCGCTCGATCTTCGGCCCGCTGAACATGCACGGTCCGGACGGCGTGCGCTTCTTCACCCGAATGAAGACCGTGACCCGGCGCTGGCCGACCGGTATCCGTGCGGGCGCGGATTTCTCGATGCCGACTATGAAGTAGACATCGCGGCGTCGTAGGGTGGGCTTCAGCCCACCGATCGGCAGCGGCAAGGCGTAACTGCTGACGAAGCGTGCTCGTTCTGATTCGCGTGCCGACGCGCATGGTTTTTGCGGCTGGTGGGCTGAAGCCCACCCTACCGATTACGCTGCGGGCCCCGCGCTCCGCGCTGGTCCGCGATCTATCCTTTAGACTTTGCCGCGCTTCGGGCGGCCGTTTTCTTCTACTGCAACGGGATTGACCATGCGCAGTACCCCCCGTGAAAAAGGTTCATCCATTACCCGCGTGCTCGAGATCATCGAAGCCGTAGCCAGCGCCGCGGAGCCGCTGACCCCCAGTGCATTGGCGGACAAGCTGGACATCCCCAAGCCGAGCGCCCACCGCCTGGTGCAGACACTGGAGAAGGAGGGCTTTCTGCAGTTCGGCCTCAAGGGAGGCTTGCTGCCGGGCGATCGGCTGCATGCGACGGCGGTGAATATCCTTGGCAGCGGCCGCCACAAGGCGTTGCGCCAGGCGCTCCTGCGGCAGTTGTCCGATGAGGTCGGGGAAACCTGCGGCTTGTCGGTGCCGGATGGCCTGGACATGCTGTATTTCGATCGCGTGCAGACCAACTGGCCGCTGCAGATCAACCTGCCCATCGGCAGTCATACGCCGCTCTGGTGCACGGCCAGCGGCAAGCTTTACCTCGCCTCGCTGCCGGACGACCAGCTGGAGCGCATCCTGCCCAGGCTGCCGATCCGGCAGATGGCGCGCAACACGGTCACCGATCTGAGTGCCTTGCGTGACGACCTGGTGCGGATACGTGAAGAGGATCTGGCCACCGATTCGGAGGAGTTCATCGACGGCATGGTCGCCTGCGCCGTGCCGGTGCGCGATGGCCGCGGCGAGCTAAGCGCCTGCCTGTTCACCCATGCGCCGGTGATTCGCTGCTCGATGGAGTCGCTGCTGGCGTTCGTGCCGCGCCTGCGTGTGGCGGCCGGGGAACTGGAGGCGATTGTCAGCGGCTGAGCTGCCGTATGGTGGACGTCGCTTCTTAGATCCACCGTGACGTACCGGGGGAGCGCCACCCGGCGGATCGGTGTAGCGAGATCCACCCTTGTATCTCGACTACCACGCTATGTTGGGGTGATAGTTCCCGACTGATCATCGGGGGAAGGTCAGAAAGCCGTATCCACCCTTTGGCTTTGAGCCTGCGACGTAGATAGCGCTGCGGCCTTCCATACTCACTCTTACAGCTCGAACGGTATCCAGAGCCCGCCTCCGGCGAGAGCTCGCATCAGCAAGGTAGAGCTGAGTGAAGTGTTGATCTTTCTGAACCAGCAGGAGGAGTTCTTATGCCCAGCGTCATCGGCATCGATATCGCCAAACGCACGTTCGACATCGCCACCCAGCAGCCCAATGGCAAGTACCGCACCAAGGCCAAATTGCCAAACGAGGTGGCCGGTTTCGAAGTGCTCCAGCAGTGGCTGCTCAAGCACGCCAATGCCCAAGCCTGGATCGTGATGGAAGCGACCGGCGCTTACCATGAAGCGCTCGCGACCTGGCTTCACGATAAAGACTATCAGGTCTGCGTGCTCAATCCTGCACAGGTCGCCTATTACGCTCGAAGCCAGCTCCAGCGCGTAAAGACCGACAAAGTCGACGCCAAACTCATCGCTGAGTATGGCGAGCGGCACCAGAGCGATCTGCGGGCCTGGCAGCCTGAGCCTCCCGCCGTCCGGCGCTTGAAAGCATTAGTGCGGCGCTTGGAGGATCTGCAGGAGATCCAACAAATGGAACGCAACCGCCTGGATCTGGCCGACGCTAGTGTGCAGGCTTCAATCTACTCAGTGCTGCACCATGTCGAGCGGCAGATCGGAGAGACGCTCCGTGCGATCCGAGACCACATCGATGATGACCCGGACCTGCGCAACAAACGCGACCTGCTGACCAGCATTGATGTGATGGCATCGGCGATCGTTCCGCAGCCCTGTTGCTGGCTGAGCTGGGCGATCCGTTACGCTTCGCCAGCTCACGCGCGATCACCGCTTATGCCGGGTTGAACCCCCGCCTTCAGGAGTCTGGCTCCTACAAAGGCCAGACGCGCATATCCCGCACAGGATCGTCTCGCTTGAGGGCTGGGCTCTACATGCCGGCGGTCTGCTCGCTCACACACAACCCGGCCATTAGTGCTCTACGCGAGCGTCTGAGTGCAAAAGGAAAATCCGGAAAACAAATCGTCTGTGCAGCGATGCGCAAGCTGCCGCACATCGCCTATGGGGTACTTAAATCGGGCCAGCGTTTCGTGGCCCTTGCTCGGTAATGGGGAAGACGGTATCTACGTTTGCTTGAGTCGTGCAGGCGCTGCTACTTCTTCAACATCGCCCGCATCGCCGCCAGCGCGTCGTTGCCGCGGGCGGCTTTCACCTCCACCGGCGCGTCTTCCTGGCCTTCCCACTCCAGATCTTCCTGGGGCAGCTCGTCGAGGAAGCGGCTGGGCATGCACTCGATAATCTCCCCGTACTGCTTGCGCTTGGCGGCAAAGGTCATGGCCAGGTTCTGCCGCGCGCGGGTGATGCCAACGTAGGCCAGACGGCGCTCTTCCTCGATGGTGTCGGCTTCGATGCTGGAGCGGTGCGGGAGGATTTCTTCCTCCATGCCAAGGATGAAGACATAGGGGAACTCAAGTCCTTTGGACGCGTGCAGGGTCATCATCTGCACGCCGTCAGCGCCTTCTTCCTCTTCCTGCTGACGTTCGAGCATGTCGCGCAGTACCAGTTTGGCGATGGCTTCCTCGATGGTCATCTCGCCTTCTTCGTCTTTCTCCAGCGTGTTTTTTAGCGCATCGATGAGGAACCAGACGTTGCCCATGCGGAAGTCGGCTGCCTTGTCGCTGGAGGTCTGCTGGCGCACCCAGGTCTCGTAGTCGATATCCATGACCATGCTGCGTAGCGCGGCGATCGGGTCGTTCTGCGCGCACTGCATGCGCAGGTTGTCCATGTAGCGCTTGAAGCGTGACAGGCGATCAGTGAAGCGGCTGTCCAGATGCTCGCCCAGCCCCATCTCGTCGCAGGCGGTATACATGGAAATCTTGCGCGCGGTGGCGTAGTTGCCGAGCTTCTCCAGGGTGGTCGAGCCGATTTCCCGGCGCGGCACGTTGATCACGCGAAGGAAGGCATTGTCGTCGTCCGGATTGACCAGCAAGCGGAAGTAGCTCATCAGGTCCTTTACTTCCTGGCGGGCAAAGAAGCTGGTGCCGCCGGACAGACGATAGGGGATCTGGTGGTGCTGCAGCTTCAGTTCGATCAGCTTGGCCTGGTAGTTGCCGCGATAGAGGATGGCGAAATCGCTGTAGGGCCGCTGGGTCTTCAGGTGCAGGGTGAGGATTTCCATGGCCACGCGCTCGGCCTCGGCTTCCTCGTTGCGGCAGCGAATCACTCGGATCGCGTCGCCATGACCCATCTCCGACCACAGCTGTTTCTCGAAGGCGTGCGGGTTGTTGGCGATCAGCACGTTGGCGCACTTGAGGATGCGGCTGGTGGAGCGGTAGTTCTGCTCGAGCATCACCACCTTCAGCGAGGGAAAGTCGTCCTTCAGCTGCATCAGGTTTTCCGGCCGTGCGCCGCGCCAGGCATAGATCGACTGGTCGTCGTCGCCCACCACGGTGAAATGCGCGCGCTCCTGCACCAGCAACTTCACCAGCAGGTACTGACTGGCGTTGGTGTCCTGGTATTCGTCGACCAGCATGTAGCGGACCTTGTTGCGCCACTTCTCCAGCACCTCGGGGTGGTTCTGGAACAGCTTGACCGGCTGCATGATGAGGTCGTCGAAATCCACCGCGTTGTACGCCTTGAGCGTGCGCTGATAGTGCGTATAGACGATGGCGGCGGTTTGTTCCTTCGGATTGCGCGCGTTGGCCAGCGCTTCTTCGGGAATGATCAGGTCATTCTTCCAGCTGCCGATGTAGCCCTTGATCTCGTCCACGCCGTCGTCGCCGGCGTATTCCTTCTGCATGATGTCGGTCAGCAGCGCCTTGATGTCACCCTCGTCGAAGATTGAAAAGCCGGGCTTGTAGCCCAACTTGGCGTATTCCTTGCGAATGATGTTCAGACCGAGGTTATGGAAGGTCGAAACCGTCAGGCCGCGGCCTTCTCCGCCGCGTAGCAGGCTGCTGACGCGCTCCTTCATCTCGCGGGCGGCCTTGTTGGTGAAGGTCACGGCGACGATGTACTGAGCGCGAATGCCACATTGCTGGATCAGGTAGGCGATCTTGCGAGTGATCACGCTGGTCTTGCCGGAGCCGGCGCCGGCGAGCACCAGCATGGGGCCGCCGACGTAGTTCACGGCTTCCTGCTGCCGGGGATTGAGTCGGGACATCGTCGTTTGGTCTATCGAAACGGGGGCGAGAGTTTAGCAGGGCTATGGCTGTTAATTGGTGCTGTCGACCGGCTGCGGCTACCGGTCGTCGCCAGCGAGGCTGGGTTATCCATTGCAATGCTCTAGTCTATGCGCCGCGGCGCCCGCTTTAGGCTGCTCAGCTTGCCGCCCCGCTTCACACAGGGAGGTGTATCCGTCGAGGTGGTATTGCCACCTTCTGCTCCGTACGAACCGGGGAAACACCGTGACATCTTCTATACAACCCATGCGTCTGGTTCTGCTGGCCGATGTGCCCACGTGGACCGAAGAGCTTCAGGTTGCCCTGTCGTCCGTGCGCGGCCGCCATCGGCTGAGCGTGGCTGAAGACTGGTCGGCCGCCATTGATCTGCTTGCCGAGTCCGGTCACGCTTTGTTGATTGCCACGCCGGGCTGTCGCCCCGCCTCGGCGCACTTCCCCTGGCCTACCGTTCTGTTGCTCGAAGACGAACCCGCGGAGCTGCCGGAAGGTGTCATCGACTGGCTTCCCGGTCCCCGTTTGAGTACCGACATGCTGCGGCGTTGTGTGCGCTATGCCCGCGAACGGTGCAACTTGGAGGGCGCCCTGCAAAGGCTGGCTGTGCAGGACCCGCTGACTGGCATTGCCAATCGTCAAGGGTTTCAGGCATTGCTTGCATCGCGCCTGGCCGAGCACGAAGGAGAAGGACTGACGCTTGGGTGCCTGGATCTGGATAACTTTCGCCGGGTCAACGATGCCCTGGGGCATCAGGCTGGCGACCGTCTGATTCTGCAAGTCGTGGCGCGCCTGAAGGCACAGCTGGAGGTGGGTGACACCCTGGCCCGCCTGGGTGGCGACGAGTTTGCATTGTTGCTCGACACCGAGCGGCAGCCTGATCGCGCTGATCGGATCGCTGACCGTATTGTCGAGGCACTGGCCGAGCCCTACTGGATTGACGGCGACACCCTGATGCTCGGCTGCAGTCTTGGGCTGGCGAATGCGAAGGCCGATACGGACCCCGACCAACTGCTCTGGCTGGCGCAGGTGGCCATGCGCCAAGCCAAGGCGAGTCAAGGTTGTTCCTGGTATCTCTACAACGAGCGGGTCAACCGAAGCGCCAGTCACCTTGCTGATCTGGAAGGCGAGTTGCGCCGGGCGCTGCGGCGCGATGACCTTGAGCTGCACTATCAGCCGCGACTCTGCATCGACACCGGCCGCATCGTCGGTATGGAGGCGCTGGTGCGCTGGCCGCACGCCGAGCGTGGTCTTCTCGGGCCAGACGAATTTATCCCCATGGCCGAAGAAAGCGGCTTGATTGTGCCGCTCGGCTACTGGGTGATCGCGCGGGCGCTGCGCGACATGCAAAGCCTTCGCGAAAGCGGTGCTGGCGAGCTGCATATGGCCGTCAACCTGTCGTTCCGCCAGTTTCAGGACAGCCAGTTGCTGGCAACCCTGAAGCGGCTGATCGAGGAGCGCGGCGTGGATCCGCATTGGCTGGAGTTCGAACTCACTGAAACCGCAGTGATGCGCCGCAGCGATCAGGTTCGCGGCACCATGAACGCTCTGGCAGCGCTAGGTGTGCGCTTCTCGCTGGATGATTTCGGTACCGGTTTCTCCTCGTTCGTACACCTGAGTCGACTGCCGATCAGTCTGCTCAAGATCGACAAGAGTTTTGTCGGTCAGATGGCAGCGCGCCCGCAGAATGGGCGACTGGTGCGCGCGATGATCAGCCTCGCGCATGACCTGGGTCTGGAGGTGGTAGCCGAAGGGGTGGAGGGCGCCGCTCAGCTCGGTCAGCTGCGTCGCTTCGGAGCCGATCAGGTTCAAGGCTATCTGATCAGCAAGCCGCTGCCGCTTGCGGAGCTCAGGCCCTTTCTCAATCGTGGCCGGACGGCCGAAGCCAGTTGCTGAAGCGAAGCGCCGGGCTTAGAGCCCGGCGCGTTGTTGCTTAGCGAACCATGTGCAGGAAGTGCATGTGCTTCTCGTACTGGTCCAGGATGTCGCCGATCACGCCATCACGGCTCCAGCCCATCACGTCATAATTCTGCCCGCCTTCCCTGAGGTGAACCTCGGCGCGGAAGTAGGTCGCCTCGTCAGAATCGCCCTCTTCGGTGGCGACAAAACTCGGCATCGGATAGCCGCGCGGGCGGATCTGATAGATGAAATCAGGCGCGCCCTCATGGGTGATCTGCAGCCCGGTGCGGTTGTCTTCACCGCCTGTAAGCTCCACGGCGTACCCCTGCTTGCGCAGTTCTTCCGCCACTTCAGCGCACGCGGGCGCCGCGATTGCAACGATGAAGCGCTCCACGTCGCGACGGCGTGGGTACTTGGTCAGGTTCTGCACCCGACGGCGCCAGCCACCTTCAGACTGCGGCGCTGTGGGCGTGGTGCTGACCGTCTGATAGCGCAAGCCTTGTTTGGTGGCATCCACGCGCAACGCCTTGAGCAAGCCCCACATGGCGCAGAGCAGCACGATGGTGAAGGGCAAGGCACTGGCAATGGTTGCGGTCTGCAGCGCGGTCAGGCCGTCCGCGAGCAGCAGGGCGATGGCGACCGCTCCCATGGAGCCGGCCCAGAACACGCGCTGCCACACAGGTGTCTGGCCTTGACCGCCGGAGGCGAGCATGTCGACGACCAGCGCACCGGAGTCCGCCGAGGTGACGAAGAACACCACCACCATGATGATTGCAATCAGCGACAGCAGCGAGGCGAAGGGGAAATACTCGAGGAAGGCGAACAGTGCCAGTGAGCTGTCTCGCTCGATGGCTTCGCCCAGGCTGGTGACGTGTTCCCAGAGGATCATGTGGATCGCTGTATCGCCGAACACTGTCATCCACAGCAGGGTGAAGGCTGTCGGGACCAGCAGCACGCCGGTGACGAATTCGCGGATGGTGCGGCCTCGCGAAATGCGCGCGATGAACAGCCCAACGAAGGGTGACCAGGCCAGCCACCAGCCCCAGTAGAACAGCGTCCAGCCGCCTATCCAGTCGTTCGGCTCGTAGGCGTAGAGGTTGAAGGTCGCGGTGACGATCTGTGAGAAGTAGTTACCGGTGTTCTGCACGAATGTCTGCAGGATGAATACGGTCGGCCCGGCGATCAGCACCAGCAACAGCAACAGAACGGCCAGCGTCAGGTTCAGTTCCGAGAGTCTTCGTACGCCCTTGTCCAGGCCAGTCACCACCGAGATAGTCGCCAGCACGGTGGTGCCCGCAATCAGTGCGATCTGCACCGGGACGGAAATGGGCACGCCATACAGGTGATTCAGTCCTGTGTTGATCTGCGTGACACCCAGCCCCAGCGAAGTGGCGACGCCGAGAACGGTGCCGATAATGGCGAAGATGTCTACCGCATGGCCGATCGGGCCGTAGATGCGTTCGCCAATCAGTGGGTACAGGGCGGAGCGCAGCGTCAGTGGCAAGCCCTGGCGATAGCTGAAGTAGGCGAGAATCATCGCGACGATCGCGTAGATGGCCCAGGCATGCAGGCCCCAGTGGAAGAAGGTGATCTTCATGGCCTCGCGCGCAGCAGCAACGGTGCCGCCTTCGCCAACTGGCGGCGAGAGGAAGTGCATGACCGGCTCGGCGACGCCAAAGAACATCAGGCCGATGCCCATGCCTGCCGAGAACAGCATCGAGAACCAGGTCAGATAGCTGTAGTCCGGCTCGCTGTGGTCAGGGCCCAGCTTGATCTCGCCATAACGGCTGAGCGCCAGCAATACAACCATCAGCAGGATGATGGCGACTGCAAGAATGTAGAGCCAGCTGACATTGGCGATGATCCAGGCCTGGACATCGCTGAACATGCCTTGAGCATGTTCCGGAGTGGCGACGCTGTAGATCACTAGCAACAGGATGAGCACGGCAGAGCCGTAGAACACCGGGGGATTGAGGGTGGGAGAGGAAGACTTGTTGGCCTCCATGCTGCGCTCCTTGATAACCGATTGGGGAGTGGCCGCCTGTGGCGAAGAGGACGCAATCTAACATATTGGTCAGCTTTCGACCGGGCCCCGCTCCGCGGCGATGGGGTTGGACCCTTGGTTCTGACCGCACCAAGCAGCAAGTTGCAGCGTATTTTTCTCACTTTGTCGGGAGGCTTTTCGGGCCCTGCCGATGACCGTCGAGCCGGGCAGGAAGCTGTTTCGGGTTTCAGCCCGTCTGGTTGCCGGGTCGGTATTGCAATGCCTCGGCCAGGTGTGCGCGACCAATGGCGTCGGCCGGCTGAAGATCCGCCAGTGTGCGTGCGACCTTCAGGATCCGATGCGCAGCGCGTAGCGACAGTCCCAGGCGTTCGCAGGCGCGCTCGAGCCATTGCTGGTCCTCCGGCTGCAATGAGCAATGGTTGCGCAAACCGGCAAGATCGAGGAAAGCATTGGCGCAGCCCTGTCGCTTGAGTTGAATACGCCGCGCTTCGGCCACCTGCGCTGCGACCCGCTGCGTGGTTTCGTTGCCAGCCAGTGGTGCGTTCAGCGCTGTGGCTTCGCGAGCGACCGTCAGATGCAGGTCGATGCGGTCGAGCAGCGGCCCTGAGAGCTTGCTGCGGTAGCGTTGAATCTGGTCTGGCGAACAGCGGCAGCGACCGCTGGAATCGCCCAGGTAACCACAGGGGCAGGGGTTCATCGCCGCGACCAACTGGAAGCGTGCTGGAAAGCGCACCTTGTCGCGCGCGCGGGCGATGACGATACAGCCTGATTCCAGGGGCTCGCGAAGCACTTCCAGGACCTTGCGGTCGAATTCCGGCAGCTCATCGAGAAACAGTACACCTTGATGCGCCAAAGTGATTTCCCCCGGCCTTGGCCGACTGCCGCCGCCAACCAGGGCTGGCCCTGATGCACTGTGATGGGGCTGTCGAAAAGGGCGCTGTGGCCAGTGCGCCAAGGGAGACTGGCTGGCGACAGACTGAATTGCTGCGACTTCCAGCGCTTCCTGTTCTTCCAGAGGTGGAAGCAGGCCGGGTAGCCGGCTGGCAAGCAATGTCTTGCCGGTACCAGGCGGACCGGATAACAACAGGTTGTGGCCACCCGCTGCGGCCACCAGCAGCCCACGCTTGGCGGCAGCCTGGCCCTGTACATCTGCGAGATCAGGGTAGGGCAGCACCTGGCGCAACAGGCCTTGGGCTTGAAACGGTTCGATGGGAGTCACGCCGTTGAAGTGCGCAGCGACTTCCAGCAGGTGGTCGGCGGCGTAGACCACCAATCCCGACGCCAGGCTGGCCTCCTCGGCATTGGCTCGCGGCACCAGCAGGGCGCGCCCGGCCTGGCGGGCCGCGAGCGCGGCGGGCAACACGCCTTGTACCGGCCGCAGTGCGCCGGAAAGCGCCAGCTCGCCCAGGCATTCGAGCGTGTCCAGCCGGTCCGCAGGGATCTGGCCACTCGCCGCCAATATGCCCAGCGCGATGGCCAGATCAAAACGGCCACCATCTTTAGGCAAATCGGCTGGCGCAAGATTGAGCGTGATTCGTCGGGCCGGGAAGTCGAAGCCGGACGTCAGGATCGCGCTGCGCACGCGGTCTTTGCTTTCCTTGACCGCCGTTTCCGGCAGGCCGACCAAGGCCAGCGAAGGCAGGCCATTGGCAAGGTGCGCCTCCACCGTCACGGTGGGCGCTTCCACGCCGACCTGGGCGCGGCTGTGGACAATTGCGAGGGACATCCGATCACTCCTTTGATCGTGACGCCAGCCGGCCTATTCGGACGCGGGTGGCGCGAGTTTCTCTTCCAGCTCGGCGACCTTGGCTTCGAGGGCTTCAAGCCGCGCCCGAGTGCGTGCAAGCACGATCATCTGGCTGTCGAATTCTTCACGGCTGACCACATCGAGCTTGCTCAGCGCACCTTGCACGATGCCTTTGAGCTGGGCTTCGACTTCCGCACGGGGCAGGGGATTTTCACCGCTGAATAGCCGCGAGGCCTGCGCGCCGACGGCGTCGAGAAAAGCTTTGGGTGGGAACATGAGCATTACCTGTTTCTGAGCGACGCGCAGTGTAACACGGGCTATTCGACCGTCCTGCCGACGCGCGTGCACGTTTGCGGGCATGCCGTTGCGGTGTCGTGCACCGGCATGGTGCGCTATCCGGGCGGGCGAGCCGTGATGTGGCCGCGCACGCCCTTTGCGAAGCGCCACACGCCGGGCATTGCAAAAAGCTGGCATCGATTCTGCTTAGCTCCTCACGACGCATGCACCAGCAGGTAGCGGTGCAAAGGCGATTCGGGACGTTTCGTCGGATCGGTTGATGGTGTCGGATGGTCGCTCGGCAACGCCGGCGCGTTACAAGAGCCAGACACTGCGCTTAGACTTGAGCCGGGTTCGTACTTCTGGGGCAAGTCCACCTAAACGGGAGAAGTTTCATGAAACTAGTCACTGCCATCATCAAGCCGTTCAAGCTGGACGACGTACGCGAGTCGCTGTCCGAGATTGGCGTCCAGGGCATCACGGTCACCGAGGTCAAGGGCTTCGGTCGCCAGAAAGGCCATACCGAGCTGTACCGCGGGGCTGAATACGTAGTCGATTTTCTGCCGAAGGTGAAGATCGACGTAGCAATCGCCGATGACCAACTCGATCGCGTGATCGAGGCGATCACCAAGGCGGCCAACACCGGAAAAATCGGCGACGGCAAGATCTTCGTCGTGAATCTGGAACAGGCCATTCGCATCCGCACAGGCGAAACCGATACCGACGCAATCTGACGGCCCGACGCGTAGCGCGCGTTTGAGCGGGCGGCAACGCCCGACACGTCGCCACGCACCGTCCGAGAATTTGCGATTGCCTGCCTAGCAGGCCTACGAACCCCCACGCCCCAGGAGTAAAACCATGACTCTGCGAAAATTCGCAGGGCTAGGAGCCCTTTTGTCTCTGATAAGTCCAGGCATCGCCATGGCGCAGGAGGCAACGCTTGATTCCGGCGATACGGCATGGATGCTTACGGCCACCGCGCTGGTGCTGTTCATGACGATTCCGGGCCTGGCGCTGTTCTACGGCGGCATGGTCCGCTCCAAGAACATCTTGTCGGTGATGATGCAGTGCTTCGCCATCACCGGCCTGATGAGCATCCTCTGGATGGTCTACGGCTACAGCCTCGCGTTCGATACCACCGGTATGGAAGCAGGCGTCACCAACCTCAATTCCTTCGTTGGAGGCCTGGGTCGCGCCTTCCTCAGCGGCCTGACGCCTGACAGCCTCACCGGTACCGTACCGGAGAGTGTGTTCATAACCTTTCAGATGACCTTTGCCATCATCACCCCAGCGCTGATCGTCGGTGCGTTCGCCGAGCGCATGAAGTTCTCCGCGATGCTGGTGTTCATGGGCGTCTGGTTCACGCTGGTCTACGCACCGATAGCGCACATGGTCTGGGGCGGCGATGGCGGCCTGATGTGGGACTGGGGTGTGCTTGATTTTGCGGGCGGCACCGTGGTGCACATCAATGCCGGTATTGCTGGCCTGGTGGCGTGCATCGTGCTCGGTAAGCGCAAAGGCTTCCCGACCACGCCGATGGCGCCGCACAACCTCGGCCTCACCCTGGTCGGCGCCGCGATGCTCTGGATCGGTTGGTTCGGTTTCAACGCCGGCTCCTCGCTGGCTGCTAACGGCACAGCCGGAATGGCCATGTTAGTGACCCAGATCGCAACCGCTGCGGCTGCGCTGAGCTGGATGTTCGCCGAGTGGCTCACTCACGGCAAACCCAGCGCCCTCGGCATCGCTTCGGGTGTCGTGGCCGGTCTGGTCGCCATCACACCAGCCGCCGGTACGGTCGGCCCGATGGGCGCGCTGATTATCGGTCTGGCCTCCGGCGTCATCTGCTTCTTCTGTGCAACCAGCCTGAAACGCAAGCTTGGTTACGACGACTCTCTGGACGCTTTTGGCGTGCACGGAGTCGGCGGCATCGTGGGTGCGTTGCTGACTGGCGTGTTCGCTGCCCCGGCACTGGGCGGCTTTGGTGAGGTGGAAAACATCGCACTGCAGCTGTGGATCCAGTTCAAGGGCGTGCTCTTCACCGTCGTCTACACCGCCATCGTCACCTTCGTGATCCTCAAGGTGATCGATGTGGTGATGGGGCTGCGGGTCACCGAAGAAGAAGAAACCATCGGCCTGGATCTCAGCCTGCACAACGAGCGCGGCTACAACCTGTAAGCACACGGAGTGCGCCCGGAGCCAACCCGGGCGCCTTAACCGAACAGCGCTGCGAGGCGCTCGGCAAAAGGTGATAAAAAAATGGATAGCACAGCTTTGATACCCGTCCAGTACGGACTCGATACCTTCTACTTCCTCATCTGCGGTGCGCTGGTGATGTGGATGGCGGCCGGTTTCTCCATGCTCGAAGCCGGTCTGGTTCGGGCGAAGAACACCGCCGAGATCCTGACTAAAAATATCGTGCTCTACGCCGTGGCGTCGATCATGTACCTGCTGATCGGTTACTACATCATGTACTCCAGTCCGGACGGGGGCATCCTGCCGAGCCTGGGCTTTCTGATCGGTGACGAGAACGCGGTGGACGTGGTCGCCGCAGGTGGTGAAGACGCACCGTACTACTCGACCCGTGCCGACTTCTTCTTCCAAGTGGTATTCGCCGCCACCTGCATGTCGGTGGTCTCCGGCGCGGTGGCCGAGCGGATGAAGCTATGGGCGTTCATCGCCTTCGCGGTGGTAATGACGGGTGTGATCTACCCAGTGCAGGGTTTTTGGAAATGGGGTGGCGGCTTCCTCGATGCTGCCGGTTTCCTGGACTTCGCTGGCTCTGGTCTGGTGCACATGGCTGGTGCTTCGGCGGCCCTGGCAGGCGTCCTGCTGCTGGGCCCGCGTAAGGGCAAGTACGGTCCGAACGGTCAGATCAATGCGATCCCTGGCGCCAACCTGCCGCTGGCGACTTTGGGTGCGTTCATCCTGTGGATGGGCTGGTTCGGCTTCAACGGCGGTTCGCAGCTGAAGATGAGCACTATCGAAGACGCCAACGCCGTCGCTCAGGTGTTCACCAATACCAATATGGCGGCCGCCGGTGGCCTGGTCGCGGCATTGGTTACCGCCCGTCTGCTGTTCGGCAAGTCCGACCTGACCATGGTCCTCAACGGTGCGCTGGCCGGTCTGGTTGCCATTACCGCTGAACCCTTAACCCCGAGCGCGCTGCAGTCCGTATTGATCGGCGGTGTGGGCGGCGTACTGGTCGTTTTCAGCATCCTCGGCCTGGACAAACTCAAGCTTGATGATCCGGTCGGCGCCATTTCGGTGCATGGCGTTGTGGGTATGTGGGGCCTGCTGGCGGTGCCGCTGACCAATGCGGACGCGACATTCGGCGCGCAATTGCTAGGCCTGGTATCGATCTTTGCCTGGGTGTTCATTGCCAGCCTGATCGTGTGGGGCATCCTCAAAGCGGTCATGGGACTGCGTGTGAGCGAAGAGGAAGAATACGAGGGCGTCGACGTCGTCGAGTGCGGCCTCGAGGCCTATCCCGAGTTCACCAACAAGCGTTGATTTCTCCGCTGTCGACAAGGGCGCCTCAGGGCGCCCTTTGTTTTTTCTGGCGCCGCGCTAGAATGCGCGCGTTCAGGAGCCGAAGGGGTCTTTTAGAATGTGGCGACAGACACTCATCACGCTGCGCCCGAGGCCGCGAGGCTTCCATCTGATAACCGACGAGCTGCTTGCACAACTGCCGGAACTGCAACAATGCGAGATCGGTCTGTTACACCTGTGGCTGCGTCATACCTCGGCTTCATTAACGGTCAACGAGAATGCCGACGGCGCAGTCCGGCGCGATTTCGAACGGTTTTTCAACCGTCTGGTACCGCAGGGCCAAGCTGGATACGAACACGATTACGAAGGACCGGACGATCTACCGGCGCATTTCAAGGCTAGCCTGCTGGGTTGCCAGGTAAGTTTGCCCGTCAGCGAGGGGCGGCTGGCATTGGGGACCTGGCAGGGTATCTACCTGGGTGAGCACCGGGATCAAGGTGGCGCCAGGCAGGTTCTGGCCACGTTGCACGGGATGGCAAGTTGAATTTTTTTGGCGATGGCGAACAAAGCACATCGCTGGGCTATAACTTCCGCTTTGGCAAGGTACGAGGTTGAACATGAGCGACGAAGAATTAGAACAAGACGATCTGGACACGAACGACGAGGACGAAGGCGAGGAGCTGCCTGCTGCCGATGACGGCGAAGCAGATAACAGCGCCGACGACGAAAGCACCGACAGCGACCGGGCAGCGCCGACCAGTAAAAAGAAGGCCAAGGCGGTTGTGGTAGAAGAGCTGCCGAGCCTGGAAGCCAAGCAGAAGGAACGTGACGAGTTGGCTCGAGCAATGGAAGAGTTTCTGGCACGCGGGGGACGCGTACAGGAAGTCGAACCCAACGTGGTCGCAGATCCGCCCAAGAAGCCCGACAGCAAATACGGCAGTCGTCCTATCTAGGTTCTGAGGGGCGGGATCGGACGAAGCGTCACGCCGGTAAACGTGTGATCGCAACAGAGCCCAACACGGTCGTGTTGGGCTTTGTCGTATCTGCGCGGTTGTTATTCGGTTACCGCCACCGTGCGAGCAGTCTCGGGAGCTCTGCCAGGCTGCGAACTTCGGCGTCAGGCTGGCCTTCATGCTGCCACGCTTTGCCGCCCGGATTGAACCAGATGGCACGGACACCGGCGCGCTGCGCCCCGCCGACGTCATCGTCGGGGTGATCGCCGATATGGACGGCGTGTTCGGCAGCTACGCCCGCTCGCCCGAGCGCTTCCTGAAACGGCCGTGGGTCCGGCTTGCCGATCCCCAGGTCTTCTGCACACAAGGTGAACTGGAAATAGTCGGCCAACCCCAGGCGTCGGACGTCCGCGTTGCCGTTGGTCAGCACGCCGAGCATGTAGTGATTGGCCAGATGCTCCAGCGTGGGGTGAACGTCAGGAAACAGGTCGATGGCGTGCCGCGCTTCGAGGAAAACCTCGAATGCTCGACTGGCAAGATCTCGGGCCTCGCCCTCCGGGTAGCCGGCGTCATGCAAGGCGTGAAAAAGGATGCGTCGACGCAGCTCGCTAATGCGGTGTTTCAGGCCGGGTTCGGATTCAACCAACATGTGGCGGATTGCAGCGAGCGACTCCACCGGAAACCCGCCCAGTCGAGGCGCATGCTGCCCGAGCCAGTCGCGCAGGCTGTTTTCTGCACTGTGAATGACTGGGCCGACATCCCACAGCGTGTCGTCGAGGTCGAAGGTGATCAGGCGAATGCTCATTGGTCGCTGCCTTGCTTGCGTTTGGCGCGTGGGTGCGCCTGGTCATAGACCTTGGCCAGGTGCTGGAAATCCAGGTGGGTGTAGATCTGGGTGGTACCGATGTCGGCATGGCCGAGCAGCTCCTGCACCGAGCGCAGATCCTGGGAGGACTCCAGCATGTGACTGGCAAAGCTGTGCCTGAGCATGTGCGGGTGCAAGTGCTGACCCAGTTCACGCACGCCTGCCTGGCGCACCCGTAGCTGCACCGCTCGCGGACCCAGCCGGCGACCCTGCTGGCTGACGAACACGGCGCCATCCGGCGGATTGCTCAGCGCGCGCACTGGCAGCCACGCTTCGAGGGCTTCGCGCGCTTTGCGGCCTACGGGCAGCACCCGTGCCTTGTTGCCCTTGCCTTGGACCTGAACCAGTCCCGCGGGCAGGTCCAGCTGGTCGAGGTTCAGCCCGACCAGCTCGGCCAGGCGCAACCCTGATGAATAGAACAGCTCCAGCATCGCCTGATCACGATGACCGATGAAATCGTCTTCAACGCCGCCATCGAGTAGCTGCATGGCTCGGTCGGTATCTAGCAAGCGCGGCAGGCGCCGCTCGCCCTTGGGTGCGGAAATGCCGGCAGCCGGATCATGGGCGCAGCGGCCCTCCTGGTTGAGATACCGATACAGCCCGCGTAGCGACGACAACAGCCGAGCGAGGCTGCGTCCGGACTGGCCGTGGCGATGCTGCTCGGCAATAAGCTGACGCACGTGCGGGCTTTTGAGTTGCCCCCATTCAGGCAGCCGCTGCTTTTCGCAGAAGGAGAGCACTTTGACCAGGTCGCGACGATAGCCGTCGAGGGTATGCGGCGATACCTGTCGCTCGGTGCGCAGGTGTTCGAAGTAGGCGTCTAGGTCGGTTTGCATGAGCGGCTTCCTGGGAGTGCCGGCTCGCCTAAGGCTGGGCCTGGCACTCAGGTTTTGGCCCGTAGCGGGTGGTCTGTGTTCTCAACGCACCGAGCGCAGCGGCGTGGAATAGGAGGGCAGTACGCGTGTCAGCACTTCGGCGATGTAACCGAGGAACAGGGTGCCCAGTGAACTCTTATAGTGCTGCGGGTCCACGCTCCCAATCGCCAGGATGCCCTGCTGCTGGTTCAGGGCGACCACCGCAGCCGAGCCGATGCTGCGACTTTCTTCTTCTCCAAAGAGAAAGGCGAGTTCATGCGGACGAAGCACACCACAGACTGTCTTGCCGCTGCCAAGCAATCCACTGATGGCTTGCTGGGCTTCGGCGCTGGTAACGCTGCGGCCGACTGGCAGCGGCGTTTCACTGAACAGGATCAGGCTCACAAAGGGCACCTGGAACTCGTGCCGCAGGCTTTCATCCACCGCGCCGATGACTTCTTCCAGGCTGTTGGCATCCAGCAGATCGAGCACCAGCCGACGCGTTTTGTCGAACAGCCGATCGTTGTCACGGGCCACGTCCATCAGATGCGACAAGCGATGGCGCATTTCGATGTTGCGCTCGCGCAGCAGCTTAACTTGCCGCTCGACCAGCGACACCGCGCCGCCAGGTAGGTGAGGGATGCGCAGTTCGGGAATCAACTCGTCGTGATCGACAAAGAATTCCGGATGGGCTCGCAGATAGGCCGCGACGGCTTCTGCGTCGGGCAGCTGTGGCTTGTCCTGGTTTTGCTCGGTCATAGGCGAACCTGTCCTTCGAATACGCGAACAGCGGGGCCGGTCATCATAACGGGGTGTCCAGCGCCTGCCCATTCAATGGACAGACGGCCACCTGGCAGATCGAGCTGCACCGGAGAATCCATCCAGCCTTGTTGGATGGCAGCGACCGCCGCGGCGCACGCGCCGGTCCCGCAGGCCTGGGTTTCGCCTGCGCCACGTTCCCAAACACGCAGCTTGGCGTGCTGACGATCGACCACCTGAATGAAACCGGCATTGACCCGCTGAGGAAAGCGCGAATGGTGCTCGATCTTCGGCCCGAGCTCGTGCACCGGAGCATTATCGACATCCTCCACACGCATCACGGCATGGGGGTTGCCCATGGATACGGCAGCGATGTCCAGCTGCTGATCATCGACCTGAAGCGGATAACTCAAGGCTTGTTGGTCGGCCTGGAAGGGGATCTCAGTCGGGATCAGGCGAGGCGGGCCCATGTCGACGCTGATCTGCCCGTCGGGCCGCACGATCAGCTCGATAATGCCGCCCTTGGTCTCGACGCGGATTTGCCGCTTCATGGTCAGGCGCTTGTCCAGCACGAAGCGGGCAAAGCAGCGTGCACCGTTACCGCATTGCTCCACTTCCGATCCGTCGGAGTTGAAGATGCGATAGCGGAAATCCACATCGGGGTTGTGCGGCGGCTCGACCAGCAGCAGCTGATCGAAGCCCACGCCGGTATGCCGGTCGCCCCATTGCTTGGCGTGCTTGGGTTGGATGTGCGCGTGCTGGCTGATCAGGTCTATGACCATGAAATCATTGCCCAGGCCGTGCATCTTGGTAAAACGCAAAAGCATCGTCGTGGCCTCAGGCAGGCAGCAGGCTTTCGCCGGCATAAAGCTCCTGCACGCTTTCGCGGCGGCGCACTTCGTAGGCTTCGTCGCCGTCAACCAGCACCTCGGCTGCGCGGCCACGGGTGTTGTAGTTCGAGCTCATGACGAAACCATAGGCACCGGCCGAACGGACCGCCAACAGGTCACCTTCAGCCAGCACCAGCGGGCGCTCCTTGGCGAGAAAGTCTCCGGTTTCGCAGATCGGGCCGACGATGTCGTAGTGACGCGCCTCGCCCTCGCGCGGCTGCACCGGTACGACATCCATCCAGGCTTGGTACAACGCCGGGCGGATCAGGTCGTTCATCGCCGCATCGACGATGGCGAAATCCTTGTGCTCGGTGTGCTTGAGGTATTCAACACGGGTCAGCAGCAGACCGGCGTTGGCGACTATAGAGCGGCCGGGTTCGAACACCAGCGCCAAATCGCGCCCGTCGATGCGCTTGCGCACGGCCTGGATGTAGTCGCCGGCCAGCGGGGGCTGCTCCTCGCGATAGCGAACGCCCAGCCCGCCGCCCAGATCCAGATGGCGAATACGGATGCCACGCACGGCGAGGCGGTCGATCAAGGCGAGCAAACGGTCGAGTGCATCAAGGAATGGCGGCAGCGTGGTGAGCTGCGAGCCGATGTGGCAATCGACGCCAACAACTTCTAGGTTGCTCAGCTCGTGAGCGCGGGCATAGACCTCCTCGGCGTCGGCAATGGCGATGCCGAACTTGTTTTCCTTGAGGCCCGTGGAGATGTACGGGTGGGTCCCAGCATCGACGTCCGGATTGACCCGTAGCGAGACCGGTGCCACTGCGCCCAGCTCGGCGGCAACCTGCTGCAGGCGCTCAAGCTCGTCGGTGGACTCGACGTTGAAGCAGTGCACACCGACTTCCAGCGCGCGGCGCATGTCGTCGCGGGTCTTGCCTACGCCCGAGAACACGATGCGGTCAGGCTGACCACCGGCCGCCAGTACGCGCTCCAGTTCGCCACGCGAAACGATGTCGAAGCCGGCACCCAAGCGGGCCAGTACGTTGAGCACGCCAAGGTTGGAGTTTGCTTTGACCGCAAAACAGACCAGATGCGGCATGCCTTGCAGCGCGTCGGCATAGGCGCGGTACTGCGCCTCGATGTGAGCCCGAGAATAGACGTAGGTGGGGGTGCCGAAGCGTTGCGCGAGAGCGGGCAACGCCACGCCCTCCGCGAAGAGCTGACCGTCGCGGTACGAGAAGGCCTCCATGAATGCCTCCTTACAGTTCGAATCGGTCTTTGGAACGTTCTTTGGCAGTTGCCTCGTCGTCCGGAAGGTAGAGCGGGCCTTTCTGGCCGCAGCCGGTTAGCGCGGAAGCGAGAACCGCCAGTGCGATGAGTGGAAGCAGCAGACGCTTCATTGGGGTGCAATCCTAGAAAAATCGATGGGCCGGAGTATACCCAGCACCCGTCGGATTGCCTATGTGGCCGCGCTCGCCGGTCCCACCTTGGACCTCTGCCCGGACAGCCGCTCGCTAGACGCGGCGGTGGCCTGCTAAGCTCGCCAGCATCGTCGGCGGCCCCGTTGCCGCCATGCAACCCGTACCGAGGAAATCGATTCATGAGCCTGAGCGAAGCCCGCTTTCACGATCTTGTTGACGCTGCGCAGGAGGAAATCGAGGACGTGTTCGATCACAGCGGAATGGACGTCGACCTGGAGAATTCCGGTGGCGTGCTGACCGTGCGTTTCGAGAACGGCACCCAGTTGATTTTCAGCCGTCAGCCCCCGCTGCGCCAGTTGTGGGTGGCGGCGCGTTCCGGTGGTTTTCATTTCGACTATGACGAGTCGACCTCGCTGTGGATCTGCGATGCCAACGATGAACGTCTCGGTGAGCTTTTGTCCCGGGTGACTCAGGAGCAGGGCGGCGAGGCGCTGGAATTCGAAGACCTGTAAGGGTGGCGGGCGGCAGGCCCAAGCCATGATTCCGGCACCCTTGCTTATTTAATGAGCTGTGATAGGGTCGGTTGCAGGTTAAATAACCCCGCCTTCGGGCGGGGTTTTGTTTTTTTGTCTGTTTAATTTTCTAGGAGCTTACCCGCACCCATGACCAGCGCACCGCCCATCATCATCACTCAACCCGATCTCCAGCGGCTCGAGCGTTTGCTCGACGGCCTGGCTGACTACGGTCCGGCCGCCGAGGCACTCGAGGAAGAGTTGTCCCGCGCCCAGGTGGTCGAGCGCAGCGAGCTGCCCGCTGGCGTGGTGTCTATGAATTCCCGCGTCCATTGTCGCGAGGAGGGTGTCGGCAAGGACTACCATCTGACATTGGTGTTTCCTCAGGATGCCGGCAAGGAAGGTACTGTCTCGGTCCTGGCACCGGTAGGCACAGCGCTGTTAGGCATGACGGTGGGGCAGCACATCGATTGGCCGACGCCCAGCGGCAAGGTACTCAAGCTGACCCTGCTGGCTGTCGAATATCAGCCGGAAGCGGCGGGCGACGTCACTCTCTGAGGGCGTCGTGACCACGTCCGCTCTTGCACCGGGACGGATCAGAGCGACTTCAGCGCCTGGTTGAGCGCTGCCTCCAGGTGCGCTTTGTAGCGCAGGTGCTGAACAGTTTGGGCGCGGCCAGTGCCATGCAGGCCGGACATGTCGAGGTCGGTTATATAACAGGGGTAGCGCTCGGCGCCGCGTCGCTGCGCAAGAATGAAATGCGCGACTGCGGCGAACAGCTCGGCGCCATATTCCAGGCTCGAAAACTCCTGATGGTTGCAGTACAGGGTCACCCGTGAGCGGCCTCGTTCGCTGTGTTCGACGATTGCCTGCACGTCATAGTAAGGATCGCCGATGTTTTCCCGTGGCGGCGGTCTCCGCTCGATGTTCACTGTCTCGCCCGCTGCCGGTGTCATGAGCCGGTAGAACAGAATATCCATCGCTGCCAGCCGGCTCTCTTCGAATGGAAGCTGGGTGTTGCGCCGGTAACTCACCGACTGCAAAAACCGCAGCAAGGGTGTCAGCAGACTCTGCTCGTCTCGATAGGGCTGTTGCTGGCGCCAGAGCGCGTTGAATTCATCCAGAACGGTGATTTCCGCCAGGCTTCCCTGAACGCGATAGAAAACTTGCAGGCAGTGTGCCCTGGCTTGTCCAAGAATCAACGGCAGGTCGGTCCCTTCGAGCGCGTGTCGCTCCACGCGGATGGGCCGCACGCTGTGATGAGCCTCACCGAGATGTTCCAGCAATGCGGGCATGTCGCTCAATGTGGTGTGCCGGACATTTCCGCTCACCAGATCCAGCAGGTGGTAGTGCTGGCGGACCTGCAGCAGGTAACGGCTCTCTCCCGGCTCGTCGAGCAACGTTTGGGCGTCGGTAAAAACGGTGTTGATACGTCGCGCGAGTGCCATGCCGGCATTTCGGCTGAAGCAGCGTATTTGCAGGTCGGGCCGCTCGCCACGAATCGGCAGTTCCTGCAAGAAGTCACGCAGGCAATCCGGCAAAGGGGAGGTGCCTTCATAGCGCGTCGCGATCAGTTCGCTCCAGCTGTTCAGTGTCAGTTGGTCGACGCTCAGCACCAGATTGTCTCGGGTAACGGCATGCCGCAGCGATTCGGTTAGCTCGTCGAACGATAGGGGTTGCTGTGGGTTCAGCGGGTCAAGACCGACGTTGACCAGCAGCAGGACCTTGACGGGGCTCGCCGCGACCAACAGCGCTTCGTCAGCCAGTGCCTGAGGCGGCATTGGGAATGCCTGGCGGATATCGGTCAACAGCGCGAACAGCTCGGCTTCCGTCAGGCCGCTGTCGCCGGGGTGCAGAGCGACATGCGTGGCCGTATCGATAATGCCGTTGCGATGGCACCAGGCTAAAAGTGGAACCAGCTCGCGGGAGCGCTTGAGCGGCGAAAAATTGCTGAGCTGTTGGGCATTCAGGTTGCCTTCGTAAAGCGCCCAGTAGACGTCGTCCGCGGCGTCATAGCCCTGCATGAGGGTCAGGCTGTGCTCTGCCAGGTCGGGCGCGATGCCCAGGTTGATGGCTTCAACCTTGCCCGCCTTGCGTTCGATCGCGGCATGCAGGCGCCTGCCAAGCACACCGAAATCCCGTCCGTTGATGCTGCTGGTGATCTGCAGGCGTCGCGCAAATTCACTGAGGAATCGGTAGCCGTAGGTCAGTTCGTTGACCAGTGCTCGGCGTTCCTCGACGACCCGCCGCACCTTCCACTGGCTACGTGCGTCGAGTTGGGCAAACTGTCGATCATCCCATTTCCATTCCGCCACCAGGCGCTCAAGCAACCGCCTTTTCCAGCTTTTGTTTCGGCCGTTGAAGGGCTGGCTGAGGGGCTTGTTGACCTTCAGGTATAGACAGCGCCGCAGCAGTGCGAGGCGTTCCTGATCGCCGCGGCTGTCGAGGTAGTGCTCGATTCTGCGGTAGGCGACGATGTAAGGATCGAGCTCGTCCAGATCGAGTCGATTGGCATACACAGCCTGCTTGAAGTCGAGGCTAAGGCAGCGCACCTGAGGATGCTCGCTGGCGTAGACCTCAATCAGCAGCAGCTTGAACAGCGACTTGTAGGGCGACTCAATGGCCTTGTACAGCTGCCACAAGCCGGCACCGAGGTATTCGCCGGGCGGGATGCTGGCGAGACTGCCCAAATCCAACACCTCGTCGCTGCGCACGAAGCGTTTGTCCAGCAGAGTGCGCACGTAGTCGCGGTAGCGGTGCTCTTCGTAATCAGGCACTAGCCACCAGAGTGGGGTGCGTCCGCCCAACCAGATCGCGGTGCGGTAAAACTCATCAAGCAGCAGATAGTGTTGAGTGGTCCCGCAGTCATCGGAGGTCAGCTTGGCTTCGCGGGCGCCCTGAGTGAAGCGGACCGGATCGACCAGGAAAAAATGCGCCTCGCTACCTTGAGTCGCGGCCCATCCCTGTAGCAGCTCGCATTTGCGTTGCAGTTCGCTGAGTTGCTGTGCAGACAGATCCGGATCATGGCAAACCCAGACATCCAGGTCGCTTTGGTCGTCCTGCGCAACGGTGCCAAGACTGCCCATGAGAAACAGGCCGAGAATCGGCTGCGGCGGCTTACCGCGCAGTGGCTTGTAGGTGAACGAGCGGCTCAGGCGCTGAGCTTCAGCCAATGTTCCGGCGTCGGGCTCGAACCCTGCCAGTCCGGCTGGTGTAGTGCTGGAAACGTAACCCGGCAGGATCGGATGGTTTACGTGGAAAAGCAGCGGCAACAGTGTGAGCACCGCCTGTTGGCGGGACGACATGACGAGCCGGGTGCGTTCCAGGCGTGCGGCATTCAATGAAAGAAAGCGAGCGCGAAGCGCAGCGAGCACCTTGCGATCGATTCCCTCTTCAAGGATTGGGCGGATTTCCTGGTGGCGCGTCATGTGGAGATTGGTTCAGGCAAACGATGTTGTCCGACATGTTGATCGAGGCGAAGGGCGAAAACTAGCACGGGTCAGCGAAAGCCGCAGCTGCAAGAAACGGGTGATAGCCGAGCGCCTGTGCGGTGGTCAAACCGGTAAATGGCGTGCTCGGCTAGGCTTTGGTCGCCTCAAGCTTAAGCCGGAACGGGCTCAGTGAGAATTGTTAGCAGCACTTGGGCATGCTCAGCGGCATCGCGTCCAAGGCTCGTCAGGTAGCCGCCGTCGGGTAGGGTTGTCAGACCTTTGCTATGCAGGCGCTGGGCGGCAGCGATCGCCGCGTCGCCGGCGTCGTGGTGGACTTTCAGGCCTTCGAGTGAGTTGTCGAGGTTGAACAGGCGAAGAATTTCCAGCTCGGCTACCACTTCTGGGGTGTAGGACATGTCTGCTCCTCGGATGATGGGCGTTGGCCCTGTTTGCGGAAGTGTAGATGTTACGTGCGCGCCTGCCGCCGTCTAAGACTATTCGGCTAGGTCGGGTAGGTTGCGCAGCTGCGTTTCGTACCCTTCGATGTCGAACGGGCGGTCTTGCTCGAGCATCTGCCGGATCTCCCCGGCGAGCACGAGCGCCATCAGCTTGAGGATCTCGTCGCGCTCGTAGCCAACCAGTGTCAGTTTGTTCAGCGTAGCCTGGGCAGCGGCGGGTTCCCCGGCTTCAAGCTGGTTTTCGATTGCCTGGATCAGCGTTTCCTCGGCAAAGGTTTCATCATCATCGGACGTGGCATCGGTCATGTCGCAACTCTCGTCAGGGAAGTTCTCGATAGCGTGTTGAGGTGACTACCGGCAAGCTGGCTTCAGGCGGAAAAGGCCGGCTGAACGCTTCGCTTGGGTCGGTTTCTACTCTTACTATGACTTATCGAGAACACGACTACAGCAATGATCATCTTTCACTGTCTTGAAAACGGCGCGCTGGTGCGGCGCGTTGCCGAAAATCTGCAGACGCTCCCTGACAATATGCTGTGGGCCGATCTGCTGTCGCCTGATTCGCAGGAAGAGCGTTTTATCGAATCGTCGTTGGGGCTGGACATTCCGACCCGCGAAGAACTCGCCGAAATTGAAGACTCGTCGCGCTTCTACGATGAGGATGGCGCCATCTTCATGACCACAACGGTGGTGATGGGGATCGCCGATCGGCGGCCGGAAAATGCCGAAGTCACCTTTGTCCTGACCAAGCGTTGCCTGGTGACCGTTCGCTATACCGAGCTCAGTGCGTTCCGGCAGTTCGAGACGAAGAGTTCTCGGCAGCCGTCGACCTATTCATCCAGTCATCAGATCTTTCTCGCCCTGGCGGACGCTGTGGTTGATCGCATTGCCGACGTGCTGGAAAGCGTTCAGGTCCAGCTTCAGACCTTGTCGAGGTGCATCTTCGACGTGCGAAAGGAGCAGCGCACGGACCTGCAGCAGATCATCCAGCAGCTGGGGCAGCACCGTTCGCTCCTGTCGCAGCTGGGCGAAAGCTTGTTCAGCTCAACCCGTCTGTTGGCGTTTTATCGCCTGCATGCTAACGAGCCCAGGCAGGGTGCCGCCAAGGGCCTGCTGAAGGCGCTGGAGCGTGACGTGCGTTCGCTTGGGGAGCATCAGGCACGGCTGTTGGGCGATATCGCTTTTCTGCTCGACGCCACGCTGGGCCTGATCAATATTGAACAGAACGCCATCATCAAGGTGTTTTCCATTGCGGCGGTACTGTTCCTGCCGCCAACGCTGGTGGGCACGGTATATGGCATGAACTTCGAGAGCATGCCCGAGCTCAGTTGGTCGTTTGGCTATCCGATGGCCCTTGGGATGATGGTGATTTCAGCCATCATCCCCTATGCCTGGTTCAAGTTCCGCGACTGGCTTTGATCAGCCGAAGAAATACAGAACGATGCAGAACGCGCCCAGTAGCGCCCATACGGCGCCAAAAATGATGGGCGTGCGCAGCGAGAACAGCAGTGTACGTTTGTAGCGCTTCCCGCCCGGCGGGCTATTGCCTTCACCGAACAGAGCAGAATCCTGGTTGGGCAGCAGGCCGGCATTGCCTTCGGTCTGCAGCAGCTCGGCTTGCTTGCGATGCCAGCGCTCGATCACGTCGAAGCTCGCGCGAATGCCGGGTATCGCATGCAGCGAAGTGAGCAGTCCAAGCAGCGCCAGGACGCTCGGCACCACCAGACGGAACAGGCTTCCCCAGTCGGGATTAGTGTTGGCCATGGACGAGGCGAAGGCGATCATCAGAAACGACTGCGAAGACAGGTAGCCGCTGGTGCGGCTGGCCAGCAGCGTCGACTCGAAGTGGATTTCCGAGCGATAGAAGTTCAGGCGCTCCTTAGGTGAGTCGAATACTTCGGCACCTTGGGTGTCCTGATTGAGCAGCAACGTTTTGAGGTCGGGCATAAGCGGGAGCAATCTCGGGCGTCAAGGCGTTTGGCGCCATCCGACCGGTCGAGTTCCCGCTCGTGTCAATCTCAGGCCTGCTCCGCCAACGCCTGTAGCGCTTCACCGGTCAGGCGATAGGTGGTCCATTCATCCTGAGGACGCGCACCCAGTGATTCGTAAAACTGGATGGCCGGTTCGTTCCAGTCCAACACCGACCACTCGAAGCGCCCACAGCCACGCGACACTGCCAAGCGCGCCAGATATTGGAGCAACGCCCTGCCTGCACCGGTGCCCCGGGCCTCGGGTGTGACGTAAAGATCTTCGAGATAAAGGCCATTGCGGCCGAGCCACGTCGAGTAATTGAAGAAATACACCGCATAGCCGATCGGCTGACCGTCGCGCTCGCAGATCAGCGCACTGGCGCTGGCATCTTCGGCGAACAGGCTGGACTCGATGCCCGCGACATCGGTTTTCACTTCATGCTCGGCGCGCTCATAGATTGCCAGCTCGGTGATAAAGCGCAGGATCAGCGCGGCATCATCGCGGCTGGCGGGGCGAATGTTCAACGACATGAAAACTCTCCGGTCTGACAGGCACGAGCCGCCTCGCGCCTGCCCAGGTGACTTGGCTCAGCGAGTGACCAGCAATTCACGGCCGCGCTGAACGGCTGCGCGAACCTGCCTGGGTGCCGTACCGCCGACGTGATCGCGGGCATTCACCGACCCTTCCAGGGTCAGCACGGCGAAGACGTCTTCACCGATCTGGTCGCTGAATTGGCGCAGCTCGGCGAGGCTCATTTCAGCCAGGTCCTTGCCGCTCTCCAGTCCGTACTTCACCGCATGGCCAACGATCTCGTGACAATCACGGAAGGGCAGGCCCTTGCGCACCAAGTAGTCGGCCAGATCGGTTGCTGTGGAGAAACCACGCAGCGCGGCTTCACGCATGATTTCGCGCTTGGGTTTGATCGCAGGGACCATATCGGCAAAAGCGCGCAACGAGTCGCGCAGGGTGTCGGCGGCGTCGAACAGCGGCTCCTTGTCTTCCTGATTGTCCTTGTTATACGCGAGTGGCTGGCCTTTCATTAGCACCAGCAGGCCAGCGAGCGCGCCGAACACCCGTCCGGTCTTGCCGCGTACCAGTTCCGGTACGTCCGGGTTCTTCTTCTGCGGCATGATCGAGCTGCCGGTGCAGAAGCGGTCAGGCAGGTCGATGAACTGGAACTGCGCGCTGGTCCAGAGCACCAGCTCTTCGGAGAAGCGCGACAGGTGCATCATCGCCACTGAGGCGGCGGCGCAGAATTCGATGGCGAAGTCGCGATCCGAGACGCCGTCCAGCGAGTTACCGGAGATGGCCTCGAAACCCAGCAGTTCGCAGGTGATCTCGCGCTGAATCGGGTAAGTCGTGCCGGCCAGCGCGGCCGAGCCTAGCGGCATGCGATTGGTGCGCTTGCGGCAGTCGACCAGGCGCTCGTAGTCGCGCGATAACATCTCGAACCAGGCCAACAGGTGATGGCCGAAGGTCACCGGCTGCGCGGTCTGCAGGTGCGTGAAGCCGGGCATGATGGTGTCCGCTTCTGCTTCGGCCAGGCCTAGCAGGCCCTCTTGCAGTCGTGTGATTTCGCCGAGGATCAGGTCGATTTCATCGCGCAGCCACAGACGGATGTCGGTCGCGACCTGATCGTTGCGCGAACGCCCTGTGTGCAGTTTTTTGCCGGTCACGCCGATGCGATCGGTCAGGCGTGCTTCGATGTTCATGTGCACGTCTTCCAGGTCGACGCGCCAGTCGAATTTTCCGGCCTCGATCTCGCCCTGAATGTCTTTCAGATTGGCGATGATCTGGTCGCGCTCATCGGCGTTCAGCACGCCCGCCTTTTCCAGCATCGTCGCGTGGGCGATCGAACCCATGATGTCGTGGCGGTAGAGGCGCTTGTCGAACTCGACGGAGGCGGTGAATCGGGCGACGAAGGCGTCGACGGGCTCGCTGAAACGGCCGCCCCAGGACTGGTTGGTCTTGTCGGTGCTCATGTATGCGCTCGCTGAATCGGATGGGCAAATTGGAGGGCCCGAATAATAACAGGGTTACGCGCGGCTTCCGTGCTGGCGCTCCGCAGCGAGCGGCTTTATCAGGCCTTGAACTGGCCGAGACTGGCTTCGAGCCTCTGCGCAAGCACGCCCAGTTCCTTACCGCTGGCCGCGGTTGCAGTCACCGCGTCGGCGGATCGCTCGGCTTCGGTCAAGATGACTTCGACCCGCTCGCGCACGGCCGTTGCGGTGCTGGCTTGGTGTTCTGCGCCTTTGGTTGCCTCCCTTACGACCTGGTGCACTTGCTCGACGGCAGCCTGCAAAGCGCGCTGTAGCTCGCGGCTACTCCCCAGGGAAGCCGCGCCGCTTTCGGCTTGCTTGCCCGCCGTGTTGATCGCCATGACGGCGTCACGTGCACCCCGTTGCAGGCTTTCGATATGCGCCTGGATATCGCCGGTGGACTGCTGAGTCTTGCTGGCGAGCGCTCGCACTTCATCGGCCACCACCGCGAATCCACGACCACTTTCGCCGGCGCGAGCGGCCTCGATGGCAGCGTTCAGCGCAAGCAGATTCGTCTGCTCGGCGATGCCCTTAATCACGGTCAGTACCACTTCGATCTGTTCGCTCTGCTTGGCCAGTTTTTCGATCACCGAGGCGCTTGTCTGTACGCCACTGCCAAGCGCTTCGATCGTACGGCCCACCTGCTCGGAAATCGCCTCGTTATCTACCGCGGCCTTGCGAATCGAGGCAACCTGATCAAGTGCAGTCTGCATGGCGCGGCTTTCATTCTGTGCGTGCTGGGTCATGTCGGCCAACGCCTGTAGGCTTCGGGCGACCTCGTCACGTTGGCGCTCGGCCGCGGCTGCAGCGGAGCGGCTCCGGTTGCCCAGTGTGTCGATTTCCGCCCCGGTCTGTACGGCGATAGCGCGTGCTTCCTGGACGATCGGCTGGAGCTTGGCCAGGAACAGATTGACCGCGTCAGCCATCTCGCCCACCTCGTCTGCGCTGTGAATCTTCACGCGCTGGGTGAGATCGCCGTGGCCGGCCGAAAGGTCGCGCAGCGCGGTGCTGAGCAGGCCCAGCCGGCGCAGTACCTGGCGTCCGAGCACCAGCGTGACGGCGAGCAGGAGCAGTGTTCCGATGACAGCAAGGCCAACGCTGATTTTCCAAAGCAGCGCCGACGCGGAGCGCTCCACTGCCTTCTGGCTATTGGACTCGATGCTTTGTGCCACCTCCGTCGCTGCGGCCAGGCCTGACGCCATGATTTTTGCGCTGTCGCTGGCGGTGGTTGCGAGACCGGCTTCCACCAGCTTCGCTCCGCTGGCGACCAGTGTCTGGAATCGGCTGTCGAACGCCGCCAGTTCCGTGCTCACCGCTGAGGTGGAGAAGCCGAGGATCACCTGGCCGATGTCCGCCCCCTTGGGGTTGATCGATGTCTTGGCGAGATAGAGCGTTGGGTCGCTCTCGGCCGCGGACAGTACCTTGTCGAACGCGGTGCGTCCGGTGCCCTTGTCCAGCAGTGCTTTGACTCGGGGATCCTGGCGGTTCAAGTGCCGAGTGAGCTGGTTGCCATTGGCATCGAAATAGACGACGAAGACGACCGCCGGGTTGCGGTGAGCCATTCTGACGAACTCGGTCAGCGCCGGTACGTCGTTGTCCCAGATCGCAGCTGGCGCAACGCCGGCAAGTAGTGTGGCGAGGTCGTCTCCAGACTGCTTGAGGTGACGCTCAAGCACGTCTTTCAGCTGATTCTGCTCTTCGGTCAATCGCTGTGTCAGTCCCTGGGACAGATCGCTGGTCATGCGTTCGGCCAGGTTGGTAAGCCCGCCCCTGACTTCGGCATCTGCCGAGCGCAGCGCTTGCAACAGGCGCGCCGAATCTTCGCCCAGGCTTTGCTCGATGTCTTGTTCGAGCCCGTCGATGGTGCCCCGGGTCAATGCGAGAGCAACCAGTACTTGCACCAGAACGGCGCCGCACAGCGTCAGGAATACCGGGCGTAGCAAGCGGCTACGCAGAGAGGAAAACAGCAGCACGGTTCAAACTCCTGGGGCAGCGGTAACAATTGGCGGGTCGATAATGGGATGCAAGCATTGCGCCATCATGCGCCAAAACGAATCGCTCGTAGAACACCTTGTATCGGCCGATACAGCCGCATTCATGACTGCCGAAGCGTGGAACTGGCGACCGTTCGTCATCATTGCAACGTTCCGAGTCGATAGACTCGGCTCCCACTTCGCAACGGCAGTGGCCGCCCGGCCGGGCTCGCCTTGCTTTGCGCTCCTGCGGCGCGGAAACTCAATTCATGCGAACAAATAAACTCGATCGAACGCGGCCGGCGGCCCCTGTCGATGACTTCTTCGTGCCTGAACTCTGCCAGCCCGACGCGTTGCTCGGCCTGGTGCTGCTCGCCGAATTGCTGGTGCTCGTGCTGGTGCTCGCCGAGCCGATGCAACCAGGTTTCAACTGGATGCGCCTGGCACTGGCGTCGTTGTTCGTGCAGTGGGTGATGTTGCTGTCGGCCGGTTTGACTTGTCAGCTGCGACCGCTGCTGGCGCGATTGCCGGCTTGGCTGGCAGGGCTTGCTTGCTGTGCGATGGTGGTCGGGCTGACGCTGGCGTGCACGGCGGTTGCCGATATCTATCAGCTTGGCGGTCCGCTGACGCGCGTCGGCGAGGTGAATCTATATCTGCGCCATGCATTGATCAGCCTGATCATGTCCGGCCTGCTGCTGCGCTATTTCTATCTGCAGAGCCAATGGCGGCGGCAGGAGCAGGCCGAGCTTCGCGCTCGCATCGAGTCATTGCAGGCGCGCATCCGACCGCATTTTCTGTTCAACAGCCTGAACAGCATCGCGAGCCTGGTGGTCACCGATCCAGCCAAGGCCGAGCAAGCGGTGCTCGACCTGTCCGATCTGTTCCGTGCCAGCCTGGCGCGCCCCGGCACCCTGGTGCCTTGGGGCGAAGAGCTGGAGTTGTCACGCCGATACCTTTCAATCGAGCAGTACCGGCTCGGCGAACGGCTGAAAGTTGAATGGCAGGTCGATACCGTACCGGATGATTTGCCGATTCCCCAGCTGACCCTGCAGCCGCTTCTGGAAAACGCGCTTATCCACGGAATCCAGCCAAGAATCGAGGGCGGGGTGGTCAGCGTGGCGGCGTACTATGCTGATGGCGTGTTCCATTTGCAGGTTAGTAACCCCTTTGATGAGACGGCGCCAAAACTGCCATCTAGAGGGACTCAGCAAGCGCTGCTCAATATAGACGCACGACTAACGGCACTTTTCGGTCCCGCGGCGAGTCTCAGCGTGGAGCGGCGTAATGCCCGTTACTACACCTGTCTACGCTATCCGTGTGCGACACAAAAGCAGGAAGCCAGAACTGTATGAATGTGCTGATTGTCGATGACGAACCTCTAGCCCGCGAGCGCCTCAGCCGACTGGTAGGTGACCTTGACGGCTATCGTGTCCTGGAACCTTCCGCCTCCAATGGCGAAGAGGCGCTGTCCCTGATCGAGGAACTGCGTCCCGATGTTGTGTTGCTGGATATCCGTATGCCGGGGCTTGATGGCCTCCAGGTTGCAGCCAAGCTGTGCGAGCGCGACGCTCCCCCTGCGGTGATCTTTTGCACCGCCCACGACGAGTTTGCGCTGGACGCCTTCCAGGTGAGCGCGGTCGGTTACCTGGTCAAGCCGGTACGGCCCGAACACCTCGCCGAAGCATTGAAGAAAGCCGAGCGGCCCAATCGTGTGCAACTCGCGGCGCTGACGCGTCCTGCGGCGGTGAGCGGCACCGGCCCGCGCAGCCATATCAGCGCACGGACCCGCAAGGGCATTGAACTGATCCCATTGCCTCAGGTGATCTATTTCATCGCTGACCACAAATACGTCACCCTGCGCCATGAGGGCGGCGAGGTTCTGCTAGATGAGCCGTTGAAGGCGCTCGAAGATGAGTTCGGCGAGCGTTTCGTCCGCATTCACCGCAATGCGCTGGTCTATCGCGACCGTATCGAGCGATTGCAGCGCACCCCCCTTGGACATTTCCAGCTGTTTCTCAAGGGGCTTGAGGGCGAGCCGCTTACCGTAAGCCGCCGCCATGTCGCCGGTGTTCGCAAGCTGATGCAAAACCTCTGATTCGGGCCTGGCGCTAAGGACCGGCGCCCCGTTCCAGCTCAACCGTCCCCGGACGGCTTTCCTTGATCCCCGCCAACCCGATCGCTGTTCCTGGCCTGTTATCATCGCCGGCAGTTCATCTGTCTGGAATTGTTCATGTCCCGCGAAATTCGCATCGCCACCCGCAAGAGTGCCCTGGCCCTGTGGCAGGCCGAATACGTCAAGGCGCGCCTGGAAGCCGCTCATCCGCATGTCACGGTGAGCCTGGTGCCGATGGTCAGTCGGGGCGACAAGCTGCTCGATTCGCCGCTGGCAAAGATCGGCGGCAAGGGGCTTTTCGTCAAAGAGCTGGAAACAGCCCTGATGGAGAACGAAGCGGACATCGCCGTGCACTCCATGAAGGACGTGCCCATGGAATTCCCCGAGGGGCTCGGCCTGTATTGCATCTGTGAACGGGAAGACCCGCGCGATGCGTTCGTCTCCAATCACTATGAAAATTTTGATGCGCTGCCTGCCGCAGCGGTCGTAGGCACCTCCAGTCTCCGGCGCCAGGCGCAGCTGCTGGCGCGTCGCCCCGATCTGAAGATCCAGTTCCTGCGCGGTAACGTGAACACTCGCCTGGCCAAGCTTGACGCAGGCGAGTACGACGCAATCATCCTGGCGGCGGCCGGCCTGATCCGCCTGGGTTTTGGCGACCGCATCCGCACCAGCATCAGTGTCGAGGACAGCCTGCCTGCCGGCGGGCAGGGCGCCGTCGGGATCGAGTGCCGGACCGGCGATACCGAGCTGCATCAGCTGCTTCAATGCATGAACGATCCCCATACCGCCATCCGTGTGAGCGCCGAGCGGGCCCTGAACCGCCACCTCAATGGAGGCTGTCAGGTGCCGATCGCCTGTTATGCCGTACTCGAAGGCGATCAGCTGTGGTTGCGTGGGCTCGTCGGCCAGCCCGATGGTGCCTTGCTCCTACGCGCTGAAGGCCGTGCGCCCAATGCCGAAGCCGAAGCGCTCGGTGTGCGCATCGCAGAAGAATTGTTGCAACAAGGCGCTGGCAAGATCCTTCAGGATATTTATGGTGAGGCCGGCAAGGCGTGAACGGCTGGCGTCTCTTGCTGACGCGGCCCGCAGAAGAATGCGCCGCCCTGGCGGCCATCTTGGCGGGTCAGGGCATCCACAGTGCCAGCCTGCCCCTGTTCGCTATCGAGGCACTCGACGAAACGCCCGAACAGCGCGAGGTCATGCTGGAGCTGGATCGTTATGCTGCCGTGGTGGTAGTGAGCAAACCGGCGGCCCGGTTGGGCCTGGAGCGGCTCAGTCGTTATTGGAAAGTTCCCCCAGTTGGGCCAGTTTGGTTCAGCGTGGGCGCAGCGACTGGCGCCATTCTTGAAGAATACGGCCTGGATGTGTCCTGGCCCGCCAGTGGCGACGATAGCGAAGCGCTGCTGGCGCTGCCGCGACTGGCCGAGGCGCTAGACGTGGCAGCTCCGAAAGCGCTCATCCTGCGCGGGGAGGGGGGGCGTGAACATCTTGCCGATACGCTTCGCGGCCGTGGCGTTCAGGTCGACAGCCTCGAGCTGTACCGGAGATACCTGCCTGAGTACCCGTGCGACAGGTTGATTGAACTGGTTCGTTCGGAACGGCTGAATGCCATGGTGGTCAGCAGTGGGCAGGGTTTGCAGTCGTTACGCGAGTTGGCAGGATTCGATTGGTCAATGCTGCGTGAACTACCCTTGTTCGTACCCAGCCCTCGTGTGGCCGAGATGGCCGAGGCGTTGGGCGCCAAAAGAATCGTGGACTGCCGTGGTGCTGGAACCGCGGCTTTGCTGGCGGCGCTACGGGACAATCCCGGGCCCGCTTCCTGATGCAAAGGATGGAAACGTGAGCGAAGTAGACTCCGACAAGGCACCGCAGCAACCGAAGGGCAACGACTCTGTCGCCGCTCAAAACCCTGTGAAGAAAGAGCCGCAGAAGGATTCGAAAGAGGCGCCCAAGGCGCCACCACCGAAAACGCCGGCCGGTTCCACCGCCGATGCGCGTGGCAGCGGCAAAGGATTGGCCGGTCTGGCCCTGCTGGTCGGCTTGGCGGGTCTGGCAGCAGGGGGCTACAGCGTCTGGCAGACTCAGCAACTGGCCGATCAGGAGCAGCAACAGCAACAGTCGGCACAGGCTACGAGCGAACAAACCCGCCAGTTGGGCGAGCGCAGCGAGCAACTGGCCAGCCGCCTCGGCAAGCTCGAGCAACTGCCCTCGGCCGACCAGCTTGAGGACCGGCGCCGTTTGCTGACAGAGCTGCAAAGCGATCAGCAGCGCCTGGCGGGGCGTGTCGAGCAGGTTCTTGGGGCCAGTCGTGAGCAGTGGCGGCTCGCCGAAGCCGAGCATCTGTTGCGCATGGCGATGTTGCGTCTGTCGGCCATGCAAGACGTGAACAGCGCCGAATCGCTGCTCGCCGAGGCGGATCTGATCTTGCGTAAACAGGATGATCCGGGGGCGTACGCCGCGCGACAGCAGTTGCTCGAAGGGCTTGAAGCGTTGCGCAGTCTGCCGGAGCTGGACCGGACCGGGTTGTTTCTCCAGCTTGGTGCGTTGCGCGGTCAGGCCAATCAGCTGAACGGCCTGGCTCCTGAATTCGAAGAGGGTCAAGGGGCCGCAGGTGGCCAGGCTGATAGCGGCTGGCAGCGTTGGCTAAATGAGCTGACACGTTATGTCCGTATCGATTTCGACGCTGGTAATAGCGTCAAGCCGCTGCTTGCCGGTCAGGGTCTGGCGCAGGTGCGGTTGGCGTTGTCGCTGGCCATCGAGCAGGCGCAGTGGGCCGTGCTCAATGGCAACGAAAAGGTCTACCAGCAATCGTTGGATCAGGCGGGGCAGCTGATCAAGGATCACTTCAGCGAGGAAAACGGCCAGAGCCGAGGGCTGCGCGACCGTATCGAAGAACTGAAAAAGCGCCAAGTGTCGGTCAGCCTGCCCGACCTCTCACCGGCGCTCCGCGCATTGCAGACCTATGTGCAGAAACGTGAATCGTCCGAAAGCGCTGGGTCACCTGCTGACAGCGGCCCAGCACAGCCCGCGGACAAGACGACCCCGGAATCTGACCAGCCGACAGCCGATGAGCCAGCGTCCAATGAGCCGTCAGCGGAAGAGGGACAGCGCGCATGAAGCGATTCGCCTTTGTCCTGATCTTGCTTATCGCGATTGTCGGGTTCCTCGGCTGGGCCATTGCACAGGACCCGGGCTATGTCCTGATCAGCTATGACCGCTTCCGCTACGAGTCGAGCTTCTGGATCTTTCTTGGTCTGATCGCGTGCCTCTGGTTGTTGACAATGGTGGTGCACTGGGTGCTCGGCTTGTTGCACACGTCCGGCGCACTGGTCAATCCGTGGTCGCGTCGTCACCGTGAGCGTCGTGTCAGCAAGGCATCACGCAGCGGTTTACGCGAGTTGGCCGAAGGACAATGGACTCAAGCCTTGGGTCATTTGCGCTCCGCTGCCGAGCACGACCACCAGCCGTTGGTGCATTACCTTGGCGCCGCACGTGCCGCCAATGAACTGGGCGAGCACGAGCAAAGCGACGAGCTGCTCCGCAAGGCAAGGGAGCGCGAGCCCGAGTCAGGCCTTGCGGTTGGCCTGACCCATGCTCAGCTGCAAATTGCGAGGGGCCAATATGGCGAGGCGCGGGAAACACTCAACGCGCTGCACAGCGACCATCCCCGTCATCCCTACGTGTTGACCTTGTTGCAGCAGCTGTACGTTCAGCTCGAAGACTGGTCGGCTTTGTGCAGTTTGCTACCCGAGCTGCGCAAGCACCGCGTATTGCCACCGGCTCGCCTGAGTGAGCTTGAATTGCTGGCCTGGACAGCGGCGATTGAGCAAAGCGGTCAAACCCCGACAGCCAGTAATGAGGACGCGTTGCAGGCCCTCAATCAGAAGTGGCAAACCGTACCGTCGGGGTTGCGCAGTGAGTCGCTGCTGGTGCGAGCCTACGCTGACGGTCTGTCCCGCTTGGGGGCGGATGCTAAAGCCGAAGAGGTGCTCTACGCAGCGCTCAAGCGACAGTACGATGATCGCCTGGTCGAGCGCTACGGCCGCGTCCGCGGTCAGGACCCTGCACGTCAGCTGGCGAATGCTGAAGGCTGGCTCAAGGCTAATCCCGAGAATGCCGAGCTGCTGCTCGCGCTTGGCCGGCTGAGCATGCGCAACGCGCTTTGGGGCAAGGCACGCGACTATCTCGAGGCCAGCCTGCGCTTCGAACACCGTCCGGAAACCTGCGCCGAGCTGGCCCGATTGCTGGCCCAGCTAGGGGACAACGAGCGCAGCAACCGGCTGTTCCAAGAAGGGTTGGGGCTCCTCGATCAGTCCAGCGCCAACCGGATACAAACCACCAGCAGCAGTTAGCGGTTGGCAGTCGGCGCGGCGCCCGGGTAGTGACGCCCGTCCCGCGCCGCCGCGGCGATTTGCGTATGGCTTGCAGCTCGCCTCCTGCCGCACTACCGTAGCGAACTTTTCCTGTCTGCGGAGTTGCCATGAACCTGGCCAGCCCACGTTCGCTGTTTCTTCTGGCCTTCATCGGCTGCGCGTTGATGATGGTCGCTGCCCTGTATCTCGAGCACGTCGTCGGGCTGGTTCCCTGCCCGCTGTGCATCGTTCAGCGTATTTGCGTTATCGGCTTCGGTCTGGTTTGTCTGGTCGCTGCGCTGCATGGCCCACGCAAGACCGGTCGCCGTGTTTACTCGGTCATGGCACTGCTGTTCGCGGTTGCTGGAGGGGGCACTGCGATACGCCAGATATGGCTGCAGAACATGCCTGCCGATCAGCTGCCGAGCTGCCTGCCCAGTCTCGAATACATGATGGATGCGTTGCCGTTCCAGGAAATTGCCCGCTTGGTGCTTCACGGTACCGCCGAGTGCGCCGAAGTTACTTGGACACTGCTCGGAATGAGTATCCCGGAGTGGACGTTGCTCGCATTCATTGCAATGGCCCTGTTCTGTTTCTGGCAGTTGCTGCGCCGCGACTAGGCTTTTTGTCGAGGCGGGGCGAATGATCGCCCCGCCTGATGGTCAATGAGCAGGGCGAAGCGGTCACGCTAGTGATGCCAGTTGAAATTCATCCTTGCTGCTTGATGCTTCGTTCCGCGCAGCTTAGTCTGCCCTGGCGGCGTCGGTTTTCTGCCAATTTCGCTGTCACTCACCCAAGGCCGATATCCCAAGACAAAAAACCGTCTCGGAAGGCGCAACAGGCATCATCGATTAGGGAAAGTGAGGTCATCATGCTCGAGAGCTGTCGGAACGCCCAGGAACGCTGGGGAGGTGTGCACCTGCTGATCGACCGCTGGCTGCAGGAACGCCACGCATTGATCAACGCATTCGAAGGGCTGCATGGGGGTGCCGAAGCGGCTACTCGCCCGGCCTTGCAAAAATTCTGCGAAATCTTGCTCGACTATGTGTCGGCTGGTCATTTCGAGATCTACGAGCAACTGCTCAACGAAGCAGAAGCCTTTGGTGACAAGCGAGGGCTGGATCTGGCGCGTCAGATTTATCCTCGTATCGAGGCGATTACCCAGGTGGCGGTTGCTTTCAATGACCGGTGCGACAACGGCGACTGTCTCGAAAGCCCTGGCCTTCCAGAAGAGCTGAAGCGTCTGGGCCAATTGCTGCACGAGCGCTTCGAGCTTGAAGACTGCCTGATCGAAGTACTGCATACCGCGCATAAAGAGCCTGCTGCTACCGCCTGACCGATGCCGGTCAGCTGCGAGCGAAGGATCGCTTGTAGCACGCTTCGCTGATCGGTTGGCGGATCGCTGCGGCCCGTCTAGTATGGCTGCACCAATCCCGCCAGGAGGCGCTTTCATGCCAGCAAAGAAAAACGCGGTCACTACCCCGCTGCACTTGCTTCAGCAGCTATCGAAAAGTCTGGTCGTGCATCTGGAAAAAGCCTGCACTGATGCACAGAAGGAAGCAGAGATCCTCTTGGCCAAGCTTGAAAAGCAGCGTGGCAAGACGCAGGAAAAACTGATCAAAGCGCGCGCCAAGCTCGACGAGGCCGGCAATGCTGGCAAGTCGAAGGCGCAAAGCAAGGCTCGGTCCAAACTGGCCGAACTGGATGACATGCTTGCCTTGCTACAGTCACGGCAGAACGAGACCTTGAGTTACCTGGCTGACCTTAAGCGCGACGCCGAGCAGAGCTTGAACCTGGCGCAAGGTGTCGCTCAGGTTGAAAAGGCTGCGGCGCAAGCACTGGCATCGCGCAGCAAGGCCACGCCGTCACGTTCGGCTTCAGCGCAACGCAAGGCTGCGCCAGCATCAACCAAGTCAGCTCCTGCCAAGCAATCTTCCAGCAACTCGACCCCGGCGGCGAGCAAGCCAGCCACAACCCGCGCCCGAACAGCAGCCTCAAAAGTTGCGGATAGCAAGTCCTCCACGGCTAATGCGCCCAGCGGCTTGGGCGCAGCCGATAGTGGCGCTCCGAAACGTCCCGCTAGGCCTGCCACTAGCCGCGCGAAGCCAAAACCTGCTTCCACCAAGTCATCCAGCGCTGCCAAGCCCGCTGCAACGCGCAAGCCTGCTGCCACACGCAAGCCCGCACCAACCAAGGCCGGCAGTGCGGATCAGTCCGCCCCGCCGGCATCCAGCTGAGAAGCTGCACGGCGCAGCACGGTCAGCAATGCATCGGGGTCGCCGTTGATCCCCGTGCATAGCTGGTTCAGCCAGTTGTTAGAACCGTTTTCCCGCAACCAATGCTGCGTTGCCTGCTGAAGGCGATCGAGCTGAGTTCGTTCGGCGTCTAGCTCCAGCGTTTTGACTCGCTGGCGCAAGCTGGCGAGCTCGGTGTCGATGGCTGCCTGCTCACGCCACGCCTGACGCAGATTTCGCAGGGGCAATACCACTGCGCTCTGCCAGTCCTTGCTGAGCTGTTTCAGGTCTTCCAATCGCTGCGCGTTTTGTTGGATGCCCCGAATTTCCAACCAGACGCAGGCGAGCAGCAAGCATACGTCCATCCCTAGCGCCTGCAACTCAAGACACGCCTTTTCCACGCCAGGCTCTGCATAACAGGCGCGGGCAAAATTCCAGAGTTCGTCATTGTTCATCTGTAATTGGTTTTTTTCATGAGCAGCCGGATGGATTTCCGGGCGACCTGATAAACTCCGCCGCCATTATGATCCGACTTCAGAACCTGACTCTACAGCGCGGCCCGCAGCGTTTGCTGGAAGGCGCCGAGCTGACCCTTCATCCTGGCCATAAGGTCGGGTTGGTTGGCGCCAATGGCGCCGGTAAGTCCAGCCTGTTCGCCTTGCTGCGCGGCGAATTCACCCCCGACGAGGGCGACTGCCAGCTGCCGCCCGACTGGCGCATTGCACACATGCGCCAGGAGGTCGATACGCTCGATCGGTTGGCGGTCGATTACGTGCTGGACGGCGATACCGAGTTGCGCCGCATTCAGGGTGCGCTGATCGAAGCTGAAGCAGCCTCTGACGGTGGGGCACTGGCTCGCTTGCATACCGAGCTCGATAACGCCGACGGCTATACCGCTGACGCACGGGCACGCAAGTTGTTGGCCGGCCTGGGTTTTGCCAATGAGCAAATGGATCTGCCGGTAAGCAGCTTCTCAGGAGGATGGCGGATGCGTCTGAATCTGGCGCAGGCGCTGATGTGTCCGTCTGATCTGTTGCTGCTCGACGAGCCCACCAACCACCTCGATCTGGATGCCATTCTCTGGCTGGAAGCCTGGCTTAAGAGCTATCCGGGCACACTGATGCTGATTTCCCATGATCGCGACTTCCTCGACGAGGTGGTCGGTCATGTAGTGCACGTCGAGCAGCGCAAGCTGACGCTCTATCGCGGGGGCTACTCGGCCTTTGAGCGGGCGCGGGCCGAGCGCCTGGCGCAGCAGCAGCAGGCGTTCGAAAAGCAACAGGCACAGCGCGAGCACATGGAGGACTTTATTCGGCGCTTCAAGGCCAAGGCGAGCAAGGCGCGACAGGCGCAGAGCCGGATCAAGGCCCTGGAAAAGCTTGAGGAGTTGGCCCCGGCGCATATCGATTCACCGTTCGACTTCGTTTTTCGCGAGGCGGATAAGGTCTCCAGCCCGCTGCTGGATCTGGAGCAGGGGAGTCTTGGCTACGGCGACAAGGTGGTGCTAGAGAAGGTCAAGCTGCAGTTGGTCCCGGGAGCCCGCATCGGTTTGCTTGGCCCCAACGGAGCTGGGAAATCCACGCTGATCAAGACGCTGGCCAACGAGCTGCAGCCCTTAGGTGGACGCCTGCAGCGCGGCGAGAACCTTGTCATCGGCTATTTCGCCCAGCATCAGCTAGACGCTCTGGACGCCAAGGCCAGCCCGCTGTTGCATCTGCAGCGTATCGCCCCTGGCGAACGGGAGCAGGTACTGCGTGATTTTCTCGGTGGTTTCGATTTCCGCGGCAATCGCTGCGATGAGCCGGTCCTTAATTTCTCCGGCGGTGAAAAGGCCAGGCTCGCGCTAGCGCTGATCGCCTGGGGCAAACCCAATCTGTTGCTGCTCGACGAGCCGACCAACCACCTCGATCTCGAGATGCGGCTGGCGTTGACGCTGGCCTTGCAGGACTTCGAGGGGGCCGTGCTCGTCGTGTCCCACGACCGGCACTTGCTGAAAAGCACGACCGATGAATTCCTGCTGGTTGCAGAAGGCCGGGTCGTGGAGTTCGAAGGTGACCTTGAGGATTACGCTCGCTGGCTGGTCGACTACCGTTCCCGCCAGCAGCCGCTGAGCCCAGTGGAGCCCGCGGGTGAAAAGACTGATAAGCGCGCCGCCCGCCAGGCTGCGGCTACCCTGCGTCAGCAATTGGCTCCGTTGAAACGGCAAGCCGAAAAGCTAGAAAAGTCTTTGGCTGATATTCACGAAAAGCTCGCGCCGCTGGAGGCGCGTCTCGCTGATTCGGATGTATATGAGTCGGCCCGCAAGGATGAGCTGCGCGAGCTGCTGGCCAAGCAGGCTGAATTGAAGGTGCGCGAAGGCGAACTGGAAGAGGCTTGGCTGGAGGCGCTCGAAGCGCTCGAAGTTCTACAAAGCCAACTTGAGGCGAGCCTGTGAGCGAGCGGTGGTTGATTTTTTCGCAAAGATGGAGCGATCAGTTACTGCTCGGATTGCAGATACTGTTGATTCTGCTGGTCGCCTATATTCTTCAGCGGCTAGTCGTACGTGGGCTTTCACGGCTCGGCAGTCGCTATCCGCTTCCGCCTGAACTGCTTTTGCCGCTGCGTGGCGGGATTCGCTGGTTCATTATTGGCGGTGCGCTGATCATGGTGCTGGAACGCGTCGGAGTTTCGGCCACCGTCATTTGGACCGCCTTCTCCGGGTTCGTGGCAGTTGCAGCCGTGGCCTTCTTTGCTATCTGGAGCGTGCTCTCCAACCTGCTCTGCGCTGTGCTCATCATGACCGTTGGCCCGTTTCGGTTGGGCGACATGGTGGAACTGGTGGAGAGTTTCGACAAGCCCATCGTCAAGGGCCGAGTCATCGATATAAACCTGCTTTACACCACGCTGGAAGAGTCAGCCGATAGCGGAACCGGTGCGATCGTTCAGGTTCCTAACAGTCTGTTCTTCCAGAAGGTGTTGCGCCGCTGGCGTGGCACCGAGATCCAGCCTCCTCATCACAACGCACACGAGTAGCACGCATGGAATGGCTTAGCAGCCCCGAAATCTGGGTCGCCTTTTTGACCCTGACCGCCCTGGAAATTGTCCTGGGTATCGACAACATCATCTTCATTTCCATCCTCGTCGGGCGCTTGCCGAAGGAGCAGCAACCCAAGGCGCGTTTCTTTGGCCTGGCCTTGGCAATGGGCACGCGGATTCTCTTGTTGCTATCGATCGCCTGGGTCATGCGCCTGACCAATGACTTGTTCACCGTATTCGAGCACGGTGTGTCCGGGCGTGACCTGATCCTGTTCTTCGGCGGCCTGTTCCTGCTGTTCAAGAGCACCATGGAAATCTGGCATAGCGTTGAAGGCGAAGAAGAGTCGGAAGGCACCACCGGAGGTGCGGTCAAAGCAGGCTTCGTTGGCATCATCCTGCAGATCGCAGTGATCGATATCGTCTTCTCGCTGGACTCGGTGATCACCGCAGTGGGCCTGGTAGACAACGTGCAGGTGATGGTTGCCGCAATCGTGATTGCCGTCGGGGTAATGATGCTCGCCGCTGGCACCATCAGCGACTTCATCGAGAAGCATCCGACGCTGAAAATCCTCGCGCTGTCGTTCCTGATCGTAGTCGGCACCCTGCTGGTGGCCGAAGCCTTCGGCGCGCATGTGCCCAAGGGCTACGTGTACTTCGCCATGGTGTTCTCGCTAGGGGTCGAGGCGATCAACATTCGTATGCGCAAAGCGATGAATCGCAAGCTGAAGGAGCCGGTCAAGCTCGGCAAAGACATACCGGACTAAGGGCTGTGCTGAAAGCTGCGCCTGTCAGGCGCAGCTTCTGGGGGGATCAATCATGACGCTCGAAACCTGGCTTGCCTTTCTTGTAGCCTGTTGGGTCATCAGCCTGTCGCCGGGGGCGGGTGCGATCGCCTCGATGTCGTGCGGATTGCAGTACGGCTTCTGGCGCGGTTATTGGAACGCGATCGGTTTGCAGATTGCGCTGGCGATGCAGATAGCTGTAGTGGCCGCGGGTGTCGGAGCGGTGCTGGCGACCTCGTCGCTCGCCTTCAGCCTGATCAAATGGTTCGGGGTCGCCTATCTATTGTGGCTGGCGCTTAAGCAGTGGCAGGCGGTGCCATCAATGCTTGACGACAGCGCTGCACCGCGACCGATCGGGCGCCCGTTAGCCTTGGTGTTCCGCGGTTTTCTGGTCAATGCCAGCAATCCTAAAGCCATCGTGTTCATTCTCGCTGTGCTGCCGCAGTTTCTCGATCCACAGCGCGACCTGGTACTGCAGTACCTGCATATGGGGGCCACGATGGTGGTGGTCGATCTGATCGTCATGGCGGGCTATACCGGATTGGCGTCCCGGGTTTTGCGCTTGCTGCGCACGCCGCGTCAGCAGCGCCTGGTCAACCGTAGTTTCGCCGCTATGTTCGCCGGCGCTGCCGCTTTGCTGGCTACGGTGCGGCGGGCTGTTGCATGACGGGAGCTGCACCGCTTCGGGTATGGGTTGACGCTGATGCCTGTCCCAAGGCTGCCAAAGAACAGCTGATCAAGTTTGCCCTCAAGCGCAAGTTCGAGGTGCTGCTGGTGGCGGGGCAGAGCCAGATCAAACCGGCCTTCGCCTGTGTTCGTCTGATCGTCGTGCCGAGCGGCCCGGACGCGGCAGATGACTATCTGGTCGAGCATGCGCAGCCTGGCGAACTGGTAATTTGCAGCGATGTGCCGCTGGCTGATCGACTGGTGAAAAAAGGCGTGGCGGCTCTCGATCCGCGCGGTCGTGAATTCGACGAGCGCAACATGGGCGATCGTCTGGCGGTGCGCAACCTGTTCACCGACCTGCGTGAGCAGGGCCAGGTGGGCGGGGGGCAGGGTGCTTACGGCGACCGTGATCGGCAAGCGTTTGCCAACGCGCTGGACCGTCTGCTGACTCAGCTGGCTCGAGCCGGCGTCCGCTAAGCAAACACGGCTGGCGCGGGGCTGTTCAGTTTAAGGTCGAGCTTCCGGGTCAGCCGCAAAGATAGGTGCCGGTCCCTACTGCGATCAACACCCCTTCTTCGTTGTGCAGTTCGGAGCGAACCACCGCGACCTTGTTGCCGGAGCGCAATAGGGTAGCGCCAGCACTGAAGCGTTTGCCGCGTCCTGGGCGCAGGTAGTCGATGCGTAGGTCGATGGTGCCGAGGCGCGAGAGACGCAGGGCGCGCTCTTCGGTGGTCAGGTGCTGATGTTTCTCGAAGGCTCCGATCATTGCCATGGCGCCGCCGACGACGTCGAGAAGCGACGCGATCACGCCGCCATGCAAAATGCCGTGAAAGAAATTACCGACTAGCTCTTGTTTCATTGGCAGGTGCATCACCACGCGCTGGCGGGACACCTCATCCAGTTCGATACCCAGGTATTCATTGAACGGAATGCGCTCGAACAGCTGGCGCACCGCGTGCTGTTGTTCTTCGATGGTATCGATCGGGTGGTTCATGCGTGCGGCTCTCCGGCAGATCCAACTAAGCTGCCGGAGGGAGGGGGGATTGACCAGTGGCGCGGCGGGAGCGCCGGTAAGATTGGCGGTATCGCCACGCCGATGCCTCAGCTCCCACGCCTCGGCTCGAAAGCTGGGGCAAGGCCAGCCGAGGCGCTATTTGCCGGTCAGCGCCAGCACCCTATCGACCAGCTTGTAGATGCCCGTAGCTGCGTCGCTGATGGATTGCGCCAACATATAGGCAGCGGTGGTCACCAGGTTGTGCCGCGAATCCTCGACGATCTCAGTGACTTCGCACGGTTGGTGTTCGACGCCCATCTCCCGTGCCGCCGCTGCAGCCGGATCGTCGTCATTGCCCAGGGTGCAGACCACGCCGCGGCCAAAGATCTGGGCCGCCATGGTAGGCGCGATGCACATCATGCCGACCGGCTTGCCGGCCGCGGCAAAGGCTTGGGCCAGCGCCAACACATCGGGAAGCACTTTGCAGCCGGCGCCCTGGGTGGCGAAGTCAGACAAGTTTTTCGCTGCGCCAAAGCCGCCTGGCACGATCAGCGCGTCGAACTCCTCGGCATTGGCTTCGCGAAGATCCTTGATCTCTCCCCGTGCCAAGCGCGCGGACTCGACCAGCACGTTGCGTTTTTCCGGCATCTCTTCACCGGTTAGGTGATTGATTACGTGCATCTGCTCGATGTTCGGCGCAAAGCACTGGACCTTGGCGCCACGCTGATCCAGGCGCAACAGCGTGATCACGCTCTCGTAGATTTCCGAGCCGTCGTATACGCCACAGCCGGAAAGAATCACGGCGACTTTTCTGTTCATTGAGATACTCCTGGTCAGTTCAGCAGCCTGGCAACTGCGCCAGGCAACAGCCTTCGATGCTAGCCCTTGGTGGGGTTCAAGGTAAGTCCATCGCGATAAAGGTTGGATGCCTTATCGCGTCGGGTGTTCAACTGTGGGCGCGTCTGGCCTAGGCACTTCAGCTCGGCGATAGACTGCTCAAAGCACTGGCAGTGCCCGCGCTTGGTGGCGACAATAAGGGCAATCTCCGGCCGGCGCGGATTGCTTGTCATCAAGCTGTCACGATGTCGGCTTATAACCGTCATATTCGCCCGTTCTGCGGGCCAGGAGTTCGTTGTGAGTTTCGTTCCTGCCAATCGCTTGTTCCCCGCTACACGGTTGCGCCGCAATCGTCGTGATGATTTTTCCCGCCGACTGGTACGCGAGCATCGACTGAGCGTGGATGACCTGATCCTGCCCGTGTTTGTTCTCGATGGCGAAAATCGCCGCGAGCAGGTGCCGTCGATGCCCGGCGTGGAGCGTCTTTCCATCGATTTGTTGTTGGAAGAAGCCGCGGAACTGGTCGCGCTGGGCATCCCTGCGTTAGCGTTGTTTCCGGTCACCCCGCTGGAGAAGAAATCCCTCGATGCGGCGGAAGCTTGGAATCCTGAGGGCATCGCCCAGCGCGCCACCCGGGCCCTGCGCGAGCGCTTCCCGGAGCTCGGCATCATCACTGACGTTGCGCTGGACCCCTTCACCACTCATGGCCAGGACGGAATTCTTGACGAGCATGGCTATGTGCAGAACGACGTCACGGTCGACGCGCTGGTCCGTCAGGCCCTGTCCCACGCTGAGGCGGGCGCGCAGGTGGTTGCACCATCGGACATGATGGATGGGCGCATCCAGGCGATACGCGAGGCGCTGGAGGTGGCTGAACATCACAATGTGCGGATCATGGCCTATTCGGCCAAGTACGCCAGTGCCTACTACGGGCCGTTCCGCGATGCGGTAGGGTCGGCGGCGAATCTGGGTAAGGGCAGCAAGAACACTTATCAGATGGACCCGTCCAATGGTGACGAGGCTTTGCACGAAGTCGGTGCCGACCTTTCAGAGGGTGCCGACATGGTCATGGTCAAACCGGGCATGCCCTATCTGGATATTCTCTGGCGGGTTAAAGATGCCTTTCGAGTGCCGACCTTCGTCTACCAGGTCAGCGGCGAGTATGCGATGCACATGGCAGCGATTCAGAACGGCTGGCTGAGCGATGCCGTGATTCTCGAATCGCTGACCGCCTTCAAGCGCGCAGGTGCCGATGGCATCCTCACCTATTTCGCCAAGCAGGCGGCACAACAATTAAAACAGGGGCAATGAGCCCTCCCGAGGCAGATCGATGACTAATCAGGGACTCAGCGAAAGCGAATTGCAGACTGCAGCCATTGAAGTGCATCCCCTAGAGGAAATGGCCCCGCCAGCGCCTGAGGTGGAGAAGACAGAGGAAGCGCCAGCGCCACCGGCCCCCCCGCCGAATCTGGACGACAACAGCCTCTACATCCACCGCGAGCTGTCACAGCTGCAATTCAACATTCGCGTTTTGGAACAGGCGCTGGACGAGTCCTATCCGCTACTGGAACGGCTCAAATTCCTGCTGATCTTTTCCAGCAACCTCGATGAGTTTTTCGAGATTCGTGTTGCGGGGCTGAAGAAGCAAGTCACGTTCGCGCGTGAGCAGGCAGGTGCAGACGGTCTGCAGCCGCACCAGGCGCTGGCGCGTATTTCCGAACTGGTCCACGAGCAGGTCAGCAGACAGTATTCGATCCTCAACGAGATCGTGCTGCCGGAACTGGCCAAGCATCAGGTGCGTTTCATTCGTCGGCGCAACTGGACAACCAAGATCAAGGCCTGGGTGCGCCGTTACTTTCGTGACGAGATCGCACCGATCATCACGCCGATCGGCTTGGACCCAACCCATCCGTTTCCATTGCTGGTTAACAAGAGCCTGAACTTCATTGTCGAGCTTGAAGGTATCGATGCCTTCGGTCGCGACTCCGGGCTGGCGATCATTCCGGCGCCGCGGTTGTTGCCCCGGGTTATTCGGGTGCCGGAGGAGGTGGGCGGGCCTGGCGCGAACCACGTGTTCCTCTCCTCGATGATTCATGCGCACGCTGATGATCTGTTCCACGGCATGAAGGTCAAGGGCTGCTACCAGTTTCGCCTGACGCGTAACGCCGACCTCTCGGTCGACACCGAAGACGTCGAGGATCTGGCTCGGGCGCTGCGTGGCGAGTTGATTTCACGGCGCTATGGCGACGCAGTTCGGCTGGAGGTGGTGGATACCTGTCCTAAGCATCTCGCTGATTTCCTCCTCAAGCAGTTCAACTTGAGCGAAAGCGAGCTGTATCGGGTCAACGGACCGGTCAACCTGACCCGGCTGTTCAGTATCACCGGTCTGGATAGTCATCCTGAACTGCAATACACCCCCTTCACGCCAGCAATCCCGAAATTGCTTCAGAACAGCGAGAACATTTTCAGTGTGGTCGGCAAGCAGGACATCCTGCTGCTACATCCCTACGAGTCCTTCACTCCCGTCGTTGACCTCCTGCGCGAGGCGGCGAAGGATCCCTGCGTTTTGGCCGTCAAACAGACGCTTTATCGCTCTGGTGCCAACTCGGAGATCGTCGACGCGCTGGTTGAAGCCGCGCGGAACGGCAAGGAGGTCACTGCCGTCATCGAGCTGCGGGCGCGCTTCGATGAGGAGTCCAACCTGCAATTGGCCAGCCGGTTGCAGCAGGCCGGGGCCGTGGTGATTTACGGTGTGGTGGGCTACAAGACCCACGCCAAGATGATGTTGATCCTGCGCCGGGAGAATGGCGAGTTGCGGCGTTACGCCCATCTCGGTACGGGCAACTACCACGCCGGCAACGCGCGGCTGTATACCGATTACAGCCTGCTGACCTCGGACGAAGCGCTCTGCGAAGACGTGTCGAAGCTGTTCAGTCAGTTGATCGGCATGGGCAAGACCATGCGTATGAAAAAGTTGCTGCACGCGCCCTTCACCCTGAAGAAGGCGTTGCTGGACATGATCATGCAGGAGACGCAACACGCCAGCGAAGGCAAGCCGGCGCATATCATTCTCAAGGTCAATTCGCTGACCGACGCGAAAATGATCCGGGCGTTGTACAAGGCCAGCCAGACCGGGGTGCGCATCGATCTCATCGTTCGCGGTATGTGCTGCCTGCGCCCTGGCATTCTCGGGGTCTCGCACAATATCCATGTGCGTTCGATCATTGGTCGCTTCCTAGAGCACAGCCGAGTGTTCTATTTCCTCAACGGCGGTGACGAGAAGCTCTACCTGTCCAGTGCCGACTGGATGGAGCGCAACCTGGATCGGCGGGTCGAGACCTGCTTCCCGGTCGAGGGCAAGAAGCTGGTGACACGGGTGAAGAAGGAGCTGGAGGGCTTCCTGACCGACAACACCCAGAGCTGGGTGCTGCAGTCTGATGGCAGTTATCTGCGTAACAGCCCAAGCGGCAATCAGAATCCACGCAACGTGCAGAACACGTTGCTGGAGCGTCTGGGAAGCCCGACTGCGCGATAGACACCGGGGGTAATTGGGGTGGCAGCGGTTCGTCGACCGCTGCCAAACTCAGCGCACGCTGAGAGTGAAGTCGATCCGCTTGAGCCAATCCGCCTCCAGGGCAAAATCGGCTTGTGTCAGCGGGTTTTGAGCCAGCCAGTCTTCAGGAAAAGCCACGTCCAGACTGTTATCGCCGGCCTTGAGCTGAAACGCTGGCGCTTGCTGTGGGCCACGGATGTGGTGGAAAAGAATCGCGAAGCGCAGCAATACGCAGAGTCTGGTCAGCTTCACGCCGTACTCGCTCATTTCCTCGAATTTCTGCTTGGGTATATTGCGGCGGTGGCCGCGAACCAGCAGCGCCAGCATCTGTTGATCCTGACGGGAGAAACCGGGGAGGTCGGAGTGCTCGATCAAGTAGGCGCCGTGCTTATGGTAGTGGTAGTGCGCGATGTCCAGTCCGACCTCATGTATCCGCGCCGCCCAGCTGAGCAGTTCTCGCAGCCATTCTTCATCTAGTGCCCAATCCGAAGCGACCTGATCGAAGGCTTCCAGCGCCTTGCTTTCGACCCGAGCGGCCTGGTCAGTGTCGACGTGGTAGCGCTCCATCAAAAAGCTCAGTGTGCGATCGCGGATGTCTTCCTGGTGGTGTCGACCAATCAGATCGTAGAGCACGCCTTCGCGCAGTGCGCCTTCGGAGTGCGCCATGCTGGTCAGCTCCAGGGCGTCGAAGATCGCTTCGATAATGGCCAAGCCCGCAGGGAAGATGCTCTTGCGGTCCGGCTTGATACCGTCCATGTCGAGCTTTTCAACATCGCCCAACTTGAACAGTTTGCGCTTGAGCCAGCCGATGCCATCGGCCGTGACTTCTCCGTTGCTAAGCCCGGCGCTCTTGATCGCGAGACCGACGGCGCGAATGGTGCCGGACGCACCCACCGCATCCTGCCAGCCGAGCCGATGCAGCCCGTGCTCGACGCTCATCAGCTCTAGCCTCGCGGCGGTATACGCCTGCGCGTAGCGGGCCGGCGTAATCTTGCCGTCCTGAAAAAACCGCTGAGTAAAGCTCACACAACCCATTTGCAAGCTTTCACGCAATAGCGAATCGAAACCTTCGCCGATGATGAATTCGGTGCTGCCACCGCCGATGTCGACGACCAGCCGCTTGCCACTAGACGCGGGAAAGGTATGCGATACGCCAAGGTAGATGAGTCGCGCTTCCTCTCGGCCGGAAATCACCTCGACCTGATGCTGGATGATTGTCTCAGCTTGGCGAATGAACTGGGCGCGGTTGCGCGCCTCTCGCAGGGCATTGGTGCCGACCACGCGCACCGCGCCCTGGGGGAGATGATTGACCAGCTGAGCGAAGCGGCGAAGGCAGTCCAGGCCGCGCTGCATGGCAGCTTCGTCGAGCTGTCTGTTCTCATCAATGCCGGCGGCCAGCTGGACCTTTTCGCCGAGCCGCTCGAGGATGCGCATCTCGCCGTTGCTGGTGCGGGCCAGCACCATGTGGAAGCTGTTCGAGCCGAGATCAAGGGCGGCGATCATCGGAAAGGGTTCGGCGGCTGTTGGGCGCATGGGGCAGTCTCTGTGCAAAACTCCGACATCCTGACATGATCGCCCTCATCCGCCAACGCGCAGCGCTGCGTCATAGCGCTCCGTGATCGATCCATTGCGCCTTCCATGGTCTATTGCCCAAGCGACAGGCTGCGACTTTCGATCCGCACCAAGCCGGGCTATGATGGCGTCACTTCTGATTTTGACCCTGGAGAAACTCCATGAGCGAATACATCAACAATGTCAGCGACAGCAGCTTCGAGCAGGACGTGCTCCAGGCCGATGGTCCTGTTCTGGTCGATTACTGGGCCGAGTGGTGTGGCCCGTGCAAGATGATTGCTCCAGTGCTCGATGAGATCGCCAAGGAATACGAAGGCAAGCTCAAAGTCTGCAAACTGAACATCGACGAGAATCAGGAAACCCCGCCGAAGTACGGCGTACGTGGCATTCCGACGCTGATGCTGTTCAAGAACGGCAATGTCGAGGCCACCAAGGTGGGTGCTCTGTCGAAGTCCCAGCTGGCAGCGTTTCTCGATAGCAATATCTGATTCACGGTTGCTGCTTTCGAAAGCCCCCGCAAATGCGGGGGTTTTTTATAACTGCAGGGTGGACGCTTCGCCTGCACGGTGCTAAATTCGGCCCTGCGACGCTTCTCCGTCGCCCTCTGCATGCCGTCGCCGACGCACTTCAGCCTCATAAAGCACAACGAACCTGTTCGTCTCCTGCTGCGCGGCTTCTCAAGCTAATCGCTTTCTTCATCCCTTCTGACTCTTTCTATGAATCTGACCGAACTTAAGCAAAAGCCCATCACCGAACTGCTGGAAATGGCCGAACAGATGGGCATCGACAACATGGCCCGTTCGCGCAAGCAGGACGTGATTTTCTCTCTGCTGAAAAAGCACGCGAAAAGCGGTGAGGAAATCTCCGGTGATGGCGTGCTGGAGATTCTGCAAGACGGCTTCGGCTTCTTGCGCTCCGCGGATTCGTCCTATCTCGCCGGCCCGGATGACATCTATGTCTCGCCGAGCCAGATCCGCCGCTTCAATTTGCGCACCGGCGACACCATCGTCGGCAAGATTCGCCCGCCTAAAGAAGGCGAGCGTTATTTCGCGCTGCTCAAGGTTGATACGATCAACTTTGATCGCCCGGAAAACGCGAAGAACAAAATTCTGTTCGAGAACCTGACTCCGCTGTTCGCCAACAAGCGACTCACGATGGAAGCCGGTAATGGCTCCACGGAAGATCTCACCGGCCGGGTGATCGACCTTTGCGCCCCGATCGGCAAAGGTCAGCGCGGTCTGATTGTCGCACCGCCGAAAGCGGGCAAGACGATCATGCTGCAGAACATTGCGAGCAACATCACCCGTAACAACCCCGAATGCCACCTGATCGTTCTGCTGATCGATGAGCGCCCGGAAGAAGTGACCGAAATGCAGCGCACCGTGCGCGGCGAAGTGGTCGCCTCTACCTTCGACGAGCCACCGACCCGCCACGTGCAGGTCGCTGAGATGGTGATCGAGAAGGCCAAGCGCCTGGTCGAGCACAAGAAGGACGTGGTCATCCTGCTGGATTCCATTACCCGTCTGGCCCGTGCCTATAACACGGTGATTCCTAGCTCCGGCAAGGTACTGACTGGCGGTGTCGACGCCCATGCCCTGGAAAAGCCCAAGCGTTTCTTCGGCGCCGCGCGGAACATCGAGGAAGGCGGTTCGCTGACTATTATCGCCACTGCGCTGGTGGAAACCGGCTCGAAGATGGATGAAGTGATCTACGAGGAGTTCAAGGGCACTGGTAACCTCGAGTTGCAGCTTGATCGCCGTATCGCCGAGAAGCGGGTATTCCCCGCGATCAACATCAACCGTTCGGGTACTCGTCGCGAAGAATTGCTGACCAGCGAGGAAGAGCTGCAGCGCATCTGGATTCTGCGCAAGCTGCTGCATCCGATGGACGAAAGCGCTGCGATCGAGTTTCTGCTCGACAAGCTGAAGGACACCAAGACCAACGAAGAATTCTTCATGTCAATGAAGCGCAAATAAGTCTGGTCGTTGCTGCCGAGGCCGGGGAAACCCGGCCTTTGTCTGTCTGCAGGTTTTGTATCGACCTGCGCCAAGGCTACACTTTCCGCCCGGACACCTGCCGGCCCCTGCGAGGCTCAAGCAATGCAGTATCGCGATCTGCGCGACTTTATCCGAGGTCTGGAACAGCGCGGTGAACTCAAGCGCGTTTCAACCGCCGTTTCTCCCGTTCTGGAAATGACCGAGATATGCGATCGAACCCTGCGCAAGCAGGGGCCAGCGCTGCTCTTCGAGAACCCGACCGGCTTTAATATGCCGGTTCTCGGAAATCTCTTCGGCACTCCCAAGCGCGTTGCCCTGGGCATGGGGGCGGAGGAAGTGTCCGAGCTACGTGAGATCGGCAAGCTCTTGGCCTTTCTCAAGGAGCCGGAGCCGCCAAAAGGGCTGAAGGATGCCTGGAGCAAGCTACCGATCTACAAGAAGGTCATTAGCATGGCGCCCAAGGTGCTCAAGGATGCGCCCTGTCAGGAGCTGGTCATCGAAGGTGATGATGTTGATCTGTCTCTGCTGCCGGTTCAGACCTGCTGGCCAGGCGATGCTGGGCCACTGATCACCTGGGGGCTGACAATCACCAAGGGCCCTAACAAGGAGCGGCAGAACCTCGGTATCTATCGCCAGCAGGTGATTGGTCGCAACAAGGTGATCATGCGCTGGCTCAGCCATCGAGGCGGTGCGCTGGACTTTCGTGAGTGGTGCGAGAAGTATCCCGACCGACCCTACCCAGTGGCGGTGGCGCTCGGCGCTGATCCGGCCACGATCCTTGGCGCTGTTACACCGGTTCCGGATTCGCTCTCCGAATATGCCTTTGCTGGCTTGTTGCGCGGCAGCCGTACCGAGCTGGTCAGATGCCGAGGCAGCGATTTGCAGGTGCCGGCCGGTGCCGAAATTGTTCTGGAGGGTTACATTCAGCCTGGCGAGATGGCCGATGAAGGGCCGTACGGTGATCACACCGGCTACTACAACGAGGTCGATCGCTTCCCGGTGTTCACCGTGGAGCGCATCACCCGACGTCGCGACGCTATCTATCACAGCACCTACACAGGTCGGCCGCCAGATGAACCGGCGATACTTGGTGTCGCGCTCAACGAGGTTTTTGTACCGATCCTGCAGAAGCAGTTTCCCGAGATCACTGATTTCTATCTGCCGCCGGAAGGCTGTTCCTATCGCATGGCGGTGGTAACCATGAAAAAACAGTACCCCGGCCACGCCAAGCGCGTAATGCTGGGCGTATGGAGCTTTCTACGGCAGTTCATGTACACAAAATTCGTCATCGTTACCGACGATGACATCAACGCACGGGATTGGAATGACGTTATCTGGGCCATCACCACGCGCATGGATCCCAAGCGCGATACGGTGCTGATCGAGAACACACCAATCGACTATCTCGACTTTGCCTCGCCGGTGTCCGGTCTCGGCAGCAAGATGGGCCTCGATGCCACTCATAAGTGGCCCGGCGAGACTACTCGTGAATGGGGGCGTGCCATCGTGCAGGATGAGGCGGTGAAGCGTAGGGTCGACGAACTCTGGGCCGAGCTTGGCATCGACTGATGACAGCCGCGCATTTACTCAGGTTTTGAATTGATGAAAGTAACCCTGCAACCCTCCGGAGCAGTGCTCGACGTCGAACGTGGTGAGTTGATTCTCGACGCCGCGCGCCGGTTGGGCTACGACTGTCCGCAAGCATGCCGCAACGGTAATTGCCTGATATGCGCTGCGCTGCTGGTTGACGGCCGGGTGCGTCAGCGTGGCGAAAGCCATGATCACGGCGAAGTTTTCGCCTGCCTGGCTGAGCCAGAGGAAGATTGCGTTCTGCTGTGGGATGGTGTGCTTGCGCCGGGGGAGCTACCGGTGCGTACGCTGAGTTGCCAGCTCGTCAGCTGTGAAGAGGTGGGGGGCGACGTGTTTCGCCTGCTACTGCGTGCGCCGGCCGGAAAACTGCCGCGCTACCATGCTGGGCAGTACTTGCTGCTCGAGCGGGAGGATGGCGAATACAGCGCCTTTTCGCTCGCGTCTGCGCCAGGGCGCGGACGTGAGCTGGAGCTCCACGTGCTAGCGCGTGAATCGTCAGCCATCGACCTGCTGGAGCAGATCAGGCGCACCGGGACGGCTCGCGTGCAGATGCCGTTCGGCGATACCCATCTCGCCGAGCTGCCAGAGGGGCCATTGGTGCTGATTGCTGCAGGCACCGGGATGGCGCAGATGCACAGCTTGATCGAGCATTGCCGGGCCGCGGGCTTCGCCTATCCGGTGCATCTGTACTGGGGGGTGCGGCGCCCGGAAGACTTCTATCAGCTGACGCATTGGCAGGAATGGCAACAGATGCCCAATCTGTTTCTGCATCAGATTGTCAGTGATGTATGTGAGTGGGCGGGGCGGCGCGGCATGTTGCATCAAGCAGTCTGCGAGGACTTCACCGATCTCCAGCCAGTTCACGTCTACGCCAGCGGGTCTCCCGCGATGGTCTACGGCACGCTGGATGCATTGGTGGAGGCGGGAATGGATGCAAAACAGATGCGTGCAGACGTATTCGCCTATGCGCCTCGGGATCGTAAGAGCTGAGCGCCGGGCGGGTGCTGCCCGTTTACAGAGAAGCAGCGCCGGCTACAGCGCTGCTCCCGTGCTTGAAATAAAGCCTCGGCTCAGCGCGCCTGGCGCTGTTGAAGCAGCAGGTTCTTGTAACCGCTTGCTGATAGCGCCTTCTGGGCCTGATCGAGTCTTGCTCGGTCGGCAAATGGCCCGACCAGCACCCGATACCAGTCCTCGTCACGCACGGTCACGCTCTCAACCCGTACATCCTGGCCGAGCAGAATGATCTGCGCCCTAACCTTTTCCGCTTCGGGCTTCTTGCGGAACGAGCCTGCCTGCAAGAAAAACTGAGTCACCGGTGCCTTGGCCACTGTGGGCGGAGGCGGTGGTACCTGGCCATTCAGAGCGGCTTCGGCGCGCGCCGCGTCGATCTTTGCAGCCTCTTCCGGCGTGACCGGCTTGGGCGGCTCAGGCTTTGACGCCTCTGGCGGCAAGATCACTTCCGACTCAGGCAGCAGCGTATAGAAGTCGTACTTCGGTTTCGCTGGTTGGCCCGTGGCGGGAGGCGAACGCTTCGGCTGCTCCTTGGATTTCGCAGTGTCCTTGGTGCGCTGGATCTCATCGCCGCCAGGTTCGAGGTTCATCAAGAACACAATGAAGCCGCCGATGACCAGTCCACACACGAGCCAGATCCAGCCGGGTACCGGCTTTTTGGCGGGTGCCTGGTAGCGGCTCGCACCACGTTTCGGGGCAGGTTTTTTCCTGGCTGCCACTTACATCCGCTCCAGCGTTTCCAGGCCAAGCAGGGCAAGGCCCTGTTTCAGCGTTTTGCCGGTCAGGGCGGCGAGGCGCAGGCGACTCTGTTTAACCGTCTCGCTCTCAGCGGTGAGTATCGGGCAGTGTTCGTAGAAGCTGGAGAACAGCCCTGCCAGATCGTATAGATAGCTGCACAGCAGATGGGGAACACCCTTCTCACCCACACCGTTGAGCACCTCGGCGAACTGAGCCAGCTTCGCGCCTAGCGCTTGCTCTTGTTCGGCTTCCAGGTTGATCTCGCCGCCGAGTCCGTCCATGCCGGTACCCAGCTTGCGAAACACGCTGGCCACCCGGGTGTAGGCGTAAAGCAGGTAGGGGGCGGTGTTGCCTTCGAAACTGAGCATCTGCTCGAAGTTGAAGCTGTAATCGCTGGTGCGGTGCTTGGACAGGTCTGCATATTTCACAGCGCCGATGCCCACAGCACGGGCGATCTGCCGCAGCTCCCCTTCGTCAAGATCCGGGTTTTTGCCTTTAACCAGGCTGTAGGCGCGCTGCTCGGCTTCATCGAGCAGGTCAACCAGCTTCACCGTGCCGCCATCCCGGGTCTTGAAGGGGCGGCCATCGGCACCGTTCATGGTGCCGAAACCCATGTGCTCGAGCTGCATGTCGCTGCGGACGAAGCCGGCGCGTCGAGCCACCTCGAAGGTCATTTGGAAATGCAGCGCTTGGCGCTGATCGACAAAATAGAGCGCGCGATCGGCCTTTAGCTGCTGACTGCGGTAGCGCATGGAAGCCAGGTCAGTGGTGGCGTAGAGGTAGCCGCCACCGGCTTTCTGCACAATCACCGGGAGCGGGTTGCCTTCGGCGTTCTTGAATTCATCGAGAAAGACGCATTGGGCGCCGTTGCTCTCAGTCAGCAGCCCTTTGACCTTGAGCGATGCGACTATGTCGGCAAGTTCGGCGTTGTAGGCGCTTTCGCCTTTTACATCGTCCGGGGTGAGCATGACGTTAAGGCGGTCGTAGACTTCTTGCGCATGGCTGAGTGAGAGTTCGTTGAATTGCTTCCACAGCCGCAGGCATTCGGCATCGCCTGCTTGCAGCTCCACGACTAGCTTGCGCGCGCGTTCGGCAAACTCGGTCGATTCGTCGAACCGTTGCTTCGCTGCGCGGTAGAAGCCTTCCAGGTCCGCCAGCTCCGGTGAGTCGAACCCTTTCGGTTGTTCCTTCACGTAAGCCAGCAGCATGCCGAACTGGGTGCCCCAATCGCCCACGTGGTTCTGCCGGATAACCTCGTCTCCGAGGAATTCGAGCACGCGCGCCACGGCGTCGCCGATGATAGTCGAGCGCAGGTGGCCGACGTGCATTTCCTTCGCCAGGTTCGGTGAGGAGAGGTCGACCACAACGCGTTGCTTGGAGCCCGTTTTGCTGACGCTGAGATGAGGGTCGGCAAGGGCGGCTTCCAGCCGCTGCGCCAACGCAGCGCTGTTCTGGAAGAAATTGAGAAAGCCCGGGCCGGCGATCTCAACCTTGCTGACGCTGGGGTCTGCTGGCAATGCTTCGATGAGCTTTTGCGCCAGATCGCGCGGCTTCATCCCGGCGGGCTTTGCCAGCATCATCGCGACGTTGCTGGCAAAGTCGCCGTGGGTCTTGTCGCGGGTGTTCTCCACCTGAATAGTCGGGTTCGACCCCTCCGGCAGCACGCCTTCAGCGGTGAGACGGGCCAGGGCTTGCTGGATCAGATGGCGAATGCTGTCTTTCATGATGTGCTCGGTCGGCCGAAGGCTTTGGTCGAAAACTGGGCATTATCGGTGCGCCGAGGCCGAACCTTCAAGGCTTAAGGCGCTTAGTTGTGCTGGAGTCTGTGCGACAGGCCAACATCAGAACAGGTCGATCGGGTCAACATCCAACGACCAGCGGACGGTGCGGCTACCCGGCAATGCCTCTACCTGCGGCATCCAGGCGCTCATAAGGTTATGCAGTGGTGCGCGGGCGTTAGCTTGTAGCAGCAGCTGCGCTCGAAAACGCCCGGCACGTCGCTCCATCGGAGCGGGCACCGGCCCCAGCAGCTCGACACCCGTGAGGCCGAGTTGCGCTATCAGCTGTTCGGCCTGAATACAGGCTTGATCGAGGAAGTCTTCGGCCTGGCCGGGTTTCACCGCCTCGGCCCGCAACAGCGCAAGATGGCTGAAAGGAGGCAAGCCAGCCGCGCGCCGCTCGCTCAGCGCCTGTTCGGCGAAGGCGAAGTAGCCCTGCTCGGTCAGCTGAACCAGCAGCGGGTGGTCAGCCAAGTGGGTCTGGATGATCACTTTGCCGGGCTCCTCGGCCCGCCCAGCGCGGCCGGCTACCTGCACGATCAGCTGAGCCATCCGTTCGCTTGCGCGGAAATCGGCCGAAAACAACCCACCGTCCGCATCAAGAATGGCGACCAAGGTCACGCGCGGGAAGTGGTGGCCCTTCGCGAGCATCTGAGTGCCCACCAGCAGGCATGGCTCGCCGCGGCTGATGGTGGCCAGCAGCTGCTCCATCGAGCCTTTGCGCGAGGTGCTGTCACGATCGATGCGCAGCACCGGGTAGTCAGGAAAGAGCGTGGCGAGTCGCTCCTCCGCTCGCTCGGTGCCCGCGCCTACGGGCCTCAGGTCGAGCTTGTTGCATTCTGGACAGTTATGCGGCGGGCGTTCGGCATGGCCGCAGTGGTGGCAGCGCAGCTCGTTGTGACGCTGATGCAGCGTCATCCTGGCGTCACAGCGAGGGCACTGGCCGATCCATCCGCAATCGTGGCACAGCAGCGAGGGAGCGAAGCCGCGCCGGTTGAGGAACACCAGCACCTGCTGTCCGGCGGCAAGTGTTTGCGCCATGGCCTGCTGCAACGGGCCGGAAATGCCGGAATCGAGCGGGCGGCTCTTTATGTCCAGGCGCAGGAAACGTGGCGCTTGTGCCCCTCCGGCACGCTCGGTCAGCTTCAATAGTCCGTAGCGCCCGCTGTGCGCGTTGTGCAGGCTTTCCAGCGACGGTGTCGCCGACCCCAGCAAAATCGGGACGTTCTCTTGGCGCGCTCTGACCACGGCGAGGTCGCGTGCGTGATAGCGCAGGCCTTCCTGCTGTTTATAAGAGGCATCATGCTCTTCATCGAGAATGATCAACCCCGGGTTTTTCATCGGGGTGAACAATGCTGAGCGGGTACCGATGATGATGTCGGCCTCGCCGTCCCGCGCCGCAAGCCAGGCATCTAGACGTTCGCGGTCGTTGACATTGGAGTGGAGCAGGGCGATGCGGGCATTGAAGCGCTTTTCGAAGCGCGCCAGGGTCTGTGGCCCGAGGTTGATCTCGGGAATCAACACCAGAGCCTGCTTGCCAGCCTCCAACACCTGATGGATCAGCTGCAGGTAGACCTCGGTCTTGCCGCTCCCGGTGACGCCGGCAAGCAGGTATGCCTGAAAACCATCCAGGCCTGAGCGAATGGCTTCGAAGGCGGCGCGTTGCTGCTGGTTCAGCGGTAATTCCGCCTGCAGCAGCCAGCTGCCCTGGTGCCGGGGAGTCTGGTGGCAGCGCCGGGTCTCGACGCGCAGCAGGCCTTTCTGCAACAGCAAATCGAGACTGTCTTTGCTCAGCTGCAGCTGCGAAAGCAGGGCATGCGCCACGCCGTGAGGATGCTGAGCGATGGTCTTCAGTGCTTCGCGTTGGCGTGGCGCCCGGCTCAGTCTCGGGTCTTCGGGCCGCGCGCCGTTGGCTACATGCCAGAAGCGCTCCTGTCTCGCCTCGGCGGGTTCGCCCTGGCGCAGCAGGACTGGCAGCGCCCAGCTGAGCGTGTCGCCGAGGCTGTGCTGGTAATACTGGGCAGTCCACAGGCATAGCTTGAACAGCGGCGACGGTAGGGGAGGTCGCGCATCGAGCAACTCCAGAGCCGGTTTGAGCTTCGCCTCGGGGACTTCGCTGTGATTGACGACCTCTACCAGTATTCCGATGATTTCGCGTCGGCCAAACGGTACGCGCAGGCGCATACCCGGCTGCAGCCCGGCGTTTGAGACCCCAGCAGGTGGGAGGTAATCGAAGAGTCTGCGCAATGGCGAGGGCAGCGCGAGGCGGAGTATGGATCGGGGCACGCGAAAGTCCTTGGCGGCGAATGCCGATCTTAAACGATCCGGCGGGGTAGCAGGCTGGCCTGTAGTCCCGGGCTGTGGGGCGAGGCGGATATCTGTCCGATCAGCAGCCCTTGCATCGCCTCCTTGCTCTGTTATTATTCGCGCCCTTCCGTGCGGTACTCGACATAGGGTCGGGTGGCGGCACAAGTCCTAGAGGATTTTTCCATGAAAGCCGATATCCATCCTAATTACGTAGAAATCGACGCCACTTGCAGCTGCGGCAACGTCATCAAGACTCGCTCTACGCTGGCCAAGAACCTGAGCATCGACGTTTGCTCTGAGTGCCATCCGTTCTACACCGGCAAGCAGAAAGTGCTGGATACCGGTGGCCGTATCGACCGCTTCAAGCAGCGCTTTGGTGTGTTTGGCGCCAAGTAATAAGCTGTCGTCGCTACGGGAATCCGATGAGATTCTCCGAGCAACTGAAAAAGGCGTCCCAGGTGGGCGCCTTTTTCGTTTCTATCTTCTTCAGCTTGCAAGCTGCGGCGCTTTGCCCGGCCGGCGAGCCGCTCTCGCGCGTGAAGGTCGCGACAGTTATTGATGGCGATACGCTGCGGCTGGTCGATGGTCGCAGTGTGCGACTCATTGGGTTGAATGCCACCGAAATGGGCCGTAAAGGGCGCAGTGCCGAGCCGTTTGCAGAGGCTGCAAAGAATCGGCTGCAATCGTTGGTGAGCACCAATGATGGTTATGTCGCTATAAGGATTGGTCGGCAATCCAGGGATCACTACGGACGCGTTCTTGCTCACGCCTTCGACAAACATGGCGAAAATCTGGAAGCGCAAATGCTTGCCGAAGGATTGGGCTTCTTTGTCGCCATCGCGCCGAACGTATCGTTGGCCGAATGCCAGCGAGCGGCGGAGCTGCAGGCGCGTTCTGCTGGCAAAGGGGTTTGGCGGAAACCTCCTGTGATCGCGGCGGACCGCGTGCGTGGCGGTGGGTTTGCGATTGTCAGGGCCCGTGTCGAGCGCATGGAGACCAACCGAGGAGGTGTCTGGTTGGAACTGGGTGGTTCGCTTGTGGTGCAGATCCCTCCTCAGGTCGTTGCCGCTTTCGATGATGCGCTGAGGGGGTTGTCTGGCAAGGATGTCGAGGTCAGGGGCTGGGTTATCGACCGAAAGAGTCGTGGTGATCGGTCGCGGCGGGCGCGTTGGCTGTTGAAGCTAAGCCACCCGTCGATGCTCATGCCTTTGTCCTGAAGCCGTCGCCAAAAGTCGTACGGCCAGACCTTGACAGTCAGGTTTTCCGTTCCCTTGTGACGGCGCTCGGTCTTGGCGTATCCTCGACCACCTGTCTGTCCCAGTAAAATAAGCGGAATTGCCCCATGACTGACCTGAAAACTGCCGCTCTCGACTATCATTCCCAGCCCCGTCCGGGAAAGTTGAGCGTCGAGCTGACCAAGCCCACGTCCACCGCTCGCGATCTTTCGCTGGCCTACAGTCCTGGTGTGGCGGAGCCGGTCCGGGAGATCGCCCGAGATCCTGAGTTGGCTTATCGATACACCGGCAAAGGCAATCTGGTTGCGGTGATTTCCGATGGCACCGCAATTCTCGGTCTTGGCAACCTTGGGCCACTGGCATCCAAGCCGGTTATGGAAGGCAAGGGTGTACTGTTCAAGCGATTCGCTGGGGTCGATGTGTTTGATATCGAAGTCGATGCGGAGAGTCCGCAGGCCTTCATCGATACCGTCAAGCGTATCTCCATCACCTTTGGTGGGATCAATCTGGAAGACATCAAGGCGCCTGAGTGCTTCGAGATCGAACGGACCTTGATCGAACAATGCGACATTCCCGTATTTCATGACGATCAGCACGGCACGGCTATCGTCACTGCAGCGGGCATGCTCAATGCACTGGAAATTGCCGGTAAGTCTTTGGAACAGGCAAAAATCGTCTGCCTTGGCGCCGGCGCCGCTGCAACCTCCTGCATGAAGTTGCTGGTTAGCATGGGCGCGAAAATCGAGAACATCTTCATGATCGATCGCAAGGGTGTTATCCATGCGGGTCGTGACGATCTAAACCAGTACAAAGCAGTGTTTGCACATGAGACCGACAAGCGCACCCTGGATGACGCGCTAGACGGTGCCGACGTCTTCGTGGGCCTGTCGGGCGCCAATCTGCTGAGTGCCGAGGGTCTCAAGCGTATGGCAGCCAATCCGGTGGTATTTGCCTGCTCCAACCCGGACCCTGAGATCAGTCCGGAGCTGGCGCACGCGACGCGCTCCGATGTAATCATGGCAACCGGCCGTTCGGATTATCCGAATCAGGTCAACAACGTGCTGGGCTTCCCGTTCATTTTCCGCGGTGCGCTGGACGTCCGGGCCAAGCGCATCAACGAGGAAATGAAGATAGCAGCCGCGCTGGCGCTGCGTGACCTCGCCAAGCTGCCGGTGCCGGCCGAGGTGGCGGCCGCCTATGGCGTTGACAGTCTGGAGTTCGGTCGGGAATACATCATTCCGAAGCCTATGGATCGGCGCCTGATCACACTGGTTTCCGATGCGGTCGCCAAGGCTGCCATTGAAAGTGGCGTGGCGACTCTGCCCTACCCCTCTAACTACCCGCTTAAGTCTGTCGACGACGTCTTCGGTGGTTGAGTGGTGGTCTATGGCTCCGCTTTGACGGGGCTGTAGTTAAAAAAAACCGGCCAATGGCCGGTTTTTTTATCATCGAAATCCCGCAGAACGCTTAGCGGAGCTCGGCTACGCTCTCACGTAGTATTCGACTTTTAGAAAAGATCCATAGGTGCCGTTTCGCTGGCCGGTAGCGGACTGCCAGGGATGGTTGCGCCTGGCATCAGCTCATCGTTCATGCCGGGCGGTGAATCTTCGCTTCGGAATATTTCGAAATAGGCATCTGGTGTCCCTGGTGCCGCTGCGCGGCCACTGTCAGGGTCGATGCGCAGGGTCAGGATGCCTTCAGGCTCAGCAGGGGCATGTTCAGGTTTGCCCTCCAGCACAGCGCTCATGTATTTCATCCATATGGGAAGGGCCACCGTGCCGCCGTACTCACGGCGACCTAAGCTCTGAGGCTGATCGAACCCGGTCCAGACGGTGGTGACGATGTCGGCGTTATAGCCCGAGAACCAGCTGTCTTTTGATTCGTTCGTGGTCCCGGTCTTTCCCGCGATATCGCCACGGCCCATCGCCAAGGCTTTTCTGCCCGTGCCTCGTTTGATGACGTCTTGCAGCATGCTGGTCATGATGTAAGCGGTCCGATCATCAATGATCTGTTCGGCGTACCTGGGAGGCTGGGGGGGCAGCTCTGAGCGGTCGTCGGCAATGAACGAGTCGTTCTGTGCGTAGGCAATGGCTGTCGCCTCGGGCGCCGCTCCAGAGGTTGGATCAGCAGTGTTGCGTTCTGGCACGCGCACAGGATCTGCGCTGAATATCACCTTCCCGTCTCTATCCTCGATCCGCTCTATCAAATACGGCTCTATCTTGTAGCCGCCATTGGCAAATGCTGTCCAGCCGGTAGCGATTTCCATTGGTGTCAAGGTTGCTGTGCCAAGCGCAAGCGACAAGTTCGCTGGCAGGTCTTCGGGCTTGAATCCAAAACGTGTGATGTAGTCGATGGTCTGCGGGATGCCGAGCGTTTGCAGCAGGCGAATCGACACTAGGTTGCGTGATTTGTACAGTGCCTCTCGCAAGCGGATCGGGCCGAGGAAGGTGTTGTTATCGTTCTTGGGTCGCCAAACGCGGTCTAGGCCTTCTTCGACGAACACGATGGGGGCGTCGTTAACAAGCGTGGCAGGGGTGAACCCTGCATCCAGTGCGGCGCTATAAACGAAGGGTTTGAAGCTCGAGCCGGGCTGGCGCTTGGCCTGAATGGCGCGGTTGTAATTGCTTTGCCCAAAGGAAAACCCTCCGGTCAGCGCCTCGATGGATCCATCAAGCGGATCGAGAGATACCAGTGCGCCCTGCGCCTGGGGTATCTGGCTGAATAGCGCTTCGCCTTCGACAATGCGGATCCGAATGACATCTCCTGGTTTGACCACGTCGGACGGTGCCTTCGGTTGCGGTCCCAGGCTGTTGGTATTAATGAATGGGCGGGCCCACTTCATACTTTCCCAGGTGATGCTGTGTTCGCTGCCGTCTCGAAGTAGCGCCTGGACGGATTCTTTTGAGGTGTGACTGACGACAGCCGGTTGCATCCCGGACTGGCTGCGATAGTCACCGAGCTGTCTCAGCCAGTCTGCTTCATCCGTGCCAGCCAGGTGAGCTTCCGGGCCACGATAGCCGTGGCGCTGGTCGTATTCGATCAGTCCCTGGGTAAGGGCTTGGTTGGCAGCGATCTGACGTTCGCTGCTGACGGTGGTATGGACGCGGAATCCGTCAGTGTATGCGGCGCTGCCGAAGCGGCCGACCATTTCGGCGCGTGCCATTTCGGCAATATAAGGTGCGTCGAGTTCGGGCGAGGAGCCGTGATAGGACGCATCGACGAGTTCCGCCAATGCTTGGTGATAGCGGGTCTCGTCTATTTTCCCGAGGCGATACATTCGGCCGAGAATCCAGTCTCGTCGCTCCTTGGCTCGTTCCTTATTCGCGAGCGGATTGAAGGCTGAAGGTGCCTTGGGCAGGCCGGCTATCATCGCCATCTGCGCCAAGCTCAGCTCGCTGATTGATTTGCCGTAGTACACCTGCGCTGCAGCTTCTATTCCGTAGGCGCGGTTTCCTAGGTAGATCTTGTTAACGTACAGCTCAAGGATCTCATCCTTACTCAGTTCTCGTTCAATCTGAAGAGCGAGGAGGATTTCATTGATCTTGCGCGAAAAGCTGCGCTCGCTGGTCAGGAAGTAATTCTTCGCCACCTGCATGGTGATGGTGCTGCCGCCGGTCTGAATATGGCCGGTTTTCAATAATTGCGTGGCAGCGCGCATCAGGCTGGAAACATCAACGCCATAATGATTCGCGAAGTTATCGTCTTCTGCCGACAGCAAAGCGGCGATGAAATCCTTGGGTATTTCATCGAAGCTGATAGGGGAGCGACGCATTTCGCCATATTCGGCGATCAGCTTGTCATCGTGGCTGTAGACACGCAGCGGAATCTGGAGCTGTATGCTGCGTAGCGAGTCGACAGATGGCAGGTTGGGGCTGAGATAGAGAAACGCGCCACTGAGACTGAGCAAAAGTCCGCAGAAAATAGCCAAGCACGACCATAGGAAAAACTTCAGAAAACGCATCGGGTTTCGTTGAATCCAGGATGGGGAATGAGGTGTATGCCGCAGACGGTGCTGAAAGGAAAAACCGTTCACATTATAAGCGGTTTTTCTGTAGGGGAGCCATTTGCGCTTCTGTCAAGGCTGTTATCTAATGCTGACATACATAATTAATCCGTAAGTAGCGGATAGAGATAGGAAATCAGCCGTGCTAGGGCTATTCACTAAGAAAGCGAACACGCTGCTTGGGATCGACATCAGTTCGACGTCCGTCAAGCTACTGGAATTAAGCCGCTCAGGTTCCCGATATCGGGTTGAGTCCTATGCGGTTGAGCCACTCCCGCCAAATGCTGTGGTTGAAAAGAACATCGCTGAGCTGGAGGGCGTGGGGCAGGCGCTTTCCCGACTGTTAGGCAAGGCAAAGACAGGAGTCAAGTCGGCTGCTGTGGCGGTATCTGGTTCGGCGGTCATCACCAAAAGCATTGAGATGGAAGCCGGGCTCAGCGACGAAGAGCTGGAAAACCAGTTGAAGATCGAAGCTGATCAGTACATTCCCTACCCTCTCGAAGAGGTTGCCATCGATTTCGAGGTGCAGGGTCCTGCCCCTCGTTCGCCTGGCCGGGTTGAAGTGCTACTGGCAGCATGCCGCAAGGAAAACGTGGAAATACGGGAAGCGGCGCTCGCCTTGGCGGGGCTGACTGCAAAGGTCGTTGATGTCGAAGCCTATGCGTTGGAGCGCTCCTATGGCTTGCTGGCGCCCCAGCTGGGTGCCGGACATGACGAGCTGACCGTCGCGCTCGTCGACATCGGTGCGACCATGACCACGCTCAGCGTATTGCACAACGGCCGTACTATCTATACGCGAGAACAACTGTTCGGTGGTCGTCAGCTCACCGAGGAAATACAACGGCGTTATGGGTTGTCAATGGAAGAGGCGGGCCTGGCCAAGAAACAGGGAGGCCTACCAGACGACTTCGACAGCGAAGTGTTGCAGCCGTTCAAGGAAGCGGTCGTTCAACAGGTTTCGCGCTCTCTGCAGTTCTTCTTCGCTGCCGGGCAGTTCCACGATGTGGATTACATTCTTCTGGCAGGCGGTACGGCATCGATCCCGGGGTTGGATCGGCTGATTCAGCAGAAAATCGGAACCCAGACTTTAGTCGCCAACCCGTTCGCCGATATGGCATTGAGCAGCAAGGTCAACGCTGGCGCTCTCGCCAGTGATGCCCCGTCCCTGATGATCGCTTGTGGGTTGGCCTTGAGGAGTTTCGACTGATGGCCCGGATTAACCTTTTACCTTGGCGCGAGCAGCTACGCGAAGAGCGTAAACAGCGTTTCCTGGTGTCGCTGGCCGGGGTGGCCGTTGTGGCAGTGGGTTTACTGTTTCTTGCAGACCAGTACTTCACCCATGCCATCGAGCAACAGAACGCGCGTAACGATTTTGTTCGCAAGGAAATTGCCGTTCTGGATACCCGAATCGCAGAAATCAAGGAATTGAGAGAGCGTCGGCAACAACTGCTTGAGCGGATGAAGATTATCCAGGATCTGCAGGGGAATCGTCCGATCATCGGCCGTGTATTCGACCAACTGGTTCGCACGCTTCCCGATGGCGTTTACTTCACCGGGTTGAAGATGACCGGGAAAAACATCGCCATCGTCGGCGCTGCTGAGTCAAACAACCGAGTCTCTAACCTGATGCGTAATTTGGATGGCTCTGATTGGCTGGACGCGCCGAACCTGAACGAAGTGAAGGCCGTCACCGCAGGGGCGATCGACCAGGAGAACGTGTTCCAGTTAACGGTACAACAGACACAACCGGCTGCTGCTGTCGAAGGAGAGAAACCATGAGTCTGGCTAGCTCGATGGAGAGTCTCCGTAGCGTCGATCTGTCTGATCTGGACATGAACAACCTGGGGTCCTGGCCCGCAGCGGTAAAGGTCATCGCTGCGATATTGCTGATGGCCCTGATTCTCGGCGGTGGTTACTACTTCTATCTCAGTGATTTGCAGGCCAGCCTCGACCAGCAAGTGGCAGAGGAAGATAGACTCAAGCAACAGTTCTCCACGAAAGCATTTCAGGCGGCGAACCTGGAGGCGTACAAGGCGCAGATGCTTGAGATGGAAGCGTCTTTTGGTGCTTTGCTGCGCCAGTTGCCGAGTGATACCGAGGTGCCGGGTTTGCTTGAGGATATCACCCGTACTGGCCTGGGCAGCGGGCTCGAATTCGAGGAAATCAAGCTGCAGCCAGAAGTGACACAGCAGTTCTATATTGAGTTGCCGATACAGATCAAAGTCGTTGGCGCTTATCACGACCTCGCCACTTTCGTGAGCGGCGTATCAAGTTTGCCGCGCATCGTTACCCTGCATGATTTCGAGATTAAGCCGAACAGTAAGGATTCGTCTTCCAAGCTGCACATGAGCATCCTGGCAAAGACCTATCGCTATAACGACAAGGGGCTGCAGAAATGAAAGGAGCCCGACTTGTGGCGATGGGCCTGGGCATGGTGGTGTTGGCTGGGTGTGGTGTTAGCGGCGATTTCGAAGATCTGCGCAGTTACATGAATGAAGTGCGTGCCAAGCCGAAAGGTTCGATCGAGCCCCTTCCAGCGTTTCTGCCGTACGAGGCGTTTACCTACAGCGCGGCGTCGTTGCGCCATCCCTTCCAGCCGCCTATGAAGATTGATCTGACTCAGCGGCAGAAAGGGACAAAGGATATAAAGCCCGATGAAAGCCGCATCAAGCAGTTTCTTGAGGAATTCAACATTGAAAACTTCGTCATGGTTGGCACGCTGGCCAATGGCGCAGGTAACTACGCCTTGATCAAAGGTGGTGACGGGGTTCACCGAGTCAAGGTCGGTGACTATCTGGGGCGCAACCATGGCCGTATCGTTGAGATCAGCGAAGCCGAGGTGGGTGTGCTTGAAATCGTTCCGGACGGAGAGGGTGGGTGGCTTGAGCGCCCGCGTAGCCTGACCTTGAAAGAGCGCTCTTGAGTCATGGCAAAAATGGAAAACCTATACCGGTCTGCACAACGGAAGCCTTTTATGAATAGCACTCTCACTCGTCTCGGTTTGTCGTTGCTGGCAGCGTTCATCTCGCCTGCATTGCTGGCAGCAAATTTGAATTCACTTGATGTCGCATCGTTGCCCGGCGACCGCGTTGAGCTGAAGCTGGCTTTCGACGAACCGGTTCCCACTCCTCGCGGCTATACGCTCGACCAGCCAGCCCGCATCGCTCTTGATCTGCCAGGCGTATCCAGCAAGCTGGGGTCGAAAAATCATGAGCTGGGTGTCGGTAATGCGCGAAGCGTGACCGTGGTGGAGGCGCAGGGGCGTACCCGACTCATCGTGAATCTCACTTCTCTGGTTCCGTACTCGACCCGTGTTGACGGCAACAACCTGTTCGTCGTGCTTGGCGAATCCGCTAGCGCCCCAGCTGCTGCTTCAGCTGCTCCGGCGGTCTCGACGAAACCGGTCACACCGAACGCTTCGCTGGCTATTGGAAAATCCATCAGCAATATCGATTTTCGCCGTGGAGATGACGGGGCCGGTAATGTGGTCATCACCTTGTCTGACCCTTCGATCAGCCCAAGTATTGAAGAGCAAGGCGGTAAAATTCGAGTTTCCTTCGCCAAGACGCAATTGCCGGAATCGCTGCGTGTTCGGCTGGATGTCCAAGACTTTGCTACGCCAGTTAAATTTGTCGATTCAAGCAGCAAGGGAGATGGCGCCAGTATTGCTATCGAGCCCAGCGGTCGATACGACTACCTGGCGTACCAGACCGACGACAAGCTGACCATTAGCGTCAAGCCGCTCAGCGAGGCAGATGCCGAGCAACGCAAGGCCGAACATTTCACCTATTCCGGTGAGAAGTTGTCGCTGAATTTCCAGGACATTGACGTTCGCTCTGTTCTGCAGCTAATTGCGGATTTTACTGATCTGAATCTGGTGGCTAGCGATACCGTACAGGGCAATATCACTCTACGTTTGCAGAACGTACCCTGGGATCAGGCGCTGGACCTCGTGCTGAAAACCAAAGGCCTCGACAAACGCCAGGTGGGGAATGTTCTGCTGGTGGCTCCGGCAGACGAGATCGCCGCGAGGGAGCGGCAGGAGTTGGAGGCGCAGCGCCAGATCGCCGAACTCGCACCGCTGCGACGCGAGGTGGTACAGGTGAACTACGCCAAGGCTTCAGACATCGCGCGCTTATTCCAGTCGGTCACCGACAAAGGTGGCGACAGCGAGGATCGTGGTTCGATTGCCGTTGACGACCGCACCAACAACATCATCGCTTACCAGACCCAGGAGCGTCTTGATGAACTGCGCCGTATCGTGGCTCAGCTCGACATTCCGGTGCGCCAAGTGATGATCGAGGCCCGGATCGTCGAAGCTAATGTCGATTATGACAAGAGCCTCGGTGTTCGTTGGGGTGGAAATCTTTGGGCCGGCGACAAGTGGAACGCTTGGGGCAAAGGCGGCAATCTGGGCGTAGAGGATGGGGACGAGGGGCAGGTTGGTCGTTTCCCTGGCATACGTGAAACGCCGCTCAACTTGCCTTTCGTTGATATGGGGGCAATTGGCGCTACTTCTGGCATTGGTTTGGGTTTTGTCACGAACAACGCCATCCTCGACCTCCAGCTCTCGGCTATGGAAAAAACGGGTAATGGTGAGGTGGTTTCCCAGCCGAAAGTCGTTACCGCTGATAAGGAAACTGCCAAAATTCTTAAAGGTTCTGAAGTTCCTTATCAGGAAGCAAGCTCCAGCGGCGCCACCAGCACCTCTTTCAAGGAGGCAGCGCTATCCTTGGAGGTCACGCCGCAGATTACCCCTGACAACCGCATCATCATGGAGGTCAAGGTCACCAAGGACGAGCCGGACTTCTCTCAAGCCGCTAGCACTGGCGGTATCCCGTCGATTCGTAAGAATGAGGTCAATGCCAAGGTGTTGGTGACCGATGGGGAGACGATCGTCATTGGCGGCGTGTTCTCCAATACTCAGAGCAAGTCCGTCGATAAGGTTCCGTTTTTAGGTGATTTGCCCTTCGTGGGTCGTGTATTTCGGCGTGATCTCGTACAGGACAGAAAGTCCGAGCTACTGGTATTCATAACTCCGCGGATCATGAATAATCAGGCAATTCAAGCCAGCCGTTAAATACTTGATGCCGAATATCATTCTCGTGGGTCCGATGGGGGCTGGAAAAAGCACCATCGGACGCCTGCTTGCCAAGGAGCTTCGTCTCCCCTTTCGGGACTCCGACAAGGAGATCGAGCAGCGCACCGGTGCCAGCATTCCGCTGATATTCGATGTTGAAGGCGAGCAGGGTTTTCGGGAGCGGGAGCACGTCGCCATTCAGGAGCTATGCCAAATGCACGGCGTCGTGCTGGCAACGGGTGGCGGTGCGGTGCTTAGAAAGGACAATCGCGAGGTGTTGCGCACAGGGGGGCGCGTTATCTACCTGTGCACTTCGGTCGATCAGCAGCTTGACCGTACCTCCCGGGATCGCAATCGACCGTTGCTGCGAGCTTCGAACCCCCGCGAGGTGCTGACCGGTTTGATGGCTGTTCGGGACCCGTTGTATCGCGAAATTGCTGACATCATCATTCAGACGGACGAGCGCCCCCCGCGCCTGGTGGTGCAGGAGATTCTCAGTCAGCTCCAGTCTCCTGGGGCTCGTGAAAGCTTGGGCCGATCTGCGCTATCCTAGTCCCCTTTAATCATGGGGGCCCCATGCAGACTCTACAGGTCGATCTCGGCGAGCGAAGCTACCCGATCATGATTGGTGCGCAGCTCATCGATCAGGGTGAGCTGTTGGCCCGCCATATCCGTGGCAAGCAGGTTGCAATCGTTACTAATGACACCGTTGCGCCGCTCTATCTTGAGCGCCTTTTGCGCAGCCTTGGCGAATTCAAGCTGACCCCGATCGTGCTCCCCGATGGAGAGGCGCAAAAGAACTGGCAGACCCTGCAGTTGATCTTTGATGCGTTGCTGTCGGCTAGGCATGATCGCAACACCACGATCGTCGCGCTGGGTGGCGGCGTGATCGGCGATATGGCCGGTTTCGCAGCTGCCAGCTACCAGCGAGGCGTCGAATTCATTCAGGTTCCGACAACTCTGCTATCTCAAGTCGATTCCTCGGTGGGCGGTAAGACGGGTATCAATCATCCGCTCGGCAAGAACATGATCGGTGCGTTCTACCAACCGCAGGCAGTGCTGATCGACACTTCCACTCTGGCAACTCTGCCGTCGCGCGAGTTGTCCGCCGGCCTCGCCGAGGTCATCAAATACGGATTGATCTGTGACGAGCCGTTCCTCGGCTGGCTTGAGGAGAATATCGACAGGCTTCGAACGTTGGATCAAGTGGCGCTCACCGAAGCGATAAAGCGTTCCTGTGAGGCTAAGGCCAAGGTGGTTGGAGCGGACGAGCGAGAGTCAGGCATTCGCGCCACGCTCAATCTTGGTCATACGTTCGGCCATGCCATCGAGACCCATCAGGGCTATGGAGTATGGCTGCACGGCGAGGCGGTCTCGGCGGGCACGGTCATGGCCCTCGAGATGTCGAGCCGGCTGGGGTGGATTAGTGCCGATGAGCGAGATCGCGCAGTGCGCTTGCTGTCGCGTGCCGGTTTGCCAGTTGTGCCTCCAGTCGACATGAGTGCTGAGGATTTCCTAAAGCACATGGCAGTCGACAAGAAAGTGCTGAACGGCCAGTTGCGATTGGTGCTGCTCAAGCGCCTGGGCGAAGCCGTGGTAACCGGTGACTTCCCCCGTGAAGTGCTAGAGGCCACATTGAACGTCAACTACGACGCGCTTACGCAATAGTCAGAACCTAAGAGATTTCCATGTCCAGTTTGTCTGCTGACGATTCGTATCTGAATCATTACGGGTTCAGTCATGATCCCTTTGCTGCACGCGTACCCGGCTTCAAGTTCTTCCCAGCTCAGCGCAAGCCAGTGCTTGGGCAGTTGCATCACCTTGCTCGCTACAGCCAGTTGCTACTGGTAGTGACGGGGCCCGAGGGTAGCGGCAAAACACTGGTGCGTCAGGCCCTTGTGGCCAGCAGTAACAAGCAGGCGGTTCAGAGCGTGGTCATCTCGCCACAGGAAACGCTCGATTCGAACATTCTTTTGCAGCAGATCGCCCAAGCGCTTGGCAGTCAGCGCGCCGACTTCGACTCGATCATGGCGCAGATCATTCAATTGGCGTTGACCGGTCAGGAAGTGTATCTGCTGGTCGATGATGCCGAACGGCTTACGGGGGCGGCCGTCGAAACCTTGCTGCGACTCGCTCAGGGTAGCCCTGAAGGGCGGCCGCACGTCTTTCTCTTCGGTGAGCATACTCTGGTGGCGCGTCTGGAGGCGTTGGTAGAAGGTGAGGAGCGCTTCCATGTGATTGCGCTTCAACCGTACGAGCAAGATGAAACTCGCGAGTATCTCGCGCTGCGCCTCGAAGGGGCTGGATCTGGGCTGGATTGTTTTACTGAAGAGCAGGTCGAGCGAATTCATGTCGATTCCGGCGGATGGCCGGGTGCCATAAACCAGACCGCTAGAGAGGAGCTTCTCGAGGCAATGCAGCAGTCGAAAGGGCGTCGAAAGTCGGCCGGATGGAGCTTGCCGCTACCCATGAAGCACGTGCTCGCTCTGGTCGTCGTCGTTTTCATCGTCTTGATCACCTTGCTGATGATGCGAGGCTCGGATGACTCGTCAGCGACGGCTGTCACCACCGCATTGCCGCTGGGGACGGCCCCGGTAACCGAGGCGCTTGACGAGGAGGCCGATACGGCGTCGGAGATCGTCCCGGTGCCGCCTGCTCAACTGGTTATCCGAGAGCCACTTGCTGCTGCTGGTAGTGCCGAGGCGGATGATTCATCGGCACAGGCTATCGAGGAGCCGGCGCCTGTTGAGGAACTGGCTGACGACAGTATTCAAGCGCCTGCAGAAATCGCGGCCCCGGTGGCAGTGGAGCCTCCGGCCGCTCAGCCCAATCGCGTAGCCGAGGTGCCGCGGGAACCCGTGCGTCAAGTTGTCGCGGATGCGCCTGCCTCCCCTGCGAACTGGTACGCCAACCAGTCCAAAACCAACTACCTGGTTCAGGTGTTGGGTACGCGGACCCAAGCGAACGCTGAGGCATTGGTTAAACGGCAAGGTGACGGTTTCCGTTATTTTGTCAAGCAGCATGAGGGTAGGCCCTTATATGTTGTGACCTACGGCAGTTTCCCCAGTCGTAATGCTGCGTTGGAGGCCATCAAGAAATTGCCGCCCTCGCTGCAGGCTGGTAAGCCTTGGGTGCGGAGTTTCATGAGCGTCCAGCAGGAAATCTCGCCGACTCGCCAGTGATTGCCCCAAAATAGTGCGCGGTGCCCTGTTTTGGGGCTTGCAAAAATAAAATTGTGTCGCTCTACCGGGCTTTGTAAACTGCTCCCCCTTTTGCCCACGTGTATGACGGGGCGATTCTGTGCGCCGTCAATAAGGGGTTGATTTACAACGCATTTAGCTGGTGGAGTGCCTATGAGAGCAGGTCTGTTTCGTCCTGAAGAGTTCAAGGATAACTGCGGCTTCGGTCTGATCGCCCACATGCAAGGCGAGGCAAGCCATCACCTGCTTCAGACCGCAATTCAATCACTCACCTGCATGACTCACCGGGGCGGCATCAACGCTGACGGTAAGACCGGCGATGGTTGCGGCCTGCTGATGCAGAAGCCTGACGCGTTTCTTCGCGCCATGGCCAAGCAGCATTTCGATGCCGATCTGCCGGCGCTTTACGCCGTCGGGATGATCTTTCTCAGCCAGGACGCGGCCAAGGCGGAAACGGCCCGGACCAGCCTCAACGAGCAGATTGCTGCCCAGGGTCTGACCCTGGTTGGCTGGCGTGAGGTTCCAGTCGATACCACTGTTCTGGGCCGTCTCGCCTTGGAGCGCCTGCCGCGCATCGAACAGGTATTCGTCTCGGCGGAAGGCCTGTCCGAACGTGATTTCGGCATCAAGCTGTTCTTCGCCCGCCGCCGTGCCGAAGTCGCCCTCGCAGGTGACAAGGAATTCTACGTCTGCAGCCTCTCCGACAAAGACATCATCTACAAAGGTTTGATGATGCCGGCGGACCTGGCGCAGTTCTATCCCGATCTCGGCGATGAGCGTCTGGCCACGGCCATCTGCGTGTTCCATCAGCGCTTCTCCACCAATACGATGCCGCAATGGCCGTTGGCTCAACCGTTCCGTTTCCTCGCTCATAACGGCGAGATCAACACCATCACCGGCAACCGCAACTGGGCGCAGGCGCGCCGACTGAAGTTTGCCAATGAGCTGCTTCCAGACCTGGAAGCCCTCGATCCGCTGGTCAACCGTACGGGCTCAGACTCCTCAAGCATGGACAACATGCTGGAGCTGTTGGTCACCGGCGGTATGGATTTGTTCCGTGGCCTGCGCATGATCATTCCTCCGGCCTGGCAGAACGTCGAGACGATGGATCCCGATCTGCGCGCCTTCTATGAATTCAACTCCATGCACATGGAACCTTGGGACGGTCCTGCGGGCGTAGTGCTGACCGATGGACGCCATGCGATCTGCCTGCTCGACCGCAATGGTCTGCGCCCTGCGCGCTGGGTTACGACGACGAACGGCTACATCACTTTGGCTTCCGAAGTGGGTGTCTGGGATTACAAGCCGGAAGACGTGATCGCTAAGGGTCGTGTCGGGCCGGGGCAGATCCTGGCGGTGGATACCGAAACCGGACAGGTATTGCATACCGATGACATCGATAGCCGTCTGAAGTCTCAGCATCCGTACAAGACCTGGTTACGCCAGAACGCGTTGCGTATCCAGTCGACCCTGGACGATAACGACCATGGCTCGGCGTTTTACGATGCCGACCAGCTTAAGCAATACATGAAGATGTTCCAGGTCACCTTCGAAGAGCGTGACCAGGTTCTGCGGCCTCTTGCGGAGCAGGGTCAGGAAGCCGTCGGCTCCATGGGCGACGACACGCCGATGGCCGTGCTGTCGCGCCGAGTTCGCTCACCGTTCGACTACTTCCGTCAGCAATTTGCGCAGGTCACCAACCCGCCGATTGACCCGCTGCGCGAGTCGATCGTGATGTCACTGGAAACCTGCCTGGGCGCAGAGCGTAACGTCTTCGAAGAAACCGCCGATCACGCCAATCGCGCGATCCTGACCACACCAGTGATCTCTCCTGCGAAATGGCGGACGATCATGGAGCTCGACCGTCCAGGTTTCGAGCGCCATCTGATCGACCTCAACTACGACGAGTCTCTCGGCCTGGAAGCGGCGGTTCGCAATATCGCTGACCAAGCCGAAGAGGCTGTGCGCAGCGGCAAGGTCATGCTGATCCTCAGCGACCGCAACATCCAGCCAGGCAAGCTGCCGGTGCATGCATCGCTGGCCGTAGGTGCTGTCCATCACCGCCTGATCGAAACCGGTCTGCGCTGCGACTGCAATATTCTGGTTGAAACCGCCACTGCACGCGATCCGCATCACTTCGCCGTTCTGATCGGTTTCGGTGCGACCGCTGTCTATCCGTTCCTGGCGTTCGAAGTGCTCGGCGACCTGATCCGCACTGGCGAAGTACTTGGCGACCTCTACGAGGTGTTCAAGCACTACCGCAAGGGGATCTCCAAAGGCCTGCTGAAGATCATCTCGAAGATGGGCATCTCAACCATCACCTCGTACCGTGGCGCTCAGCTGTTCGAAGCCGTGGGTCTGGCTGACGAGATTGTCGATGTCAGTTTCCGTGGGGTCGCCAGCCGTATTAAGGGTGCGCGCTTCGTCGATCTGGAAGCCGAACAGAAAGCGTTGGCGACCGAGGCTTGGAGTGCACGCAAGCCGATCCAGCAAGGCGGCTTGCTGAAGTTTGTCTACGGTGGTGAATACCACGCCTACAACCCCGACGTCGTCGCGGCGCTGCAAGTTGCGGTGCAGGAAGGCGACTACAGCCGCTTCAAGGAATACACCGCACTGGTCGATCAGCGTCCGGCGGCGATGCTGCGCGACCTGCTCAAGCTCAAAGTGTCGGAGCAGCCGCTTGCGCTTGAAGAAGTCGAGCCGCTGGAACAGATCCTCAAGCGCTTCGACTCCGCCGGCATTTCGCTCGGCGCGCTGTCCCCTGAAGCCCACGAGGCGATTGCTGCGGCGATGAATCGCATTGGCGCGCGCTCAAACTCCGGTGAGGGTGGTGAAGATCCTGCGCGTTATCGCACTGAACGCAGCTCGAAGATCAAGCAGGTGGCCACTGGTCGTTTCGGTGTCACCCCTGAATATTTGGTCAACGCAGAAGTGCTGCAGATCAAAGTCGCGCAGGGTGCCAAGCCCGGCGAAGGTGGCCAGCTGCCGGGTGGTAAGGTCAACGGCCTGATCGCCAAGCTGCGTTACGCGGTGCCGGGCGTCACCCTAATTTCGCCGCCACCGCACCACGACATCTACTCGATCGAGGATCTGGCCCAGCTGATCTTCGACCTCAAGCAGGTCAATCCCAAGGCGCTGGTTTCGGTCAAGCTGGTGGCCGAGCCTGGGGTCGGCACCATTGCCGCTGGCGTTGCCAAGGCCTACGCCGACCTGATCACCATCTCCGGCTACGACGGCGGCACAGGCGCCTCGCCGTTGACCTCCATTCGTTATGCCGGCTCACCCTGGGAACTCGGCCTAGCCGAAACGCACCAGACCCTGCGTGGCAACGACCTGCGGGGCAAGGTTCGCGTACAGACCGACGGCGGGCTGAAGACCGGCCTGGACGTAGTCAAAGCCGCTATTCTCGGCGCCGAGAGCTTCGGTTTCGGCACCGCCCCGATGATTGCGCTGGGTTGCAAGTACCTGCGTATTTGCCATCTGAACAACTGCGCCACCGGTATCGCCACGCAGAACGATCAGCTACGCAAGGACCATTTCATCGGCACGGTCGACATGGTGGTCAACTTCTTCACCTTCGTGGCTGAAGAAACCCGCGAGTGGCTGGCGCGGCTTGGTGTGCGCACCCTTCAGGAGCTGATTGGGCGTACCGATCTGCTCGAGCTGCTGCCAGGTGAAACTGCTAAGCAGAACCATCTGGATCTGTCGCCATTGCTCGGCAGCGATCACATTCCGGCCGACAAGCCGCAGTTCTGTCAGGTGGAGAAGAACCCACCGTTCGATCAGGGGTTGCTGGCCGAGGAAATGGTCAAGCTCGCTCGTGCTGCCATTGATGCCAAGAGTGGCGGTGAGTTCGAACTGGACATCTGCAATTGCGACCGCTCCATCGGCGCCCGGGTCTCCGGCGAGATCGCCCAAGTGCATGGCAATCAGGGCATGAAGGACGCTCCGATCACCTTCCGCTTCAAGGGCACCGCCGGTCAGAGCTTCGGCGTCTGGAACGCGGGCGGCTTGCATCTGTATCTGGAAGGGGATGCCAACGATTATGTCGGTAAAGGCATGACCGGTGGCAAACTGGTGGTTACCCAGCCCAAGAGCAGCGTTTTCGAATCGCAGCATTCGGCCATCGTTGGCAATACCTGTCTGTATGGCGCAACGGGCGGCAAGTTGTTCGCTGCGGGTACCGCGGGTGAGCGTTTTGCCGTGCGTAACTCTGGCGCCCATGCGGTTGTGGAAGGCACCGGCGATCATTGCTGTGAGTACATGACCGGCGGTTTTGTCTGTGTCCTCGGCAAGACCGGTTATAACTTCGGTTCCGGTATGACCGGCGGTTTCGCCTATGTTCTGGATATGGACAACAGCTTCGTCGACCGGGTGAACAACGAACTGGTCAACCTGCAGCGGATCACGGGTGAGGCCATGGAAGCCCACCGTAGCCATCTACAGGAAGTGCTGCGCGAATATGTCGCCGAAACTGGCAGCGCATGGGGCGCGAAACTCCTGGAAAACCTCGACGACTATCTGCGTCGTTTCTGGCTGGTGAAGCCAAAGGCGGCCAACCTGGCGTCACTGCTGTCGAGCACTCGGGCCAACCCCCAATAAAAAGCAGGTTCAAGCGGCAAGCCTCGGCAAGATGCCCGAGGCTTGCCCCGCTCCGTGATTGTCACGCAGTCTGCAGCCTTGGGCTTGCGGCTGCCGCTAAGAGGTTTTGAAATGACTGAACGTCTGAATAACGACTTCCAGTTCATCGAAGTCGGGCGCAAGGATCCGAAGAAAAAGCTGCTGCGACAGCGCAAGAAAGAGTTCGTCGAGATCTATGAACCCTTCAAGCCGCAGCAGGCCTGCGAGCAGGCCCACCGCTGCCTGGGTTGCGGCAACCCCTACTGCGAGTGGAAGTGCCCGGTTCACAACTACATTCCCAACTGGCTGAAGCTGGTTTCGGAAGGCAACATCCTCGCCGCGGCCGAACTGGCGCACCAGACCAATACTCTGCCGGAAGTCTGCGGGCGCGTCTGCCCGCAGGATCGCCTGTGCGAGGGTGCCTGCACGCTGAATGACGGTTTCGGCGCGGTTACCATTGGTTCCGTGGAAAAGTACATCGCCGATACCGCCTTCGCCATGGGCTGGCGTCCAGACATGTCCAAGGTCAAGCCGACCGGCAAGAAAGTCGCCATCATCGGCGCTGGACCGGCCGGTCTGGGCTGTGCTGACGTACTGGTGCGCAGCGGCGTGGCCCCGGTGGTGTTCGACAAGAATCCGGAGATCGGCGGATTGCTGACCTTTGGTATTCCAGAGTTCAAGCTGGAGAAGACGGTCCTCAGCCGTCGCCGTGAAATCTTTACCGGGATGGGGATCGAGTTCCGCCTGAACACCGAAGTGGGCAAGGACGTGACCATCGACCAGTTGCTCGCCGACTACGACGCCGTATTCATGGGCATGGGCACCTACACCTACATGAAGGGAGGCTTCCCCGGTGAAGACCTTCCTGGCGTCCACGATGCGCTGGACTTCCTGATCGCGAACGTCAACCGCAACCTCGGGTTCGAGAAGTCGCCGGAAGACTTCGTCGACATGAAAGGCAAGAGAGTCGTGGTTCTGGGCGGTGGCGACACGGCCATGGACTGCAACCGCACCTCCATTCGCCAGGGCGCCAAGAGCGTGACCTGCGCCTACCGTCGTGACGCGGCGAACATGCCAGGCTCGCGCAAGGAAGTGAAGAACGCCAAGGAGGAGGGCGTTAAGTTCCTCTTCAACCGGCAACCCATCGCTATTGTCGGCGAAGGCAAAGTTGAAGGCGTCAAGGTCGTCGAGACGCGTCTTGGCGCGCCGGATGCCCGTGGCCGTCGCAGCCCCGAGCCGATTCCCGGTTCCGAGGAAGTGCTGCCAGCCGATGCAGTGGTGATTGCGTTTGGCTTCCGTCCGAGCCCGGCCGACTGGTTCGAAGGGCAGGCCATCCAGACCGACAACCAGGGCCGCGTCGTAGCGCCAGAGATGGGGCAGTTCAAACACCAGACCAGCAATCCGAAAATCTTCGCAGGTGGCGACATGGTGCGCGGCTCCGACCTGGTGGTGACGGCGATCTTCGAAGGCCGTCAGGCTGCAGAAGGCATCCTCGACTACCTGGAAGTCTGACCACAGACAGGTCATGCTTCTGTGACCCGCCGATCAGGTCCGCCGCATGCGCCGGAAAGCCTGACCAGAATCAAGGCCATAGATAAAAGGCACGGCGCTCGCCGTGCCTTTTGTTTTCCGCTTTGCGACAATGCCGCCACTTTTCAGCTGGAACCCAGACATGACTGCCTTGAAGAACGACCGCTTTCTCCGCGCACTGCTCAAGCAACCTGTCGACGTCACCCCGGTGTGGATGATGCGTCAGGCCGGCCGCTACCTGCCGGAATACCGGGCCAGCCGCAGCAAGGCGGGCGATTTCATGAGCCTGTGCATGAATCCCGAACTCGCCTGTGAAGTCACCCTTCAGCCGCTTGAGCGTTACCCGCTGGACGCGGCGATCCTGTTCTCCGACATCCTCACTGTGCCGGACGCCATGGGGCTGGGCTTGTACTTCGAGACCGGTGAAGGCCCACGTTTCAAGAAGGTCGTCAGCAACATGGCCGACATTGAGGCGCTGCCGATTACGGATCCAGAGAAAGATCTGGGTTACGTGATGGACGCGGTGCGCACCATTCGTCGCGAGCTCAACGGCCGCGTTCCGTTGATAGGCTTTTCCGGCAGCCCTTGGACGTTGGCGACCTACATGGTCGAAGGCGGCTCCTCGAAGGACTTCCGCAAATCCAAGGCGATGCTCTACGAAAATCCGCAGGCCATGCATGCGCTGCTGGACAAGCTCGCGCAGTCGGTGACGAGCTACCTCAACGGACAGATCCTCGCGGGCGCCCAGGCGGTGCAGATTTTCGATTCCTGGGGTGGCAGCCTTTCCGCCGCGGCCTATCAGGAATTCTCCCTGGCCTACATGCAGAAAATTGTCGATGGGCTGATTCGCGAACATGACGGTCGACGTGTACCGGTCATTCTGTTCACCAAGGGCGGTGGGCTTTGGCTGGAGTCCATGGCGGCGACCGGTGCCGAAGCACTGGGGCTGGACTGGACCTGCGACATCGGCGTCGCGCGTGCACGCGTTGGTGACAAAGTCGCGCTACAGGGCAACATGGACCCGAGCGTGCTGTTCGCAAAGCCTGAGGCGATCCGTGCCGAGGTCGGCCGTATTCTGGGCAGCTTCGGGCAAGGCGAAGGTCACGTGTTCAACCTGGGCCACGGCATTACCCCTGAGGTCGATCCGGCCCACGCCGGTGCGTTTATCGAGGCCGTTCACGAACTCTCGGCGCAATACCACCGCTGATTGATTACGATGAAAAAAGAGCCGCTGTTAGCGGCTCTTTTTTATGGCTGCTGGTAGTGGCCTGGGGTGGTCCCTGGTTCATGCTCGTGAACCAGTTTGGTCACCCGGATATCGGTGATACCGATGACCTCGGCTTGTTCCAGAATCTTGCCCTCGTCAGCCCCGGCCTCTGGTATGACCAGGCTGTTCTCCGCATCGCCATTGTGCAATTCGATCAGATGCCGAGCGGCACTGGCCTGCGACATGCGCTCTTCTTCCGAATCGATGAGATGGTTACGCGGTTCGTTCTGGAAGAGGTAATTGATTTCGAACTTGTGCGTTGACTTGCCAAACATGGGCAGCTCCTTGAAGTGGAAGGGTCTGCGTATGTTGACTCCCCGGTCCAGTTATTCGTTCGGCAACGACGACAGTTGGATGGTCATCGCCCGCGCAGCGCGCCCGGCCCCGTTGTGCGGTCCCGAGCGCCACGGTGTTACTTGACCTTCGCCAAGTTGCCCTTGATTGCCACCCCCGCCATGATTGCGCCGGCATGGCACTCATACTTCTGGCTGTCTTTGTATTCGACGTGCTTGTAGTTGCTGGCGATGTCCACCACCGCATTGGCACCTGCCGCCTTGGCTGCCTGTTGCATGCCGATCAGCGCCGATTGCAGCGCCCAGCTGCAGGCACCTTCGTCGGTCTTGTTGAAGGCGTTGGTTTTCTTGCTGGTGGAAACGTCCCGGCGAATGATTTGGGCACTCTTGGGCGTCTTGCCGGCCAGGTAGAACTTCACGCTGCCGTCGAGTTTGCCGGAGGCGGTTGCCTCGGCCACGACTTGCTCGAACGGCAGGTAATGCGTAGTGTCGCGGGCCTGGCTGATTCCGGGTAATGCACAGAGCACCAGTGCTGCGCCGATCCATGTGTTTTTCTTCATTGCATTCTCCTTGCGGTGTTTTTGGTTGAAGGGGTCAAGCCCAGCGGCGAAATATCAATGAAGTGTTGATGCCGCCGAAGGCGAAGTTGTTGTTCATCACATATTCGTGCTGCATGGTGCGCGGCGCGTCGACGAGGTAGTCCAGTTCACCGCAGCGCGGATCAATGCTGTCCAGATTCAGGGTGTGAATGTAATGGTCGCGGTTCATCATTTCGATACTGAACCAGGACTCCAGCGCGCCGCAGGCACCTAGCGTATGGCCGAGAAAGCTCTTCTGCGAGCTGATTGGCATGCGGCTGCCGAACAGCGATTGAGTCGCCAGGGTTTCAGCAATGTCGCCCTGTTCGGTCGCGGTGCCGTGGCCATTGACGTAGCCGATAGCCTCGGGCGGCAGTCCGGCATCCTGGAGGGCCAGCTGCATGGCGCGGCACATGGTCAGTTGTTCCGGCTTAGTGGCGTGTTGGCCGTCGGCATTGCTGCCAAAACCGATCAATTCGGCGTGAATGGTGGCGCCCCTGGCCAGGGCGTGCTCGAGCTCTTCCAACACCAACATGCCAGCACCTTCGCCGATCACCAGGCCGTCGCGACCGGCGTCATAGGGGCGTGGAGAAGTATCGGGTGCGTCGTTTTTCAGGCTAGTGGCATACAGCGCATCGAAGACCATGGCTTCGGTGGCACAAAGCTCCTCGGCACCGCCAGCAAGCATCATCGGCAAGCGGCCGAACTTGATCGCCTCATAGGCGTAGCCAATGCCTTGGCTGCCGCTGGTGCAGGCACTGGATGTGGGAATCACGCGGCCAGTGAGGCCGAAGAAGATGCTGATATTGGCTGCCGTGGTGTGCGGCATCATGCGGATGTAGGAGTTGGCGTTCAGCCCGTCGGCCACCGAGTTGAGCAGCATGTTGCCGAAGGCCTTGATCTCCTCGGTACTGCCGGTAGATGAGCCGCAGGCAACGCCCATGCGTCCGTCGCGGATTGATGAATCATCGAGCAGGCCCGCATGAGCCAGGGCCTGTTCGGCGGCCTTTACCGACAACCGCGACACCCGACCCATGCTGCGCAACTGCTTGCGCGTCCAGTGTTTAGGGACCGCGAAGTCATCCACCGGTCCTGCCAGTCGGGTGTTGAGCTCGGTGAACCGGTCCCACTCGGGCATGTAGCGAATGCCGCTGCGGTTGCTGCTGAAGTGAGCCTCGATGCTGGCCCAGTCGCTGCCCAGTGAGGTGATGCCGGCCATGCCAGTGACGACGACGCGCTTCATCAGCACAACCCGCCATTGACGGCGAGTACTTGCCGGGTGATGTAGCTGGCCTCGTCCGACATCAGGAAGTTGACCGCACCGGCGACTTCTTCAGGCGTGCCCATGCGCTGTGCTGGAATCATCTTGAGCATCTCCTCGATGGGCAGGTTGTCGTCGAGCATGTCGGTATCGATCAGCCCGGGTGCGACGCAGTTAACGGTGATGCGTCGTTTACCGAGTTCCACAGCCAGAGCCTTCGCCGCGCCGATCACGCCGGCCTTTGACGCGCTGTAGTTGACCTGGCCGCGGTTGCCGATCAGCCCCGACACCGAGGTAATGCAGACGATTCGCCCAGGCTGGCGGCGACGTATCATCGGCATGGTCAGTGGCTGCAGGACATTGTAGAAACCGTCCAGGTTGGTGCGCATGACCAGATCCCAGTCGTCCTCGGTCAGGGCGGGAAAGGCGCCGTCGCGGGTCAGCCCGGCGTTGCACACCACGCCGTAGTAGGCGCCATGGGTTTCGACATCGGCTTCAAGCTGTTCACGACATTGTGCGCGATCTGCCACGTCAAACTGCAGAATCCGCGCCGCGCGGCCCATCTCCTGGATCTGCGTCTGGACGGTTTCCGCCTCGTCCCGCCGCGCGCGGCAATGCAGGACGATGTCGTGACCACTTTGTGCCAAGCGCAACGCAATGGCGCGGCCGATGCCGCGACTGGAACCGGTGACGAGAATGCTGTTACTCATGGGGAAGGCTCTTGCAGATAGCTCGCCACTTCGGGCGGGCGGTACACGTTGAGGCGCGCCTCGGCATGGATGCCGGGCCCGTCGAGATGGCATTCGAACACGCCCATGCCGTTGTCATCCTGCAGCGAACGCAGCGCATGGATGCGTAACCGGCTACCGGCTGGGAAGTGCTCTACATTGCATTGGAAGCGGCGGGTGCCCAGTAAAAAGCCCAGTTCCACTGGTTGTCCGGCCTGGCGCGCCTGGCAGCCAGCAAAGGCGGCGACCGTCTGCGCCATTATCTCGATGCCAGCCCAGGCCGGCAGGCTGCCGTCGGGCGAATTGAGCAGGCCGCCAGGCTTCACCTGCAATTGCGCGGTAATGCTATCCGCATCGAATGATTCGACGGCGTCGAGCAGGATCATGTCTCCCGCATGAGGCAGTAGTCCAGCTACTGGCCAATCAATCATGGCGCATCTCCCAGGATCAGGCTGATGTTATTGCCACCAAAAGCAAAGGAGTTGCTCATCGTTCGCCGCTGCCCGGCCGCTGTCGCTTGGGTGCCGGGTGCAACCAGATTCAACCATGGCAGGTCGGCGTCTTGCTCGCCGTCCCAGCGATGCGGCGACAGCTGCTGTGCAGGGTTATGGTCGGATAGGGTCAGCCAGCAGAACGCCGCTTCCAGCGCTCCGGCGGCACCCAGGGTATGGCCGGTGAGCGGTTTGGTGGATGAGCAGGGCACGCCGGCTGGAAACACCGCAGCCACAGCCAGGCTTTCCATCGCATCGTTGTGTCGCGTAGCGGTGCCGTGCAGGTTCAGGTAGCTGATCTGCTCGGCGAGAACTGCGGCGCTGCGCAATGCTTTGCCCATCGACTCTATCGCGCCTAGCCCCTGCGGGTCGGGGGCCGAGATGTGGTGCGCATCGGAACTGGCGCCGCCGCCTAGCAGGGCAATCGGGGCGCGTTCACGGGTCATCAGGAACACAGCCGCCGCTTCGCCAATATTGATGCCGTCTCGGTTGACCGAGAACGGATTGCAGACATGGGCGCTGGTCGCCTCCAGCGAACTGAAACCGCGAAGGGTCAGGTCACACAGCGAATCCACCCCGCCACAGATCACTGCATCGCAGACGCCCGCATCCAGCAGTCGTTTGGCACTGAGCAGTGCGCGTGCACTCGACGTACACGCCGTGGATATCGCGTAGCTCGGGCCGCTGAGCTGCAGTCGCTCACTGATGAAGCTGGCCGGTGCACAAAGCTCTTGATGGGTGTAGTGATAGCTGGACGGCAATTGGCCGTCACGTACCAGACGGGCTATTCCCTGGGTCGCCTCCTGAATGCCGGAAGTGCTCGTCCCCATGACCACGCCGACACGGCTTGGGCCGAAGCGGGAAATTGCTTCATCCACTTCGCATTTGATTTCGTCCAGAGCAGCCAACAGCAGCTGGTTGTTGCGGGTGGCGTGCTGCAGCGGCGCATCGGCGAGCGAGGGTAGCTCGCCAGTGACGGCGCCGACCGGCAGACGGCGCCCGGCAATCATCTGGGGATGCGGCTGCATACCTGAGCTGTCGCCTGCCAGCAGGCGGCGTGCGACTTCAGCCTTGCCGCGCCCCAGGGCGCAAATCAGCCCGAGTGCATTGAGGTAGGCAGTCATTGTTGGCGGGCTCCGGCTGGCGCGATAGGCGCGACACGATAGGTCAGCGTCGGTTCGACGTCGAGTTCGAAGCCGCCATTTTTCTCATAGCGAACGTGCCAGGCCGAGGTATCGTCTGCCAGCGACCGGCCGTTTTGCTGAAGTGCCCAAGGCTTACCAGCATAGAGCTCGTCCAGCTGCTCAGCGGGGCTGAGTGCGAATAGCAAGGCGGCAAACAGCGCACGCGCTTCGGCGTTGGGCGGCAGCAGCCCATCGGCCTGCCAGCGTCCATCAAGGAGTAGCTGGCGCGCCAGCGGTACGCCCAGTGGGTTGAACAGCGACCAACGCAATGCAGCCCCTTCTTGCTGAATCACCAATAGCCAATCGTCGGTTTCGCCCTGCTCGTAACGCTGGACATGCAACTGCATCGGCAGCGACAGCCGTGGCGCCTGGCTCGGCAAGGGCTGTTGCTGCGCGCAGGCGCCGAGCAACAGCAGCAGCGGTAGCCAGATCAGACGTGACAGCTTGTGTTTCATCGAAATCATGCAGGCGCCGGAGTGGCGCAGAGCTCGGCCAATACGCGCAAGCGGCGTCTGGGCTCGGCGACGTAGGGGTTGCTATTGTCCCAGGCGTAACCGGCGAGGATCGAGCAGATCATGCGGCGAATCTCCGGCTGGGCGCGTTCGTAGTAGATCACGTCCTGAAAGCTGCCGTCGTACCAGCCCTCGACATAGGCGCGGAAGGTATCCACGCCCCGCTTCAGAGGGGTCGAGAATTCGCCTTCCCAGTCCACGGTCTCGCCGTTCAGCTGCCGGTGCAGTACCGCAGCCGCCATGCTTGCCGAGCGCATCGCAATGGTGACCCCGGACGAAAACACTGGGTCGAGAAACTCGGCCGCATTGCCCAGAAGCGCAAAGCCGCGGCCGTGCAGCGCTTTGACGTTTGCCGAGTATCCGTTGATCAGGCGTGCCGGCGTGTCCCATTCAGCGCGCTTGAGGATGCGCTGCAGGTTGGGGGCCTCCATGACGAACGCCTTGAGACAGGCGTCCAGATCCAGCGGGCGTCCTGCGTAACGTTCCGCACTGGCGACGACGCCCAGAGAGCAGCGGCCGTCGCTGAAGGGGATGGTCCAGAACCATACATCGCGCCATTCAGGGTGGGTGGTGATGAGGATTTTGTTGCGGTCGAAATGCGGATCGTCAATGTTGTCCCTGATGTGAGTGAACACCGCACGGCGCAGCGGAAAGCTCGACGGCGCTTCCAGATCGAGCAAGCGCGGCAGCACCCGGCCGTAGCCGCTGGCGTCGAGGACAAAGTCGGCGTGCAGCGCATATTCGCTACCGTCGAGGCGGCGGACCTGCAAATACGGGTGCGGGCCGTCGAAATCCGCGGCGGTAATCTCCTCTTCGTAACGAATCTCTACGCCTTGCAGAGCGGCCTGATCGGCCAACAGCTGGTCGAAATCCGCGCGCTGCACCTGATAGGTGCTGCCGTGGCCTTCGGTGAATTTGTCGCGGAAATCGAACTCGGTGTAGCGGTCACCGCAACCGAACGCCGCGCCATGTTTGATCTGGAAACCGGCGGCCTGTACCGCTTCGAGCATGCCGGCTTCCTCGATGAAATCCAGGCAATGCGAGAGCAGGCTCTCTCCGATTGAAAAGCGTGGAAACCGCTGTCGTTCGATGATCAGCACGTCATGCCCCTGACGCTTGAGCAGGGCAGCGGCGATGGCCCCAGAAGGCCCCGCGCCAATAACGACGACGCTACGTTTTTCTGAATGCGAGGAAGCCTTCATGTATTCGACTCGACAAGGGTGGCGGATGCCGGTTGTTGCCGGCGGGTTGGATAAGACAGGTCGTTATTCGGGCGATTGCCTTGGTCTGGTCGCGTTGGAAACTCAGCCAAGGTCCGCCATGGCCATAACCAGGCGTTACGCTGGGCAGTCAAGATGCTGGCTCTTCGGTGGTTTTTGCCGCCCAAGGCGCGAGCAGAAACGCAAATACCAGACCGATGCCCACCGCCAGGCCAAAGTTGCTCACAGCCGGTGTGCTCGACAAGGCCAGGAGGCCGAACGATAGCCAGGTCGTGACGGCCGCGAGTAGCGTGCCGACCAGGCTCACCGCAGCGCCACCGATCCGCTCACGCATGAGAATCGCGTAGTCCACCCCGATTGCCGTGACCAATAACAGGCCGAACAGGCCAAACAGGGTCAATGGCTGGCCCAGCCAACCGAGGCAGGCAAGGCTGCCAAGCGCTGCAAGTAGCGGAACAGCCAGGCAGCGCAGGGCGCCGCTCCAGCCGAACGGCAGGCACAGCAGAGCCAGGATAACGACAGCGGCAAACATCTTGAGCAGGGCCGCCTGGCGCTGGGTCTCGGCAAATAAGCGATTCAGCTCTGCGGGCCGGTCGATGAGGCTGACCCCGTCAATACCATCTGCCAGGCCGTGCAGCGCCGAACTGTCGCGCAGTCCTTGCAGGCTGATCAGGCCAGCAACCGTGCCGTCGCTCCGCGTGCCCAGCCAAAGCGGGCGCCACGGTTCGGCAATCGGTCCTGCCAACACCTGATCCAGACCTGTCACTGGTTTCGCCTGCAGAGCGGCAAGTTCCTTTTCGAGTGCCCCAGCAGTCATGCCAAGCGCCAGCAGTGGCTGGCTGTATTCCAGCAGGCGCGGCAGGGCGAGATGCAGGCTTTCCTGGGCGACGGTCGTGGCCGCCAACTGGCTCAGAGCTAAATAACCGCGCAGCTTCTGCTCCGCCACCAGCTCGTCAAGGCGGGTGCCGAGCGCTTCCTGGCGCTCCAGCAACTCGTCAGCCGTCTGCGCGCGAACCAGGAAATACTGGCTGGTCGGCTCGAAGCCAGTGATCTGGCCGATGCGCTCGGCTTGTTGTTGCAGCGCCGGCGCTCGGCTGACCCATTGGCGCAGGTCATCCTTGAACGACACCTGACTGATGCCGGCCAGGCAGAACACCACGAAGCCGGCCAGCAGCCAGCTCGACGGCAGCCGACCGAGCAACCGTTGACGCAGGGCCAAGGCGCGTTCAGCCCAGCTCAGCGGGGCCGCCCACGGCTGCAGTGGCACGTTCACCAACGAGGGGAGCAGGCAGGTCGCGCAGGCGAAGGCGCCCAGAAGCCCGGCGGCAGAAAAGACGGCGACCTGGCTCAGCGCCGGAAACGGGGTAAACGCCATGGCTAGATAGCCGATGACATTGGTCGCCAGCGCCAGGGCCAGGCCGGGCAGTGTCAAGCGTAATGCCCGAAATGCCTGCCAGGGCTGCAACGTCCAGCTTTTGGACAAGTAATGCAGCGGGAAATCGATGCTGACACCGACCAAGCTGGCCCCTAGAACGAGGGTCAGCACATGGATCTGACCGAACAGTGCAACGCAGGCCGCGGCGCCGCTGAGCGCCCCGACCAGCACCGGCAACGCGACCAGCAGGACGCGCGATGTACGAAACAGCAGATGGAGCAAGGCGAGCGTGGCGACGAGCGAGACGCTGCCGATAAGGCTCGCTTCCTCACGCGCCTGGCGCTGCCCGTACGCCGCATGCAGCACGCCGCCAGCCGCGAGCAGTTCGCCCTGCTGGGACTCGACCCGGTGGCGAGCGGCACGGACCTGATCGTCGACCAGGAGTGGCAGCTTGTCATCAAAGGCGTCGCCGTGGATTTGCGCATGGATCACGGCCCAACGCTGGCCGTCATGTTCGGCCAGCAATGCGCCATCGAGGCGCGGATGGATATTGCCCGGATGCGGGAGCCGACGCTGCGCCAGGTCGGCCAAGCCGAACCAGTCTTCTTCGACCGGCACGAGGCTGGTGCTTTCGAACGGGCTGAACAGGCGCTGCAGACGTTGTTGAATGAAGTCTTCGGGTGAGGCGATCAGGGCTTCGCGGCTGGCCCGGTCGAGCAATACCAGTCGTTGATCCAGCAACTGCTGGCGCATCGCTGGCAAATCGGCCTGCACAGAGCGGCGAACCTGTGCGAACAGGCCGCTGGCCTTGAGGTTGCCAGCGACCTCCTGGGCCAGCGCGACGGCCGTGTCTTCGTCTTCATGCTGAACCAGCAGCATCAGGTCGCGATTGAGCGGGGCCTGCACGCGCTGCTCGGCGAGTTGCTCCAGTTCCCCTGGCGCGCCGCTGGGCAGCAACTGCAGCAGGTTGGCGCTGATCGGCGGGCCATTGCGCCATTGCCATGCGGTCAACGCGACCAGTCCGAGTAGCGCCAAAAAGAATAGCGAGGAGAGCCAGGCCGGCAGCCTGAGCGCGTGATCAGTCGGCGAGGTCATGGTGTTCGCCGGGGCTCAACTGATCGTCGATCTGAATGTCAGTCAGCGTTAGCAGAGTGCTGTCGCCCTGGGCTTCGACCAGCTCGATACGCTCGGCGGTGGCACCCCCCTGAATCAGAATGGTGGAGAAGATCTGTGCAAGCAGTCGGGAGCGCGGCGTCAGAGTCAGCGCCCAGGCCTGCGCAGTTCCCGTCAGTTGCAGTTCAAAATCGCGCTGCAGGGCTTCGGTATCGCCCTGCAGTACGGCTAGAAAAAGCTCGTTCTGTCGCGCCGCAGGCCCTTGTTGACTGGTCTGCTTCCAGCCGTTTGGCGTGCGTCGGGCAATGCCGGCGGCGCTGATGCGGTAATCCTGTTGCACCGGATCTTGCAGGAACCACAGCAGCCCCCTGTCGCGCGCCAGGACGAAGGTGCCCACGCTGACCAGCGGTTGGGGCAGTGCGCGCAGGTATTTCTCCTGGGTGAAGGTGCCACGAACCACCGTGGGTTCGCGCAACTGCAGGCTGAGTTGGACCAAATCGAAGGCGTTGGCGCGGGATGTTGGCGCCAACATCAGGCTCAGCGCGACCAGCAAGGCCCAGCAAGGGCTGTTGAATAAACGCTTCACAGCAGCGCGCGCTCCACGGCTTCGACCAGCACCTTCGGCGAAGCCAGCAGCATTTCGCGGCTGGCGATCTCCACGGCAACTTGAACGGTGCTGCCGCGCGTCATGCGCTCACCGGTTTCTGCGTCGCTGATCAGGTAGTTGATCTTCAGGCGGTTCTCCCACTCGACCAGATCGGCGCGAACAACGATGCGCTGATTGAAACGGGCGCCGCGCATGTAGCGCAGCTGTACGTCGATGATCGGCCAGGCGTAGCCGGCTTCTCTCATCTGCACATAGTTGTGGCCAATACGGTCGAGCAGGGCGCAGCGCGCCATTTCGAAATACTTGACGTAATGGCCGTGCCAGACGATGTCCATGGAGTCGACGTCGAAGAAGGGCACCAGCACTTCGACTTCTGCCTGCAGTACGCCGCCCTTACGCATACAGCCCCCAGTGCTGCGCACGAATTCGCTCGAGGCAAAGGCGCAGTTCGCCTTCCAGCGCACGGTCTTCGATCAGCGGTGGGAAGTCTTCGCCAAGCGCTTCGTGCATCAGCGATAGCGGTGCCGGTAGCGGCCGCGAGCCCTGCTGACGTTGACGCAGCCAGACGCCCTGGTTCGCGGCGATCAGCGTGGCGGCGGCGACCTGCTCGGTCAGTTCCAGGCTGCGCAATGCGTCGCGTGCGGCAATGGTGCCCATGCTCACCTTGTCCTGGTTGTGACACTCGGTCGATCGCGAAAAAACGCTGGCCGGCATGCTGTTCTTCAGGGCTTCCGCGGTCCAGGCGCTGGCGCCGATCTGCACGGCTTTGAAGCCATGGTTGATCATCGCTGTGGCTTCGGGGGCGCCGGACAGGTTGCTCGGCAAGCCGTGGTTGTAACGAGTATCGACCAGCAACGCGAGCTGCCGGTCGAGCAGGTCTGCGACGTTGGCGACGAGATTCTTCAAACTGTCCATGGCGAAGGCGATATGTCCGCCATAGAAATGCCCACCATGCAGCACCCGCTCGTTTTCCGCGTCGATGATCGGGTTGTCGTTTGCGCTATTCAGTTCGGTTTCGATGAACTGCCGCAGCAGGCCCAGGCTGTCGGCGAGCACACCGAGCACGTGCGGGGCGCAGCGCAGCGAGTAACGGTCCTGCAGGCGATGCAGCGGCGCCGCCGGCGCCTCGATGGCCAAGTCCTGACGAATCCAGGCGGCCACCTGCATTTGCCCAGGGTGCGGCTTGGCAGCGAACAGGCGCTCGTCGAAATGTTCCGGATTGCCTTCCAGTGCGATGACGTTGAGCGCGGTGATCCGGGTCGCCAGTTTCAGCAGGTAATCGGCGCGGGCATAGGCCAGACAGGCCAGGCCGGTCATCACTGCGGTGCCGTTCATCAGCGCCAGGGCCTCCTTGGGACGCAGCGTCAATGGCGTCCAGCCAAGCTGGCGGTGTACCTCGGCGGCGCTGCGGCGTTCCCCCCGATACATCACCTCTCGCTCGCCAGCCAGGGTCGCCGCGACATAGGACAGCGGCGTGAGGTCACCGCTGGCGCCGACCGAGCCTTCTTCGGGGATCAATGGCAGCACGTCATGCTCAAGGAACGCCTGCATGCGCTCGAGCAACTCGATGCGTACCCCAGACATGCCGTGCGTCAGCGAACGCAGGCGGGCGGCCAGGACCGCGCGCGTGGCTTCCGCGTCGAGCAGCTTGCCCAGGCCGCAGCCGTGAAAGGTGAACAGATGCTGCGGCAGGGCTTCGACCTGGTGCAGCGGCACCGCCACCACGCAGGAATCGCCATAGCCGGTGGTCACGCCGTAGATCACACCTTCGCGGTCGAGGAGGGTGTCGAGAAACTGTGCACCGCGGGCGATCCGTTCGCGGAACGCCGCGTCGGACTGCAGCCGGGCGGGCGCACGGCTCTGGGCCACGGCCAGCAGGTCCTCGATGCGCAGGTGGTTTTCGCCAAAGATGACGGGCTCAGCGTTGTTCATGGGTGTCCCAGAAAGGGTAGAAGTTGAACCATTGCAAGGGTGCCTCCAGGCAGCGTGCCGCCAGTCGATCCGCGTAGCGCTGCACCCAGCGCTGCACGACGGCATCGCGTTCGCCTCGGCGCCATTCGATGCAGTCGGCGAAGGGCTCCAGATGGACATGAAATTGCTCGCCCTGTTTCAGGCAGAACAACAGATTTGCCGGACATTGCAGCAACCCGGCCAATAGCCAGGGGCCCTGTGGAAAAGCGGCCTGCTGTCCTAGAAAGTCGGCGGTGGCAATGCGCGCGCCCTGTAGCGGTACCCGGTCACCGGCGATGGCCAGCCATTCGCCTTGGTCCAGCCGGTGGGACAACTCCATCATGATCGCCGGGTCGAGCTCACTGACCTGGATCAGCCGCAAGTTGTTCGCGCCGGACTCGTTCAGTAGCCGGTTGAATTGTTCGGCGTGGCGGGTATGTACCAGAACGTTCATTCTGACCTTGCGGCCCATTTCTGCCAGGGCTCGGCAGATCTCCAGATTGCCCAGGTGCGAGCCGACCAGCAGCTGGCCACGCGGCGCCTTGAGGTCAGCGTGCAGGTTGGCGCTGTCATGCAGCACCAGTCGATCCAGCCTCAGGCGTCCACCCCAGACATCGAGCTTGTCCAGCAAGGCATCGGCGAAGGCCATGAACTGGCGATAGACCGAGTGCCAGTTGGGCGCCAGATCGGCGCGGCCGCTGTACGCGGCGAGGTTCTGTTGGTAACGCCAGGCGCTCTGCCGTGCGCTGCGGTTGAACAGGTAGAAATACAGCACGATTAGGTACAGCAGCGGTGCCATGGCACGTCGGCCAAGCAGGCGCACGGCCCAAGCCGTTAGCTTCATCAAGGCAAAGCTGCCCCGCTCGCGGTGCGCGGCCCAATGCGAACCGGCTGCGGCCTTGTCGCTCATCCCCACCACCGACGCCAGAGCAGTGCGGGCGCCCGCATGAGCATGCCGCCGAACAGCCGTGCGTGCATTGACGAGATCAGCAGGTTGTCGCGCCACAGACGGAAGTGCGAAACCCCATCGGCCGGGTAGTGCACCCGCGTCGGAAGCCAGACCATCGGCTGCTGTCGCCAGTGCAGGCGAACCAGGATTTCGGTGTCGAAGTCCATGCGCTGACCCAACGTCATCGCGTCGAGCAGGGCCAGGGTGGGGGGCAGCGGATAGACGCGAAAGCCGCACATGGAGTCGCGGATCGACAAGGACAGGGTGTTGATCCAGACCCAGACATGGGTCAGGTAACGGCCATAAAGACGCCCCTTCGGCACGCTCGAGTCGTACTGGGGATAACCGCAGATCAGTGCATCCGGCGCCTGGCTGGCACGGTCGAGAAACAGCGCCACGCAGCCCAGGTCATGCTGGCCGTCGGCATCCACCTGCAGTGCATGGCTGAATCCCAGGCGCGACGCCTCGCGCAGGCCGGATGCGACCGCCGCGCCTTTGCCCTGATTGCGGCGGTGGCGGAGCAGGTGCACTGAGGGATGTTCTGCCAACTGATCGATAACCGCCGCCGCTGCCGGGCTGGAGCCATCATCAACGAGCACGCACTGCAAGTCTTCGGCGAGCAATGCACGAACGACGCCGGGCAGGCTGGCCTCGTGGTTGTACACCGGCACCACCGCACAGGGCTTGAACCAGTCTTCGTCAATCACTAGCGACAACTGTTGAGGGCTGTCCTTAACGGGCACGGTCGCCATCGCAGGCTCAAGCGGGGTAAGCATGGTCACAGCGGATCTCCCAGCAGAATGCGGCCGGACGAGCAGGGTGCGTCGCCGTTGCGGTATGCGAAGTGCAGCTTGCTGCGCTCGCGGTCGAAGCGCAGCGTCAGACTCAACTGGTCACCCGGACGGGCGAGCTGTTGGAACTTGAGCACTTCCATGCCTTGAAAGCTCGGTGGCAGGTCGGCGATCAGCTCGCGGGCGAGGCCGATGGCCCAGTCGATCTGCACCACGCCGGGCAGAACCGGGGTCTGCGGGAAATGCCCGGTGAAGTGCGCGAGGTCCAGCGGGACGGCCAACTGCAGCTGCCACTGGTCTTCTTCTTGGGAAGCGCTGAGTCGCTCCGGCTGCAGCGGGCGCGGCGCCTGTAACAGCGCGTCGAGTTGTGCCTGCGCGAGCTTGCCCTGGCTGTTGCAGGGCAGCTGGGCGACCAGCCTCCAGCGGCGCGGTAAGGCTAGCGCTTCGCAGTGGTTTGCCAAGTGCTTACGCAACGTCTCGGTCAATGCGCGTCGACCCCCGTTGCGCAGCGCATGCAGGCCGGCTTCGCTCAGTGCGACCAGCGCCGCGAGGTAGGCGCGATTGTCATTGATCACCCCCAGCCGCGCGTCACTGACGAAAGGGTGAGCGGCCAACGCTGTTTCGAGCATCGGCAGAGCAATGCGTTTCTCTTCCAGCTTGACGATGCGATCCAGTCGGCCGAGCAGCTCGAAGCGTCCATCTGCTTCGATGCGCGCCGCATCGGCGGTTTGCTCGACGTGGCCTGGAGGTAGGCAAGGCGATGCGATGCGCAGCGCTCCATGATCGTCCTGGCTCAACTGCACGCCGGCGAAGGGCTGCCACAGGGCGCCGCCTTGGCGCCAGGCAATGCCACCGGTCTCGGAGCTGCCGTAGATCTCGGTCGGTAGCTGACCCAGGCGCTGCTGCAGTCGCTGCCCTGCCACGACATCCAGGGCTCCTCCCGAGGAAAAGACCCGGCGCACGCTGCGCAAAGCCGGCCAGTCGAGGTTGTCCCCCATCCGCTTGAGCAACGCCGGGCTGGCCACCCAGCAGAAGCGCGGATGCTGACGGCTGGCCAGCTGCAGGTCTTCGGAAAAGGGTTGCGCGCGGCGCAGAAAGGGACGGCCGGCGCACAACGGCCAGAGCACGCGGAACAGCAGTCCATAGATGTGCTGCGCGGCGACGCTGGCAATCACGCAGGCGTCGCTGAGTTCGGCGCCCCAGCAGGCTTCGAGTGTTTCCACTTCGTTTGCCAGCTGGCGCAGGCGTTTGTCGATCAGTTTCGGCTCGCCACTGGAGCCGGAGGTGCAGAGCAGCAGTCGGCACTGGTCCAGATCCAGCTTCGCCCCTTCGAGCGGCTCGGCAAACAGCTCCGAGAGATGAGCATCGCCGTCCTGGTCGGTCAGCCAGAGGTCGGCCTGGTGGGCCAGTCGCGCTCGGCTGGCGGGCTGCAGGTCGGCGGGTAGCAATACAGTTACGCCGGCTCGCCAGGCGCCGAGCAAGGCAATCGCCAGCTCGCCGGCGTCCTCCAGATGCACTGCGAGCCTGGCGACGCCGCGGTTACGCAGCCCGGCAGCCACACGCAGCGCTCGTTGGCGCAGCTCGGCATGCTCCAGGACGGGATCGAGCGTGACCGGCCGCGACGTGGGCGTCTGGTCGAGCAGATGTTCGAGGGGAATCCAGTTCATGTAACGTTCCTGACGCGCTGGCGTATCAACCACTCACCGGCAAATAACAGTCCCATCAGCAGATAGGCGATCAATCCGGTGTAAAGAGTCCACCAGCTCAGCGGCGCCCAGAGCGCGAGTGCGCTGGCGATACCGGCGTTGACGATGAAATAGCCCACCCAGACCCAGGTCACCTGCCGCGTATAGCGCACCGCCGCGGGTGGGAGCTCGGGTTCGCTTAGCCGCGCGAGGCGTTCGATGATCGGCATGCCGGAGTAGAGGCTGCCGGCAAACAGGCCAAGCAGCGCCAGGCTGATCAGTACGGGATACCAGCGTAACAACGCCGGCTCGTCAGCCAGCCCCAGCAACAGGCAGAACAGCAGCGCGGTCGCTGCCACCGTATTGCTCAGCGGTGTCTGCTTGCCACTGCATAGGCGAGCCAGCCAGAGCGCGCCGAGCAGCAGCGCAAAGAGCCGAGGCGACAGCTGCTCCAGGCCCACATACACAACGAACGGGTAGGCGAGGCCGGCCAGCAACAGGGCGAGGCCTGTTAGCCGACTGGCGTTCGCAGTGCCTGTTCGAGCGGGTGTCTGCATCGTGCCGTCCGTTTGCGCATGGGAGCTTGATCCGGGGAGCTCTGGGCTCACCGGACAATGCTTGGTTGGTTGATCGGGTGGGTCAGGCCGGTTGCGGGTTCACCAGCCGATACACCGCCTCGACGACATCGCCCACGGTTCGTACCGACTTGAATTCCTCTGCAGCAATCTTCTTGCCTGTCTGGCGCTTGATGTGATCGATCAGGTCGACGGCGTCGATGCTGTCAATTTCAAGATCTTGGTATAGGTTGGCTTCCAGGCTGATTCGCTCGGGTTCGAGTTCAAACAGCTCAACCAGCGCATCGCGCAGGGTCTGGAAGATTTCGTTGCGGCTTTCCATTTCAAGCCTCCTCGGTGACGGCGCGGTTGGCGCTGACGTAGGCGGTCAGGCTATCGACACTGGCGAAATGCTTGCGGGTGTCCTTCGCATCGGCGTCGATTTTGATGCCGAAGCGCTTCTGGATCGCCAGACCCAGCTCCAGCGCATCGACCGAATCCAGCCCGAGCCCTTCGCCAAACAGCGGCTGGTCAGCCGCGATGTCGTCCGGGCCGAGGTCTTCCAGACCCAGGGCGTCGATGATCAGTTGCTTGATTTCAAGCTGCAGTTGGCTCATCGAGTGCGAGCTCCTTTATGAAGTGTCGATGCAGATGATCGTTGAGTTGCCGAGAGGCAATGGGTGCTGCGCCACGCGAAGCGAACATCTGCGGGTCGATATCCTCACCGACGCGCAGATGAAAATGAAAACGTCTTGCCGGAATCCGATACCAGGGCTCGGCTTTGGTCAGGGTGGTGGGCGTTACGGTGATCACGACCGGTGTGACCAGCCGTGCGCCACGAAGCGCGATAGCCGCCGCGCCCCGATGAAACTGAGGCGCCTGGCCCGGCGTGGTGCGCGTGCCTTCGGGAAAGATGATCAGCGTCTGGCCTTGCCTCAGCGCATCGGCTGCGTCGTCGAGCATCTCCGCGCTGCCGTTATTGCTGATGTACTGAGCCGCACGTATCGGCCCGCGAGTGAAAGGGTTGTCCCATAGGCTCTGCTTGACCACACAGTTGGCGTCACGGATCAGTGCGATCAGCACCACCACGTCGATCAGCGAAGGGTGGTTGGCGATCACCAACTGCCCAGGGCGGCCGAGCCGTTCGGCACCTTCGACTTCATAGGTCAGTACGCCGCTGCGGTACATGAATTGGACGAACAGCCAGAACAGCCGGCTCACGGTCTGCCGCGCCCGACCGCGGCGTTCGGTCGTGTCGCCTGGCAGCAGACCCAGCACAGGGAAAACGATCATTCGCAGGCAGAGCCCGCCGAGACCGAACAGGGCAAACGACAGCCCGGTCGCGACCAGGCGCCACAGCCAAGGCGCGCTGTATCGGCGGTTCAACAGGTTTGCTGCCAGTTCCATTGGCGGCTCTCCCAGGTGTTTTGAAAGGTTGGTTGGTCCTTGAGCAGTGCGTGGACCAGTTTGATCGCGTGCGGGTGCGATGCCTGCTTAGCGGCTGGCTCGGCTGTTTCGAGGCTCAATTGCCAGGTCTTGCCCGGCTTCAGCAACAGCGCCACGGCATAAGGAAAGCTGACGTCGTGGATCCAGGGCGCATAGACCGCAGGGGGCTGATCTTCCGCGACCACCACCAGGACTTCGGGAGCGCCTTCCCCGAGCAACAAGGCTGCTTCGAGTACGGCATGCTCCAATCCGTCACCTTCAGCTGCGAGCGCCGTCATCTCGCTGGTGTCCTGCTGCTGGATGGACCAGAGACCGATGATCGCGTTGTGCACCGACAGGCTGAACTGGGTAGGGGAAAGTGGCTCGTCGCTCGCCAGGTCATTGAGGATGGCGAAAGTGCGCGTGGTCTCGCCGTGACGGGAGGCATAGACCAGCGGCATTGGCGCCCGGTTGGCCGCCAGAGGAGTGGCCACGGCGAACACCATGCGCGCCAGGCGACTCAGGCGGCGGCGCTGCATGGCCGGCAGGAAGCTGACGTCCGGTTGTGCGTCACTGCTTTCGAGCTCGCACGGATCCCCGGCCCAATTGGCCCAGTCATCAGTGCTCGCCAGGCCTGGAGCCCAAGCCTGCCATTGATCGATTTCGAATTGAATCACGCTGAACTCACCGGCTCATCCTCGAGCCTTTGTTATTGGCGTGTCGACGTCCTTGTACAGCGACTATCGGTAAATGTCTGCCGTGAAAACGGCGGCATTATCCAATCGCGCTCGAGCCTAGGCAAACGTTGCGTGAAATATCCGGATAAAAGGCAGGCCTAATGCATGGAACTGCGGGGTTGGTCGGTGGTCTGTTCTAGGTTTGCCAAAAAGCCCGATCTCCAAGGCTGCGCGTGCCGTGACGATGCCGGCGTCGAGCCGCATGGCTACCAGACCTTCTTCCGCCTCCTCAGAAGCCGATCAGACTACTGCGTGGCGCCTGTCATATCCCGTGCTGTTGGAGCCAGGCCAGTAGCCGCGGCAATGGCATCGCACCGCTCTGGCGCGCCACTTCCTTGCCTTGCTTGAAGAGGATCAAACTGGGAATCGAACGAATGCCGAGCTGGCTAGACAGTTGCGGACTGGCCTCGCTGTCCAGTTTGGCCAATCGGCAACGGCCCTGCAGCTGGGCGGCCGCCTGGGCGAAGGTTGGGGCGAAACTGCGGCACGGGCCGCACCAGCTGGCCCAGACATCCACCAGCAGCGGCAAATCACCCTTGATCTGGTTGGCGAACTGATTCTGCTGCAGCTCGAACGGCGTGTTCGGCAAGGCTTCTTCCTTGCAACGTCCACAGCGCGGCGCGTCGTGCAGCCGGTCGGCGGGGATGCGGTTGAGGCTGGCGCAATGTGCGCAGGGGATGATCAGCGAGTCGGTCATGGCGAGGCTCCACAGCGGTCTGTCGCAGTAATGTGGAGCCTCGCTGGCCGATATCAAGCGATATCAAGCGTCGCGAGCAAAGCGGTCTTGCGAAATCAGCCTTTGGCCGCGTCCAGGGCCTGGGTCAGGTCGGCCAGGATGTCATCGATGTGCTCGATGCCAATCGACAGCCGGATCAGATCTTGGGAAACGCCTGCCCGGGCGAGTTCTTCGGCGTTCAGCTGGCGATGCGTGGTGCTGGCGGGATGACAGGCCAGCGACTTGGCGTCGCCGATGTTGACCAGCCGCACGATCAGCTTGAGCGCATCGATGAAGCGCGCGCCGGCCTCCATGCCCCCTTCGATGCCGAAGCAGAGGATCGACGCCGGCGTGCCGCTCATATAACGGCGCGCCAATTCATGCTCCGGATGATCGGCCAGGCCGGCATATTTCACCCACGCCACCTGCGGGTGTGCCTGCAGGTATTCGGCAACCTTCAAGGCGTTCTCGCAATGCCGCTCCATGCGCAGCGCCAGCGTTTCCAGCCCCTGCAGGATCAGGAACGAATTGAACGGCGAAATCGCCGCGCCCATGTTGCGCAGCGGCACCACGCGGCAGCGGCCGATGAAAGCGGCGGGGCCGAACGCCTCGGTGTAGGTGACGCCGTGATAGGACACGTCAGGCGTGTTGAGCAGCGCGAAGCGCTCCTTGTGCTGTGCCCAGGGAAACTTCCCTGAGTCGACGACGATGCCGCCAATGCTGGTGCCATGGCCGCCCATGTACTTGGTTAGCGAATGCACGACGATGTCCGCGCCATGCTCAAAGGGGCGGCACAGCATCGGTGTAGCGACGGTGTTATCGACGATCAACGGTACGCCGTGGCGGTGTGCGGCGTCTGCCAGCGCGGCGAGATCAATGACATTGCCGGCTGGGTTGCCGATGGATTCGCAGAACACCGCCTTGGTGCGCTCGTCGATCAGCGACTCCAGCGCAGCGATATCGTCGTGGGCAGCGAAGCGCACCTCGATGCCTTGGCGCGGCAGGGTATGGGCAAACAGATTGAAGGTGCCGCCATAGAGTTTGGCGACCGAAACGATATTGTCGCCAACTTCGGCAATGGTCTGAATGGCATAGGTGATCGCCGCCATTCCCGAGGCCACAGCCAATGCCGCCACGCCGCCTTCCAGTGCCGCGACGCGCTGTTCGAGCACGTCGGTGGTGGGATTCATGATGCGTGTATAGATGTTGCCCGGCACCTTCAGGTCGAACAGGTCCGCGCCGTGCTGGGTATCGTCAAACGCGTAGGAGGTGGTCTGGTAGATCGGCACAGCCACCGCGCGGGTGGTTGGGTCTGGGCTGTAGCCGGCATGGACGGCGAGGGTTTCCAGCTTCATGACGCGCTCCTTGTTCTTGTTCATCGGGGCAAAGGCCCGAGAGCATGAAACTGAACGCCGATGCGGTCAATGATCCAGGGCAAGCACCGTTATCAAAGCGGTGTGAGCGGCCAGAACAACGGGATGACCAAGGTTGCGACGACCCACAGCAACAGGTTCAGCGGGATACCCACCTTGAGGAAATCAGCGAAGCGATAGCCACCGGCGTTATAGACAAATGTGTTGGTCTGGTAACCGATCGGCGTGGCGAAGCTGGCGCTGGCAGCGAACATCACCGCGACGACAAACGCACGCGGATCGATACCGAGCTGCTGGGCGAGGCCGATGGCGATTGGTGTGACCAGCACGGCGACGGCATTGTTAGAGAGGATCTCAGTAAGCACTGAGGTGAACAGATAGATGAACCCGAGCATGAATAGCGGGCCGGCCCAAGGCGTCAGGTCGACCACGCTGGAAACAATCAGCCCGACTAGCCCGACCTTGTTCATCGCTACGCTGATGGCGAGCATGCCGAAGATCAGGCTGAGGATCTTCCAATCGACCGCCTTGTAGGCGTCCTCCACGTCCAGGCAGCGGGTCGCCAGAACCGCCGCGGCACCAATGATCGCCAGGCCTTCGATTGGCATCACACCGAACGCAGCCAGCAGCATCACCATCAGCGTCGTGCCAATGGCAATGGGCGCCTTGTCTCGCCGAAAAGCGCGCTCCTGTACGGCGTTGAGACTGATCAGCTCGCCGTTGTCGGCGAAACGCTTGATCTGCGCCGGTGTGCCCTCGACCAGCATCACGTCACCGAATTGCAGTTGGAAATCGTCGAGGTTGCCTTGGATGTTTTCGTCCTGCCGGTGCACGGCCAGCACATTGATCCCGTAGCGGGCGCTGAGATCGAGATCGCGCATCGGTCGGTGGCTGTAACGCGAGTTGCGCCCGACAATGGCTTCAGCGAGCACTTCATCCTCGCTGCTGAGGGTCTCGAAGGCGTCGCTGCGGTTGAAGCTCAGATGACCGCTGCCGCGTAGCTCAACTACATCCTTGACCTGGCCGTGGATGACCAACACATCGCCGGCCAGCAAGCTGAAATCCTGTTCCGGTCGGCTGTGCAAATGAACCCCGCGGTTCACCTGCAGCACCTGCAGTCCGCTGCCACCGTTGAGGTTGGCCTCGGCAATGCTCTTGCCGACGACGGGCGAGCCTTGAGGAACCCGCAATTCGCTCATGAAGGTGCGATCGAGCCTAGGCCCGAGAAGCTTGGAGAGAGTGTCGCGCTCCGGCAGCAGTCGCTTGCCGATGGTCAGCATATACAGCATGCCGGCCGCGGCGAGCACTAGCGCAGCGCCGGTGATTTCGAACATGCCGAATGGGGCGAGGCCCGCCTTGCGCGCCACACCGTCGACCAGGATGTTAGTCGAGGTGCCGATCATCGTCAGCGTGCCGCCAAGGATGGTGGCGTAGGAAAGCGGAATCAGCAGCTTAGAAGGTGTGGTGCCGGCCCGCGTAGCCAGCGAAATCGCCACGGGCGTCAGAATCGCTACCACGGGCGTGTTGTTGAGAAACGCTGAAATGACCAGCGCAGTAATAGTCAGCCCACCGAGCACGCGGGTCGGGCTGGTGCCGACCAGCCCACCCAGCCAGTTACCCAACGCATCGATGCAGCCGGTGCGCTCCAGTGCGGCGGATATCACGAACATGCAGGCAATGGTGACGGGTGCAGAGTTGGACAATACTCCGAGCACTTCCGAGGGGGTCAGCAACTGGCTGGCGATTAACACCGCCACCGCAATCGCCACGACGATGTCCGGACTCCAGGTCTCCCGCACGAAAGACACCAGCACCCAGACCAGCAAGGCGCAGACGAAAAGCAGCGGCAGCGAATCGGAGAGCATGAACGTCCTTAACGTGGCGTAACGACCGACCGCAGACAACGGCCCCGCGCGCACGATAGGGTCGAGCACTTAGAGAGTCTAGGAACGTTTATTCCGGTTTATATGCGTTTTGGGTATTAGCACGATTAATAGAGGCTCAGGTCGCGTGGCGCGAGGCGTTGCAACAAGAAAGGTCGGAGGCAAACGAAAAAGCCGCGCAGTGCGCGGCTTTAAAGGTGGTGGGTCCACACGGACTCGAACCGTGGACCAAAGGATTATGAGCCCGAGCAAGAGTGACGATGGATCTGGGCAAACGCAGTGATAACAACGATTTAGGGAATATTGCCCGCCATTCAATGACATTGTCCCGGCGCTGTGTGGACGCTATGTGGACACTCTGAACTGTACCGATTTGCACTCCTCATCAAATTCTTTCACAGCGTGCAATTGATGCTCACCCACTGGGGCCCGCGTAACTGCTGGGCTGCGCCTGTCCTTTCACCGCACGCTCGGTTTGCAATAAAAACACACGCAAAGCCCGTCGGCGGGAGGGGGACAAGTGCGTTTTCGTTGCAGTTTTCTTCCGGCCAAGATTTTTCAGCGACACGGTATCTGCCACAGCTCGCTGAGTTTGGTGGTGTAGCTGGGGCTCTTGAAGTCGCGCCGCATGGCCCAGTCAGGATTGCTTGGTAATGCACCTGGTCGGATCGTGCTCCGACCCCATCGGGCGTTGATGGTGTTGACTACCTGCATCACGCGATCGGACGCAGCGGGTTGCTGATCCGCGAACAGATCCAGGGTGTGCTCGTTGCGAGCGCAAAGCCCGAGTAGAAGCACCTCCGCCTTGCTATACGAAAACCCTGGTCGGTAAGCAGCCTCTAGGGCTCGGATGGCGGCGTGGATTAGCAGCCTGGTCTCGTCGGTTGGATATGGCATCTGTATGGCCACGCCGTTGGCAAACTTGGCTTCGTTGGGATTGAACATGCCTGTCCGAATACTCACGCGTAGTTGCGTGCAGACCGAGCCTTGTGCCCTGAGATTTTCCGCAGCCCTGGTGCAATAGGTGGCCACCGCCTCGCGGATTGGGGCGAGATCTTCGAGGCGCTCACGAAAAGTGCGGCTGCAGTAGATTTCTTGGCGCGGCGGCGCTGCGTCCTCGAGCTCCATGCAGGAAATCCCGGTTAGCTCTCTGGCCGTCCGCTCGATAACAACGCTGAATTTCTTTCGAAGGTTCCAGGCGTCTGCCTGTGCGAGGTCCCACGCCGTGGTGATGCTCAGCGCATTGAGATGCTCCTGCATACGCCGGCCTACGCCCCACACCTCACCAACTGGAGTGACTTTCATCACCCGCTCGAGGCGATCGGGATCTGACAGGTCAACCACGCCCCCTGTCTGTTTCATTCAGCGCTTGGCAGAGTAATTCGCCAGCTTGGCGATGGTTTTTGTTGGACCAATGCCCACCCCGGTGGGGATACCCGTTAACTGCAGCACCTGGGCCCTGATCTGTTTGCCCAAGATTTCGAGTGATCCCGGGATTCCGGTCAGATCGGCGAATGACTCATCGATGTTGTACACCTCAGCGCAGGGCACCATGCTTTCGATCACGCTCATGACGCGCTGGCTCATATCTCCGTACAGTGCGTAATTGGAGCTGAACGCCACAATGCCGTGGCGGCGCAGGGCGTGTTTGACCTTGTGATACGGGTCTCCCATGCCAACAAAAGGTTTTGCATCCGCTGATCGAGCAATCACGCACCCATCGTTATTGCTAATTACGACGACGGGAGTCCTGGCTAGATCCGGTCGAAACACTCTTTCGCAACTGGCGTAGAAGGAATTGCAGTCATCAGGGCGTAGCGGCGGTCAGCCATTGCAGAGGTGCCGCCGAATGCTGTTACTCACGACCCCCGAGATTCTTAGCTCGTCGGATTCCATGACGTAGCGCGGCGGATAGTCGGGAATTTTCTGCCTTGAGCACCCATCCCAACCCTTCATTTTCGAGACGCTTCACGAAGTGCTCGCCGTTGATGCAGGCGACCACGATGTGTCCGTGCTTGGCGTCCTTCGCTTTGTTCACCACAAGAAGGTCACCGTCGAAAATGCCGGCACCAATCATGCTGTAACCCATCGCTCGAGCAATGAAGGTCTGAGGGGCATGTATATCCAGCAACTCGTCAAGAGAAAGCCGCTCTTCCAGGTGGTCCTGGGCCGGGCTGGGGAAACCAGCAGGCACTTGGTCTAGGAACAGCGGAAGCTCGGCAGTTGAGCAGTCAAGGGAGCAAACGATTTCGGCGGAAGGCATGATCGGACACGACTAAATACTGTGTGCATATACAGTACATCGCTGAGGTATAGCCCGGTCAAGGATGTGGTGACAGCCGGAGGATGTGAATACGGCCTGCTAGTAGAACGCGTGTAAGCGAGTTTTAGGCTCGAAATACGTTATTCGAGCGGTATGTGTAGCGCAACATAAGTGTTGCGCAGGCAACATTTATGTTGCACCATGTGCACGTCGAAACGTAGGAGGTACACATGAAGTACAGCGAGTTTCGACGATGGTTAAAGGCTCAAGGTGTCCTCTTCGAACCGGCCAAGGGGAGCCATTTCAAGGCGTACTACGGTGACCGTCAGACAATTTTCCCTGACCACGGATCCAAGGAAATTGGCGAAGGGTGAGGAAGAAGATTCTAAAGGACCTGGGGCTCAAGGATTGAGCTTTAGGATCCCAGATCAGTAAGCGAGGTGACCGATGTTTGACTACCCAGTAACCCTGCACCATGAGGCGGGCAGCGTATGGATCAGTTGCGATGATGTCCCCGAGTTGAATAGTGCTGGGGACAATGATGCTGAAGCATTGCTAGATGCTGTTGATGGATTGGAGTCGGCTTTATCCCTGTATGTCGATCAGCGGCGCCCGATCCCATTAGCCTCGCCAGCAAAAAAAGGGCAACCGGTTGTGCGTTTGCCCGCGTTGACTGCTGCGAAGGTGGCGCTTTGGAACGCCATGTGCGCTGAGGGTGTAGGTAAAGCAGAAATGGCTCGGCGGCTTGGAGTCAACCGCCCTCAGGTAGATCGGTTAGTGGATCTGCTGCACCGCTCGAAGATTGAACAAGTCGAGCACGCTCTTGCCGTTCTAGGGCAGCGTATTTCGTTAACCGTTATTGCTGCTTAAGCACTGCTTACAAGTGATAGGGATGCGGCGGAAGTATGGATAGCGTTTGGTACTTGGATTGGCAGTTCTGGTCTGCAGTTGTTGCTGTGATGGCTGTAATTCTTTCTCAGCTACCACCGGTTCGTTTGTGGCTCCGAGGCTACCGAGTGATCTGCGAAGCCCATGAACGGATTCAGTTGACTCATAAGATAGGGGTTCCAAATATCCAGTGGTACCTTGGTTTTGAGAACAAGGGCGGCAGAGAGGTCAGAATTGAAAAGCTATGCTGCCGAGTCACATTCCCCTGTGGCCAGGTTATATCTATACCTGCCAGAACCTATCAGCGTTCAGAGGGTGGGCAGCTTACGCTCTTGACTAGCTTCAAGATTCTTCCTGGACAGGAATGGGCTTATCCTGTTTGTTTTTGGGAAGACCTCACCCGAACAGATGAAAGGGAAATGAGACTGCTAGAGTCTCGAGCTCAGCTTGATGTAGAAATGGCGCGTAGATCCATTGGCGGTGAAGGGCCTTTCTCGATCGCACCAGAAACGTATCTCGCAGTAAATGGTTACTTCAACAGAAAATATAAGTGGGCTGTTGGTGAATATCATGTGGAATTAAGAGCGCATATTCGCGGAAAACCGAAATCTCTAAGTTCTCACCGTTTCACTGTGTTTGAGCACGATGAAAGGTTTTTCAAAGAAGCGGTGGAAAGGTATGTTATTGGTGACGGCGTTTACTACTATTCTCCAATTAATAGCTGGCTGAATATACCAGTGTCTCCAGCTTGAATAATGAGCCCGCCGCATGGCGGGCTTTTACTATGCGGTGATCGGTTTGAGTTTCCCTGCCAGCTCCGCCGCGGTACCAGCCTTCGCCGTAAACCCGCACGCCCGGGGCATTTGGCTGATGTGGTGAATTTGAATCCTCTCGCAACGGGGCGAGTTATGAAGGAGCTGATTGAATGACAGACCGCCCAGGCGACGAGCATCCAAAAGAAAAGCACGAAAAGCAGCAGTTACTTTCAGCTGCAGAGCGTTACAGGAACATGCTTGAACGAAGCGGCATGCTGCATGCGGCAGAGCGTCACCGAAACGCTATGGAGGACAGCGGCTTGCTTGCAGTTGCGGAGCGTTACCAGACTGCGGTCGAGAGGAGCGGGTTGCTAGAAGCGGCAGAGCGCCACCGACACGTTCTTGAAAACAGCGGCCTGTTAGGTTTTACGAAGCGATTCCAGAGTGCTATTGAGAAGAGCGGGTTGCTAGAAGCGACGTGGCGGTACGTCTCCTACGAACTAAATGGGTTCGTGATAGACGGGTACGTCTCTAGCAAATTCCTAAAGAAAGGACGCTAGTTTCGTGCTGCTGTGGACGGAATGTGGACGCTGAGTCGCTGTGAAATTTTAATGTCGCTCGTCCAGACAGCCAAAAGCCGCGCAATGCGCGGCTTTAAAGGTGGTGGGCCCACACGGACTCGAACCGTGGACCAAAGGATTATGAGTCCTCTGCTCTAACCAACTGAGCTATAGGCCCTCAGAGGCGGGCGGATTATACCGGTGGTGTTGCGCGTGCGCCAAGCGAAGCTGTGCGTACAGGCATGTTTTGACTGGCCTGAATGCAAAACCCCCGGCGCGGGCCGGGGGTTCTGTTTTACTCGTCGAGGAATGAGCGCAGATGCTCGCTTCTCGTCGGGTGGCGCAGCTTGCGCAGCGCCTTTGCTTCGATCTGACGGATCCGCTCGCGGGTGACATCGAACTGTTTGCCGACTTCCTCTAGGGTGTGGTCGGTATTCATGTCGATGCCGAAACGCATGCGCAGTACTTTGGCTTCCCGTGCGGTGAGACCGGAGAGGACTTCGCGAGTGGCTTCCTTGAGGCTCTCCACCGTCGCCACGTCGATCGGCGATTGCATGGAGGAGTCTTCAATGAAGTCGCCCAGGTGCGAATCTTCGTCGTCACCGATCGGGGTTTCCATGGAGATCGGCTCTTTGGCGATCTTCAGTACCTTGCGGATCTTGTCCTCGGGCATTTCCATGCGCTCGCCAAGCTCTTCAGGCGTGGGTTCGCGGCCCATTTCCTGCAGCATCTGACGAGAGATGCGGTTGAGCTTGTTGATCGTTTCGATCATGTGGACCGGGATACGGATGGTCCGCGCCTGGTCGGCAATGGAGCGAGTGATCGCCTGGCGTATCCACCAGGTAGCGTAGGTCGAGAACTTGTAGCCGCGACGGTATTCGAACTTGTCCACCGCTTTCATCAGGCCGATGTTGCCTTCCTGAATCAGGTCGAGGAATTGCAAGCCGCGGTTGGTGTACTTTTTAGCGATGGAGATAACCAGACGCAGGTTGGCCTCGACCATCTCCTTCTTGGCCCGGCGAGCCTTGGCTTCACCGATCGACATGCGACGGTTGATGTCTTTGATGTCGGCGATCGCCAATATGCATTCTTCTTCCAGCGCGAGCAGCTTCTGCTGGCAGCGTTGGATGTCTTCCTTGCGTGCGGCGATGGCTTCGGCGTACTTGCTTTTGCCATTGGCCAGCTTTTCTGCCCAATCAAGGTCTGTTTCGTTGTTAGGAAACTGACGCAGGAAGTCGGCGCGGGGCATACGTGCGTCACGCACGCAGATTTGCATGATGGCGCGTTCTTGGGCGCGGACCTGGCTCAAAGCATCACGTACGCGATCGACCAGCGCATCGTACTGCTTAGGGATTAGCTTGATCGGCATGAACAGCGTGGCGAGTTCCTGCAGGGCATCGGTCGCCTGCTGGCTACCGCGGCCATGCTTCTTCAAGGCCTTCTTGGCAACGTCCAATTGCTCGGCGACGGCGCCGAAGCGAACGCGAGCAACTTCCGGATCCGGACCGCCATCGCCTTCTTCTTCATCGCTGTCGGAATCGTCCTCTTCCTCGTCATCCTTGTCGTCACCGGCCGGCTTTGCTGCTGCCTGCGGTGCGACGGGCTCGACTTCTGCCTGAGGGCCGGCCGCGCCGTCATCGTCAGGGTCGATATACCCGCTGAGAATGTCGGAGAGACGCCCACCCTCGGTGGTGACGCGATCGTAATCGGCGAGGATGCTGTCGACGGTACCCGGGAAGTGGGCAATGGCACTCATCACCTCGCGAATGCCTTCCTCTATGCGTTTAGCGATTTCAATCTCGCCTTCGCGGGTCAGCAGTTCGACAGTACCCATTTCACGCATGTACATGCGCACGGGATCGGTGGTGCGGCCAATGTCGGTTTCGACAGCGGCAAGTGCCGCCGCGGCCTCTTCGGCTGCGGCTTCATCGGTATCGGCTTCGGCCAGCAACAGGGCATCGGCATCCGGGGCAACCTCGAATACATTGATACCCATGTCGTTGATCATGCGAATGATGTCTTCCACCTGTTCCGGATCGGAAATATCCTCCGGTAGGTGGTCATTGACCTCGGCGTAAGTCAGGTAACCCTGCTCACGGCCACGCTGGATCAATTCTTTGAGACGGGACTGCTGTTGCGCTTTTCCGGACATATAACCCTATCCACTGACGGTTCTGGCGGGCTGAAAACAAGCTGAGCATTATAGCCGAGCAAGGACCTCACGCGCCAGTTGAGGTCGATATAGCGGGTGTTGAGTTGCGATTTAGCAGGCTGCGCAGCTGCTCTTTCTCCTCTGCGCTGAGTTCACCCTGGCGAGCTTTGCGCAGCAGCGTTTCAAGGCTGCGGTCGCGTTGTCTGGCAGCAAGGCTTGTTATGGTGTCGAAAAACTGTTGTTCAAGGTTATCGGCCGAGATTAGCCATTCTTTCTCGGCAAGTGCGCGCAAAAGGCGCCCTTGGTCGGTTCCATGCCAGCGTGCAATCAATTGCAGGCTGCGCAGTTTGGGGTTCTTTTGCAGCGTTCCCAGCAGGGCGACAAGCAGTTGTGCGTAGGTGTCGTCTTCCGCCGCGAAGTGGCTGGCATCTTCGACCTTCTGCGCAAGCTCAGGGTGGTGGAGGAGCGTACGCAGTGTGGTCAGGGCCGGTGGTTCTACTGAAGCGGGCGTTCTCGGTGCGCGTGGCTTTTTGAAGTCTGAACGCTGGCCAGGCTTTTTCCAGTCTTTTTTCCACTCTTTCTTGCCGCCGGTCTTCGGCTGGGTGGTGGCCGGCGGTGCGTAGTAGTCGCCTTCGTCATGGCCAGCCGCGGTGTCGTAATACACGCTGTCGTCATATTCCAGCGCGGGGCTCGGCGATGCTGAGCTCATCTGCTGAAGCGCTTCGCTGTGCAGGCCGGTGATTTCCCCGAGGCGCTGCCGCATCAATGCGCGCAGGTTGTTGCCGGGGATTTTTTCGATGAGCGGTGCTGCAAGAGTCGCCAGGTGGGCCTTGCCTTCCAGTGAGCGTGGGTCTGCTTCTTCACTAAGCTGCTGGAAGAAGTAGTCGGCCAACGGTTGCGCCTGTTGCTGGATTCGGGCTCTGAAGGCATCGGTACCTTCGCTGCGCACCAAGCTGTCCGGGTCTTCGCCTTCCGGCAGGAACAGAAAACGTGCGCGGCGGCCATCCTGCAGGTTTGGTAGCGCCGATTCCAGAGCGCGCCAGGCAGCCTTGCGACCGGCTGCGTCACCATCGAAACAGAACAGCACGCTGGGCACGACGCGGAACAGGCGCTTGAGGTGTTCGTCACTGGTCGCGGTGCCCAGCGTCGCGACGGCGTTGCGCAGCCCTTGCTGTGCCAGGGCAATGACGTCCATGTAGCCTTCAACGACCATGATTTCATCCAGGTCGCGGTTAGCCTTGCGTGCCTCGTAGAGCCCGTAAAGTTCCTGGCCTTTATGAAAGACAGGTGTTTCCGGCGAATTCAAATATTTTGGCTTGTCATCGCCCAGCACTCGTCCACCGAAAGCAATGACGCGCCCTCGACTGTCGCGGATCGGAAACATCACCCGGTCACGGAAACGGTCGTAGCTCCGGCCGGTTTCAGCGTTTTCGATTAGCAGTCCAGCGTCGATCATGGCCTTCTGCTGAAGGGCATCGCCACCCAGGTGCTTCATCAGGTTGTCCCAGCCGGGCGGGGCAAAGCCGAGGCCGAAATCCCTAGCGATGACACCTGACAAGCCCCGCCCTTTCAGGTACTCCACCGCGGCCTTGCGCGCCGGGTGACCCTTGAGGGACTGTCGATAGTAATCAGCGGCGGATTCGAGCAAGGGGTAGAGCGGCGAGTCCACGGGCTGACGTGGTTTGCGCCCCGGTCCGCTTTCTTCGCGCGGCACTTCCATGCCGGCGCGCTTGGCTAGCTCCTCGACTGCCTGGGGAAATTCCAGGCTGTCGTGATCCATGATGAAACCGAGCGCGTTGCCGCCAGCGCCGCAACCAAAGCAATAGTAGAACTGCTTATCCGGGCTGACGCTGAATGAGGGGGTCTTTTCCTTGTGAAACGGGCAGCAGGCGGTGTAGTTTTTGCCCGCTTTTTTCAGTTGGATGCGCGAACTCACCACCTCGACGATGTCGGAGCGGTTGAGTAGGTCATCAATGAATGATTGCGGGATCAAGCCGGCCATAGGGGTATGAGAATACGCTCGCAGTGTTCAGGCCGGAATGAAAAAAACTCCGGCATTTCGCCGGCTGGCGAAGCGGAGTCTCCTTCAAATGCAAAGCCCGGCATTGGCCGGGCTTGATGCAGCGTCAGCAGTACTGGATCAGTACAGGCGAACGCTACGGCGCTGTTCGCGCTGCACTTTCTTAGCGTGACGCTTGACTGCGGCAGCAGCTTTACGCTTGCGCTCAGCAGTAGGCTTCTCGTAGAACTCACGGCTGCGGACTTCGGCCAGAACACCGGCCTTTTCGCAAGAACGCTTGAAGCGACGCAGAGCTACGTCGAATGGTTCGTTCTCTTTAACTTTAACGTTGGGCATCCAGGACGTACCTTCACTTGTTTACCGGTTACAACGCGCTTCGGCAAATATCGCGAGCACGCTGGTTTTAAGGGTTGCGGATGTTAACGCCTTGCCGCGTGGAATGCAAAGCCCCTTATCGAAAAGCGCTGGTCGGTCGCTGGCCCCGGCGATTAATATGCGCGGCTTCATTCGCTTCTTTGGAAAGGTCGTGCCCATGCTGGTTCTGGGGCTGGAAACTTCATGTGACGAGACCGGTGTTGCACTGTATGACAGCGAGCACGGCCTGTTGGCCGACGCGCTGTTCAGTCAGATCGATCTGCACCGCGTCTATGGAGGCGTGGTGCCAGAGTTGGCGTCGCGTGATCACGTCAAGCGGATGCTGCCGCTGATCCGTCAGGTGCTCGAAGAGGCCGGGCGCGAGTCTAGCCAGATCGACGCGGTGGCTTACACGGCAGGCCCCGGTCTGGTCGGGGCGCTGTTGGTTGGCGCCTCCTGCGCTCAGGCAATGGCGTTTGCATGGGGGGTGCCTGCAGTTGGGGTTCACCATATGGAAGGGCACCTTCTGGCGCCAATGCTCGAAGAACGGCCGCCGGCGTTTCCCTTCGTGGCGTTGCTGGTTTCCGGTGGGCATACACAGTTGGTTCGAGTAGATGGCATTGGACGCTATGAACTGCTGGGCGAGTCGGTGGACGACGCCGCTGGCGAGGCGTTCGACAAGACGGCCAAACTGATGGGGCTGCGCTATCCGGGCGGTCCGGAAATCGCAGCGCTTGCCGAGCGGGGCACGCCGGGTCGGTTCACTTTTCCCCGGCCAATGACAGATCGGCCCGGGCTGGATTTCAGTTTCAGCGGCCTCAAGACGTCCACGCTGACGACTTGGCAGCAACGTCAGAGCGCCGGCGACGACGGTGAGCAGACCCGCTGCGATATTGCCTTGGCTTTTCAGCAAGCCGTGGTCGATACGCTGACCATCAAATGCCGGCGTGCGCTGAAGCAGACAGGGCTGCACAGCCTGGTTATTGCCGGTGGTGTGAGCGCCAATATTTCGCTGCGCCAGAGTCTTGAAGCGATGCTCGCTGAGTTGAAGGGACGTGTGTTCTACGCTCGGCCACGTTTCTGCACCGACAATGGGGCGATGATTGCCTACGCCGGCTGCCAGCGTTTGCTGGCGGGCCAGCAGGATGGTCCCGAGATTTCGGTACAGGCGCGCTGGCCAATGGAAACGCTTCCGGCAATTTGACGCCGGTTAGCTTAAAAATGTCGCTCTCTGCCTTTAGACAGGTCGCGCAGGTTGTTACGGTGACGCCAGGCGACGAGCGCGGCCAACAACGCCATAGGCCAGAGCGCCGTAGGTTGCATCCAGGCAAGAAGGGGCAGGCAGAGCGGTAGTGCGACCAGTGCGGCCAGTGAACTGGTGCGTGACAACGTGAAAACAGCCAGCCAGATGAGCAGCGCCAGCAATGCCGTTGCGGGATGCAGGCCAAGCAAGACGCCAGCGGCGGTGGCCACGCCTTTGCCCCCACGGAAGCGGAAATACAGTGGATATAAGTGTCCCAGCACCGCTGCGAGACCGATCCAGGCTTGTTGCTCGATGGCCAGGCCTAGCGCTGCGGCGAGCAGCACTGGCAGCAAACCCTTGAGTAGGTCACCGAACAGGGTGCTGATGGCCAGGCCTCTGCCGGCCAGTCGCAGCATATTAGTGGCGCCGGGATTGCCGGAACCGCCGGCGCGTGGATCGGGTGCGCCGGTCAGACGACTGAGTAGAATGGCGAATGAAAGCGAGCCGGTCAGATAGGCGAGCAGTGCTAATTGCCAGAACATGGCATTCATCTGGGGCAAGGAGCTCCTGAGTCTAACGGCCTGTCATGAAGTTGTCGTGCCGAGGGAGAACGTTGCGTGGATACAGTTTTCATCGAAGGGCTGGAAGTGGATACGCTGATCGGCGCCTATGAGTGGGAGCGCGGCATTCGACAATGCTTGCGGCTGGATCTGACCCTCGGCTGGGACATCCGTCCCGCCGCCCAGAACGACGAACTGGATAAAGCGTTGGACTACGCCGAAGTGACTGCCTCCATTGATCGTTTCGCTCAAACGTCACGCTTCGAGCTGGTAGAAACCTTTGCCGAACGCCTGGCTGCTTCCCTGATGAGTGAGTTCGGCATTCCATGGTTGCGGCTACGGGTGACCAAACCGGGCGTCAACCCGCGCGCAAAAGCGTTGGGTGTGGAGATCGAACGCGGATGCCTCTGACTCGCGTACTGCTGGGGCTCGGCAGCAATAACCGCCGTGAGCGGAATCTGGCTGCCGGTCTCGATGCGCTGGAAAAGCTGCTCGGAGACATGCGCTGTTCACCCGTTTTTGAAAGCCTTGCGGTGGGCTACAAGGGTGACCATTTCTACAACCTCGTGGTGTCCGGTAGCACCGAGTTGCCGTTGATGGAGCTGGACCGACGGCTCAAGTTCATCGAAGCGGACAATGGTCGCTACGCGCCGGACCGCAAAGGTCTACCGCTGGATATCGATGTGCTGATGTATGGCGATCTGCAGGGCAATTTTCATGGATTGCAACTGCCGCGGCCGGAGACGCTGAAAAACGCTTTCGTGCTCTGGCCACTGGCCTTGCTGTCGCCGGACGTGATGCATCCCGAAGCCGGGCGGTGCTTCGCTGAATTGTGGCGGGAATCGGTCATCGAGCAGCAGCTGTGGCCCGTGCGTTTTCAGTGGAAGGGCGAGGAGTTGACGCCAGCGTCGTTGTTGTCCGCCGCGGACCCGCGCTGACCTCGCCTTGCGAGGAGCGCGGGTTCCTCGCGTTGCAGCACGGCAAGCGCTGATCAGTTGGCGTTGTCTTGATAGAGGCGTTGATATTGGCGGACAGCTTCCAGTCGTTCGCGTTTGAGTGCTTCTCCTAGTTCTGCGCCCTTGTAACCCTGTTCAATCAGCGGTTTCACCTGTACCGAGCGGACATGCTCGGCGGCTCCGCGCAGGTATTCGGCCTGCGGATAGGCGTGCCCCTCGTGACCGCTCTGCGCGTCCATAGCGCAGCAGGCGACGAACTGCTCGAAGCGTTCCGGGCGGCGGTAGATGTCGAAATGCTGCAGCAACTCGAACAACGTCTGCGCTGGCAGTGACATGGCCTGATGGCCGAGCGAGTGGAATTCGCCGACCAGCCTGGCCAACTCCTGGCAGTCCCGCGGCACTTTGTAACGCGTGCTGACGATGTCAATTGGCGATGTTATGGCTGTTTCAGAACTCGGCGCATCTAGGTCAGCTGTCTGTCCCAGCGGCATCAGCAGACAGGCCCAGCGCACTGTTAGGGGCTGAGCATGAGCGGCGCATCTGTGTAGCACCTCGAGCGTGTGTTTACCGGCTTGGGTACCACCCTCGAGCGGTAGCGTCTCGTCGAACAGCCGGTCGATTTCCGGAAATAGCTCCTTCAAGGCGCCGCAGTCGCGTAAGACTTGTATGAAGACGTCCGGGCGAGGCTCCATCAGCGCGCGGGCGATTTCCTTCCAGCTGCGTTCCGGTGTCAACGCCAGTAGTTCACCTGATTCGGCGAGCTGACGCATCAGTGCCTTGGTTTCGGGCACCACGCTAAAGCCGAGTTCGGCATAACGCGCGGCAAAGCGCGCCACGCGCAGCACCCTTAAAGGATCTTCGGCGAAGGCGGGGGATACGTGCCTGAGCTGGCGAGCGGCGAGGTCGGCCTGGCCGCCGTATGGATCGATCAGCTGTCCCCGGTCATCCTCGGCCATGGCGTTGATGGTCAGGTCGCGTCGGGCCAGATCCTCTTCCAGGGTCACGTCTGGACTGGCATAGAAGGTGAACCCACCGTAACCGCGACCGCTCTTGCGTTCGGTGCGGGCCAGTGCGTATTCCTCGCCTGTGACCGGATGGAGGAACACGGGGAAATCTGCGCCCACCGGGCGAAAACCCTTGGCTTGCATCTCTTCGGCACTGGAGCCGACGACCACCCAGTCCACCTCGGTCACAGGGCGCCCCAGCAACCGGTCACGTACCGCTCCGCCGACTTTATAGATTCGCATGCAGTCCTCCATTGCGGCGGAGGATAAACGAATGCCCCGAAGCAGCAAGCTGCGACTGCTCTCGGGTATTCGATCTGAAGCGATTTGTAACCGTCAGATGGGTGGCAGCGCCAGATTCATACCGGGGTATCTGGCTTCAACGTCGTTGTCGACTCTCGGCGGCATGTGGTGCGTGGCGATCAGCTTGTCATCCTGCATCGATTGCAGGTGCACATCGAACCCCCAGAGCCGATGCAGGTGTTTGAGGACCTCGTCGGTGGAGCCGCCCAAGGGTTTGCGGTCGTGCTGCTGGTGACGCAGGGTCAGCGAGCGATCACCGCGGCGATCGACGCTCCAGACCTGCACATTGGGTTCGCGATTGCCGAGGTTGTATTGGGCTGCAAGCAATTCGCGGATGGCGTGATAGCCATTTTCATCATGGATGGCAGGGACCAGTAATTCGTCCTTGCGATCGTCGTCGAGGATGCTGAACAGCTTGAGGTCGCGGATGACCTTGGGTGAAAGGAACTGCAGGATGAAGCTCTCATCCTTGAAGTTGTTCATTGCGAACTTGACCGTGGTGAGCCAGTCGCTGCCGGCGATATCCGGGAACCAGTGTTTGTCTTCCTCGGTGGGGTGCTCGCAAATCCGGCGAATGTCCTGGTACATCGCAAAGCCCAGCGTGTAGGGATTGATGCCGCTGTAGTACGGGCTGTCAAAGCCGGGCTGGTAAATGACGCTGGTGTGTGACTGAAGGAACTCCATCATGAAGCCATCGGTTACCAGGCCTTCGTCGTACAGGTCGTTGAGCAACGTGTAGTGCCAGAAGGTTGCCCAGCCTTCGTTCATCACCTGTGTCTGGCGTTGTGGATAGAAATACTGTGCGATCTTGCGCACGATCCTCACCACTTCGCGCTGCCAGGGTTCCAGCAGCGGCGCATGCTTTTCGATGAAGTAGAGGATGTTCTCCTGTGGTTCAGCGGGGAAGCGCTGGTCTCGCTGACGCTCGTCTTCCTTTTCGCCGAATTTGGGAATGGTCCGCCAAAGATCATTGATCTGCTTTTGCAGGTGCTCTTCACGGTCTTTCTGCCGCCGCCGTTCTTCCTCGGCTGAAATCGGGTAGGGACGCTTGTAGCGGTCGACCCCGTAGTTCATCAGTGCGTGGCAAGAATCGAGCAGGTCCTCCACCGCGTCGATGCCGTGGCGCTCCTCGCACTGCATGATGTACTGCTTGGCAAACACCAGGTAATCGATGATCGAACTGGCGTCGGTCCAGGTGCGGAACAGGTAGTTGCCTTTGAAAAAGCTGTTGTGGCCGTAACTGGCGTGGGCGATCACCAGCGCCTGCATAGTGATGGTGTTCTCTTCCATGAGGTAGGCGATGCAAGGATCGGAGTTGATCACGATCTCGTACGCCAGGCCCATCTGCCCACGGGTATAGGATTTTTCTGTGCTTAGGAAATGCTTACCGTAGGACCAATGGTGGTAGCCCAGCGGCATGCCTACAGAGGCATAGGCATCCATCATCTGCTCGGCAGTGATGACCTCGATCTGGTTGGGGTAGGTATCCAGCGCATAGCGCTCGGCGATGCGCCCGATCTCGCGATCGTACGTGCGGATCAGCTCGAAGGTCCATTCCGAGCCGGTGGAAATGGGCTGTCGTTTCATGCTGCGTACCTCAGCTAGCCATGCGCCGCTGGAAGAGCTCGCGGAACACCGGATAGATGTCTCCCGCGGTTACCAGCTGCTGCTGGGCGAACGAGTCGCCGAAGGCCTCGGCCACTTGGTTGTATTCGTACCACAGAGCCTGATGTTCGCGAGGGGTGATTTCGACGTAGGAGAAGTACTGGACGAACGGCATGATCTGGTTAATCAGAATGTCCCGGCATACCGGCGAGTCGTCGTTCCAGTTATCACCGTCGGAAGCTTGCGCGGCGTAGATGTTCCACTCGTTGGCCGGATACCGTTCGGCCATGATCTCCTGCATCATTTTCAGGGCACTGGAAACGATGGTGCCGCCGGTTTCCCGGGAGTAGAAGAACTCTTCTTCGTCGACTTCCTTCGCGCTGGTGTGATGACGGATGAACACCACCTCGATCTTGTCGTAGTTCCGCTTGAGGAACAGGTACAGCAGGATGAAGAAGCGCTTGGCGATGTCCTTGGTGGCCTGGGTCATCGACCCGGACACGTCCATCAGGCAAAACATCACCGCTTTCGAGCTTGGGTTGGGATGCTTGACCAGCAGGTTGTACTTGAGGTCGAAGGTGTCGAGAAAAGGAACGCGGTGAATGCGAGCGCTGAGTCGTTCGATTTCCTCTTCGGCCGCCTGGATGTCGGTGAAGTTGGCGGGCTCCTCCAGCTTGAGACGCGCCAGTTCGGCCTTGGCCTCGCGCAGTTTGGCGCGGCTGCTGCCCGAGAGGGCGATGCGCCGCGCATGGGCCGAGCGCAACGTGCGAACGATATTGATACGGGAAGGATTGCCCTCGTTGCTGATGCCGGCGCGGACCGTCTTGAATGTGTCAGTGCCGCTCAGGTGGCGTTTGACTAGGTTGGGCAATTCCAGATCCTCGAACATGAAATCGAGGAATTCTTCCTGGGTGATCTGGAATACGAAATCGTCCATGCCTTCGCCGCTGTTGCTGGCTTGGCCAGCCCCTTGGCCGCCACCACCGCCTTGTGGGCGAGGGATGCGCTCACCGGCAATGAACTCCTTGTTTCCGGGATGCACGATAGTTTGCCGGCCGCCGCGACCGTGGTGAAGGATCGGCTCATCGGTGTCTCGGCCGGGAATACTGATCTGTTCGCCGTGTTCCATGTCGGTAATGGAGCGGCGACCAACGGCCTCCTCCACGGCTTTCTTGATGTGCCCTCGGTATCGCTGCAAGAAGCGCTGGCGATTGACCGTGCTCTTGTTTTTGCCGTTCAGACGGCGGTCGATCACGTAACTCATACGAGCCCTCCGGGCTGAGCTGGAAGTCGGGAGCCGCGAGCCGGAAGCGTGCTGCTTTGGCTTCCAGCTCCGGCTCCAAGCCCTCAGCTGCTCTTACTGCGATTTACGTACGCGCAGATACCATTCCGAAAGCAGGCGAACCTGCTTCTCGGTGTAGCCGCGCTCGACCATACGCACGACGAAGTCGTTGTGCTTCTTCTGATCTTCCTTGCTGGCCTTGGCGTTGAAGCTGATGACCGGGAGCAGGTCCTCGGTGTTGGAGAACATCTTCTTCTCGATCACCACCCGCAGCTTCTCGTAGCTGAGCCAGGACGGGTTCTTGCCGTTGTTGTTGGCGCGGGCACGCAGCACGAAGTTGACGATCTCGTTGCGGAAGTCCTTCGGATTGCTGATGCCGGCTGGCTTCTCGATCTTTTCCAGCTCTTCGTTGAGCGCCATGCGGTTGAGAATCTCACCGGTTTCCGGATCCCGGTATTCCTGATCCTGAATCCAGAAGTCCGCATAGAGCACGTAGCGGTCGAAGATGTTCTGGCCATATTCGCTGTAGGACTCGAGGTAAGCGGTCTGGATTTCCTTGCCGATGAAGTCGACGTAGCGCGGCGCCAGATATTCCTTGATAAAGCGCAGATACCTCTCGCGCACCTCGGCTGGGAATTGCTCCTGCTCGATCTGCTGTTCCAGTACGTACAACAGATGCACCGGGTTAGCGGCGATCTCGTGCGGATCGAAGTTGAACACCTTCGACAGAATCTTGAAGGCGAAGCGGGTCGAGAGCCCGTTCATGCCTTCGTCGACGCCGGCAGTGTCGCGGTACTCCTGGATCGACTTGGCCTTGGGGTCAGTGTCCTTGAGGTTCTCGCCGTCATAGACCCGCATTTTCGAATAGATGTTGGAGTTTTCGGGCTCCTTCAGCCGACTCAGGACCGAGAACTGCGCCAGCATCTTCAGCGTGTCAGGTGCGCAATGAGCTTTCGCCAGCGAGCTATTGACCAGCAACTTGTCATAGATCTTGATTTCATCGGTCACACGCAGGCAGTACGGCACCTTGACGATGTAGATGCGGTCGATGAAGGCTTCGTTGTTCTTGTTGTTGCGAAAGGTGTGCCATTCCGACTCGTTGGAGTGAGCCAGCAAGATGCCGTTATACGGAATCGCGCCAAGGCCCTCTGTGCTGTTGTAGTTGCCTTCCTGGGTTGCGGTCAGCAGCGGGTGCAGCACCTTGATCGGTGCCTTGAACATCTCGACGAACTCCATAATGCCCTGGTTGGCGCGGCACAGCGCGCCTGAGTAGCTGTAGGCGTCGGCGTCGTTCTGCGGAAATTCTTCAAGCTTGCGAATATCGACCTTGCCCACCAGCGCCGAGATGTCCTGATTGTTCTCATCGCCCGGCTCGGTCTTGGCCACCGCGATCTGATTGAGAACCGAGGGATAGAGCTTGACCACGCGGAACTGGCTGATATCGCCACCGAACTCCTGCAGGCGTTTGGTGGCCCAGGGCGACATGATCGAGCTGAGGTAGCGACGGGGAATGCCGTAATCCTCTTCGAGGATCTGCGCATCTTCAGCCGGGTTGAACAGCCCCAGGGGCGACTCGAACACTGGCGAGCCCTTGATCGCATAGAAGGGTACTCGCTCCATCAGTTGCTTGAGCTTCTCGGCGAGCGATGACTTACCGCCGCCCACCGGGCCCAGCAAATAGAGGATCTGCTTCTTCTCTTCCAGGCCCTGGGCGGCGTGGCGAAAATAGGAAACGATCTGGTCGATGCAGTCTTCCATTCCGTGGAAGTCTTCAAAGGCGGGGTACCGGCGTATGACTTTGTTGGAGAAAATTCGCGAAAGTCTGGAGTCGGCAGACGTGTCGATCAGCTCGGGCTCGCCAATCGCCATCAAAAGGCGTTCGGCTGCAGTGGCGTAGGTTCCCCGGTCTTCCTTGCACAGGTCGAGGTACTCCTGAAGCGAATACTCTTCCTGGCGGGTTGCTTCGAATCGTTGCTGGAAATGGCTGAAAATGCTCATTGACTTCACCTCGGACGATGCTCGGAGCCGGTGTTGTCATCATGCATTCAGGTACGGCCGCCTTACTGGCCTGTGGAGTTCCCCCGAACACCTGATGGTCGAAACTGAGGCCCGGTAGCCGCTGCACGGCTTCCACCTGTTTGGATGGCCTGCACTGAAGGATAGTTCGGATTCGGCAAGTTCAAGGGAGGAGCGGTGTTATTGCCGCTGCGTTTCGTCGGAAGGGAGGCTCAAGGCCGCATTATCTGCGGCCTAGGCTGGGGTGATTTTTCAGGCGGGATCGCCTTGTTCAGTCTCTTGCGGAAACGCTTGTCGCCAAAGCTCGAATCCGCCGTCAAGGCTGTAGACGTCTGAAAAACCCTGGCCTACCAGATAGGCGGCTGCGCTCTGGCTGGAGTTGCCGTGGTAGCAGACGACTATCAGCGGTTGGTCGAGATCGGCGGCAGCGATGAAGTCTGGCAAGGATTGGTTGTCCAGATGTGTCGAGCCGGTGACGTGACCATTGGCGAAGCTGTTCGGGTCGCGGATGTCGACAAACACGCCACCTTCATTGCGCAGCGACTGCGCCTGCTCGGGTGAAATACGTTTGAATTCGGTCATGGCTTGGCCTCACAGTCGCAGCTGTACAGTTCGTTGCTGTCCACATTCATCAGTGTCATGGAATTGCCCCATACGCAGCCGGTATCCAGCGCGTAGACGTTCGGCTCGTCGCAATTGCCTTCCAGCGCGGCCCAGTGGCCGAAAATGATCTTTTCGCCGCGGGTTTTGCGAGTGGGGTGGCTGAACCAGGGCGCGAACCCGGCGGGTGCTGAGTCGAGGCCTTCTTTGGCTTCGAGATCGAGGGTGCCGTCAGCTTTGCAGAAGCGCATCCGGGTGAAATAGTTGGTGATCAGACGCAACCTAGGGATGCCGTGCAGCTCCTTGCTCCACTTGGCCGGCTGGTTACCGTACATGCCGTCGAGGAAGGGTTGCAGCATGGCGTCATCGCGAAGGGCCTGTTCGACCTCGGCCGCACGGCGCAGGGATTTGCTTAGTGTCCATTGCGGTGGGATGCCGGCATGAACCATGGTGACCTGGCGTTCGGCATCGTGGTGGACCAGTTTCTGCTGACGCAGCCAGAAGATCAGGTCGGCTCGGTCGGGCGCATCGAGGATCGGCTGAAGCGTGTCGGACTTCTTCAGCCGCTCGACCTTGTGCGTGACGGCCAGCAGATGCAAGTCATGATTACCCAGAACGGTGACACCCGAACTGCCCAGGTCGCGCGCGAAGCGCAATGCTTCCAGCGATTGTGGTCCGCGGTTGACCAAGTCGCCAGCCAGCCACAGGCAGTCGCGTGATGGGCTGAAATCAACTTGTTTGAGAAGACAGAGCAAGGGTTCGAGGCAACCTTGCAGGTCGCCGACAGCATAGGTAGTCAATGCAGGGCTCCCGGTACCGCCAGCCGAAACGGCGCTATCGTGGCATCGAAGCGGTGCCCGTCCTCGGCAAGCATTTGATAACTGCCCTGCATCGTGCCGACGCGTGAGGCCATCAGCGTGGCGCTGGTGTAGACATGGCGATGGCCGGGGGCTAGTACCGGCTGCTCACCCACCACGCCTTCGCCGCGCACTTCCTGCACCTGACCGTCCCCATCAGTGATGATCCAGTGGCGTGACAGCAACTGCGCTGTGAGCTCGCCCTTGTTTTCGATGGTTACGGTGTAGGCAAAGGCAAAACGGTTTTGGTCTGGCTGTGACTGGTCTGCGAGGTAGGCCGGGCGGACATTGACGTCGATCCGGTAGCGGAGGTCTTCAGGCATGGTGTGCTCCTTCGCGTAGGTCGCTTTCAGCCGCGGGCAAATAATTGATCCGATAGTCTTACGAACGCGGCGAGGTCCAGCTGTTCCGGGCGCAGGCTACCATCGACGTCGGCGGCGGCGATCGCATCTGCGTCCAGCAGCCCCTTGAGGGTGTTGCGCAGCGTTTTGCGGCGCTGATTGAAGGCCTGGCGAACCACGGTCTCCAACTGCCGGTGATCGCGCGCCGGGTGCGGCAACACCTCATGCGGGACCAGGCGCACGATGGCCGAGTCGACTTTCGGCGCCGGATTGAAAGCGCCAGGGCCTACGTTGAACAGATGTTCGACGCGGCAGTGGTACTGCACCATGATCGACAGCCGTCCCCAGTCGCCACCACCTGGCTCTGCGGCAAGGCGCTCGACCACTTCCTTTTGCAGCATGAAGTGCATGTCGCGAATCAGACTGGCGTGATCGAGCAGGTGAAAGATCAGCGGCGTGGAGATGTTGTACGGCAGGTTGCCAACGATGCGCAGGCTGTTTGGCTCCGAGCTTAACTGGGCGAAGTCGAATTTCAGCGCATCACCCTGGTTCAGGGCGAAGTTCTCGCGGTCGGCGAATTTCTGTTGCAGGATCGGAATCAGGTCCAGGTCCAGCTCGACCACGTCTAGGTGCGCGCCGCTGTCTAGCAGGCCTTCGGTCAGTGCGCCCTGGCCCGGGCCGATCTCGACGATCCGCTCGCCCGGCTTGGCATGGATGGAGCGCAGGATGCGATGGATAACGCCCGCATCGTGAAGGAAATTCTGGCCGAAACGCTTGCGCGCGCGGTGTTGGTAGTTCTCGGACATATACAGCAGTCTCAGGAGCAGCTGGAAGCGTGAGGCCTGCAGCTGGGAGCGAAAAGGCACGCAGTTTAGCAGCTGCGGTAGCTGAGGCGAGTGCCCCCGCCGCGGGCCTTTGCGGTTCGGAGGCGTGCTGGAAAGTCCGGAAGCGGTTTTTGTCGACTCGATACCGCTGTTCGACCCCTGCTCGGCAGGCTGCGGCCGCCACGCCGATTCTGTTTCAGGTGTATGCCTTACGCCCGAACAGGGCTTGTGCTGCGTGCTGCTTCTAGCTGCCGCTCATCTCATACGCCGTTTCCAGCGCGACTTGCAGGCTGCCGGTGTCGATTCGGCCAGTGCCTGCAAGGTCCAGGGCGGTGCCGTGATCGACCGAGGTGCGTACGATCGGCAGCCCCAGTGTGACGTTGACGGCTGCGCCAAAGCCCTTGTACTTGAGCACCGGCAGCCCCTGATCGTGGTACATCGCTAGCACCGCGTCGCAGTGTTCGAGGTGTTTAGGCGTGAACACTGTGTCAGCCGGTAGCGGGCCGATCAGGTCGAGCCCGTCGCGTCGCAGGGTTTCCAACGTTGGCTCGATGAGCTCGATTTCCTCGCGGCCCAAATGTCCACCCTCGCCGGCATGGGGGTTGAGCCCGCAGACCAGAATTCGTGGATGGGCAATGTCGAATTTTGTCACCAGGTCGTTGTGCAATATGCGCGTCACACGCCGCAGCCGCTCGGCCGTGATGGCCGCTGGCACCTCCTTGAGCGGCAGATGGGTGGTGACCAGTGCAACCCGTAACCCACGCGTGGCCAGCATCATGACGACCTGCTCTGTGCCGGTCAGCTCCGCGAGAAACTCGGTGTGTCCTGAAAACGAGATGCCTGCCTCGTTGATGACGCCCTTGTGCACTGGCGCAGTGATCATGCCGGCAAAGCTGTCATCAAGGCATCCGTTACCGGCACGTGTCAGCGTCGCTAGCACATAGTCGGCGTTCGCCGGGTTGAGCTGGCCGCTTATGGCCGGCGCAGCGAGCGGCGTGTCCCAGACATACAGGTTGTTGGCGGGTGCCGGCTGGTTCGGCCAGCTGCCCGGGGCGACGTCGATCAGGGTGATGTCCAGCCCAAGCTCGGCTGCTCGGGTGCGTAGCAGCTCGGCACTGGCGATGGCGACCAAGGCGTGAGGGTGGCTATCGCGTGCGAGAAGCAAGCAGAGGTCCGGACCAATACCGGCGGGCTCGCCGGGCGTCAGGGCGAAACGTTTGACGGTCATCTCTAGGCCTTTGGGCTGATGAAATGAAGCGGGCCGGCCGATTGGCCGGCCCGCTGAGGCGTCGCTTATGGGCAACTCAACGCGAAATCAGAGCTTGATCTCGACGTAGGCTTCGTCGCGAATCTGGCGTAGCCAGTTTTGCAGCTCTTCTTCGTACTTACGGTTGCGCAGCAAAGACAGGGCCTGCTGCTCGCGGAACTCTTCGCTGGCATCGGTGGCGCGGCGTCCGAGCACTTCCAAGATGTGCCAGCCATACGGCGTCTTGAAGGCTTCGGACAGCTGTCCACTGGCCGTGTTGGCCATGACTTCACGGAACTCCGGAACCAGCGAGCTTGGGTCGATCCAGTTGAGGTCACCGCCGTTCAGCGCCGAGCCTGGGTCTTCGGAGAAGTTCTTCGCCAGCTCGGCAAAGTTCTCGCCGGCCTGGATGCGGTCACGCAGTCGCTGGATCAGACGTTGACTTTCTTCTTCGCTGCGGATTTGACTCGGCTTGATCAGAATGTGGCGAACATGGACCTCGTCGCGTACCTGAGTATCACCGCCCCGCTTGTCGAGCACTTTTAGCAGGATGAAGCCCGGCGGGGTACGCACCGGCCGGGTGACGTCGCCGACCGACATGCTGCTGACTTCGGTATCGAATGGCGGTGGCAGCTGAGCGGCCTTGCGCCAGCCCATATCGCCGCCTTCCAGTGCGTTTTCACTGGCTGAGCGTGAGACGGCCAGTTTGGCGAAGTCGGCGCCTTGCTGAAGTTGCTGATAGGTATCCATCGCGGTTTTTTCAGCCGCCTGGATCGTGGCCGAATCGGCGGACTCTGGCACCGGGATTAGGATGTTGGCCAGTCGGTATTCTTCTGACAGCTGCAATTTGCCGAGATCTGAAGCCAGGAAGTTCTCCACCTCTTGGTTCGATACCTGAATACGCTCTGCAATCCGGCGCTGGCGCACCCGGCTGATGACCATTTCGCGGCGAATCTGCTCACGAGCGGTGTCGAGGCTCAGGCCGTCACGCTCAAGGGCCGCGCGGAACTGGTCCAGGGTCATGTTGTTGCGCTGGGCGATGGTGCTCATCGCCTGGTTCAGCTCTTCATCGGAAATACGTATGCCCGAACGTTCACCGATCTGCAGCTGCAGATTTTCGGTGATCAGCCTTTCTAGCACCTGTTGTTGCATGACGTCCGCGGGCGGCATTTCCGCGCCGCGTTTTTCGATGGTCTGCTGTACTTCGCGGGTCCGTTGGTCCAGCTGGCTTTGCATGATCACGTCGTTGTCCACGATCGCGACGATACGGTCGAGCTGTCGAACTTCGGCCGACGCGGACAGGGCAGCAGTCGCGCTGCCCAGCAATAGGACGCCCGCCAACAGGGGGCGCAGATAATCAGAAAGCTTGATCTTCACGTTCACGGTAACCTTGTATGCCTTCGTCGAGGAATGTCTCGGTCGAGCTGCCGAACACGCCGCCGAGTCCCTTGAGGACGATTTGCAGGAAGATGCCGTTGTCCGGCTCATCGTTCTGCGATGGGTTGAGACTGGTTTCGTCGTAATCGATCCAGTAGCGGTTGATCAGACGCAGCTTCCAGCAGCAGCTGTCGTACTCGAAGCCACCAAAGGCCTCGAGTGTACGGTTGCGGCTGTAGTCGTGCTGCCAGCGTGCGATCACGCTCCACTGCGGCAGGATTGGCCAGATAGTGGAGATGTCGTGCTGGTTGATCTTGTAATAATCCTCGATGTACTCAGGCGTGCCCGGTACGCCGTAGTCGCCACCATAAGTCCACTGCCCGGTGGCCTGGTCGAAGCGCACGGTGTCGTTGCGATAGCGGTAGCCGAAATTGACGATCTTTCGCGGGTTGTCAGCCGGCTGATAGTGGAACATGGCGCTGCCTGACTGCGTACGGCCTTCGTCCGGGTCCCAGTTAAACGTCGAGGTGAAGTGCCAATCGCGGTTGTAGCGATAGAGATACTCAAGGGCGTATGGCGATACGTCCGATGTCGAGCCTGGGCGATCCTCAAGATTCGGCAGCTGCACTTCGCGGTCGCGGAAGTAGATGATCTGGCCAACGCTCAAGCGCTGGCGCTCTAGTCCGTTCGGCTCGATCCAGCGATTGGTCACGCCTAGCGAGAGCTGGTTGGCATCGCCTATGCGGTCCCTACCGGAGAAACGGTTTTCACGCCACAGCGAAGAGTAGCTGAAGGTGTTTTCGCCGGTGTCGAAGACCGGAATGTCGTCCTGGTCCTCTTCTGGAACGTACAGGTAGAACATACGTGGTTCGAGGGTCTGACGGTAATCCTTGCCGAACCACTGAGTGTCGCGGTCGAAATACAGCCCGCTGTCGATGCTGAAGATCGGTACGCTGCGGTCGGGCGAGTCATTAAAGTCGCTCACCTGACGGCGGCCGGTATTGTCCAGCGTCAGGTCGTACTTGGTGTAAGCGTATTTCAGCGATGGCCGGACGAAGCCCCAGCTCCAATCGAGCGGCAGACTAACGCCGGGCTCAAGGTGCAGACGCTCGCCTTCCGCTCGAGTCAGACCGCTAAGACGGGCGTCGTACCACAGCTGCTCCGGCGTGCCGGTGTTGCCATATTGGTCGGTGAAGTAACCATTGCGCAGGCTGCGCTGGAAGCTGACGAACTCGGTGCCATAAGCGAACCGCAATCCACCCGGCTGGAACGGCAATGCGCCGTTCAACGTCAGCTGCGGCAGGCGCTCGTAGGGTGTGATGTCGGCAATGGTTGCACGCTCGTAAGCGTGCACGTTCAGCTGAGCCGTGTAGGACGGCGCGCGGTAAGTCAGGGTGCCACGCTGATCTAGGTGATCCGGCTGATCGATGCCCAGCTGGGTATCCAGATCCTGGAAGTAGTAGGGGTCGCTGATGTCGGTGTAATCGACTTCCGCCAGCCAGCGCGTGTCCAGGCCGGTACGGTGTTGCCAGCTGTACATCCAGCGCTGGTCCTCGTACTCGGACTGCAGCTTGCGCTCGTCGTTGCTGTCATCCAGGTAGGCGGCGCCGAACTGGCCTTCGCTGCGACGGGTCAGGTAACGGAACTCACCTTCCATGAGCAAGCCGCGATCGGTCATGTAATTCGGGTAGAGCGTGGCGTCGAAATTCGGCGCCAGGTTGAAATAGTACGGCGTGATCAGCGACAGGCCTGTATCGCTGGATGAGCTGATGCTCGGCGCCAGGAAGCCGGACTGACGGCGGTCATCGATCGGGAAATAGATGTAAGGCGTATAGAACACCGGAACACCCTTGACCCGCAGCGTGACGTTGGTTGCCGAGCCGAAGCCGGTGGCCGGGTTAAGGGTGACGTTGTTGCCTTGCAGATACCAGTCGTTATCGCCGGGTTCGCAGCGGGTATAGGTCCCGTCCTTGAGGCGGATGATCGCGTCCTCGGTACGCTTGGCATACAGTGCACTGCCGCGGACCTTACCTTCGTGAACCACGTATTCGGCGTTTTCGACCTGCGCTTCACCGGTGTCGAGGAACAGTTCAGCGCGGTCACCGACCATCAGTGCGCCGCCGTCACGCAGACGGACATTGCCTTTCAGCTCGCCGCGGTTCTCTAGCTGGTACAGGCTCGCCTCGTCGGCTTCGGCCTGGATGCTGCCCTGGCGAAGTACCACGTCGCCGGCCAGCGTGGCGATTTCCTGCTGTTGCTCGTAACGGGTTGCTTTAGCCGATACGTAGGTCGGTGCCTCGCTCATCGGCGTGTCGTCGAACTGACCGGGGCGGTTTGGTTCAACATAGGTACCGGCACAGTACGGACCTGTCTCGGCCAGCTGTGCATTGGTCAGCTGATCGCGCGGCACCCAGTCCAGATGGCTGTAATCGGCGCTGCGCGAGGCCAGTGCCCGGCCCTTGCTTTCGGTGACCAGTTTGGTGGTGGCCGCCTGGCGCTCGGCCTTGTTGGCGCTGGGCTTAGCACTAGTGGTCTCGCCAGTAGGCGTGCCACGATGAGTCGGACGCGGTGGCAGGGCCGGGCTGGCGGCATCCGCTGCGCAATTCCAACCCCCGTCGGCGCCGGGTTGGCAGGCGAACTGTTCGGCTGCGATGACCATGGGCGCCGTTACAGGTTGCAGTGCGAGCAAGCCGCCAGTTACCAATAGAGGGAATTTTTTACGAAAAGCGGGATATTTGACTGCCATCTTGTTTTTTGGTCCGTGCTTGCGGCGAGCCATCGGCCGGGCTGGGCCGCACGCCTCTCGATGGGCTGAAAAAGATGCTGGATAATAAAGCATGACCCGCTTATCGGCTAGCGCCGTGGAGAGCCCCTGATATGCCGCAACCTGATCAACGTCTGCTGGACCTCAACGCCTGGCTGGAGCCCCATCTAAACGCGCTTTTCGCTCGTCGCGGCTGGGGCGAAGTCCCTGAGGTGTCGCTGGTTGCTGCCAGTAGTGACGCCAGCTTTCGTCGTTACTTCCGTTGGGAGGCAGGGCAGCACAGCTTTATCCTGATGGACGCACCGCCGCCCCAGGAGAACTGCCAGCCGTTCGTGAACATCGCTGCAATACTGGGCGAGGCTGGCGTGCATGTGCCCGAAATTCTTGCGGCTGACCTCGAGCGAGGCTTCTTGCTGCTCAGCGATCTGGGTCGGCAGACCTACTTGGACGTGATTGACGGCGATAATGCTGACGCACTCTTCGCTGACGCTATTTCGGCGCTGCTGACGTTCCAGGCCAACGCCAACCAAGCAGCGCTGCCTATCTATGACGAAGCCCTGCTGCGCCGCGAGCTGCAGCTATTCCCTGAATGGTATGTACAACGGCATCTGGGCCACAGCTTCACTGCGGATGAGCAGCAGCTGTGGGATCAAACCTGCCGAGTGCTGATCGACTCGGCGCTGGCCCAGCCAACAGTGCTGGTGCATCGCGACTATATGCCACGCAACTTGATGCTCAGCGAGCCGAACCCCGGCGTACTGGATTTTCAGGACGCTGTGATTGGCCCGGTCACCTATGACATCACCTCGCTGTTCAAGGATGCCTTTCTCAGCTGGCCGGAAGAGCGGGTGCTTGGCTGGCTGCAGGGTTACTGGGATTCCGCGCGTGCGCGGGGGATACCGGTGCAGGAGAGCTTCGCCGAGTTTCATCGCGCCAGCGATCTGATGGGCCTGCAGCGCCACCTCAAGGTCATCGGTATCTTTGCGCGAATCTGTCACCGTGACGGCAAGCCACGCTACCTGGGCGACGTGCCGCGCTTTTTCGCTTATCTCGACACCGTGCTGGAGCGCCGCCCTGAACTGGCCGATCTCAAGCGGCTGCTGCAAGGGTTGCCGCAGGAGCCCACTGCATCATGAGGGCGATGATCTTGGCGGCGGGAAAGGGCGAGCGCCTCCGGCCCCTGACCTTGCACACACCCAAACCGCTGGTCCGCGCGGGCGGCGTGCCGCTGATCGAGTACCACATCCGGGCGCTGGCCGAGGCCGGTATCGATGAGCTAGTGATCAATCACGCCTGGCTGGGTGAGCAGATCGAGGCGTACCTCGGTGACGGTCGGCGTTTGGGCGTTCGCATTCAGTACTCAGCCGAGGGCGAGCCACTGGAGACCGGCGGGGGGATTCTTCGTGCTTTACCGCTGCTGGTGGCGGAGCCTTTTATCGTGGTCAATGGCGATATCTGGACCGACTATGACTTTGGTGCGCTGAAGCGGCCACTCAAAGGCTTGGCGCATTTGGTGCTGGTGGACAATCCAGCGCATAACCTCAAAGGTGATTTCAGCTTGATCGACGGCTGCATTGGCGACGGGGACACTGCGACGCTGACCTACAGCGGCATCGCCGTCCTCAGCCCGCAATTGTTTAGCGGGTGCAGTGCCGGTGCGTTCAAACTTGCGCCACTGCTGCGCCAGGCTATGGCTGTTGGCAAGCTGAGCGGTGAGCATTATCGCGGGCGCTGGATTGACGTTGGGACGCATGAGCGTCTGGCTGAAGTCGAGCGCACGCTTGAGGCACAGCGCTGAATGTTCTGGCCAATCACGTTTCTAGGCGCACTTGCAGGGTGGCTGCTGGCGAGCATTCCGGGCGCCCTGTTGGGTGCACTGATCGGGCAGGTGCTGGATCGTCGCTTCGGGCTCGACTCCTGGGCGAGTGTTCGCCAACTGCTATCAAGGGTCAAACCGCTGATTCAGGGCAACGACTTGCTGTTTTTCCTGCTCGGACGCTTGGCGAAAAGCAGCGGGCGTATCAGCGAGGCACACATCCAGGCCGCCCGCAGTGAGATGCGCCGGCTCCAATTGACCGCGCCTCAACAACGCATGGCGATCGATGCCTTTTACCGTGGCAAATCCAGTGGGGACGGACTACGCGAGCCCTTGCAAAGATTAAGGGGGCGGCAGGATGAAGCGAAGGCGCTCCTGCAAGCCTGCTGGCGCATGGCCAGGGCACAGGGGCAGATCGATGCGCGTGAGCATGAGTTGATCATACTCTGGGGCAAGTGGATGGGCTGGGATTCGGTGGCCGTGGCGGCGCTGGACCAGCAAGGGGGGCGCCGCCAGGGCGCGCCGAGCAACCCCGGTGGGGCCTACGAGCAGGCATTGCGGTTGCTGGGAGTCCGTGCCGACAGCGAGCCGCAGGCCATCAAAAGGGCCTATCGGCGCCTGCTCAGCAAGCACCACCCGGACAAGCAGGCCGGTGCCGGCGCAACCGCCATCGAGGTGCGCGAGGCAACCGAGCGGACCCGCGAACTGCACCATGCCTACGGCCTGATTCGCGAGCGGCGAGGCTTTCGTTAGCGAGAGCCGGTCGGCGCTTATATTTCTCGTTTGAGCCAGCCGCGGACTCGTCGAACAAGCGCTTCCTGATCGGAGGGGCGATCGCCGGTCTGCTGGGGTAATCCGACTTGGCGATAGGCCGGGTGCTGGATTCGGCGGCTGGCGTTCAGTCGCTCGCGAGCTGTCCGTTGCTCACTCCCTGAGTCCTTGTAATAGAAGTCCCCGGTGGCCAGTTTGAGGGTCGGCACCAGCTGCGCAAGCGGCTCGTCTTGTCCTTCCGGTTGGCGCGGCTGGATCACCAGTAGATGCCTGACATCCGCCGGCGCCCGTTGCTGAAGATAGCGGGCCGCCCAATAGCCGCCTGTACCCTGGCCAAGCAGCACAATCGCTGCAGGTTGTTTGCTGCGGGCGAAGGTCAGGGCCGCCTCGATGCGTGCAGTGATTTGCTCGGCCTGCTCTGGCTTGGGCGCGGCCGTTTCGGCCGGGGCTTGCGCGTCGCCGTCGTCGGCTGCCGGTTCGTCTGGCACTGCTGCGGCTTCTTCAGGCAGATATCCAGCTTCGCTTGGCGGCGGCTCTTCGGTGGGCTGTTCAGGCTCGGGCTCGTCGATCGGTTGCTCGGGCGTTTGCTCAGTGGCTGGCGGTAACAGCAAGCCCGGCGAGTCCGGAAGGCTCAGGCTCAGGGTGTGCCAACCGTGGTCCGGCAGGCCACGACGCAGCGGGCCTATGCCGCGCGGCCAGTTGGTGCTTTCGCCCTCGCCAGGCAACAGGACGATGACACCCTTGGGTTCAGCGACATTGGCGGGGCGCCAGAGCGCAACGAAGTCGTCCTTGTCCGCGGTCAGGCTGATGAACTCGCTGGGCGGCAGCTGGCGCAACAGGTCGGCGGCCATGGTCGCGCTGCGAGAGGGCAGCGGCGGGCGATCAACAGCCACCGGAGCCGGAGTGGCTTCCGGTTCGGCAAGCTCCTCAACGGCGTTGACCAAAGGACTGGTGACGATGGCGAACAAGACGATCGCCAAACCAGTTGAAACGCGAGCATGAACCATGGGCTTTCCTGATAGACGCCGGCCTGGCGCTGCCGTGGTGCTGGCGCAGGCGGTGCAGATGCACTACAAAAGCGTTTTCGGCACGAATGCCGATCTCGTGAGGCTTATGGTGTCATTTCTGCTGCGTTGTTGCTGTCTGTTGCTTGCGCTGAACGTAATGACCGTACAGGCCTCGAGCGTGCCGCTGAGCGATGCGCAACAGGAATGGCTGGCGGCACACCAGCAGTGGCGTGTGGGTGTCGTGATGGCGCCGCCTTACGCCGAGTATGACCAGCGCCAGCGTCGCCTGTCCGGCTTCCACGTGCAGTTCATTGAGCGGCTGGCCGCCAGCCTCGGCGTCACCCTGCAATGGCATCGATTCGTCGATGAGGCAGCATTGAATGATGCCATGCGCGCCAACGAGATCGACCTCGCGCCAGGGCTGCGACAGACTCGGGAAGGGCTGCGCATCTGGCGCTATAGCGATCCGTTTCTGAGAGTGCCAAGGCTGATTATCGGCGACATAAACGGCCCCCGTGCGATCGATCTAGAGCGTCTGGACAGTAATGATGTGATCGCCCTGGAAGGGCCCGGCGCGGTGGCCGACTACATGCGCAGCAACTACCCGAGCCAGCCCGTGCTGGAAGTCGGTAGCCAGTTCGAGGCACTTCGTCAGTTGCTCGAGGCACGCGTGCGCTTCGCAGTGGTGGATGAGCCGCTTTACGGCCGGCTCTCGCAGCGGGCCGAATATGCATCGCTGGATGTCGTAGGCGATCTAGGTAATCCATTGTTGCTGCGCATCGGTTCCCGGCGCGACAGCCCGGTGATGAGCGCGGTCATCGATCAGGCGTTGCGCAACTTTCCTGCCGGTGAGTTCAGTCAGTTGCAGGAGCACTGGCTGAAATCGCGCAGCATCGACCAATCCCGACGCATCAGTTACTGGCGCAGCCTCAGCCTACTGTTGACGTTGCTGCTGGTGGCTACCGTGACCATGCTGGTCTGGCAGCGCCGCCAGCAGGGGCTTCTGGAGAGCCGGTTGAAATCGGCGCGGCGAGACATCGAGGCGCGCGCCGCGGCCGAAGAGGCGCAGCGGCTGACTCAGTTCTGCCTCGATCACAGTACGGTCGGCATTCTCTGGTTGAACTGGGACAGCCATGTTCGATATGCCAACCAGGCTGCCGTCGAACTGCTCGGGTATGCCTCGGACAGTCTTCTCGACCAGCCCTTGCAAGCGTTGGAGCCGGGAATGAGCATGGACGACTGGCTGCAGCTCTGGCGTGACGCCCGCAGTGGTGTGGAGGACCATCGGGTCCACGAATGTGAGTGGCAGCGTGCCGACGGCAGCCGGTTCCCCGCCGCAGTCACCCTGAGTTTCCTGCGATTCGGCAGTAAGGAATACCTGGTCGTGTTCCTCGCTGACATTACCGAGCGCCGCCGCGCCAGTGCCGCGCTGCAGGAAAGCGAGGTGCGCCTTAAGGCCATGGCCGGCAACGTCCCCGGACTGGTGTTCCGCCTCGAGCGGCAGGACGCCGGTGCGCCGGTCAGCATCGCCTACATCAGCGAGGCCAGCGAGCGCCTGGTTGGCTACTCGGCTGAGCTGTTGTTGCAGCCCGGACGCGGTATCCGCAGCCTGGTTCACCCCGATGACGAGCCGGGTTACTGGAGCAGCCAGCAGCAAGCCTTGGACAGCATGAGTGACTGGTACTGGCAGGGGCGCATTCTGACTCGTTCCGGCGAGATTCGCTGGGCCGATATCCGTGCGTCGGTACGGGGCCAGCTGGAGGGACGGCAGGTCTGGGACGGCATCGTCTGGGATATCACTGACAACAAGCGGATTGAGCTGGAGCTGGACGCCTCGCGTGCGCAGTTGCGCAAGCTGGCGGCGCACGTCGAGACCGTGCGCGAGGAGGAAAAAGCCCACATCGCCCGCGAGGTCCATGACGAGCTAGGGCAGATGCTGACGGTACTGAAGTTGGAAATCTCCATGTGCGAGATCAGCTTCGCCGAGCTCGATCCCGGCCTGGCGGCCCGTTTGCAGGGCATGAAGCGGTTGATTGCGCAGCTGTTCCAGCAGGTGCGCGACGTGGCGACCGCCCTGCGCCCGCCGATTCTGGACGCCGGCATCGCATCGGCCATCGACTGGCAGGCGCGGCGCTTTGAGGAGCGCACTGGCGTCGCCTGCCTAGTGGAAGTGCCGGAATGCCCGCCGCAACTCGGTAATGCCAAGGCCATCGGCTTGTTTCGCATCCTTCAGGAAGCCCTGACCAATGTCATGCGTCACGCCAATGCACAAACCGTGAGCCTCACCCTGCAGCAGCAAGGGGATATGCTGTGCTTGAGCATCAGCGATGACGGCCAGGGTTTCGTGGTTCAGCAGAGCCGCCAGGGACCCTCATTCGGCCTGGTTGGTATGCACGAGCGAGCGCAGATGCTCGGCGGCACGTTGCTGCTGGAAAGCCAGCCGGGCGAGGGGACCTTGATTCACGTCTCGGTGCCCCTGGATGTCCCAGCCGCGCCTGCGGTTCTGATCAGTACATTGGAGAGCTAGCGCCATGATTAGGGTAATCGTCGCCGAGGATCACACCATTGTTCGCGAGGGCATCAAGCAGCTGATCGGATTGGCCAAGGACATGCAGGTGATCGGTGAGGCGGGTAACGGTCAGCAGCTGCTCGACCAGTTGCGGCTGACGCCTTGCGATGTGGTGCTGCTGGACATCTCCATGCCGGGCATCAACGGACTGGAAGCCATTCCACGGATCCGTGCATTGAGCCAGCCGCCAGCGATCCTGGTCCTGTCGATGCATGACGAGGCACAGATGGCGGCGCGTGCGCTGAAAATCGGCGCTGCCGGATATGCCACCAAGGACAGCGACCCGGCGCTATTGCTGACCGCGGTGCGCAAGGTCGCCGCCGGCGGCCGTTATATCGATCCGGAGCTGGCGGATCGAATGGTCTTCGAAGTCGGGCTCACTGATTCCCGGCCACCCCATGCGCTGCTGTCCGAGCGTGAGTACTCGGTTTTCGAGCGCCTGGTGCATGGTGACTCGGTCAACGACATCGCCGCCAAGCTGGCGCTCAGTAGCAAGACCATCAGCACGCACAAGGCGCGCCTGATGCAGAAGCTCGTCGCGCACTCAGTGGCCGATCTGGTCCGCTATGCCATGGAGCACAAGCTGGTCTGAGCTCGCTCCACGGTCGCCCTGCACGCCTCAACCCAGCGGCCTTCACCCTTTGACAGCTGCTTGGTCAGGCCGCTGGGGCAACAGCTGTTGTAGGGCAATCCCTACACCGGTCTCTCCGTTTGACTGAGTTCAATCACTCCGCTGCGCCGATGTTCGCGGACTGCGCAGGCTCCTAACCTGTGGTCATGGAACAACGGAACACAGGTGCGGCATGCTCGATTCTCAAGCGAACGAAGTACTGGTCAGCTTTCGTGGCATCCAGAAGAGTTACGACGGCGAAGCGCTGATCGTCAAAGACCTCAACCTGGACATCCGCAAGGGTGAATTCCTCACGCTGCTGGGCCCGTCCGGCTCCGGCAAGACCACCAGCCTGATGATGCTGGCCGGCTTCGAGACGCCGACTGCAGGTGAAATCCTGCTCGGCGGCCGTTCGATCAACAAGCTGCCGCCGCACAAGCGCGACATGGGCATGGTATTCCAGAACTATGCGCTGTTTCCGCACATGACGGTTTCCGAGAACCTGGCGTTCCCGCTAAGCGTGCGGGGCATGGCCAAGCTCGACATCAAGGAGCGAGTCAAACGCGCCCTGTCGATGGTGCAGCTAGAGGGCTTCCGCAATCGCTACCCGGCTCAGCTCTCCGGCGGCCAGCAGCAGCGCGTGGCCCTGGCCCGTGCCCTGGTGTTCGAGCCGCAGCTGGTGTTGATGGATGAACCCCTGGGGGCGCTTGATAAGCAGTTGCGCGAGCAGATGCAGATGGAGATCAAGCACCTGCACCAAAGCCTGGGCGTGACCGTGGTCTATGTCACCCATGATCAGGGCGAGGCGCTGACCATGTCAGATCGGGTTGCGGTATTCCATCAGGGCGAAATTCAGCAGATCGATGAGCCGCGGGCGCTCTACGAGCGGCCGGCAAACACCTTCGTCGCCAACTTTCTCGGCGAGAACAACCGGCTGCCGGCACGGCTGGTCAGTCGCAATGGCGACAACTGCACCGTTGAATTAGGCCGCGGCGAACGGGTCGAGGCCCTTGCGGTGAAGGTCGGTGCGCCGGGTACACCGGTCAATCTGTCGATCCGCCCGGAACGGGTCCGCCTCAACGGCGCCAGCGCCAATTGCCCGAATCGCTTCACCGGGCGGGTGGCCGAATTCGTCTATCTGGGCGATCACATCCGCATCCGCCTCGAGGTCTGTGGCATCAGCGATTTCTTCGTCAAGCAACCAATCGCCGAGTTCGATCCCGCCCTGGCGGTTGGTGATGTCGTGCCGATCGGCTGGCAAGTGGAACACGTCCGTGCGCTGGATCCGCTGCAAGCGGCATAAGCAGGGGCGAGCAAGCAAGAAAGCTGTCTTCAACCGCATCATGGAGCGAATAACAATGCTGAACTCTCTGAAACTGACCGCGCTTAGCATCGGACTGGTATGCGCTGCCCAGGCCACGGCGGAAAACCTCACGGCCGTCACCTTCGGCGGGGCCAACAAGCAGGCCCAGATTAAAGCCTTCAACGAGCCGTTCGAGGCCAAGACCGGCCACAAGATCATCGCCGGCGAGTACAACGGCGAGATGGCCAAGGTGAAGGCCATGGTCGATACCAACAGCGTGTCCTGGCACCTCGTGGAAGTCGAATCACCGGAGCTGTCGCGCGGCTGCGACGAAGGGCTGTTCGAGGAAATCGATCCGTCGGTGGCGGGTAATCCGGATGACTTCATCGAGGGTGCCATACAGCCTTGCGGTGTCGGCTTCTTCGTCTGGTCCACGGTGCTGGCCTACAACGCCGACAAGCTTGCCAGCGCGCCGACCGGCTGGGCGGATTTTTGGGATACCGAGAAATTTCCCGGCAAGCGCGGCCTGCGCAAGGGGGCCAAGTACACCCTTGAATTCGCCTTGATGGCTGATGGGGTTGCGCCGAAAGACGTGTACACAGTCCTGGCGACCAAAGAAGGCCAGGACCGGGCCTTCAAGAAGCTCGACCAGATCAAACCCAGCATTCAATGGTGGGAAGCCGGCGCGCAGCCACCGCAGTTTCTGGCCTCCGGTGACGTGGTCATGAGCAGCGCCTACAACGGTCGCATCGCCGCGGTGCAGGACGAGAGCAATCTGCAGGTGGTTTGGGACGGTGGCATCTATGACTTCGATTCCTGGGCGATGCCCAAAGGTGCGAAGGATCAGAAGGCGGCGCTCGAATTCGTCAGCTTTACCTTGCAACCGCAGCAGCAGAAAGCCTTCTCAGAAAACATCGCCTACGGGCCGGCGAACAAGAAAGCGGTCGAACTGCTCGATCCCAAGCTGGTGAAGAACATGCCCACGACCCCCGAGAACATCGCCAACCAAGTGGCTATGAACGTCACCTTCTGGGCCGACTATGGCGAGCAACTGGAACAGCGCTTCAACGCCTGGGCTGCGCGCTAAGCAAGCCTGGCACCCCTCGCATGGCCGGCCCTGAGGCGGGCCATGCGCCGCCGGAAACTGAAACTTTGCGGAGTTCGCCATGGCGACTGCCATCTCCTTGCCTGTTCCCGATATCGCCGAGCCCAACCTGAAGCGTCGGCTGGCGCGTGCCGAGCGCATGAACAGGTTGAAATCCAAGGCGCTGATCCTGCCGTTGCTGGTGTTCTTGCTGTTGACCTTCGTGCTGCCAATCGCCTCGTTGCTCTGGCGCAGCGTCGACAACCCGGAGGTGGTGGGAAGTCTGCCGCGCACGGTCGAGGCAATTGCGGCCTGGGATGGCCGCGGTCTACCGGAGGAATCGGTATACCGGGCCCTCAGCGAAGACCTGCTCGAGGCGAGGCAGAATCAGTCGCTGGGCGATCTGTCCAAACGCTTGAATATGGAGCAGGCCGGTTTCCGCAGCCTGATGACCAAGACGGCCCGCGCGCTCCCATTCAAGGAATTGCCAACGTCCTATAAGGAAGCGCTCGAGACTTTCGATGAGCGCTGGGGCGACCCTGCCTATTGGCAGGTCATCCGTCGTAACGACAGTGCGCTCGCACCCTACTATCTGCTGGCTGCCGTCGATCACCGCATCGACGACATGGGCGAGCTGGCACCGGTCTCGCCTGATCAGGCGGTGTACCTGGACATCTTCGCCCGCACCTTCTGGATGGGCCTGGTGATCACGGCGATCTGCCTGGTGCTTGCCTATCCGCTCGCGTATCTGCTGGCAAATCTGCCAGCGCGCAAGAGCAACCTGCTGATGATCATGGTGCTGCTGCCGTTCTGGACCTCCATCCTGGTGCGCGTCGCCGCCTGGATCGTGCTGCTGCAGTCGAGCGGCCTGATCAACGGTGCGCTGTTGAAGATGGGCCTGATCGACGAGCCGCTGCAATTGGTATTCAACCGCGCCGGCGTGTACATCGCCATGGTGCATATCCTGCTGCCGTTCATGATCCTGCCGATCTACAGCGTGATGAAGAACATCTCGCCGAGTTACATGCGTGCGGCGATCTCGCTGGGCTGTCATCCCTTCGCCAGCTTCTGCCGGGTGTATTTCCCGCAGACGCTGGCCGGCGTGGGTGCTGGGTGTCTGCTGGTGTTCATCATCTCCATTGGCTACTACATCACGCCGGCGCTGCTCGGCAGCCCCAACGACCAGATGGTCAGCTACTTCGTCGCCTTCTACACCAACACGACCATCAACTGGGGCATGGCGACGGCGCTGGGCGGCCTGCTCTTGCTGGCGACCATGCTGTTGTACGTCGTCTACAGCTGGCTGGTCGGCGCCAGCCGACTGAGGCTGGGTTGAGCATGACGGCGCATACCCAGCGATCACAGCAAACCATTCGTTCATTTGGGCAGGAGACCGTTCCATGCTGAGCCCCTACATGTCGCCCATCGAGCGGGTCTGGTTCTACACGCTGCGCATCCTCTGTGGGCTGGTGCTGCTGTTTCTGATCGTGCCGGTGCTGGTCATCGTGCCGCTGTCCTTCAACTCAGGCTCGTTTCTGGCCTATCCGCTGCAGGGATTCTCCATGCGCTGGTACGAGGCCTTGTTCAGCTCGGCGGACTGGATGCGTTCACTGAAGAACTCGATGCTCATCGCGCCGGCCGCCACGGCGCTCGCGATGGTTTTCGGCACATTGGCGGCGATCGGCCTGACCCGCGGCGAATTCCGCGGCAAGGCGTTGGTGATGACCTTGCTGATATCGCCGATGGTGGTGCCGGTTGTAATCGTCGGTGTGGCCAGCTACCTGTTCTTCGCCCCGCTGGGTATGGGCAATAGCTACTTGTCGCTGATTCTGGTGCATGCAGTACTGGGCGTGCCGTTCGTGATCATCACGGTGTCGGCCACGCTGCAGGGCTTCAACCACAACCTGGTGCGCGCCGCGGCCAGCCTGGGCGCCTCGCCACTGACCGCCTTCTTTCGCGTGACGCTGCCGCTGATCGCGCCGGGAGTGATCAGTGGTGCGCTGTTCGCTTTCGCCACTTCCTTCGACGAAGTGGTGGTGACGCTGTTCCTCGCCGGCCCCGAGCAGATCACCTTGCCGCGGCAGATGTTCAGCGGCATTCGTGAAAACCTCAGCCCGACCATCGCCGCCGCGGCCACCTTGCTGATTGGCTTCTCGATCGCGCTGCTGCTGACCCTGGAGTGGCTGCGCGGCCGCTCCGAGAAGATGCGTACCCAACAACCCGCCTGATTCGGACGCTTCCATGACCCTGCAACTCGATCACCCCGGCCTGCTTCGCCAGCAGGCCTACCTAGACGGCGTGTGGTGCGATGCCGACGAGGGCGGCCGGACCGCTATCTTCAACCCAGCCACCGGCGAACTCATCGGCGAGGTGCCCAACATGGGGCGCGCCGAAACCCGTCGCGCCATCGAGGCCGCACAGGCGGCACAACCGGCCTGGCGGGCGCTCACCGCCAAGGAGCGCGCCGCGCGTCTGCGTCGTTGGTACGGGCTGATGCTGGAAAACCAGGAAGACCTGGCGCGCATCATGACGGCCGAACAGGGCAAACCGCTGGCCGAGGCCCGTGGCGAAGTGGCCTACGCCGCATCCTTTCTCGAATGGTTCGCCGAGGAGGGCAAGCGCCTGTACGGCGATGTGATCCCGGCGCACGCCAGCGACAAGCGCATTCTGGTGCAGAAGGAGCCGGTGGGCGTGACTGCCGCCATTACGCCGTGGAATTTCCCCAGCGCCATGATCACCCGCAAGGTCGGTCCGGCGCTCGCCGCCGGCTGCGCCATGGTGCTCAAGCCGGCGCCGCAGACGCCGTTCTCCGCGCTGGCGCTGGCCGTGCTTGCCGAACGCGCGGGTATCCCGGCTGGGTTGTTCAGCGTGGTCACCGCCGACGCCGGCATGTCTCGTGAAGTGGGGGCCGAACTCTGCGAAAGCCCTATCGTGCGCAAACTCTCGTTTACCGGCTCGACGGCGGTGGGCATCAAGCTGATGCAGCAGTGCGCGCCGACCCTGAAGAAGCTCTCGCTTGAGCTGGGCGGCAATGCGCCCTTTATCGTCTTCGACGACGCCGACCTGGATGCGGCGGTCGAGGGCGCGATGATCTCCAAGTATCGCAACGCCGGGCAGACGTGCGTCTGCGCCAATCGCATCTACGTGCAGGACGGTGTCTACGACGCCTTCGCTGACAAGCTTGCTGCCGCAGTGGCGCGGCTTAAGGTTGGCAACGGTGCAGAGGAGGGCGTCACCACCGGCCCGCTGATCGACGCCGCCGCAGTGGCCAAGGTCCAGCGCCATTTGCAGGACGCGCTGGACAAAGGCGCCACACTGCTGACCGGCGGCAAGCCGCACGCACTGGGTGGCACCTTCTTCGAGCCGACCCTGCTCGGCGACGTCACCGCCGAGATGGCCGTGGCGCGCGAGGAAACCTTCGGCCCGCTGGCGCCACTGTTCCGCTTCAGCGACGAGGCAGCTGTGATCCACCAGGCCAACGACACCGAGTTCGGCCTCGCTGCCTATTTTTATGCACGCGACCTGGGAAGGGTGTTTCGCGTGGCCGAAGCGCTGGAGTACGGCATGGTCGGTATCAACACCGGGGTAATCTCCACCGAGGTGGCCCCGTTCGGCGGCATGAAGGCCTCCGGGCTCGGGCGCGAGGGCTCGCGCTACGGTCTGGACGAGTACGTGGAGATCAAATATCTGTGTCTGGGCGGCCTTTGAGCCGGCCAGCAATTGCGTCGTGCAAAATATTGCACATGCTATTACTGTTATCCGAACGCCCGGATGGCCCGGCAGTCGATCATCGTATGCTGCCGGACCCGCTTCCAGGTGTTCATTCCGACCCGAGCCGACGATGAGCGGCTACTGAGGAGCTTATGAGCAAGACCAACGAATCCCTAATGAAACGCCGTGTCGCCGCCGTTCCCCGTGGGGTCGGCCAGATCCATCCGATCTTTGCCGATCACGCTAAGAACAGCAGCGTGGTCGACGTCGAAGGTCGCGAGTTCATTGATTTCGCCGGCGGCATTGCTGTGCTGAATACTGGCCACCTGCACCCGAAAATCATCAAAGCGGTGGAAGCGCAGCTGCACAAGCTGACCCACACCTGCTTCCAGGTGCTGGCTTACGAGCCCTACGTCGAACTGTGCGAGAAGATCAACGCGCGGGTGCCAGGCGATTTCGCCAAGAAGACGTTGCTGGTCACTACCGGCTCCGAGGCGGTGGAAAACGCCGTGAAGATCGCCCGCGCTGCCACCGGACGTGCCGGAGTGATCGCGTTCACTGGTGCTTATCACGGCCGCACCATGATGACCCTGGGGCTGACCGGCAAGGTCGCGCCGTACTCCGCTGGAATGGGCCTGATGCCGGGCGGCATCTTCCGCGCGCAGTATCCCTGCGCAATCCATGGCGTCAGCGTTGATGAGTCGATCGCCAGTATCGAACGCATCTTCAAGAACGACGCCGAGCCGCGCGATATCGCCGCGATCATCATTGAACCGGTGCAGGGCGAGGGCGGCTTCAACGTCGCACCCAAAGAGTTCATGGTCCGCCTGCGCGCGCTATGCGACGAGCACGGCATCCTGCTGATCGCCGATGAAGTGCAGACCGGCGCCGGACGAACCGGGACGTTCTTCGCCATGGAGCAGATGGGCGTGGTCGCTGATCTGACCACCTTCGCCAAATCGGTCGGCGGCGGCTTTCCGATTGCCGGCGTCTGCGGCAAGGCTGAGATCATGGACGCCATCGCGCCTGGCGGACTGGGCGGCACCTACGCGGGCAACCCGTTGTCCTGCGCGGCGGCGCTGGCTGTCATGGAAATCTTCGAGGAAGAGAAGCTGCTCGACCGCTGCAAGGTGGTGGCAGAAAAACTCACCACCGGGCTCAAGGCGATCCAGGCGCGGCACAAGGAAATCGGTGAGGTTCGTGGGCTCGGCGCGATGATCGCCATCGAGCTGTTCGAGGACGGCGACCATGCGCGTCCGGCAGCGGCGCTGACCTCGCAGATTGTCGCCAAGGCACGCGACAAGGGCCTGATCCTGCTGTCCTGCGGCACCTACTACAACGTGCTACGTGTGCTGGTGCCGCTGACTGCAGAGGACGAGCTGCTCGAACGTGGTCTGGCGATCATCGCCGAGTGCTTCGACGAGCTGACCTGATCCACCCGAGGCGCGTCGGCATCCGCAACGGATGTCAGGCGCGCCGCAACCCCGACCCTCGGTTACAATGCGCCGCATTCCGCCGTGCTACCCGAGGTCGTCATGCAGCCGTTCGCCATCGCTCCCTCCATTCTTTCCGCCAATTTCGCCCGTCTGGGTGAAGAAGTGGACAACGTCCTCGCCGCCGGCGCCGACATCGTCCATTTCGATGTGATGGACAACCATTACGTGCCCAACCTGACCATCGGCCCGATGGTTTGCTCCGCCCTGCGCAAGCACGGCGTCACCGCGCCAATTGATGTACATCTGATGGTCCGTCCGGTGGACCGCATGATCGGCGACTTCCTCGAAGCCGGCGCCAGCTACATCACCTTTCACCCGGAAGCTTCGGATCACATCGATCGATCGCTTCAGCTGATAAAGGATGGCGGTGCCAAGGCCGGTCTGGTGTTCAATCCGGCCACCCCGCTGGATGTGCTCAAGTACGTGATGGACAAGGTCGACATGGTCCTGTTGATGAGCGTCAACCCTGGATTTGGCGGCCAGAAGTTCATCCCCAACACCCTGGATAAGCTGCGCGAGGCGCGCGCGTTGATCGATGCCAGCGGGCGTGAAATTCGCCTGGAGATCGACGGCGGGGTGAACCCCAAGAACATCCGTGAGATCGCTGCAGCCGGGGCCGATACCTTCGTCGCTGGCTCGGCCATTTTCAACCAGCCGGACTACAAGGCCGTGATCGACCAGATGCGCGCCGAACTGGCGCTGGCCCGCTCATGACTCGCCTGGAGCAGCTCTTCGACGGCAAGTTGCCGCGGCTGGTGATGTTCGACCTGGACGGCACCCTGATGGATTCGGTTCCGGACCTGGCCGCTGCGGTGGACAAGATGCTGATGCTGCTGGGCCGTGAACCTGCCGGCATGGCGCGAGTACGCGACTGGGTCGGCAACGGTTCGAAGGTACTGGTACGTCGGGCACTGGCCGGTAAGTTGCAGCATGACGGCGTTGCCGATGAATTAGCCGACGAGGCGCTGGCGCTGTTCATGCAGGCTTATTCCGGCGGCCACGAACTGACCACGGTGTATCCGGGCGTTCGGGAATGCCTGGACTGGCTGCGCGAGCATGACGTGAAACTCTCGATCATCACCAACAAACCGGCGCAGTTCATCGAGCCGCTGCTGGAGGAGAAGGGGCTCGCGGGTTACTTCCAGTGGCTGGTCGGGGGCGATACCTTGCCGCAGCAGAAGCCCGATCCCGCAGCGCTGTTGTGGGTCATGAGCCAGGCCGGCGTCGAGCCCGATGCATCACTGTTCGTCGGCGACTCACGCAACGATGTGCGCGCGGCGAAAGCGGCGGCCGTTCCCTGTGTAGCGCTGACTTATGGCTACAACCACGGCGAACCCATCGCCAACGAGGCGCCGACACTGGTGCTCGATAACCTGCGCGAGCTGGTTGCTTCGGTTTCGGGGCTGAGCTAGTGTGGCCTCTGTTCCGCACATCCCGCAGACGAGATCAGATCGTGGTGGTCACCCGCAAACAATGGATGAATGTCATCAAGGCCCTGGCCCGTTGGCGCTGGCGCGCCTGACATTTCCTGCCGGCTTCGCCCGGTACGTTTGCACAACTCGACCTTATGTAGTTCCCCTCCGACCACGAGGCTGACATGACCCGCGAAGAATTCCTGCGTTTGGCCGCCGAAGGCCACAACCGCATCCCTCTGTCGTTCGAAACCCTTGCTGACTTCGACACGCCGCTGACGCTCTATCTCAAGCTGGCCGACGCGCCTAACTCCTACCTACTCGAGTCCGTACAGGGCGGCGAGAAGTGGGGGCGCTATTCGATTATCGGCCTGCCGTGCCGCACCGTGCTCAGGGTGCATGATCACAACGTTAGCGTGACCACCGATGGCATCGAGACCGAACAGTCCGATGTCGAGGATCCGTTGGCCTTCGTCGAAGCCTTTCAGCAGCGCTATCGTGTGGCGCCGGTCGAAGGCTTGCCGCGTTTCAATGGCGGGCTGGTCGGATACTTCGGTTACGACAGCGTGCGCTATGTCGAACGCAAGCTGGCGACCTGTCCCAATCCCGATCCGTTGGGCACGCCGGATATCCTGCTGATGGTCTCCGACGCCGTGGTGGTCTTCGACAACCTCGCCGGCAAGCTGCACTGCATCGTGCTAGCCGATCCGTCGCAGCCGGACGCCTATGAGGCGGGGCAGGCGAAACTTCAGGCGCTGCGCGAAAAACTGCGCCAGTCGATCACGCCGCGCCTGGGCCTGGACTTCGAGAATGGCGGCGGCACCGAGCCGACCTTCCGCTCCAGCTTCAGCCGCGAGGACTACGAGCAGGCGGTCAACCGCATCAAGGACTACATCCTCGCCGGCGACTGCATGCAGGTGGTGATCTCCCAGCGCATGTCGATTCCCTTCAAGGCCGCGCCGATCGATCTGTACCGCGCGCTGCGCTGCTTCAACCCGACGCCTTATATGTACTTCTTCAATTTCGGCGATTTCCACGTGGTGGGCTCGTCGCCGGAAGTGCTGGTGCGGGTGGAGGAAGGTCTGGTGACGGTCCGGCCTATCGCTGGCACCCGCCCGCGGGGCGTCAACGAGGAAGCCGATCTGGCTCTGGAACAGGATCTGCTCAGCGACGCCAAGGAACTGGCCGAACACTTGATGCTGATCGACCTGGGCCGCAACGACGTCGGCCGCGTGGCCGAGAATGGTTCGGTGCGGCTTACCGAAAAGATGGTCATCGAGCGCTATTCCAACGTGATGCATATCGTCTCCAACGTCACCGGCCAGCTCAAGGCACCACTGACGGCCATGGATGCGCTGCGCGCGATCCTGCCGGCCGGCACCCTGTCTGGTGCACCGAAGGTCCGCGCCATGGAGATCATCGACGAACTCGAACCGGTAAAACGCGGCGTGTATGGCGGTGCAGTCGGCTATCTGGGCTGGAACGGCAACATGGATACCGCTATTGCTATCCGTACCGCAGTGATCAAGGACGGCGAACTGCACGTGCAGGCCGGTGCCGGCATCGTCGCCGACTCGCAACCGGCGCTGGAATGGGAAGAAACACTGAATAAACGCCGCGCGATGTTCCGCGCGGTGGCCTTGGCGGAGCACGGGAGCGACTGACTTCGGCGCGGCTCAGGGGTTCATTCGGCGACTGCGACTAAAGTCCTTATTAGCCGTATGGTAATGGCTATGGGCTAGCCATATAGTCGTGGAAGCCGAGCAGGATCGCTCGGCGATCCAACCCCAGCCAATTCGAGCCACCCATGTCGCTACTGCCGAGTCCCCGCTCATCCTCCGTTCGTCAGTCCTGGCCGTTGGCGTCATCGCTGGTGATTGCCCTCGCTGCGCTGCTGATGTTGGTCTGGCTGTTATCGAGTCTGGCGGATCTCAACGGCAGCCCGGTGTGGTTTCCGTTACCGCTGCACATCGCTGTCGAAACCTTCTCGATCGTTGTTGCCGCGTTGGTGTTCGCGGTGGCCTGGCACAGCCAGCAGCCAGTGCATCGATCGAATCCGTTGCTCGCCTGTGCGTTCCTGGCCATCGCGCTGTTGGATCTGGCGCATATGCTGTCCTACCGGGGTATGCCCGTTTGGGTGACACCCGCTTCGGCGGAAAAGGCGATCGCCTTCTGGCTGGTTTCCCGCGTCCTGCTCGCCTTCACCCTGCTCGCCGTGGCGTGCCGCCTGTGCCACCGAAGCATTCCACTGCCGCGGCACCTGCTGTTGGCATCGTCGCTGGGCTTGGTCGCCCTGGTTGTTTATCTGCAGCTGTTTCAGCCGCAGCTGTGGCCGCGAACCTTTGTCGAAGGGGAGGGGCTGACCCGCTTCAAGGTCCAGATGGAATGGTTGATCATCAGCCTCTTCGCGCTGGCGGCATGGGTGTTCTGGCGGGCTCGCGAGGTTGAAGACGGTGGCTATTTTGATGGAATGCTGGCCGCGACACTGGTCTCGATACTCGCCGAACTGTGCTTTACCGCCTACTCCAGCGTGAACAGCTTCTACAGCTTGCTCGGGCATCTGTACAAGATTGTCTCCTACGGCTTCATCTATCAGGTGGTGTTCGTTTCGAGTGTGCGGGCTCCGTATGAGCGGTTGGCGATCGAAATGAGCGAGCGGATCGCTGCGCAACAGCGCATTGACTATATGGCCCACTTCGACAGCCTGACGGGGCTGCCCAACTTGTCCCAGCTGGAGGACCGGACCCGTCAGGCGATGGCCAGCGCCCTGAAACTCAAGGGAGCAGTTGCGGTGCTGTATGTCGATCTTGATCATTTCAAGATGGTCAATGACTCGTTCGGGCGCAGCTTCGGTGACCAGCTGCTATGCACAACCGCAGTAAGGCTGCAGCAGGCATTGCCAGACAGCGCCATGCTGGCACGTGCCAGCGGCGACGAGTTCGTCGTGTTATTGGCGGACCTGAAGAATGCCGAGGGTGCGTCGGCTGTGATCCAGCTTGTCCTCGACGAATTGGCCGAACCCTTCATGGTTGAGCGCCAGCAGATCGTGGTGTCGATTTCCATTGGCGTCGCGGTCGGCCCGAGCGATGGCATGGACTTTTCCTGCCTCCTGCGCAACGCAGAAATGGCTATGTACAAAGCCAAGGAAGCCGGGCGTCGGACCTGGTGCTATTACAACGCTGCCCTGGATACTGAGATGCGTGGGCGGCTGTACCTGATCAACGGCCTGCGGCTTGCTATCGAGCGAGAGGAGTTTTTTCTGGAGTACCAGCTGCAGCTGGACCTCGCCAGTGGCAGGGTAGTGGGCGCTGAAGCCTTGTTGCGCTGGCAGCATCCGCAGTGGGGGTTGGTCGCGCCCGGGCAGTTCATTCCTGCAGCGGAACAGAGCGGCCTGATCGTCGACATCGGAGAATGGATAATCCTCGAGGCGTGCCGACAGGCCGCGCGGTGGCAGGCTGAAAAGCTGGACATCCCGCGTGTCGCTGTGAACGTCGCGGCGATACAACTGCACCAGGGCTCGCTGGAACAGACTGTAGCCGCTGCCTTGGCGCAGACCGGTCTGCCGGCTTCGGCGCTGGAGCTTGAGCTGACCGAGTCCAGCCTCGTCGACAACACTGAGCAGGTGATGATTGCGCTGGCAAGTCTGAAGGCTCTGGGAGTTACGCTGTCTATCGATGATTTCGGCACCGGGTATTCATGTCTGGCGTATCTTCGGCGGTTGTCGGTGGACACCTTGAAGATCGATCGCTCCTTTGTCAGCGATCTACCTAACGAAGACGGCCATGCCATCGTCGCCGCTATCATCCACATGGCCGAGTCGCTCGGGCTGAACACGCTGGCAGAGGGGGTCGAGGACGAGACCACTGCTGCGGAGCTGCTTCGACTTGGCTGCCGGCAGGCGCAGGGTTTTTTCTACGCTCGGCCAGTTCCGGCATCCGCGCTACCCGCCGCTATCGCTTCGCTGCCGGCATAGGGCGCCCCGGCTTGGCTGTAGCGGGCAAGCGATGCTCTGGTATAGTCCGGTTGAAATCGTGGCCTGGCATGGGCTACTTTGCGCTGTCAGCTCTGCGAGACCTTTTCCGTGAAATTCAGCAGCACCCTCCTGATGCGTCTGTTCAAGGCTCATGCCCGCTGGCGTTGGCGCGCCTGATCCTCGTTGCTGGCCCCGTGCCGGAATACCCCGTTCACACCTGTATTACCGATCGTTCTGCCGAGCCGCTATCGCGCCGGTTCGGACCGTCATGGCAGGTGGTGGATCAGCCTCAAGCCCTAGGGTGACGCAAATGCTGCTAATGCTGGATAACTACGATTCCTTTACTTACAACGTCGTGCAATACCTCGGCGAACTCGGTGCTGACGTCAAAGTGGTGCGCAACGATGAGTTGAGCGTCGCCGAAATCGAAGCACTGAACCCGGAGCGTATCGTCGTATCGCCTGGCCCCTGCACGCCGAACGAGGCGGGAGTTTCACTCGACCTGATCCGCCATTTCGCCGGCAAGCTGCCGATTCTAGGCGTTTGTCTTGGCCATCAGAGCATCGGGCAAGCGTTTGGTGGTGAGGTCGTGCGGGCGCGTCAGGTCATGCACGGCAAGACGAGTCCGGTCGCTCACCAGAACACGGGCGTGTTCGCCGGCCTGAACAATCCATTAACGGTGACGCGCTACCACTCGTTGGTGGTCAAGCGCGAAACGCTTCCCGACTGTCTGGAAATCACTGCCTGGACGCAACTGGAAGATGGCAGTGTCGACGAGATCATGGGCTTGCGGCATAAGACGCTGAACATTGAAGGCGTGCAGTTTCATCCTGAGTCAATCCTCACCGAGCAGGGGCACGAATTGTTCGCCAATTTTCTTAAACAGACCGGAGGCGTGCGCTGATGGATATCAAGGAAGCCCTCAACCGCATCGTCGGTCAGCTGGACTTGAGTACCGATGAGATGAAGGCGGTGATGCGCCAGATCATGACTGGTCAGTGCACCGATGCGCAGATTGGCGCGTTCCTCATGGGCATGCGCATGAAGAGCGAAACGATCGACGAGATCGTCGGCGCCGTACAGGTGATGCGTGAGCTGGCCGAACCGGTGCATTTCGATACCCATCGATTGGTGGACACCTGCGGTACCGGTGGCGATGGGATGAACATTTTCAATGTTTCAACTGCCGCAGCCTTCGTGGTCGCCGCCGCGGGAGGCAAGGTGGCCAAGCACGGTAACCGTGCGGTGTCGGGCAAGAGTGGCAGCGCCGACCTGCTCGAAGCGGCCGGTGTTTACCTGGATCTCACGCCCGAGCAGGTTGCGCGCAGCGTCGATGCAGTGGGTGTTGGCTTCATGTTCGCGCCTGCGCATCACGGCGCGATGAAATTTGCCGCAGGCCCACGTCGCGAGCTGGGCCTGCGCACGCTTTTCAACATCCTCGGCCCGATGTCCAACCCCGCAGGCGTCAAGCATCAGGTGCTTGGCGTGTTCAGCAAGGAACTCTGCCGGCCCATGGCCGAGGTGCTGTCGCGCCTGGGAAGCCAGCATGTGTTGGTGGTGCATGCGCAGGATGGGCTTGACGAGATCAGTCTGGCGGCCCCGACCTATGTCGCCGAACTGAACAAGGGCGAGATCACCGAATACCGTATCCAGCCTGAAGATTTCGGGATCAAGAGCCAGAGCCTGATAGGTCTCAATGTCGAGGATGCACAGGGTTCGCTGGCGCTGATTCGCGACGCACTGGGACGGCGCAAAACGGACAATGGGCAAAAGGCTGCCGACATGATCGTCCTCAATGCCGGTGCTGCGCTTTACGCGGCCGATATCGCCAGCAGCCTGAAGCAGGGCGTAGAGATCGCTCACGATGCGTTGCATACAGGTTTGGCGCGAGACAAGTTCGAGGAGCTGGTGTCCTTCACCGTGGTGTTCAAGCAGGAGAGTTCACAATGACCAGTGTGCCGACGGTTCTGGAAAAGATCATTAGGCGCAAGCGCGAGGAAGTGACTGAGCGTCGCGGCCGGGTCGGCCTGGCTGAACTCGAAACAATGGCGGCGGCAGCCGACCCGGTCCGCGGTTTTGCCCGCCGGCTGCAGGAGCAGGCGCGTAACAAACAACCGGCTGTGATTGCAGAAATTAAGAAAGCCTCACCAAGCAAAGGGGTGCTGCGAGAGGATTTCGTGCCGGCGGACATCGCCAGAAGCTATGAGGCAGGTGGCGCCACCTGCCTCTCGGTATTGACCGACATCGACTTCTTTCAAGGGGCCGACGACTACCTGAAGCAAGCGCGCGCGGCATGCAAACTGCCTGTCATCCGTAAGGACTTCATGGTCGACCCCTACCAGATCATCGAAGCCAGAGCCTTGGGCGCGGACTGTATTCTGCTGATCGTCGCTGCGCTGGAGGACGGTCAGATGGCGGAGCTGGCCGATGTGGCGAAGGCTCAGAATCTGGACGTATTGGTCGAGGTCCATGATGGAGCAGAGCTGGAGCGCGCGCTGCGCCTCGATACGCCTCTGGTCGGGATCAACAACCGTAACCTTCACACCTTCGAACTCAGCCTGGAAACGACTCTCGATCTGCTGCCACGCATCCCTCGAGACCGTCTGGCGGTTACCGAAAGCGGCATTCTTCATCGTGCCGACGTTGAGTTGATGGAAATCAACCAGGTGTATGCGTTTTTGGTGGGAGAGGCTTTCATGCGAGCCGAGCAGCCTGGGGTTGAGCTGCAGCGTTTGTTCTTTCCCGGACGCGCGAACCTACGGTCGTCGGTCGATCCCGAATAAGCAGCGTGAATAAAAAAGCCGGTTAATAGCCGGCTTTATTATTGGCGTGACGGTTGGCTCAGCGAGTGCCGAATACCACCATGGTCTTGCCTTTCACGTGTACCAACCCCTGGGATTCCAGGCTCTTCAGTACACGCCCGACCATTTCCCTCGAGCAACCAACGATGCGGCCGATCTCCTGGCGAGTGATCTTGATCTGCATGCCATCGGGGTGCGTCATCGCATCGGGCTGCTTGCACAGGTCGAGCAATGTGCGGGCTACGCGACCGGTTACGTCGAGGAACGCCAGATCACCCACCTTGCGCGTCGTGTTGCGCAAGCGTTCAGCCATCTGGCTGCCGAGCGCATAAAGAATATCGGGGTCTTGCTGGGTCAGTTCACGGAATTTGGCATAGCTCAGTTCTGCTACTTCACATTCAGTCTTAGCGCGAACCCATGCGCTGCGCTCTTTTTCTGAACCTTCTTTCTCGAACAATCCCATCTCTCCGAAGAAGTCGCCGGAGTTGAGATAGGCAATGATCATTTCACGACCATCGTCGTCTTCGATCAGGATCGTGACCGAACCTTTAACGATGAAGAAAAGCGTTTCGCTACGGTCACCGGCATAGATGATAGTGCTCTTGGCGGTGTAGCGTCGGCGATGGCAATGTGCAAGTAGTTTGTCGATGTTCTTGATCTTGGGCGTGAGTGTAATAGCGACCATGCTGTAGTCCCGGAAGATGTGTCCAATAGGAGGCAGTTCTTATTATGTATGACTGAGTTCTGTTATCAGGCTTAGCGAGCTTAACAGACCCGTTCGGGTCGACAATAAAACTGCGACACGAATATCAACTTTTGGGCATTCATTTCGTCGGTTTACCGCCTCCAGTGACCGCCTATGGTCATGCTAAGCTTCGCTCCTTTTCAAGCGGGGTCTATCGATGAAAGCGCGCATTCAGTGGGCTGGCGAGGCAATGTTCCTTGGCGAGTCCGGCAGCGGCCATGTCGTGGTCATGGATGGTCCACCAGAAAATGGTGGACGCAATCTAGGTGTCCGTCCGATGGAAATGCTCTTGCTGGGCCTCGGTGGCTGCAGCAACTTTGATGTCGTGAGCATCCTGAAAAAGTCGCGCCAGGCTGTGGAAAGCTGTGAAGCCTTTCTTGAGGCAGAGCGCGCTGATGAGGACCCGAAGGTGTTCACAAAGATCCACCTGCGCTTCGTCGTTAAGGGACGTGGATTGAAGGACGCGCAAGTCAAGCGTGCCGTGGAACTGTCTGCCGAGAAGTACTGCTCCGCCTCGATCATGCTCGGCCGCGCGGGTGTGGAAATCAGCCATGACTATGAGATCGTCGAGCTTGGCTGACGTCAGTCCGGCGAACTTCGTCGACTCGACAATGCCGGGCACTACCGAAGCCGGCATCTGATTAGGGCTACCGGAATGGGGTCGGGCGGCATCGACCGGCATAATGCGCGCCCCGTTTTAGCGGGGCGTTTTGCTAGAACAACTCAGCCACGATCGCAAATGCGAAGAGGTGTTTGCAGTCCTACACAGATACAGGGGTATCTGACGGGCACGCTCGATCACGCGGTGCGCCGCATCGAAGAGAGTCTCCAATGCTTAAAAGCAAACTCAGGCTCCACGGGTTCAACAACCTGACCAAGTCCTTGAGCTTCAATATTTACGACATCTGCTATGCCGAAACACAGGAAGACCAGCAGGCATATGTGGAGTACATCAACGAACAGTATGACGCGCAGCGGCTAACGCAGATTCTGACTGATGTTGTAGAGATCATTGGTGCAAATATCCTGAACATTGCGCGGCAGGATTACGAGCCGCAAGGCGCAAGCGTGACCATCCTTATCTCTGAACAACCGGTAACGCCCACCGACAGCCAGATCGAAGAGTCACCTGGTCCGTTGCCTGAGACCATTCTGGCGCATCTGGACAAGAGTCATATCACCGTTCACACGTATCCAGAGATCCATCCGGTCGAAGGTATTGCCACCTTTCGGGTGGATATCGACGTGTCGACTTGCGGCGTTATCTCACCGCTCAAAGCCCTCAACTATCTGATCCATCGGTTCGATTCGGATATTGTCACCGTCGATTATCGGGTTCGCGGCTTTACTCGTGACGTCGAAGGCAAGAAGCACTTCATCGACCACGAAATAAACTCAATTCAGAACTATCTATCTGAAGACACCCGATCGGCCTATCAGATGACCGATGTGAACGTGTATCAAGAGAACCTCTTCCACACCAAGATGCTGTTGAAAGACTTCGAGCTGGAGAATTATCTATTCGGGGACGCCACTTGCAATCTTTCGCCAGAACAACGTGGAGAGGTGGAGGAGCGTCTGCGCCATGAAATGCTGGAGATTTTCTATGCGCGCAATATGCCGAGCTAAGACAACGGTCTTCTGAAAGAAGAAGGGCGCCATGTAGGCGCCCTCTTCGTTAGGATCGGGTTAGATCCGGTAGGTGGTTTTAGTCATCACCTTAGCCATCAGGCTCATGCCGAACTTCACTGGCGCTGGGAAGCGCAAGCCCCCGGCATCCAGAGCGGCGGTCGAGTGCTGCGCTTCGTCCGTGCGCATCTGCTCGAGTATTGCCCGGGTCTTCTCGTCGTCTTGTGGAATCTGCTCGAGATGTTCATCCAGATGTTTGCAGACTTGATCCTCGGTGGCGGCTACGAAGCCCAAGCTGATCCGGTCGCTGATCAGGCCAGCTGATGCGCCGATGCCGAACGACAATCCGTAAAAAAGCGGATTCAGAACACTGGTGTGACTGCCCAGCTGGTGAATACGCTGTTCACACCAGGCCAGGTGGTCGATTTCTTCAGCTGCAGCTCGCTCCATCGCCTCCCGTACTCTCGGCAACCGTGCCGTCAGTGCCTGCCCCTGATATAGGGCCTGCGCGCAGACCTCACCGGTGTGATTGATGCGCATCAGGCCGGCAACGTGACGCGCTTGGCTGTCGCTCAGCTCGGCCTCGTTCTTTAATACGGCGGGAGTCGGTCGCTGAGGTTGGCCGCTGAACGGCAGCAGCGTCCGTAACGCGGCATCGGCCTGCAGCAGCAGACGGTCGGCAGGTGAGTATTGGCGTTGGTTGGGCATGTCGCCTCCAGATGATTCGGAGCAGGCGTGGACAGTGGGTGGTGCGTTTGGGTAGCGGGTGTTCAGCCGGGGGGCCAATGCATCTGACGCTGGCCGAGCACATGCATATGTATGTGATGGACCGTCTGACCGCCAAGGTCGTTGCAGTTCATGACAACCCGAAAGCCTTCCTGGCAGCCCTGCTCTTCAGCGAGACGCTGCGCGGTAAAAAGAATATGCCCAGCAAGGATCTTGTCGTCGTCTTCGCTTAGATCATGCAGGGTCGCGATATGTTTTTTCGGAATTACCAGGAAATGTACCGGCGCCTGGGGCGCGATGTCATTGAAGGCGATAACCTGTTCGTCTTCATAGATCTTCTGCGCAGGGATAGCCCCGGCCACGATCTTGCAAAATAGACAATCCACGGCGTTTCTCCAGAATTGATCAGAAAGCAGTGTAACAGGCGATTTTCGGACTGGTCAGCTGGCACGGAGCATAGCGAATGAAGAATGATATCCACGACTTGGCTCTGGTGCTCGAATCAAGGCTGCGATTGGTGCTGATCGAGTCCTGGGACGAGCGTCGGGTGCTCGAAACCCTGAGCGGATTGGCTGTGAACCGGGGTATGACGCTGCATGTTTGGTCCGTGACGGAAGGCTTGCGGCATCTCGCGTTCGGTGGCGAGGCGCTGGATGCCGGCGAAAGCTGTTCAGCTGAGGTTGCATTGAGACGGGTCAAGCACGATCCCCTTGGCAATCTGTATGTGTTCTGCGATCTACATCCGTTTCTCGATGAGCCACGTTCGGTGCGTTTGTTGAAGGAAATCGCAATGGCGCAAGGGCCTTCTGCGCCCACGCTTGTGCTGGTTTCCCATGCCCTCAAGTTACCCCCGGAGGTTCAGCGCTACGCGGCTCGATTCAGTCTCACCCTGCCGTCCGAGGAGGAGCTGCTGAGCATCGTTCGGGATGAAGCGACCGTCTGGAGCGAGCGTAATCGAGGCGCCCGCGTACGTACCGACAATCGCACTCTGCAGCAGGTCGTGAAGAATTTGCGTGGGCTCAGTCATGCCGAAGCTCGCAGCTTGGCGCACAGCCTGATCTGCGACGACGGCGCGATCACACAGGAAGATCTGCCGGAGCTCAATCGCAAGAAATTTGAGTTGTTGGACATGGAAGGCGTGCTCGGCTTCGAATACGAAACAGAGCGTTTCGCTGATGTTGGAGGGCTGCAGAACCTTAAGCGATGGCTGGTGCAACGTCAGGCTGCCTTTGTGGCAGGCAGCGGATCGGATAGGCCGCGCGGGGTGATGCTTGTCGGCGTGCAGGGTGGCGGTAAGAGCATGGCAGCCAAGGCGGTCGCTGGGCTCTGGGGGTTGCCACTGCTGCGCCTGGATTTTGCTTGCCTATACAACAAGTTCTTCGGTGAAACCGAGCGCAATCTGCGCGAGGCGCTAAAACTGGCCGAACAGATGGCGCCTTGCGTGTTATGGATGGACGAGTTGGAGAAGGGGCTCGCGACGGGCGAGATGGATGGCGGCGTCAGTCAGCGAGTCCTAGGCACCCTGCTGACCTGGATGGCTGAGCGTGAAGCGCCGGTGTTTATGGTTGCGACTGCCAATGCGGTGGATCGGCTTCCGCCAGAACTGCTGCGCAAAGGCCGCTTTGACGAGCTGTTCTTCGTCGACCTGCCCGATACATCAACGCGGGCTGAGATCTTTCGAATTCATCTGGCACGGCGTGAATTGAAAGCCGATCAGTTCAATCTGGAAGCACTTGCGGTGGCCTGTGATGGTTTCTCCGGTGCGGAGATCGAACAGGTGGTGGTATCGGCCGTCTATGCTGGTCAGGCCCAATCTCGCGAACCCGATCAGGACATGCTTCTGCACTGTATCCGGGCGACTGCACCGCTTTCGGTGGTGATGGCCGAAAAACTGGACGAGCTTCGTGGTTGGGCTTCGGGGCGAGCCGTGCTGGCCTGACTGGCGTGCTGCCCCCCAATGAGCGCTACAGCTTACTGGTAGGTTGGCAAGACGATGGCGGCCAGGACGCCGATCACAGGCACAAGCAGCCAGAGCGCCGCGAGAATTTTTACCGCCCGGCTATTCGGTGGTTGTGGCGGGCCGAAGCGATTCACACCAGGGTTGCCGGGCATCAGCAATACCACTAGTGGCAAGACGGTGCCGATGATCGGCACCAGATAGAGCAACATGAGCCAGCCGGACCAACCCAGGTCATGCAAACGCTGCACGCCAATCTGAATACTTACGAGCAGGAAAGCGATGCCGAATACGCCGGTAAGAATCACACCGAGCACGACTGAGGCGGCGGACATCATGCCTGCTACTAACATTAGGCCCAGCGCCGCAGCCGTCAGCGCCATTGTCCAGGCCAGATAGCGCAACCGGCCAATTCTGCCTTGTGTTGTAAATACTTTTAGCTCGCCGTACTCCGCAGTCGGGGTGCCCACTTCAGCGCGGGGCGGAGCGTACGGATGCGCAGCGCTGTAACGTTGCGCTGGCGTTTCGCCCAGCTGTGCCTGGCGTGCCAGGTACTTCTGGATAACGATGCCGCAGCTGTGGCATTCGATAGCGGCTGGCTGAGTGTGGCCGCATTTGGGGCAGTCCATCTGCTCACTGGCGATAGGGACCTCGCTCGAAGATGCCGGCGCATAGTCAGCGATTGTGAGCGTCAGACCTTCTGCTGCTTCGGGTTCCTTGCGTGCCTGGATGCCGGCACGCTGCAGCGCTTGCACGTATCGGTCAGCTTCCGGAGCGCTCAGGTTACGCTTGATATGTACTGAGCCACGACCAAACAGGCGCTCGACTTTGTCGGCGTCGCTTTTAAAGAGTCGGGTCAGGTTGCTCTTGGCCGTATCGGGCGATACACCCGGTACAAGTTCACCGTCGAAAACGATTCGGAATTGATCAGTGCTCATCCAGCGTCCCTGTTGCCGGTTTTTCGCGCAAGCCTAAATGGCGGGTGAACGGCCAACAAGCGGCGCCAATCAGAGTTGCACGAGGCTTGTGGCAATTGAGAGATGCGTCACGGTTGGTGCAGCCAGCGATGCGACAGCTGCGCTGCGTGATCGTGGGCGGCACGGTATTCCCGATCCAGACGGGCAATCAGTTCTTCACTGGTCGGCAGGTCTCGTATTTCCCCCACGCCCTGGCCCGCCGACCACACGGTTTTCCATGCTTTGGCCTCATCGCTGACAGGCTTGAGCTTTTCTGCATAATTCATTTCGCCTTTGTTTTTCAGGCGCTCCTCGTCGTAGCCGGCTTGCTGCAGGCTTTGACGCAGGAAGCTTGCAGGTACGCCTGAAACCGCTGCGGTGTGAATGATGTCCGCAGCATGTGCCTGCAGAAGCATCTGCTTGTATTCATCCGAAGCCTGGCTTTCGCGGGTGGCAATGAAGCGCGTCCCCATATAGGCCAGGTCCGCGCCGAGGAGCTGCGCCGCGAGTATCTCGTGGCCATGGTTGAGGCAGCCGGAGAGCAGCAGTGTTTTGTCGAAGAACTGGCGAATTTCTGCCACCAAGGCAAAGGGGCTCCAAGTGCCGGCGTGCCCGCCTGCGCCTGCTGCCACCGCTATCAGACCATCAACCCCAGCATCAGCAGCTTTCTCAGCATGGCGCCGCGTGGTGACATCATGAAAAACCAGCCCGCCGTAGCTGTGAACGGCGTCCACCACTTCTTTCACGGCGCCGAGACTGGTAATGACAATAGGCACCCGCTGCTCCACGCATATTGAAAGATCAGCCTGGAGCCGAGGATTGCTGTGATGCACGATCAGATTGACCGCATACGGCGCAGGTTTATGGGCACCCGACAGGTGGTGGTCTATCTCCTGTAGCCAATCACGGAAACCGCTGCTTTCTCGCTGATTCAGTGCAGGAAAGCTGCCGACCACACCGCTGGTGCAACATGCTGCTACCAGTGCAGGGTTTGATACCAGGAACATGGGAGCGGCGACCAATGGCAGGCTAAGGCGCTCTTCTAGGAGTGCTGGCAATGACATGGCAGATTCCTTGAGTCGGTTTCAGAATGGTTTGATGACGACCAGAATGACGATAGCCAGTAGCAGCAATACCGGAAACTCATTGAACCAGCGGTAGAACACATGGCTGCGAGTGTTTTCGTCGCGTGCGAATCGTTTTAGCTGAGCGCCACACATATGGTGATAGCCGATCAGCAGGACAACCAGTGCGAGCTTGGCGTGTAGCCACCCTCCGCTGAACAGGGCAGGGTTAAGCGCAATCATGCCTATGCCAAAAGCCAGCGTGGCGACCATCGAGGGAATCATAATGCCGCGATAGAGTTTGCGTTCCATGACCTGGAACCGCTCTCGACTGATCGCGTCCTCGCTCATGGCGTGATAAACGAACAATCTCGGCAGATAGAACAGCCCCGCGAACCAGCAGACTATTGCAACGATGTGCAGGGCTTTCAGCCAGAGATAGAGCATTCGGAAGTTCCTTCGGTTCAGAGTCAGCTCGATAGTAGTGGCTTGAGGGCCCGCGCGTCATCTCGGTGGTTGGCCCTGAGCGCAGGCGCCTTTATCATCAGCGTTCTTTATCGTTCCACTGCGAGAGGCAGCTCATGGTCAAGGTCGGAATCGTTGGCGGCACAGGCTACACCGGGGTCGAGTTGCTGCGTCTGCTAGCCCAGCACCCCCAGGCGGAAGTGGCTGTGATCACCTCCCGCTCCGAAAACGGGGTCAAGGTGACGGATATGTATCCGAATCTCCGAGGCCACTACGACGAGCTGGCCTTCAGTGTGCCCGACACCGCAACGCTAGGCGCCTGCGATGTGGTCTTCTTCGCCACTCCCCATGGCGTCGCCCATGCCCTAGCGGGGGAGCTGTTGGATGCCGGTACTCGGGTTATCGACCTCTCCGCGGACTTCCGCCTGCAAGATGCGGATGAGTGGGCCAAGTGGTATGGCCAGCCACATGGGGCGCCTGCCCTGCTGCCCGAAGCGGTTTACGGGCTGCCGGAAGTGAACCGTGAACAGATCAAGGGGGCGCGCCTGATTGCTGTGCCCGGTTGCTATCCCACGGCAACCCAGCTCGGCTACCTGCCGTTGCTGGAGCGTGGCCTGGCCGATACGTCTCGGCTAATAGCCGACTGTAAGTCGGGCGTCAGCGGCGCCGGAAGAGCAGCGAAGATCGGCTCGTTGTTCACTGAGGCGGGCGAAAGCATGATGGCCTACGCCGTCAAAGGTCACCGTCATCTGCCAGAGATCACCCAAGGGCTGCGACGTGCCGCCGGGGGTAATGTGGGGTTGACCTTCGTTCCTCATTTGACGCCGATGATCCGCGGCATTCATGCCACTTTGTACGCGACGGTTGCCGACACCTCGGTGGATCTGCAAGCGCTTTACGAACAACGTTACGCTAGCGAGCCGTTTGTCGATGTGATGCCTGCAGGCAGTCATCCAGAGACGCGCAGTGTTCGCGGTGCCAATGTATGCCGTATCGCAATCCATCGCCCTCAAGATGGAGATCTGGTGGTCGTGCTGTCGGTCATCGATAACCTTGTTAAAGGCGCGTCCGGTCAGGCGCTACAGAACATGAACATTATCTTCGGGCTGGATGAGCGCCTCGGCCTTGGCAATGCGGCTTTGCTGCCCTGAACTGGCTGTCAGTGAAATCGCTTGAGATCGGCATCGTATCGGCCCGTGATCGATGAATAGTTGACCGATTTTGTAGGACAAGCCGATAATGCGGCGTCAAGCAGTAACGTGCGTTCACGCGCCAGGAGAACCAAATGAGTGTCGAATCCTTCACGCCCACCGCGATCCAGTTTAGTCAGGGCGCCGCGAGCAAGGTGAAGAGTCTGGTCGATGAAGAGGGCAATCCGCGGCTGAAGCTGCGTGTCTTCGTCACCGGCGGCGGTTGCTCTGGTTTTCAGTATGGTTTTACGTTCGATGAGGAGCTCGCGGAAGACGACACCATCATTGAACGTGAGGGTGTGAGCTTGGTGGTGGACCCGATGAGCTACCAGTATTTAGCTGGTGCTGAAGTCGACTATCAGGAAGGCTTGGAGGGTTCACGCTTCATCATCAAAAACCCGAACGCTACGACAACCTGCGGTTGCGGCCAGTCGTTCTCGATCTAGAGCTCTTGCAGCAAAGAGACACCGTGCCTTGGCACGGTGTTTTTGTTTCTGAGCCAGGATGGTGACGGGCCGGTATGACCGTGCGACGCGAACAGCTCATGCAGGGTAGATGGCGCCTAGGATTCGCAGCCCGCGAGCGCCTGTCACGCTTGGACGGTTGGCGGCGATACCCTCTATGCAGCAGTGCGCTAACCAGCCGAATGCCATGGCTTCTAGCCAGTCCGGTTCTACTCCGTAGCTCGTGGTGCTCGCCAGCTCGCATGTTGGCAGCAATGCTCGCAGTCTTTGCATCAGAGCTGTGTTGTGTGCACCGCCGCCGCAGACCAGTACATCCTCTACGTCAGGTTGGGCCGCCATGAGCGATTCGCTGATGCTGCGGGCAGTCAGTTCGAGCAGCGTAGCCTGGACATCTTCAGGAGCGAGGTCGGGGAAAGATGCGAGGTGGGTGTCCAGCCAGGGCAGGTTGAATAGTTCCCGTCCGGTGCTCTTTGGGCCATGAGTAGAGAAGAACTTGTCACTTAACAGTAGCGTCAGCAACTGGTGATTGACATGGCCGCTGGATGCCCAGTTTCCGTCGCAATCATAGGGTTGCCCCTGGTGGCGATGTATCCAAGCGTCGAGCAGCACGTTGCCTGGGCCGCAGTCGAAACCGCGTGTCGGCGTGCCAGAATGTAGCAAGCTGACGTTGCTGAACCCGCCAATATTGAGCACCGCTCTGATCCGTTTTGCGTCGCTGAACATGGTTTCGTGGAAGGCGGGTACCAGCGGTGCGCCCTGGCCACCGGCTGCAATGTCACGCCGACGAAAATCAGTCACAACGCTGATGCCGGTTAGTTCTGCGAGTAGAGAAGGGTGTCCGATCTGGATAGAGAAGCCGCGTTGCGGCTCGTGCCGCACGGTCTGCCCATGGCTACCGATCGCACGGATGGCTGAGGGGGCGAACTGCGCTTTGTGTAGCAGTTGGTGTATCCCGGCGCTTGCGAGTTCGGCCCAAGCCTGTTCAGCAATGGCTGCCCGAGCTAGTTCGTCAGAAGCGGACGTACACAGATCGAGCAGATCCTGTTTGAGCTGCCCAGGCATAGGCTCGTAATGTGTCTCCAGCAGGGTCGTTCGTTGACCCTGCTCAATCAGAGCGAAGTCAAGGCCATCCAGACTGGTACCTGACATGACCCCGATGTAGAACGACATCTACTCGCTCTTCATTGCCAGCATGGTTGCGCGCTCGTCGTCCATGCGCGCCATAAGGGGATTGCTGAGCTGCAGGAAACGCTGTTTTTCGTTCTTCGCAATGGGGTCTGCCATTGGCAATTTTAGGCCCAGCGGATCGACATGCACGCCATCGACCTGGAATTCATAATGCAGGTGCGGGCCGGTCGACAGGCCGGTCGTACCGATATAGCCGATGATTTGGCCCTGTTTGACCGAGGAACCGTTGCGTACGCCTTTGGCAAATCCCTGCATGTGGGCATAAAGCGTGCGGTAACGATTACCGTGTTGAATGACCACGGTGTTGCCGTACCCTCCTTTACGGCCCGCGAGAAGCACTTTGCCGTCTCCGGCACTCTTGATGGGCGTGCCGCGGGCTGCGGCGTAGTCCACACCTTTGTGCGCGCGGATCTTGTTCAGGATGGGGTGTTTGCGACCGTTGGAGAAGCGTGAGCTGATGCGCGCGAAGTCCACAGGCGTGCGAATGAAAGCCTTGCGCATGCTTTGGCCGTCAGCGGTGTAATAGCTGCTATTGCCCTGCTTGTTGGTGTAGCGGACAGCTGTATAGCTCTTGCCGCGATTGGTGAAGCGGGCCGCGAGAATGTTGCCTGTTCCTACCCGGTCGCCGGCAACAGTTTTTTGCTCGTATATCACCTCGAATGAATCGCCTTTACGTATGTCCATGGCGAAATCGATGTCGTATCCGAACACGTTGGCCAGATCCATCGTCAAGTTGTGACTGAGTCCTGCGCGCTTCGCAGCTAGGAACAAGCTGCTCTCTATACGGCCATAGGCGTAAGCAGTACTTACGTCCGGCTTGAGCTGTTCCTTCTTGAATACGTAGCTGGTGCCAGATCGCTCCAGTTGCACGCTTTCCAGCTTGTTCAACTGGCTGCGTAGCTGGGCTAGGTTGCCCTGGTCATCCAGTTCAAATTCTAGGCGCTGGCCAACCTTCAGGCGAGCAAATTGCTTTGCCTCTTTGCTGCTGGCCAAGACGTCGTGAACTGTTGCTTGAGGAAGACCAACCTTTGCAAATACCGTCGACAGCGTATCCCCGTTCGCCACGACCACTTCTTTCGACAGAGGTGTGGCTTTGGTAGCCGCTTCGGCGTCTTCCTGCTGCAAGGACTGAAGGTCAGGTTCGCCAGGGGTTTCGGTCCGAGTGAAGGGGGACTCAACCGAAAGGCTAACAAGAGGTTCTTCGCTTGCGGTCTCAAATTCTGCGGCGGTATCGAGACGCAGATCGAGAAAGGTTTTCTTGGCTTCGACTTCGCGGGATGGGAATACAAGAAGTGCCAGGCTCAGAAGCGCAGCTATACCGCTTGCAGCCAGGAGATGGCTCTTCGGGTAGAGGGGGGCTTTCGATTTTGAATAGGTCATTAGAAAGTCTGGAATGTCTGGCGATATTTTGTACAGAGAAAATATTTGCCTAAAATATAAGCAAAGTGCTGTCGAGGCAACCCTTGAATCCACCGGCCGCGGGCTGGTTCGCGTTCGACGACGTTGAATTTTCCGGGGGTTCTTGTAAGGTTTACCGCCTTATTTCCTGGCGTGGGGCCTCCAATGAAGTCGGTTCAAGAGCAGTTGTCGGTGATCAAGCGGGGCGCTGACGAAGTGCTCGTCGAGGCAGAGCTGGTTAACAAGCTGGAGCGCGGCCTGCCGCTTCGAATCAAGGCCGGCTTCGATCCAACTGCGCCGGATCTGCATCTCGGTCATACCGTGCTTATAAATAAGCTGCGCCAGTTTCAGGATCTCGGGCACCAGGTGGTCTTCCTTATAGGGGATTTCACTGGGATGATCGGCGACCCAAGCGGCAAGAGCGCAACGCGTCCTCCTTTGACGCGGGATCAGGTGCTGGAGAATGCGGAAACCTATAAAAGTCAGGTGTTCAAAATTCTTGATCCTGCCAAGACCGAGGTGGCCTTCAATTCCTCTTGGATGGATGGTTTGACTCCGTCCGACTTTATTCGTTTGGCATCGCAGTACACCGTGGCTCGTATGTTGGAAAGAGACGATTTCAATAAGCGCTACTCGACCAACCAGCCTATTGCTATCCACGAGTTCCTTTATCCATTGGTCCAGGGTTACGACTCCGTTGCGTTGCGGGCGGATGTAGAGCTGGGTGGGACGGATCAGAAGTTCAATCTGTTAATGGGGCGCGAGCTGCAGCGCTCTTATGGGCAGGAGTCTCAATGCATCGTCACCATGCCGCTTCTAGAGGGTCTGGATGGCGTGAAGAAAATGTCCAAATCGTTGGGTAACTATGTCGGGATCCAGGAAGCGCCGGGCGTCATGTATAGCAAGTTGGTGTCGATTCCGGATGCGCTCATGTGGCGGTATTTCGAGTTGTTGAGCTTCCGAGACCTGGCGGAAATCGACGAGTATCGGGTCGATGTTTCGCGCGGCGCGAATCCTCGCGACATCAAAATCAAGCTGGCGGAAGAGATTGTTGCTCGCTTTCATGGCGAGGAGGCCGCCGCGACAGCTCATCGCTCTGCTGGCAACAGAATGAAAGAGGGTGAATTACCGGAAGATATTCCTGAGATCGACCTGTGTTCTATAGAGGATATGCCAATCGCCTCGGTGTTGAACCGGGCAGGGCTAGTCAAGAATGCGGCCGTGGCTCGTGATCTGTTGGCTTCGGGTGGGGTGCGGGTTGATGGGCAGGTTGTCGATCGGGCGTTTCTCTTCCGCGTTGGTTCCGTTCACGTCTGCCAAGCAGGGAAAAAAGCTTTCGGTCGTGTTTCGCTTAAGTCGGAATAAAACAACGGTTGACTTGAGTTTCTGAGTGCCTATAATGCGCACCTTCTCCGGCGCAGGCCTTTAGCGAAACCTCTTGTAAATCAAGAAGTTAGCGAAAATAA
>NZ_JBNNMD010000006.1:0-386507 GCF_050272435.1 Pseudomonas sp. NPDC047961 | reverse complement strand
TGGTAGTGTGGGGTTTCCCCATGTGAGAGTAGGTCATCGTCAAGCTTCTACACCAAACCCCCGATCTTCGTAAGAGGATCGGGGGTTTGTCTTTGCGCGACAGAAAAATCAACTTGCAAGTCAGCGGTAGCAGCCAGTCGACGGGCGACAGCTTCAACATCGGCTTGGTATCGCTTCGTTCAACGCCAGGCTGCGGGACGGCGTGCACGTGATACGCGTCGTGTCCGCAAGGGGGGCTGACCGGTGTTGTCAGATAACGCCAAACGATTTCAGCTGGCATTAGGCTCTTGCCAGTTGGCCTTGGCAGTTTCGGCTGTAGGTCTGAGCGCTGGCGCTGGCGCTGGCACCTTTGGGCGTGTCGCTGAACAGCCAGTTTTTGCGCCCGATGAAGAGCGGCCGGATGGCGTTCTCGGCTCGGTTGTTGTCCCTGGGCAGGCTTCCACCTACGACGTAAGGCACGAGCCTGCTCCAGTCGCTGCTACGTAATTCACTGCTTTGCCCAAGGCAGCCTGCACGGCGATTTGCGGCTGGGTTTGTTCCAGCCAGGTCTTGAGCTGATCGAGGATGGACAAGCTGCTCGCGACTACAAGCGGCTAATGCGTCGGCTCGGGCTCAAAGGCGTCGTGCGCGGCAAATCGATCAGGACCCCAGTCAGCGAAAAGGCCGCACATGCCAGCTGGACAGGGGCAATCGACAGTTCCGTGCTGAGCGGCCTAGCGCGATATGGTGTCAGACCTTACCTATGTCAGTATCTAGCAGGGCTTTATCTATGTGGCATTCGTCATGGGGATGTGCTCCCGGCGGATAGTTGAGTACCGGATCTCAAAATTGGCCCGAACAGACTTCATTCTTGATGCTGGAGCAGGCCATATATGCTCGCGGCCCGATTGGCCAGTGGGCAACGTGGGCAATTAATTCCTTGTCGAGACCATCAGCGGCCTGTGCAAAATCGAGGTGATCCATAGGCGGTCATGGCTGATCAAGGGCGGCAAGGGAAGGGAGTGAGGTGATGGCTCGACCTATACTGTTGCGTCGGCCTTCTCGCCTGCCGTCTGGGCAAAAAGCTCGCAGAGCCGATTGTTCGCTGAAGCAAGTCATTCTCTGACTTGTCCTATGACTGATGCGCAAGCGAGCAATTCAGCTAAAAGCTTCGCGGTGGGAGCCACCGTTATCTGCCCAACATGCCGCCTCCCGCGGCAGATCGCTGCTCCTGCGGTTCGTCTATGCCTCGCTGCGAGTTACTCGACGATCCGGAATAACCTCAAGTGCGGCCCAACTAGCGAAGTCTTAGTACTGGATTTCGGCATGCATTAGGAAAGCAGCAGGCGAGCCGTGGGCTTCAACCAAAGTGAGCGGCGCGCATAGAAAGCCATGAGCTGTGATGTCGACTGGCCACGACTGTAAGCGCTAGCTGCCAAGACGGAGGCTCCGTGTCGGGCTCAACAATCAATAGTGAAGAATTTTGAGATGGCTCGAATATTGCCCAGGTGGTTAAGCCTCACATAAGATCTAAATGGTCTATGGTAGGGGGATACGCCCCGAACAGTGTTTCAAAACTGGCTAGAATTTTGCTGTTATATCAACAGCGGCAATTTTTTGTCGGCCCTTGATCAACTGATCCGATCATACTCACAGCTATGTGCAGTAGCGGGTTCTTAATAAATTCAAAGCGGCGCAAAATCCTATGATCATGATCCACCCGTTAGCCGACGTCCAGTCTAACGCCATAGGTGAGGATACACGCATTTGGCAATTTGTCGTGATCTTGGCGGGTGCTCGTGTTGGTGCTGCCTGTAATGTGTGCTCGCACTGTTTTATCGAAAATGATGTGCTTGTCGGTGATCGAGTAACCATAAAAAACGGCGTGCAGTTGTGGGACGGATTGCGTGTTGCTGATGACGTATTTATTGGTCCTAATGTTTCTTTTACCAACGATCAATACCCGCGATCGCGTGATTACCCCGATTCTTTTGCCACCACCGTGATAGAACAAGGCGCGTCAATTGGTGCGGGTGCGGTAATTCTGCCTGGATTAGTTATCGGTCATGGAGCTCTGGTAGGAGCAGGCGCGGTAGTTACTCGCGACGTTCCGCCCAGGTCATTGGTGGTGGGCAATCCGGCACGAGTCGTGCGTAGGCTGGGTGAATCAGAGGATTGGTCATGATTCCGTTTCTAGACCTCGGGATGCTCAACAGGCGCTTCGAGGACGAGTTCGCTGCCGCATTGCAAAGAGTTCTGGCTAGCGGATGGTATATCCACGGCGAGGAGTGTCGTGCATTCGAGGCTGAATTTGCTGGCTATTGTGGTGTTGCCCATGCTGTTGGGGTCGGCAATGGGCTGGATGCTCTGGTGCTGATTCTCCGTGCCTTGCTAGAGGCAGGTCGCTTACAGCCAGGCGATGAAGTTCTCTTGCCGGGTAATACCTTCATCGCCAGCGCTTTAGCGGTCAGCGCCTGTGGCCTGAAAGTGAGATTGGTCGAACCGGATTTTTCGAGTTTCAACGTCGATCCGCGAGCCGTTGAAGCGGCAATCGGCGCGCGCACCCGGGTGATTCTTGCAGTACATCTTTATGGTCGCTTGGCTGACATGGCGACACTCGCCGATATTGCCAAACGACACGACTTGTTGTTACTGGAGGATGCTGCGCAGGCGCACGGCGCGCGGCTCGGTGTACGCCGCGCGGGTGCTTGGGGCCTGGCGGCGGGTTTCAGTATGTTCCCAGGTAAGCCGCTGGGTGCACTCGGCGATGGGGGCATGGTAACGACGAACGACACGGAACTGGCGACCATCATTCGTTCATTACAGAGCTATGGTTCCGCAGTCAAATATCAGCATGATCGCAAGGGGTGTAACTCTCGGCTGGACGAGTTGCAAGCCGCTTTTCTGCGCATAAAGCTCAGGTATCTGGACGCAGATAATCAGGCGCGCCATGAGATCGCAGTGCGCTATGACCAGGGCCTAGATCGGCGGGTCGTGTATCTACCCGAGGTTCCCGGTAGCGATGAAGCTCATTCTTGGCATCTCTACGTTGTTCGCAGCGAGTACAGGAATGCCCTGCAGCACCATCTGCTTAAGGCCGGAGTACAGACTTTAATTCACTATCCAACTCCGATTCACCGGCAGGCGGCATACAGTGAGCTGAGAGAGTTATCCCTGCCAATTAGCGAAATGATTAGCGCACAGATCCTTAGCCTCCCAATCTATCCTGGGTTGTCAGTGCCGCAGATTGATAAAGTAATTAACGCCTGCAATAGTTTCAGGGCAAAGTAACAAAAATTGGATATAGGAGTATTGTCGTGTCACTACAGCATTGCAAGATTGTCGATCTGCCTAAGATAGAAGACCCGCGAGGCAATCTGACCTTTGTCGAAGGCGGAGAACATATACCTTTCGACATCAAACGGGTCTACTACCTCTACGATGTACCAGGCGGATCGTATCGCGGTGGTCATGCACATAAAGAACTGCACCAGTTGCTGATCGCCATGTCCGGTAGCTTCGATATCACACTGGATGATGGGCGAACAAAGTTTAAATACCATCTGAATCGATCTTACTATGGGCTTTATATACCGCCTATGATCTGGCGGGAAATGGATAATTTTTCTAGCGGCTCGGTCTGCATGGTGCTAGCGTCTTCTCATTATACAGAAGCGGATTATTATCGTAATTATGAGGAGTTCACTCAGGCAGTCGCTAATGGTTCGGTGCATGGCTGATGCTAGGGACCATCGCATCACGCTAGCGCAGGATGCGCTAAGCCTGAGGTACAGTTTGGAATGGTCTTATTATAAATAACGAGCTTTTAAGTTCAGCGTAGATATCGAGATCAATTATAACTGCAGCTAAAATGGCTACGTTCGCATGAGTGCCGATTTTGTAAGCGAATCCCGTTTGTGGAATTTGAAAAACGATGCTTAGTTATAAAAAAATTAAAATATATCGGGTGCGACTTCGCAAGCTATTCTAGGCTATGTGCGTAAACCTGCGTGCACTTTAACCCGGCTTGTAGGTCATGGCAATGACAAGAGCGAAAGGGGTTAGTGTGAGACCCTTCAGCAGGTTATTGATGCACGGGCCGAATAGGGCCGGGAACGGATTGAGTCTTTTAGACTGCGGGTAGGTCGTCTACACTACTCATCATTTCGTAGAGAATAATGCTGACTGTCCTAGAAAGCTTGTTGCACTGTGTTAAATATATTTTAAAAAATATCCAGCCATGTATCCATTTGTACTTACGTCAGTAGAGAAAATATCTGTTAACTCATAGATGAGATGGATCATCCCAATGAGTCGGTAATTATGCTGGCTCGAGCTCGGCAGGCGAAAAGAGGACGAAGGTGAAAACAGTGATCACTTATGGGACGTTTGATATGTTCCATGTTGGCCATTTACGCTTGCTCAAGCGAATGCGTGAATTGGGTCAGCGGGTAATTGTGGCTGTATCGACTGATGAGTTCAACGCTTTGAAAGGCAAGCGAGCTTTGACACCTTATGAAGAACGCCGAGAAATAATAAGCGCAATAAAGCATGTTGAGTTGGTGATACCAGAGTGTTCTTGGGAGCAAAAAGAAAGGGATATAGAAGAACATGCAGTCGATATATTCGTGATGGGATGTGACTGGGCGGGGAAGTTTGATTATCTCTCAAACGTCTGCCAGGTCGTTTATCTTGATCGAACCCAAGGCATATCTTCTTCAGCCATTAAGCAGGCACTGATTCTGCAGGCGGTCGAGTAGAAAATCATACAAACTCTCTAAGTTAGCCAGGTTTATTATTCCGTAGCAAATTGGCGCAGACGCTTTGTTTGTTTGGGATCAATAATCGTGAAGACATTTTTTATATGTGCATTGCAGGGGCATAAAATGCATTGTGGGACTGCTGATATGGTTAACCTTCCGAAGGTTACGGTTGCTCTAATATGTTACAACCAAGAAAAATATATAGAGCAGGCGTTTAATTCCTGTTTGGCTCAGGATTATCCTAACTTAAAGATTGTCGTGTCCGACGACGCGTCCAGTGATAATACAGTTAGTGTTGCTAGGGGTTTGCTGGATAGCTATACGGGAAGTTGTGATGTAGTTGTGAATCAAAACTCGGTCAATTTAGGTATTGGCCGCCATTTCGCGTTCCTGATGGAAAATCTTGTAGACGGCGAACTTGTCGTTATGTGCGCTGGTGATGATGTATCAAAGCCGAACAGAGTTTCTAGAATTGTGCAGGAGTGGTTGGAGGCTGGCAAACCGTCGCTGGTGGCGCATGGTCTAGAGGAGTTAGATGGCAACGGAGCTGTTGTTAATGGTTTGGCAACCTTTCAGTATAAAAATCAAGATTATGAAATTCATGCTAATAAAATGTATAGCATGATTGAATACCATAAATATCATTTTGCTATACATTTTTTAGGCGCTGCGGTTGCGTACCGAATAGATACTTACAAAACATTTGGTACCCCGACCACATACCCTGATTGTGAAGATCACCTCATGTACTTCCGCGCATTGCTGTCTGACGGAGTTCACTATTTTCCTGAAATACTTGTGGGGTATCGTAAGCATGAGAGCGGCTGGACTTCGAGGTTAATAAAACCTCTTCATCCAATGAATAGGACGTCACCTTTTCTGTCTTTTTTTCTGGATAAAAATGGAAACCTGGCAGAAGAGTATTATAACTGTTTTGTCACGCATCAGATAGTGACGCAGCAATGGCATGATTATTTGCTTGCTGTGCGGGCTGAGAAAGTTAAGGTTGACTTCGAGCTTGTCGCTTTGATGCGAAAGAACATGTTGCGCAGACATAGGTTTTTGGTAAGGAATAAGGAGCGCTGGGATGATCGAATGGATTATGCTTCCCCTTTAAATGCGGTGATATTTGGAACTGCATTGGGAGCTAAGAACACCTTGGATGGGCTTGGAGATGGCTTTAATATCTTGTACGCATGTAATACTGATCCAAATCTAAGCGGAAAGATGTTTTTTGGTTTGAAGGTAATTGATTTAAAGCAGCTTCAATTAATCATAAATGAGGTTGATTGTGTCCTTGTGGCTAGCGGTTACTTTTTTAAAATAAAGAAATTATTAATGGAGGAGGCGAATATTGATGATAGAAAAATAGTCAGAGTCCCCGCATCTGTAATAGTGGGTGATTAGGGGCGCTCGACAAGCATGGTCTACACTGGGTGAAGAGAGTGCGATGTTGTTCTGCATAACCTGAGAGATGACTTTATGATTTTTCCTCTTCCTGAAATTGATTTTGCTATGCCTTTGTATATTTACGGGGCAGGGATGATGGGGGTGTCTTATAAAAGGCAGATTGAGCATTTTGGAATGCAAGATCTGCTAAAAGGTTTTATTGTGGATCAACCAGCTATGGAGAGTTATCTGGGGGTCCCGGTAATTAATAGATCTGCTCTGACTGAGCAGCAACTAAATGATAGTCAGTTTCTTATTGCGTCCGATCGGTTGGCAAAGCTTTTTAATGATAATTTGATTCTGCAGGGGTGCGCTAAAGAAAATATCATCTGTCCAAAGCTGGGTTGGAATGGTCGGTCAGTTATCGATGGCATAGAAAGCGATAAAAAGGCTTGCATCTACCCCGTTATTTCAAGTGGCGAGGACCTGAGCTTGCTTTGTAGCAAGGCGGATAAGAAGGTAAAATTATTTGCCGGTAGAGGGATAAGGCTGAATGTGACCATGGTTGTTGACGCTGCGATAAAATTTAGTGCGCCAGAATACTTAGGGGTCGATTTGGTTGTTGCGAGCAGTAAGGAAGAGTATCCCAGTGAACTGCTTGATAATAATGATATTATTGTAATTTTAAATATTTCTGATCTGAATAATATTGATGTTTTTTATCATGCCAAGGTTTATTTTTATGGAATAACCCTGTTGGGGCGTTTGGTTGGGCGCTATAAAATAGAGCTGGCAAAAAAATATAGTAAAAAACACCAAGCCCTGCTCAAAGCTGCAAGCAGCAAAGAAAAGGCCAGAGTGGTATTTCTAGCTATTCATAAGAGTGTGTGGAAGTTAGATAAAATAGTCAAAAGTATGCTGGTGGATCCGTTCTTTGAACCGCTGATCCTTGTGTGCCCTTATACGGCATATGGTGAGGATCGTATGTGGCAAGATATGGATGAGGTTGGTGAGTTCTTTGCAGCGAAAGGCTATCCAGTCTTGTCGTCATATAATAAAAATGAGCAGCGCTGGAGAAGCCTTTCCGAATTCAACCCGGATATTGTGTTTTTCACTAATGCACATAATATTACCCGCAAGGAATATTACGAAGATGCATATAAAAATTATTTGAGCTGCTACGTTCCTTATTATACCGACATTGCCTCTGGTTACGATGTCAATGACGCCTATAATAAGGTGTTTCATAATGTTGTTTGGAGAATATTTCATGCTGACGAAAACTCAGCGTCTAGAGCTAGACGGTATTCGTCAAACAAAGGGGTTAATGTTTTTTTATCGGGAAGTCCTTTTCTGGAAGGCTTTTTTGCTGAAGGTGATATGTGCTTGAGTCCTTGGGGCAAGCGAGTATCGGGTAAAAAAAGAATTATTTATGCTCCTCATCAAGCTATAACACACCAAAATAATCTTCATCTTTCGACGTTCTTACTCGTGGCTGATTTGATGAGGGAGCTAGCCATTAAGTACAAGGACGATTTAGAGTGGGCGTTTAGACCGCATACGATCCTCAAATCAAAGCTCTATGAGCACGCGGATTGGGGGAGAGAAAGGACAGATAGCTATTATTCTTTTTGGAGAGATTTCGAGTCATCTCGGATAAATGATGGTGATTACATTGAGTTATTTCAGGATTCTGATGCGATAATTCATGATTGTGGTAGCTTTATTTTTGAGTATTTGTTGGTTGAAAAGCCGTGCGCTTATCTTTGCTTAAACGGCCCTCATCAGCTGGATCCTATCAATGACTATGGAAAAAGGCTGTTGAGTTATTATCAGGTGATTGATGCCTTGGATGATGTTGAACGCTTTGTACTTGAGGTGATCAATGGTAGTGCGCAGTTAAAGGAGGGGCATCGAGATTTTATGGAAAGTGAGCTTAGGCCTTTCTATGTGAATGTCACGCCTTCTATAAGTATTATTGAAGATTTGAAGGCGTCTATTTGGGGCGTTGATAATGGCTAATATTCAAGAAGTTTTTATCGATTGCACTCTGCGAGACGGCGGCTATTACAACGCTTGGGATTTCTCCCCTGAGCTGATCCACGAATATCTTGATGCAATGCAGATTGTCGGCGTCGATGTGGTAGAGCTGGGTTTCCGTACACTTGAAAATCATGGTTTCCAAGGCCCTTGCGCCTTTACCACGGATGACTTTATCCGCAGCTTGACAGTTCCGCTGGGTTTGACCATTGGTGTGATGGTCAATGGTAAAGAACTGATAGGGCCAGCGCCGCAACAGCAGGTGTTGCAACACTTATTCCCTGTGCCTGCAACTGAATCGCCGGTGGATCTGGTGCGCATCGCTTGTCACTCCCATGAGTTTGAACATGCCCTGGCGGCGGTGGGCTGGTTGAAGGCAAGGGGTTATAAGGTTGGTCTCAATCTGATGCAGGTGGCGGGTCAAACCGAACATAGTATTAAGGCGATGGCACGTCAGGCCAAGGCTTTCCCGGTGGATGTGTTGTACTTTGCCGACAGCATGGGGAGCATGAGGCCAACGCAAGTGGCGCAAATCATCCAGTGGTTTCGTAGCGAGTGGGATGGTGCCATGGGGATCCATACTCACGACAATTGCGGCCTAGCGCTCGCCAATACCCTGCTCGCACTGGACGAAGGTGTGACGTGGGTCGATTCCACTGTCGCCGGTATGGGCCGTGGCCCAGGTAACGCCCGCACCGAGGAGCTAGCCATCGAGATCGCTGAACGTCGCAGCAAGTCGTTTAATCTGGTTCCACTGATGACGCTAATGCGTAAGCACTTTAAGCCCATGCAGGCCCATTATGGTTGGGGGGGCAACCCTTACTATTACTTGGCTGGCAAATACGGTATTCACCCGTCCTATATCCAGGCGATGCTCAGCGACTCTCGTTACGACGAAGAAGACGTGCTGGCGGTGATTGACCACCTGCGCGTTGAAGGCGGTCAGAAATTTAGTCTGAATACCCTGGATTCCGCGAGGCATTTCTATCGCGGCGAGTCTATGGGACGGTGGTCTCCGAGGGAGCGATTGTCGAAGCGGCACGTTTTATTACTGGGTACCGGGCCTGGTGTAGCCCGCCACAGCCAAGCGTTAGAGCGTTATATTCGCACTAACCGGCCAGTAGTTCTGGCACTCAACACTCAGGCGGCCATCGCAGCTGAGCTCATTGACCTGCGCGTGGCCTGTCACCCTGTGCGCCTGCTGGCTGACTGTGATGCGCATACGAGACTGCCTCAGCCGCTGATTACTCCTTTCTCCATGTTGCCGGTAGATGTTCAGGCCTTACTGGCAGAGAAGGAGGTGCTGGACTTCGGTTTAAATGTTCAAGCAGACACCTTCGCCTTCGGCGAAACCCACTGCACTGCGCCTTCGTCACTGGTGATGGCTTATGCGTTTGCCATTGCTGCCAGCGGCGAATGCAGTTGCCTCTACCTGGCCGGGTTCGACGGCTACGTTGGAGAAGATCCTCGCAATACGGAAATGAACCAAGTTGTGAAGCAGTTTCAAGCGTCCAGCGCCAACCTGCCAGTTATCGCGATCACGCCATCGCGCTACGATGTCGAGAAAATCAGTATATATGGGATGATATCATGACGGAGAAAGTGACTTGCTTTCTCCCTTGTCGGGCGGGGAGCCAGCGAATTGCGCGCAAGAATATTAAACCGTTTGCCGGGTTCGAGCATGGGCTGATCCAGGTTAAGCTCCGCCAGCTGCTCGCTGCCAAGCAGATAGATAATGTGGTATTGAGTACCAATGATTCGGCCATCTTGGCATTTGCTGAATCGCTTAAGGAGCCGCGCCTGCGGTTGCATCAGCGTGCTGAGTGGTTGGCATCCAATGAAACCAGCACAGACCAGTTGGTTGCGCATGCGCTGGAGTTGATACCTGATGGTCATATTCTCTGGACGCACGTCACTTCCCCGTTTATTACCGAAAAGCACTATGATCAAATCATCCAAAATTATTTCGAACAATTGGTAGGTGGCTATGATTCTCTTATGACGACTACCGCTATCTATGGCTTTCTCTGGCAGGATGAACAGCCGCTAAACTATGATCGTAGTATCGAGAAGTGGCCGCGAACCCAGACTTTGCGGCCGATATATGAGGTCAATAGCGGGGCTTTTTTAGCATCTACTGAAATCTATCGTGAGCTTGATGATCGTATCGGGCGGCGTCCCTCTCTCTATGAGTTGGATAAGTTAGTCAGTTATGATATTGACTGGCCTGAAGACTTCTTGATTGCACAATGCATGGTCGGTAACGGGCTGGCCGCAGTATGAGATCTCGATCTCAATTTCGCTGGTGGAGTATATGGACTCTGGTGTTCCACTTCGATGGAGTGAGTGCGAGTCCTCCTACAACATAAAGATCATCGCTTTTTACCAGGCAGCGCGCCCTTACACGATGATCTGCGGGAGCTATGGCCAACTGCCGAGTTGCCAGTGATGCCGAGCCACGCTATAGGAATTTCGCGCATATTGTGGCGATAGTTCCTTGCCTTGAGACACCATGTCAACTCATCCGTAGCGCGCCACTGGTGCTTTGATGATGGTATCCCCGCTAGCTCCGATAGTTAGGATTGCATTTTGATCCGTAAGCTACTGGATTGTAAAGAAAATAACCTCAACTGTTCTTGAACTATGTATGGTTATAGTTGCAGCATTTATCCAATGAAAGATTTTTGAAGTTGCTGGATCATTTGCTTCGTCAGGGAGTAGAAAATCAAAAAGCCAATCACCGTCACCAGCCCCCTACTGCCCCCCTTGGATGAGTTCATTCCCTACCTCGAGCGTATCTGGGAAAGTCGCATGCTCACTAATGGTGGGGCTATGCATCAGCAACTAGAGCAGGCGCTGTGCGAGTACCTAGGGGTTGAGCAATTGGCGTTGTTCGCTAACGGCACCCTTGCACTGGTAACCGCTTTGCAGGCGCTGCGTGTAACTGGTGAGGTCATAACCACGCCGTATTCCTTCGTCGCTACAGCTCATTCACTGTTATGGAATGGCGTCAAGCCGGTGTTCGTGGACATCGATCCGGTTTCTCTCAACCTTGACCCGGAGAAAATAGAAGCGGCTATTACCCCCTCGACCACGGCGATCATGCCGGTACACTGCTACGGAAGGCCATGCGACGTGGCGGCAATCGAGCGTATTGCGGACACCTATAACCTGCGGGTTATCTACGACGCAGCTCATGCTTTCGGCGTGCGCGACGAGGGTGGTAGTATTCTTCGCCATGGCGATCTAAGCGTGCTTAGCTTTCATGCCACTAAGGTGTTCAATACTTTCGAGGGCGGGGCGATTATTTGCCCGGATGCGAAGACTTACCGGCGCATCGGGCACCTGAAAAATTTCGGGTTCGTCAACGAGACAACCGTAATTGCGCCAGGCATCAACGGTAAGATGAGTGAAGTCAACGCTGCCTTCGGGTTGCTGCAATTGCGCTACATCGACCAGGCATTGGCGCGCCGTAAGCAGATTGACCACTATTACCGCGAGCGATTGGTCGGGGTAGCTGGAATAAGCTGCTTCGAGGGCCTGATTGACAACAGCAACCACGCTTATTTCCCCATCTTGGTTGAGGCGCAGTTTCCCTTGGCGCGAGACGAGCTCTATGAGCGTCTGCGCGAGCGCGACATCTTGGCGCGACGCTATTTTTACCCGCTCATCAGTGATTTTCCGATGTATCGCGGCCTGCCCTCGGCGGAGCCCGCCAACCTGCCGGTGGCTCGCGCCATCGCCGGTAAGGTCATCTGCCTGCCGATCTATCCGGATCTGGCGGACGAGGAAGTGGACATCATCTGCCAGCTCATTATTTCTGCGGGGCGCCGGTGATTATCGCGGTAATGCAACCTTATTTGTTTCCTTACCTCGGCTATTTTCAGTTGGCCGGGAGTGTCGATCATTTTGTGTTCCTCGACGATGTGGCTTTTATCAAAAAGGGCAACATCAACCGCAATCGCATTCTGCTCAGCGGCTATCCGTTTACCTTTAGTATCGCAGTGGAGCGGGTCAGCCAGAATCGCCGGATCGACGAGCACTATTTCACCGGTGTGTTCGATACTTTTCTGGAGCAGTTGCGCCACGCTTACAGCCGAGCGCCTTTTTTTGCCGAGGTGTTTGCCCTGGTCGAGGCCGTTTGCCTAGCACCGGAACGCAATGTTGCACGCAAGAGTGCTGCGTCGGTATGTGCGGTATTCGATTATCTTCAGCTGCCGTTTTCCACTCAGTTCGCCTCAACAATGCCGCGCACTGCGGCGAGTGGCGAGCAACGGATACTCGACCTGTGCCGCTACTTCGGCGCGGATACGTATCACAACGCGATAGGCGGGCAGGGGCTGTATGAAAGCCGGCACTTTGCCGAGCAAGGTGTGCGCTTGCGCTTCGTGAGCAACCGTTTTGCTGCGTACAACCAGGGCGTGGGAACATTTGTGCCTGGGCTGTCGATTATTGACGTCTTAATGCACAACCCCCGTGAGCAGGTATGCGAGATGCTGCTGGACTTCGACCTGGTGGAGGCAGCATGAAGCGCATCAACGTGCTGGTATTTCCTTGCGGTAATGAAGTGGGATTGGAGATTCAGCGGGCGCTCGCTCGTTCCATTCACGTCGATCTGTACGGCGCTTCCAGCCGCGACGATCATGGTCGCCTGGCGTTCGAACGATACATCGAGCTGCCAAATATTGTCGATCCGAATTTTGATGAACGCTTCGCGGAGCTGCTGGCGGGCTGGGATATTCAGCTTGTGTTCGCCACTCACGACAGCGTTTTGGCCTATCTGGCGCCGCGAATGGCGGCATGGCGTGTCCATCTAGTTAACGGCGACCCGCAAAGCACACAGATTGCTCGTAGCAAGGCGGCTACCTACGCACTATTCGCCGGGGAAGACTGGCTTCCCCGGCTGTTTGCGGGACTGGATGAGGTGGAGTATTGGCCTGTTCTACTCAAGCCAGACCAGCGCCAGGGAGGGCAGGGCGTGACGCTGGTTACGGATCGTGTGGCCGCCGAGGTGGCGCTACCTAGTCTGGATCAGCCGCTGATCTGCGAGTACCTGCCGGGCGAGGAGCTGACGGTGGACTGCTTCAGTGACTGGCGCGGGCAGCTGCTGTATATCGGCCCGCGTAGCCGAGAGCGGGTGGTAGGCGGTATTGCCATGCGTTCGCGGCGGATTCCTGTGACTCAAGAGGTGGGACGGATCGCCAAAGCGATTCATGGTCGCCTGAAATTTCGTGGTCCTTGGTTCTTTCAGCTCAAGCGTGACGAGCAGGGCGGTTATAAACTTCTCGAGGTCAGTTGCCGCCTGTCCAGCAGTTCTGTGGTTCATCGAGTGGCTGGCGTAAACCTGCCGTTGATGGCTGTGCAAGATTTCATGGCACGTGATCTGAAAGTGCTGGACGAGCCCCGAGTTGTACTGGTCGAGCGCTGCCTCGCTAGCCATGCCGAGCTGGCATATGCCTTCGACACGGTTTACATGGACTTCGACGACACGCTTGTCTGCGGCGGGCGTGCTAACCCTCAGGCCATGCGCTTTGCCTACCGGGTGCTGGAGATGGGCAGGCGTCTGGTTCTGCTCACCCGCCATGAAGGCAGCCTTAAGGCTGCTCTGGCTGAGGCGCGAATCGCCGAATCTTTATTCGATGAGATCATCCATCTGCGATGGGGTGAGCCGAAGTCCTCCGTGGTCGAGGGCGCGGCTATCTTCATTGATAACCATTTCCCTGAGCGTCTGGATGTGGCGCTTAACCGTGGGATCCCGGTGTTCGATGTGGACGCGCTGGAGCTGTTGTTTCCATGAATCGTTGGGAAGCGCCGATCCGGCGCAGGTGGCTGGCTGCCTTGCTGATCCTGCCACTGTGGTGGCTTTATGACCGGCTGACAATAAAACGAGCCAATCACTGGGCATTCTTCGTCCACCCGCTCAAGCCCAGCCAGTTGGTTGAAAACTCGCGGGCCATGTTTGAGGCGGTGAAGGGCGACCCAAGCATTCACAAGCGAGTGTTCACTCGCGACCTAGCAGCAGATCTGCATCTTGACGACGCCTGCAACACCGAGGTGATCGATGTGCAGAGCCTGCGAGGCCTGGCTGAGCTGGCGCGGTGTGGAGTCTACCTGCTGTCCAACGCGGTAGCCCTAGATATGTCATGGCGCTGGGCAGATGGTTCCTTTAGCGTGGTGCGGCCGAGCTTGACGCGGCGCGTGCTGGTCAATCTTTGGCATGGCATACCATTAAAACGGCTTTTCGCTCTGGCTAATCGCGAACAGCGTCGGCGTGCGGATAGGGTCGCCTTTCGCCGTAAAGAACGGCGCTTCTATAGAGGCCTTATCGCGTCCTCCGATATTGATAGTTATGCGATGGCGGCCATATTTCATCCTATTGATTATGAGCGGGTCTGGGTCACTGGGTTGCCGCGTAATGACTTTCTCCTTATGCCTGAGCAGGCGCTTCCGCGTTTTCTTCGTTGTGAAGTCGAATATATTCGTAACCTTAAGAAGAAAAGGCGTTTGGTGGTTTATGCGCCGACTTTTCGTGAGGCTGATTTTAATGGTGCTGGATGTTACCAGTTTGACGAAGAGCAGGTGCTGCGGCTCAAGAATTTGTTACGGCAGAACGACGCCGTTTTAGGTTTTCGGATGCACTACTTCCGCAAGGGTGATCAATTATTTAATCTCGAGCATTATGCCGACGGAGAGTTGATCGTCGACTTAGGGCATGCGGTTGTTAGTGAAATAGCGCCGATATTGCGTGAGTCTGACTTGGTAGTGACAGATTATTCATCGCTGTATATTGATGCGCTTTATCTGGATAAGCCAGTGATTAGCTTTGCCTATGATTTAGAACACTATAAAAGCAGCCAGAATGGCTTGTTGTATGACATGGATATAGTTTTTCCCGGACCGGTAGTGACCGATTTTGACGCCTTGTTGTTGAAATTACAGGATGAGTTGGTCGAGGCTAACCAACGACCTTCCGAAGCCTACCGGACCTGCAAGAAATTCTTTTTTAATTATCAAGATGATCAGAATTCCCGGCGAGTCGTCGAAAGGCTGCGCGCACTAAGTATTGAGGAGTGACCGGTGACTGATGCGAATGATGCCAAGCCCTTGGTTAGCGTGGCCATGCCGGCTTACAAATCTGCTTATTTGGAAACTGCTCTTGACAGCGTGCTTCGGCAAACTTACCGGCCTTTGGAGCTAGTAATTTGTGACGACTGTCGGGGAGGTGAGGTACGCGAGATCGTGGAACGGTTCATTGAGCGTGCCGACTTCAAGGTCATATACCAGCATAACCCGAAGCGTTTAAATGAAATAAATAATCTGGCGCGTTGTATCGAGTTGGCGAGCGGGGAGTATGTTAAATTCCTTTATGATGATGATGTGCTTCACCCCGAATGCGTAGCATCGTTGTTGGAACTCATGCAGGGCGACGCCAGTGTTTCACTAGCCAGTTCACGGCGGCGTCGTATAGGACCTTCAGGCGATCGACTGCCTGATATATATGCCACGGCGTTTCCTTTCGAAACTGATGCGTTAATTGATGGCGAACAGCTTGTTTCATTTTTAGCCGACCATACAATTAATTTCATAGGTGAGCCCAGTTCCGTTATGTGTCGGCGCGCCGATGTATTGGCAATGGGCAATCAGCTGAGCACATTAAATGGTGTGAGGATCCATTGGGTTGGGGATCTTGCCATCTATGCCAAGTTATTGCGTTCGGGAAGCTTGGCGATGCGTTGCGAGGCGCTGTCTGATTTTAGGGTCTCAGAGGAGCAATTCAGTCAATTAGGTCGCGACCAGCCAGGTATAGGCGAAAAAGGACACGAGAATTTCCGGCAGATGATTCGCGATCTGGGCTGGTACCGCACTAACGAGGACAGTCGGTTTGTGCGCGTGGCACCTATCACCCAGCTCAAAGCAAGGGTATTCAAGCCGGTAAACGTGCTTGCAGCATTAATGCGGGCTATCGGTTTGGGAACTGTCCCGTTGCAGGCTTGGCACGGGGAGCGCTGGCCGAAGGATGTTCAGCGACGACTCATAGAGGAACGCTTGGCTTGCAGCAATGACGGACCGCGTATAGCTGTGGCAGTCCTTGATGCAAAGGCGGACCGAGAGGCTGTAGAAAGGACGCTACGGAGTCTGGAAAGCACTAACTGCTACCGAAACATTGATATCCAAGTGGTTTCGTCTATGGCCTTCTCAGGCCTCGACGGTCGGGCGAAGCTGTTTCCGCTGGCTGGCAGCTCCCCAATGGCCGTACTCAATGTCATCGCTACCTCCAGCCAAGCCGAGTGGATGTTGGTGGCAGAGGCCGGCGTTGAATTTACCTCCAGCGGCTTGCTAATCGCGGCGTTAGATCTGCTGGGCGCGCCCGAGGGCTGTCTGGCCGTGTATGCCGATGAACTGATGCGCCTGGAGGATGGCGGAAGTGGGGTAGCGTTGCGTCCGGACTTCAACCTGGATTTACTGCTTAGCTTTCCCGCTGGGCTTTGCAAACATTGGCTGTTAAGACGTGAAACGTTGGTGGAGCTGGGCGGTTTTGCTGCTGAATATGAAGAGGCGTTCGAGTTGGACTACCAGCTGCGCCTGGTCGAGCGCTACGGCCTAGCCTGTATAGGCCATATAAGTGAGCCGCTCCTTACGAGCGTTGCATTTGCACTCCGAGACAGTGCTCAGGAGCACGCTGTGATCGAGCGGCATTTGCATGCCAGAGGATACGTGCAGGCTAAAGTGGATAGCCGGCTGCCAGGGCGCTATGAACTCGATTATGGCCACGCGCAGCTGGGCTCTGTAAGTATTCTGATAGTGGTCAAGGATCGCTTGCCACAAATTCAGCGATGCATTGAAACGCTGCTGGAGCATACCGACTACGCAAATTACGAAGTGCTGTTGCTCGACCATGGTAATCAGTCAACACCGATGCGTGAGTGGCTCGCCGGCGTCGAGGCAATGGGTGTGGATCAATTAAGGGTGTTGCGCTTCGATTCTGCATTGTCGCGCGAGGCTTTGTGCAACCAAGCGGTCGAGCAAGCGAGAGGTGACTTCTTGCTATGGTTGGGCGATGGCGCCGGTGTCATGGCAGAGGGCTGGTTGCAGCAACTACTCAACCATGGCCAGCGATCGGAAGTCGGGGCAGTGGGCGGGAAATTGTTGTCGGCAGATGGCATTATCCGCCACGCTGGCTTGTTGCTCGGTCTCTGCGGTCCCGTCGGGCGCGCCTTTGAAGGGGCCTCGTTTGATGATGCAGGCTATATGCAGCGCCTGCAGATCGACCAGAACTATTCTGCCCTCAGTGGTGAGTGTCTGATGGTCCATCGAGAGCTGTTTCAGCAGCTCGGCGGTTTTGATGAATCCCCTCTGCTCGCGCGCTGGGCTGATGTGGATCTTTGCCTTCGTTTGCAGCAGGCGGGATATCTAAACGTCTGGACTCCTCGGGTACAGTTGTTGATGGATCCTCCTCCTGAGGCTGCCACCAATGCTGCGGAGGAGGATGAGTTTTACCGGCGTTGGTTGCCGGTCTTGGCTCATGACCCTGCCTATAATGGCGGGTTCAGCTTGCAGGTTGAGCAAGGTTTCAAGCTGGCCGACCCTCAGTTGTCCTGGCGTCCCTTGCAATCCTGGCGACCATTGCCGGTTGTACTAGGGCATTACGCGGATCGCGAGGGTTGCGGCCACTATCGTGTGATCCAACCGTTCAACGCGATGCGCGATGCCGGTCTCATCGAGGGGGCGTTAACTGTCGGCCTGCTTTCCCCGGTTGAGCTGGCCCGTTACGCGCCGGATGTCGTGTTGCTGCAACGTCAGGTGGGTGAAGAGCAGTTGGAGCAGATGCGGCGGATGCGGGAATTTTCTAGCGCATTCAAGATATACGAGCTGGACGACTATCTGCCGAACCTGCCGATCAAGAGTATTCACCGACTGCATATGCCTAAGGACATCGTTCGCACGTTGCGGCGCGCACTGGGATACGTTGATCGTTTTGTAGTTTCCACCCAGCCGTTGGCAGAAGCCTATGCAGGGCTGCACGACGATATCAGGGTCATCGAGAACCGCTTGCCTGCCTGGTGGAAGGGAAAGCAAAGTGAACGACGGGTTGGCCGAAAGCCAAGGGTTGGCTGGGCTGGAGGGGTTGGTCATACGGGCGATTTGGAGCTGATTGTCGACGTGGTCAAAGCGCTCGCCGATGAGGTCGAATGGGTGTTCTTCGGGATGTGCCCCGATAAGCTGAGGCCTTACGTTCATGAATTTCATGGGGGCGTGTCGATTCATCAGTATCCGTCGGTTCTAGCCAGCATGAACCTGGATCTTGCTCTGGCTCCGCTCGAGCAAAACCTTTTCAATGAATGCAAGAGCAATTTGCGCCTGCTTGAGTACGGCGCCTGCGGCTTCCCTGTCATAGCCAGTGATGTCAGGTGCTATCGAGGTGACCTTCCAGTTATGCTGGTTAAGAACCGCTTCCGAGACTGGGTTGATGCGATCAGGGCTCACATCAACGATCTTGATGCCGCCTCCAGAGCAGGTGATGACTTACGGAACGTCGTATTGAGCAAATGGATGCTTGAGGGTGCGAATCTGGAATCCTGGCGCAAGGCTTGGCTTCCCTAGGCTGGCTGATTTGCACCAATGAGACGATGCGGCCCGACTCGGCTGTGAGATCGACGGTGCCCCTGCCCGGGGTGCCTCGCTATAAGGTCGTTTGGCCTTGGCAAGGATCGACTCCCCTATTCGGGTAGCGTTGCCACTGGGTGAGGTGGGCTTCACCGTCAGCGCCGGCTCATTGTTCAGCTTCGCATCGAAACGTGGGGTGTCGCCGACCTCTTTCAATACGCTCGACGCCGTACAGCTTGCTGACCAGGGGCGGCCCCATGTCGGAGCGTTCGGCCTTGCCCTTTGGGCTGCGCCTTCTGTGCTTCGATAAATGTACGCCGCGCATGTGTCCAGCAGGCCAGGCGTTCAATGCCATCTCCATCCTCTCTTTATGGGTTCGTGAACGCTTACGCACGGCTTCGATCTCGCTTGGGCGTTTGTGCGGCTGTTACACCGCCATGATGAGTTAGTTCCTAAGATTCTCCGCCGACTTGCCGATGTAGTGACCATGCGGCGGTTAGAGCGATCGAAGAAGTCAAGGGTGACAAAGGATTTTCTCTTTCTCCCCTAAAGCTTTTGAGAGTACCGCCGAAATAGATCATGAATGCGAACTTTATGGGTGCCTGGGTAATGTCCCTCCCTAAGGTCGCACACTCAGGCAAACAAGCTAGGTCCGATGGAGGACACACATCATGGCTTTGACCGTCAACACTAACGTTGCTTCCCTGAACACTCAGCGCAACCTCAGCAACTCCGCCAACTCCCTGCAGACCACAATGCAGCGCCTGTCAACAGGTAGCCGCATCAACAGCGCCAAGGACGATGCCGCCGGCCTGCAGATTTCCAACCGTCTGGGAAGCCAGATCAGTGGTCTGAATGTTGCGGTTAAAAACTCGAACGACGGCATCTCCATGGCGCAGACTGCTGAAGGCGCCCTGCAGCAGTCCACGAATATCCTGCAGCGTATGCGTGACCTGTCCCTGCAGGCTGCAAACGGTTCCAACAGTGATTCTGAGCGTGGTGCACTAAACGACGAAGTCACCCAGCTGAAGAAAGAACTGGACCGTATCAGCAATACCACTACCTTCGGTGGTCGTCAGTTGCTCAACGGCGACTTCGGCACTGCCAGCTTCCAGGTGGGTGCAGCGGCTAACGAGATCATCAGTGTTTCCATTGGCGAGATGAGCTCCAAGTCGCTTGATGCTACGCACTACGAGTCCACTATCGCTGCTTCGAGCGCAACCGCGGCCGCTTCTCCGGCGACCGGCGCTGCGGCCAGTGGTGGCGTTACGGTAGGTTTCTCGGTCGGTTCCAAGTCGTATTCGGTTGATGCTAAGTTCGCCAAAGGCGATACCAACGTACAAATCAACCAGAAACTGGCTGCCGCCATTAACGATACCAACTCGGGCGTGGGTGCCTTCGTAGACGAAACCTCTGGTGCAATAACTGTTGTCGCCAAAGAGGACGCTACCACCACTGGGCAGTCAGCATTCGCCCTTACTAGCATGGCTCAGACTAGCGGTACCGGTTTCACAGCTGGTGCTGCAACGGTTGCGGCTACCGCGGGTACGGCTACTTCCACAACCATCGCTAAGATTGACTTGACTACCGCCAAGGGTGCGCAGGTTGCCGTCCAGGCAATTGACGAGGCGATCAAGTCGATCGACTCTCAGCGAGCCGAACTTGGTGCGGTGCAGAACCGCTTCGAGAATACGATTGCCAACTTGCAGAACATTGGCGAGAACGTCTCGGCAGCGCGAGGCCGTATCCAAGATACCGACTACGCCGCTGAAACTGCTGCACTGAGCAAGAATCAGATCCTGCAGCAGGCAGGTACCGCGATCCTAGCCCAGGCCAACCAGTTGCCGCAGGCGGTTCTTAGCCTTTTGCAGTAAGCTGAACAGGCAGGTCTGCGATAACTGCGGGGGGAAGTGCTTGAGCGCTTCCCCCCGTTTCGCCGTTGCGAGGTGATGAAAAATGGATATTGCGATTTCAACCCGGCTGCTTGCTAATACGGCGCAGGCGCAGCAAGAGGGAGCGCGTAGCGTTGCCGGCAAACAGGCTGATTCAGCGGTCGTTGCCGGTTCGGCTCCAGCCGAGCAGCAGCAGACTGTTATCGCCGAGTCGCTCGGGGAGGCGGTTTCCAGCATCAAGGATTTTGTGCAAAGCATTCGCCGGGATTTGGATTTCGATCTGGACGATGCGAGTGGCAAGATGATTGTTAAAGTGACGGACCGTGCGACGGGAGAGGTGGTTCGGCAGATCCCGACTGAAGAAGCGTTGCGCCTGGCCGAAAACCTGGAAGAGGCACGCAGTCTATTATTCAAGGCCCAGGCCTAGCGGCGGGGTTCTTGCTGATATCGAATTTTGCTTTATAAGCGTCAACCCCTTGGCGAGGTGATGGACATGGCAGGTATCACAGGTATTGGTTCAGGCATGGATATCGATTCTATGGTTAGCGCCATGGTTTCGGCAGAAAAGGCACCGAAAGAGGCGCAACTGAACCGCCTGGAAAGTGCGACCACCACCAAGATTTCCGCCCTGGGTTCATTACGCACGGCCTTGAGCGGCTTCCAGACCGCGCTCAAAGATTTGAACGACCCCAAGCTGTATGAGAACCGCTCCGCTAAATCCAGTAGTACCGGTCTGCTGACCGCTACCGCAAGCAAGACCGCTCAGGCGGGCATTTACAGTATCAAAATCGAGCAGCTGGCTACAGGCAGCAAGACGGCTACTGCTGCGCTGGAGAGTAGTTTCAAGACAGGCGCCGCCGGTACCTTGGCCGTCGATCTAGGAGACGGCCAAGGCATCAGCGTGGATATAAGCGAAGGTGCGTCGCTCGAGCAGGTGCGGAACTCGCTGAATGCGGCGCTCAAGGATTCAGGCGTCACTGCGAATCTGCTTACCGACCCGAGTACTGGCAAGACGCGGCTGGTGATGTCTTCAAGCAATACGGGGGCAGGGAAGGACGTTTCGATCACTGCTACTGCAGGACTGGAAGCGCTTGCGATCGATACCACAAATACTATTTCTGCCGAAGGTGACGCCGTCGAAGGCATGAATGGTGTGTTGGAGCGGGCGCAAAACGCCAAGTTCAGTATTGATGGTCTTGCATTACAAAGCGCGTCCAATAGGGTAGAGGGCGCTATTGCCGAGGTCACGCTCAATCTGACCGCGGCGGAAAAGGACAAAACGGTTACGGTTACGGTTGCGCAGGATTTTGAAGGCGTTACCTCCAACGTCAAAAAATTCATTGCTGCTTATAACAACCTGATCGGCACGACGAACACGCTGACCAAGGTGACTAAGGTTGGTGAGAATGGAGAACCATTGACCGGTGGCCTTGTGGGTGACTCCAGTGTTCGCAACATTCTTTCTGGCATCCAGAATGAACTTACTAAAATCGGCGGCGGTGAGGGCGTACGACTGTTGTCAGATTTGGGTATCACAACTCAGAAGGATGGCACTCTGGGTATTGATGACAAGAAGCTGAAGACGGCGCTCGAGAGTAAGTTCGATGCTGTCGGAAGTTTCTTTACCGGTGATGCAGGGCTGATGAGTAGGCTCAACAACCGAGTCGATGGGTTCAATCAGACCGGGGGGGTTTTAGCGCAACGGGTTTCCGGCCTTGAAGGCACTAGCGCTGATGTAAAGGCGCAGCGTGAGAAGCTCGCGCTGCGAATTGAGTCGATGACTAGCCGTCTTTATGCCCAATTCAATGCTATGGACACAATGGTCGCACAGCTTTCCAACACGAGCAGTTGGTTGGAGAACACGCTTTCCAGCTTACCCGGTGTCGTCAAGAGCAATAAATAAGCACATCGTTCGCTTGGTCCGGTAGATGGGATGATGGGTCTAGCCGCGGTTCTCGTCGTTATCATCCCGGCTGTCATATTTTGCAGAGCACGATCAGACGAGAGCGCCGACCGCTCTAAACGCCCTGAAGAAAATACCTAGCTTCACGCCACGAATAAATGAAAATCAAGCCGTCGCTTTGTCCTTAACTGATTAAAGCTGTACGAGCGGTTGCCGATAAATAGGTTAGTCCCGCATCACTGGAGCAGCTAACCTCATGTACGCCATGTCCGCGATGAAACAGTACCAATCGGTCAATACCAACGCTCAGCTCATCGATGCAACGCCGCATCGTTTGATCCAGATGTTGATGGAAGGCGGTCTCTCCCGCCTTGCGCAAGCGAAGGGTGCAATGGAGCGTAACGATGTCGCCTTGAAAGGCACCTTGATCGGTAAGGCCATAGACATCGTTGGCGGATTGCGTCAGGGCTTGAATCTTGAGGCAGGGGGAGAAGTCGCAGCTAATCTCAACAACCTCTATGTATACATGGCCACGCGACTGATAGAAGCAAACCTTAAGAGCGATCTGGTGATCCTTGATGAGGTCGCTGGGTTGCTGCGGGAAGTTAAGTCTGGTTGGGATGAAATCCCGCAAGAGTCTTAGCCGCCTCGGTGAAGGTTTTTCGCTCGCGCTGGTGACCATTCTGCAAACAGTTGTCGTCTCTGATTTACGTTGTGCTGTAGTTCTTCAGAGCAATAGCTAGATGCATTTTTTGCCCTGGGCCCCACGGCGTATTGGTGGAAAACTCTTCGCGGTTTCCACCCTACGGAGCTAGCCTGAACTTGACGTAGGTTGGTTTACCAGAAGGCATACTTCGACTGTCGGATGGACTGGACCGGTGGTTATGTTGCGCCGAGAAACGTGGCCGATGCGTAGTAAGTGACGAAAGCGCCGCCGGGTGACTCCCGCCTAAGCAAAGCGGTCATCCTTGGTGCGCTTTGGTGGGCCGAAGTCCACCCAACAAATGTCGCAGGGTAGATGGTCTTATCCATCCACCGCAACGACGTTCCGGACTGCCCCAAAGCAAAAGTGTCCGCTTAGCGGTACTCACACAAGTAGGCAGTCGCCTCCGCCACCTTCAGCTGAAACTTGCTGTTCGCCGGCACAGTGAACTGGGTGCCAGCGCCGAAAGTTTCGTAGTTTTCGCTACCCGGCAGTTTCACGTCGAGGCTGCCAGCGACAACTTGCATAACTTCCAACTGATTCGTGCCGAACTCATATTCGCCAGGCGCCATGACGCCGATGGTGGCGGGGCCCGCTGCCATGTCGAAGGCGATGGATTTGACGGTGCCGTCGAAGTACTCGTTGACTTTGAACATTCGAAAAATCTCTAAGGGTGGGGAAAGGGCGGCCAGTATGCCGAAGCCGCTGGACGCCGTCATCAGGTCGCATTGCGGCAAGCTACGCTGCCTAAAAAGCCCGTCGAACCGACTGCTATGAGCGAAAGATGAAGTACACAGCGCCCAACAAGCACAACCCGGCCCAGAGGTAATCGAGCTTCAACGGTTGCTGCATGTACAGCACACTGAACGGCACGAAGATGGCGAGGGTGATCACTTCCTGCATGATCTTCAGCTGACCGATCGATAGTTCGGTGTAGCCGATTCGATTCGCCGGCACCATCATCAGATACTCGAACAGCGCGATGCCCCAGCTGATCAACGCGGCTATGAGCCACGGCTTCCCGTTGAGTGTCTTGAGATGACCGTACCAGGCAAAGGTCATGAACAGGTTGGAAACGCAGAGCAGGGCGGCAGTCTGAATCCAGATAGGCATAGGTCACTCCGGGGCGGTGGCGAATCCTATTGGCTGTCGGCACGGCCTCGCAAGTATCGAATGAGTGTCGCGTCGCGCTAGTGTCTTTTGCTAAGCCTGCGACTATTATCGCCGCCCCGTTATTTTCATTTCGGATCGTTGGAATGAACTGCCGTCCCGGTTGCGGTGCCTGTTGCGTTGCCCCTTCGATCAGCTCGCCGATGCCCGGTCTGCCTTCAGGAAAACCGGCTGGCGAGCGTTGCCTGCATCTTTCCGAGCAAAACCTCTGCAGATTGTTCGGCTTGCCTTCCAGGCCTGCGGTTTGCAGCCAGTTTCAAGCGGATCATATGGTCTGTGGTGATAGCCGACAGGAGGCCATCCGACTGCTCGGCTGGTTGGAGCAAGCGACCGCATGATGATCGAGATACCGCCCCCGATTAGGGCGCGCTGAACAGCTAACCCGATGTTTTCATCAGACCCAACTTGGTATGCGTCGGCTTACGGTGAAGGCGTTGAGGATCGGGACCGTAAGCATCGCTTGCCGGCAGCTGGCTAATCCTGGGTTACAGCCGCACGGGTTGAAGGCTGCGCAGGCTCGCTCGAAGTCGAATCACTAGGCTCAGTGCTCGAGCCGTCGCCGCCCCAGCCCAAGCAGACGGGGCGAGCGCTGGCGCTGTTAGTCCAATCGCTGCCACGTCAGGTCTTTAAACAGCTTTTTATGCCTGACAGGTAACCACTATCCCAGGCGGGAAGTATCGCGTGGCTTTGAGCCCGTTACGTTTCTTCCAGCGTAGAGCCGTGCAAGCGTAAAGGGCGACAGCCCTAGCATGAAACCCAGGGCCAGCAGGCGATTGCGGCCGGCGCGGCGCCACCAGCCATCGCGTTGCCAACGGCGTGAGCTGACCCCGAGCCCATGCTCCAGGCGGCGAAAATACCCTTGGCTGCGCAATCCCTTGACCAGCGGAACTTCCTCGAAAAGCGGCCAGGGCGCATGTTGCCGTACGGCGAAATAGGTTGTCCGGCGAGCGAAGATGCCTTGATCGCCATAGGGCACGCCGACCCGGTTTCGCCAAGCCACCAGGCGTTCGATCAAGCGGCCTTGCCAGCTGTTCGTGTCGCTGAAGCGAAACGCGAAGTAGCCTCCCGTAGCGCCTTTCTCTATGGCCTCGCTCACGGCCATCAATGCCTGCCGGTCCAGATCGGCGTCGGCATGCAGAAACCAGAGCGTCTCATGCGCCGAGAGCGCGGCTCCCTGGCGTAACTGCTCGCCCCTCGATGGCGTTGCCGATGACCACAGCGCATCGTGGTTCCGGCACAGCGCTTGGCATCGCTCACTGACAGCCGCATCCACTACGACGATTTGCAGCGGTGTCCCGGTTTCTGACTCAGCCAGACGCAATTGCAGAAGCAGCCGATCAAGGTGCTCTTCGTCGTGCAGGCACGGGATGATCACGCTGATCCCTGATGAGCTCACCGTCGCAGTCCCTCAAGATTGTTCAGCGTTTGTAGCAGTCTTCGCCTCGCTGCTCTGGGGTCGTCGGCGAGCGCTTGGGCTGCAAGAGGCAGGTCCGCTTGTTCGTCGATATCGAACGATTCCCCGCTGAGCGCAACCGAATGACCCACCCGACGGCATGCGTCCGCCAGTGCGTGACCCAGTTCAGGGGTGCTCCACGGCAAGGCAGCTAGATCCGGCCAGGGAAGTTTCGACGCCATCAGCACCACCCCACCGTCTCGCGCAGCCACGAGCACCGTATCGTGTGTCCCCAACGCAGCGTGTACCCGCTGATAGTCATCCGGTGTGAGCGCTGGGGCGTCGCTTCCGATGTACAGAAGCTGCCGATGGCCGAGGCCGCGCAAGCTGTGGTCCAGGTTGTTGATTCGTTCGCCCAGGTTGCCGGCAGTTTGCGCCAGACACAGAGCCTGCGGCATCAGCTGTGCGGCCCAGTCACACGCATCCCTCTGATCGGGGGCAATGACGACCGGCCCGTGCCAGCTGCGCAGGTCTTCCAGTGCGCAATCAAGCAGATGCTCGGCGATATTCAAGGCTCGCTCGACACCGATGTGCACGGCCAGGCGCTGTTTGCCGTGGCCAAGGGCAGGTCGCTTGCAGATGAGGACCAGCGCTGCGTCGTCAGGAGGGGTTTGCTTCGTAGTCATCAAGCTGGCTCGTTGGGGATGGCGGGTGGCACATCTCGGCGCTGCGGTTATGTTCCGTCGGATAAGCCGCTCTGCTTATTGTTTGCAGCGAGGCGTTGAAGGTGTCTTTGGATCTGTCCTGTCGGGCATTCGATGCAAGGTCCAGCTGCTAACAGTTGAGTTTCACCCGTTGCTTCACCTTTACAGGTTGATCAAAGTGACGGTTCCGTTTCCGTTTGCGCCGACCTGCTGAGGGCTGTGCCCTGGTTATTGCGAATCCGCGCTGCCGCCAAGTCGCCAGCGGTGGAAGCGCGCCAGCCAGCGCAATACCGTGGCCGGGGCATGGGTGCGTTTCCATTCGCCGGCCACAGATTTGTTGGCTTCGGCCAGGGTCGGGTAAATGTGGATGGTGCCGAGAAATCTTGTTCAGCCCCAGCCCATGCTTCATTGCCGAGACGTACTCGGTGATCAGATCACCGGCATGCTTGCCGACGATGGTAGCGCCGAGAATGCGGTCCTTGCCCGGCACTGTCAGCACCTTGATGTAGCCATAGGCGGCTTCATCGGCGATGGCGCGGTCAAGGTCATCCATGCCGAAGCGGGTGACTTCATAGGCGATGCCTTGAGCCTTGGCCTGCTGTTCGTTGAGCCCGACATGGGCGACCTCCGGGTCGGTAAAGGTGGCCCAGGGGATCACGCGGTAGTCCACTTTGAAGCGCTTGAATCCGCCGAACAGCCCGTTCACCGCGCCGTACCACGCTTGATGCGAGGAGACATGGGTGAACTGGAAGGGGCCGGTTACGTCACCGACCGCATAGATGTTTGGAAAGCGGGTAGCCAAGTACTCGTTAGTGGCGAGAGTGCCGTTTTCCCGCACTTGTAGTTGCAGTTCCTCGACACCGAAACCCTGAATATTGGCGGCTCGGCCCAGCGCGACCAGTAGCTGGTCGAACTCGATGACCACTTCACCGTCGAGTGAGAGATCACGGCAGACGACCTGCCGCTCGCCATCGATCGCGTCGAAACGCTCGGCGCGGTGCTGCAGACGTACATCCACACCGTCTTTGCGCAACCCCGCCAGTACGGCCGCGCTGGCGTCGGAGTCCTCACGGGGCAGCAGGCGCTCGTTGCGCTGAACCAGGATGACCTGGCATCCGAGCCGTTGAAAGGCCTGCGCCAACTCGCAACCGATCGGCCCACCGCCTAATACCAGCAGCCGTTTGGGTTGCTCACGCAAGGCCCAGACCGTGTCCGAGGTAAGCGGTGCGACCTGGTCGATACCGGGAATATCGGGCACCTTCGGACCTGCGCCAGTGGCGATGACGATGGCGCGGGTGTTGAGGCGCTGGCCGTTGACCTCGACGGTCCACGGCGAGGTGATCCGTGCTGTGCCTTCGATTACCTCGACGCCGAGTTCGGTGTACCGCTGAACCGAGTCATGTGGCGCGATCGTGGCGATCACGCGCTGGATGCGTTGCATGACGGCGGCGAAGTCCACCTCGCCCTCGATTGGCTTGAAGCCCAGCTGCTCGGCCTTCTTGAGCTCATTGGCCAGTCTGGCCGAGCGGATCAGCGCCTTCGACGGGACACAGCCTGTGTTCAGGCAATCGCCGCCCATCCGGTGTTTTTCGATCAGAGTGACCTTGGCCTTTACCGCCGCTGCGATATAGGCGCTGACCAGCCCACCGGAACCGGCGCCAATGACCACCAGGTTACGGTCGAACCGACGTGGTTTTTCCCAGCCCGCGTAAACCTTGCGTGCCTTGAACACGTCCAGCGCCTTACGCGACAACACCGGCAACAGCCCCAGCAGCACGAAGGCGCCAATCAGCCCCGGTGAGAGAATGCCGCCCAAAGACTCCAGCTGACCTAGCTCGCGCCCGGCATTCACGTACACCAGCGTTCCGGGCAGCATGCCCAGTTGACTGACCCACCAAAATGTACGGACGGGTAATTGCGTAAGACCCATCGCCAGATTGATCAGGAAGAAGGGAAATACCGGGACCAGACGCAAGGCAAACAGGTAACTGGCGCCTTCGCGGTTCACGCCCTGGTCGATCTTGGCCAGTCGTTGCCGAAAGCGTGCCTGCACCCAGCTGCGAAGCAAGTAGCGGCTGAGCAACATCGCGAGGGTCGCGCCGAGCGTCGATGCGAAGGACACCAGCAGCGTGCCGCCAAACAAACCGAAAAGCGCTCCGCCGACAAGCGTCATCAATGCGGCACCAGGCAGTGACAACGCCGTGACCAATACATAGCCAAGGAAGAAAACGCCACCCGCGAGCCATGGGTGAACCTCCACCTGTGCGTCGAGCGCCGCTTGCTGCGCCTTGATCGCGTCGAGACTGAGGTATTGGCCCATATCGAACACGAAGAAGCCGGCCAGCAGCACCAGAATCAGCGCCAGTACCGCGATTTTTCGGCTATTCATCCCTGCCTCTCCGTCATTGATGCTCGACCGCATGGGCTGGGTCGCGCCTGATGCTGGCAACTATGGCTGCGCGAGCGGGACGCGAAACGATCACGTGGCGAACAGCGTCGCCCGGACGCATCATTGGCGTCCTCGCAGCCAGCCCGGCAGCAGGTATCCCAGGGTGCACAGCAACAAACCATAGAGGTTGGTGCCGAGCAGCAAGGCATATTTGCCATCGCCAATGGCCCAGTTTGGCGGAATCCAATCAAGCGTCAGAGCGATGCCCAGGCAAAGGCCAGTCCAGAAACTCAGGTGGAACCCCAGGCGAGTCGGGTTCGTCAGACCGTGCAGGATAAACACCGGGGCGAGCCCAATGACCATGGTCCCGCTGATTGTCGTGGCCTTGAGGATATCGGTCCCCGCGATCATCGGCAGGTTGCCCAGCAGGGCGAACAACACCATCGCTGCCATGCCCAGACCGATGGCCCGTGCTCCCAGATCACGCCCGGCCAGCAATGGCAGTTCTCGCCCAACCAGCTTGGCGAGACTGGAAAATGTCGAGTCCAGCGTCGAGCCCGCGGCCGATACCATCACCACCGTCATCACCAATAGCGCGCCGATGCCCATAGTCTTGGCCAGGGCCGCCGGGACGTTGTCGGACGCCGGCAAGCCGGTCAATTGTGCATGTACCCCAATCAGACAGAAGGCGAGGATCGCGACGAAACCCAGGATGCCCGCCAGCAAAAAAGCACGGCGCATGGTGCGTTCTTCGCTGATGAAACCGCGGTCGGTAAGCACCGGATCGTGAAAGCCATAACTGAGTGCCTGCAGCCCCGCAACCAGCAGCAGATCGACGCCCGCATTGAGTGACCAGTGACTGGTACTGCTCAGCTCCTCTACCGTGTGTTGCGGCAGTACCAGGCCCAGGACCCAAATCAGCGCAACGATGAAGATCGCCATCTGCGCCGCGTCGGTCAGTATCGAGCTGCGAAGCCCACCGCGCAGGCTGTAGCCCAGCGTGACAGCGGTGAACAGCAAGGCAGCCGCAATGAACTCGGGGCTGCCAGACGCTCCGTAGTAGCCGCCGACCACCGCGGTATTGCTCCACACCTCGTTGAACAAACGGATGAGGATCGCCGCAGTGAACGCCAGGGCCGCCGCGTGACCGTAATGGCTGGAGAGAAAACTCACCAGGCCGGTAGCCGCAAAGCGCCGGCGCAAGCGATAGATGACGAAGCCTGTCAGGGGGATCGAGAGCCAGTACATGGCGTAAGCCAGTCCGCCGACCAGTCCATAGCTGGCACCCAGGTTCGCCGCATTGGTCACTGACTTGGCGAAGATCCAGCTGATGAAGATGCTCGAAGTCAGCAACCAGGGCGCGACGCTGCGGCCGTGTTTGTCCTGGCCTTCGAAGAAGCCACCCAACGTCACCGAGCGCGGGGACAAGGCCAGCATCGCAGCGCCATAAAAGATCAGAAAGCCCCAGAAAAACAGCCCCGTCCAGCTGCTCATATCCATTACAGCGTCCTTATTCGATCAGGCTGCCACCGCAGCTTGAGCCTTGCCCCGCAGTACAGGCATAGCAGTGATCGCGCGTCGCGATGGCGTTGCCTTCGAGGCTCGTCGTCTGGAGCAGGTTGCGCAGGTGCGGCCGGTCTCGGCCAATCAGGCCGGGCATGGCGGCCGGCAGGTCGAGCATCTGATTGAAGTCGCAGTCATACAGATAACCTTGCCAATCCACGCTGATCAGGCTGCGGCACATCACTGCTTCCAGATTGGCTGGCCGATAACTGTCGCGCAGTAACTGCATGTAATCAGCGAATTGCCCTTTGCTGATTAGCGTGCTGCCGAAGCGGGCGATCGGTTGGTTGGTGATGGTCAGCAGATGGTCAAAGTGGATACCGAAGTATTGTGCAAGGTGCGCTTTGTAATCCGCTTCGAGCGCCGCTTGTGGCGGTGGCAGGCTCGGCCCTTGTGGGTTGTAGACCAAGTTGAGCGTCAGGTCGCTACCGGGTTCGCCGTAGCCAAGTCGGTTGAGCTTGCGCAGCCCGGCGATGCTGGCCTCGAACACGCCATCGCCGCGCTGCCGGTCGACGTTCTCGCGTGAGTAGCAGGGCAGGGATGCCGTCACCTCGACACCTTGCTCGGCCAGAAAATTCGCCAGGTCCTCGTAGCCAGGCTCGCTCAGGATCGTCAGATTGCAGCGGTCGTTGACCCGCAGACCCTCCCTGCGTGCGTGGGCGACGATCTCACGAAAGCGCGGGTGCATTTCCGGTGCGCCGCCGGTGAGGTCGAGCGTATGCACAGGATGCGCATCGATCACCTCATGCAGCAGGCCGAGGCTCTCATCGGTCATCGCCTCCGTGCGAGTCGGCCCGGCGTTCACATGGCAGTGCAGACAGCGCTGATTGCACTGGTAGGTGAGATTGACCTGCAAGGCCTCCAGCGACCCGCGACGCAGCGGCGGGAACGCCAGAGCGTTCAGGAGGGGAAGCGTGGCATGCATGGTGATGGCTGCTCGTGTGGAGAGATGTCCATTGGCGTCATTACGTGGCCCAGCGTTACAGGTTTTTCAAACGCACACAGTGGATCGGTTCGTTCAAGATCGCCAAGGGTGACAGCCTTTATGGCCTGTAGCTCGAAAGCCACGTTTCGGATCGCACCATTGAACGAAAGGATGCCCGGAAACCAGGCCGCTGTGTTCGGCTGATATGTATCAGGGGTGTTCCCGGTACGCTCAGCCACCGGCCGCAGAGCCGTCGACGCCAAGTAGCGCATCGACCAACAGCTTGATGCCGAGCCCTACTGGAACGACCCCAATTTGCCTACCGGCATCCGAGGAACGGTTGGCATATCAAGCGACCCGCTCAGGCGCGAGTCGCTGACACTCAAAGTGACCTGGCTGCGAGCGGCTGGATGGCCGGGCCGTGAATCACCTCACCATCAGCCTGGAAGATCGAGCCGTGGCAGGGGCAGTCCCAGGTGCGATCGGCATTGTTCCAGGTCACGCTGCAACCCATGTGCGTGCAGGCCGCAGAGACGCCGTGCAGCACGCCGGAATCGTCTCGCCAGACCGCGATCTGCTCGTCGCCGCGGGTAATCACGCCACCTTCGCCGGGGCCGATAGCGTCCAGCTCATCGACCTGTGACTGGCTCTCGCCGCTCTGGTTGAAGTCGTCCGGTGAAGGCCGCCTGGGGTCGTAAAGTGTCTTCCAAGGGCGCCGCCCGGTGATGATCTGGCGAGCGATACCAAGGCCGGCGGCGGTGCCGTTACTGATGCCCCACGCATTGAAACCGGTGGCGACGAACAGCCCGGGCGCCTCCTCGGGATCGGCCTCGCCAACATAGGCCATGCGATCGGCGGTGTCGTAGTCCTCGTTGCACCATTGCCACACCGCCTCGCCAACCGGCAGGTTGCTGCGCGCCCACTGTTCGAGATCGACGAAGCGCTGCGCCACGTCTCCGTCCTGCCCGGTGTTGAAGCGCGGGCCGAGTACGAGCATCAGCGGGCCTTGATCGTCGCGACCCATGCGAATCGAATGGGTCGGGTCTTCGGCGGCGATGAACATGCCCTCAAGGTGGGCTTCGTCCTGGGGGCGGAAGGCGATTGCCACATGGCAGCGTGGCTGGGTCGGGCTGACCAGGTCGATTGGCGTCTCTACCGGCATGTGCGTGGCGAGAGTCACCTGGTCGGCGCTGACCGTGCCGCCATCGAAACTCACCTGCCAGCGGTCGTTGCGCTCGAATTTCTGCGCGCGGGTTTGCTGATGGATCTGCCCCCCGCAAGCCTGTACCGCCGCCGCCAGGCCGACCAGGTAGCTGGCTGGGTTGAATTGCGCCTGGTCGGGAAACTCGAGCGCACCCGTGGTCTCGAAGGGCAGCGGCGCGCGGTCGAGCACCCGCGCGGCAAAGCCCAGGCAGCGAGCCGCCTCAGCTTCACGCTCGATGGCCTCGCGGCCTTGCGCGGAACAGGCATAAGCGAAGGCGGACTGGCGCTGGTAATCGCAGTCGATTTGCAGGTCTTCGACCCAATGGCGAATGCGGTTCACCGCTTCACGGTTGACGTCGGCGTAGCACTGCGCCAGGTCCTGGCCGAAGGTATCAATCAGGTGTCGGTAGATGAGGGCATGCTGAGTGGTGACCTTGGCGGTCGAGCGTCCGGTGACCTGTCGGCCGATATCGCGCGCTTCGAGTACCACGACCTTCTTGCCGGCTTCGCAGAGCGTCATGGCGGCGCTCAGTCCGACGATGCCGGCGCCGACCACTACAACGTCGCATTCGCTGTGGCCGGTCGCCGGCGGGAAGTCGCTACGGGGGGCACTGGCATTCCAGCAGCAGTCGGGTAGGGCGGATAGCGCGGGCATGGGTAGGGTCCTCATCGGCTGAGTCGCATGGTCTGTCGACATCTCATCACCCGCCACAGCGTTAACGGCATGGCCGGAGGTTCACGAAACGTCGGGCACTAGGGAGTAGAGCGGTCCGGTTCGGGCAGGTTCCTGACCACCGGGCAGGACGCGCCAATCGACGCCCATCCGGCCTTACTCGCGTCGGTTGTGCGCGAAACAACAAACGGAGCCCGCCGTACCCGTCACTTCCTCGCGCATGCTGACCGCCTTGTGTCGACCTGCCGCACCCGCTCACCGCATCGGAGGTATGACAGAGGCGTCAAGAAACTCCGATGTCGACGCTGCTCTGAATCAGCAGTTCGCTGCCTCTGTTGCATCGCAACAGAAGGTACCGATGAAGGCGGAACAATCAGCCTGGTGGCCGATCCGAACTAGCTACGAGCAAAATGAAAGCTGGGGAGGGCCAGCCATGACCGAGGGCATCCTGGTTGGGGTGACTGTGGTTTTCGTGGCGATCACTCTCATTCAATACTGGAGCCAGCCAAGCTGGTGGGTGCGCGGCTGGGATTTCCCCAAGTTGCAGGTGGGCGCGCTGTTGCTGGTACTGCTGCTGGTTCAGTTGCTATTGCTGGATTTTTCCATCCGCTGGAACCTGCTGCTGCCGCCCGTGACGCTGGGTTGCCTGGCCTACCAGTGGTGGTGGATACGGCCCTACACACCGCTGGTACGCTGCGAGGTCGACTGGGCCGACCCGAATGACGACGGCCCGCGGATTCGTATCCTGTCCTCCAATGTCCTCACGCCTAATCGCCACGCTGATCGCTTGATTGCGCTGGTCAGGCGTTACCAGCCGGATGTACTGGTAGCCCTCGAAACCGACCAGTGGTGGGACGAACAGCTGCAAGTACTCAGCGACGACTACCCCTATTGCATCCGCTGTCCGTTGGACAACCTCTACGGCATGCACGTGTTTTCGCGGTTGCCGTTGGAGCATCAGCGGCTGAGCTTCCTGGTGCAGGACAATATTCCGTCGATGCATGCCCGGCTGCGGGTCAATGACGAGCTGGGCGTGCGCATGCACTTCCTGCACCCGGCGCCGCCGAGCCCGACGGAAAACGACGAGTCCACCGAGCGTGACGTCGAGCTGCTGATCGTCGGGCGCAGCGTCAAGCAGACCGATGAACCGGTAATCGTCAGCGGTGACTTGAATGACGTCGCCTGGTCGCCAACCACTCGATTGTTCCGCAAGATCAGCGGCCTGCTCGATCCACGCATCGGTCGCGGCATGTTCAACACCTTTCACGCGCAGTACCGCTTCCTACGCTGGCCGCTGGATCACTTCTTTCACAGTGCCCACTTTCGCGTGGCACGCATCGAGCGCCTCGCGGATATCGGCTCAGACCACTTTCCCATGTTCATCGAACTGCAATACGACCGTCGCCACGCGAGCGAACAGCACAGTTTGGAAGCCGATGCCGCTGATCGCGCCCGGATGCAGCAGAAGGTCGGGCAGGAGCCAGCCAGCAAAGACGATGTGCCGCGTCCTTGAGCTTACAACTCGGACCGTCAGTTGCGATTCGATGCCAAAAGGGACGGCTCGTAATGCCTGGCGTTAGGTCCGCGTTGGAAACTCTGCGCCAGGAGGGCGTTGCTGAGCGGTTGCCGCAACGGGTGGCAGCGAGACCCATGCCACCCCGGCGCGGAGCAGACGCCCTTGTGACCGCCCATCCTACAGAGGGAATGCCTCGATCGGCCGGCAGTCCTCTTTGTATCGGCCCACCCCGGGGCGCCGCAGAGCGCGACGCGTTGAGCTCGGGACCGCACACCTACAGGAGGCTGCATGCAGCGTCGTATTTTTCTCTCGACCCTGGCCGCTGGCAGTGCGCTGGCGCTGACCACGCCGCACCTATTGGCGCAAACGAGCACCGCTCCGTCCACAAGCCGCTCTCCCGAGGCGCTGCCGCGCAACGAGGGCGAGCACCCACACTATCGACCGCCACAGCGTTTCGGGCTCGGTGGCGCCATTGCCCTGGGCGATATGCGCCGGCAGATCACTGAAGAACAGGCCCGCGCCATTCTCAAGGCCGCGTGGGAGCAAGGCATTCGCTATTACGACACGTCGCCCTGGTACGGGTTGGGACTGAGCGAACGGCGGGTCGGGCAGTTGCTCTATCCGCGTGACCGCGATGGCTACGTCTTGTCATCCAAGACTGGACGGCTGCTTGAACCCGACCCCGGCTACGACCATCCTGGCTGGGAAGGCGTCGACAACTTCCGGCCAAACTGGGATTTCTCCGCCACCGCAACCCGCCGTTCTATCGAGGACAGCCTGCAGCGCCTGGGTGTCCCGCGCCTGGACATGGTGTTCATACACGACCTGTCGCCTGACCATATGGGCGCGCAATGGCGCGAACATTTCGAGGTCGCGCGCAAAGGCGCCATGCCAGAACTGGTGAAGATGCGCGAGGAGGGGCTTATCAAAGGTTGGGGGCTGGGCGTCAATACGCTCGAGCCGCTGCTCGACACGCTGGAGGTCTCCGATCCGGACATCAGCCTGTTGGCCACTCAGTACTCGCTGCTCAAACATGAAGATGCGCTTACGCGTGCGTTCCCGGCTTGTGAAAAACGCAACGTCTCGCTGGTGCTCGGTGCGCCGCTCAATTCCGGTTATCTGGCCGGTGGCGAGTATTACAACTATGACCGCGGCGCGCCGGCCGATATAGCCGAAAAGCGCGAGCGCTATCGGGCACTGGCTCGCGAGCATGGCGTCGATTTGCGCACGGCGGCCCTGCAATTTTGCAACGCGCCGGATGTGGTTGCGGCGGTGATCCCCGGAGCAAGCAGCCCAGAACAGGTCCGCGAGAACGTGGCGTCAATAGTCGATGCGCATGTGCCGGCTGCCTTCTGGGCGGCGGCCAAGAATCAGGGGTTGCTGCATGCAGACGCGCCAACGCCGCGCTAATCGACCTGCGCTCCGGGTGCTACTTTGACTTTCGCTGATGGCGGAACCGGCCGCGTGACTCGGCTGGGCGGAGTCGAACGAACCACAGGCGATCGGTCCGCCTCGGCGCACCGATCGCCGGGGCGTGCCGAGGCACCTGTCTCGGGCTTGAAATCGCGCATCGACTCGCTGGTCCAGGCCGCCACGCCTGGTCAGTCGGGATTTCGTCTGTTGCTGTCCGGCCAGGATGCGTTCAATGCTCGCGCCGAAGCCATCGCTCAGGCCACCGAGTCGCTCGACCTGCAGTACTACATTACCCACGACGGCATCAGCACCCGCCTACTACTGGGTGAACTGCTACAGGCGGCCAACCGCGGTGTGCGTATCCGGCTGTTGCTCGATGACTTCGCAAGCGATGCGCGAGATCACCGCATTCTGCTCAGCGCTGCCCATCCCAACATCGAGATGAAAGTCTTCAATCCGCCGAAGAAAGGACGCAAACGAGCCACTACACGGCCATTGGGTCGCCTGTTTGAGCTCCCCCATCAGCATCGACGGATGCACAACAAGCTGCTGTTGGCTGATCGCAATCTGGTCGTCATGGGCGGGCGCAACCTCGGGGATGAATATTACGACGCCGACCCGGAGCGCAATTTCGTCGACATCGACCTGCTGTGTATCGGCCCTGTGGCCAGTGATTTTTCCGCCAGTTTCGAGGCTTATTGGCAGCATTCACTGGCCGTGCCCATCGATCAAAGTCTACGTAAATCCATCAAGCGGTTCGGACGAAAGCACCAGCCCCGGCCCTTGGCGCAGGAAATCGACGATGCGTGTAACAAGGATCCAGACCAATGCGCGCTGCTGACCGCTTACCGTCGAGCGCCACAGCTCGGCACATGGCTGGACCAGTTGGTATGGGCGACGGGCACAGCACTGTGGGATCCGCCCGGTAAGCTTGCGACAGCCTCGGTGCCCGACGAAGGTCAGATGATGATCGCGCCGCTACTTCCCGTGGCACAGGGCGTACGCCGAGAGCTGATGATGGTGTCCGCTTACTTCGTGCCTACCTGGGCAGGGCTGGCTTATTTAAGCGACTGCGCGGGTAGGGGCGTGTCGGTTCGGGTACTGACCAATTCGCTCGAGGCGACGGACGTCCCGCTGGTACACGGCGGCTATCAGCCCTATCGCACAGCTCTGTTGAATGCGGGCGTGCGGCTGTTTGAAATGCGAAAAAAACCGGCGACGCACTCGCGCTACAGGCTCGCCGATACGCCGGTGAGTCTGCATAGCAAGGCGGCGGTGTTCGACAATCGGCAGATTTTCATCGGCCCACTGAACCTGGACCCACGCTCGGTACTGTGGAATTCCGAGGTGGGCGTTCTGGTTGACAGCCCGACGTTGGCCAATGCTGTGCGCCAGCTGCTGGCCGAGGGGCAATCAGGAGCCGTGAGCTACGAAGTCGAAGTCGACGGTAGTGCCCGAAGCGCCGGGCTTGTCTGGAACTATGAAGATGACCAGGGTCGCGCGCTCAAACTCAAACGTGAACCGGCCAATCCATGGCGACGTTTCAACGCCTGGTTGGCGCGCCTGTTGAGAGTTGAGCCATTTCTCTAGTCCCTAACGCAGGCTGACCCAGGCACAGGCGCAACAGACGGGACACAGGCAGGGGATTCCTGTGGGCACTATCTGGACGATGCCGGAGGACATGCTTTCCGAGCTGTCGAGAGCGTCAAAGACCGCCGCAGTTCAGTATTGGCGTTCACTGCGGCTTAGTGCTGTTCACCTCGTTTCGACCGGATTAGCTCCTTGACTGTCCGATATGGCGCACGCCAGCGAAGTTGTCACGTGCTTCGCTTAATCCCCAACATTACATTTCAGTAAGTTGGTGAGTGGCGGGCAACTATGGCCCGTGTTGTCGTGTCTACGCCACTACGGACGGCAATCGTTTAGTGGAGGCCATCACATGCAAAAAGATAGAGGTATTTTTCTAAAAGGCGTATTAGGCGGCGCTGTATTAGCCGCGTTGTTAGGTTTGCTGCTGGCATTGTTCGTTGCTTATACCGGCGCTTACAACATAGCCGCTTCTCAGGATCATTCGCCCTTCGTTCGCTGGTTGTTCTCGACCACCATGCAAAACTCGGTGGCAGCCAGAGCAGATGAATTGGACGCGCCCACTGAGTTCTCCGAGGCGCAAATTGCCGCCGGTGCAGAGCACTATAAGGCGATGTGTCAGCACTGCCACGCTGGTCCAGGCGTGGAAAGAGCCGAGTGGGCACAGGGGCTGCTACCGCAACCGCCGCACCTGGTCGAGGAGGCCGCGCATTGGCAGCCGAACGAGGTGTTCTGGCTCGTCAAGCATGGCGTTCGCATGTCGGCCATGCCGGCTTTCGGCGAAACGCACAAGGATGCCGAGCTCTGGGACATTGCCGCGTTCGTGAAGCAGCTACCCGGCATGACCGCCAGCGAGTACGCCGCGCTGGGTCAGCAAACCGGCACGCATAAGCACTAGAAGGAAAAACATGATGCAGATGTCTTATTGGCGTTTCGCCGCGATGATCGCAACTTCCACGGTCGTGATGTTCGGCCTGATGTACCTCAATACTTACGCTTTCGAACATATTTTATGGAGCGAGACCCGGGCGTGGATGGCGCTTTTGATGGGCGCAGTTATGGCCGTGATCATGCTGAGTTTTATGCTCAATATGTATAAGAAAAAGCGGGTCAATATCGCTATATATATTGGCAGCCTCGTCGTATTTGCATTGACCCTCTGGATAATTCGAAGTCAGGCCACGGTTGGTGATGCGGAATATATGAAGGCCATGATTCCCCATCATTCGATTGCAATCATGACGAGCGAGCGCGCGCAGATCACCGACCCGCGAGTTCGCAAACTGGCCGATGAGATCATCGCGGCGCAGCGTCGCGAAATAGCGGAAATGAAATACCTGATCAATGAACTCGAGAGGGTCGACTGATGCGTCTTCATATGCACCGGAGCGGCCCGAGGTCGCTCGCCTTGAAATGGCTCACGCCGCTCGCCGCACTGCTGCTGACCGCCTGTGGCGACCCTGCGCCTGGGGAAGGTGTTAAAAAGCCGCTGATGAGCGGACCGACACCAGAGGTTGTCAGTGCGCGCGAAGCGGTGGGCACGCCTGACATTCCGACGATAGATCCGCAGACGCTCGACCCTGCCGAAATTGACAAGGTGCTGGGCGCGGGGCCGCGCTGCATTTTTGCCTACACCGCCGAAAGCTCGCCTGTTGTTGCTCTTGAGTTAAAGGGTGATAAAGCAGGCCAAGGCGTGATGAAGGTTCATGGACGGCTGGTGAAGCTCGCGGCGCAGCGTGCCGAGGCCGGTGGTTTCGCGCTGAGCACTGATGGCATGTCGGTCAGTATCAAACCCGCTGAGATAGCCGGCGACGCCATGCCAGCCAAACTCACGGAAGCCGATATGCTATTCGAACTGGAACAGGGGCTACGGGTTGGCTACCGCGGCTGGTATCGCTGCACCACACCGTGATTCTCACGTGAATGCATCGATCCGCACCATAGCCATCCCATGAGCCCGCGTGTCCTTTGACCGATCCGTGCAGGAGACAAGCGCATGCTTCGCCACCTGGTATTCGATGTAAACGAGACGTTGCTGGACGTCGCCGCGCTTGACCCGCTCTTCGAGCGCCTGTTCGGCGATGCCAGTGCCCGTGTCGAGTGGTTTCTGACCTTGGAGGAGGGCTGGATGACCGCGACCATTGTTGAACGCTTCCAACCCTTCGCCAACCTGGCCCAGGCGGCACTGGTCATGGTCGGGCAACGGCGGGGAATCGACGTCAGCGAAGCCCAGTGCGAGGAGCTGGTTGAAGGGATGAAGCGGCTGCCATCGCACCTGGACGTACGGCCAGCGTTGGAACAGCTACGCGGCGCGGGGTTTCATCTTGCCGCCTTGAGTAACGGAAGCCTACAGGCGCTGCGCCAACAGCTGGAGTCGGCGGGGCTGGGCGATAGCTTCGACGCGATCCTGTCGGTCGAGGAGACGCAGCGCTACAAGCCGGCTCCGGAGCCATACCGCATGGTCGCCGAGCGCAACGGCATAGAGCAGGAACAGATGATGATGGTCGCCGCTCATGCCTGGGATATCACTGGCGCGGCGGCGGTAGGCTGCCGCACCGCATTCATTGCGCGACCGGGCAAAGTGCTCAATCCGGCCGGTAGCCAGCCGGATATTCAGGGTAACGATCTGCAGGACTTCGCCAGGCAACTGCTTGCCTGGCGTGAGCGGTAACGGTCGAGACCGCTTCGCCTCATTGCTCCGTCTGCTTGCCGCTGAAGGCGGTGATCGGCTTTTCCGCCTCCTTGTCGAGACCGCTGGCGAAGGTCTTCAAACCTTCGATGATGGGCATCAACGCCGCCCATAGCTCGTCGTCATGCAGCATCTTGTAGGCGCCGGTTACACCCGGCGCTTCGTCGTGCTTGTCGTCCGGCTTGTAACGGCTAACGGCACCGAAAGCGGACTGGAAGGCAAACACAATCTTGTAGAACTGCGCCGGCTCGATGCGGGACAGCGCCATGCCGAGAATAGACAGGTTCTGTATCGCGTTGAGCGAACCTTCCTTGCTCATGCCGTCTACCAGGACTTTCAGCAGGCGGTCGTGCGAACCGGCCAGGTCGTTGGCAAAGCGCAGCACGCCGCGCTGGTGCAAGGTTTCTAGGAGGGTATCGAGCTCTTCCCTGGCATCGGGACCAATCGGGGTAGGTTTAACGTCGTAGTCTAATCGTTCGGCCATCAGAATCTCTCCGGGTGCGTGGCTCGGGCGGGCGGCGCGACGTAGTCGTCGCGGTACCACTTCACCTCTACGGGCACGCCATCGTTCGGCGTGCGGGTGGCGTTGCGGAAGTTATTCGACGGCAGCGGCGGCTCACCTTTTTTCGGCAATACCTCAAGCTTCACCGCAGTTTCCTTGTAGGCCGGCGTGTTCACGTCAGGGTCGTGATGCTCGCCGGTGAGCAGGTTGAGGCCTGGCTTGCCCTGGTGGATGGGCATGAACAGCGTCTTGCCGGGGACCCGGTCGGTCACAGTGGCGCGAACTTCCACCGAGCCGCGACGCGAGGTCACGCGCACCCATGTGCCGTCTTCGATGCCGCGTTCGGCGGCCAGCTCGGGGCTGACTTCGACGAACCAGTTCGGCGCCTGGGACCAGATGCGTGGCCCGCGGCCGGTCTGGTTGGTGCCCTGGAATTGCTCAAGCATGCGGCCGTTGTCGAGCATGATGTCGTACTCGCTGTCGGCCGCCTCGGCTGGCTGCTTCCATTCCAGCGGGAAGAGCACGGCCTTGCCGTCGTCGGTGTGGAAGCGTTCGGTATAGAGCAGCGGCGTGGTGCTGCCGTCAGTCTGCATGGGCCAGAACAACGACTGCCAGCCTTCCAGGCGCTCATAGCTGATGCCTTGGAACATGGTGGCAATGCCGGCGACCTCATCCATGATCTGGCTCGGGTGGGTGTAGCCCCAGTCGTAGCCCATACGCTTGGCCAGATCGGTAAGAATCTGCCAGTCCGGACGGCTATCACCGAGCGGCGGTAGCACCTGATAGAAGCGCTGGATACGCCGTTCGGTATTGGTGAAGGTGCCGTCCTTTTCCACCGAGGGGGAGGCCGGCAGCACCACGTCGGCGAACTCGGCGGTGCGGCTCATGAAGATGTCCTGAACCACCATGAAGTCGAGGCTCTCGAAGCCGCTGTGCACGTTGCGGCTGTCGGCGTCGGAGAAGGCGGTTTCCTCGCCGATGATGAACATCGCCTTGACCGAGCCTTCGTCCGCACCTTTGACCATGGTGAAGTTGTCGTTGCCTTTTTCCAGCGACAGTTTCTCCTTCGGCACGCCCCAGGCCTCGGCCCACTTGTCGCGGTTCTTTTCCTCGGTGACCTTCTCGTAGCCGGGGTACATGTTCTTCAGGCAGCCGAAGTCGCTGGCGCCCTGGACGTTGTTATGGCCACGCATCGGGTAGCCGCCGGTGCCGGGACGGCCATAGTTGCCGGTGACCAGCAACAGGTTCGACAGCGCCGTACTGGTGTCCGAGCCGTGGCTGTGCTGGGTGATGCCCATGGCCCAGAGCAGGCAGACGCTCTTCGCCTGGCCGATCAGCTCGGCGGCCTCGATCAGTTTCTCTTTCGCGATACCGGTGACCTGGGCGGCAAAGTCCATCGTGAAGGGCTCGAGCGACTGCTTGTATTCCTCGATCTGATTGACTCGCGCGTTGAGGAATTCGGTGTCGGCATAGCCGTGCTCGAACATGTAGCGCGACAACGCCGAGGCCCAGACCATGTCGGTGCTGGCGTTGGGTCGCAGGTGGATATCGGCGCGCTCGGCCATCTCGTGTTTGCGTGGATCGAACACCACCCACTTCTGGCCGCGGTGCTTCTTCTGCGCCTTCAGTTTGGAGGCGATCACCGGGTGGTTTTCGGACAGATTGCTGCCAACCATCACGATCAGCTCGGCCTTTTCCATATCCGCGATGGTGCCGGCATCGCCGCCATAGCCGACGGTGCGGAACAGCCCCTTGGTCGCCGGGTTCTGGCAGTAGCGCGAGGAGTTGTCGACGCTGTTGGTGCCGATGATCGCGCGGGCGATTTTCTGCGTTAGGTAGGCCTCTTCATTGCTGGCCTTGCTCGAGCCAATGAAGCCGATGCTGTCCGGGCCATGGGTATCGCGGATCTGCAGCAGGCGCTGGGCGACTAGATCAAGCGCCTCGTCCCAGCTGGCCTCGCGAAACTTGCCGTTGTCGCGGATCAGCGGAGTGGTCAGACGCTTCGGGTCGTTGACGAAATCCCAGGCGAACTTGCCCTTGATGCAGGTGGAGATGCCGTTGGCCGGCGCATCGACCACCGGCTGCACCTTGAGAATATGCCGATCGCGAGTCCACATCTCGAAGGAGCAGCCGACCCCGCAATAGGTGCACACGGTCTTGGTGCGCTTGATCTCCGGCTGACGCCAGTGCATGTCGAGCATCGACACGCCAGTGATCGGCCGTGCGCCGATGGTTTCTTCGAGCTTTTTGACCATGTCGATCATGGGCCGCTTGACGTCCTGCGGCAGGGCGGTGAACGGGCCAGCGTCGGGCTGCATGGTCTTTTCCAGCAGGGCGTTACATGGGCAGACCGTCACGCAATGGCCGCAGCTTACGCAGCTCGAATCGTCGATCGGTTTGCCGCCGTCCCAGAGCACGCGCGGGTGCTCCATGTTGAAGTCGATGGACAGCGTCTCGTTGACCTCGACATTCTGGCAGGCCTCGACACAGCGGCCGCAGAGGATGCACTGATCCGGATCGTAGGTGTAGAAGGGGTTGGAGTGGTCCTTCTCATAAGGCTTGCGCTTGAATTCGTAGCGCTGGATTGGGATATCCATTTGCGCATAGGTGTTGTGCAGCGTGCAGTCGCCGGTGTTGTGCTCGCACAGCGTGCAATACAGCTCGTGCTTGGCGACCAGCCGATCCATGCCTTCTTCGCGCGCCGCCTTGGCTTCGGCGACCTGACTGGTGATCTCCAGCCCGTCGTGCGCCTTTAGCGTGCAGCCGCGCACCAGTTCCCCATCGACCTGCACCCAGCAGACATCACAGGTCTGCGGCGAGCCGAGAGCACGGTGATAGCAGACGTGGGGTAGATCGATGTCATGGTTCGCCAGGAAATCAATCAACGGGGTGTCGGCATCACCGTTCAGTGGCTTGCCGTCGAAGTGAATCGTGCAGTTGCTCATCAGGCCTCCGTTTTTGTTGTCGGATCGGTGCGGATGGCATCCTGGCCTGGCGCCGGCACGGCCCGGCGACTCCTGCCGAACGCCTGCCCTCGAGCGCATAGGTGCAAGGGTGGGTCCGGAAATGATTGTCCATAGCTGACTGATCGGCTTGCGCAAACGTTCCCTTCCGATTTGTGTGGACTCCTGCCCGCACCGATGGCTTTACCGTTTCGATTGAACTCATCCGGCTATGAGCGGCCAGAAACATACAGTCACAAACGGCTCAGTCAGGACGCGTCTTACCGCATGGCCCAGCTTTTCCCCCGCACCGCCGACATGTGGTTACGTCTGGCATTGCTCCTTTTGCCATTAGGGCTTGTCGGGGTGTTCGCCGCGTTCGTCATCCTCTCGCGCTCGTCCTACGTCACCGATCAGGGGTGGACGGTTCATCAGCCAGTGCCTTTCAGCCATGAGCATCACGCGGGTGCGCTGCAGATCGACTGTCGCTACTGCCACGACAATGTCGAGACCAGCGCGGTGGCGGGTCTGCCGCCAACCCACACCTGCATGAGCTGCCATTCACAGATATGGACCGGCGCGGAAATGCTCGCACCGGTTCGTCAGAGCCTGGTGCAGGGCGAGCCGTTGCGCTGGAATCGCGTGACCGAGCTGCCTGATTACGTGTTCTTCCACCACGGGGTACACGTCAACGCAGGCGTGGGGTGTGCCGAATGCCACGGACCGGTCGACCGCATGCCGCTCATGCACAAGGCGGAGCCATTCACCATGAGCTGGTGTCTCGATTGTCATCAGGACCCTGCGCCGCGCCTGCGCCCACGGGAAGCGGTGACTGACATGAGCTGGCAATACAAGGGCGACCGCCGGGAGCTGGGCGAGGCGCTGATGCGCAAGTATCACATCGGCGAAGGCAACCTGACCCATTGCTACACATGCCATAGGTAGGCCATGCATATTCGAGACGAAACCGACCCACAACACCCTGCGCCCCTCGACTGGACAGCGATTCGCGAGCGTCTGGAAGGCGAGCGCGGGGCCGGGTACTGGCGCAGTCTTGAACAACTGGCCGACGAACCGGCATTTGCCGCATTCGTTGAGGCCGAGTTTCCATCGATTGCCCCGCAGATGGACCGTCGGCGCTTTCTGCAGGTGATGGGTGCGTCTATGGCAATGGCCGGGCTGGCCGGCTGCAGCGAGCCAGAGAAGGGCGTGCCTTATGTGCTTCAACCGGAAAAAATCATTCCCGGCGAAGCGCAGTGGTATGCCACTACGGTGACCTTCGCCGGCTACGCCCAGCCAGTGCTTGGCCGCACGCATGTAGGCCGGCCGACCAAACTCGAAGGCAATCCCGATCATCCGGTCAGCCGGGGTGCCAGCACGGCCACTATCCAGGCGGCCATCCTGCAACTGTATGACCCTGATCGCTCACAAGCGCCGCGCTTCAAGGGGGGCGTTGCGACCTGGGACAGCTTCCAGCTCGAAGCCAGCCGCCTGGCCGAACGGCTCGACGGGAAGGCTGGTCGCGGCCTGCACGTGCTTATCGGTGCCACCAGCTCACCGACATTGCAGCGCCAGTTCAGCGAAATACTGCAGCGCTGGCCCGAGGCGAGGCTTTATCGACACGAACCCTTCGAGGGCGATCACTATCGAACGGCAGAGCGCACCTTCGGCCGTGCCCTCGAGACGCACTATCGTTTCGACGCGGCCGAATGGGTGTTGAGTTTCGAACACGACTGGCTCGGCCTCGGACCTCGCGAGCTGCCGCACGCGGTCCGCTGGGGCGAGCGCAAGCGGCTGGCGGCGAGGGGCGACGGCGAAGCACGTCTGCTCGTCGTCGAATCGGTGCCGACGCTTACCGGTGCCAAGGCCAGCGAGCGCAAACGCATCGAGCCGGAGACGCTGCAAGCGTACGTGCAGGCGTTGTCGGCCGCGCTGGGCGAGGGCGACGGGCCGGCCCAGCCGCTGCCGGTCGAACGTCAGCGCTGGATCGAGGCCGTGGCGAACGAGCTCAAAGCCCGCGCCGGACGCTGTCTGATTACCGCTGGCGAACGCGCGCCAGTGGCGGTGCAGGCAGCTGTTCACCGGCTCAACCAGCGGCTGGGCAACGTCGGCAAGACCCTGACGTACAGCGAGCCGGTGGTCTGGCTCGAGGCGGGTAATCAACGTCTGGGCGACCTGCCGGGATTGGTCGAGGCGATTCGCGACGATCAAGTCGAGGCCTTGCTGATGCTCGAATGCAACCCCGTCGACACCGCTCCGGCAGATCTCGAGCTGGAGAAGGTGCTGGATGAGGTTCCGCTGCGCATTCATGCCGGGCTCTACTACGACGAAACGGCGGCCTACTGCCACTGGCATCTGCCGCTGAACCACGACCTCGATGGCTGGCAAGACGCGCGCGCCGCCGATGGCAGCGTCTGCCTCGGTCAGCCACTGGTGCGCACGTTCTATAGCAGCCGCACCTTGTCCGAGGTGCTGGCGCTGATGCAGGGCGATCTCAACCCCGATGGCCGCGCTGAACTGCGCAAGACCTGGCAGTCGCTCGACGAGCGCGCCTGGCGACAGGCTCTGGAGCGTGGCTTTATCGAAAACACTGCGCTACCTCCGCTGACCATCGAGGCAGCGCCCGCCACCTGGGACGCCGAGCCTGCCGCAGAGGAGGGGCTGACCCTGCGCTTTCTGCCGGACCCCAGTGTGTGGGACGGGCGACTGGCGAACCTCGGCTGGTTACAGGAACTGCCCAAGCCGATCACCAAGCTCACCTGGGACAACGTCATCGGCGTGGCGCCAAAGCTGGCCGAAGAGCAGGGGCTGTCGAATGGTGATCTGGTCCGGGTCACGCTCGGTCGCGGCGTGGTGATTGGCCCGGCCTGGATCATGCCCGGTCATGCCGAACGCACGCTCAGTCTTTACGCCGGTTATGGCCGCACCCGCGCCGGGCGTGTCGCCGACCGTCTGGGCTATGACATCGCCCCGTTGCGCACGGCCGGCGATCCCTGGCTGCGTCGCGGCGCAAGGTTGGAGAAAACCGGCGAATTTCTGCCGCTGGCCACCACCCAGTCGCATCACATCCCGCATGGGAAGGAAGCCATCAAGAGCGAGCCGCGTGATGAGGCTTACCGCAAGGTGCCGACGGAGCCGCTTTACCGCTTTGAGCGAGCGAAAACCCTCTACCCGCCGACCCCGGCTAGCGAGCCGGTGTGGGGCATGACCATCGACCTCGATCAGTGCATTGGCTGCAACGCCTGCATCGTCGCCTGCCAAGCCGAGAACAACATTCCGGTGGTCGGAAAGGAACAGGTCGCGATGGGCCGCAACATGCATTGGCTGCGGGTCGATCACTATTACAAGGGCGATCCAGCCGAACCCGAGTCATCGGCATTCCAGCCGGTGCCCTGCATGCACTGCGAGCAGGCACCCTGCGAGGTCGGTTGCCCGGTCAACGCCACGGTGCACGGGCCGGATGGGCTCAACGAACAGATCTACAACCGCTGCATCGGCACCCGCACTTGTGCGTCGTATTGCCCCTACAAGGTGCGCCGTTTCAACTGGTTCGACTGGACTGCCGACGATGAGCCCTCGATCCAGCATCAGCGCAACCCCAACGTCACGGTGCGCTCGCGCGGCGTCATGGAGAAGTGCACCTACTGCGTCCAGCGCATCAGCGAGGCGCGCATCGCTGCACGGATCGAGGATCGTCCGGTCGCCGACGGAGAGGTACAGACCGCTTGCCAGCAGAGTTGCCCGACCCAGGCGATCGTCTTCGGCGATCTGTCCGATCCGGGCGCTCGAGTCCGTGAAGGGCGCGATACCAAGCGCCACTATGCGCTGCTGGAGGAGCTGGGCACGCGACCCAAGACCACCTACCTGGGCGTGGTTGAATTGCCGAAGATCGTCGAGGGCGAGCCATGAGCCCCGCCGACGCCGAGCCGCGCTACCAGGGCGCCGATACACCGCACTTCTTGCCGAGGCAGATGCCGCTCGGCGAGGTCTCGGACCGGGTACTTACCGTTCCGGTCGACTTTGCCCCGTATCGCCGTGCTTGGTGGGCGCTGTTCGTCTTCGGATGTTCGCTGCTGGGGCTGTTCGTCGCCTCGGCGGTCGTGGTGGTCTGGAAGGGCGTCGGCGTCTATGGCAACAACAACCTGGTCAATTGGGGCTTGCCCATCCTCAATTACATGTGGTGGCTGGGCATTGGTCATGCCGGAACCTTCATCTCGGCCATGCTGTTGCTGCTCAACCGGCCGTGGCGCAACTCGCTCAACCGCATGGCCGAGCTGATGACGCTGCTGGCGGTGGTGTGCGCCGGTATCTACCCGATCCTGCATCTGGGTCGGCCCTGGCTGTTCTATTGGAGCGCTCCGTACCCCAACACCATGGAGCTGTGGCCGCAGTTCAAGAGCCCGACGTCGTGGGACTTCTTTGCCGTGCTTGGCTACCTGTTCGTCTCGCTGATATTCATCTACATCGGCGCAATTCCGGACTTCGCCTCGGCCCGCGATCACGCCCGCAAGCGGCGCTACAAGATCTTCTACGGGCTGCTGGCGCTTGGCTGGCGGGGCGCTTCTTCGCACTGGGCACATTGGCGGCGGGCCTACCGATTCATTGCGCTGCTGGCGATTCCGCTGGTGTTTGCAGTCTCCAGCGGCTATTCGTTTCTGCTCGATCTGTCGCCGGAAACCGGCTGGCACTCGACAGTGTTCCCGCCGTACTTCGTCGCCGGCGCGATCTTTTCCGGTTTTGCGCTGGTGATCGTCATCGCGTTGGGGCTGCGCCGATTCTTCGGCTGGCAGTTGCTGATTACCGTCAAGCATCTGGATGTGCTCGGCATCCTGCTGCTCGCCAGCGGCTGGATGACCGCCTATGGCTATTTTGCGGACATCTTCATTGCCTTCTATTCGGGCAAGGAGCACGAGATCACCGTGACCATGGCGCGCCTGGCCGGGCCAATGGCCTGGAGCTGGTGGACGGCGATCTTCTTCAACCTGATCTGCCTGCAAGCGCTCTGGTGGCCGCAGGTGCGACGCAACGGCAAGGCATTGTTGGCGATTGCGGTCGGCGTCCTGATCGGCATGTGGTGCGAGCGCTGGATGCTGATCATCGTGCCGGCCACCCGTGATTACCTGACAGCCACTTGGCAAGGCTACAGCCCGACGTTCTGGGACTGGTCGTTGTTCATCGGTACCTTCGGGCTGTTCCTCGTGCCGTTCAGCCTGTTCATGCGCCTGCTGCCGATGGTGTCCACCTTCGAAGTCAAAGAGTCCTTGCACCGCTATCGGGGAGGAGCCGATGACTGAGCGCTGTTACGGATTTCTGGCCGATTTCGCCCATCCTGAGCCGCTGATCGAGGCAGCCCGCGCGGCGCGAGAGGCAGGCTACACACGGATGGAGGCCTACAGCCCGTTCATGCTGCCGGAGTTGGAACCGGTGCTCGGCCAGCGCAGCAACCGTGCCTACTGGGCCGGCATCCTCGGTGCGCTGATCGGTGGCGGTTTGGGGTTAGGCATGCAGATATACGCCAATCTGAGTTACCCGCTGGATATTGGCGGCCGGCCTCTGATTGCCTTGCAGGGCTTCGCCGTCATCACCTTTCTGCTGACCATCACCGGTGGCGCGCTGGGTGCGCTGTTCGGCCTGCTGTTTCTGTGCCGGCTGCCGCTGCTGCATCATCCGCTGTTCGAAACCGAGGCGTTCCAACGGGCCACGGACGACCGCTTTCTACTTTGTATTCGCGCGGACGATCCGCTGTTCAGTGAGACGGAGACCGCGCTATGGCTGGCGGAACGGGCCGTGTCGGTCAGCAAGGTGCCTGCCTGATGCGTTGGCTGATCGTTTTCATCGTGCTGCTCAGCGGCTGCGATCAGATGGCACAACAGCCGCGTGCCGACGCCCAGGAGTCCAGCCTGTTTTTTCCGGACGGCAAGGTCAACCAGGCGCCACCGTTAGGGACGGTAGCCCGTGGCGAGCTGTCATGGGAGGCGGTTCTGGCTGAGCGTCCACGGTTGACCGAAGAACTGCTGGCGCGCGGGGAAGAGCGCTACCGCATCAACTGCGTGCCTTGTCACGGCTTGGCCGGTGATGGTCTGGGAACGGTGGTCAAGCGCGGCTTTCCACAACCCCCGGACTTTGCCAAGCCGCGCCTGATGCAGGCACCTGATCGCCATTTCCTCCAGGTCATCGCCGATGGCTACGGCGTGATGTACAGCTACGCCGCGCGGGTACGGCCGGCAGATCGCTGGGCAATCGTTGCGCACATACGCGCCTTGCAGTTGGCGCGCACGGCCGAGGTCAACCAGCTCCCCGAGCCTGATCGTCGCGCGCTGGAGGCTTTGCCATGAGCGCCGTTAAATCTGTGAGCGCACGCACCATCGCCTGGGCGGCGTTGGTCATCGGCGGCGTCGGCCTTGGCATCGGGCTGCTGCTGGCGCCGCGCGACACCCTGGCCGCTTGTGTGGCGAGCCTGTTGGGGTTGGCGGGGATTCCGCTCGGGGCGCTGACACTGGGCCTCGCTTTGGCATCAGTCAGCGGCAGCGTTCGCGATCAGCTTTGGCCCTGGACGCTGGTCGCCAGCCGGGCAATGCCTGCGCTGCTGGTGCTGGTGTTGCCGGGGCTGCTTGGCGCCGGGCTGATTTATGAGTGGATGCACCAGTACAGCGACGGCTTTCGTGGGTTTTGGCTCTGGTGGCCTAGTTTCGTCATACGTGGGCTGCTCTATGTCGGGCTGTGGTGGGCGCTGGCGCGCTGGCTGTTGCCGACGACGCTGCGCAACCCGGCCGGGGCCGGGTTGGGGCTGATCGCCGTGGTGTTGAGTGTGTCGCTGGCGGCCTTTGACTGGGCGCAATCAATGGAGCCGCACTTCGCGTCCAGCATCTTCGGGCTGCTGTGGCTCGGCCGGCTGATGCTGTCCGGGATCGCTGCCTGCATTCTGTTCAGCTTGTTTGCCGGCGCCTCCCGCCCGGGTGTGCTGCGCGGTTTGCTGTCGGCTGCAGCGCTGGCCTGGATCTATCTGCACTTCATGCAGTACCTGATCGTTTGGTACGGCAACCTGCCCGAGGAGGTTCGCTGGTATGAGATTCGTGCCCGCGATTGGCCGTTGCTGACCTGGCTTGTGGCGCTGCAGAGCCTGGTCTTCATCGCGACCTGGTGGCCGCTCTCAGGGCGTCGGGTACCGCTGGCGATACTGGCTGGTAGCACACTGCTGCTGGGCCTGGCTGAAGGCGCCTGGCTGAGCATGGCCAGCTTGTCAGGCTTGAGTGGGCTGGCGAGCACGATGGCGCTGTTCGCCGCGGCGGCTGCGGGCGCCGGGATGATGACGCTGCTGATCTTGCCCAGGAGGTCCGCATGAGCGTGCCGGTCGATCCGCGCTCGAAGGAAGACGGCTTCGAGCACCACGACGCCAAGGTCAGGGTATTGCTGATGACTGGCTTCGGCCTGGTTATCGCCCTGGCGGTATCGCTGGCTGCTGTTGGGTTGTTGCTCAGCTATTACCACACGACACCCGAACCGCCGGTGTCGGGGCTAGAACGCGACAGGATCATTCCTCCGGAGCCACAGCTGGAAACCCAAGCACTAGGCAATGGCCCAGAGGTGATCCTTGAGGCCCAGCAGCGCCTGAGCCGCTATGCATGGGTCGACCGTGAGGCTGGCGTCGCGCGGATTCCGCTCCAGCGGGCTCGTGTCCTGTTGCTCGAACGCGGTTGGCCGGCGCCGGTTGAGGCCAGTGGTGAACAGGCGGTGCGCCTGCAACAGGCCAAACAAAGGACGGAACCCCGATGAGTCGCCTGCTGCTGATCCTCGCCGCGACCTTGTCGTTCGTGCTGGCAGCCGCGGTGCGCGCCGCCGAGCCGTTCGATCCTTTCGTCGCCGCCGGCATCGATTCGCGGCCCGGTGCGCAGGTGCCGCTGGATGCGCGTTTCACTGACGATAGTGGCGAGACGGTCACCCTTGCTGAACTGCTTGATGGCCGGCCAGCAGTGCTGGTGCCGGTGTACTTCCGCTGCCCAAATGTGTGCGGGTCGCAGTTGGCGAGCCTGTTCAACCTGCTCGGCTCGGTGCCCTTCGAACTCGGTAAGGATTATGTGGTGATCGCCTATAGCTTCAATCCGCACGAGACACCAGCCGATGCCCGAGCCGAGCGCGACAAGCTGGTCCGACGCTGGCCAGCGCTGGCCGGTTCGCAGGCCGTGCATCTGCTCACGGGGCCTGAATCGGCGAGTCGCCGGGTCAGCGATGCGCTGGGTTTTCGTTACCGCTGGGATGCCGAGATTCAGGAATACGCGCATGCCTCGGCCATCGCCACGCTGAGTTCGTCTGGCAAGCTGGTGCAGTGGCTGTACGGGCTCGGTTATCAACCCAACGATCTGCGTCTGGCATTGACCGATGCCGGCGAAGGGCGGGTCGGCGATTTCAGCGATCAGTTACTGCTGCTCTGTTACCACTACAACCCGCGGACCGGCGGTTACGACAATTGGGTCATCGGTGCGCTGCAGGTGGGCGGCACCGGCACGGCGTTGGCACTGCTGGGTTTCATCGGGCTGTCGCTGTGGCGCGAGCGACGCAAGCGGGAGGGCGGCGATGAACGATGACTTTTTGCGCCTGTGGCCGCAAACCGCCTCCGAGCACGCGAGCAGCATCGACTGGCTGATCTGGTCGTTCACCGGAATGATGACGATCTTCGTCGTCCCGGTGTTCGTGCTCACGATTCTGTTCGCGATACGTTATCGAAAGGGCACTAAAGTGCCTCGCGATCACCGCCCGCGCGGCAGCATGAAGGTCGAAATGACCTGGATCGTGCTGCCTTTCATCGGCTCGATGATCATCTACCTGGTCTCGGCGAAGCTCTACTACGAAGTGCGCACGCCGCCGGTAGATGCGATGGAAATTCAGGTCGTTGCCAAGCAATGGATGTGGAAATTCCAGCATCCCGGCGGCCAGCGCGAGATCAATACCTTGCACGTGCCGGTAGGGCGCCCGGTACGGCTGAACATGATCTCTCAAGACGTCATTCACAGCCTCTATTTCCCGGCCCTGCGCATCAAGCAGGATCTGTTGCCAGGGCGCTATACCGAACTCTGGTTCAACGCCACTGAAGCCGGTCGCTACGAGGTGTTCTGTGCCGAATACTGCGGCACCGACCATTCGAAGATGCTCGCCACGCTGATCGTACAGCCGCCACAGGAATACGAGCGCTGGCTGTCACAGGCTGGTGCTAGCGAGTCCCTGGCCGAACAGGGCGAGGCGCTGTTTCGTCAGTTCGGATGCAGCGGATGTCATGGCCCGGCCGCCGTGGCCAAAGCGCCGAAACTCGAGGGACTCTATGGCCGCCGGGTGGCATTGGAAGACGGCGGTTTTGTCGTGGCCGATCAGGCCTATATCCGCGACAGCATCCTGCTGCCGCACAAGCAGATCGTAGCCGGCTACGAATCGATCATGCCGAGCTTCGCCAATGTGATCGATGAGGAAGGCGTGCTGCGCCTGACTGCCTACATCAAGTCACTGGGTAAGGTTGGCGAAGGCGGGCAGGGCGAACCGCATGCCGACAGCCCGCGCAGCCCGACGCCAGAGGAGACGATACCTTGAGCCAGAAAAACCCGGCCGCCGACCATACGCCCAGTTACCTGGCCGATGAGCATGGCTTACGCACCTGGCTGCTGACCACGGACCACAAGCGCATCGCGATCCTCTACCTGATCGGTGTCACGGCGTTCTTCTTTCTCGGTAGCCTGGCTGCCGCTCTGGTGCGCATCGAGCTGGTGACACCCGATGGCGACCTGTTGAGTCCCGACGGCTACAACCGCACCTTCACCCTGCACGGCGTGGTCATGGTGTGGTTCTTCCTGATTCCGTCGATCCCGGCGGTCTTCGGCAATTTCCTCATTCCGATCATGATCGGCGCCAAGGACATGGCCTTCCCCAAGCTCAACCTGTTCAGCTGGTACCTGCTGGTGGGGGGTGGCCTCTTCACGCTGTATGCACTGCTGATCGGGGGGGTAGATACCGGCTGGACCTTTTACACGCCGCTGTCGACGATGTTCAGCAATGGGCATGTGGTGGCGGTGATTCTTGGGGTCTTCATCGTCGGCTTCTCGTCGATCCTGACGGGGCTGAACATCATCGTCACCATTCATACGCTGCGCGCGCCGGGCATGACCTGGTTCCGCATGCCGCTGTTCTGCTGGTCGCTCTATGCCACCTCGGTCATTCTGGTGCTGGCTACGCCGGTGCTGGCCATCACGCTGCTGCTGGTGGCGGCGGAGTACCTGTTCGGCATTGGTGTGTTCGACCCCAGCCTGGGCGGCGACCCGCTGCTGTTTCAGCACCTGTTCTGGTTTTACAGCCACCCGGCGGTGTACATCATGATTCTGCCGGCGATGGGTGTGATGAGCGAGCTGATCACGGCCGCGGCGCATAAGCGCATTTTCGGCTATTCGTTCGTCGCTTATTCCAGCCTGGCCATCGCGGTGATCGGCTTCATGGTATGGGGCCACCACATGTTCGTCGCCGGGCAGTCGATGTACGCCAGCATGGTTTTTTCACTGCTCAGCTTCCTGGTGGCGATCCCCTCGGCGATCAAGGTCTACAACTGGACCGCCACACTCTACAAAAGCAATCTGACCATCGACGCGCACTTCCTTTATGCGCTGACGTTTATCGGTCTGTTTGTCATCGGCGGTGTTACCGGGCTTTTCCTCGCGCTGCTGGCCGCGGACGTCCATGTGCACGACACCTACTTCGTGGTCGCGCACTTCCACTACATCATGGTCGGCGCAGCGGTGGCCGGGTTCTTCGGCGCGCTGCACTTCTGGTGGCCGAAGATGACCGGGCGGATGTACTCGCAGCTGTGGGGAAAGATTGCGGCAGTGATGATCTTCTGCGGCTTCAACCTGACGTTTTTCCCGCAGTTCCTGCTCGGCTATCTCGGGATGCCGCGGCGTTACCACAGTTATCCGGAGGATTTTCAGTTCCTCCATGTGCTGTCGTCCGCTGGGGCTGGGGTGCTGGCGGTGGGTTACGTCATGCCGTTCTGTTACCTGCTCTGGTCGCTGCGCTACGGGCCGCTGGCGGATGACGACCCCTGGGACGCAGCCGGGCTTGAATGGCGCACCTCGTCGCCGCCGCCCAAGCACAATTTTCTCGAGACCCCGATCGTCGACTTCGAAGCGTACGACTACCCACCTGAGGCAACCCATGGCCGATCGTGACGGGTACTTGGCCGAGCCATACCAGACTGCCGCCCAGCAGCGCGAAGCGAGCTTTCTGGGCATGTGGCTGTTTCTCGCCACCGAAATCATGATGTTCGGCGCACTGTTCCTGGTCATCTACTACTACCGTCTGCAGCACCCGGCTGCAGTCAGTGAAGCGGTGCATCATCTGCACTCGATTCTGGCGGGTTTCAACAGCGCGCTGCTGCTCAGCGGCAGCCTGTGCATGAGCCTGATGGTGCAGGCTTCGCGCTTGGGTAACTACCGTCGGGTGCAGCAGTTTCTGTTGCTCAGCGCATTCTTCGGTCTGGCGTTTCTGGCGGTGAAGTTCTTCGAATACGGCTGGGAATACCATGAAGGGTTGCTGCCCGGCATAGGCCGCGAGTCTCCGCTCAAGGACCCCGCCGCGCGGCTGTTCATGAACATCTATTTCTTCGCTACCGCCCTGCATGCGGTGCACGTGACCATTGCAGTGGTGATCGTGCTGGGCATGGTCGGGCGCATTCACTTCGCCCATATGAAACTGCCGGAGCGGGCAATCACACTGGAAATGGTCGGCCTGTACTGGCACCTGGTCGATGTGATCTGGATCTTTCTGTATCCCTCGCTTTATCTGGTCGGGAGGGCAGCATGAAGGCAGGCAAGCTGGTGTTGATCTATGCCGGGCTGCTGGCGCTACTGGCGATCAGCGCCACGATAGCCATTCAGTTCCCACAATGGGCGATGGTCGCGTTGATCTGTGCGGCGGGGCAGGCGCTGTTGGTGCTGTTCGGCCTGGCCCAGCTGGGTGCGCATTCCCCACTGGTTCGCTTCTTCGCCTTGGGAGCAGGCTTCTGGCTGGTGTTCATGTTCACCCTTTCGCTGGCCGATCTACTGACGCGCGGGGGCTAGTCTGCTGATCGATGGTGATACTCGGGGTCATTGAAAATCCCGGCTGCGCACGTCGAGGCCGGTCAGCATCGGGGTGAGGTCGCTTAGGCGTCCGGCGATGACGTGACGCACGCCGTTTGCCGATTCAAGATGCCCATCGATTCGAAGCATTTGGGACTGTATCAATACCCGTCGCTGCCGCTCGGCCAGGTCGTGCCAGACCACCACGTTGATCATGCCGAACTCGTCTTCAAGAGTGACGAAGATGACGCCGCTGGCGGTCTGCGGGCGTTGGCGACCAATAACCAGACCGGCCACGCTGACCAGCCGACCATGTTCGACTTCGACCAGCTCGCGCGAGCTGCGGCAGCGTCGGCTTCGCAGCTGGTCACGCAGCAAGGCCAACGGGTGTGGGCCAAGCGTGGTACCCAGGGTGGCGTAATCGGTCATCAACTCTTCACCGACCGAGGGCAAGGGCAGAGGCACCGCTGCCTCCGGGGTCTGGACCTGATCAGCGAACAGCGGCAGCTGCGGCTCGAAGCCGGCCACCGCCCAGCGAGCCTGATGACGATGCCCGACAAGCCCTTTCAGCGCCCCGGCGTCGGCCAGCTGTTCCCGCGCACGGGCATCCAGTCGGGCTCGCAGGCACAGGTCATCGATACCGACAAAGGCTTGTTGCTGACGTGCCGCCTCGATTCGACGGGCATCCTCCTGGCGAAAGCCTCGTACCAGGCGCAGCCCCAGACGGATTGCTGGCTGATGGGTGTCGGTCGGCTCAAGGCTGCAATCCCAGCCGCTGTGACGAACGTCCAGTGGGCGGATCTCGAGTTGATGGCGACGGGCGTCCTGGAGAATCTGATCGGGATTGTAGAAGCCCATCGGCCAGCTGTTGATCAGGGCACAGGCGAAGGCGGCTGGTTCATGACATTTGAGCCAGCAACTGGCATAGGTGAGCAGGGCGAAGCTGGCCGCATGGGATTCGGGGAAGCCGTAGCTGCTGAAGCCTTTGATCTGCTCAAAGATCCGTGCAACGAATTCTGCGCTGTAGCCACGGGCGAGCATGCGTTCGCTCAACCTCACACGGTGCGGCTCGAGGCTGCCGTGTCGTTTCCAGGCGGCCATGGCGCGGCGCAACTTGTCGGCTTCGTCGGCGGTATATTCAGCGGCGACGATTGCCAGCTCCATCACCTGCTCCTGAAACAGGGGCACACCAAGGGTGCGCTCGAATACGGGTTTCAGTTCATCAGAGGGATACTCCACCGGCTCTTCTTTATTGCGCCGGCGCAGGTAGGGGTGAACCATGTCGCCCTGAATCGGACCGGGTCGCACGATGGCGACCTGAATCACCAGATCGTAGAACGTCTGAGGACGCAGCCGCGGCAGCATGGCCATTTGCGCTCGCGATTCGATCTGGAAAACGCCCACGGTGTCGGCGCGGCTGATCATCTCGTAGGTCGGCCGGTCTTCCTTGGGCAGTGTGGCAATGGTCCACTGCGTGCCGCGATAGCGGGCGATCAGATCGAAACAACGGCGCAGCGCGCTGAGCATGCCGAGCGCCAGTACATCGACCTTGAGCAGGCCGACCACGTCGAGATCGTCCTTGTCCCACTGGATCACGGTACGGTCGGCCATGCTGGCGTTCTCGACCGGCACCAGGGTATCCAACGGATATTCGGAAATGACGAACCCGCCCGGATGCTGTGAAAGGTGGCGAGGAAAGCCGATCAACTCATTGGTCAGCACCATTACCCGACGCAACACCGGGCTGCTGGGGTCGAAGCCGGCTTCCTGAAGTCGGGCGTCATCAGGTACGTGCTCACTCCAGCGCCCGCAGCATTCGGCCAGGGCATTGATCTGATCCGGCGGCAGGCCAAGCGCTTTGGCTACGTCTCGCACTGCGCCGGTGGCGCGGTAGGAACTCGCCACTGCCGTCAGTGCGGCGCGATTACGGCCGTAGCGACGAAATACATACTGGATCACTTCTTCGCGGCGTTCGTGCTCGAAGTCGACATCGATATCCGGCGGCTCGTTGCGCTCGCGCGAGAGGAAACGCTCGAACAAAAGCCGGCTGTGCGAGGGGTCGAGTTCGGTGATGCCCAGTACGAAACACACCGTCGAGTTGGCTGCCGAACCGCGACCCTGACACAGAATGTGGCGTTCGCGGGCGAAACGGACGATGTCGTGAACGGTGAGAAAGTAGCTTTCGTAATGCAGTTCGGTGATCAGCTGCAGTTCGTGCTCAACCAGCGCACGCGATTTGTCCGTCACGCCTGCTGGCCAGCGCCATCTCATGCCGTCTTCGACCAGTTTGCGCAGCCATGAACTGGCATTGTGGTCAGCGGGTACCAGCTCGTGTGGGTACTGATACTTCAGCTCTTTGAGGCTGAACTGGCAGCGCTCGGCGATACGTAATGTCTCGGCAAGCAGCTCGGGTGGATACAGCTGGGCCAGTTCCTCGCGCCGGCGCAGGTGGCGTTCACCGTTGGGGAACAGGTGGCGCCCGGCCTCAGCTACAGGCAGGTGATGGCGGATCGCGGTCATGCAATCCTGCAGGGCGCGCCGGCCACGGGCGTGCATATGCACATCACCACAGGCCACCGCGGGTATGCCCACGCGCTTGGCCAGTGCCTGCAACTGACACCGGTGCGTTTCATCATCCGGCCCGCGATGCAGTCCGATGCCCAGCCAGAGGCGTGCTGGAAAGCGTTCGCGCAGCCAGAGACCTTCCGCGTCAGCATCGAAGTGGGGAGTGATCCAGATGGCTAACAGCCCATCCAAGGGCTCGCTCAGGTCATCGGCCAGCAGCTGGTACTGGCCTTTCTCGGCGCGACGTCTTGCGCAGGTAATCAGCCGGCACAAACGCTGATACCCAAGCAGGTTTTCGACCAACATGAGCAGCTTCGGGCCGTTCTCGATCTGCATTTCGCTGCCAACAATCAGCGGCAGGCCTGTTTCCTTGGATGCCTGCCAGGCGCGGACGATGCCGGCCAGGGTGCATTCATCAGTAATTGCCAGGGCCCGATAGCCCTGCAGTGCGGCGCGCTCGAACAACTCTTTGGCGCTGGAGGCGCCCCGTTGGAAACTGAAGTTGGAGAGGCAGTGCAGTTCGGCGTATTCGGGCGTCATGCGAACCAGCCGTGCAACATCAACGGTCCTCCGGTGACTGAGCGAAAGGCCCAGCCGCGTTGGCCCGTGCGGGTTTCCACCAGGTAATAGTCGCGGCGCACATCGCCACCGTCCCACCAGCCCGATTCGATACGCTCGGGGCCAGAGAGGATGCGCAGTGAAGCTTCATGCAGCGGTTTAGTTTCGCTCAGCAGCCAGCCGGGGCGGGGTGCTCCGGTCGAAGGTGTTTCCAGGTGGGCCGCAGGCTCTGGTCGCCAGGCGCATTCAGGGCGATGGTCGGCGCGAGCAGCAAGCCCCTGTACGGCGTCGTCGCCCAGTCGGGCTCGCAACCGCTCGCGCAATTGCTCCCAGGGCAATGATTGTTGCGGTCGCTCATCGAAAAGCTCGCGATGCTCGGGGACGAAGGCTGGCAGCTGGTCTGCGAGCAGTCGTATGGCCAGCACCGGTGCTGGAAGCTGCAGGTGCTCCAGGCGGCCGCGGGTCAGCTCGAACAACATGGCCGGGTCGCGCTCGGCACTGAGCAGGCCGATCGGTAGCTGGCTCTCGGGGAGGCTGCGGTGCTCCAGATGCAACGTGAATCGTTGGACCCCGCTGTCGCGGCCTGCCAGGTAAGCGGCGAGGTCGGCCGTCAGACGGCGCAGCGGGAAAAGCAGGGCCTGGTGCGACTCGACTTCGAAGTTCAGCTCGATACGCGCATCGAAGCGGTCGGGCGGGCGGTAGAAACTCAGAGCCAGCGGGCGATGCTCCAGCAGGGTGTCGAGGTGTCTCAGGGCTTCTGCCGGAAAGCGCTTTGCCAGACCGTTCCGAGGCAGCGCCAGCAGTTGTCTGAAGGTGCGCAAGCCCATGCGCGCCAGAGCGTTGGACACATCACGTGGCAAGCCGAGGCGATCTACCGGCAGGTCAGCCAGTACCTGATGCAGCGTCTGGGTGTCCGTCACGGCCAAGCCGTCATGCACGTTGGCCAGTACCCGCGCGGCGGCCGGATTGGGTGCCAGCGTGATGCGATGTCCGAAGCCCAGTGCGCTCAGCTCCGTGCGCAGGCGCGCCTCGAGAAGAGGCCAGGGGCCGAACAGGCCGAGGCTGGACTGCACTTCCATAAGCAGGCAGCGCGGGTAGTGCAGACTGACCTGCGAACTGAAGCCGTAAGCCCAGGCGGCGAGGAACTGCTGCCAGCGTTCGATCGAGGCCAGGTCGTATTCGGCCGTCTCGAATCCTCGGGTCAGCGCCTGGGCGGCAACCAATGATTGCCCTGCCTTTAACCCGAGTGCCCGCGCCGCCGGATTGACCGCCTGTAGCACGCGACGCTGTGGCGTACCGCTCAATAGTGCCAGTGGCGCTTCGGCATCGGGGCGGCTACGCAGCACACCGTCCATGGCCAGTTGCGGCAGCAGGATGCAAGCCCAGAGCATACTCACTGCCATCCCACGGCAGAAATTGGCTGGACGGGCGCCAGTCCGCCGCGGCACTTGAGAATACGCACTTGAGCCGGGCGAGCTTCGACTGCCAACCGCAATGCCGCTGGCGAGGGATTTACCGCTTCGCGTAAAGAGCGATAGGCGAAGGCCAGTGTCTGCCCGGTTTCGGCGGCCACCTGCAGGCGACGCAAGGCGCGGTCATCGGCCTGCTGTGGCCAGCACAGCACCGCACCGCAACTGCCTGAACGCAAACACTGTTCCGCCGCCCATAAGGCGTCGCGTCCGTGCGCCTGAACGAGACTGAGTTGGCGCAGGTCGACCCCGGCAGCGAGCCAGGCATGAGGGAAGGGCAGGTGAGGCGGGGCGACCAGTACTATCCGTTCGCCGGCACTGGTCAACCGTGCCAGGGTGGGCCAGAGCAGACGCAGTTCGCCGATGCCAGTGGTGGCGATCAGCAGCTCGCTCAGTGCCGAGTTCGGCCAACCTCTTCCGGGCAAGGCGGCGTCCAGGGTGGGATGGCCGGTCGGCTGGTTACTGGTCGAGACGATGCTTGGCTGGCCGCGCCATAGCTGGCGCGCATCGAGCAATCGATCAAGGGAGACAACGGAGGACATGATGAACAGCAAATCCAGAATACTGTATATGGATACAGTATTCTGCTTTGCCCGAGCGCGGGTCAAGTCGATGTGATGAGCGTCATCGCCTCAGGGTCTATACGGCCCAGCTCACATCAGAGCGTTCAACGCCCCTATCAAACCCAGTGCAGCGCCCATGGGCACTGCCATGCGCTCACGCCAGGCGAGCATCAGGCCTACCAACACCCCGGCGCACATCAGTTGCCCCAGGCAGACCACCAGGCCGATGGCCCATCCCAGCGCTGCCACATCCAGCAGGACGATGGCAATTAGCAATCCGCCTGCCAACAGGCGCAGCCCACGTTGCTGAGGGAGGCTCGGCGCGCGATTGAACAGTTGACGATGGTGGCGAGGCATCGCCAGGCACAGCGCAAGCATGCCGATGTAAGCCAAGGCAAAAGCAAGTAGCGTCATGGCGAAACCTCCTGCATGCGCCGCTCACGTGCCGGTCGCGTCTCTGGCTGGGCGAGGGCCCGCCAGGCGCACACCAACCCGACGGCAAGCAATACCAGGTCGATGCCGAAGAGCGTCATATCGCCCCGCGTCAGGCTCGCAACAAGGTGTCCTTGCGGAGCCACGATGGCATTCAGCGCGGGCAGACCGAGGGCGAGAATCGCTAGCGCGGCGAACAACTGACGGCTCAATCGTGCCGGCTGGCCGTGTCCGATGCAGGCGAAAACTGCCACCGCCAACCAGCTCAAAGCGAAGCACCAGCCTTCGATTGCCGCTCGGTCGGGCAGGGTGTCTGGCAACAGACGATTGGCCCAGAGCAGTGTCAGCGATGCGATGGGCAGTCCGAAAAAGACCGCGCCGTTGAGCGCGCGTACCACCTGTATCCCCTTCGACTGCCGAGCTTCACGCTTGCGTAGCCAGACTGCTGAACCTGCGACCAGCATTGCGCAGCCGGCCAGCCCCATCAGGCCATAGAACAGCCGAACGATCTGCCCGCCAAATTGAGCCATGTGCAAACCGACCAGCCACATATAGGCTTCGTAAGTGGTAGGTGCCTGTTGCTGGTGGAGCATCTCGCCAGTGGTCGCGTCGTAATTCAAAGTGTCCTGTGGCGAGCCGATGCGTGAAGGGTCAAGCCGACGAATGCTGACCACTGCTGAGGCGTCGAAAGGGTGCTCGACGATCAACCAGCCCGGCTCGCCGCCATTCCAGCGCTGACGGGCATCGTTGATCAAACCGTCCAGGGAGGTGAGTTCACCTGCAGGCTTGTCCATCTCATTACGGTGATAGCCGCCCTGGACCTCCTCGAAGAAGACCAGCGGATCACTGTCATAGGCCACCATTGCTCCGGCCGGCATGTAGGTCGCGACAAAAATGGCGACGCCCGTGTAGGCCAGCACCAAATGGAAGGGCAGGCCGATCACTCCAAACAGATTGTGCGCGTCGAGCCAGGCTCGTTGACCGTTGGCTTGCGGCCTGAGGGTAAAGAAATCCTTGAATATCCGCCTGTGGACAATGATCCCGGACACCAGCGCGACCAGCATGAACATGCCGGCCAGGCCGACGATATACATGCCGATCGTGCCCGCCTGCAGGTTGTAATGCAGGGTGAAGAAGAACTCACCACCCAGGGTGTCCGGCATGGGTTTGCCAGTGGCGGGATCGAAGACGGCACGCCCACGTTCGCCCGTGCCATCTTTCTCCCAGCCCAGCTTCCAATAAGGCTCGCGCTCGGTAGGACCATGGAGCCAGTAAGCATGCAGGGGACCTTCGACATTGGCATTCAGCCACTGCCTGACGTTATCCGCCTCGATGCTGCTGGTTGCGGGCACGTGCAGGGCCGGGCGCATCCAGCGTTCGAGCTCCTTGTCGAAACAGGCCAGCGTGCCCGCGAACAGAATCACGAACAATAACCAGCTGGGCAGCAGTCCGCCCCAAGTATGCAGCCCCGCCATCGATTGACGTAAGGTCACGGTCGGCTCCTCCATTCAACAGGCAGATAGGCAGCCAGGCAGAGCAGGACTGTCAGCCCCCCCAGCCACAGCCAGGCCCGCAAGGCGCTGCGGGCCGCAAAGGTATAGATGACGGCAGCTACCCAGACGGCAAAACACAGCAGACTGGCCGTAACCACTCGATCCGCTCGCGCCAAGGGCAGGTAGACGGACAGGAAGGCGGTAAAGCCGAATGCCAGCGCATAGCCGCCGAACAAAGCGGCCGTGATGCGTCCGGCCAGATCCAATGGGAGGGGGGGGTAACGCTTCATGACATGGTCTATCCGCGGATGGTAGACGTGCATGTTAATGCGAATCCGTTTGATTTGTAATAACTATGGGGAAAGCAGCCTGATGCTGCGATCTGGTTGGAGCATCGTGTCCGGTCAATGGCCGCTATCCGTCTTTGCTTGTGCTAGCAAAATCAGTCGATTAGGATTCGCGCCGGGTAAACGGTGCAAGGCGAGTACTCGGTTCGCCGTCCCAATCTATTGAAGCGAAGAAGCCCGGCCTGAAAGCGACCGGGCTTCTTTGTTTTTCGACCTTGATCCAGCGCTAGATCGCTCGTCCAGGTCGCTGCTAATCAAAAGAGGTATGCCATGCGCGAACGTTTGTTGGCCGCGGAAAAGGTAAAGGCCATCGAATGGCAGGGCGGACAGCTGCGTTTGCTTGACCAGCGCAAGCTGCCACTGGAAGAGCTGTGGCATACCTATGATTCTGCTGCGGCAGTCGCTACGGCGATCCGCGAGATGGTCGTGCGTGGCGCGCCCGCCATCGGCATCAGTGCTGCATACGGGCTGGCCATGGGGCTCAGAGCCCGACTCGCCGAAGGTGGGGACTGGCGCGCGGCACTCGAATCCGATTTCGAAATACTGGCTGCCTCGCGTCCGACCGCCGTCAATTTGTTCTGGGCGCTGAATCAAATGCGTGAGCGCCTCGACCGCTTGAAGCCTGGCGAGGATCCATTGACCGCTGCCGAGGCTCAGGCGGCGTCCATTCATGCCAGTGATCGTGAAGCCAATCTGACCATGGCGCAGTTCGGCGTCGACCTGATCCGCAAGCATCAGGGCAATCCGCAGAACCTGCTGACTCATTGCAATACCGGTGCGCTCGCGACCGGTGGCTTCGGTACTGCACTTGGCGTGATTCGTGGCGCGCATCTGGAAGGGCTTGTCGAGTGCGTCTACGCCGATGAAACCCGTCCCTGGCTGCAAGGCTCTCGGCTGACGGCCTGGGAGCTGGCCGGCGAGGGCGTGCCGGTCATGCTGAACGCTGACTCGGCGGCGGCGCACCTGATGAAGACGCGCGGCATCACCTGGGTCATTGTCGGTGCCGATCGGATCACCGCCAATGGTGACGTCGCCAACAAGATCGGGACCTATCAGCTTGCCGTGCTGGCCATGCACCATGGCGTACGGTTCATGGTGGTGGCGTCCAGTTCGACTATCGATATGGAGTTGGAGTCAGGTGATGACATTCCCATCGAGGAGCGCGCCGGCCATGAGCTGCTGGAAGTCAACGGTCAGCGGTTTGCGGCGGATGTCGACGTCTTTAATCCAGTGTTCGATGTCACCCCTGCCGACCTGATCGATGCCATCGTCACGGAGAAAGGCATCGTCGAACGGCCCAATGCAGCCAAGCTCGCCGCGCTGATGAGCCGAAAGCGGCTCCACTGAATTTGGCAATGCATATCCCGGACATATCTTCCAGGATGTGCATCCTGGAGCCTGTGGCTCCCCAGCTGTGATACCATTCCGCGCTTAATCGCAGGACCCTGCTGACTACAAGGAACCAGGCTTCCATGGGCGAACTGGCCAAAGAAATCCTCCCGGTCAATATCGAAGACGAACTCAAGCAGTCCTACCTCGACTACGCCATGAGCGTGATCGTCGGTCGTGCGCTGCCGGATGCGCGCGACGGATTGAAGCCTGTGCATCGCCGTGTGCTTTTTGCCATGAGCGAGCTGGGCAACGACTGGAACAAGCCGTACAAGAAATCCGCCCGTGTGGTCGGTGACGTGATCGGTAAATACCACCCCCACGGTGACTCGGCGGTTTACGACACCATCGTGCGGATGGCGCAGCCTTTCTCGCTGCGTTACATGCTGGTCGATGGCCAGGGCAACTTCGGTTCGGTGGACGGCGATAATGCTGCCGCCATGCGTTACACCGAAGTGCGGATGGCCAAGCTGGCACATGAACTGCTGGCGGACCTGGACAAGGAAACCGTCGACTGGGTGCCCAACTACGACGGCACCGAGCAGATCCCGGCAGTCATGCCGACCAAGATTCCGAACCTGCTGGTCAACGGTTCCAGCGGTATTGCCGTCGGTATGGCGACCAATATCCCGCCGCACAACCTCAGTGAAGTCATCGATGGTTGCCTGGCACTGATCGAAAACGCCGACATCACCATCGATGAACTCATGCAGTTCATCCCGGGGCCGGACTTCCCAACCGCAGGTATCATCAACGGTCGTGCCGGCATCGTCGAGGCCTACCGCACGGGTCGCGGGCGCATCTATATGCGTGCCCGCTCAATCATCGAAGACATCGACAAGGTTGGCGGCCGTCAGCAGATCGTCATCACCGAGTTGCCTTATCAGCTGAACAAGGCACGACTGATCGAGAAGATCGCCGAGCTGGTCAAGGAAAAGAAGCTCGAAGGCATCACCGAGCTACGCGACGAGTCCGACAAGGACGGCATGCGCGTGGTCATCGAACTGCGCCGTGGTGAGGTGCCTGAGGTCGTTCTTAACAACCTCTACGCCCAGACCCAGCTGCAGAGCGTGTTCGGCATCAACGTGGTGGCCCTCATCGACGGCCAGCCACGTACCTTGAACCTCAAGGAGCTGCTTGAAGCCTTCGTTCGCCATCGCCGCGAAGTCGTCACCCGTCGGACCGTTTACGAGCTGCGTAAAGCGCGTGAGCGTGGGCATATTCTCGAGGGGCAGGCTGTAGCGCTGTCCAACATCGATCCCGTGATTGCGCTGATCAAGGCCTCACCGACGCCAGCCGAAGCCAAGGAAGCGCTGATTGCCGAAGCCTGGGAGTCCAGTGCTGTCGAATCGATGGTCGAGCGCGCCGGTGCCGACTCCTGCCGCCCGGAAGGCCTCGATCCGCAGTACGGTCTACGCGACGGCAAGTACTACCTGTCACCAGAACAGGCGCAGGCCATTCTTGATCTGCGCTTGCATCGCCTGACTGGCCTTGAGCATGAAAAGCTGCTCAGCGAGTACCAGGAGATTCTGACTCAGATTGGCGAGCTGATCCGCATCCTGACCAACCCGGTACGTCTGATGGAGGTCATCCGCGAGGAGCTCGAAGGCGTCAAGCGGGACTTTGGCGACAAGCGCCGCACCGAGATCCTCGATGTGCGCCTGGACCTGACGCTGGCCGACCTGATCACCGAAGAAGAGCGTGTCGTCACTATCTCCCATGGTGGCTATGCCAAATCACAGCCGCTGGCTGCCTACCAGGCGCAGCGTCGCGGTGGTCGTGGCAAGGCCGCGACCGGGGTCAAGGAAGAGGACTACGTCGAGCATCTGCTGGTCGCCAACAGCCACACCACGCTGCTGCTGTTCTCCAGCAAGGGCAAGGTGTACTGGCTCAAGACCTATGAGATTCCTGAGGCGTCACGCACATCGCGCGGTCGTCCGCTGGTGAACTTGCTGCCGCTGACCGAGGGCGAGCATATAACCGCGATGCTGCAGGTCGATATCGAGGCGGTACGTCAGCAACAGCTGAACGGTGACGAGGATATCGAGGACGCCGAAATCATCAGCGAAAGCGATGATGTCGAAGAGGCAATCGAGGGCGACGAGAACGACGAGTCGGTCGATGAGCCGACGGGCACCTATATCTTCATGGCGACCGCCAAGGGCACTGTGAAGAAAACGCCTCTGTCCCAGTTCAGCCGTCCGCGCAGTGTGGGTCTCATCGCACTGGGCCTGGAGGAGGGTGACACTCTTATCGCAGCCGCTGTAACCGATGGTGCGCGTGAAGTGATGTTGTTCTCCGATGGCGGCAAGGTCATCCGTTTCAAGGAAAAGAACGTCCGCATGATGGGTCGTACCGCTCGTGGTGTACGTGGCATGCGCCTGCCAGAAGGGCAGCGCTTGATCTCCATGCTGATCCCCGAGCCGGACGCGCAGATACTGACTGCCAGCCTCAACGGCTACGGCAAGCGCACCACCCTTGCTGAGTTCCCGCGGCGTGGTCGTGGTGGCCAGGGCGTTATCGCCATGGTATCGAACGAGCGTAACGGGCCGCTGGTCGGTGCCGTTCAGGTGCAGCCAGGCGAGGAAATCATGTTGATTTCCGATCAGGGCACTCTGGTGCGTACCCGTGTCGACGAGGTGTCGTCACTGGGGCGTAATACGCAGGGTGTCACCTTGATCAAGTTGGGCAAGAATGAACACCTGGTCGGTCTTGAACGAGTACAAGAGCCCTCCGAGGAAGACGTCCTGGACGACATCGAGGCAGTAATCGATGAGGATGCGCTGGACAAGGAAATGCCGGTAATCAGCACTGAGCCAGGTGAAGATGATTTGCTAGGTGGCGGAGGTGACGTTCCGCCAGATGTAGTGCCCACCGACGACGAGGGCTAATCAAACGACGGCGTAGCCTCTTAGGCTCGCCGTCGTTTCGTTGTATGCCTCTCTGCAGTTAAGGAATAGCGAGCACCCATGCGGGCCCTCGGGTCCGCATGGAGCGAGCAAGGTATCGACCGTTTTTGAGAGAACGAAGATGAGCAAACGCGCGTTCAATTTCTGCGCTGGCCCGGCCGCGCTCCCTGAGGCCGTATTGCAACGCGCCCAGGCCGAACTCCTTGACTGGCAAGGTCGAGGCCTGTCGGTGATGGAGATGAGCCATCGCAGTGACGAGTACACGGCGATCGCCGAGAAGGCTGAGCAGGATCTACGCGACCTACTGAGCATTCCCTCGAACTACAAGGTGCTGTTCCTGCAGGGTGGCGCCAGCCAGCAGTTTGCTGAGATTCCGTTGAATTTGCTGCCAGAAGACGGCGTCGCCGATTACATCGATACCGGCATTTGGTCGCGCAAGAGCATCGAAGAAGCCAAGCGTTACGGCCACGTCAACGTAGCCGCGAGCGCCAAGCCATACGACTATTTCGCGATCCCCGGCCAGAATGAGTGGAAGCTCAGCGCTGATGCGGCATACCTGCATTACGCCAGTAACGAAACCATTGGCGGTTTGCAATTCGACTGGGTGCCTGAGGTCGGCGATTCCCCGCTTGTTGTCGATATGTCATCGGACATTCTTTCTCGCAAACTGGACGTATCCCGCTTCGGCCTGATCTATGCCGGCGCGCAAAAGAACATCGGCCCGTCGGGACTTGTGGTGGTTATCGTTCGGGAGGACTTGCTAGGTCGTGCGCGCTCAAGCTGTCCGACGATGCTCAACTACAAAGTCGCTGCCGATAACGGATCCATGTACAACACGCCTGCAACTTTTTCCTGGTATCTCTCGGGCCTGGTGTTTGAGTGGCTGAAGGAGCAGGGCGGCGTCGAGGCCATGGAGCAGCGCAACCGCGCCAAGAAGGATCTGCTCTACGGCGTTATCGATTCCAGCGATTTCTATTCGAATCCGATCGCCACCAACGCTCGCTCTTGGATGAACGTACCGTTCAGGCTCGCCGACGAGCAGCTGGACAAGACGTTCCTCGCCGGTGCCGATGCGCGCGGCCTGCTCAACCTCAAAGGTCACCGTTCGGTGGGCGGCATGCGTGCCTCCATCTATAACGCAGTCGGCCTGGATGCGGTCGAGGCACTGGTCGCCTACATGCGCGAGTTCGAGAAGGAGCACGGCTGATGAGCGATGTCGACCGGCTGAAGGCGCTGCGTGTACGCATCGACAGTCTCGACGAGAAGATTCTCGAGCTGATCAGCGAGCGGGCTCGCTGCGCTCAGGATGTGGCTCGGGTTAAGACCGCTGCGCTGGCAGAAGGTGAGGAGGCGGTGTTCTATCGCCCCGAGCGTGAAGCCTGGGTGCTCAAGCACATCATGGAGTTGAACAAGGGGCCGCTGGACAACGAGGAAATGGCGCGTTTGTTCCGCGAAATCATGTCGTCCTGTCTGGCGCTCGAGCAACCGCTGCGGGTCGCCTACCTCGGGCCGGAGGGCACCTTTTCTCAAGCCGCGGCGCTCAAGCATTTTGGTCAGGCTGTGATCAGCAAACCCATGGCCGCGATCGACGAAGTATTTCGGGAAGTGGTTGCCGGCGCGGTCAACTTTGGCGTAGTGCCGGTGGAGAACTCCACCGAGGGCGCGGTCAACCACACCCTCGACAGTTTTCTCGAACACGACATCGTCATCTGCGGCGAAGTCGAGCTGCGCATCCATCATCATTTGCTGGTTGGCGAAACGACTAAGACGGATCGCATCACCCGTATCTATTCCCACGCACAGTCGCTGGCGCAGTGTCGCAAATGGCTCGATGCGCACTACCCGAACGTCGAGCGCGTGGCGGTTTCCAGCAATGCCGACGCCGCCAAGCGGGTCAAAAGCGAGTGGAATTCCGCAGCCATAGCAGGTGACATGGCGGCTCAGTTGTACGGCCTGAGCAAGATTGCCGAGAAGATCGAGGACCGCCCGGACAACTCCACGCGTTTCCTTATCATCGGCAGTCAGGAAGTACCGCCTACCGGTGACGACAAGACCTCGATTATCGTCTCCATGCGTAACAAGCCGGGCGCGCTGCATGAGCTGTTGTTGCCATTCCACTCCAACGGCATCGATCTAACGCGAATCGAGACCCGACCTTCACGCAGCGGCAAATGGACTTATGTGTTTTTCATCGACTGCATCGGCCATCATCAGGATCCGTTGATCAAGGATGTCCTGGAGAAAATCGGCCGCGAAGCCGTGGCGCTGAAGGTGCTGGGGTCCTATCCGAAAGCGGTACTCTAAAAATGTAGCTGAAAGCCGGAGCAGAGCCGGAAGTCGAGAGCAACGCCGTTGCTACAGGCTTCAGGCTTCAGGTCCTAGCTTGCAGCTCCAGCGGAGCTGAATATGTCGTGTGATTTCCTTGCGCTGGCTCAGCCAGGCGTGCAGAAGCTTTCGCCCTATGTGCCCGGTAAGCCGGTCGACGAGCTGGCCAGAGAACTCGATCTCGACCCACAGACCATCGTCAAACTGGCCAGCAACGAAAACCCGCTGGGCCCCAGCCCGAGAGTCATCGAAGCGATCCGGGCGCAGCTCGGCGAGCTGACCCGCTATCCCGACGGTAACGGTTTCTTGCTTAAGCAGAAGCTGGCGCAGCGCTACGGCGTTGGCATCGAGCAGGTCACCCTCGGCAATGGCTCCAACGATATCCTCGAGCTGGTCGCTCGGGCCTATCTTGCACCGGGTCTCAATGCAGTCTTTAGCGAGCATGCGTTCGCGGTCTATCCCATCGCTACACAGGCGGTCGGCGCGCAGGCTAAGGCTGTTCCGGCCAAACAATGGGGACATGACCTGGATGCCATGCTGGTCGCTATCGATACGAACACTCGGGTCGTGTTCATCGCCAACCCCAATAATCCTACTGGTACCTGGTTCGGCGCTGAAGCGCTGGAGCGGTTCCTGGTTGCTGTGCCCGAGCACGTTCTGGTGGTCCTCGATGAAGCCTATATCGAGTACGCGGCTGACGGTGAATTGCCGGATGGCCTGGCGTTCCTGAGCACTCATCCGAATCTGCTGGTGTCTCGGACATTTTCCAAGGCGTACGGTTTGGCTGCGTTGCGTGTGGGTTATGCGATCAGTTCTTCGGTCATTGCCGATGTGCTGAATCGAGTGCGCCAGCCCTTCAATGTCAACAGCCTCGCGCTAGCGGCGGCTTGTGCCGCGCTTGATGATCAGGCTTATCTCATTGAGAGCCGGGCATGTAACTCCGCTGGCATGCGTCAGCTCGAAGCCGAGTTCAAGGCGATGGGGCTCGATTGGATCCCTTCGCGCGCAAATTTCATTGCCGTTGATTTTGGTCGCGATGCTGCCCCCATCAATCAATCCCTGCTGCGTGACGGTGTCATCGTGCGGCCGGTCGCTAGCTATGGGATGCCAACCTTTCTTCGGGTGTCCATTGGCACCGAAGCGGAGAATGCTCGCTTCCTCGAAGCGTTGCAAAAGGCGCTCGGGCATTGAGCCGAACGCATACGTTGGCGGCGGGCACGCCGAAGATTGGTCGCCTGGTCGTTGTCGGCCTGGGCCTGATTGGTGGTTCGTTCGCCAAAGGGCTGCGTGAAGGCGGGTGCTGCACCGAGGTCATCGGATTCGATCTGGATCCAAGATCTCGTGAGCTTGCCGTCGATCTTGGCGTGGTGGATCGCTGCGCTGACAGCCTTGAGGAAGCCTGCCGGGATGCGGACGTCATTCAGCTGGCCGTCCCGATCCTGGCCATGGAGCGCCTGTTGGCAGAACTCGCAACACTCGACCTTGGGAATGCCGTGCTGACCGACGTCGGTAGTGCCAAGGGCAACGTGGTGCGCTGTGCCAGGGAGCACTTCGGTCGGATGCCGCCGCGTTTCGTGCCTGGGCATCCGATAGCCGGCTCGGAACAGAGTGGCGTCACTGCTGCCCAAAGCCCGCTTTTCCGCCGACACAAAGTGATCCTGACGCCTTTGGAAGATACAGATCCGGCTGCACTGGCGCTTGTAGACGGGCTGTGGCGTGCGCTGGGCGCCGATGTCGAGCATATGGACGTTCGGCATCATGACGAAGTGCTGGCTGCTACCAGTCATCTGCCACATCTTCTGGCGTTTGGTCTGGTGGATTCGCTGGCAAAGCGCAACGAGAACCTGGAAATATTTCGCTACGCCGCGGGTGGATTTCGAGATTTCACGCGTATTGCGGGCAGCGATCCGGTGATGTGGCACGACATATTTCTCGCCAATCGCGAGGCGGTGCTCCATACCCTGGACGATTTTCGTACCGACCTCGACGCCCTGCGCGCCGCGGTCGATGAAGGAGACGGGCATACATTGTTGGGCGTGTTCACGCGCGCCAAGGCTGCCCGAGAACATTTCAGCAAAATACTGGCTCGCAGAGCCTATGTGGACGTTATGCATTCCAAAGATCTGATCTTCCTTGCCAATCCTGGCGGCAGCCTCAGCGGCCAACTTCGTGTGCCAGGCGACAAATCCATTTCCCATCGTTCGATCATGCTTGGCTCGCTTGCCGAAGGCACCACTGAGGTTGAAGGCTTTCTCGAGGGCGAGGATGCGCTTGCAACCATCCAGGCATTCCGCGACATGGGCGTGGTCATCGAGGGTCCGAATCAGGGGCGCGTGACGGTTCACGGTGTTGGCTTGCACGGCTTGAAGCCGCCGCCAGGACCGATCTACCTCGGTAATTCCGGCACCTCGATGCGCCTGCTGTCTGGTCTGCTGGCGGCGCAGCCATTCGACACGACGCTCACCGGTGACGCTTCGCTGTCCAAGCGCCCAATGAACCGTGTCGCCAAACCCTTACTCGAAATGGGTGCGGTGATCGAAACGGCCGCCGACGGCCGCCCGCCAATGACTATTCGCGGTGGTCAGAAGCTCTCTGGTATGCACTACGACATGCCGATGGCCAGTGCTCAGGTCAAATCCTGTCTGCTGCTCGCGGGCCTATATGCGGCCGACAAAACATCGGTCACGGAGCCTGCGCCGACACGAGACCACACCGAGCGGATGCTGCAAGGCTTCGGTTATCCGGTGCAGGTCGAGGGCAACACCGCTACGGTCGAATCTGGTCATACGCTGCGTTCGACTCAGATCGAAGTGCCTGCCGATATTTCGTCCTCGGCTTTCTTCATGGTTGCAGCCAGCATCGCGCCTGGCTCCGATATCACCCTTGAGCACGTAGGGGTCAATCCGACCCGTACTGGCGTCATCGACATTCTCCGGCTGATGGGCGCCAACATCGAGTTGAGCAACCTTCGCGAAGTGGGTGGTGAGCCGGTTGCGGATATCCGAGTGCGTGCTGCACAGCTCAAGGGGATCGATATTCCGGAAAACCTCGTGCCGTTGGCGATCGATGAATTCCCGGTGCTGTTCGTTGCGGCATCTTGCGCCGAAGGGCGAACCACGCTGCGCGGAGCTGAGGAGTTGCGAGTCAAGGAGTCTGATCGCATTCAGGTGATGGCCGATGGTCTGCAAGCGCTGGGCGTGAGTGCCACGCCTACAACGGATGGGATTATCATCGAAGGCAGTGGGGGCCTAGGCGGAGGCGAAGTCTGGGCGCACGGCGATCATCGTATCGCCATGTCCTTCAGCGTGGCCGCGCTTCGCGCCAGCGCGCCGATCCGAATTCACGACTGTGCCAACGTGGCCACTTCGTTCCCGAACTTCCTTGCACTGGCCGAGCGGGCTGGGATGCGGGTAGGTGTGGAGGGTAACTCATGATCAGGCAGGTCCCGGTCATCACCATCGACGGTCCGAGCGGTTCTGGAAAAGGCACGGTTGCGGCGTTGCTGGCGGCCAAGCTGGGGTGGAATTTTCTCGATTCCGGTGCGCTGTACCGTCTGCTTGCCTTCGCAGCGCGCAATCATGGGGTTGATCTGACCAATGAAGAGGCGCTGAAGCTATTGGCGGCCCATCTGGATGTCCAGTTCGGTGCTGCCAAAGGTGGCGAGGGGATGCAGATCATCCTCGAAGGCGAAGACGTTACTCAGGCGATTCGTAACGAACAAGTTGGCGCCGGCGCGTCACAGGTCGCTGCACTACCGGTCGTACGTGAGGCACTGCTGCAGCGTCAGAAAGCGTTTCGTGAACCACCTGGGCTTGTTGCAGATGGTCGAGACATGGGCACGGTGGTGTTTCCGGACGCGCCGTTGAAGATTTACCTCACGGCCAGTGCAGAAGAACGGGCCAGGCGTCGTTACCTTCAGTTGAATAGCAAAGGTGATGATGTTAATCTCGCGAGTCTTCTCGATGAGATACGGGCGCGTGACGAGCGCGATACCCAACGTGACGTGGCGCCGCTCAGGCCAGCAGATGATGCGGTGCAGCTGGATTCCACAGATCTTTCCATCGAGCAGGTGTTAGGACAGATTCTGAGTGAAGTCGCCAATCGCGATTTCGCCTGAAGAGCGACCGCCGAGAGGTGGCCTGACGGTTTCTCGATAACGAGAGCTGTTAACAAGGAGGCATGTGGGAGACCAGATCTAGTCCCGCACGCCTTTTTTTATATGAATGAACCCACTTCTATCTGGGATGTGGAGATTGGGCGGATCCTCGTCCGAAAACAGCAGGAATAAACATGAGCGAAAGCTTTGCAGAACTTTTTGAAGAAAGCCTAAAAACCCTCGACATGCAGCCGGGTGCGATCATCACCGGCATCGTGGTCGACATCGACGGTGACTGGGTCACTGTTCATGCCGGTCTGAAGTCTGAGGGCGTCATCCCGGTCGAGCAGTTCTACAACGAGCAGGGCGAGCTGACCATCAGCGTGGGTGACGAAGTTCACGTTGCGCTGGACGCGGTTGAAGATGGCTTCGGTGAAACCAAGCTGTCCCGCGAAAAAGCCAAGCGTGCTGAGTGCTGGATTGTTCTGGAAGCGGCTTTCGCAGCTGAGGAAGTGGTCAAGGGCGTTATCAACGGTAAGGTTAAGGGCGGCTTCACTGTCGACGTTAACGGCATCCGTGCGTTCCTGCCAGGTTCCCTGGTTGATGTCCGTCCAGTGCGTGATACCACTCACCTGGAAGGCAAGGAACTCGAATTCAAGGTCATCAAGCTCGACCAGAAGCGCAACAACGTTGTCGTTTCCCGTCGTAGCGTCCTGGAAGCCGAAAACAGCGCCGAGCGTGAAGCTCTGCTGGAATCGCTGCAGGAAGGCCAGCAGGTCAAAGGTATCGTCAAGAACCTCACAGATTACGGCGCGTTCGTCGATCTGGGCGGCGTGGACGGTCTGCTGCACATTACCGACATGGCCTGGAAGCGCATCAAGCATCCGTCGGAAATCGTCAATGTTGGCGATGAGATCGACGTCAAGGTGCTGAAGTTCGACCGCGAGCGTAACCGTGTTTCCCTGGGTCTGAAGCAGCTGGGTGAAGACCCATGGGTTGCTATCAAGGCTCGTTACCCAGAGAACACCCGCGTTGTGGCCCGTGTTACCAACCTGACTGACTACGGCTGCTTCGCTGAGCTGGAAGAAGGCGTTGAAGGTCTGGTACACGTTTCCGAAATGGATTGGACCAACAAGAACATCCACCCGTCGAAGGTCGTACAGGTCGGCGACGAAGTGGAAGTCATGGTGCTGGACATCGACGAAGAGCGTCGTCGTATCTCCCTGGGCATCAAGCAGTGCAAGTCCAACCCATGGGAAGACTTCTCTGGCCAGTTCAACAAGGGCGACCGCATCTCCGGCACCATCAAGTCGATCACCGATTTCGGTATCTTCATTGGTCTGGACGGCGGCATCGACGGTCTGGTTCACCTCTCCGACATTTCCTGGAACGAAGCTGGCGAAGAAGCCGTGCGTCGCTTCAAGAAGGGCGACGAGCTGGACACCGTCATCCTGTCGGTTGATCCGGAGCGCGAGCGCATCTCCCTGGGCATCAAGCAGCTGGAAGACGATCCGTTCTCCAACTACGCCGCCGTCAATGACAAGGGCAGCATCGTTCGCGGCATCGTGAAAGAAGTTGACGCCAAAGGCGCCATCATCGATCTGGGCAACGATATCGAAGCCACACTGAAAGCCTCTGAAATCAGCCGTGACCGCGTTGAAGATGCGCGTAACGTCCTGAAAGAAGGCGAAGAAGTCGAAGCCAAGATCATCAGCATCGACCGTAAGAGCCGCGTCATCAGCCTGTCCATCAAGTCGAAAGACGTTGAGGACGAGAAGGACGCGATGAAGGAACTGCGTACCAAGCAGGACGTAGAGCCAACTGCCGGTCCGACCACCATTGGTGATCTGATCCGCGCGCAGATGGAAAACCAGAACTAAGTTCTGCGATCCATTAAAAAAGGGCGACTTCGGTCGCCCTTTTTTGTGTCTGTCCCGTCCTGATCAAGAGTTACATATTCGCCTTGACCTTAGTTAACCCGTCCTGAGGAAGGTGTAGGGCTTCGATCTATTATGGATCTCCAGTAGCAAAGCGGCCACCAGTCGAGGTCGAGCTTTTCAATTTTTCAAGTTCGTACCGTGCCGGTTGCCAATGCCTGGTTAACCGCCAGCCAGCCATTCACCGCTTCTTCGCCAGCATGCTGGAAGGCCCGTTCGAGAAGACGCACCTGTTCTCGTCGCAATGCCTGCTCTAGCTTTGCACCCTCGGCAGTGAAGCGCAGCATGCGCTTGCGCTTGTCTTCATCGGCCGTCCTGCTCTCCACCAGATGCATCTCAATCAGCTGACGCAATGGCGTATTCAAGGCCTGCTTACTGACCCCCAGGTAGCTGAGTAGCTCTTTAACGCTGAGGTCGGGGTAGCTTGCGATAAAAAACAGGATTCTATGATGCACTCGGGACAGTCCGCGTCGGGCAAGCATCTCGTCCGGCTTGGCTGTAAACGCCTGATAGCCTAGGAAGAAGCTCTCCATGATCTGGCGCTGAACAGTGCTTTTTTTTAGGTCAGGCATATTGACGTATTCACAGTTGAGGGCGTAATTTGAGTCAAGTAGTTTGACTCATTTTTCTTATTCCTGCATCTGGTGCCCCATGGTCTTCTCCGAACGCATTGACCGCCTGAAAAGCTCGCTGATCCGTGAAATTCTTGCCGCTGCACAGCGTCCTGAGGTGATGTCTTTCGCTGGTGGACTGCCTGCTGAATCCATGCTGCCGAAGGTCGACTGGGCGCCCATGCCGGCGAGCCTGGGTCAGTACGGGATGAGCGAAGGGGAGCCCGCACTGCGCGAGGCCATCGCGGAGGAAGCCCGAGCAATCGGTGTTTCTTGCTCGGCCAGTCAAGTGCTGATCGTCAGCGGTTCCCAGCAGACCCTGGACCTCGCATCCAAGCTGTTCATCGATCGGGGCACCGAGGTGCTGCTCGAGGCGCCGACTTATCTAGCCGCCCTGCAGGCTTTTCAATTGTTCGGCGCCGACTGTCTGGCGGTGCCGCAGGAGTCCGATGGGCCATCGCTGGTCGCGCTGCGTCGGCGGCTGGAACAGCACAAGCCGGCCTTTGCTTACCTTATCCCAACGTTCCAGAATCCCTCGGCGGTCCGTTATAGCGAGGAAAAGCGTGATGCGGTAGCCGCGCTGCTTGACGAGTTCGGCGTGACCCTGATCGAAGATGAACCCTACCGCGAACTGGTATTCGACGAAGGGCGTGCTCACCCAATCGTTAGCCGCTTGCGCAACGCAAGCTGGATCTACACCGGGACAGTTTCCAAGACCCTGCTTCCAGGGCTACGTGTCGGGTATCTGATCGCAACACCGGACCTGTTCCCTTATCTGTTACGTCTGAAACAGTCAGCCGACCTACATACCAATCGCGTTGGTCAGTGGCAGGCGCTTCAGTGGCTCGGAAGCGAGCAGTATCGGTTGCATCTGGGTGAGCTGCGCAGTTTCTACCGCCTGCGCCGTGATGCGATGCAGGCTGCGTTGGATGATCATTTCGCCGACCTCGCCGATTGGCAGGTGCCGCAGGGGGGGCTGTTCTTCTGGCTGCAGCTGAAACAACCGATTGACACCCGAACGCTGCTTGATTCCGCGTTGGCGCAGGATGTGGTGTTCATGCCTGGCGAGCCGTTCTTTGTCGACCCCGAGCAAAATCTCGGTTATCTGCGGCTCAACTTCAGTCATGTCGCGCCAGAGCGTCTTGATGAGGGTATTCGCCGCCTAGCGAGTGTGATTCGCGAGGCGCTGGTGGTCGAAGCGGCATAATTCAGATGCGGTGGATGCACCGCTGGAGGGCAAAATGACATACAAGGTGTACGGCGACTATCGGTCCGGTAATTGCTACAAGGTGAAGCTGATGCTGCACTTGCTGGGGCGATCGTATGAGTGGGTTCCGGTGGATATCCTGCGCGGTGAAAGCCGTGAGGCAGCATTTCTGAAAAAGAATCCCAACGGCAAGATACCGGTGCTCGAGCTGGAAGACGGTAGCTGCCTGTGGGAATCGAACGCAATCCTCAACTTCCTCGCTGAAGGAAGTGAATTCCTGCCGGCCGATGCCCGGTTGCGGACCCAGGTTCTGCAGTGGCAGTTCTTCGAGCAATACAGCCATGAACCCTTCATCGCTGTGGCGCGGTTCATCAAGGTTTATCTGGGCTTGCCGGACGATCGCCTTGATGAATATGCAGCCAAGCAACTGGACGGTTATCACGCGCTTGATGTCATGGAGCAGCAGCTGCTACGCACGCCCTATCTGGTTGGCGAGCACTACTCGATCGCTGATGTTGCGCTCTACGCCTATACCCACGTGGCTGGGGAGGGCGGTTTCAGCCTGGCGCGGTACCCGGCCATCAGTGCCTGGCTGCAGCGTGTGGCCAGTCATCCGCGCCATGTCGGCATGTTCGATTGAAAGGAAGCGCGTAGCCGCTAGCTTTTTGAATGGTCAGCCATAAACTGACAGGCTTGGTCTGCAAAGGCTTAGCGGCTAATAGCTGAACCTTATTTGACCAGGCCGAGAAATTCACTACGGGTGGCGGCATTTTCGCGGAATTGGCCGAGCATGACCGAGGTGACCATCGATGAGTTCTGTTTCTCGACGCCGCGCATCATCATGCACATGTGCTGCGCTTCGATCACGACTGCGACACCCCATGCCCCCGTAACCTGCTGAATCGCTTCTGCAATCTCGCGGGTGAGGTTTTCCTGGATCTGCAGTCGGCGGGCATACATATCAACAATGCGAGCGACTTTCGACAGGCCGAGCACCTTGCCGTTGGGCAAATAAGCGACATGCGCCTTGCCGATGAAGGGCAGCATGTGGTGTTCGCACAACGAATAGAGCTCGATGTTCTTGACCAGTACCATTTCGCTGTTATCGGAGCTGAACAGCGCGCCGTTCGTGACGTCCTCGAGCGTCTGCTGGTAACCCTTGCACAGGTACTGCATGGCTTTAGCGGCGCGCTTGGGCGTATCGAGCAGGCCCTCGCGGTTGACGTCCTCGCCGAGTTGGCCAAGGATCGCTGTGTAATGTGTTTCCAGGGACATGTGACTACCTGTCAGGCTTGCAAAAAAGCGCGAGTGCGAAGGTTAGGGGGTCGACGGCTGGGCTGCAAGCATGCGTCGCGCTGACCGGCTTGATTGCGGCGCTTGGATTATTCGTCGCGGCCTTCGAGCATGGTCCGTTTGAGGATTACATATACCCCGCCGGTGCCGCCATGTCTTGGTAGGCAAGAGGTGAAGCCCAATACCTGGGCGTGCTGGCGTAACCAGGTATTGACATGGCTTTTGATCAAGGGGCGCTTACCGTCTTTTCTTGCGGCCTTGCCATGCGTCACACGCACGCAGCGAATCTCGAATTTGCACGCTTCGGCGAGAAAGTCCCAGAGCAGCACGCGGGCTTTCTCAACGCTCAGCCCATGCAGGTCCAGGCTGCCCTCGAATGGAATTTGACCGGCTTTCAGTTTGCGCATCTGGCTGTCCTGGACACCGTCGCGCACCCAGTACAGTTCATCTTCAGCCGCAACATCAATTACGAACTGATCGGAAAGCCCATCGATCCTGGTATCGCCGTCGCTGATCGAGGCATTGGCACGTAGAGTGGCTATCTGTGCTTTGTTGCTGCGTGGTTTACCAATTTCAGCCCGTTCGTGTTCGATAGGCTTGACGCCACGCACAGCTGATCTGAACAGGGAAAAATCATCTTCTTGCATGAGGCCTCCGCTTAAGTCGGCCATTTTATCTCAAAGCTTTTGTCCAGGGCTGACTTCCCCCTCGAATGCCATGCTGGGCAAGCGCGGACAGACTAACGGCGTTTTTTCAGGCGTGGCGAAAGACTCAACCCGCTCGGTGTATGCATGCGGCGGCGCACACGACGCCGCACGAATGCGCCAAGCAGCAATAGGATCAGACCCAAGGTCAATAGCGTCACCGCGGCTTCCTTGTCCAGAGGCATGCTGGCCAGGGCTCCGATACCGCTAAACAGTGACGCAACACCGGTGCCAATGAAGAGCGCGCCCGCGACGATCAGCAGCAGACCAAGTGCTGCGCCAAGGCGTGAGCCCCAGCTGCGATGTTGGCGAGGGCGGAGACGGCGAGCATCGAATCCATCGGTTCGTTTCATTCCGGTTAGCTCCTCGGGAGCGGCTATCAGGCCGTTGGAAAGCGTAGACGAGGCAGGCTAGACGCTTTTCGGTGCGGTTGCGCCTTATGCCAGTGCTTCGGCATCAGTCACGCAAACAGCGAAGTTATCGGCGAGAATGGTCATTTCCATGCGATGCACCTCTGCCGCGGCGATCGCGCCGTCTCCCATCGGCAGGTCACGTGTGGCGCAGGCCTTGTCAACCAGTGTACAGCGGTAGCCATAGTCCTTTGCCGCGCGGACCGTGGTGCTCACGCTCGAGTGAGTCATGAATCCGCAAACAATGAGGTCGAGGCGGCCATGCTGCTGCAGCAGCTCGTGTAGTTTTGTGCCGGCGAACGCATTAGGCAGTGTCTTGCCGATCACGGTTTCGCCTGGAAGCGGTGCCGCTTCCGGCATGATCTGGCCACGTAATCCTTGAGGGTCGAACAGCCCGCCTGGGATGCCCAGGTGATGAACATGCACGATGGGTGCGCCAGCCGCGCGGGCGGCGGCCAGCAGCTTGCTGATCTGCTCCAGCGACGAATCCAGATTTGGTAATGCCAGCGTTCCCGTCCGGTATTCTTCCTGAACGTCAATGATGACAAGGGTCGCGTTGGCCAAAGTCGCCGGTGCATAACTGCGGCCACTGAGCTGAAGCATGGTCTGTGGCTTGGACATGACTGACTCCTTGTTCTGAGAGGGGCATGATTGTGGCGCCAGTAGCGCGAGATGTGAACAGCCAATAGGCGATGATTTGGTCATATATATCGGCGTTATGGGCGTTATGCCATCACGCGGAGCCTCAAAGTTCGCGAAACGAGCTGGGCCATCAGCTAGACTTTCGCCCTTTTTAAAGGAGATGCCCTGTGACTGCTTCGTCTTCCCGTTTGCGCACCTTGCGTGACCATATTCGCTGGGCTGTCAGCCGCTTCCACGCCGAACAGTTGTTCTTCGGCCACGGCACGGACAACGCTTGGGATGAAGCTCGCCAGTTGGTGCTTGGTGCCTTGCACTTGCCGTGGGAGATGGCCGACAGCTACCTCGATTGTCGGCTGGAAGACGATGAGCGTGAGCACCTACAGGGTTTGCTGCGCCGCCGAATCGAGCAACGCGTGCCAACCGCCTATCTGCTCGGGCAGGCCTGGTTTTGCGGGCTTCCGTTCATCGTTAACGACCACGTACTGATTCCGCGCTCGCCGATTGGCCAATTGATCGAGCGTCGCTTCGAGCCATGGCTGGCGAAGGAGCCCGCTCGGATTCTCGACCTGTGTACCGGTTCCGGTTGCATCGGCATTGCCTGCGCCTATGAATTCCTCGATGCAGAGGTGCTGCTGGCCGACTTGTCTTTCGAAGCGCTGGAAGTCGCCAACCGCAACATTGAACAGCATGGCCTGGACGATCGGGTTTACACCGTACAGGGCGATGGGTTCGATGGGTTGCCCAAGCAGCGCTTCGACCTCATTGTCTCCAATCCACCCTATGTGGACGCTGAAGATTTCGCCGATATGCCTGCCGAGTTTCAGCATGAGCCCGCACTGGGTTTAGCCTGTGGTGACGACGGGTTGAATCTGGTGCGAAGAATACTGGCGGAGGCGGCCGATCACCTGACCGAGACCGGCACCCTGGTCGTCGAAGTCGGCAACAGTCAGGTGCATGTCGAAGCGCTTTATCCGGAAGTCGACTTTACCTGGCTCGAGTTCACGGACGGCGGGCATGGTGTTTTTCTGCTCGCGGCCAGTCAGTGCCGGGATCATCAGGCGCTGTTTCGTGAACGGCTTGTGCGGTAGGCGAGGTCGAACGGCCCGGGAGCGTCAGCGGGTTGCGATCCAGATCAGTAGCCCGGCCTGAAACAGGGCGAAGACGATCAGGCAGGCAATGGTGAATCGGAGGGTGCCATCCTCCCGGCGAAGCTTGCTCAAGCGTTCGTGGATATCGCGAATTTGATTTTCCTGCTCGAGCAGATTGCGATCCGCCTGCTCGAGCATCGCCGCGGCCTCTTGCAGTTCGATTATTTGCACCTTTTCGATATTCCAATCAGGCCGCAACGCACTGACACGACTTGCACTGTAGGTCGCCTTGAGCTGCTGGGGCTCGGCATACAGCACATCGAAACCCTGGCTGAGCAGGCAATGATCGCGCCGCAAGCGTGTGTCCTCGCCGGTTATATCTTTGACCGGCAACGCGCCGCCTTCGACCAGATAATGTGCCCAGCGCTTCTGAGCCCAGGCTGCCCCCTGCGCAAGCAGGAAGCGTCCAAGGCCACGGTTTGCCGGTTCTATATGCAGACCAGAGTCTGGGCCGAAGCGCACTTCTTTGGCTCGGTGGTCGGCCCAGATTTCCAACAGATTGTGCTGTTTAGACAGCACTTGTCCTGGTATCCGTATGAAGAGCTTCAAAAGGCTCTGCTGAGGCGTATGTCGCTCGACCTGGGCCAACTCCACGAACCGTAGCGGGCGCGCCCCGGTGTCTCGGTCAGTGGGCAATGGCGACAGGCGAAGCAGTCGGAAGCGATCCGGGACGAGTTCGACCCAGGGGTGCGGCTGGGGCACAGCGGGCGTCAGGGCCTCGTTGTCGTTAGGTGCTGTTGTGCTGTCTGTCATCTCGGCGTCCATGGGCCTGTGCGGGTCGTTGCGGCAGGCAAGGAGCGTATCGGCCGATAGCGGGCTAACTGGAGGCTGGCAATATGCCGTGCTCGGACAAGAATCGGCTGATCTGTTCCGTCAGTTCATGAGCGATAGGCAATTCGGGGCTGTTATAGGATGCCATTTGTCCGGCGCGCTCCGGCGGCGTAATGCGCAATACGTGCCCCATCCCTGATATCAGGGCCAACTCCGCGTCGGCTCTGGCTCGCTTCAGGGCCTGGGCATCTTCGCGCCCGACCTGAATGTCATGAGTGCCCTGGATTATTAACGCCGGTGCTTTGGTGCCCGCAAATGCATTGGTTGGGTCCTGGCGGAACAGCGAGACGAGATAAGGCTGTACGCTCGGGCGGAACAGAATCCGCAATGGGTCGGGCACCTGATCATGGATTCTTCCTGCCTTGAGCTCATCGATCAGGTAGTACGCGGTTGCCAGCAGCGGCGGCGACAAGCGGCCCTGGAGTTGCTCGCGCAGCAGCGTGTCGATGGGGCGACCGCTGCCTGCAAGGCTGATCAGTGCAGCGGGTTTAACGGTAGGCTCAGCCAGGCTGGCAATCAATGCACCTTCGCTGTGGCCGACCAGCACGACCGCCGAAAATCGCGGATCGGCTTGCAACAGGCGCGTCCAGGCTACTGCATCGGCCACGTAATCCTTCACATCCAGTTGGCTTTCGTCAGGTGCCAGCGCGCGGCTCTGGCCGACGCCGCGCTTGTCATAACGCACGCTGGCGATGCCGCGCTTGGCCAATGCCTGTGCCAGCCGCTTGAGACTATCGTTGTGGCCCAATGGATTGTTGCCGTCGCGGTCGGTCGGGCCTGAGCCGGCTATCAACAACGCGACTGGCAGGGTGGTATCCGACTTCGGAAGCAGCAGGCTGCCATGAAGATGCCCGACCGGCACCTGCACGGTCATCCTCTGATTCAGCAACGTCTGGGCTTGGACTAAGGGAGCGAGCATGGTGAGCAACGTGAACACTAAAAGGAAACGCATGGGCAGCAATAAACCATTGGCGAAGCGGGGCGGATACAGAGCGAGCTGACGGTTGGGCGGGTTGGCAGTATGCGCCACCGCTGTAGGCAGCGAAACCGGTGGCGGCTCGGGTATACTTCCGCCCCCCTCTTTAGGTCGATCGCGGAGCGCCCTGCATGTCCGGCAATACTTACGGCAAGCTGTTCACCGTTACCACGGCTGGCGAAAGCCATGGTCCGGCATTGGTCGCGATCGTCGACGGCTGTCCGCCGGGCCTGGAGCTGAGCGCCGCTGACCTGCAGCGCGACCTCGATCGACGCAAGCCTGGCACCAGCCGGCACACCACCCAGCGCCAGGAAGCGGATGAGGTTGAAATCCTTTCCGGCGTATTCGAAGGCCGTACGACCGGCTGCCCCATTGGTTTGCTGATCCGTAACACGGACCAGAAATCCAAGGACTATTCGGCAATCAAGGACCAGTTCCGTCCCGCTCATGCCGACTACAGCTATCACCACAAGTACGGTCTGCGTGACTACCGCGGCGGTGGTCGCAGCTCAGCCCGCGAAACCGCCATGCGCGTCGCTGCCGGCGCCATCGCCAAGAAATACCTGGCAACGTTGGGCATCCAGGTGCGCGGCTACATGAGCCAGCTGGGGCCGATCGAAATTCCATTCAAGACCTGGGAAAGCGTTGAGCAGAACGCATTTTTCAGTCCGGACCCGGACAAGGTGCCGGAGCTGGAAGCGTATATGGATCAGTTGCGTCGTGATCAGGATTCGGTTGGTGCCAAAATCAGTGTCGTCGCCGAAGGCGTACCTCCAGGGCTTGGCGAGCCGATTTTTGACCGTCTCGATGCTGAACTGGCCCATGCCCTGATGAGCATCAATGCGGTGAAGGGCGTTGAAATCGGTGCCGGCTTCGCCAGCGTCGCCCAGCGTGGCACCGAGCACCGTGACGAGATGACGCCGGACGGGTTCCTTTTCAACAATGCAGGTGGTGTTCTGGGCGGCGTATCGTCCGGCCAACCGATCATCGCGCATCTGGCGCTCAAGCCGACCTCCAGTATCACCACGCCGGGCCGCTCGATCGACGTCGACGGCAATCCCGTGGATGTCATCACCAAAGGTCGTCACGACCCCTGCGTGGGTATCCGTGCGACGCCCATCGCTGAAGCGATGATGGCCATCGTTTTGCTGGATCATCTACTGCGCCATCGGGGGCAGAATGCCGATGTGCTGGTGGGTACGCCGGTGTTGGGGCAGCTCTAAGCCTGCGGCTGGGAGCCTGAAGCCGGAAATCGAGCAAACCGCTCGTTCCTGCCTCTAGTCGCTTTGCTTCCAGCTACTGGCTTTTCGCTTATGGCAGCTTTGATTCCCTACTGGCGCCTGTCCGGTTTCTACTTTTTCTACTTTGCGCTGCTCGGTTCGGCGGCGCCGTTTCTCGGCCTCTATTTCGACCATCTTGGCTATACTGCCGAGCGCATTGGCGAGCTGGTGGCCATTTCCATGCTGATGCGCTGCCTGGCACCGAACCTGTGGGGTTGGCTGGGCGATGTTACAGGCCGGCGTCTGACGATTGTTCGTATTGGTGCAGTCTGTACGCTGATTTCGTTCAGTTTGATCTTCTACAGTAAAAGTTACGCCTGGCTGGCATTGGTGATGGCGCTGCATGCGTTCTTCTGGCATGCGGTGTTACCGCAGTTCGAGGTCATCACCCTGGCGCACCTGCACGAACAAGCGTCTCGCTATAGTCAGGTTCGCCTATGGGGCAGCATCGGTTTCATCGCGGCGGTGGTGGGACTTGGGGCGCTGTTCGAGCATCTGAGTCTCGACATTTATCCGGTGGCGGTGCTGACAGTCATGGTCGGGATCGTGATCAGCAGTGTATGGGTGCCCAACGCGGCGCCGGCGGAGCGTCCTGAGCCGGAGGGGCAGGGTGGTTTTTTTCGTCAGCTATGCCGTCCGGGTGTATTGGCATTCTTCGTGTGTGTCGGTCTGATGCAAGTCAGTCATGGCCCGTACTACACCTTTTTCACCATTCATCTCGAAACGCTCGGCTATGGCCGTGGCACCATCGGCCTGCTTTGGGCGCTCGGGGTAGTAGCGGAAATCCTGATCTTCCTGGTGATGGCTTCGCTGCTGGCGCGCTTTTCGTTGCGCCAGGTTCTTGCCGCTAGCTTTCTACTAGCCGCGCTACGCTGGTTGCTACTGGGTACGCTGGCCGATCATTTGGGCGTGCTGTTGATTGCGCAACTGATGCACGCGGCCACGTTCGGCAGCTTTCACGCAGCGGCGATTCATTTCGTCCAGCGCAGCTTCGGCCACCGCCAGCAAGGGCAGGGGCAGGCGCTCTATGCGACCCTTGCAGGGGTTGGCGGAGCGTTGGGTGCGCTTTACTCCGGCTACAGCTGGGCCAGTCTCGGCCCTTTATGGACGTTCGCCATCGCCAGCCTGGCCTCGCTGGTCGCAGCCGTTATCATCGCTATCCCAAGCAGGAACTCGGCATGACTGCTATCCGTGACGACCTGGCGCAGGCCATTATCGAAGCTGGCCAGTTTCTCTATAGCAAAGGTTGGTCGCCGGCCACCAGCAGCAACTATTCGGCTCGCCTGACGAGTGCTGAAGTGCTACTGACGGCCTCCGGCAAGCACAAGGGACAACTGACGGCGGATGATCTGCTGGCTGTGGATATCAATGGTCTTAGCCTGGAGGTGGGCAAGAATCCTTCCGCCGAGACCCTGCTGCACACTCAGTTGTACCGCTGGAAGTCCGAGATCGGCGCGGTGCTGCACACCCACTCGGTCAATGCGACGGTCCTCTCGCGCATATGCCACAGTGATTCGCTGGTGTTGGTCGATTACGAGCTGCAGAAGGCGTTCAGTGGGGTTTCATCGCATGAATCGCAAGTGCTGGTACCCGTGTTTGAAAACGACCAGGATATCCGGCGACTCGCCGCGCGGGTTCAGCCTTGGCTGAACGAACACCCTGATTGCGTCGGCTACCTGATACGTGGGCATGGACTCTACACCTGGGGCGGCCACATGAAGGATGCACTGCGCCAGATCGAGGCGTTCGAGTTCCTTTTCGAGTGCGAGCTGAAGCTGCGGATGCTGCAAAGCCTGTAGCGGGAACACTTTGCCGCGCCACCTTGCCGGCATTATTACAACCCCGGGGCAGCTATCCCGGTCGGAGACATACAGTATGAGCATTCTCAGCGTTTATCAGGACACTGCGCCCGAGCAGCCACTCAAAGTGCTCACTCATATAGAAGACATTGCCGCCACGCTGGCCGACGTCGGTGTGCGCCTGGAACGCTGGGAAGCGAGCGCGCCCATTCGCGCTGGCGCAAGTTCAGAGGAGGCGATTGCCGCCTACCGTCCGCAGATCGATCGACTGATGAGCGAACGCGGTTACGTCACGGTCGACGTCATCAGCTTGACCCGCGACCATCCACAGAAGGCAGAGCTTCGCGCCAAGTTTCTTGAAGAACACCAGCACGCCGAGGACGAGGTGCGTTTTTTCGTTGTCGGCCGCGGGTTGTTCACGCTACATATCGAGGACAGGGTGTATGCCGTGCTGTGCGAAAAGAACGACCTGATCTCGGTGCCTGCCGGAACCCGGCATTGGTTCGATATGGGTGAGGACCCTCACTTCGTTGCCATTCGCCTGTTCAACAATCCAGAAGGCTGGGTCGCGCAATTCACCGGGGCAGATATCGCCGGCCGTTTCCCTCGCCTGGAAGATTTCTGATGCCGGTCAAAGCCATCCTTACCGATATCGAAGGCACCACCAGCGCAGTGAGTTTTGTCTTCGACGTACTGTTTCCTTATGCCCGCGAACACTTGCCCGATTTCGTGCGCAACCGTGCGACAGAGCCGGCGGTGGCGGAACAGATCGAGGCGGTACGCGGTGAGAGCGGTGAGCTGGATGCGAATATCGAGCGCATTGTCGAGATTCTGCTGGGTTGGATGGCCGATGATCGAAAGGCTACGCCCCTAAAGACACTTCAGGGCATGGTCTGGGCCGATGGCTACCGCGCTGGACAGCTCAAGGGACACGTCTATGCGGATGCGGTGAACAGCCTGCGTCGTTGGCATGATCAGGGCTACGCGCTCTACGTCTATTCCTCCGGGTCGGTACAGGCACAGAAGCTGATTTTCGGGTGCGCTGAGGTGGGCGACCTGACACCGTTGTTTTCCGGCTATTTCGATACCGGTAGCGGGCATAAGCGCGAGCTAGATTCCTACGTGCGAATTGCCGGGTCGATCGGCTTGCCACCCGACGAGATTCTCTTTCTTTCCGATGTCGTGGAAGAGCTGGACGCCGCGCAACAGGCGGGCATGCACACCTGCGGCCTGGTGCGCGAGGGTGGCGAGCTGGCTGGTCATCCGGCCGTCGCCAGCTTCGACGCGATTGATCCGCGCCGTTACTGAGCTGATCGCATACTGAACCCTCAAACCAGCCAGGCATCCTAATTACGAACTCACCGTAATTTGGAGTCTTGTCATGACCGATGCCTTCGGCGGTATTTTTGGCCTGCTTATCCTGGCACTGGATATCTGGGCAATCATCAGTGTGGTGCGTAGCGACAGCAGCACTGGCAAAAAGGCTCTCTGGGTATTGCTGATCGTCATCCTGCCGGTGTTGGGCCTGATCATCTGGGGCATCATGGGGCCGCGTGGCAATCGGCCAGATGAGCGCAACCTGAGGCCCTAACGCGTGGAAGCCTGGAGCGCACTGCTGGCCTTGATCGTGCTGGTGGCCGATATTGTGGCCATCGTGCAAATCTGGCGAAGTCGGATCGAGGTTGGTCGCAAGACCATCTGGAGCCTTGTCGTCGTGCTGTTGCCGGTGGTCGGGCTAATCATGTGGTTTGTTGCCGCTGGACATTTCGCCAAGGTCAGGTTGTGAATTGCGCATAGCGATTCTGGTAGCGTTGCTGCTTTCAACCGTCAGCGCCTGGGCTGGTGAAGAGGAGGCTTGGGCGGCAATGCGTGAGGGGCGCGCTGTATTGCTCATGCGTCACGCTTCTGCTCCCGGAACAGGCGATCCGCCGGGCTTCGTGCTGGAGGACTGCACGACTCAACGTAATCTTGACGAAGCCGGACGATTGCAGGCACAGCGATGGGGCGCGTTGCTCCGCAAGAAGGGTATTGATGAGCCGAGACTGCTCAGCAGTCGCTGATGCCGGGCCTTGGAAACGGCGGAGCTGCTGGGGCTTGCTCCGGTAGAACCTTTGCCAATGCTGGACTCGTTCTTTGTCCAGGCCGACAGGAAAAGCCAGCAGACCGAAGCTTTGCGAGAATTCCTCGGCACATTGCCAGCGACACCCCCCGTCGTGCTCATCAGTCATCAAGTCAACATCACCGCATTAACTGGGATATTTCCACGGTCCGGAGAGGCTTTGATCTTGGCGTTGCCCCTCAAGGACCGACCGCAGGTGCTGGCGAGGATTTCCCCGCCTTAGCCTGCAATGAGGAAATCCCGTAGTTATCCCAGATGTACACGGCAGCGTAGGCTCGCCAGGGGCGCCACGTTTGTGATCGGGCAAGTAACTCCCGCGTAGTGAGGCCGTTGCGGCCCCATAACGGAGCCTTCAGCAGCCCTAGGTCGGCGGCTGGAAAGGCATCTGCCTCGCCGAAGCCTCGTAACGCTATGTACTCGGCAGTCCATGGGCCAATGCCAGGAAGCTCGCAAAGACGCCGGACCAGTGCGTCCGAACCATCATCGGTATGCAACTCAAGCGCGCCGTTAGCTACAGAGGCGGACAATCGTTGCAGTGCTGCCACCCGCTTGCCGGGCATACCAATGCTGTCCAGTGCCGCGCTGGCTAGAGTTTCTGGGCGGGGAAACAGCTTGGTTAAGCTATCCGTTCTGCTTGCGGACAGGCAAAGCCATTGTTCCCCAAGCCGTTCGACCAGCCGCCGCGTAATGGTTACCGCCGCCTTCACGCTGACCTGCTGGCCTACGATCGCCCGCACGGCTTGCTCGAACGGATCGAAGGCGCTCGGCAAGCGCAGCCCTGGAGTGGCAGCGACCAGAGGTCCGATGTGAGGGTCTGCAGCAAAATGCCGAGCTATGACTGTCGGATCGGTGTCGAGGTCGAACATCTTCCTAACACGCATCACCAACGCCACGGTGTGTTCGGCTAGTGAATCGCTGAGGGTCAATTCAAGAGCGGGATGTGTGGCGAGCGGCTGCACACTGATCCATCCGACATCGTCACCGACACGTACGGTACGGGAGTAGCGCTCGGGCTCCAGCGCCTCGAGGCCAGGTAGCAAGCGCAGCGCAAAATGCTGGTGGAACTGGGGCCAGCTCCATGGGGCAACGTAAGGAAGGTCGATTGCGATCATCGGTAGACGATAGCCAGCGCTGATGGCGTTGTCTTCACCAAACGGGCTTTGGGAGCGGATGGTTCCTCCTGTCATAAGACCAAAGTAGAATGCTGCTCTTTGTCAGCTGGACAGCCTTCGGGCCTGTCTGTTACGCCATCCATCAGGGAGACACCCATGAGTGACTATCAGGAAACTCTCTACGAGGGCTACGGCCAGCGCTTCAGGATCGACGAGATGCTGCATGAGGTGCACACCGAGCATCAGCACCTGGTCATATTCGAGAATGCCCGTATGGGGCGCGTGATGGCACTTGACGGGGTTATTCAGACCACCGAGGCAGACGAATTCATCTACCACGAAATGCTCACGCATGTCCCGATTCTGGCTCATGGCCTGGCGCGGCGAGTCCTGATCATCGGGGGCGGTGACGGTGGCATGCTGCGTGAAGTGAGCAAGCACCGCGATGTCGAGAGCATCACCATGGTCGAAATCGACCGCACCGTGGTGGAGACATGCAAGGAATTTCTACCGGAGCATTCGAAGGGGGCGTTCGCCGATCCGCGGCTGAATCTGGTGATCGACGACGGCATGCGTTTCGTGGCAACCACTGACGAGAAGTTTGACGTGATCATCTCCGACTCGACCGATCCCATTGGGCCGGGCGAGGCTCTGTTCTCGGAAAACTTCTATCAGGCGTGCCGTCGCTGCCTCAACGATGGCGGCATTCTGGTCGCACAGAATGGCACACCCTTCATGCAACTGGCCGAAGTCCAGACCACTGCCAAGCGGATGACCGGACTGTTTCCTGACTGGCATTTCTACCAGGCGGCTGTCCCGACCTATATCGGTGGGGCCATGACATTCGCCTGGGGTGCCTGTGATTCCGACAGCCGCAAGCTGACGCTGGAGACCTTGTGTCAACGTTTCGCTGGCAGCGGAATCGTGACTCGCTATTACAACCCGCACATTCATATCGGCGCGTTCGCGCTGCCTCAGTACGTGTTGCAGGCGATCAGCAAGCCCAGCAACGGCTAGTTCTATCCGCGCGCTGCGACGCGTTGCAGCGTGCGGATCGGTCTAGTCAATCCCGTCGTGATCGCTTCGTTTCACCGTCCCCGTTGCGGACGCGGTTTATACGTCGTATGTTCCAAGGGCAGCTGCATGCACTGAAGTGTTCAGAGCATCGGCTGCTGCCGTGTGTCTGGCTGATGTTACGGTCACAGGCGTCCGATCGATGATCGGTCGAACTCCGAGGCGTCGCTGAGGCCTATTGGAAACACCGCACGGTTTCTCTTATCCGACAACCAGGCAACTTACCGCCGGCATTGTCCGGTCGCATCCGCAACGAGGTAGAGAAAGGCTTTTCCATTCCTGAAATCGTCATCCATGAGTGAGAGGAGGTTGTTTTATGAGTGCCACCTTCCATGAGGATGTAAGCAGCAACGTACTTCTTAGGATGAAGGAGGGCGGCTTCGACTTTGCCCGCGTTCATCCGATCGAGTTCTACGCTGTGTTTCCCGATCGTGAACGTGCCTGCGCGGCCGCCAGCAATTTCCGCGGCGAATGCGTCAATACCCAGATAGCGCCCCGCGACGATGGGGCCTGGGACCTGCAGGTCAGCAAAGTGATGTATGCCACCTTCGATGGTATCGGTGACTTCGAGCAGGATCTGGAAGACCTGGTCGAGCCGCTGGGTGGTGTGCTCGATGGTTGGGGCGTGACCCAGGAACTTTCTGGCTGCGCTGTCTGATTGCCATTGCTTTCAAGCAAAGACGAGTCCGCTTTGCAGTGCCTGGTCCCAGGGTGGGATCGGGCCAAAGCGGCTCTTTAAAAACTCCAGCAGCAAACGGCTCCTAGAATCCGCTTCCCGTGTCAGGCGCAATGCATAGATCCCGCTAGGTTCTGGTTCCGGCAGTCCGCGCTCACAGAACAAGGGCAGCAGATCGCCTCGCAGTAGCTGGTCGCTGATCAGCCAGGTCGGTAGGTGGGCGATGCCCAGTCCCGCCAGAGTGGCGGTAAGCAAGGCTTCCGCATTATTCGCGACCATCCGCAGCCGCTTCGGCTTCAACAGCTTTCGTTTGCCCTCATGTTCAAATCGCCATGCATGGGGTGGAGCCAGGGCGTCCCAGTCCACCCCATCGTGCTCCGGCAGTTCTGCGACTGTTTGCGGTACGCCTCGGCGTTTCAGGTAGGCAGGGCTGGCGCATGCGATGCGCATCATCGGGGCTAGCGGCGTTGCAACGAGGCGCGTATCGGCCAGCGGCCCGATACGTAGCACCAGATCGACATCACCGAGATGCTCGCCTTGCATATCGATAAAGCTGTCTATCAGGCGCAGCTGGATATCGACCCCCGGGTAGGCCAAAAGAAAATCAGCCAATGCGGGCGCTAAATGTCTGCGTCCGAAGGGTGCGGGCGCATCGATACGGATACGGCCTTCCGGTGCGCTTTGCAGCGAAGTCATCTCGGCCCGTGCGAGGTTTAATTCCTGAACGATGCGTCTGGCACGTTCGGCAAATGCCTGACCGGCAGCTGTGGGCTTGACTGCATGGCTGCTGCGGCTGACCAGCTGGCAACCCAGCGAACGCTCCAAAGCGTCTATGCGTCGTGCAACGGATGAGGGCGCGAGTGCGCGCAGGCGACCCGCCGCTGAGAAGCTGCCGGTATCGATGACATCGATAAAAAGCTTGAACTGATCGGTAAGCGCGTTGGTGTCCATGGTTCGCTTTGCTTTGCAGATTACGCAAAACCATTGTGCATGCTTGTGCATATCCCTACCAGAGACCGCTGAGTAGCATTGCAGCTTTCGCTGGAGGCGTTATGGACCTGGTCGGATTCGTGTTGAATGTGGTTCTGGGTTTGGCGCTGGGAACGCTGGGTGGCCTGTTTGGTATCGGCGGCGGGTTGATCGCGATTCCGGTACTGGGTGTGATGTTCGGTCTGGACCAGCAAGTCGCTCAGGGCACTGCCCTGGTCATGGTAGTGCCCAATGTGCTGCTTGCGATCTGGCGTTACCACCAACGCAACCGCATCGATCTGCGCCACGCGGCAGCATTGGGCATCGCCAGCTTCTGCTTCGCCATCGTCGGTGCAGCAGTTGCCGTATCGCTCGACGCTGGGCGCATGCGTATCGCTTTTGTCGGTTTTCTCGTCGCTTTGGCTGTCTACACCTTGTCGCGTGTGTTCTTCCGGCCACCGTCCGGTGGGACCGAGTTGCGCCATCCTTGGCCGTGGTTAGGCGTGCTGGGTGCTGGCGCGGGTGCGCTGGGCGGTTTGTTTGGCGTAGGTGGCGCAGTGCTTGCCACGCCGGTGCTCACCGCAGTGTTCGGTACATCGCAGGTCGTGGCGCAGGGCCTATCGTTGTCACTGGCGGCACCAAGCACCGCTGTTACGCTGGTCACTTATGCCACACATGACCAGGTGAACTGGATGCTTGGTTTACCGCTTGCCATAGGAGGGCTATTGAGCATCAGCCTCGGCGTGAAGTTGGCGCACGCGCTACCGGAGCGGCTATTGCGCCTTATGTTCAGCGGGTTTCTGCTGTTGAGTGCCGTCCTGCTGGCCTTCGAAGTCTGAACAGCCCGCACCGAGCCAGCCCTAGGCTGCCACTGGTCTCGCTCGGCGTATTTCACGTCGTGCACTGCGCACCAGTCGTATAGTCAGCAGGATCGCGGCGCAGCTCAGGCCCGCAATCAAGCCCTGCCAGAGCCCTGCCGGCCCGCTGGGTTCACCGAATCTGTCGGTCAGGCCGAGCACATAGCCCACCGGCAGGCCGATGCCCCAGTAGGCGAAAAGCGTGAAGATCATCGTCATGCGCGTGTCCTGGTAGCCGCGCAGCGCGCCTGCCGCCGTTACTTGCACCACGTCCGAAAACTGAAACAGTGCAGCGTAGAAGAACAGGCTGGCGGCCACTGCAATCACAGCCGGATCCGGCGTGTAGATACGTGCGATCTGCTCGCTGAACAACAGCATGCTACCCGCCGAAAAGCAGGCATAGACCAGACTCGATATGACGCCCAAGCCGGCAACGAAGCGTGCATCCCGTGGAGCGCCTCGTCCCAGCGCCTGACCGATGCGGATGGTGATGGCCATGCCCAGCGAAAGCGGAATCATGAAAATCAGCGACGTAAAATTGAGCGCGATCTGGTGTCCGGCGACCACGGTCGCCCCGAGGCCGCCGATCAGAAGGGCGATGACCGAAAAGATGCTGGCTTCGGCAAACACCGCAACCCCGATCGGCACGCCGACCGAAAGCAGGCGGCTTAGCACCGACCATTTCGGCCAATCGAAATGGGTAAACAGCTGGCTTGGTTGGTAGTAATCAGCGCGGCGTACCCAGAACAGCATTGCCAGTAGCATGAAAGCCATGACCAGCGCGGTAGCCCAACCACAGCCGACCCCGCCCATGGCTGGCAGACCCAACTTGCCGTAGATGAAAATGTAATTCAGCGGAATGTTCAGCATCAGCGCGAGAATGCCCACCACCATGCTGGGCCGCGTGTGGCCGAGCCCATCGCTGTAACAACGCAGCACTTGATACAGCGCCACCGCGGGAAAGCCGCAGGCAACCGCTCGTAAATAGGCCATTGTCGGGCCGATCAGTGCCGGTTCGACTTCCATCAGATGCAGCACCGGTTCGGCGTTCCACATCAGCACGGCGAACAGCGAGCCCACACCGAGACCCATCCACAAGGCCTGGCGCACCAGCGGTCCAATTCGTTCGTGTTGGTCACGGCCAAAGTATTGAGCAACATTGGGCGTGGTCGCCAGGATAACTCCCGTCACGAGAAGGAAAACCGGCACCCAGATGGAATTCCCTAGCGCCACCGCTGCGAGGTCTGCCGGGCTGACGCGGCCGGCCATCAAGGTGTCGACAAAGCCCATGGCGGTGTTCGCCAGTTGAGCAATCATCATAGGCAGGGCTAGGGCGAAGAGGGTGCGCAGTTCAACGCGAACCCGTCTGAGTCTCAGCTCAGTGGGCATTACAGATTATCCGGATTGTATACAGAAGCCGCCTAGTCTACGCCGCGAGTCGCACGCACGGGAAGGCGGCAGATCGCCCCGGCGCGGTCTAGAATGGGAAATCAATGACGGAGCCCCACAATGCGCATCCTTGCCGATGAAAACATTCCTCTGGTTGACGCTTTCTTCGCTGAGTTCGGCGAGATACGCCGTATGCCTGGGAGAAGTATCAACCGGGCTGCGCTCGAGCAGGCCGACGTGCTTTTGGTTCGATCTGTCACCCGGGTCGATCGCGAGTTGCTCGAGGGGAGCGCTGTGCGTTTCGTGGGCACTTGTACGATCGGAACCGACCACCTCGACATTGATTACTTCGAGGAGGCGGGGATCAGTTGGGCTAGTGCACCGGGCTGCAATGCTCGCGGCGTCGTTGATTACGTGCTCGGCAGTCTTCTGGCCTTGGCCGAAGGTGAGGGCGCCGAGCTGGAAGGCCGCCGTTATGGCGTGATCGGCGCCGGGGAAGTGGGCGGCAGGCTGGTAGAGGTTCTGCGCGGGCTGGGTTGGGACGTGCGTGTCTGCGATCCGCCGTGCCAGGCACGTGAAGTGGGCGAGTTCGTCACCCTGGATGAAATACTCACTGAGTGCGATGTCATCAGCGTGCACACGCCGTTAACGCTGGACGGTGAACATTCGACGTTTCACTTGTTGGATCAGTCTCGCCTGGAGCAGCTGCGCCCAGGCGCCTGGCTGATCAATGCCTCCCGTGGGGCGGTTGTCGACAATGCCGCCTTGCGCGAACAGCTGGCCAGGCGGACAGACATCCAGGCGGTGCTCGATGTCTGGGAGGGAGAACCTCAGGTCGATGTCGAATTGGCCGAGCTGTGTTGGATCGCAACCCCCCATATCGCCGGTTATAGCCTGGATGGAAAGTTGCGCGGAACGGAGCAAATCTATCTGGCGTTTTGTGCGAGCAGAGGTTTGGAGCCAACGGTTGAGCTGGCGGAGCTGATGCCGCCAGCGCCGCTGCGAGTGCTTGCCTTCGATGCTTCGACTAAGCCTAGAGACTTATTGGAGATAACGTGTCGGGCCGTGTATGACCCGCGACGTGACGACGCTGCATTTCGTCGCAACCTGGGCAATGACGAGGCCCAGCGCCGGGTCGCCTTCGACCAGTTGCGAAAGCAATACCCACCCCGTCGGGAAATAGACAGCTTGCAGATCGAAATCACCGGCGGCCAGCCGCAGCTGGAACAGATCGTGCGAGCTCTGGGCGCAACTGTTAAGCGTTGACTGGGCGTTTGCAATAATAAGCTGCATCCACCATGCAGGCGTCAGGCTGGATGCAATTTGCAGCCTGCTCCGCTAGCATTACCCGTCCTCTGCTTTATCCCGCGATGGTGTTATGAGTTATCAGGTACTAGCCCGTAAATGGCGTCCGCGCTCGTTCCGCGAAATGGTCGGCCAAACGCACGTGCTCAAGGCTCTGATCAACGCACTGGACAGCCAGCGCCTGCACCATGCCTATCTGTTCACAGGTACGCGTGGGGTTGGCAAGACCACCATCGCGCGGATTATCGCGAAATGCCTCAATTGCGAGACGGGTATCAGCTCCACGCCTTGCGGGGAGTGCTCCGTCTGCCGCGAAATCGACGAAGGGCGTTTCGTCGACCTGATTGAGGTGGACGCCGCGAGCCGCACCAAGGTTGAAGACACTCGAGAGTTGCTGGATAACGTGCAGTACGCGCCTAGTCGTGGGCGCTACAAGGTTTATCTAATCGACGAGGTGCACATGCTCTCGTCGCACTCGTTCAACGCATTGCTTAAAACGCTTGAAGAGCCACCGCCCCACGTCAAGTTTCTGCTAGCCACGACGGACCCGCAAAAGCTGCCGGTGACTATCCTGTCGCGCTGCCTGCAGTTCTCTCTGAAAAACATGCCGCCCGAACGCGTAGTGGAGCATCTGACGCACGTGCTTGGCGTCGAGCAGGTCCCGTTCGAGGAAGATGCGCTCTGGTTGCTCGGCCGTGCCGCGGATGGATCGATGCGCGATGCGATGAGCCTGACCGACCAGGCGATCGCGTTTGGAGAGGGCAAGGTGCTCGCGGCCGACGTCCGCAGCATGCTGGGCACCCTTGATCACGGGCAGGTCTATGGCGTGCTGCAGGCGCTGCTTGAAGGCGATGCCAGGGCGCTGCTGGAAGCGGTTCGTCACCTTGCCGAGCAAGGCCCTGATTGGGCCGGCGTACTCGCGGAAATGCTCAACGTCTTGCACCGTGTGGCTGTCGCCCAGGCGTTGCCGGACGCGGTAGATAATGGTCAGGGCGACCGAGACCGAGTGCTTGCACTGGCGCAGGCATTGCCGGCCGAGGACGTACAGTTCTATTACCAGATGGGTCTGATTGGCCGGCGCGATCTGCCGTTGGCACCCGATCCGCGAAGCGGATTCGAAATGGTCATGCTGCGCATGCTCGCGTTTCGACCTGCTGACAGCGATAACGCACCACGAACACCGTTAAAGACATTGGGAGTCAGTCCGGCCACGACTGATTCCAGATCAACCGAGGTGGCCGGTACTGCGGCATCGGCTGCACCGGTTCATGATCTGGCTGCAAAGCCCGTAGTGCCAGCGCCGGTCGCTGCGGTCAGCTCTCCGGTGCCGCCGCAGCCGGACCCGTTACCTGCACCCGCACCCGCACCCTCGCTAACAGCCCCGGCTCATGTCCAAGTTCCCGAGCCGCCGGCCGCTGCTGTGGAGGTCACGCCGGCTCCGACGCCTCAACCTGTGGCGTCGGAGCCGGTACCTTCGGTGGTCGACGTGCCGTGGAATGAGCCGCCGGCATCGTCACCGGTTGCGGTGGAAAGTGACGCGGTAGAGCAACGGACCGCTTCGATTGAAACCGCTGAACATTTCGCTGCGGTCGTCGAGGTGAGCGAGCCTGACGATGAAGAACCCCCGTTGACTGACGAGGATTACTTCGAGGTCGAAACGCAGGCTGAAGCCTACCTGGACGGGCTGGATGATCCAGCGTCGGAGCAGCAGTCTGTAGAACCGGCTCCTGCGGTCGAACCGGCGACCGGACTGGCCGCCGAGTGGCAGGATATTTATCTGAAACTCGGGTTGGCAGGACTGACCGGCAGTATCGCGGCCAATTGCACTTTGATTTCCGTTGAAGGTGATCGCTGGTTGATGCACCTGGACCCGGCGCAGAGTGCACTGTTCAATACGACTCAACATCGACGTCTGAACGATGCGCTGAATCAGTACCATGGGCGCACCTTGCAGCTGGACATCGAGTTGCAGACCCCGCAGCAGGAAACTCCGGCCCAGGCCGCGGCCCGCCGACGGGGCGAGCGTCAACGGGCCGCTGAGCAGTCGATTCAAACCGATCCCGTGGTGCAACAGCTGATGCAACAGTTCGCCGCCGTCATTCGCGACGGTACCATCGAACCCGTAGAACATTCCGAACCCTGATCCGAGGTAGACCCCATGATGAAAGGTGGCATGGCCGGCCTGATGAAGCAGGCGCAGCAGATGCAAGAAAAGATGCAGAAAATGCAGGAAGAGTTGGCCAACGCCGAGGTGACCGGCCAGTCCGGCGCCGGCCTGGTGAGCGTTGTGATGAACGGTCGACACGACGTCAAACGCGTCAGCCTGGACGACAGCCTCATGCAGGAGGACAAGGAAATTCTAGAAGACCTGATCGCCGCGGCAGTGAACGATGCCGTGCGCAAGATCGAGCAGAACAGCAAAGAAAAGATGTCCGGCATGACCGACGGAATGCAGTTGCCGCCCGGCTTCAAGATGCCCTTCTGATGGCTTCCGAGTGCCGTTCTAGGCACTCAGCCAGCGCGGCCGATCGGCGCCGTGAATGACCTATCGCGTTATTCACGGCACGGTCTCTAGTACCGCTTCAATTTACAGCCCACTGCTCCCCAACCTGGTGACCCATGTCTTTCAGCCCGCTTATTCGCCAACTCATTGACGCATTGCGCATTCTCCCTGGCGTAGGGCAAAAAACGGCTCAGCGCATGGCGTTGCAGATGCTTGAGCGCGACCGCAGCGGCGGGCTGAGGTTGGCTCAGGCGCTTGCACGTGCGATGGAGGAGGTGGGCTACTGCCGCCAATGCCGCACATTGAGTGAGGAAGAGCTCTGCCCGCAGTGCGCTGATCCGCGACGGGACGATGCCTTGCTGTGCATCGTGCAAAGTCCTGTCGATGTGTTCGCAGTGGAGCAGACCGGCTTTCGTGGCCGCTATTTCGTACTCAAGGGGCATCTTTCCCCGCTCGATGGTCTAGGCCCAGAGGCAATAGGCATCCCCGAACTGCTCGGACGAGTGGCGGAGGGCAATTTCAGCGAGGCGATATTAGCCACCAACCCCACCGTTGAAGGCGAGGCTACTGCGCATTACATTGCTCAGCTTTTGATACCAAAAGGGTTGACCCTCAGCCGCATCGCGCACGGTGTGCCGCTTGGCGGTGAGCTTGATCTCGTCGATGGGGGCACGCTTGCACATGCGCTGGCCGGCCGGAAGACGATCAACCTCTGACTTGTTGGCAATCTGGACCGAAAGCAATTCTGGCGGCAACCTTCTGCTTTATAACTTCTGGTTTACCGGTTATCGCCCCTAGGTAGTGCCTAGCAAGCCGAACTTCATGTAAAGTTCTAAGCCATGATTCGCTAATAACCAAAATGAATAGAGATTTGCTCGTTTGGTTATATGCATGGCGCTGCCTATCTACTTGAGGTCGATAATGAAGGCAAAACACTGGTTGGTTCCCGCACTGCTGTTGCTGAGCGCTTTTGCGCAGGCCCAGGAAAAATTCAAAGTCGGATATATCCGGGTGATGGATGATGCCCAGGCGATGGTTGCCTACGAGGGCGGTTTCTACAAAAAGCACGGCCTGGACGTCGAGCTGGTTGAGTTCAGTTCCGGTACCGATCTGATCAAGGCCATTATCGGCGGCCAGTTGGACACCGGTGTTCTTGGGTTCACCAACGCGGTGGCGTGGGCGTCGAAGGGCGCTGATCTGAAGGTGGTCGGCGGTGCCCAGCAGGGCTATCACTCTATCGTGGCCCGCGAAGGAACTGGCATCGAGACGATCGCTGACCTGAAAGGGAAGATTCTGGCGTCGCAGAAAGAAGGCAGTACTGCCGATGCGGTATTGCGCGGTGTCACCTTGAAGGCGGCGGGGTTGGCACCCAGTGATGTGAACATCATGGGTACCAGCCCGGCCGTTGCGGTCCAGTCCCTCGTCTCAGGTCGTACCGATGCGGCATTTCTCTTCGAGCCCTATGATCGGATCGCCCAGCTAGTGGCGCCCGTCAAACAGATCTACGAGATCGGCGAGGTTTGGCCATTTCCCTGCATGGTGGTGATTACCGCTGGGGAAACCCTGGAAAAGCGCAAGGAGGCGGTCTGGCAGTCGTTGGACGCCCAACGTGACGCGATTGAATTGTTAGAGAATCAGCCGGCAGAAGCGGCCAAATTGATTGCTGATTACTTTATCGCCGAGCCGACGTTGAAGACGCTCAATCGCGGTGAGCTGCCCCGTGAGGTCGTGATCGAAGAGGCCATCGCAACCCAGACCTTCGGCGCCAAGCTTGGCACTGATGATTTGGCGCGTATTCAGGAACTGGCCGATATTCTTCAGGAGCTCGGCTCGCTCAAGACTCGCGATGGCAAGCCATTCGATACCAGCGCCATTCTCGACTTGTCCTGGCAAGAAGCACGCGAGCTGTAAACCGCTGCAGATTGTTCCACACTGCCCGGCCACCGTGCCGGGCAGTGTCATTCCGCCCGCTGATCGGGCAGTTCTTGAGGTCTTCAAAGCGATATGCAACTCAGGTTTGAAGAAGTAGATAAGCGTTTTGGCCAGCTAGAAGTCATCAAGGGCTTCAGCGGCGAGTTCGCCCAGGGTGAGCTGGTCGCCCTCGTTGGGCCTTCTGGTTGTGGGAAATCAACCTTACTGCACCTGGTTGCCGGACTTGAAGAGCCAACCGCAGGGCGCGTGCTCGCCGATGGCGAGAAGATTCCTGGCCCAAGCCCTCGCCGTACGCTGGTTTTCCAAGAGCATGCGCTGTATCCCTGGCTTTCGTTACAGGCCAATGTGGCCATGGCGCTTGAGCTTCAAGGAGTCGCCAAGGCTGATGCGTTCGATCAGGCAAAGGTCTGGCTCGCTCGGGTCAGCCTGGATGGCTTCGAACACTACTACCCGCATCAGGTGTCCGGCGGCATGCGTCAGCGCACGGCACTGGCTCGCGCGTTTATTGCCAAGCCGGAAGTGTTGCTACTCGATGAGCCTTTCGGTGCGCTTGATGCGCTTACACGCATGGCGTTGCAGGACGTTCTGCGAGAGCTGATCGACGAGCATCAGCCTACTGTATTGCTGGTCACCCATGACGTTGATGAGGCGTTGTATCTGGCGGATCACGTGCTGGTGTTCAGCGCCCGCCCAGCCAAAGTGCTGAAAACATTCAACTTCATCCATTGCGAGAAGAGCCACGATCTTTCCGAGTTCGCCGCTGAGCGGCGCGAGATCCTTCGGTTGTTAGGCATTAAGACGGAGGTAGGACACTGATGAGTCAGGGACGTCGTCTGACCGGTCCGAAGAAGTACCTCGCCGTGGTGTTGGCGATTCTGTTCATTCTGCTGATCTGGCAAATCGCTGCATGGAGCCTTCCTGCGTTCTTGATGCCCGGCATTCCCGTTGTGTTCGAAAGGCTGCTGACCACGGTTTACGAGCCAGATTTTCGCGAAGGGCTTTACGGCAGCATGAGTCGGTTGGGGAGTGGTTATAGCTTCGCAATGCTTTTTGGTATCGGCTTTGGGTTGCTGGGGGGCGTACTGTTCTTCTTTCGCGAGATCCTGCGTTCGGCCATCGTCATACTGCAGTCAATACCATCGATCGCCTGGGTACCGCTGTTCTTGATCGTGATGGGCTTCGGCAACCTGCCGATCATCGTCGTGGTCGCACTTGCGGCGTTCTTCCCGATGGCGTTGTCCGTCATGAATGCCACCGAAAGCGTGCAGCCGGTCCAGGTTGCCGCGGCTCGGGTAATGGGCGCATCGCGTTGGCAACTGGTGCGACGTGTTTATCTACCGGCCGTGATGCCCGAGCTGATCACCGGCGCGCAGCTGGCCTTCGGCAATGCCTGGCGGGCACTGATCTCGGCGGAAATGCTGATCGGCTTCGGCCAGGGGCTGGGACGCTCGCTTGCGTACTCCGGGGAAATTGCCGACATGGCCGGGGTGATGATGAATATTCTGGTCATCGCTATTCTCGCGACCTTGATCGATCAGGTTGTCCTGGAGAAATTCAAGCAACGGATGCTGCGCTACCAGTACGTCTGAGAGGGCACCGTGAAGATACGCCTGTTATGGCTCATGCTCATGCTGGTGGTGCCGGTTGGCACCCAGGCTGGAGTCATCGAAGCTGCCCCGGTTGATGCTTACCGCCCGCTCAAGGCGGCGGAGGCCGAGTCGGTCGGGGAAGGATTCGAGGCCGCTTGGCTTGTGCGTTTGGGCGAAGCCTTGGGCAGCGAGGTTGCCCTGATCGATGCCTCCACAAAAGGCTACCTTCGCTTCGGTAAGCTGGATTCCGGTGCGGCCTACTATTCCAGTGAAATCGCGGCGCTGGCGGCAAACGAAGCAGGGCCTGCCGATTGGCCTGATCTTGCCGGCGAGCCTTTTTGCGTAACAGAAGAAAGCCCCCACACCGACCTGGTGGTGTCCCGCTTTGGGGGTGTCGCACGAACCTATCCCAGCGCGGCCCAAGCGTTAATCGGACTGAAACTCGGAGAATGTCAGGCGGTAGTGGGAGACAGGGTGTTGCTCCAGCAGATTGCGGAACTACCCGAATGGCGTCGCTTTGATCGATTGCTGCCAAAGTTAGAGACCAAACCTCTGACATTGCGAATCGAAGCAGCTGATACAGCGCTGCAGAAGCGAATCGAACAGTTCACCGCCAGCAAGCAAGGGGAGGGGGTGTTGGCCGAGGTTACGCAACACTGGATCGACGAGGTTGCCTTTCAAGCCTACGTGCTAGCCGACACGCTTGATTGCCACTGAGGCCTGCATCAGGCTTAGGAGTCACTTGGCCTCGATTAGCTGTGGCAAGAACTGAAGCAGCCCGTCCAGTTTCAAAGGCGCTCGGATATGCCCCCGCAGGGTCCCATTCGGGCCGACAATGGCCAGGTTGCTACTATGGCTGACGTTGTAGTCGCCCTCCATGCTCGTTGCTGCAACGAAAGGAAGCCCTAGTGCTTTGGACATTTTCTGCAGCTCTGGGATTTCGCCTGTCAGTCCTTTGAAATTTGCCCGGTAGTAACCGAGGTAGGTACGCAGTGCTTCGGGCGTATCGCGCGCAGGATCAGCGCTGATCAAAACCACCTGCACCTGTTCACGTACGTCAGGCGGTAGCTGGCCGAGCAGGCGGCGCATGTCGCTCAAGGTTGTAGGGCAGACGTCTGGGCAGGCCGTGAAACCGAAAAACAACAGATACCAGTGGTCGCGTAGTGCGTCGGTTGTAACAGTCTGTCCCTGCTCGTCTATGAGTTCGACGTTAGGTAATTGCCGCTCGCGCGGAAGGATCAGCAGGTTGGCCTCTTCCAGCATGGTTTCGCGGTCGACCGCAAGCGAAGATGAGCAGAACGCCAGCAAGCCGAGCAGTGCTGCGCAGCGTATCGCCGAGGTCCTTCTGCGGGTCAAGACTAGCGCTCGTTCAGCTCGAATGCAGTCAGGGTAAACGTAGGAATGCCCATGTCCTGCAATTTGCGAGAACCCCCGAGCTCCGGCAGGTCGATGATCGCTGCGGCTTCGTGAATCTGAGCGCCCATGCGGCGGACCAGTTGAGCAGCGGCGACCAATGTGCCGCCCGTGGCGATCAGGTCATCCAACAGCAAAACCGAATCCCCTTCGCAGAGGCTGTCGGCGTGCACTTCAAGGTAGGCGTCTCCGTACTCGGTGCGATAGGACGCCGCCAGTACGTCGGCAGGGAGCTTGCCCTTTTTGCGGAACAGAATCAGTGGCCGGTTCAGCTCGTAGGCAATGATCGAGCCGATGATAAAGCCGCGGGCATCCAGCGCACCGACATGGCTAAAATCACTTTCGACGTAGCGCTGGATCAGGCTGTCCGCCACCATGCGTAGCGCTTTCGGCGATTGCAACAGCGGCGTGATGTCACGGAACACTACGCCAGGCTTGGGGAAGTCCGGGACCGGTCTAATCAGGGTTTTGATGGCGAATTCATCAAAGATCATACGAGCTCCGTTAGGCGTCCATGTTTCCGCCCGCCAGGGCGCACAACCGGATGGAATCAAGAATTCGGACTTCCTTGCCTTCCGCTTCCAACAGGCCACTCGCCTGGCAGCGGGTAAATACGCGTGAAACCGTCTCTACCGCGAGACCGAGGTAGTTGCCTATTTCATTGCGTGACATGGGCAGGCGGAACTGATTGGCGGAAAAGCCGCGCGCACTGAACCGGGCCGACAGATTGATCAGAAAGGTCGCGATGCGTTCGTCAGCGGTCTTCTTCGATAGCAGCATCATCATCTGCTGATCATCGCGAATCTCGCGGCTCATGATGCGCATCAGCTGGCGGCGCAGCTGCGGTAACAGCACGCTAAGCTCATCGAGGCGTTCGAAGGGGATTTCGCACACCGAAGTGGTTTCAAGGGCTTGTGCGGATACCGGGTAAGTTTCGGTGTCCATGCCGGACAGTCCAACCAGCTCGCTCGGCAGGTGGAAACCGGTGATCTGCTCCTCGCCGGCATCCGTGACACTGAAGGTGCGTAGGGCACCGGCGCGGATGGCGAACACGGAACTGAACGCGTCACCCTGACGAAACAGTGTTTCGCCTTTCTTCAGGGGACGTCCGCGCTTGACGATTTCGTCCAGCGATTCCATGTCCTGCATATTCAACGAAAGCGGCAGGCAGAGGCCAGAGAGGCTGCAATCCTTGCAATTAGCCTGCGGCTGCTTGCGGACCTTGATGGGCTCGGACATTGCGGGATCCTGATAAACCTTACGGTGCGCAAGACTAACTCACGCAGGCACCTTAGGCCAATCGGTACAAGGGTCGCAGTGCGGTCGGCGGCTCGGGTCGTTACTCACATAGCGTGGGAAAACCGCGAGGCAGGGCGGGGCGGCAAGCAGTGGTCGAACTGCATGCACACTGCATGCGCAAGCAGCCGTCCGGCCGGCAGAATGGTCATCGCCTCCGCATTCAGTTGGATCAGCCCGTCGGCAGCCATCTGCTCCAAGGCTGGCCAGGTTTGCGCGAAATAGCTCTTGAAGCTGACGCCGAAGATGCTTTCAATCTCGTCGAAACGCAGCTCGAAATCACAGAATAACGCCTGGATCGTGTAGCGCCGGATCTGATCGTCCTCATTGCATCGCAGGCCACGGGTAGTGGCGAGCTGACCTTGTCCCAGCGACTGCTGGTAGAGAGTAATGTCGCTGTTGTTCTGGCAGTACAAATCGCCGACCTGGCTGATCGCTGAAACGCCCAGGCCAACCAGATCGCAATGCCCATGAGTTGTATAGCCATGGAAGCTGCGTTGAAGTGCCCCATCCTCCTGGGCCATTGCCAGCTCATCGTCAGGCAGGGCGAAAAGATCCATACCGATATAGCGATAGCCGGCGCGAGTCAGCTGCTCCACGCTGTGTTGCAGCATCGTCAGCTTGTTCGGCTGGGTTGGTAGCTCTGCGGGGTTGATCTTTCTCTGCGCCATGTACCGTTCGGGTAGATGCACATAGCTGGCAACTGACACACGCTCCGGCTGCAGGGCAATCACGGCGGCCATTGTGTGAGCAAACCGCTCGGGCGTTTGCAGTGGTAAACCGTAGATTAAATCGATCTGTATTGAACGGAACTGCAGGGTTCGGGCAGCCTCGATAACCGTCTGTGTCTGTTTCAACGTCTGCATGCGGTTGATGGCTCGTTGCACATCAGGGTCAAGATCCTGCAGGCCGATATTGATGCGATTGAATCCAAGCTCCCGCAATAGCCCCATCGTTGGCCAGTCCGCTGCGCGTGGATCGATATCGATGCTGAAATCGCCATGATCGTCGTTTTGCAGATTGAAGTGCTTACGCAAATGACTCATCAATCTGCGCAGCTCGGCATGGCCGAGAAAGGTCGGCGTGCCACCGCCGAAATGCAGTTGCTCCACAACCTGTTCCGGGCTGAGGTGGCAGCCGATCAGCTCGATTTCTTTTTCCAGCCGCGTAAGGTACGGCAATGCCCGCGCACGATCTTTGGCGATGACCTTGTTGCGCTGGCAGTGATAGCAGATGTCCGCACAGAATGGCAGGTGGACGTACAGCGACAGCGGCCTGACCGCTTGGCGACTGCTACGCAGTGCATGCAATAGGTCGAATGAGCCCAGTTTGCAGTTGAACTGAAGGGGCGTTGGATAAGCGGTATAGCGCGGCCCATCCTGATCGTAACGATGAATCAGGTCGGCATCCCAGCGAATGGCGTCGAGCATCATACGGTCTCGGGTTGACTGCGGTGGCCGGATTCTAGGGCGGGTGTCGCTGCTTAGACTTGACCTGTATCAAGCGAGTCCAGACCCTGCTGCGGCGCTCGAGACCGACGGTACGCAGAAGGAGATTTATTCGCTGAATTATGGTCGGATTAGCTACGGTCGTTCCCAACCTTATCAACTGCAAGGAGAAACCCATGCATCGTCGTCAGCAAGAAATCGCTGCTGCGCTTAACGTTTGCGCCCCTTTCGATGGGGCAGCAGCAATACAGGCCGAGATTGATCGGCGAGTCGCCTTCATCCAGCAATGTCTGCGCGATTCCGGTCTCAAGACCCTGGTGCTGGGAATCAGTGGGGGTGTCGACTCGACCACCGCCGGGTTGCTCGCGCAGCGTGCAGTCGAAGGAATGCGTGAAGCGGGCGAGGGTGATGACTACCGATTCATTGCTGTCCGGCTGCCTTATCAAGTTCAGCATGACGAAGACGAAGCGCAGCTTGCTGTCGATTCGATCAAGCCGGATGAGTGCCATACGGTCAACATCGGAGCCGCCGTGCAAGGCTTGACGCGAGCTACCGAGGCGCTTGATGACTTGACTCCGGAAAAGCGCGACTTCGTGATTGGCAATACTAAGGCGCGGATGCGCATGGTGGCTCAGTACACCATTGCCAACGCGCGACAAGGACTGGTTATCGGGACCGATCATGCGGCAGAAGCAGTGATGGGATTCTTCACCAAGTTTGGCGATGGGGCTTGCGACCTGACGCCGCTGGCCGGTTTGGTCAAGCATCAGGTCCGTGAGCTGGCGGCTGCATTGGGTGCACCTGAACAGCTGGTAAAAAAAGTCCCTACTGCCGATCTCGAAGAGCTTTCACCCGGCAAGCCGGACGAAGATGCTCATGGGGTGAGCTATCAAAATATCGATGCCTTTCTGCAAGGCCGAGCAGTACCCGACGAGGCGGCTCGCATCATCATCGATACCTACGATAAGTCGGCGCACAAGCGCCAGCTACCGAAAGAGCCCTGAGCGAAATGCAGGCGTGAACGGAAGCCGGCATTTCGGTGGGCTCTCTTGGGTCAGTGGCGTTTCACTGATGAACGTGCGATGGCGCTTGCTGCAGGGACGCACCACCTACATGGCCATGGCCCATCAGCCATTGCTGATGAGGGCCTGGAAGCGCCCAAAGGCCAAAAAGAATCACGGTGACACCGCCGAGCATTCGCACGCCGCGTTTACGAAGCACTGCGGTAAGTCGCTCGGCAGCCAGGCCGGTTGCCAGAAGCACGGGCCAGGTACCGATGCCGAATGCCAGCATCAACAAGGCGCTGTCCATCGCATCGCCCTGGCTCGCCGCCCATAGCAAGGTGCTGTAGACAAGTCCGCACGGCAGCCAACCCCAAAGAGCGCCGAGCAGCAACGCTCGTGGAACACTCTTAACTGGCATCAGCCGGCTGGCAAATGGTTGGATATGGCGCCAAAGGCCTCGTCCAATCGCTTCGACACGGGTCAGGCCCGCCCACCAGCCGGCTAGATACAAGCCCATACTGATCAGCAGCAGTGCGGCTAGAATCCGCAATGCCATCGCGGCAGGGCTGTTGGCCACGGCCCAACCAGCCAGTCCAATCAGCAGACCGGCAAAAGCGTAGCTCAGTACTCTCCCCAGGTTATAAGCCACGAGCAGGCGCAGTCGTTTGCCGCGCTGCTCAGCAGGGATAGCCATGGTCAGAGCACCCATCAAACCACCACACATACCTAAACAGTGGCCTCCACCGAGCAGGCCGAGCACCAGAGCCGATATCAGCAGTGGCAACAAGTCATTCATGATCAGGATTCCCTTCATCGCGACCCTTGTCTGCCTGCTCAATGCCTGCCCGGTGCTTGGGGTCCTCCTCGTCGAAAAGGATGCTATGGGCCGGGCCGTCCAGGTCATCGTACTGGCCGCTGTCGACGGCCCAGAAAAAGACCCAAATAGCCAATGCGACCAGTACCACGGCGACGGGAATCAAAATGTAAAGTGCGGCCAAAAAATGCCTCCAGTAACGGTGGGTCAAGGCAAGCCCAAGTAGGCGCGTTACCTATCGTACGCCAGTCAGGGCAGACTGTCGGGGCGTCTCTGACTCGGCAGTCGGCTCAGCCGCAACGCGTTCAGCACCACCAGCAGCGAACTGGCAGACATGCCCAGTGCCGCCCACAGCGGTGTTACCCAGCCGATAGCCGCGAATGGCAAGATCAAACCGTTGTACAGGCTCGCCCAGGTCAGATTTTCGATGATGATGTGGCGGCTGCGGCGCGCCACGCTAAATGCCTGCACCAGGCTGTCGAGACGGTTGCTAAGCAGGACAGCGTCAGCGCTTGTCTTGGCAAGATCGGTCGCTGAACCCATGGCCACGCTGATGTCGGCTGCCGCGAGGACCGGTGCATCATTAACGCCATCGCCGAGCATCAGCACGCGATGACCTTTGGCTTGCAGTCGCTGCAGGTGAGTTAGCTTGTCGGTTGGCGTCATTCCGCCGTGTGCATCTTCGATGCCGAGCCGCTGAGCGATTTCGCCTACCATCGGTGAACTGTCGCCGGACAACAGAACCGTTTTCCAGCCACGGGACTTGCACGCTTGGAGCAGAGCCGGGGCGTCATCACGCAAGCGGTCGTTGAGCACCAGCCACGCCAGAGGCCCCAGAGTGTCGCCCAACAGCAACCATTGGCCCTCTTTGCTGGGAATCTCGGGCGCTGCGCCGGCATAACCAGCCGCTACGAAATCGGGCTGACCGATACGTAGCGTACGTTCCCCGACCGAACCTTGTAGACCCAGGCCGGGAACGCTGTTTACGGCTTCGGCTGCCTGGGGCGCTCGGCCGAACGCCCGGGCAATTGGGTGCTCGGAGCGGTTTTCCAGGGCAGCGGCCAACTCCAGACAAACGTTGGCATCCAGCTCAGCCAGTGGCCGCACCTCACTCAGGGTCAGGCGACCTTCGGTCAAGGTTCCGGTCTTGTCGAAAATCACCGTGTCGATGTGAGTGAGGCCTTCCAGCACATGCCCCCGGGTGAGCAACAAGCCAAGCTTGTGCAGCGTGCCAGTGGCGGTGGTCAAGGCGGTCGGTGTCGCCAGCGACAAGGCACAGGGGCAGGTGGCTACCAGCAAGGCAAGAACGATCCAGAACGCGCGTTGCGGGTCGATCTGCCACCATACAATGCCAACCACAGCGGCGGTCAGCAGGACGATCACCAGGAACCACTGCGAAACCCGGTCGGCCAGCTCGGCCAGGCGCGGTTTGTCCGACTGGGCGCGTTCCAGCAGGCCGACAATCGCGGAAAGCCGAGTATTGTCGCCCAGCGCCTGCACCTCGACGGTCAGGGCGCCTTCGACGTTAAGGGTTCCCGCAGTGACGGCATCGCCAACGACTCGAGCCTGCGGCAGATATTCGCCGGTAAGGACCGATTCATCGACGCTCGATTGTCCACTGAGGATACGACCATCAGCCGGGATTAGCGCGCCGGGTTGAACCAGCACTCGATCGCCGAGTTGCAACTCTCGAAGCAGAATCCGTGCAGTCTGGCCATTGGCAGCCAATTTCAGACAAGAAGCCGGCAGCAGATTTACCAGCTGTGCGGTCGCCGCGGCGGTGCGTTCCCGCGCGCGTCGCTCGAGAAAGCGTCCGGCCAGAAGAAACAGGGCGAACATACCCACCGCATCGAAATACAGCTCGCCCTGACCGGTGACCGTCGACCAGATACCGGCGACATAGGCGCCACCAATCGCCAGCGAAACAGAAACGTCCATGGTCAGATGGCGGGTGCGTAGATCACGCAGTGCACCTTTGAAGAAATCGGTGCAGCAATAGAAGACGATCGGCGTGGTCAGCAGCAAAGCGGTCCAGCGAAGAATGCTGTCCATGCCTGGCGAGAGGTCGATGTTGAATTCGGGCCAAGTCGCCATGGTCGCCATCATCACCTGCATCCAAAGCAAACCGGCTACGCCCAGTTGGCGCATGCTGCGACGGTTGTCCTGGGCAAGCCGCTCCGCCGCCTGGTCCGCTTGATAGGGATGAGCGGCATACCCGATACGGCGAAGCTCGGCGAGCAATTCGCTGAGCGGCAAGGCGGCGTCATCCCAGCGCACACGCAGGCGATGGTTGGAGAGATTCAAGCTGGCTTCGGAAATCCCGTCGAGCCGGCGCAGGTGTTTTTCGATCAACCAACCGCAAGCGGCGCAGCTGATGCCTTCGATCATCAGTGAGGCGTCGGCCAGCTCACCTTCATGGCGAACGAATGGCGCTTGCACGTCCTTGCGATCGTACAGCTCCAGCTCTTCGCTAAGCGCTTGCGGCAGGGTATCTGGATTGATAGATGCATCGCTGCGATGCGAGTAGTAGCTTTCCAGGCCGCCCTTGACGATCGCCTCTGCGACCGCCTGGCAGCCAGGACAGCATAGCGCCCGCTGCTCGTTCAGCACGCGGGCGTGATATGCACTGCCAGCAGGTACTGGCAGCCCGCAGTGGTAGCAGGGAATGGGGCTTGCCATCGTTCGGTCAGTAGCTCAGATCAATCGTCTGACCGCTTGCGATTTCCTCTTCCTCGAACAGGCGCCAATCCTGGTCGCCCTCTCTGCCGAGCAGCTCAACGAAACGCCTGCCGGTGACTGGCTCCTGCATCTGTCCCTGATAGAAGCCATCGCCCTGGGGCTGGAGAACGATACGACGGTCGCGTTCTGGCTGCGTAGGGGAGAGCAGGTTGAGTATTACCTGTTGCGGGCGGCTCGCACCGCTCAGTTGGAGCTCGGCGAGTCCACGTTCGTCGTTGAGGTTGAGTTGCGCCTGCATTTGCAGGCGCTCAGCGAGCTTCTCGCGTTCCAGTGACTGGTTTATACCCTTGCCAGCATCGTAATAGTTGTCGGAGACCAACGTATCGGCATTGCGGATCGCAATGGTCAGCATTGAGGTGCCGAGGATGACCGACATCAACAGAATGCCGATCACGAACCAGGCCCAGAACTGCTTATACCAACGTGTGCTTTCGTGCTCGGAATTGCTCATGAACTACCTGTTTAGCGGATGCTTGGGCCAATGAAGCGGCTTTCCGCTTCATCTTCAATAGAGGAATCATCCACCGACCTGATGTGGAAGACGACTTCGTTAGTGCTCGATGGTAGCTGCTCCGGTGCCATTGACAGCTCCACTGGAACGGTAACCAGCTCGCCTGCCTCAGCACGAATCTCGTTGCGCCCCTCGTATTTCAAGCCTTCCAGGCCAACGGCTTCAATGATGAAGGTCTGCTCGGTTTGAGCCTTGTTCATTACCTTGAGCGTATAAACGTTCTCGATCCGTCCTTGCTCATTCTCTCGGTAGAGCACGCGATCCTTTAGGACGTCGAGCTTGACCAGCGCGCGATCCGAGACGGCATAGGCGAACACGCCCATCATTGCTGTCAGCGCAACGGCATAACCGATCAGCCGCGGCCGCACCAGATGGGTCTTCTGTCCGGACAGATTGTGCTCGGTGGTATAGCTGATCAGGCCACGCGGGTAGTTCATCTTGTCCATGATGGTGTCGCAAGCATCGATACACGCGGCGCACCCAATGCATTCAATCTGCAGGCCGTCGCGGATGTCGATGCCGGTGGGGCAGACCTGCACACACATGGTGCAATCGATGCAATCTCCCAGGCCCATCGCTTTGTAGTCGGCGTCCTTTTTCCGCGGGCCACGACGCTCGCCGCGACGCGGGTCGTAAGAGACGATTAGGGTGTCCTTGTCGAACATCACACTCTGGAAACGAGCGTACGGGCACATGTAGATGCAGACCTGCTCGCGCAGATAGCCGGCATTACCGTAGGTGGCGAGGGTAAAGAAGCCCACCCAGAACAACGCCCAGCCGCCCACCTGTAGCGTCACGAGATCAGGCACCAAATCCCTGATCGGGGTGAAATAACCGACAAAGGTAATGCCGATCGCCAGGGAAACCGCCAACCAGATCGAATGCTTGGCCGCTTTACGCAAAAATTTGTCGGCGCTCATGGGAGCTTTGTCGAGCTTCATGCGCTGGTTCCGGTCGCCCTCGGTAACCTTCTCCGCCCACATGAAGACCCAGGTAAACACGCTTTGGGGGCAGGTATAGCCACACCAGACGCGCCCGGCGAAAACAGTGATAAAGAACAGGCCGAATGCGCAGATGATCAGCAGTGCCGATAGCAGGATGAAATCCTGCGGCCAGAAGGTCGCGCCGAAGATGTAGAACTTGCGCTCTGGCAAGTCCCACCAAACCGCTTGCCGACCGTTCCAGGTCAGCCACACGGTGCCAAAGTAGAGTACGAACAGCAGTGCCCCACCGACGAGTCGCAAGTTGCGAAACAGGCCGCTGAAGGATCGGGTGTAGATCTTTTCGCGCGCTGCGTAGAGGTCGCCCGATGCTTCGGACTTGGAGGGAGGTGTTACGTTGCGAACGGGGATCTGCTCAGTCATCTAGTGCGTACCACGGCGGAGGGTGAGTGTCCCGGCCGATACATGTCGGCCGGGATCTTTTGCTTACCTGCTGCGAATGGTACGCCCCGTCAGTCGGACAAAGGTGCGACCTTGGGTCGCGCCAGGCCTGATGAATCAGTCCTCCGACTTTTGCGAGAGGCTATACACATACGCTGCCAGCAGGTGCACCTTATCGTTGCCAAGAATGTGTTCCTGGGCAGGCATCCGGCCATTCCGACCGTAGCGCAGGGTCTGCTGAATCTGTCCAAAACTCGAGCCGTACAGCCAGACGTTGTCGGTCAGATCAGGGGCGCCCATCGCCTGAGTGCCTTTGCCTGCAGGCCCATGACAAGCTACACAGTTGGCTGCGAAGATTTTTTGACCCTGCTCAATGTCGACGTTGATACCCTCTGGGGTATCGCGGCCGGACAGGCTGCGAACGTAGCCGGCTACATTGCGAATGCCGTCTTCGCCAATCACGTCACGCCATGCGGGCATGGCTGCCTGCCGGCCTCCCATGATGGTGGTTTTGATGGTTTCAGGCGCGCCGCCCCATAGCCAGTCGTCGTCAGTCAGGTTAGGGAAGCCGTAGGCACCCTTGGCATCCGAACCATGGCAAACCGAGCAGTTGGAGGCGAACAGGCGGCCGCCCATTTTCAGCGCTTGCGGATCCTGGGCAACCTGCTCAACGGGCAACGCCGCGAACTTGGCATAGAGCGGACCATACTGCTCACTAGCCTTGTCCATTTCGCGCTGCCATTCCTTCACCTGCGTCCAGCCGCCTTCGTAACCTGGCATCACGCCTTTCCAGTTGCCCAGGCCGGGGTACAGCACGAGATAGCCAAGGGCAAAGATCACTGTGGCAACGAACAGCATGAACCACCAGCGCGGAAGCGGGTTGTCGTATTCCTCGATACCGTCATACGAATGGCCGACGGTTTCTTCGGTGCTGTCGTGGCGTTGTCCCTTGCGAGTTGCGAGCAGCAGCCAGACCAGGGCGGCAATGGTCCCCAGGCTCAGCAGGGTGATGTACCAACTCCAAAACGAGGTCATTTATTTCTTACTCCTGGAAGCTTCTTCATCACGCTTCTTGGCGTCGGGCTCGTCTGCGAAAGGCAGATTCGCTGCTTCGTCGAAGCTTTTCTTGCGCTTGCTGCTATAAGCCCAGAGCACGACGCCAATAAATGCGACGAAAACAAGAATGGTGCCCAGGCCGCGAAGAGTCCCGATATCCATGGTGCGTTACCGTTTGTTGGTGAGTGCGGTGCCAAGTACTTGCAAATAGGCGACGAGGGCATCCATTTCGGATTTGCCCTTGACCGCATCCTTGGCACCGGCGATGTCTTCTTCGGTGTAAGGCACGCCAACGCTGCGCAGTGCAACCATCTTGTCGGCGGTGTCCTTGCCGTCGAGGCTATGCTCGACCAGCCAAGGGTAGGACGGCATTTTCGATTCCGGGACTACGTTGCGCGGGTTGTAGAGGTGCGCACGGTGCCAGTCATCCGAATAACGGCCGCCGACGCGGGCCAGGTCTGGACCGGTACGCTTGGAGCCCCATAGGAACGGATGGTCGTAGACGCTTTCACCTGCAACGGAGTAGTGGCCGTAGCGCTCGGTTTCAGCGCGGAACGGACGGATCATCTGCGAATGACAGCCAACACAGCCTTCGCGGATATAGATGTCGCGACCCTCGAGCTGCAACGCTGTGTAGGGTTTCATTCCTTCCACGGGCTCGTTGACCACGTCCTGAAAGAACAGCGGAACGATCTGGGTCAGACCACCGATGCTTACTGCCAGGACCATGAACAGGGTCAGCAGACCGATGTTCTTTTCGAGTATTTCGTGATTCTTCATTTATCGGTTCCCTCAGGCGATCTGCGCAGCGGCTTCGATTTCAGCCGACTTGGCGACACGCACAGTGCGCCAGGTGTTGTAAGCCATCAGCAGCATGCCGGCGAGGAAGAAAGCGCCGCCCAATGCCCGCACGATGAACCCCGGATGACTGGCTTCCAGTGCCTCGACGAAGGAATAGGTCAGCGTGCCGTCTTCGTTGATTGCGCGCCACATCAGGCCCTGAGTGATGCCGTTGACCCACATCGAAGCGATGTAGAGAACGGTGCCGATAGTGGCCAGCCAGAAGTGAGCGTTGATCAGGCCGATGCTGTACATCTGTTCGCGAGCGAAGACCTTCGGAATCAGGTGGTACAGGGAGCCGATGGAGATCATCGCGACCCAGCCAAGTGCACCAGCGTGAACGTGGCCGATGGTCCAGTCGGTGTAGTGAGACAGCGCATTGACGGTCTTGATGGCCATCATCGGACCTTCAAAGGTCGACATGCCGTAGAACGCCAGGGAAACCACCAGGAAGCGCAAGATCGGATCGGTGCGCAGCTTATGCCAGGCGCCGGACAGGGTCATCATGCCGTTGATCATGCCGCCCCAGCTCGGTGCCAGCAGGATGATCGACATCACCATACCCAGGCTCTGCGCCCATTCCGGCAGCGCGGTGTAGTGCAAGTGGTGCGGACCCGCCCAGATGTAGAGGGTGATCAATGCCCAGAAATGCACGATAGAGAGGCGGTAGGAATAAACCGGACGGCCAGCCTGCTTGGGTACGAAGTAATACATCATCCCCAGGAAGCCGGTGGTCAGGAAGAAGCCCACGGCGTTGTGGCCATACCACCACTGAACCATCGCATCGGTTGCACCCGAATAGATCGAGTAGGACTTGAACCAGCTCACCGGTACTTCCAGGTTGTTGACGATATGCAACATCGCCGTGACCAGGATGAAGGCACCGTAGAACCAGTTACCTACATAGATATGAGCAGCCTTGCGCTTCATGATCGTGCCGAAGAACACCACGGCATAGCTGACCCATACGAGGGTGATCAGGATGTCGATTGGCCACTCGAGCTCGGCATATTCCTTCGAGCTGGTGAAGCCTTGCGGCAACGTGATGACAGCGAGAACGATCACCGCCTGCCAGCCCCAGAAGACGAATGACGCGAGGCCATCCGAGAACAGGCGGGCCTGAGAGGTGCGCTGTACCACGTAAAAGGACGTGGCCATCAGGGCACAACCACCGAAGGCGAAAATCACCGCGTTGGTGTGAAGAGGGCGCAAACGACCAAAACTGGTCCAAGGCAGGTCGAAGTTGAGTTGAGGCCATACCAGCTGTGCGGCGATAAACACACCCAGGCCCATTCCGATAATTCCCCACACCACCGTCATGATGGCGAATTGGCGAACCACCTTATAGTTATATGCAGTCTCACTTATTGCTGTGCTCATGCAAGGCTTCCACGCTAATGGCATTTCAAGGGGGCAAAAACGGCGGCAAGTATGGAGAAAGGAGGGGGGCAATGCAATCAAGGCCCAGGCCGTCTCATGCCGTTCGGACCCTGGCTTCAAGCGGTTTCCATGCTTTTTGCAGGGTCGTTTAGCACATCATGCCGATGTGTTGAATCGAGGGCTTCGCCTTATAGTTCTGCGCAACTTCGGCGAGTAGGAAAGGATATTAGAGCAGCGGGAGGGAAGGGCAAACGGAGGAGGGAGTGGACGGTCTGCGACAGAGCGTCGCATATACCAGAAAGTTGATCGGGAACAGGGCGATACCGGGTATCGCCCTGTAAAGCGTTACTGCTTGGCTACGCGTTCCGGCTGTTGCGAAAGGCTGTAAACGTAGGCGGCCAGGAGGTGCACTTTGTCGTTGCCCAGGTATTGTTCCTGCGCAGGCATCTGTCCGTTGCGGCCGTGACGAATGGTCTGCTGCAGCTGCGGCAGACTGGAACCGTAGATCCAGCCGGCAGGGTTGGTCAGTTTCGGTGCGCCCAGGGCGGCCATGCCTTCCCCATTTGCACCGTGGCAGACCGAGCAGGTCTGAGCATAGACCTGACCACCCGCTACGGCGTCTGCGTCGCTGCCTTCTGGCAGGGGAAGACCGGCCAGACCAGTGCGTACATAGGCTGCGACGTTCTTCACGCCTTCTTCACCGATGACCTGGCCCCAGGCCGGCATCGCTGCAACCCGACCGTGGAGGATAGTCGCCTTGATGGTCTCGGCGTCGCCGCCCCAGCGCCAGTCGCTATCCGCCAGGTTCGGGAAACCGACCGCGCCTTTGGCGTCCGATCCGTGGCAAACCGAGCAATAGTTGGCGAAGAGCCGGCCACCGATCTTCAGCGCCCGCTCGTCCTGAGCGACCTGCGCCACAGACATCGCGGAATATTTGGCAAAGATCGGACCGAATTTCGCGTCAGCCTGATCAACTTCACGCTGCCACTGCTTGTCCTGCGTCCAGCCGTCTTCATAGCCCGGCATGACCCCTTTCCAGTTACCCAGGCCCGGGTAGAGCACCAGATAGAAAATGCCGAACACCAGAGTGCCGATGAACAGCATGAACCACCACCGGGGTAGCGGGTTGTCATATTCCTCGATTCCGTCGAAGGAATGTCCCATGGTCTTGTCGGTCGTGCCTTCGGATTCGCCCTTACGGGTGGCGAAGATCAGCCAGAACAGAGCGACAATAGTGCCCAGCGTCAGCAGGGCGATGTATCCACTCCAGAATGCGTTCATCTGTTACTCCTGGGCAGCCCGAACGCTCGAACTGCCCGCGATGTTGATTCCCTGACGGCTGCCCTGCAGCGCGTCGTTCTCGAAAGCTGGCAGTCGATCTCAGCGCTTGTTCTGCAGCGCGGTACCGAGCACCTGCAGGTAGGCCACCAGAGCGTCCATCTCAGTCTTGCCCTTGACGGCGTCTCCTGCAGCGGCGATGTCCTCTTCGCTATAAGGCACGCCAACGGTGCGCAGCGCTTTCATCTTCGCCGCGGTGTCCTGTCCGCTAAGGGTGTCCTCTACCAGCCACGGATAGGACGGCATCTTCGACTCAGGCACGACGTTGCGCGGGTTGTAGAGGTGCGCACGGTGCCAGTCATCGGAGTAGCGGCCGCCGACGCGGGCCAGGTCCGGACCGGTACGCTTGGAGCCCCACAGGAACGGGTGGTCGTAAACGCTTTCACCGGCGACCGAATAATGACCGTAGCGCTCGGTTTCGGCGCGGAACGGACGGATCATCTGCGAGTGACAGCCGACGCAGCCTTCGCGAATGTAAATGTCACGGCCTTCCAGCTGCAGCGCGGTGTAGGGCTTCATGCCTTCTACCGGCTCGTTGACCACGTCCTGAAAGAACAGCGGAACGATCTGCGTCAGACCGCCGATGCTCACTGCCAGAATCATGAACAGAGTCAACAGGCCGACGTTCTTTTCGAGTATTTCGTGCTTCTTCATCAGTCAGCTCCTCAGGCGATCTGCGCGGCGGCTTCGTATTCGGCCGGCTTGGAGGCCTGCACGGTGCGCCAGGTGTTGTAGGCCATCAGCAACATGCCGGTGAAGAAGATCGCACCACCGATCATGCGCACCACAAAGCCCGGATGGCTGGCTTCAAGCGCTTCGACGAAGGAGTAGGTGAGCGTGCCGTCTTCGTTGATTGCACGCCACATCAGACCCTGAGCGATACCGTTCACCCACATCGAGGCGATGTAGAGCACGGTGCCGATGGTGGCGAGCCAGAAGTGCGCGTTGATCAGGCCAATGCTGTGCATCTGGGTGCGGCCGAACACTTTCGGGATCAGGTGATAGAGCGCACCGATGGACACCATGGCAACCCAGCCGAGCGCACCGGCATGAACGTGGCCGATGGTCCAGTCGGTGTAGTGGGACAGAGCGTTGACGGTCTTGATTGCCATCATCGGACCTTCGAAGGTCGACATGCCGTAGAACGCCAGCGACACCACCAGGAACCGCAGGATCGGGTCGCTGCGCAGCTTATGCCAGGCGCCGGACAGGGTCATCATGCCGTTGATCATGCCGCCCCAGCTCGGTGCCAACAGAATCAGCGACATCACCATGCCCAGCGACTGCGCCCAATCAGGCAGCGCGGTGTAGTGCAGGTGGTGTGGGCCGGCCCAGATGTAGACGGTGATCAGTGCCCAGAAGTGGACGATCGACAAGCGATAGGAATACACCGGACGTTCGGCCTGCTTCGGCACGAAGTAATACATGATTCCGAGGAAGCCAGCGGTGAGAAAGAAGCCAACGGCGTTATGGCCGTACCACCACTGCACCATCGCATCGGTCGCACCGGCATACACCGAGTAGGACTTCATCGCCGTGACCGGGATTTCCAGGTTGTTGACGAGATGCAGAATCGCCACAGTCAGGATGAATGCGCCGAAGAACCAATTGCCGACGTAGATGTGCTTGACCTTACGCGTGGCCAGGGTGCCGAAGAACACGACCGCGTAGGACACCCAGACGATGGTGATCAGAATGTCGATCGGCCACTCCAGCTCCGCGTATTCCTTGGAGCTGGTGAAACCCAGCGGTAGGGAGATCGCGGCGAGCAGGATGACCAGCTGCCAACCCCAGAACGTGAACGCGGCCAGTTTCGGCGCGAACAGTGTGGTCTGACAGGTGCGCTGGACCGAGTAGTAGGAGGTCGCGAACAATGCACAGCCGCCGAAGGCGAAGATCACCGCGTTGGTGTGCAATGGGCGTAGACGACCGAAACTGGTCCATGGGAGGTCGAAGTTGAGAAACGGCCAGGCCAATTGTGCTGCGATGAAAACGCCGAGCCCCATCCCGACGATTCCCCACACCACCGTCATGATGGCGAATTGGCGGACCACCTTGTAGTCATAGGCGGTACTGGTTGCTGTGTTCATGTATGGGCTTCCATCCACGGTAATGAGCATGTTTTTTGTTGCGCTGAGCAGAGATTTCTTTCAATAGAAAGCGGGGGCAAGGATGGGCACTGGGCAAATGGCCGGTATTGACGCCGGTCAATACTCACAGAGCGACGAAATTCCATTCGTCCGGCGTGATCAACCGGAAGGGGAGGTTTGTGCCAGCTTGATTCTGGCGCATGGAGCGGGCGCTCCGATGGACAGTCCTTTCATGGACCAGATGACTGAACGGCTGGTCGCGCGGGGCGTCGCGGTCTATCGCTTCGAGTTCGCTTATATGGCTGAGCGACGTCAGAGCGGGCGCAAGCGGCCGCCCAATCCTCAGGCGCAACTGCTGCAGCAATGGCGTGCGGTTTATCGAACGGTGCGACAGCAGGCCGCAGGGCGATTGGCCGTTGGCGGCAAGTCGATGGGTGGTCGGATGGCGAGCTTGCTGGCCGATGAGCTCGCGGCTGAAGCGCTGGTATGCCTGGGCTATCCGTTCTATGCCGTGGGCAAGCCGGAAAAGCCGCGCGTGGCGCACCTGGCGGAGCTGAAAACGCCCACCTTGATCATTCAGGGCGAACGCGACGCCCTGGGCTGCCGCAGTACCGTGGCCGGCTACGCCCTATCGGCGGCGATTCGTCTTGATTGGCTGGCTGAGGCCGACCACGATCTCAAGCCGCTTAAGCGGTCCGGAATCACGCACGGACAACACCTGGACAGTGCCGCCGATGCCGTTGCGGCATTCCTTGGTTGTCCTTCTCGGTAAACACCGAATGCCCGCTACAGCGATGCTGTAGGCGGGCAATGATGATGTCGCACCGGCGCTCGCTTCAGTTACCGGTTGAACCGTTCCACCAGGCTGTATTGTGACTGCGCAGTGGCCGCGAGGTCTTCTGACAGCAGCGCTGAGCTCTGGGCGTCGCCTGAGGTCTGATCGGCGAGCCGGGCGATGTTGCCGACGTTCTGGCTGATCTCGTCGGCCACCGCGCTTTGCTGTTCGGTAGCGGAGGCGATCTGTGAGGTCATGTCGATGATGCGACCCACCGCCTCGCTGATGCCGACCAGCGCTTTGTCGGCGTCGACTACCCGCTTGACCCCTTGGTTAGCCTGGCTGCGCCCTTGCTCTGTCGTCTCAACCGCCTGACGTGCCTGCTGTTGCAGTTTTTCGATCAACTGATGGATCTGTCCGGTGGCCGCTGCGGTACGTTGGGCCAGTTGACGTACTTCATCCGCCACCACCGCAAAGCCACGGCCGCTTTCACCTGCCCGTGCCGCTTCGATGGCTGCGTTCAGTGCGAGCAGGTTGGTCTGGTCGGCGATGCTCTTGATCACGTCGACGACGGTGCCGATCTCGTTGCTGTTCTGTGCCAGTGCGGAGACGGCATCACCGGTTTCGGTGACGGCCGCGGCCAACAGCTCGATGGCTTTGCGGGTATCCGAGCCAATTTTCTGGCCATGCGCGGTGAGCTGGTTGGCTTGCTCGGTTGCCTCTGCGGCCAGTGCTACGTTGCTGGCGACTTCTTGTGTTGTAGCCGCCATCTGGGTAATCGCCGCAGCGACCTGTTCGGTCTCGTGATGCTGGCGCGACAGCCCTTCGGAACAGCTGTGGGCAAGTTGTTCTGCGCGCTTGGCTTGCTGTTGCAGTTGTACGGCGCTGTCTTGCAGGCGGGTCAGACAGGTCTTCAGGCGTGCATGCTCGCTGAGCAGAGCCATCTCCAGCCGTGCTTCGTCACCCTGGCTGTCGGTGTACATCTGCGCAATCAGCGGATCGCTGTTCGACTGTTCGGCCAGACGCAACAGCCGCCTTATTCCGCGCATCTGCCAATGACGGCCGGCGAGACCGAGTGGTATCGATAGCAAAGCAGCAAGCGCGAAACCCCAGCCATGATCGTGCCAGGCGCCGATCATGAAACCGATCTGGCTAACGACGATAAAAGGCAGCCAATTAACTACGATGGGCAGCCACTTGTCGCGCTGCGGAACGCCACTTTTCCCTGCGTTGAGTCGTGCATAGAGCGCTTCGGCGCGCCCGACTTGCTCACGGGTTGGCTTGGTGCGGACCGACTCATACCCTATGACCTTGCGCTGAACATCCAGCACCGGCGTGACATAAGCGTTGACCCAGTAGTGGTCACCGTTATTGCGTCGATTCTTGACGATCCCCATCCACGGCTTGCCATCCTTGAGCGTGGCCCACATGTGCGCGAATACGGCCGAAGGGACGTCAGGATGGCGAATCAGGTTGTGCGGCGCGCCGATCAGATCGCCACGTTCAAAACCGCTAACTTCCGCAAAGATATCGTTGCAGTAGGTGATGGTGCCGGTGAGATCGGTGGTTGAGATCAGCCGTTGCTGATCGGGAAATGCATACTCGCGCTGGGTGACGGGCTGGTTGTTTCGCATGAGGGGTACGCCTGGCAGTCGAGGTGGCCGTAGCCACATGTATCGTCCTGGTCCGGCCGTTTGATCGGCGTCTTCAGAGTGATGTCAATTTGACGTCAAATCTGTGACCAGTGTGCTGAGCATCGTAACGGCTGATTTACCAAGGACTTAAGCGTCAACCCGACAATCGGCTGAAATAAAAAAACCCGCTGCAGGCTCTGCAGCGGGTTTCGTGTGGCGCAGTAGCGGCTCGCCGATCAACCTTCGATCAATTGGCGAAGCACAAAGTGCAGAATGCCGCCGGCCTTGAAGTACTCCACTTCGTTGAGCGTGTCGATACGGCACAGGACCTGGAAGCTGTCGCGCGTGCCGTCGGCGCGCTCGATGTCGACGGTTAGCAATTCGCGAGGCTTGATGTCCGCGCTCAAACCGCGGATCGACAGCTTCTCGTTACCGGTCAGACCCAGCGTTTGCCGAGTCTGGTCACCTATGAACTGCAACGCCAATACACCCATGCCGATCAGGTTCGAGCGGTGGATGCGCTCGAAGCTTTCGGCGATCACCGCTTTCACGCCTAGCAGGTTAGTGCCTTTGGCGGCCCAGTCGCGGCTGGAGCCGGTGCCGTACTCCTTGCCGGCAATGACCACCAGCGGCACGCCTTCAGCCTGGTAGCGCATGGCGGCGTCATAAATTGACATGCGATCCCCGTTTGGCTGGTACAGCGTGTTTCCGCCTTCCTCGCCGCCGAGCATCTCGTTCTTGATGCGGATGTTGGCGAAGGTGCCACGCATCATCACTTCATGGTTACCGCGGCGGGAACCATAGGAGTTGAAGTCCTCCGGTTGCACGCCCAGCTCCTGGAGATAAACACCGGCCGGAGAGCTGGCCTTGATATTGCCTGCCGGGGAAATGTGGTCAGTGGTGATGGAATCGCCGAACAGGGCTAAAATCCGCGCATTCTCGACGTCCGCGGGCGGCGTCAGGGGTTGCCCGATGTCCTCGAAGAACGGCGGGTTCTGCACGTAGCTGGAGTTGTTGTTCCAGGTGTAGGTGTCGCCTTCGGTGAACTCGATGGACTGCCAGTGCTCGTCGCCGCTGAACACATCGGCGTAGCGCGTGCGGAACATCTGTCCGTCGATCTTGCTGACCGCTTCGTCCACCTCCGCGCTGGTCGGCCAGATGTCCTTGAGATAGACCGGCTGGTTCTGTTTGTCGTAGCCGATCGGATCCTTGTCCATATTGATCCGCGTGGTGCCGGCCAGGGCGAAAGCCACTACCAGTGGCGGCGAAGCCAGCCAATTGGCTTTGACCAGCGGATGCACGCGGCCTTCGAAGTTGCGGTTGCCGGACAACACCGAAGACACCACCAGATCGTTGTCGGTGATGGCCTGGCCAATGGCGTCAGGCAGTGGGCCGGAGTTGCCAATGCAAGTGGTGCAACCATAGCCGACCAAATTGAAGCCCAGCTGGTCGAGGTAGGTGGTCAACCCAGCGCGTTCAAGGTAATCGGTGACTACCTTGGAGCCGGGGGCGAGCGAGGACTTCACCCATGGCGCTCGCTGCAAGCCACGCTCCAGCGCTTTCTTCGCCACCAGGCCTGCGGCCATCAGCACGTTCGGGTTGGAGGTGTTGGTGCAAGAGGTGATGGCTGCAATGACCACAGCGCCATGCTTGAGGCCGTATTCTTCGCCGGTAACCGGGAACGATGCGTCGATCTGCTGCGTCTTGCCGCTGGTTTCCAGCAGCAGATCGAAATTTGCACCGATATCGCCTAGCGTTACCCTGTCCTGCGGACGCTTCGGGCCGGCGAGCGATGGTTTGACTTCGGCCAGATCCAGTTCCAGCGTGGCGGTAAACACCGGATCCGGCGAATTGGTGTCGCGCCACATGCCCTGAGCCTTGCTATAAGCCTCGACCAGCGCAATGCGGTCTTCGTCACGACCGGTCAGACGCAGGTAATCGATGGTGATCTGGTCGACGGGGAAGAAGCCGCAGGTCGCACCATATTCCGGCGCCATGTTGCCGATCGTCGCGCGGTCGGCGAGGGGGAGGTGATCCAGGCCTGGACCGAAGAACTCGACGAACTTGCCCACGACACCGTGCTTGCGCAGGATCTGCGTCACGGTCAGCACCAGATCGGTGGCCGTCACGCCTTCGTTGAGCTTGCCGGTCAGGCGCATGCCGATCACTTCCGGGATCAGCATCGAGACCGGCTGGCCGAGCATCGCCGCTTCCGCCTCGATGCCGCCCACGCCCCAGCCCAGGACGCCAAGGCCGTTAATCATGGTGGTGTGTGAGTCAGTGCCCACCAGCGTGTCAGGGTAGGCGATGGTTTCGCCGTTCTCTTCCTTGGTCCAGACGACCTGGCCTAGATATTCCAAATTCACCTGATGACAGATGCCGGTGCCCGGCGGTACCACGCGAAAATTGTCGAAGGCCTGCTGGCCCCAGCGTAGGAACTCGTAACGTTCACCGTTGCGCTGCATCTCGATATCGACGTTCTGCTCGAACGCCTTGTCGGTACCGAAGCGGTCGACCATCACCGAGTGGTCGATTACCAGATCCACCGGCGACAACGGGTTGATCCGCTGTGGGTCGGCACCGGCACGGGAAACCGCATCTCGCATGGCAGTCAGATCGACCACGGCGGGCACGCCGGTAAAGTCCTGCATCAATACACGTGCCGGGCGGTACTGGATCTCTCGTTCGGAGGTATGCGTCTGAAGCCACACCGCCAGCGAGTTGAAGTCATCGGCGCGAACCGTCACGTCATCTTCCCAGCGCAGCAGGTTTTCCAGCAGCACCTTGAGCGAGGTCGGCAAACGGCTGATGTCGCCGAGCTGCTTCGCCGCTTCGGGGAGGCTGTAGTAGTGGTAGGTTTTGCCGTTAACGTCGAGGCTGCCACGGCAATTCAGGCTGTCCAGGGATGGCATTGGTCTCTCCTTGTGCCCGCACGGCCGGGCTGATTGAGTCGGGAGCGTTCTTTAGAACCTAGCGCCTGGCGAAAGGGTTCGCCACGAAACTGGCCGCCAATCGAAATGGCGAAGAGTGCGGGAGTCGGGCCGCGACAGCGTGTTTGCAGCCGCCTAAAGGCGCTGCTTGCCGGGGTGCAAACGACTCCTGCAACTGTTCACTGGACCGAACCAGTAAGCCCGTGGTTCCCCACTCGGCTATCATGTGCGCCTTTTGTCGTAGGGGGTGCTGGCGCCGATGCGCTTTGCGCCGCTTATAGGGTTCGTATCATGAATACATTGCTGCTGCATTGCCGCCCCGGTTTCGAGAACGAGGTGTGCGCCGAAATCAGCGACCAGGCCGCTCGCCTCGATGTGGCCGGCTACGCCAAGGCCAAAGCCGACAGTGCCTGTGCCGAGTTCATCTGCAACGACGCAGCAGGAGCAGAGCGCATGATGCGTGGTGCGCGGTTCGCTCGGCTCATATTTCCCCGGCAGTGGGCGCGCGGCGAATGGCTGGCGTTGCCGGAAACCGACCGGATCGGTGTGTTGCTCGAACGCCTCAAATCAATGCCGGTGTGCAGCAGCCTGTGGCTGGAAGTGGTGGACACCAACGATGGCAAGGAACTTTCCAACTTCTGTCGGAAATTCGAGGGTCCGTTGCGTAAGGCGTTGGAAAAGGCCGGCAGATTGAAGGAGGGCGGTCAGGGGCTGCGCCTGTTGCTTACGTTCAAGAGTGGTCGTGAGGTCTTTGTTGGCCTGGCCGAGGCGGACAACAGCGCTATGTGGCCGATGGGTATCCCTCGGCTGAAATTCCCCCGCCAGGCGCCGAGTCGTTCGACTTTGAAACTCGAGGAGGCGTGGCACCATTTTATTCCTCGCGATCAGTGGGATGAGCGCTTGGCCCCAGGCATGACAGCCGTTGACCTCGGCGCCTCCCCGGGCGGCTGGACGTGGCAGCTGGTCAACCGGGAAATCGAGGTAATGGCGGTGGACAACGGGCCAATGAACGAAGAACTCCTCGAGTCCGGTCTGGTCGGCCATTACCGTGCGGATGGCTTTGCCTTCCGCCCCAAGCGCCCTGTGAATTGGATGGTTTGCGACATCGTCGAGAAGCCCGCAAAGAATGCCGCGCTGCTCGAAACCTGGATCGGCGAGGGTTTGTGCCGTGAGGCTGTGGTCAACCTGAAGCTTCCAATGAAACAGCGCTACGCCGAGGTGAAGCGGCTCTTGGAACGCATCGCCGACGGGCTTGCCGAACGAGGAGTGAAGGCGAGCATCGGCTGCAAGCAGCTATACCATGATCGCGAGGAAGTGACTTGCCATCTGCGTCGGTTGTAACCACTGCCGCCTGCTGCTGGCGCGACAATACCGTCCTGTTTTCTGGAGCCCCTGATGTCTCGAACTACCGAACTGTCCGCTGATGCGCTGCTCGATGCCAGCGGCCTCAACTGCCCTGAGCCGGTCATGATGCTGCACAACAAGGTGCGCGATCTGCCTGCGGGCGACGTCTTGAAAGTCATTGCGACCGATCCATCGACCCAGCGCGATATACCCAAGTTTTGCGTGTTTCTGGGCCACGAGCTGGTCGACCAGCAGGCTGACGACGGCACTTATCTGTACTGGATCCGCAAGAAGCTCGACTGAACGCCTCGCAACATACGGGCGCCTCGTTCAGACGCAGGGAGGCAGAAACACCAGCTGCATGCCGACGAAGACCGTCGCCAACGCCGCGATGAAGTGAATCCCGGACGACACCTTGAGCACAAAAACCTGCCGATCATTTAGATCGTTGGGTTCGTGTGCCAGCTTCCAGGTCCGGCGCCCTAGCCACAGCAGCAGCACAATCACCAGCACCGTGAACAGGCCGAAGCTTGCGTTCAGCCAGTTGAATACTCCCTGGCTGGGGTCCGGTGGCGCGATGCCGCAGACCACCGCGTGCGATCCGTACATGGCGGCGAACCAGAGGCTCCAGATGGTTAGCCCAAACGGAATCTGAATGGGATGAAAGACGGACGTGCGGTTGTACTTCATCAGGCACCTCCCCACGCATTCGGGAACAGGACAATCGCGGCGTACGCGCTCCATATCACGCCGAGGTTGTAGTACCAGAGCTGCTCAACGACCACTACTTCATAGGGCGCTTTGTCGCCGACGTAACCGTACATCACCCGCAGGGTCTGCAGCAGCGTGAGAATCGTCGCCAGCCCGCAATGAATCAGGCCGTACGCCAGAATCACGAAGACCACCGCGTCGTGCGCCGTCTCAGTCACCTTCAGGTTCGCCGTCAGCAGCAGCCACAGCAACATGGCCCACTGCACGGCGCCTATCGCCGTGATGGCGCCAAGGTTGAGCATCAACTGTCCGCCGCTTCCCCGACGCAACCGGCCGGGCACGAGTCGCATCCACATTGTCCCAATCGTCAGCAGCACGGCACTTGCAAGCATCAGCCAGCCGTTCAGGTCGGAATGCTCCGGCACCATCCATTCGGGTGAGACTGTCCATAGGTAGAACCAGCCGAACAGCAACGACAAGTAAAGGGTGCCATTGGCCAGTAGGGTGACGCCCATTCCCCAGAGGCCGGGTCCGTCAAAGGTCCGCGAGTGCAGCGGTGGCTCGCCAGGTTGTGTTTGCGCATCGGGCGCGGCGGCGGGGTGGGCACCGTTCTCCCAGGACCAGCGGAACAGCACGATCAACGTGGCGACCGTAGCGATCAACGCGACCCAATAGAACTTGTTCAGCAGGCTCAGACAGAGCACCGCCAGGAACACCGAAGCCACGAATGGCCACCAACTGTTGCCGGGCAAATGAATGATTTCGCGGACTTTGCCGCTCAGCGGGTCCGAGCCCCAGGTTTCACGACGGCCATGGTCGATAGCCTTCAAGGAATGCTCGCCGCGGGCGATGCTGTGGGGCAGGTCGGGGTCTTTCCATAGCGGATGACGGTCGGTGATGTCTGGCAAGCTGACGAAGTTGTACGGGCTCGGCGGCAGGCACGTGGCCCACTCCAGGGTGTCGGCATTCCAGGGGTTGGTTTTTGCCGGTTGACCGAAGCGGAAGTGCAGCACGATATCCAGCAAAATTGTGCCGATGCCGATGGCCATGATGAAGCTGCCGATCGAGGAAACCAGGTTGGGCAGGTCCCAGCCCAGACCGGTGTCGTAGGTGTAGACCCGTCGCGGCATGCCGAGCAGGCCAGTCCAGTGCATGATCAGGAACGTGGTGTTGAAGCCGATGAACACCAGCCAGAAGCCCCAACGGCCCAGACGCACAGACGGCATACGGCCAGAGAAGTGCGGCAGCCAATAGTAGAGCCCGGCCATCAACGGAAAGAACATCCCGCCCACCAGCACGTAATGCATGTGCGCGACGATGAAGTGGGTGTCATGCACCTGCCAGTCGAAGGGCACTAGCGCCACCATCACCCCGGTGAGGCCGCCACAGACGAATACGATCAGGAATCCGACCAGCCAGAGCATCGGTACGTGATAGACCGGTTTACCCAGCCATAACGTCGCGATCCAGGCAAAGATCTGCACGCCAGTGGGTATTGCCACGAGCATGCTCGCCGCGGAGAAGAACCCCAGCGCCAATGCCGGAATGCCGACGGTGAACATGTGATGCACCCACAACCCAAAACTCAGGAACCCGGTGGTCAGCACGCCAAGCACCACCCAGCGATACCCCACCAGTGGTCGCTGACAGAACACGGGTAGCAAGGTCGAGACGATGCCGGCCCCGGGCAGGAAGATGATGTACACCTCTGGGTGGCCGAACAGCCAGAACAGGTGCTGCCAAAGCACCGGATCGCCGCCCTTGGCTGGATCGAAAAACGGCATTCCGGCAGCGCGCTCCAGCTCCAGCAGAATGCTGCCCAGGATCAGTGGCGGGAAACCGAACACGATCATCAATGCCATGACCAGGATGTACCAGGCGTACAGCGGCATCTTGTGCAGCGCCATGCCGTTGGTGCGCGTGCGCAGGATCGAGACCACCAGCTCGACGCCGGCACTGACCGCAGAGATCTCCACGAAGGTGATGCCGAGGAGCCAGAAGTCCGAGTTGACGCCCGGCATGTGTGCCGAGCTCGACAGCGGCGTATACATGAACCAGCCCGCTTTTGGCGCGACGCCGAGAAACACGCTGGACAACAGGATGATGCCGCCGAACAGGTAGCAGAAGTAGCCGAGTGACGAAAGACGCGGGAAGATCAAGTCCCGTGCGCCGATCATCTTCGGAATCAGGTAGACCGCCAGGCCTTCCATCATTGGCACGGCGAAGAGGAACATCATCACCGAGCCGTGCATGGTGAAGACCTGGTTGTAAACCTCCGGCTCCATCAGCACATACCCGGGCAGGGCCAGTTGTGTGCGGATGAGCATGGCCATCAGCCCGCCAATCAAAAAGAACACGGCGCCGGTGACCAGAAAACGCAGGCCAATCGTGGTGTGGTTGACAATGGTCAGCGCGCGCCAGCCGCGCGGATTGCCCCAGACTTCGTTGAACTGGTCGTGCAGTTGATCCGGATCCGTGCTGGGTTTGCTGCTTTGGTCGAGTTGAGTCATGGAGCGAGCGTCTCCAGCCAGTCGGCAATCTGATCGAGGGTTTGCGGCGGAACGTCGTCATGCGCGGGCATACCGTTGCCGAATTTGAGCGTCTTGTGTTCACGGAGCCACTGACGCAATCCGTCATGGTCGTTGTCGATCACGCCAGCGCCGAGGCTCGGTCGTGTGGCAAGGTCCGAGAGGTCCGGTGCGCGACTGCCGTTGGTGATCCCCGCGACACGATGGCATTGACCGCAGCGCTCATCGAATACCTTGCCGGCTTCGCCCGGTGCGCGCTGGGTGAAACTGAGGTTCTCCCGCGCTGCGATCCAGTTGTCGAAACCGGCATCGTCCAGCGCTTCGACATGAAGCTTCATGTGCGCGTGTTGTAAACCGCAGAATTCCGAACACTGACCGTGGAAGACGCCGGTATGGCCCGCCTGCAGGCGAATGACGTTGGTGCGTCCTGGGATCATGTCCATTTTGCCGCCGAGTCGCGGAATCCAGAACGAATGGATGACGTCGGCGCTGGTGACGTTTACGTCTATCAGCCGTCCAGCCGGGATGATCAGCTGGTTCGCGGTCGTGACGCCGCTGTCCGGGTAGTGCACTTCCCACCACCACTGGTGCCCGGTGACCTCAACCTTCAACGGCTGCTGACCCTCGACCGGCAATGGCATCATGCTGCGCCCGGTGGGGATGCCGAAAACCAGCAGGACGACGATGCTCAGGCTGGGCAGCACGATGCCACCACCAATGACCCAGCGTCGGTTGATTCTCACTGCCTGTTCTTTGCTGGTCTCCCGCGGCTTGCGTGCCAGTGCATAGATCCAGATGGCGCTGACTGCTACCAATACCAGCGTGGCGAAGGCAAACATGCCCCACCAGACATGAGCGATCTGGCGTGCCATATGACTGGCTGGGTTGAGCGATGACAGCGGACCGCCGCAGGCGGTCAAAAAAGGAACTGATAGCGCCAGCGTGGTCCATTTCAAGAGGTTGCCGGCTCGTCTGGCTCGGCTGCCTACTCCCGAAAAATGCTGCCGGAGCGTCGAATGGCCCGATACAGAGACTCCATCCACAGCCGCGCTGCGATAGCCGGCCACCCGCTGCACCCGATGCTGATCCACTTTCCAGTTGCCGCTCTGACCGGCTTGCTGCCGGTCGATCTCGCTCACCTCTGGACCCTTGACGATTTCTGGTGGCGTGCCGGCTTGTGGCTGTCCGGTGTGGGTGCACTGGGTGGCTGGGTCGCCAGCATTTTCGGTTTGATCGATCTGGTGACCGTGCGTGAGATCCGTCAGAAGATCACGGCGTGGTGTCATGCGATCCTCGCCGTGATGATGTTGTCGCTGGCTTCGCTGAACTGGCTGCTGCGCTACCAGAACGATGCCCAAAGCATGCAGCTCTGGGCGCTGTACCTGTCGGCGATCACTGCCGTACTGATTTCCCTCGCGGCGTATCTCGGCGGCCGGCTGGTCTACGAGCATGCTGTCGGGGTCGATCTGGATAAGGTCTGATCCAGAATAAGACGGGGCTTGGGATCGTTCGGTCATGGGCATCTTCGAGTTGATCGAGCGGTTCGGGGCATGGGCTAAAAAGGCTTCGCCAGCACTAGCCAAAGCGTCGCGGTGACAAACGTTGCGGCGACTACACCGAGAAAACGACAACGAATGCTGACGCTCTGCTCAGGCGCCCGCTCAACATGCAGCACCAAAACGCCGCACAGGGCGTGGCAGAGCACCATTCCAGCCACGGTGCTGAGCTTGACGATCAGCCAGCCGGCGACCAGGCCCTGGCTCAGAAACAGCGCCGTACCCGAGCCGATGGCGACCAGGGCGGCCGGCGTTCCGATCAGGTTGAACACCATGCGCGTCAGGTGGGCATGGTCACGGTAGAAGAGTGGGTCGCTGCGTCGAGTGCCCGCGGCAATTAGCGCCGGCAGGTAGAGCAGGGTGCCGCACCAGCAGAGCAAGCCCGCGAAGTGCACCAGTTTGAGCAAGGGCATGCATGTCTCCGTCCAGCCCGCGGCAAGTCAGAGGTTGTGACAACCTCGTGCCGGAGCGGTTCGGGGCCAATGCGTAGCGTCTGGTTTGAGGTTTAGTCGGAACTACCCGCTTCAGTCGGCTTCGGGGTCATGCGCGGTCTGGACGTTCTCGTCCTGCAGTGACTTACGACTGAATAGTTGTGTACCGCAGCGGCTACAGAACGACGCGTTGGGTTCATGGCTAAGCTTTTCGCAGCTCGGGCAGCGATAGTGAAGACTGTCCTCACGCATAGCGGTCGCCAGTTCCGCAGTGAAAATGCCCGTTGGGACGGCGATGATCGAGTAACCGGTGATCATCACCAATGTAGCCAGCGCCTTTCCCAGAGGGGTGAGGGGCACGATGTCGCCGAAGCCGACGGTCGTGAGGGTCACTACCGCCCAGTAGATACTCATCGGGATGCTGGTAAAGCCGTTGGCAGGCCCTTCTATCACGTACATCAGCGTGCCGTAGATCAACACCATGGTGGTGACGCTAAGCAGGAACACGATAATTTTCTGCTTGCTGCCCCTAAGCGCTACCAGCAGGAAATTGGCTTGGCTCAGGTATTGCGTCAGCTTGAGCACGCGGAACACCCGAAGCATCCGGATCGCGCGAATCACAAGCAGGTATTGGGCATCAGGAAGCAGCAAAGCGATGAATGCTGGCAGTACGGAGAGCAGGTCGATCGCACCGTAGAAACTGAAGATGTACTTGCGTGGCTCTGGGTGGGTATAGATGCGCAGCAGATATTCGATGGCGAATACGGCCGTGAAGAACCACTCGAGACCCGCCAGCAGCGTCCCGTGCGCTTCTCGGTAGGCCGCAATGCTGTCGAACATTACAACCAGAAGGCTGGCCATGATGAATATCAGCAGCCAGGTGTCGAATCGCTTGCCGGCCGACGTGTTGGTAAAAAAAATGATGACGTAGAGGCGCTCGCGCCAGCCCATCGATCGGAGGGCTTCGTTATCCATCTGCTCAGGCTCCCGGTTCGGCAAAGACTTGGATTATTGTCGACTAAGACTCGCGCATTCAAAGCATCGTTGCGAACGTATCGCCAGGGGCGCCATCGAAACGGTTTGCAGGCGCTATTGCAGAGTACGCTTCCTCAGTGATGATCGGCTCTGCTTTGCACTGGCCAAAGCCCACCGTCTGGTCAGCTGGCTTTGCCTCGGATCACTTTCAGGCATAGTCTTGCGCCAAGCGCATCAATCCGCTGGAGTGCGAAATGCCAGATTCGAAGTTGGTCGATCCGTTCGGCCGACGCATCACCTACCTGAGATTGTCGGTGACCGACCGGTGCGATTTTCGTTGCACCTATTGCATGAGCGAGGACATGGTCTTCGCACCGCGCGCTCAGATCCTCACGCTAGAAGAGCTCTATGCGGTGGCTGATGCGTTTATCAGTCTGGGCGTCAAGCGTATCCGTGTGACCGGTGGCGAGCCGCTGGTGCGCAAGGGATTGCCGAGCCTGCTGAGTCGTCTGGGTGCCCGTGAAGAGCTGGAAGATCTGTCGATCACGACTAACGGCTCGCAACTGTCGACCCTCGCGCTCGTGCTTCGTGATGCTGGCGTCAAGCGTCTGAATATCAGTCTGGATTCGCTCAAGCGTGAACGTTTCGCTGAACTCACGCGCCGCGACATGCTTGCGCAGGTGATCGCTGGCATCGATGCTGCTCGCAGTGCCGGATTCGACCGAATCAAGCTCAACAGCGTGATCCAGAAAGGCCGTAACGACGACGAAGTCCTGGATCTGGTGAATTTCGCCATCGAGCGCGGGCTGGATATCAGCTTTATCGAGGAAATGCCGCTGGGCAACGTATCCAGCCATGAGCGCGAGATTACTTTCTGCTCCAGCGAGGAAGTGCGCGAGCGTATCGAAGCCGGCCACCAGCTGGTACGAAGCAGCCACACCACCGGAGGCCCGTCACGCTATTGGCAAGTCGCCGGAAGCGATACCCAGGTGGGCTTCATTTCGCCTCATAGCAATAACTTCTGTGGCAGTTGCAACCGGGTACGCGTCACCGCCGAAGGCAAGCTGGTGCTCTGCCTCGGTCACGAAGGCGCGCTGGATCTCAAGACCTTGATGCGTCGCTACCCCGGCGACAGTGAGCGGCTGCGCCAGGCGTTGGTCGATGCGCTGCAGCTCAAGCCTGAGAAACATGAATTCCGCACGGACGAGCAGGTCCAGGTGGTGCGCTTCATGAGCATGACGGGCGGTTGAGGCAGCCGGCATCGCAGACCGACAGTAGGGTGGGCTTCAGCCCACCCCACGCCGCGCTTGATGCCCGGACTGCTCGTAGGGTGGATGACGCTTTTTTCATCCACCGTGGTCCATCACTCATTCCTGCCGACCCGCATTGAATTGGCTGTATGGCGGGTGGAGCAACGCTCCGCTTCAGGCCGCCTGATATGTGATCACTGGTGGGCTGAAGCCCACCCTACGTCCAGCCTGCAAGGTTGAGATTGCTGCACTGCTGCGCAGGATGCGGTAAAAGCGGCGTGATAGACTCCGCGGCTTTATGCCAGCATCCACTCGACTTCAGGGCTTCTTCCGATGTTCACGGCGACTCTGCTTGTTCATCCCTACGCCGACTGCCACGGATAGGCCTCAATGCGTCTGAAAAGCATCAAGCTTGCCGGCTTCAAATCTTTCGTCGATCCCACCACGGTCAGCTTTCCCAGCAACATGGCGGCGGTGGTCGGCCCCAATGGTTGCGGAAAGTCCAACATCATCGATGCCGTGCGCTGGGTGATGGGCGAAAGCTCGGCGAAGAACCTGCGCGGCGAGTCGATGACCGATGTCATCTTCAACGGCTCGAACACCCGCAAGCCAGTGACCCAGGCCAGCATCGAACTGATCTTCGATAACTCGGACGGTACGTTGCTGGGCGAATACGCGGCGTTCACAGAAATCTCTATCCGCCGGCGGGTCACGCGTGACGCTCAGAACACTTATTTTCTCAACGGTGTGAAGTGTCGTCGGCGCGACATCACCGACATCTTCCTGGGTACCGGTCTGGGGCCACGCAGCTATTCGATCATCGAGCAAGGCATGATCTCCAAGCTGATCGAGGCCAAGCCGGAAGACCTGCGTAACTTCATCGAAGAGGCGGCCGGCATCTCCAAATACAAGGAGCGCCGCCGCGAAACCGAAACTCGTATCCGCCGCACACATGAAAACCTGGCTCGCCTGACCGATCTGCGGGAAGAGCTGGAACGTCAGCTGGAGCGCTTGCATCGTCAGGCGCAGTCGGCGGAGAAATATCAGGAGTACAAAGCCGAGGAGCGCCAGCTGAAGGCCCAGCTTTCGGCGTTGCGCTGGCAGGCTTTGAACGAACAGGTCGGCCAACGCGAGCAAGTGATCGGCGATCAGGAGGTCAGTTTCGAGGCGTTGATAGCCGAACAGCGCAACGCCGACGCCAGCATTGAGCGCTTGCGCGACGGCCACCATGACCTGTCGGAGCGCTTCAATCTGGTCCAGGGCCGCTTCTATTCTGTCGGCGGCGATATCGCCCGGGTCGAGCAGAGCATTCAGCATGGTCAACAGCGCTTGCGCCAGCTGCAAGATGATCTGCGCGAAGCCGAGCGAGCCCGGCTGGAAACTGAATCCCACCTGGGGCATGACCGCACCGTGCTCGCCACGCTTGGCGAAGAGTTGGCCATGCTCGAGCCGGAGCAGGAAATTGCAGGCGCGACGGCCGAAGAATCTGCCGCCCAGCTCGAAGAAGCCGAGGCGGCAATGCAGCTCTGGCAAGAACAGTGGGAGCGGTTCAACCAGCAGAGCGCCGAGCCGCGCCGGGCGGCGGAAGTCCAGCAGTCGCGCATCCAGCAACTGGAACAAAGCCTAGAGCGCTTGGCAGAACGTCAGCGACGCCTTGAGGACGAGCGCGCCTCGCTCGCCGGCGATCCAGAGGACGCCGCGGTGGCCGAGATAAGTGAGCAGCTGGCCATTGGCGAGCTGAGTCTGGAAGAGCTATCCGCGGCGCAAGAACAAACCGAGCAACAGCTTGAGCTGCTCCGCGAGCAACTGCAGCAGGCAAGTCGCACCGAGCAGGAAGCGCTAGGCCAGTTGCAGCGTATGGGTGGCCGTATCGCTTCGCTTGAGGCTTTGCAGCAGGCTGCCATGGACCCGGGCAAAGGCGTTTCCGATTGGCTGCATGTGCGAGGGCTCGACCAGCGACCGCGTCTGGCCGAAGGGCTTCGCGTAGAGCCGGGATGGGAGCTTGCGGTCGAGACCGTGCTGGGCGCAGATCTGCAAGCCGTGCTGCTGGACAGCTTCGACGAATTGGACCTGAACGGCTTCGAGCAGGGCGATCTGCGTCTGGTCAGCGCCACGCAGCGTGCCGGCGTGATCAGCGGAAGCCTGTTGGATAAAGTCGAGTCCGCCATGGACCTCTCGCCTTGGCTCGGCCGGGTGCGCACTGTGGACGACCTCGATCAGGCGTTGGCTGCGCGAGGCTCGCTTGGTGATGGCGACAGTCTGATCAGTCGTGATGGCTACTGGGTCGGTCGACATTTTCTAAGAATCAGACGGGCTGGAGAGGCCGAGTCCGGAGTGCTGGCGCGCGGCCAGGAACTGACGCGGTTGCAAGCCGAACGTGATGAGTGCGAGGCGAGTCTTGAGCAGTTGACGGAGCAACTCGGCCAGCTGCGCGAGGCACAACGCGAACAGGAGGAGTGCCGGGAACAGCAGCGCCGTCAGCATCAGGATCTGTCTCGTCAGCATGGCGAATTGAACGCTCGCCTGTCGGCCAGCCAGGCCAGGCTGGAACAGTTGAGCTTGCGTTGCCGCCGGCTGGACGAAGAGCTCGTCGAGCTTTCCGAGCAGCGCGCGTTGGAAACCGATCAACTGGGCGAGTCGCGCCTGCATCTGCAAGATGCGCTCGACGCGATGGCCGCCGATACCGAGCAGCGCGAGTCACTGTTGGCTAGCCGTGACGGCATTCGCGAGCAGTTGGACCGGGTTCGCCAGGAAGCGCGACAGCACAAGGATCACGCGCATCAACTGGCCGTCCGAATCGGTTCGCTAAGAGCCCAGCATGATTCGATCCGCCAAGCGCTTGAGCGTCTTGAGCAGCAATTCGAGCGTGCGGTCGAACGCCGCGAACAACTGAACTTGAATCTGGAGGAGGGCGAGGCGCCACTCGAAGAGCTGCGCATGAAACTCGAGGAGCTGCTGGAGCGGCGCATGGGCGTTGAAGACGAGCTCAAGCTGGCACGCTTGGCCCTCGAAGATGCTGATCGCGAATTGCGAGATGCCGAGAAGCGCCGAACCCAGGCCGAGCAGCAGGCGCAGTTGCTGCGTGGCCAGCTGGAGCAGCAGCGCATGGACTGGCAGGCCCTTAGCGTTCGGCGTAAGACGGTGCAGGACCAGTTGCATGAGGAGGGCTTCGATCTGCATGGCGTACTGGCGACGCTGCCCGCCGAGGCCGGCGAGGCCGAGTGGGAAGTCGAACTCGAGCGTCTGGGTGCCCGCATCCAGCGTCTCGGGCCGATCAACCTCGCGGCGATCGATGAATATCAGCAGCAATCGGAACGTAAACGCTACCTCGACGCACAGAACGACGACCTTGCCGAAGCGCTCGATACGCTGGAAAACGTTATCCGTAAGATCGACAAGGAAACGCGAAATCGCTTCAAGGAGACGTTTGATCAGATCAACAGTGGTCTGCAGGCGCTTTTCCCAAAGGTTTTCGGCGGCGGCAACGCTTATCTGGAACTTACCGGGGAAGATTTACTCGATACCGGGGTGGCGATCATGGCGCGACCACCCGGGAAGAAGAACAGCACCATCCACCTGCTGTCTGGCGGTGAGAAGGCACTGACCGCGCTGGCATTGGTGTTTGCGATCTTTCAGCTCAACCCGGCACCGTTTTGCATGCTGGACGAAGTGGACGCGCCTTTGGACGACGCTAACGTCGGGCGCTATGCGCGTCTGGTCAAGGAGATGTCGGAAAAGGTGCAGTTCATTTACATCACGCACAACAAGATTGCGATGGAAATGGCCGACCAGCTGATGGGAGTCACCATGCACGAGCCGGGTTGTTCACGGCTGGTCGCGGTTGACGTAGAGCAGGCGGTGGCGCTCGTGGAAGCTTGAGGGGCGCTCGGTTTAAAGCGCAGTGGAAGGTGTTCATCGACCAATAAAAGAGCCGCGCCGGGCGGTGCAAATCTACCGTTCGTCGTGATAGTTTAGAGCGCAATTTTTACGATGCGCAGATGAGCCTGTTCAGCGGCTGTGAATCTGCGTCTTTATCATCGATTTCAGGGGTTCAAGCATTAATGGATATCGGTCTGCGCGAGTGGCTGATCGTCATCGGCATCATTGTCATCGCCGGCATTCTTTTTGACGGCTGGCGGCGGATGCGTGGTAGCAAGGGCAAGTTGAAATTCAAGCTGGACAGCAATATCGCGAGCAATCTTCCTGATGAAGACGAGCCGAACGAGCTGTTGGGCCCGCCGCGTGTCGTCAGTCGTAACAACGAGCCCTCACTGGACGAAACCGATCTTCCCTCGATGAGCGCACGTGAGACCGGTAAGCGTCGCACCGCAGAACCACGCCAAGGCGACCTGCATTTTTCCAGCGATGATGCTCCAGTCCCTACGCTGCTTGACCCGGTAGCGGATGATGAAAACAAACTCAGCGAGTCCAATGAGGACCTGCCTCCGGTAGAGGAAGTGCTGGTTATCAATGTGATCTCCCGCGACTCGCATGGCTTCCGTGGTCCCGCTCTGCTGCAGAACATTCTCGAAAGCGGTTTGCGCTTTGGCGAGATGGACATCTTCCATCGCCACGAGAGCATGGCGGGTAACGGTGAAGTGCTCTTCTCCATGGCCAATGCGGTCAAGCCTGGAACCTTCGATCTGGACGACATTGACCATTTCACTACGCCAGCCGTGAGCTTCTTCCTAGGTCTGCCCGGTCCGCGCCATCCGAAACAGGCTTTCGATGTCATGGTCGCCGCCGCTCGGAAGTTGTCGCAGGAGCTGAACGGCGAACTCAAGGATGATCAGCGCAGCGTGCTGACAGCTCAGACCATCGAGCACTATCGCCAGCGCATCGTCGATTACGAACGCAGGCAAATGACGGCCAAGCGTTGATCCAGAAAACCGCTCCCAGGAGCGGTTTTTTTAGGGTATTGATCCGTCTGGCCTCATCGAGCCTCGTAGGGTGGGCTTCAGCCCACCGAAGCCTTTTCGCTTAGCTCTGATGGTGGCCGAAGCCATCCCGGCCAACGATGACTCTGATTTCGCCTCTAAGTGTCTTCGAAGACAAACTGATCTGCAGATAGCGGTCAAGCCTCCGACCCCCTCCCGCCCGACGCTCCATGCCATCACGCAAACAGGCTAAAATCCTGCGTAGAACATCCACTTAAGGTCGACCGGCGCGCTGCTTCTGTGCTCGGTCCGGCCTGCAGCTATGGCCCCAATACCATGACGTCCGCCCAGACCGCCGCAGAACGCATTGCCGAACTGCGCAGCGAAATCGACGCCCACAACTACCGGTATTACGTGCTCGACGAGCCCAGCGTTCCTGACGCTGAATATGACCGCCTGTTCAATGAACTCAAAGCACTCGAAGCCGAGCATCCTGAGCTGGTCAGCCCGGACTCGCCTACCCAGCGCGTCGGCGGCGCGGCGTTGGCGGCTTTCGGCCAGGTCCGCCATGAAATGCCAATGCTCAGCCTGGGCAATGCATTCGAAGAACAGGACCTGATCGACTTCGATCGTCGCGCCCGGGAAGGCCTGGATCTACCTTCAGGCGACCTGTTCGGTGGTGGCGTCGAGCTGGAATACAGCTGCGAGCCCAAGCTCGACGGTCTGGCCGTAAGCCTGCTCTACGAAAACGGCAAGCTGGTGCGAGGTGCGACTCGCGGTGACGGCAGTACCGGAGAGGACATCAGCGCGAACGTACGCACAGTGCGCAATATTCCGCTGAAGCTCCACGGCGACGGCTGGCCTGCGGTGTTGGAAGTCCGTGGCGAGATCTACATGCCCAAGGCAGGCTTCGAGGCGTTGAATGCACGTCAGCTGGAGGCGGGTAACAAGCCGTTTGCCAACCCGCGAAACGCCGCCGCGGGCAGCCTGCGCCAGCTTGATTCAAAGATTACTGCCAACCGCCCTCTGGAGCTCTGTGCCTATGGCATCGGCCGCAGCGACGGTGATTTGCCTGATACCCATATCGGCATCCTCGAGGCGCTCAAGGGCTGGGGCTTGCCGATCAGCCGTGAGCTCAAGTTGGCCAAAGGCGTGCAGCAATGTCGCGACTACTACCAGGCCATTGGGGCGAAGCGCGACGCGCTGCCTTATGAAATCGACGGCGTGGTGTTCAAGGTCAACTCGACGGCTCAGCAACGCGAGCTGGGCTTTCGTGCTCGCGAGCCACGTTGGGCGATCGCGCACAAATTCCCAGCACGAGAAGAAGTGACCGAACTGCTCGATGTGGAGTTCCAGGTCGGCCGCACGGGCGCCATCACGCCGGTTGCGCGGCTGCAGCCGGTACAGGTCGCCGGTGTGACGGTATCCAATGCCACACTGCACAACATGGATGAGGTCGCCCGGCTGGGTGTCATGATCGGCGATACGGTGATCGTGCGTCGCGCCGGTGATGTCATTCCGCAGATCCTCGGGGTCATTCCGGAGCGCCGGCCCGACGGCGCGCGTGCCGTGCATGTGCCGGAGCACTGTCCTGTTTGCGGCTCAGCCGTCGAACGCACCCAGCTGATCAAGCGCAGCAAGGGGCGGGAATCGGTAAGTGAAGGTTCGATCTATCGTTGCGTTGGCCGGCTGGCCTGTCAGGCTCAGCTCAAGCAGGCAATCATCCATTTCGTCTCCCGCCGTGCCATGGACATTGATGGCCTGGGTGACAAGATTGTCGAGCAGTTGGTCGATGCAGGGCTGGTCAGTTCGCCCGCGGATCTCTATTCCCTGAGCTTCGAGCAAGTTTTGGCATTGGAGGGCTTCGCCGAGGTTTCGAGCCGCAATCTGCTCAAGTCGATCGACGCCAGCCGCAAGCCGTCCTTGGCGCGCTTCGTCTTTGCCCTGGGTATCCCGGATGTTGGCGAAGGCACTGCAAAATTGCTGGCGCGTGCCTTGGGGTCGCTGGATCGCATCAGTCGAGCATTGCCCGATGTGCTGGTTTATCTGCCGGACATCGGCCTGGAGGTCGCACACGAAATTCACAGCTTCTTCGACGATGACCATAACCAATCCGTCATCGCGCAGTTACGCACGCGCGGTGTGCAGCTGCAGGAGGAAGGTGACGTGCATCCTGAGTTCGCAGCATGTGCGACGCTCGCCGGATTGCTCGACAAGCTGAATATCCCCTTTATAGCCACCACCGGCGCCCAACGTCTCGCTGATCGTTTCGGCAGTCTGCAGAACATTATCGAAGCCGACTGGCTGGATCTGCGTCAGGTTGAACGGCTCAACGAAAAAGCGGCCCGCGCACTGCGCGACTATTTCGACGACCCGGCAAATGCTGCGCGCGCTCGTGCCATCGAAGCCCAGCTGAAGGAATTCGGCATGCATTGGGAGAGCGAAAGAAAGGCCGCGGAAGGCTTGCCGCTTGCCGGTCAGACTTGGGTGCTGACGGGCACGCTGGAAAGCATGAGCCGGGACGACGCCAAGGCAAGGCTGGAAGCCTTGGGCGCAAAAGTTTCTGGCTCTGTTTCGGCGAAGACAAGTGTCGTGGTGGCTGGGCCGGGCGCCGGGTCCAAGTTAGCTAAAGCCAACGAACTGGGGCTGGAAGTGGATGACGAAGCGTCCTTTCTAAAGCGCCTTGCCAGCCTCGAAAGCTAGTCGTCAATCGGTGCGCGGCTGGGGCCTGCATGGCAGGTCCCGCTACGTGGCCATGGAAGCTAGGTCGCTCAGGCTGCTAACGGGGCGCCATTTGTTGACTGATTTACGCGCCCGATGAAGCGGGTAAAACAGCGCTGACTTGGCCTTGCGCTATTACTGGCCGCGGTATTCGCAGCCACTGGTGCAGGTTTCATGGATGCGTATCCGCGAGAGCTCCGGTAATAACGGCTTCAGCTCGTTCCAGATCCATATCGCGAGATTTTCGCTGGTCGGGTTGTCGAGGCCCGGCAGATCGTTCAGATAGTGGTGGTCGAGCCGTTCGTAGATGGGCTTGAAGATCTGCTTGATTTCGCTGAAATCGCGGATCCAGCCTGTCTGGGCGTTCACCTCGCCCTCAAGATAAATCGCGACTCGGAACGAGTGCCCGTGCAAACGGCCACACTTGTGCCCATCGGGTACGTGGGGCAAGCGGTGGGCGGACTCGAAGGTGAACTCTTTGAATATTTCCACTGATGCATCCGGATAAGGGCGAAAGGCGGCATTCTACTGGTTTGTACTCAGCTGTCGTTGCTGGACAGCAGCCTGCAAGGTGCAACTTCACCACTGCTTGCGCGGTGCTTTTGACACTCCCTCGAGCTTGGGGCAAAGTGCCCGGCTTTTTATCGGCGTTCGCCGCTTTCGGGGAGTTGAAATGAATGCAGTGGTAGCGGCAGTCGGCATCATGCTGATTCTTAGCCTGTGCAGGGTCCATGTGGTGGTGGCGCTGATTGCGGGCGCTCTAGCTGGCGGCGTTTTGGGTGGGTTGGGGCTGGAAGGGACCCTCGCCGCGTTCAACAAGGGGCTGGGTGGCGGCGCGACGGTAGCGCTTTCCTACGCTTTGCTGGGTGCGTTCGCTGTTGCGATCGGCAAGAGCGGGTTGGCCCACGCGTTGGCTGATCGTGCACTGGCCATGGTAGGCAAACGCGAATCGGAGTCGGCAGGAGCCGTGAAGTGGTTGATGATCGGGCTGCTGCTGGCGGTTGCCGTGTCGTCGCAGAATATCCTGCCGATCCATATCGCCTTCATCCCGCTGCTGGTGCCGCCGTTGCTTTACGTGCTGAGCAAACTGCAGATCGACAGACGTCTGATTGCTTGCGTGCTGGCGTTCGGTCTGGTCACACCCTACATGTTCCTGCCGGTGGGCTTCGGCAGCATCTTTCTGCACGAGATTCTGCTGGCGAACGTAGCCAAGAGCGGTGCTGACATCGCCGGGATCAACGTAAGCCAGGCCATGTTGATTCCAGCTATCGGCATGCTGACCGGACTGCTGATCGCCATGTTCAGCTATCGCAAGTCGCGAACGTACGACCTGACCAAAGTCGACCAGTCAAAGGCAATCAGTGTCAGCTACAGCCCGCTGACCTTGTTGGTTGCAGGGCTAGCGGTCGCAGCCGCTTTTGTTGTTCAGCTGTGGTTGGACTCGATGATCATCGGTGCGCTGGTCGGTTTCGTGACGTTTTCCGTATCCGGCGTGGTGCGCTGGAAGGAGGCCGATGACCTGTTTACCGAGGGCATGAAGATGATGGCCATGATTGGCTTCATCATGATTGCTGCAGCGGGATTTGCTGAAGTGATGCGCGAGACCGGCGAGGTAAAAACCCTTGTCGATGCGTCTGCAGCCTGGATTGGCAACAGCAAAGCCGTCGGCGCGCTGCTGATGCTACTGGTGGGGTTGCTGGTCACCATCGGCATCGGTTCCTCTTTCTCGACTGTGCCAATCATCGCAGCGATCTTCGTTCCGCTCGGGTTGGAACTCGGCTTCAGTCCGCTGGCAATCGTCAGCCTGGTGGGTACGGCTGGTGCGCTCGGAGACGCCGGTTCGCCAGCATCGGACTCGACACTTGGCCCAACCGCCGGCTTGAATGCTGATGGCCAGCACAACCATATCTGGGACACCGTGGTGCCGACCTTCCTGCACTACAACCTGCCGCTACTCGCATTCGGCTGGATTGCCGCAATGACGCTCTAACGCTTCCCAGGTGCCATACGCGTCGTTGCAACGGCGCGTTCACTCCATCTCTATCAGCACTCCTGACAACAATCGCTGACTAACGGATACAACCGCAGCGATAGGATGCATCCGTGAAATCAACCCTTGAGCAGAAAGTCTTTCTTGCTCTGTTGCTCGTCGTAAGCATTGCCTTCGGCTGGATACTCTATCCGTTCTACGGGGCGGTATTTTGGGCCGTCATTCTGGCAATCATCTTTTCGCCGCTGCAACGCCGCTTGCAACGCCATATGGGGTACCGGCGAAACCTGACAGCGATCATTACCTTATTGGTTTGCCTGATCGTTGCGGTGCTGCCGGTGATTCTAATTACCGGTCTTCTGGTCCAGGAAGGTTCGTCACTCTACCAACAGATGGAAAGTGGTGAGCTTGACGTCGGCCAGTTCGTGGGTGGGATGAAGGAGCTGCTGCCGGACTCGCTGCAGCAGCAGCTGCAACGCTTCGGTTTTGGCAATCTGGATCAGATGCGTGAACGCCTTGCCAGTGGCGCGTTGCAGGGCAGCCAGTACCTCGCGACCAAGGCGTTCAGTTTCGGACAGGGCACCTTCCAGTTCCTCGTCAGCTTTTTTGTGATGCTGTATTTGCTGTTCTTCTTCATCCGGGACGGGCGCGAGCTGGTTCTGAAAATCCGCCGCGCGCTGCCGCTAAGCGATAACCAGAAACGCAGGCTGTTCAGCAAGTTCACCCGGGTGGTTCGCGCCACTGTCAAAGGCAACATCGTGGTGGCAGCTACTCAGGGATTTCTCGGCGGGGTGATCTTTGCGATTCTTGGGATACCGGCATCGTTGCTCTGGGGCGTGCTGATGGCGTTTCTATCCTTGCTGCCAGCAATTGGCGCCGGCCTGATCTGGACGCCGGTTGCGATCTACTTTCTGGTGCAAGGCATGGTCATCCAGAGCGTGATCCTGACGCTCTACGGGATTCTGGTGATTGGCCTGGTAGACAATTTCCTCAGGCCGGTCCTGGTGGGTAAGGACACCAAGATGCCTGACTATCTGGTGCTGATCTCGACGTTGGGCGGTCTCGCCCTGTTTGGCCTGAATGGCTTCGTCATCGGTCCGCTGATTGCTGCCTTGTTCATGTCGTCGTGGGCCTTGTTCATCACCCCTGACGCAAAACCTACACCCGAGTAGGCGTCCGGGCGGAGCCGGACGCCGCTCTTGGGCTAGAGAATACGCCCGCCATCGTCACGCGTGATGATCACCGTCGCCGAACGCGGCCTGCGACCAGGGCCGTCGGGCCAGGTGCTGGTGTATTCCGTTGGCGTTGATCCTTCCCCTGGGTGCTGGATGTTCACAAACAGCGTGCGGAAGTCAGGAGTAGCGGTGATACCGGTCACTTCGGCTCCCAGGGGGCCGACCAGGAAGCGTTTGGTCTCGCCGCTCTTCGGGTCCGATATCAGCATCTGGTTGTTGCCGAAGGGGCCGCTTCTGAGCTGACTTCCGCTCATGTCGGTCTGGATCCAGAGTCGTCCTTCCTCGTCGAACCAAAGCCCGTCCGGGCTCGCCATGATGTTTTCGTCAGTCAGTGGCCGACCGCGCGGATCTCGGCTGTCACTCTGTGGCCCGGCGAGCAAATACAGATCCCACTGGAACTGCGTGCCAATCTGATTCTTGCCCAGCTCACGCCAACGGATGATGTGTCCGGTGGGGTTCGGCGCGCGAGGGTTGGCTGCGTCGGCTTCCTCCCGCGAGCTGTTGTTGGTGAGCGTGAAATACACCTCACCGGTGTCCGGATGAACGGCGCCCCACTCAGGGCGGTCCATTTTAGTCGCGCCAACGACGTCCGCTGCCAGACGAGTATTGATCAGTACTTCGCCCTGATCGGCAAAGCTGACGTTTGCTGCAGCGCATGCCTGCTGGAAGGCCGCGTCTTCGATATCCAACGCTAGCCAGTCGCCGCTGCCGTCCGGGTTGAAGCGCGCGACGTATAGAGTGCCATCGTCGAGTAGCCGGCCGTCGCTGCGCTGCGGGCGGTACTTGTCGCGACTGATGTACTTGTAGATGTATTCGTTCTGCGAATCGTCGCCGGAGTAGCAGACGAGCGGCCAGCCCGGTTTGGTAGGTGCAAACACCAAGCCCTCGTGGCCAAAGCGGCCCAGCGCAGTGTGCTTGACCGGAGTTGAATCCGGGTCGAAGGGATCGATTTCGACAATCCAGCCAAACGTATTCGGCTCGTTACGATAGTCGGCTCGCGCGTCTGCGGCTGTCGTGGTCGCATCGAAACGCTCGAATTCGTCGCCGCGAACCGTCTCCCAGCCGTAACGCCCGCTCGAACGAAGGCCGTAGCGCTCCAGGTGGCGAGGCAATTCAGCGTCGCGCACTGCGAAATAGCCCGCCCAGTTTTCTTCGCACGTCAGGTAGGTGCCCCATGGCGTGTAGCCATTCGAGCAGTTGTTCAGCGTACCGCGGGTCGACGTACCGCTCGGGCTGTAGCGGGTTTGCATCAGCTCATGGCCACGAGCCGGACCTTCGATATGCATCGGCGTCGCGCCGGTTATGCGGCGGTTGCGTGCGGATGGCAGTACCGACCAGTCTCCCTGAGGGCCACGGCGTACCTCGACGACCGAAACACCGTGCGCGTTGATCTCCTTGCGCACTTCATCGGCATCCGCGCGTTTGCCATTGACCACCGTTGGGCCGTTGGGATGAAGCAGCGGCGCATCAATGTACTCATGATTCAGTACGAGCAGACCGTGATCACTTTTACGGCCCTTGAAGCGCGCGTCCATCGGGAAGAAATGCATGCCGTCGTGATGCATGCCGGTCTGCTGAGCCTGGTCTTCTGCACTGTTGCTGGCGTCTTCCAGAAAAGCGGGGTAGCTACCGCAGATTGGCGTGCCCCACGGAATGAACGTCTTGGCGGAAAAACCGGCGGGCACGGTGATGGTGTCGGCGCGGGTTACCGGCACTGCACCAAAGGGGAGGCGATTACGCAGCTGGAAGGGCTGACCACTGCCGATCTTGGCCGGCTCGGCTGCTCCTGCTATCGAAGGCAGGCCGCCCAGAAAGGCAAGCGCACCGAACGCTGCTCCGCTCGCCACGACCTTGCGACGGCCTTGGTTGATGACATCCTGGATGTGAGGGTTGGCGGAATGGTTACTTGGCAGTTCATCGCCGTTGCCGAACAGTATGTTTTGACTATCGTCAGTCACGGTGCAGCTCCATAGGTAATCGACGGGACTGTGACGTTATGTGCGGCGTGCGACAGCTTTATGACACAGGTTTTCGCGGTCGACGAGCGGTACGTGTTTTATCTCTGCGGTACCATCACAGCCCTGTTTCGGAACGGCCGCTTAAATGAACACCAGCGCTCCGCTTGCCATGTATCGGCAAGCCATCGCCCGTGAGGGCTACGTCAGTGATGCAGCTCAGCTGCGCACGGTGGAACGGCTGCAGCACTGCTACGAGACGCTGCATGGCAACGTGGCCCGTGAATTGCGCTGCGGTGTCTATCTGTGGGGACCGGTCGGGCGCGGCAAGACCTGGCTGATGGACATGTTCCATCGCAGCCTCAAAGTGCCGGCGAGGCGTCAGCATTTTCACCACTTCATGCGCTGGGTACACATTCGTCTGTTTCAGCTCAACGGCACGTCAGATCCGCTACAGGCGTTAGCGACGGAGCTGAGCGAAGACGTGCGGGTGCTGTGTTTCGACGAGCTGTTCGTGGCGGATATCGGCGATGCGATCATCCTGGGCCGCCTGTTTCAGGTGATGTTCGAGCAGGGCGTGGTCATCGTTGCGACGTCCAACCAGCCACCTCATCAGCTCTATGCTGACGGTTTCAACCGCGAGCGCTTCCTGCCTGCTATCGATGCGATCGAGCGCCACATGCATGTAGTAAACGTGGACGGCGGTGCTGATCATCGCTTGCGTCCAGGTGTGGGCGAGCAGCGTTACTGGGTGCGTGATCCCCACGAAGACGGGGTGCTACGTTCGGTCTTCGACAGGTTGGACGGCGGGACGACCGCTACGACCGAGGCGGTCCTCATCGGACGCCGGCCGCTTCAAGTTGTGTGCAGCAGCGACTCCGTCCTTTGGTGTCGCTTTGCAGACCTGTGCGCACAGCCATTCTCGGCGCGGGATTTCATCGAGCTATGCGATCGCTACCAGGCGATCCTGATTGGCGACGTGCCGCGGTTGGGCAGCGAACAGCGTGAAGGGCGCATCGCTCGTGGAACCGAGGATGGTGCGGCGCGGGTGGAGGCGGGGGATCGTGAGCTACCTAAGTTGGCTGCTCACGATGATAGTGTCAGGCGATTCATCGCTCTAGTGGATGAATGCTATGACCGGGGGGTGCCGCTGTATCTCGAAGCCCGGGTTGCCATGGACGAGCTTTATACCGAGGGCTATCTGTCGTTTGCCTTTCGCCGCACGCTGAGCCGATTGCGCGAGATGCAGTTGCAGCGTTTCGGTAGGGCCGATTGAGCCTCAGTCGCGGTAGAACACCTGCACAAGGTGATAGCCGAACTGGCTTTTGATTGGACCATGCACTTCACGCAGCGGCTTTTTGAAAATCACCTGATCGATGCTGCGCACCATTTGCCCCGGTCGAACTTCGCCTAGATCACCGCCTTTCTTGCCCGACGGGCAGGTCGAAAACTTCCTTGCTAACACATCGAAGGCTTCGCCGTTGGCGATGCGCTTTTTCAGCTGCGCGGCTTCAGCTTCGGTCTTGACCAGGATGTGGCGGGCCATGGCTTTCGGCATTGTGAATCTCCTCGGATGCGGCGGCGATTGTAGTCATACAGCCCGGGAAACCGAAGCGGGAATCGAATGGGATCGACCTTTGGTCTTCAAATAAACCCGACGAACGGTGTTTATGGTTGCTATATGTTAGCGCTACCATTCGGTCCACAAACATAATGTGGCACAACGATGCCGCCGGAGACCGACAGTGGATTACCACTCCCACAGCGAATTTCCCGCAAATCGCCGCGCATTGGTGGTCATGGGCGTCAGTGGTTCGGGCAAGACCGAAACCAGCCATGCCGTAGCCGATGCCTTGGGCTTTCGACACATCGAAGCCGATCATTTCCATCCCGAAGAAAACGTTGCGCGCATGCGTGCCGGCACGCCTTTGTCGGATGCCGACCGGGTCGAGTGGCTGCAAAAGCTCGTCATCGAAATGCAGCGTGCCATCGACGACGACGTTGGCTTCGTTCTCGCCTGTTCAGCCCTGAAGCGCCGTTACCGCGACCTGTTGCGCGACGCCGTGCCTGGCCTGTGCTTTGCGCACCTTTCCATCGATTACGACACGGCTATCCAGCGCGTTGGTGGGCGGGCCGGTCATTTCATGCCGATTTCGCTGGTGGACAGCCAGTTCGCGACGCTCGAGTCACCGGCAGGCGAGCCCCACGTGCTTGTGGTCGATGCCAGCCAGCCGCGAGAGCAGGTCCTGAACGAGATCACCCGCTGGATGAATCAGGACGGCGGCTTGGCTATTAATGCCAAGGAAGACCTTTCCGCGGCTCCGCTTGATAGCGCTAACAAGCGCGGCGGCGAGCACGGCGGTCAGCGCAGTAGCGAGCCTGCCAACATGGTGGATAGTCAGGACGTCGAGCCCAAGGGCGCCGAGCTGACTACTCAGCCGATCTACGGCGGCAAGTTTGCTCAGGGCTTCGACCGGATTACGGACTGGCTGATGGCGGCGTTATTGGCCTTCATGGTCATCGTGGTGTTCAGCAGTGTGGTCTTGCGCTATGCCTTCGGTACTGGTTGGACGGGCGCAGAAGAGCTCTCGAGGCTGGCCTTCGTTTGGCTGGTGTTCGTCGGTGTGGCTTCGAGCATGCGCCGAGGCGAGCTGATGGCCTTCAGCATGATTCGTGACCGGTTTCCGCATCTGCTCCGCCGCTTGGTGGACTCGGTCAGCTGGATCATGGTCGCAGTGGCCAGTGCGTTGGCCGCGATGGGCGGATGGAATCAGATGCAGTTCGGCTGGACCATCAACAGCCCGGTGGTGGGGTATCCGCTGGCCGTGGCCATGGTTCCGGTTGCGGCCAGCATGGTCGCTCTCGCCATCCTGGCGCTGATCCAGCTGGTGAATGTCTGGCGCCGACAGCCGCCGTTACCCATCGCCGAAGCCAACGTAACGGCCGATTGATCCCCGATAACAACAAGGGCATGCGCCCACCCGAGGTCCGTACATGACTGTCGTCGTCTTCTTATCGTCATTGTTTGGCTTCATGGCCTTCGGTATGCCGATTGCCTTCGCGCTGATTCTTACCGGCGCGGTGCTGATGTGGTACCTGGATTTCTGGGATGTGCAGCTGCTGGCGCAGAACCTTCAGGCCGGTGCCGACAGCTTTCCGCTGTTGGCTGTGCCGTTCTTCATCCTGGCTGGCGAGCTGATGAATGCGGGCGGCATCTCGCGCCGGATCATCAACATGGCGCAGGCCTACTTCGGCCATAAGCGCGGTGGCCTTGGCTATGTGGCCATTGCGGCGTCGGTCCTGCTGGCAAGCATGTCCGGCTCGGCCCTGGCCGATACCGCCGCGCTGGCGACACTGTTGCTCCCAATGATGCGTGAGCGCGGTTACCCGCTGAGCTCGTCTTCGGGCTTGGTGGCCGCCGGCGGCATCATCGCGCCGATCATTCCGCCGTCGATGCCGTTCGTCATCTACGGCGTTGTCACCAACACCTCCATCAGCCAGCTGTTCCTTGCCGGTATGGTTCCGGGCCTGATCATGGGCGTAGGACTGGTGGTGGCCTGGACGATGATCGCCCGCCGGATCGATGAACCCCCACAGGAAAAAGCCAGCGGAGCTGAACGCCGTAAGGCACTGGTCGATGGCGCGGCTGCGCTGATGCTGCCGGTGATCATCGTGGGCGGCTTGCGTTTCGGTCTGTTCACGCCGACCGAGGCGGCTGTGGTGGCTGCTGTCTATGCATTGCTGGTGTCGACGCTGCTGTACCGCGAACTGAGCTGGAACGGTGTGATTGAGGTGTTGACCCGCGCCAGCCGCACCACGGCGTCGGTCATGTTCCTTTGCGCAGCGGCAATCGTCTCCGCCTACATGATTACGCTGGCCCAGTTGCCGGACGAGATCGCTTCGATGCTCGGCCCGTTGGCAGAAGATCCCAAGCTGCTGATGGTCGCCATCATGGTGTTGATGATCGCGATTGGCATGGTGCTCGACCTGACCCCGACCATCCTGATTCTCGGGCCGGTGTTGGCGCCGATTGCAGTGAAGGCCGGGATCAACCCGGTGTACTTCGGCGTGATGTTCGTGCTGATCGGCTCGATTGGTCTGATCACGCCGCCCGTTGGCACGGTACTCAACGTTGTCGGCGGAATAGGGCGGCTGCGCATGGAAACGCTGGTGCGCGGTGTCATCCCGTTCTTCCTCATCTATCTGGCCATCGTTGTTCTGCTGATAGCAGTGCCGTCGATCATCACCGTGCCGTTGGAATGGCTGCGGTGACGGACACGAGGCTTGAGCATCAACCCTTCATCCACAACAACAAAAGGTAAGTGAATATGAAACGATTTCTCATCGCGGCCCTGGCCGCCACTACGCTTAGCAGTGCTATCACCGCAGTGACCGCTCAGGCAGCCGACGATATCCGGCCACGGATGATTCGCTTTGGCTACGGGCTCAACGAAGACAGCAATCAGGGGCGCGCCGCGAAGCTGCTGGCCGAGGAGATCGCCAAGGCCTCCGATGGCAAGCTCAAGGTTCGTACCTTCGGTTCTGCCAGCCTGGGTTCTGATGATCAGATGCAGAACGCATTGATGGGCGGCGCTCAGGAAATGATGGTTGGTTCGACGGCTACCCTGGTCGGTGTTGCCGAAGAAATGGCGGTCTGGGACACGCCGTTCCTGTTCGAGAGCGAGAAGCAGGCCGACCACGTGCTGGATGGCCCGGTCGGTCAGAAGGTCATGGATGCGCTGGAAGAAAAGGGCCTCGTTGGCTTGGCGTATTGGGAAAACGGCTTCCGTAACCTGACCAACAACGTGCGTCCTGTCGAGAAGCTGGAAGACTTCGACGGCATCAAGTTGCGCGTGATGCCAAACCCCGTGTTCATCGATACCTTCAAGCTGATGGGCGCCAACGCTGTCCCGCTGCCGTTCTCCGAGCTGTTCACGGCACTGGAAACCAAGGCAGTCGACGGTCAGGAGAATCCCTATAACACCATCCTCTCGTCCAAGTTCTACGAGGTACAGAAGTACCTGAGCGTGACCAATCACGTGTACAGCCCATGGATCGTCACGGCATCCAAGCGCTGGTGGGATGGCCTGTCGAAAACTGAGCAGGACATCATCATGAAGGCGGCGCAGACGGCTCGTGATTTCGAACGTGAGGACACTCGCGCCGAAGCCCGCGAGGCCCTGGCCAAGATCAAGGAGCAGGGTATGGAGGTGAACAAGGTCAGCCCGGAAGAGATCCAGCGCATGCGGGAACAGGCTAAACCGGCAATCCAGACCGTCATCGATACGGTTGGCGAGCCTCTGTTCAACGAAGTACAGGCTGCGGTCGAGAAAGCCCCGAAGTAATCGGACGCGTCCCATGCAGGCCATGTAAAACCCAGCGAGCAATAGCGTTCGCATGGCCTGCTTCGGGGCGCCTTCCCGTATAGAATCTCCGCCCCCTCGCTGCTGGATCCCGCTATGAGCTCTCGCCGTCGCCGTTCGCTGGAGCGCGCCACATTATCCGATGTGGCTCGCACTGCCGGTTGTTCGCTGATGTCCGCCTCGCGTGCGCTATCGCAACCCGAACGGGTGTCGGACGCCTTGCGCGAGCGGGTGATGGCTGCGGTCAAAACCTTGGGTTACGTCCCGCATACGGCGGCGCGAAACCTGGCGAGCGCACGTTCGAATCTTGTCGCGGTGATCATTCCTTCATTGTCGAACGCAGTGTTTGTTGACACCGTCGAAGCCATTCAGCGTGTGCTAATGCCGGCGGGTTACGAGCTGATGATCGGCGTCAGCCATTACCATCCCGAAGAAGACGAACGCCTGTTGCGTGCCTACCTCGCGCATCAACCGGCGGGGCTGCTGGTCACCGGCTTCGAGCGCAGCGATGCCGCGCGCGAAGTGCTCGGCAGCTACACCAGCCCGATCGTGACTTTGATGGAACTGAGCGATGGCGAGGAAGAGTATTGCGTCGGTTTCTCCCAGTTGGAAGCCGGTGCGGCCATGACCCGCAAGCTGCTCGAACGCGGCTATCGCAACATCGCGTTTGCGGCCGCGCAACTTGACCCCCGAACCCTGCAACGTGCTGAAGGTTATCGGCAGGTCATGCGCGGGGCCTCGCGTTACGATGCTGCACTTGAGGTGCTCACACCGCAGGTTTCATCCATCGGGCTGGGCGCCGAGTTGCTCGATCGGTTACTGGCGCAGCATCCAGAAATCGATGCGATTTTCTTCAACAACGATGACTTGGCGTTGGGCGCACTGTTTCGTGCTCGCCAGCTGAACTTGGCCGTGCCGGAGCGGCTAGCGGTTGCCGGGTTCAACGACTTGCCGGCCGCCGCGTGGATGCATCCGGCGCTGACCACGGTCCGCACCATTCGCGGCGAGATTGGCAAGCTGGCTGGGCAAATGTTGCTGAGCCTGATGCGCGGCGAGTCGCCACCGCAGCGGCGTATCGATGTAGGTTTTGAAGTGGTGATGCGCGAAAGCGCATGAGTCAAACCGGCACGCATTGCACGTGCCGGCCGATCTGGCATTTAAGCGGGCAAATCAGTCGGCCTGCTGCGCCGCCGTAACCTGCTGAGCGATCTCGATCATCTGTTCGCGCATCCAGCGGTTGGCCGGGTCCTGATCGGTGCTCTCGTGCCAGTAGATGTGTGTTTCCAGCGGCGGGATATCCACCGGCAGTGGCACCTGATACAGGTCATGACGCCGGGCGAAACGCTCGGGAACGGTCACCGCCATATCGGTCTGTTGAATCACCTGGGTGGCCATCATGTAGTGCTGCGAGCGCAAGGCGATTTTGCGCTGTTGGCCCATCTTGCCGAGTGCCAGATCAACCATGCCCAGCCCGCTGCGACGGCTGGAAATATGGATATGCGACAACGACAGGTATTCCTCGACGCTGAGCTTGTCCTTAGCCAGGGGGTGGCCGCGGCGCATGGCACAGACGTAGCGGTCCTCCAGCAGCTTGACGTGGCGCACCTGCGGATCGGTGTTCAGCGGTGCGTCCATGGCGAAATCCAGGCGTCCGGCCGCCAATTCCTTCGTGGTTTCGCGGCGCTTGGCGAGCATGCTTTCGATTTTCACGTTTGGCGCCAGTCGACGCAGGCGCTGGAACAGCGGCGGCAGGACCACGGCCTCGGTTAGGTCGGTCATGCTGATTCGAAAGGTCTTGTTTGCCTGCAGCGGATTGAAGGTGCGGCTTTCCTGCACCGAGACGCGCAGCAACTGCAGCGCGTTGCGCACAGGGCCGATGATGTTCTGCGCCATCGGCGTTGGCACCATGCCTTGCGCGGTGCGCACAAATAGCGGGTCGTTGAAGGTTTCCCGCAGGCGGGCCAGGGCGTTGGAAACGGCTGGCTGGGTGATGCCGACGATCTGCCCGGCGCGGGTCAGGTTCGCTTCGGTGTAAATGGCATCGAAGACGATGAAAAGATTCAGATCGACCTTGTTCAGGTTCATTGTTGTGCTCTCCGGCGTGTATCGGAATTCGCCGATCATATATCGGTGATGAATGTTTATACACGAGGAAAATAGCTTAGATAAATCACCAGGCCTCCTCTAGCATTCAAAACTACAAAACATTACCTGCCAGAAGGTTGTCGCCCATGGATTTCGCCTACTCCCCGAAGGTTCAAGAGCTGAGAGAGCGCGTGCAAGCGTTCATGGATGCTCACGTCTATCCCGCCGAAAAGGTCTTCTATCAGCAGGTTGCAGAGGGTGACCGCTGGCAGCCGACCGCCATCGTCGAGGAGCTTAAGGCCAAGGCAAAAGCCCAGGGTCTATGGAACCTGTTTCTGCCAGATTCCGAGCTGGGCGCCGGCCTGACCAACACCGAATACGCGCCGCTGGCAGAAATCATGGGCAGCTCGGGCCTTGGACCGGAGGCATTCAACTGCTCGGCGCCGGACACCGGCAACATGGAGGTGCTGGTTCGCTACGGCAGCGAAGCGCACAAGAAGCAGTGGCTGGAGCCGTTGCTGCGCGGCGAGATCCGTTCGGCCTTCGGCATGACCGAGCCGGGCGTGGCCTCATCGGACGCCACCAACATGGAAGCGCGCGCGGTACGTGAAGGGGACGAGTGGGTCATCAACGGCCGCAAATGGTGGACCTCCGGTGCTTGCGATCCGCGCTGCAAGGTCATGATCTTCATGGGACTGACCAACCCGGACGCGCCGCGCCACCAGCAGCATTCGATGATCCTAGTACCGATGGATGCGCCGGGTCTGAAAGTGCTGCGTCCGCTGCCGGTGTTCGGCTACGACGATGCCCCGCACGGCCACGCTGAAGTGCTGCTGGAAAACGTTCGCGTGCCATACGAGAACGTGCTGCTGGGGGAGGGCCGTGGATTCGAGATTGCTCAGGGCCGCCTCGGCCCGGGCCGTATTCACCACTGCATGCGCTCCGTCGGTGTAGCCGAGCGCGCATTGAAGCTGATGTGCGAGCGCTCGGTGAACCGCACGGCGTTCGGCAAGCCGCTGGCGCGACTGGGGGCCAACCTTGACCACATCGCTGAGTGCCGCATCGAGATCAACATGGCGCGCCTGCTGACGCTCAATGCCGCGTACATGATGGACACGGTGGGCAACAAGATCGCGGCGAGCGAGATTGCGCAGATCAAGGTTGTGGCGCCAAACGTTGCGCTGAAGGTGATCGACCGCGCTATTCAGATTCATGGTGGTGCCGGTGTGTCCGAAGACTTCCCGCTGGCCCACTGGTGGGCCATGCAGCGCACCCTGCGTCTGGCGGACGGCCCGGACGAGGTACACCGCGCTTCGATCGCCAAGCATGAACTGGGTAAGTACTTCCCGCGGGAAATGTTGCGTAGCCGCTGACGGTTAGCTGGCGTTACCAAGAAGGCAGGGCCGTAGAACATGGCTCTGCCTTTTTTGTGTTTTTTTTTGCGCTGCAAGCGGGATATGGAGAGTATTAGCTTGCGTCTGCCGGCACCTGCGGTGCGGTGGCGTTGGTTCGCGAGCACATTCGGCCCAGCAGCAGACGGCTCGGATCGCCAGCAAGCTGGCTCCTACAGGTGAACAACTGAGTCGCTTTTGTAGGAGCGAGCTTGCTCGCGATCAGGGGGCGAAAAATCGCAGACGTCAGCCCCGGACCTACGAGCTTCGCTTCTCACGGTAAAGACCACCCTTAATTCATCACGACGCAACCGTCGTCAGATCCGGCGGTGTGTTCTGACCGTAGGTGCTGCTAACCAGTCCTCGATACCGCCGGTAGGCCCGTTCATAGCTCTGAACTGCGCTGGGTTCAGGCTCGACCGCGGATGCCTCGTCAATACTGACGCAGCGCTCGCAAAGGGCTGCGAGGCTGGCATGCGAATCGTTCTGTCTCGCATGGCACCATGCAGCCTGAATTGCACCGCCGAGCGCGGCGGCCTCGCTATGGGTGGTACAGACCACCGGTGTCGCCATCATGTCGGCAACCATCTGCCGCCACTGCGGACTCTTAGCGCCGCCGCCGATAAGTTGGATACGTTCGCTGCGAATCCCGCTTTCCCGCAACAGATCCAACCCATAGCGCAGGCCAAAGGTTACGCCCTCGACCACGGCACGACAGAGATTGGCCCGAGTCAGGTTGTCTGCAGTCAGGCCGTGCAGGCTGGCTGTGGCCTGGGGCAAGGCAGGCACGCGCTCGCCATTCAGGAATGGCAGCAGGGTGACGCCTTCGGCTCCAATCGGCGCCTGCGCCACCAGGACATTGAATTGATCGAGGTCGAGCTGGAGCAGATCGCGAATGGCGCCGTTCGCGTTGGTCAGGTTCATGGTGCAGATCAGTGGCAACCAGCCGCCGCTGGACGAGCAGAAGGTGGCGACTGAGGGCTGCGGGCTGATCCGGGGTTCTTCTGCGAATGCGTACAAGGTGCCGGAGGTGCCGAGGCTCATGGTGATCGCGCCTGGGCTGATATTGCCGGTGCCGATAGCGCCCATCATGTTGTCGCCGCCGCCGCTGGCCACGAGCGCCTGAGGATTCAGTCCCAGCTGGGCGGCCAGTTCAGGGCGTATTCGCCCGGCCGGCTGGAAGGGCTCGATCAGCTCGGGCAGTGCGGCTTCGAGCCGGCCCGTGGGATCGATCTGGCGCAGAATGGGGTAATCCCATTGCCGGGAGCGGACATTGAAATAACCCGTCCCTGACGCGTCGCCGTATTCGCTGGTACAGCGTCCGGTCAGCCAGTAGTTGAGGTAGTCGTGGGGCAGCAGGATATGGGCGACGCGTTCGAACAGTTCGGCATGCTGCTCCTTCATCCACAAGAGTTTGGACACGGTGTAGCCAGGGGCAATGACGACCCCGAGGCGTTGCAGCGAGCCTTGTTCGCCGCCCAGCCAATCGAGTAGCCGCTGGTTCTCCTTGGCAGACTCCGTGTCGCACCAGAGCTTGGCCGGGCGCAACACCTGACCGTCTGCATCGAGCGTCACAAGGCCATGCTGCTGCCCCGAAACACCGATGCCCAGCACGGCGCTGCCGTCCACCCCCGCCTCGGTCAGCGCTGCTGCAGTGGCGGTCGCGAAGGCAGAGGTCCACTGTTCGGTATCCTGTTCGCGACGACCGTTTGGGCCACTGATGAGCACATGACTGGCCGAGCCCTGGCCCAGTACTCGACCGCTGGCGGCGTCGAGCAGCAGTGCCTTGGTACCCTGGGTGCCGCAATCGATACCTAAGAACATGGGGCCTCCGTCAGCGGGTTAACAGCAGTTCGAGCGTGCCGCTGACACCGAGTGTCTTCAACCGGAGCAGGTTGCTCTCGAAGGCGTCGCGAAACGCCGGCGAGCGAGGGATTTGAGCACCAAAGATCTCCTCCCGGCCAAGTAACCGTTCGGTGAGACCTTCGTCTTCCTCAACCAGCGACTGGCAGAACTCCGCGCGCGGGTCTGGAATCCGGTAGGTGTCGCCGTTTTCATCGACGCCGCGCAAATACAGCGCCCACGCCGCCACAACCAGTGCAGCCCGTTCAAGCTGGGCACTGTCTGCGATCAGGCGGTTGATCGTTGGTACGCTGAACTTGGGAAACTTCGACGAGCCGTCGGAGCAGACGCGCTCCAGCTGATCGGCGATGGCGCAATTGGAGAAGCGGTCGATCAGCGTCTGCTTGTACTGCGTCAGATCAATGCCCGGCACAGGCGCCAACTGCGGCGTCACATCTTCGTCCATATATTGGCGGATGTACTCGACGAACAGCGGATCGGCCATGGTTTCGTGAACGAAGCGGTAGCCGCGCAGAAAGCCCAGGTAGGTCAGGGCAAGGTGGCTGCCGTTGAGCAGTTTGATCTTCATCTCTTCATAAGGCGAGACGTCATCGGTGAACTGCACGCCGACCTTTTCCCAGGCAGGCCGCCCGGCGACGAACGTGTCTTCTAGCACCCATTGGACGAAGGGCTCGCAGACCACGGGCCAGGCGTCATCGATACCGTGTTTTTGCCGCAGATCCTTGCGGTGCGCGGCGCTGGTCATCGGCGTAATGCGGTCGACCATGGCATTGGGGAAGCTGACGTTATGGGAGATCCAGCTAGCCAAGTCCGCATCAACCAGATTGGCGAAGGCCAGTGTGGCCTTGCGGGTGACGTCGCCGTTGTGCGGAAGGTTATCGCAGGACATGATCGTGAAAGGGCCGTGACCTTCGCCGCGGCGCCTGGCAAGTGCTGCGCAAAGCAGGCCGAATACGCTGATCGGGGTGCGCGGATTTTCCAGGTCGTGCTTGATGTGCGGCAGCGTGGCGTTGAACTGGCCGGTGCTATCGTCCAGACAATAGCCGCCTTCGGTGATGGTCAGCGAGACGATGCGAATCGCCGGGTCGGCCAGCCGGGCAACGACGGCTTCTGAACCATCCGCCCCGACCAGCAGCATGTCGCGAATGCTGCCAATCACGCGGACTTCGGTATCGGGTCGATCGTCGAGCTCGACCAACGTGTAGAGATAGTCCTGCGAGGCGAGGGCATCGCGCATGGACAGCTCATCGATACGCGTGCCGATCCCGCAGATGCCCCACTCGAGCCCTTCACCAGTGTTCATCAGCGCATTGGTGTAGGCCGCCTGGTGAGCACGGTGAAAACCACCCACGCCAATGTGGGCGATGCCGGCCGTAACCTCTTTCAGCGCATAGGTCGGCTGGGCAATGTGTGCTGGAAGTTGCGGCAGATTCTGTTCTTTCAACTTCATGTCAGGCCTCGCTGGGCATGAGAATGGATAAGCCGGCGGCGCGATCGCTGCCTGGATAGGCAGCGATTTACAAAAGAATTGATTCCTGCAGGTCGGGGTATCAGGCGACCTGTTGCAGCGGCTGGCCGACCGCCAGGCCACCGCTGTCGAACAGGTGGCAGTGGGAAGCGTCGAGCGTGAGATACAGTGCCTCGCCATAACGCGGCGTGAAGTCGCCGCGGATCCGCATGGTCAGCGGCTCGCCGGTCTGGGTATTCACATGGCAATAGGTGTCGCTGCCCAGCCGCTCGCTGACGTCTGCCTTGACGTTTAGTTGGCAGCTGCCTTCGCTGCCGCGGTTGAGGTGCTCCGGACGAATACCCAGAGTCACCGGGTCGCCCACCGCGAGCGCGCTTCCTCCCAGTGGGAGATATAACTGGCAGCCGGCTTCCAGGTCGACTTCGCAGCCTACGGTGTCGACGCGGTTGATTCGCCCTTTGAGAAAGCCCATCTTCGGCGTGCCGAGAAAGCCGGCCACGAACAGATTGGCTGGATGGTGGTAGAGCTCCATGGGTGAACCCACCTGCTCGATGCGACCACCGTTGAGCACCACCACTTTGTCGGCCAGGGTCATGGCTTCGACCTGGTCGTGGGTCACGTAGATCATGGTCGCCTGCAACTCCTGATGCAGGCGTGACAGCTCAAGGCGCATCTGCACGCGCAGCGCCGCGTCGAGGTTCGACAGGGGTTCGTCGAAGAGAAATACCTTGGGGTTACGCACGATGGCGCGGCCGATCGCGACGCGCTGGCGCTGTCCACCGGAGAGCTGACGTGGTTTGCGCTCCAGCAATGGCTCCAATTCAAGCGTGCGTGCTGCCGCTTCGATCTTACTGGCGACCTCTTTCTTATCTGCGCCAGCAAGATCGAGGGCAAAGGACATGTTCTTGCGCACCGTCATGTGCGGATACAACGCATAGGTCTGGAACACCATGGCCAGGTCACGCTTGGCCGGGCTGAGATCGGTGATGTCCCGGCCGTCGAGTTCGATCTTGCCGCTGCTGACTTCTTCCAACCCCGCGATCAGTCGCAGCAGGGTTGACTTGCCGCAGCCGGAAGGGCCTACGAAGACGACGAACTCACGGTCGCGAATGTCTAGGTCGATGCCCTTGATGATGTCGTTGCCATCGAAACTTTTCTTCAGGTTGTGGACTTTAAGGTCTGCCATGTTCGAATCCTTTTATTCTTATCGATCTTGTTAATACCGCGGCGGCGGGCTATTTCACGGCGCCGAACGACAGGCCGCGGACCAGCTGCTTCTGGCTGATCCAGCCGAATATCAGGATGGGCGCGCAGGCGAGGGTGGAGACGGCCGAGAGCTTGGCCCAGAACAGCCCTTCGGGACTGGAGTAGGAGGCGATCAGCGCGGTCAGCGGAGCCGCGCTGGACGATGTGAGGTTCAGCGACCAGAAGGCCTCGTTCCAACACAGGATCAGCGACAGCAGCATGGTGGAGGCGAGGCCGCCCTTGCTGATCGGCAGCAGTACGCGAACCATTTCCTGCATCAGGGTGGCGCCGTCCATGCGGGCCGCTTCGAGGATGTCGCGGGGGATGTCCTTGAAGTAGGTGTAGATCATCCAGACGAGGATCGGCAGGTTGATCAGCGTGTAGATGATGATCAGCACCGTGCGGCTGTCGAGCAGGCCGAATTGCTTGGCCAACAGATAGATCGGCACCAGCACGCCCACGGGCGGCAGCATCTTGGTGGAAAGCATCCACAGCAGCGTGCCCTTGGTCCGCTTGGTCTCGTAGAAAGCCATCGAATAGGCCGCCGGGATTGCGATCAGCATGCCCAGTGCTGTGGCGCCGAAGGAGATGGTCACCGAGTTCCAGGCGTACTTGAAGTAGCCGCTGCGGTCCTGGATCTGCAGGTAGTTTTCCAGTGTCGGCGTGAAGATGAACTGCGGCGGCGTGGCGAAGGCGTCGATCTCCGTCTTCAGGCTGGTCAGCAGCATCCAGAAGATCGGGAAGAACAACAGTAGCGCGATTGCCCAGGCGAACAGCCCGACCACTAGCGTATTGAGGCGGCGACTTTGTTTGAGCGTCAGCATCCGTCTGTCCTCAGTACTTTTCGGTGAGATTCTTGCCGAGCATCCGCACCAGGATGATCGCCGCGATGTTGGCGATCACCACCGCGATCAGGCCACCGGCCGATGCCATGCCGACGTCGAATTGCAGCAGCGCCTGGGTGTAGATCAGATAGGCAAGGTTGGTCGAGGCGTATCCGGGACCACCGCTGGTGGTGGTGAAGATCTCGGCGAAGACGGAAAGCAGAAAGATGGTTTCGATCATCACCACTACGGCGATGGGCCGCGCCAGGTGGGGAAGGGTCAGGTGCCAGAAAATGGCGATTGGGCCGGCGCCATCGAGGCGGGCGGCTTCCTTTTGCTCTTGGTCGAGCGACTGCATGGCGGTCATCAGGATCAGGATCGCGAAGGGCAGCCATTGCCAGGACACGATGATGATGATCGAGAGCAGCGGATGTTGAGCCAGCCAGTCCACCGGTTGTGCACCAAAGAACTTCCAGACGGCCGCTAGGATTCCCGAGACGGGGTGGTAGATCAGGTTCTTCCAGACCAGCGCACTGACGGTCGGCATGATGAAGAACGGCGAGATCAACATGACGCGGACGATGCCGCGGCCGGTGAAATCCGCAGCTTCCAATAGTGCCGAGATCAGCACACCGAGCACGACGCTGATCAGCAGCACGCTGCCAACCAACAACAAGGTGTTGGTCATGCCGGGCATGAAGCCAGCGTCGGTTAGAAAGTAGTGAAAATTCTCCAGCCCGACGAAATCATTCTCGCCGGGGTAAAGCAGGTTGTAGCGAATCACCGAGAAGTAAACGGTCATCGACAGTGGAACCAGCATCCACAGCAGCAACAGTGCAACGGACGGGCTGACGAGAAACCAGCTGGGGCCGAACCGGCGCGGCTTGCGCTCGCTCGGCTCGCTTGCCGTATCGGTAAGGGGCGCCTTGGGCAAGGCTGTTGAGGTGGTAGCCATGGCTGTGCTCCGGCTGAAAGAAGGCCATGAGGGCTCGGTCGAGCCCTGCCTGGTGTTCACCTTCGGTGAGGAAGGGACGTTGCCTGCTTGCGGTGCCTATTTGGGGTAGCCGGCGCGCTTCATTTCCCGCGTGGTCGACTGCTGCACGGCCGTGAGCATTTGCTCGACTGGCATCTGGCCGGTGAGGGCGGCTGCGAACATTTTGCCAACCTGAGTGCCAATGGCCTGGAATTCGGGAATGGTCACCAGCTGGATGCCGACATAGGGCACAGGCTTGGCGGACGGCGAGGCGGGATCAGCCTGTTTCAGCGACTCCAGCGTGATCTTCGCGAACGGCGCGGCGGCCATGTATTCATCGCTGTAGGTGGACTCGCGAGTACCCGGCGGTACGTTAGCGACGCCGTCGGTCTCGGCAACCAGTTCGGCATAGTCCTGCGAGGTGGCCCAGGCTGCGAAGGTCTTGGCGGCTTCCTGCTTGTTCGAGCTAGCAGGAATGGCCAGCGCCCAGGAGTAAAGCCAGGCGGAGCCTTTATCGGTCGTTTGTTGAGGCGCGAAGGTGAAGCCGACTTTGTCCGCCACCTTGCTCTGTGAGGCATCGGTGACGAATGAACCGGCTACGGTAGCATCGACCCACATGGCGCATTTGCCACTGTTGAACAGCGCCAGGTTTTCGTTGAAGCCGTTGCTGGAAGCACCTGGCGGGCCGTACTTGCTCAGCAGGTCCACGTAAAAGTTGGCTGCTTTGGTCCATTCGGGTCCGTTGAATTCCGGCTGCCATTTCTCATCGAACCAGCGCGCGCCGAAGGAATTGGCAACGGTGGTGACCAGCGCCATGTTCTCGCCCCAGCCGGCCTTTCCGCGCAGGCAGATGCCGTATTGCTCTTCGCTGGGCTTGTGCAGCTTCTCAGCGAATTCGGCCATCTGCGTCCAGGTCGGATGCTCCGGCATCTCCAGCCCGGCCTGCTCGAACAGGTCCTTGCGGTAGTAGGTCATCGAGCTTTCGGCATAGAACGGCAGCGCATACAGAGTGCCATCGACCGACAGGCCCTCACGCACCGAGGGGAAGACGTCATCGAGGTTGTAGTCATCAGGCAGGTTGGTCATGGGCGCCAACCAGCCTTTATCGCCCCAGAGTGAAGCCTCGTACATACCGATGGTAAGTACGTCGAATTGACCGCCTTGGGTGGCGATGTCGGTGGTCAGGCGCTGGCGCAGGACATTTTCTTCGAGCACGACCCAGTTGAGGTCGATGTCGGGGTGTTGCTCTTCGAAGGTCTTGGAAAGACGCTGCATGCGGATCATGTCAGCGTTGTTGACGGTCGCAACGGTTAGCGTCTCGGCGACAGCCTGAGTCGCGCCGATCATGGCAAAATAGGTGGTTCCGATCAGCAACTTCGCATATTTCATCGAGGGCTCCTCTTCCGCGGCCGGAGGGCGGAAGCACTTATTGTTTTTGTTGTGGCTCGCTTACTGCCGTACGAGCGGCTCGCGAGCATTACAACGCCGGGAGTGTCAGGCTCACAAAGCCCTGACTGCACATCATCTGGTACTTTTTTGCACCGTTACGGTTGATCGATGAGGTTGATTCGGTACCTGTGCAAACGCTCGCTTAGTGGGGGCTAGCGCTCTGAAACCTCGGGGAAAAGCGGTGCGACCGGCCTTTGACCGGTCATGACGGCGGGAGATTCTGATGTGACACGCAGCGACGAAGCGTATCAGCTGGCGAGGTTCTGCTCAGTCAACCGCTGCTCAACCAGACGGCGGTAGCAGGAGGGGGTCATGCCCTTGAGCTGCTGAAAGCGACGATTGAAATTGGACAGGTTATTGAAGCCTGACTCAAAACAGACGTCGGTGACCGGCTTGTCGTTGTCCAGCAGCAGCTCGCAGGACTTGCTGATGCGCAGGCTGTTGACGAACTCGACATAACAGCGGCCAGTGGCGCGTTTGAAAAAGCGTGAAAAATAGGTGGGCTTCATGCCCAGGTGACTCGCGACTTCTTCGAGCGGCAGTTCGCGCATGTAATGGTCGAAGATGTAGTTGACCGCCATGTTGGTGCGGTCGGCGTGGTGCTCATCTCCCAGCTGCGACGAGGTGGCGCCGGAGAGCAGCTGGTAGTCGTCGCAGCTGGCCAGCAGCTCTAGCATGATCAGGAAATAGCCGAGGCGGGTGGCCCCGCCGCTGCCGGCGACCCGATGCATCAGCCTGCTGGCCTCGGCAATGGTCTGCGGACAGCGGTACTCGATCCCATAGCGTGAACGCTCGAGCATCGGCGTCAAACTGCGTAGTTCGGAAAACACGTTGTGGCCCGCTTCGAACAGTTCGTCGGTGAAATTGACGAGCATGTCGCGCTTGGCGACCACTTCACCCTCATCGACCTGGCTGATCCAGTTGTGTGGCAGATTCGGGCCGGTCAGGAACAGGCTGTTGGGACCGAAATTGCCGACATAATCCCCAACGAAGACCTTGCCCGAACTGGCGACGATCAAATGCAGTTCGTATTCCTTGTGGTTGTGCCAGCGCACCAGCGGGCACGGAAAACCATGCTCACGGTAGATCAGCGAGTTGCCGTGGTGATCGTCCATCAGTTCGTAGGATGGGTCGGAGATCTTTAACGCTTTCATGCCCGGTTCCGTCCTTATTGTTGTCCCCTTGGGGTTATAGACGTTCGCGCTGTTGTGGCCAACCGTCAGACAATTTCGTATCGGTAGGGCAGGTCCGGGCCGCGACGGGAACAGGTGATTGCCGCTGCCTGAACGGCAAACGCCAGCATGGCCTGCAACTGGTCGCGCTGAATCTGAGCCAGGGCTGCGGCTGTATCCAGCTTGTGTTCGTGCAGGTAGCTGAGCAGCGCGGCCTGGAAGGTATCGCCAGCACCCACCGTATCGCGCACGTTCACAGGTTTTGCCTCCACATAAAACTCGCCCTGGCGGCGGCTGAACAACTGTGCGCCTTCTCTGCCTCGGGTCAACACCACCAGTTCGCAGCCTCCTTGCAACCAGCGCCGGGCGATGGATTCGGGGGTTTCGCCAGGATAAAGCAGCGCCAGATCCTCATCGCTGGCCTTGATGAGATGCGCAAGCGCAGCGATCGCCTCGACACGCTCGCGCCAGCGGGCCAGGTCCGGTTCGACGTTTAGGCGGATGTTGGGATCGAAGGAAATGAGCCGGCGCTCGCTTTCGCGGCGGACCAGCGACAGCAGGGTGTCGGCGATCGGGGCGGTGACGATGGAGTAGGAACCGACGTGAATGCCGCGGATCTCATCGCTGAGCGAGGCGAGATGCTCGTCGCGTGGGAGTCGATCGGCACAGCCTTCGCCGCGAAAGCTGTAGACGGGTGAACCGTTGGCTCCCAGGGCGACCATCGCCAGTGTGGTGGGTGCATCGAAGTCGATCAGATAGCGCGTATCGACTCCTTCGTCCTCAAGCACTTGCCGCAATTGCTGGCCCAAGTGGTCTCGGGACATGCCCGTGAGCAGAGCCGACGGCGTCCCGAGGCGGGAGAGGCCGACCGCTACGTTAAAGGGCGAGCCGCCAGCCACCGCGTCGAGACTTAAGCGATTGCGCAGGGTGCCCCCGGGCGCTACAAAAACGTCGAACAGGGCTTCGCCACAAACCAGATACATGATTATTTCCGCTGCTGGAAATCGTCTGAGCTTAATCGTGCCCGTCGCGACGTAACAGTACGCCGCAGGCTATCGATCGATACGATTTTGCACAGGTCCGACGCCGCTCAATACACCCATACCTCGACACGGCGGTTCTTTACGCGACCGCTATGCGTGTTCGAGGCTACCGGAAGTTCGTCGCCTAAGCCGTTGATTTCTCTTACGAGTATGCCGCCACGGGCGAGTTCTCTACGTACCGCCATGGCGCGAAGTTTGGAGAGCAAAGCGGTACGCGCCGGGTCGCCCCGAGCGTCCCCGAATCCAACCAGGACCGCCGCGCTCATCGTTTTGTTGGTGCTCTGCAGGTAATCGATCAGCCGCTCGACGTCACGTTGCGCCTTGTTGTCCAAGCGCGCGCTACCTTCGTCGAAGCGGAAGTTAACCGTCAGACGCTGCGCCTGGCTGGCGAGGTTTTGGTACGGCTGCGGCATGCCAGGCGATGGAGAGAGGGTGATCGCGTTGATGGCTTGCCCGATGTAGCCCGACTTGGCGACGATGGCTTGGCCAGCAGCACTGTGCACGAAGCCTAGAAAGGTTCGGGTCCACTCCGACTGCTGAGTCGGGTTCGCATAGAAAAACAACCGCCGCGACAATGGATAGTCCTCGGTCGCCACCAGCGCTGTGCTGGGTAGCATGGGCTGTGAATCACCATCTGCTATTGCCAGTGCGCGGGCTTTACCCACCGATGCGAGGCCGACGAAACCGATCGCGCCGGGTCGACCACTGACGATCTGTGAGAGTTGGTCATTGGATTCATAGCGGGAGGCATCGGCGGCCAATGTCTTCCCCTGTGCTCCGAGCACCAGCTCCTTGAAGGTGTCGAAGGTGCCGGACTGGTCATCCCGCGCGTGCAGCTCCACAGGTATGTCTTTGCCGCCGAGCGCTTTCCAGTTGCGGATTTCACCGGCAAACAGGTTGGCGACCTGCTCAACGCTGAGTGAGGAGACTGGGTTGTCGGGGTTGACGATGATTGCCAGTCCGTCGATCGCAATCACCTGCTCGGCTGCTGCGCTGCGCAAATCGCCGAGGGCGGAGAGACTTGCATACTCGCTGTCCTTGATGGGGCGCGAAGCAGCCGCGAGATCGGAGGAGCCGTCTTTAAGCCCGGCGAAACCGGTGCCGGTGCCGTGTGCTGCAACGAGGGCATGAACCGCTCGGCCGGAGCTGTCGATGGCACTGATGCGCTGTTCGTTCTCCTTGCCGGCCGGGCTGATTCGCACCGAACTCAGGCCCTGCGCTTCGAAGAGGCCGGCCAGCAGCATCGGTGCGAGCTTCGCTCCGACCGTGTTTGATCCCTGAATTCGCAGGACCGGACTGTTGTTGACGGGGGTAGCCAATGGCGCGCCTAGCGCGAGCGGGCTGGCGCAAAGTAGGCCGAAGGCCCACAGGCGCAGCGCCCGTTTTCCCTTGCCGCTTACGGACGCTGAAGCTGTCATGCGATGACTCTCCCTTTCAAAGAAGCGGGGAGATTAAGACGCTTTGCTTACCGTTATGTGACAGTCGACCGCGGCGGATCGAGGTTGTCGATCAGATCGCAAAACTAAGTGCAGGCTCGCCCAACCTGCGGCATCAGCAGCATGATGATCAGCGCAGCGCGATCCACACGGGGCAGTGGTCCGAGGGTTTTTCCATGCTGCGGATGTCATAGTCGACACCGCAATCCGTGACGCGCTCATGCAGGCCCGCAGTGGTCAGGATCAGGTCGATGCGCAGCCCTCGGCGTGGGTCATCTTCGAATCCGCGGCTGCGGTAATCGAACCAGCTGAAACGATCGACGACTTCAGGGTTGAGCGTACGGAAGCTGTCTTGCAATCCCCAGTTCTTCAGGCGAGCCAACCATTCGCGTTCTTCCGGCAGAAAGCTGCATTTGCCGGTGCGCAGCCAGCGCTTGGCGTTCACCTCCCCAATGCCGATGTCACAGTCTTCGGGCGAGATGTTGAAGTCGCCCATCACGGCTACGGATTGCTCCGGAGTAAAGCGCTCTTCGAGCAGCGCCTGAAGATCTGCGTAGAACTTGGTTTTGGCGGGAAACTTGGTGGGATGAATGCGGCTTTCGCCTTGTGGGAAATAACCGTTCATGACGGTAACCGGCTCGCCGTTGGCATCGGCAAAGCGGCCCCAGATGAAACGCTTCTGCGATTCTTCGCCGTCGCCGGGAAAGCCTTTGTGGATCTCAAGTGGAGCCTGTCGGGATAACAGCGCGACACCGTAGTGCCCTTTTTGGCCATGAAAATGAACGTGATAGCCAAGGGCTTCGATTTCGGCTTGAGGAAACTGCTCGTCCGCTACTTTGGTTTCCTGCAGACCGATCACGTCGGGCTGATGCTTCTCAATAACGGCAGAAAGCTGATGAGGTCTAGCTCTTAAGCCATTGATATTGAAAGAAACAAGCTTCATCGGCAGCGGCTCCGGCAAAACCGCGATTCTACTGGTATGGCGGCGCTACGGCGAGCCGTAATCATCAATCCGGTTCTCGTCCGGCAGGACTCCGATACGGGTGCTAACGTGAAACAAGCTCCGAGGACATAACAAGAGAACCGCCATGCCGATGACTGCAGAAGTACGAATGCTCGACAGTGGTTACGCCAGGGAAATACGCTCGCTTCTGTACAACGCTTACCGACACGAACCGACCTTCGGCTATCTATTCGAAGCTGATCGCCCCGGCTACGAGCAGCGTGTCCGCGCAACCGTCCGCGAGCTGGTCAATCAGCACCTGCTGCAGGATCAGCCCGCGCTTGGGCTGTTGCTCGATGATCGGCTGATCGCTGCCGCGCTGATTGCGCCACCGCAGCGTCGGCTGGACATTACTGAAAGCTGGGCCTGGCGAATGCGCATGCTGCTCACAGCGGGCTTCCGCTGCACGCGGCGTTACCTTGATTACCACGCCGCGGTGCTGGGTTGTCTGCCGCCGGGCTCCTATCATGTGTTGCCGCTGATGGCGGTCCATCCCAAGTGCCAGGGGCAGCACTATGGCGAACAGCTGCTTGAAGCGTTGCACAACTGGTGTGCCGCGGACGCTGCATCGGAGGGCCTGGTGATCGACACCGGCAACTCACGCTACCTCAACTTCTACGCACGTCAGGGGTACGAAGACATTGGCCAGGTAGCCATCGGTCCGGTGGTCGAGCATGTGTTCTTCCATCCGGCGCCGCGACAGGTCGAATCATCTACTGCATAGAGCGAATTTTGCGCCGGGGCGACAGTCGTACTGATGTTGTCCCAAGAAGTGCTCCCATGCTCTCGTCTGACGCTGTAAATGCCGAGCTACACGCATCGACACTTCGCCAAAGCCCAGTGCGCAGCGTGCTAGCATCCTTGGCCATGCCTATTTGTCTCCTTCGCCGTGTCGTTCCGACAGGCCTCATGTTGTGCTGTGCATCAGCGGTGTACGCAGCTGAACTCGACGTCAAGCTCACGCCATCAAACGATGCGCTGCGGGAAAATGTCGAGAACTACATCGGCGAGCTAGGCGATCGCAACGAAGAAGAACTGCTGCGCTACAGCCGTATCGCCCAGGAGCAGGCGAACAAAGCCCTCCAGGCGTTGGGCTATTACCATGCTGAAATCGAAACCAGGGTCACCGATGGGGAAAATCCCCATTTGGCGCTGCGAATCAAGCCCGGTGAGCCGGTTCGTCTGCGAGATATCAAGGTGCAGGTCAACGGACCGGCCGCCGAACTGCAGACGTTTCGGGTGCCGCGCAACACCTTGAAACCAGGCGCTGTGCTCAATCACGGGCAGTACGAAGCGGTCAAACAACGGATTCTCAACCAGGCCTCGCGTTATGGGTTTTTCGACGGACGTTTCGAGCGCCAACGTCTGGAGATCAACCCCGACACGAATGCCGCTGACGTCGAGTTGGTCTTCAACAGCGGGCCGCGCTATGTGCTCGGCGATGTTGGGTTCGAGGGTGACTCGCCGTTTGACCCGGATCTGCTGGCACGCATGGTGCCTTTCGAACCCGGCACGCCGTATGACTCGGAGCTGATTGCCGAGCTCAACCAGGCAATGCAGTCCAGCGGCTATTTTGAAGGTGTGCGGGTCGATGCCAATCCGGCCAACGCCAACCAACAGCGCATTCCCGTCGCGGTGCAGTTGACCACGCGAGAGCCGCGCACGCTCGGACTTGGCTTGGGCTATTCGACCGACGTCGGTCCGCGTATACGCTTCGATTTCACCCGTCATTGGGTCAACCCGCAGGGCCACAGCTACGGCATCGAGTCCGAACTGTCCGCGCCGCGGCAGAACGTCGGCTTTTTCTATGACGTGCCGCTGGACCCACCTTTGACCGACAAACTGCGCTATGCGGCTGGCTATCAGTACGAAGAGCTGAGCGACAAAGACAGCCTGAGTCGACTGCTGACGGTTGGCCCCGAGTGGCACCGCAGGTTGCCCAGCGGCTGGCAGCGCGTTTGGGCATTGAAGTGGCGCCATGAGCAGTACGAGCTGGGCGATGATTCGGGGGTCAGCACCTTGCTGATGCCTGGTGTGGCCTACAGCTTTTTGCGCAGCGACAACCGCCTCGATCCCAGTCATGGCTATCGCTTGAGGTTCGAGCTGGGCGCGGCGAAGGAAGGCGTGTTCTCGGACGCTGATCTGGTGCATGCCAACGCGACGGTCAAGGGCCTGACCACGCTGGGCGCTCGGCATCGCTTTCTCGGGCGGGTGGAAGTGGGCGGCAACTGGACGGACGAATACACCAACGTGCCGCCATCGCTGCGCTATTTCGCCGGTGGTGACCAAAGCGTGCGGGGCTACGACTACCAGAGCCTGTCACCGACCAACTCCGATGGCGACCGAATCGGCGGGCGTTACCAGCTCGCGGTCAGCGCCGAGTACCAGTATTCACTGACCGAGAAATGGCGCCTGGCGACCTTTGTCGATCAGGGTAATTCGTTCAACTCGTTAGAGCTGCCCAGTCTCAAAAGCAGCGTAGGTGTCGGCGTGCGCTGGGTCTCGCCGGTTGGGCCGATTCGCGTGGACTTGGCTCATCCGTTGGATGGGGAAGGTGGTGTTCGGTTGCATTTTTCCATGGGGCCGGAGCTTTGAGGCGTAGTGCGAAGATAGTCTGCTGGGTACTGCTTTTTCCGTTGGCCTTGCTCATGGCCATCGTTCTGGCGGTTGGCCTGCTGGTCGGTACCGAAGCCGGCAGTCGTTGGGTGTTGGGCAAAGTCCCTGGGCTGCAGGTCGAAGCATTCAGCGGGCGTCTAGGCGGCCGTTGGCAGGCGGACGGTCTGGTCTGGGAACAAGATAGTCGCCGGGTCGAGGTGGCGTCGCCGCAGATGAGCTGGTCGCCCAGTTGCTTGCTGCGTAAGACCCTTTGCATTGAAGAGCTGGCCACTGGCGATATCGATCTGCAGTTTCCTCCTGCTGACGAAGAAGAGACAGCAAGCGAGCCCTTCCAATTGCCTGAGCTTGATCTGCCGCTCGAGCTTCGCATCGAGCGCGTCGACATCGGTGCGGTCAATCTCAACGGCGTTCAACAGTTGCAGGGGGCCGAACTGCAGGCAGACTGGGACGAGCAGGGGCTCGCCATCAGGTCTTTGACGGTTCGCCGTGATGACGTTGTGCTCGAACTTGCGGGCCGCCTGCTGACCAAAGCCGACTGGCCGCTGGCGCTGGAGGGGACCGCGGCGATCCGCTCGCCAAACGCGCAGCCCTGGGCGTTGAAGTTCGAGGTTGATGGCGAGCTGCGCGAACATTTGATGGTCGACGTGCAAAGCCAGGGCTACCTGGACGCCAAACTCAGCGGCTGGGTGCGCCCGCTTGAACCGGACGTGCCAGCAAATCTGCTGTTGGCGTTGGAGGATTTCAAGGCCGCACCGGAGCTGCCAGATGCCTTGCGTCTGGAGGCGCTGGAGCTGACCGTCAAAGGCGATATGGAACAGGGCTATCGCCTGGACGGTAACGGGAGCCTGCAAGGCGAGGGCGGTGCGGTGGCTGTTGCGCTGAACGGCCTGGTGGACAAGGTGCATGCAGAGATCGAGACCTTTAGTCTGGATGCGGGCGAGCAGCAGGGCGTCGACTTAAGCGGTGCCGTTAGCTGGCAGGACGGTCTGGATGCAGAAGCCCAGTTGGCTTGGCGTAATTTCCCATGGCGCCGCCTCTATCCCGATATTGAGGAACCACCTGTTGCGCTGCGAACCCTTGATGCGCAGATCCAGTATGACGACGGTAACTACCTCGGGAATTTCAATGCTGCGCTGACAGGCCCTTCCGGTGACTTCACGCTGCGGAGCCCTGTCAGCGGCAACCTTGAAGTGGTGCACCTGCCGCAGCTGGAACTGCGCGCTGGACAGGGCAGGGCCGAAGGAAACCTCAGCGTCGGGTTCGCGGACGGCCTCGATTGGACGACTCGGCTTAAGCTGAGCGAATTCGATCCGTCTTATTGGGTCGCGGAGCTGCCGGGGCAGATCGGCGGCACGTTGAGCAGTAGCGGAGCCTTGCGAAATGAAAATCTGCAGGCTGAGGCCGCTCTTGACTTGAATGGCACGTTGCGCAAACAGCCGCTCAAGCTTCAGCTACAGGCGAGCGGCGAAAACGCCACCTGGAACCTGCCGACGGTCGATCTGCGTCTTGGCGACAACCGCATCCAGGGCAGTGGCCGCTGGGCTGAGACGCTTGAGGCGAACCTGGCGCTCGATCTCTCGCGTCTGGGCCAGCTTTGGCCTGACCTGAGCGGCAAACTGACGGGTAACCTCGACCTGGCAGGCACGCCAGACGCACCTCAGGGAAAGCTGGCGCTGAGCGGCGCTGATGTTGCGTTCCAGAACAATCGAATTCGGCGCTTGCAACTTGCCGCCAGTCTCTCGGAGGGCGAGCGCGGCCAGCTCAGCCTGGACGCAACAGGCTTACAGGCCGGAGCGACCGAAGTGGGTCAGTTGCAACTGAGCGCCGAAGGCACGCAAACCGACCACCAGGCGAGCCTGCTGCTGCAAGGGCCATTGCTCGACTTGTCGTTGGCGTTGACCGGTGGGCTCAAAGGTGGCGATTGGCGGGGCCGGTTGGTAGAAGCCGAACTGGATGCTCAAGGGCAGCAGTGGGCCTTGCGGGACCCAGCGACCCTGCAGCGCCTGGAGAACGGCCGGATTACGTTCGGCGCGCACTGCTGGCTCTCAGGGCAAGCCACGCTGTGCGCCGACGATCAGCGGCTGCAACCTGACCCACAGTTGCGCTACCGCCTGCGCGACTTTCCGCTCGAGTCGCTTGCTGAATACCTGCCGGACAATCTGATCTGGCAGGGCGAAGTCAATGCGGATCTAGCGCTGGATCTGCCGAGCGCGGGTCCAAGCGGGTCTATCCGTGTCGACGCCGGCCCTGGCATGTTGCGCATGCGCGACGGTGAGCAGTGGCTCGATTTCCCGTACCAGACCTTGTCATTGACTAGCCAGCTAGCCCCGAAACAGGTCGATAGCAGGCTGCGATTCGAGGGAGGCGATCTTGGCGATCTGGATGTCCGACTGCAGGTAGACCCCAGTGGTGAGGTCAAGCCAATCTCTGGCAATTTTCAGCTAAGCAATTTCGATCTGTCTGTTATCAAGCCTTTTGTTGCGCAGGTCGAGCGACTCGACGGACAACTGAACGGCAATGGCCAGATCTCTGGCACGCTGCAACAGCCGCAGATCAACGGAGAGCTGAGGCTTACTGAAGGCGAAATTGCGGGCGCTGAGCTGCCGGTCAGCTTCGAGCAGCTACAGGTCACGGCCATCATCGACGGCGAGCGGGTTCGTGTCGACGGTGACTGGCGCAGCGGCGAGCAGGGCCAGGGGCAGATTGGAGGAACGATCGATTGGGCACAGGCGCTCGACCTCGATCTGCGAATCAGCGGCAGTCAGTTGCCTGTGATAGTCGAACCCTATGCTGAGCTAGAAATCGCGCCCGATCTACGCATTCAGTTGGCTGACGAGCAGCTGGCCGTAAGCGGGAAGCTTCGTGTGCCACGCGGCGAAATTACCGTCCGCGAGCTGCCGCCCTCGACGGTGAAGGTGTCTGAGGATGCGGTCATCGTCGGCGCCGAAGCGGAAGAGAACAAGCCACCCTTGGCCATTCGCATGGATGTCGACGTTGAAGTCGGGCAGGACAGGTTGCGCTTTTCCGGCTTCGGTCTAACGGCGGATCTTGCCGGCTACCTGCACATAGGCGACGACTTCGATGCACGTGGTGAGCTCAGCCTCAACAAGGGACGTTACCGCGCTTACGGTCAGCGTCTAACGATCCGTCGCGCCCGGTTGTTGTTCACGGGTGTGCTGTCGCAACCCTATCTGGATATCGAAGCCATTCGGCGTATCGAAGACGAGAATGTCATTGCTGGCCTGCGTATTACCGGCAGTGCAGAGCAGCCACGCGTCGATGTATTTGCCGAGCCCGCCATGAGTCAGGAGCAGGCATTGTCCTACTTGGTGCTTGGCCGGCCCCTTGGCGCCGAGACGGGTGACAGCAATCTGTTGGCCCAAGCGACCCTTGGACTCGGCTTGGCCGGCAGCGCCTCGATCACCGGCAACGTCGCGCAACGCCTGGGTATCGAGGATTTTCAGCTGGACACTGAAGGCAGCGGTGCAGACACCAGCGTAGTCGCGAGCGGGAAGCTAACGGACCGGCTGACCTTACGTTATGGCGTTGGGGTGTTCGAGCCCGCCAATACGGTTGCGTTGCGCTATCAGCTGACCAAGCGGATTTTCCTCGAAGCGGCCAGCGGGCTCGCCAGTTCATTGGACGTCTTTTACAGGCGGGATTTCTGATCATTTCCCCCAAAATAATGCCGCGGTTCGACTGGCATTGGCGCTGCGCTAGGCTACGGTCACAGGCTTCCGTATGCGGCAACCTGGCGCGGGTTCGCAGGCTGACTAACCGGTCGCTCGCTCGTCCCGCTCATACGCTGCAGATCCCACACAAAGGGTGTGGCGCCAAGGGCTAAAGGTGGTGGTAGGATCGCTCGGTCGCTCCTTGCATGGCGGCTGATGCGAGGCTCTAGCATGAGTCTTGCAGGTTGTCGGTAACGCTCCGGACATTGAAGTCGGAGTATTACCGGGTCGTTCGGGCAGCAGTTGAAGTCGCATTCTCCACGCGCCGTTCAGTGTTCGTACCGACTCGGCCCGCTCGGGCAAGGATGTCTAACATAATCAATAAGGGTGCCTTGAATGGAATTCCTGCAAAACCTGGTTAATAGCGTCAACGGTCTCGTCTGGGGACCGCCCATGCTGGTGCTGATTCTCGGTACCGGTCTTTTCCTTATGGTCATGCTCAAGTTCATGCCGCTGGTGCGCATAGGTACTGGTTTCGCACTGATCTGGCGCGGACGTACAAAAGGCGACGACGACACAGGGGAAATCAGCCCGTTTCAAGCGCTGATGACGTGTCTGGCCGCAACCGTGGGCACCGGCAACATTGCCGGTGTCGCCACTGCAATTTTTCTCGGCGGGCCTGGCGCGCTGTTCTGGATGTGGTGCACGGCGCTGGTGGGAATGGCGACCAAGTACTGCGAAGTCGTGCTGGCGGTGCATTACCGGGAAAAGGATGACCGCGGCGAGCATGTCGGCGGACCGATGTACGCCATCAAGAACGGCTTGCACAAGCGCTGGTTATGGCTGGGCGGCGCCTTTGCCATATTTGGCGGCTTGGCTGGGTTCGGTATCGGCAATATGGTGCAGGTCAACAGCATGGCGCTGGCGCTGGAAGCCACGTTCTCAGTACCGCTGTGGGTCACCGGTCTGGTCACCATGCTGTTCGTTGGGCTGGTCATTCTTGGCGGCATCAAGCGCATCGGTGCGGTAGCCGCCGCGTTGGTGCCGTTCATGTGCGTGGCCTATGTCATCGCCGGCATCGTGGTGCTGGTGGTGCATGCTGCTGAGCTGCCGGCTGCGTTCGCCTTGATCTTCGCGCACGCCTTCTCGCCAATCGCTGCGACCGGCGGCTTTGCCGGTGCGGCTGTGATGGCTGCGATTCGCTTCGGCGTGGCGCGTGGCATTTTCTCCAACGAAGCGGGGCTGGGCACTGCAGGTATCGCGCAGGCCGCCGGCACCACTAAAAGCTCGGTACGCTCGGGTCTTATCGGCATGATGGGTACCTTTATCGACACCATCATCATCTGCTCGATCACCGGCCTGGCGATCATCTGCTCCGGTGTCTGGACCGGCGGCGAAAGCGGTGCGGCGCTGTCTGCAGCAGCCTTCGAGTCGGCAATGCCTGGTGTTGGTGCGGCGCTGTTAACCATTGCACTGGTGGTGTTCGCGTTCACCACGATCCTGGGCTGGAGCTATTTCGGCGAAAAGTGCTGGGAGTTCTTGGTCGGTACCAAGGCGATCTGGCCGTTCCGGGTCATCTGGGTCCTGGCTGTTCCGTTCGGTGCGATCGCTCAGCTCGATTTCGCCTGGCTGTTGGCGGACACCCTGAATGGCCTGATGGCAATTCCTAACCTCGTCGCGCTGCTGCTGCTGAGCCCGGTGGTGGTCAAGTTGACCAAGGAATACTTTGCCCGCACACACGCCGCTTAAAACCCGCGCCGCGGGTACGCCCGCGGCCCATGACTGAGAGGAGTTCACATGACTGAAGTAACCCATAAAGGCAATCCGATCCAGGTTGCCGGCAACTTTCCGCAGGCTGGCCAGAAGGCGCCGCCGTTCAGCCTGGTAGGTGGAGATCTGTCCGACGTGACGCTTGCGAGCTTCGCGGGTAAGCGAAAGATCTTGAACATCTTCCCAAGCATCGATACGCCGACCTGCGCCACCTCGGTGCGCAAGTTCAATGCACAGGCCAACGAACTGGCTAATACGGTGGTGCTGTGTATCTCTGCCGATTTGCCTTTCGCGCAGAAGCGCTTCTGCGGCGCTGAAGGCCTGGATAATGTCATCAACCTATCCACCATGCGTGGGCGCGAGTTCCTCGAGAACTACGGTGTACTGATCGCGAGCGGTCCGCTTGCCGGTGTGTCGGCTCGCGCTGTCGTCGTGCTGGATGAACAGGACCAGGTGCTTCACAGCGAGCTGGTTGCCGAGATCGGTTCCGAGCCGGACTACGACGCTGCGATTGCGGCGCTTAAATAAGCGCTGCCAATAGGAAGCGGTGCAACGCCGCTTCCTTTGCCTCTGAAATCTGACGACAAAAATACACCCTCGCCGCGCCTCTTCTCTGCCGTTAATCAATTGGCTGAATAACCCGGCTGACGCTTAGCTTCAGTACGTGGTTTTCCAAACGCAGCCGTGCCAGGCAACGGCGACAGGCGCTGATTTGCAGCACCGTAAAATTTTTTTCTGTCGCTGCGGTCAGAGCATTCGTTGCCTATTGAATGGATTCGCTTATGTCTAGCTCGCACATCAAGAAGAAGATCGGTGTATCCGGCACAGGGATGATCGCGCACTGCTTCATCCGGCTGATCAAGCAGCACTATCACGATCTGGAAATCTCGCGAGTACTGACTCGCCGTCCGTTGAATTCCATCACTGATTTCCCGCTGTCTGAACGCCTTACCAATTCGATTGATCATCTGATCGCTGATGCTGATCTGATCGTCGAGTGCAGCGGTGATGTCTTTCATGGCACCGAGGTCATCGAGCGTGCGTTCGAGGCTGGCTTGCCGGTTGTGACAATCAATGCTGAGCTTCAGGTCACCACGGGTTCGTACTTGGCTGGCAAGGGCTTCATTACCGAGGCCGAGGGCGACCAGCCGGGGTCATTAGCGGCACTTCATGAAGAAGCCTTGATGATGGGCTTCAAACCGTTGGTCTACGGCAACATGAAAGGCTACCTGAACCACGATCCCTCGGTTGAAGACATGCGGTACTGGGCAAAGCGCCAAGGCATAAGCGTAGACCAGACCACTTCGTTCACCGACGGCACCAAAGTGCAGATCGAACAGGCAATTGTCGGCAACGGCCTGGGCGCAACGATCACCAAGCAGGGGCTGGAAGGCCTGGCTTCGACCAATTTGACGGAATCGGGCAACCTGCTAGGCATGATGTCCGAGCGGCTGGGGCAACCCTTTGTGGATTATCTGATTCCTTCCGGTTATCCCGCGGGCGGTGTTTTCCTGGTCTGTCGCCATGATGACGATCAGCGGGCTGCCATCGAGTATTTCAAGCTCGGCCCCGGCCCGTATTACACGCTGGTACGCCCATTCCATCTCTGTTCGCTGGAAGTCGGTAAAACCGTGCGGCGAGTGCTCAGTGGTGGTGATGTGCTGCTGAACAACTCAGTCGCACCGACTCTGGGTGTGGGCGCAATTGCCAAGCGAGCCATGCGCCCAGGTGAGCTGATCGAGCGAGGCATCGGCGGATTCCAGTTTCGCGGCGAGGCCCTGAAGCTCGATCAGCATCCCGATCATGTCCCGATCGGCCTGTTGCGCAAGACTGCATTGAGGAGGGCGGTCGAGCCGGGTCAGCTCATCACCTTCGATGACGTCGATATCCTGCCCAGTCGTGCTCTGGAAATCGTCATGCAACAGCGCGCTGCATCTGGGGCAAGCGTTCTGCAGAAACCGCCGGCCGACCATGGGCGCGCCGCTTTGGCGGTGATGGGCAGCTGACAGCTGACCAGTACTGAGCGAAAGCCAGCCGACTGTTTTTCTGTTAGTTCAAGCGTTCGGAGCACCACCCTACTTTCACGCGTCGAGAACAGCCGATCTCGGTGACCGGGATCGGCTGTTGTTGCAGCCGTTCCGACGACTGACTCGTGCGCTCGGGTAGGAGCTCCAGCTCAACTAGACCGCATAGCCAAGCATCCTAGGCAGCCACAGGGCGATTTCCGGAAAAACCGCCACTAGGATCAGTGCACTGCCCATCACCAGAACGAACAGCAAGGCCCAACCAACCGTTTGCTCCAGGCGGATCTTGGCAACTTCCGCGGTCACCATAAGATTAATCGCGACCGGTGGGGTGAATTGGCCGATGGCAATATTCATCGCCAGCAAAATACCGAACCACACCGGGTTCCAGCCGAAGTGCTGCATCACGGGAATCAGGATCGGCATCAGAATCAGGTAGATGGAAATTGCATCTAGCAGCATGCCGGCCAGCAACACTGCGACCATCACCAGGATGAGCAGTACCGCTCCGCTATCTGACAGCGAAATCAGCCATTCGGCGAGGTGGCGGAAGGTGCCGAGCATCGTGCCAGCCCAGGCGAAGATGCCCGCCAACGCGATAATCAGCATCACTACGCCAGAGATCACCGCTGCCTCGCCACAGAGCCGCCAGAGGTTGCGCCAGTCCAATTCGCGCGTAACGAACAAGCCGATGACCACGCCATAGGTCACGCCGGCAACCGCTGCCTCGGTCGGCGTGAACAGGCCGCTGCGAAGACCGCCCAGAATCAGTAAAGGGGCAAAGAGCGCTGGCAATGCCTGGCGGAAACTCTCACCCAGCGGTGGACGTTCAGCACCTTCTGGATTCTCCCAACCGTAGCGGCGCGCCAACAGCCAGGCAGGTAGCAGCAACACAAGGCCTGCAAGTATTCCGGGGAAAAGTCCGGCTGCAAACAAGGCCCTCAGGTCGACGCCGGGAACCACGATGGAATAGAGGATCAGCGCAATGGAAGGCGGAATCAGGATCGCTGTCGAGGCGGATGCGGCGATCAGCGTGGCTGAGAATGGCTTGGGGTAGCCGGCGCGGGTCATGCTCGGCAACATCACCATGGCCACCGCGGCAGCATCGGCGGGACCGGAGCCGCTCATGCCACCCATGATCAGGCAGACCAGGATGGCGACCATCGCCAGGCCGCCGTGGCGCGGGCCGATCAGGGCCTGGGCGAAGCGCACCAGACGTAGCGCCACACCGGATTTCTCGAACACCAGGCCGGTGAGGATGAACAGCGGAATGGCAATCAGGGGGTATTTGGCTACGCCGTTGTAGGTGTTGGTGCCGAGCGTGGCGAGCATGTCCGGTGATAGACCAGCAAGGATGCCAATGGCGCCGGAGAGCGCCAGGGAAAACGCAACCGGTACGCCAATTAGCAACAACACTAGAAAGCTAGCGAGCATCCAGAGATCAGGGCTCATCGGTGAGCCTCCCGCGCAGCCTGTCGATTGTCATCTGGGTCAGGCGTACAAGCATCATCAGCGCCAGCAGTGGCAGCCAGACCACATACCACCAATTCGGCAGCCCCAGGCCGGGAGACTCGGATTCCCACTGGTATTCCTCCAGCGCGAACTGCCCGCCGTACCAGAGGACCATGCCGAGCACCAAAACGCTGGCCAGCCACTGCAACAGGATCAGCGGCGTACGCAGGCGCGGAAACATCCGCTCGGCAAAGCCTATGCGGATGTGGCGGTTACTGCGCATGGCCACCGAGGCGCCGGCGAAGGTGAGAATTACAAGGAGAAAAACGGAAATTTCTTCGGTAAAGGCGAAGGAGGCATCGGTGAAATAGCGCACCACCACGTTGGCCAGGCTGATCAGGCTGATGATCACCAGCGCTAGGGTAGCCAGCACGCGCTCAAGGCGCGCGTCCTGTCGATTGTTCATGGGTTTCCTCGAATCCCGACGGCATCGCGCCGCCGGGTAGAACGGTTTTTACTTTGCTACGGCCGTGCGGGCTGCTTCGACCAGATCGGCGCCGATTTTAGATGTCCACTTCTCTTGCACGCTGCGAGTCGCCTCGACGAACGCTTGATGCTCGGCCTCGCTCAGTTCGGTGACTTCGACGCCGCGAGCGCGGATGTCTTCCAATCGCTTGGCTTCGGCGTTGCGCGATAGCTCGATTTCCCACTTGCCAGCGTCGATGGCGGCCTGGCGCAGCAGCTCGCGGTCGGCTTCCGGCAGTTCCTTCCAGACACGCTGGTTGACCGCGAAGATCAGCGGGTCGGCCATGTAATGCCAGAGCGTCAGGTACTTTTGCCCGACCTGATCGACCCGTGCCACGTCAAACACCGACAGCGGGTTTTCCTGTCCATCAACTGCGCCGGTGGTCAGCGCTGGTTTGGCATCGGCCCAGCTCATCTGCGTCGGGTTGGCGCCCAGGGCGGTAAAGGTGTCCTGAAAAAGCGGCGAACCGACTACGCGAATCTTCAACCCCTTCAGGTCGGCGGGCGTCTTCACAGGCTTGACCGAGTTGGAAATCTCACGAAATCCGTTCTCACCCCACGCAAGCGGGACAATGCCTCGTTTCTCGATAGCAGCGAACGTCTGCTTGCCAGCCTCACCCTGAGTGATGGCGTCGAGATCGGCGCTGTCGGCCATTAAAAAGGGCAGGGAAAAAAGATTCAGCTCTGGTACTTGTGGTGACCAGTTGATGGTCGAACCGACAGCCATGTCGATCAAGCCGGAGCGCATGGCGGAAAATTCCTTGGTCTGGTCGCCGGCAACCAATTGCGCGTTGGGGTATACGCGCAGGGTTATCTCGCCATTCGACCGCTCCTCGACCAGGTCAGCCCACTTCTGGGCGGCTTGTCCCCAGGGGAAGGCGTCGGAAAGCACAGTGGAAACGGAATACTCACGAGCCGAAGCGGCAAAAGTGACAGAAAGCGCAGCAGCGGCAGCCAGCGCGGTCAAGCAGCGGGTCAGTTTCATGGGGCGTCCTTGTTCGGATCGGAATTTTTATTGGCGAACGGCCGGCACTGAGCATAGTGCTCGGCTCGACGATGGCTGGTAAACCATCGAAACGCGCGGGTTGCGCGAAGGACGCGGTAGGCTGCGTGCGGATAGGAAGCAGCGAGACTCGCAAGGCGTCACAGGTGCCGCCGGCCTTATGGGCAGGTGGCATACCGGCCGGATTCGACAGGTCGGACAACTATCGCAGATGGCAACAGTGAGTGCCATTGCGGATAGCTCATCTTTCGTCGGAGTGCGATCGCTAGTCAGGCATCGCGCAAAAGGTCGTGCGCGTTGAGCAGGCTGAAGGCGATTTCCGGACGCTTTTCCAAACCGCGACGGATCGCAGCGGGAATAGATTGCCGGGTTTTGCGACACAAGCCAGGCAGCTCGGACATATCGATGCGAATGCCGCGCATGCTGCGCACTTCGTTGATGCCCGGCGCAATATGCAGGCGAATCCCCAGTTGTTCGTAGATTCGTTGCTGGATGCGCTCAAGGTCAGCCAGATTTTCAATGTTCTCCAGGCGCGCTAGCAGGCGATTCTCCTCTTGGCGGGTCAGCCGCAGAATGCGCAGGTCGGCTTTGCTTGGGTCTTCCAGCAACTGCTCGCGCCCGCAGATGCAGGCGGCAGGCGGGCAGGGTTGACGGATCGGCACGGAGGCGGTCATGGGCTGATAATAGCTACGATCATGTGTTTGCTGCGCCGACGAAGCGATCGGAGACCATGTGAGCGTTGATAAGGGCGAAGCGCGTCAGTGTTTGCAAGAAGGCTTATGCCCTATAGCGATCGACGTCCGATTCTTGTTGCCGAAGCGGGCTATCGATACACGTTCATTAGTTGTAGCGCCCCGCAATGCCCCCAACGCTGAATCTGCCGGCGCCAAGCAGGGCTATCGCAATCGCGCCAAGCAAAAACATGCCTTGTAGCTCGAGTGCCCAGCCACCCATTTTGCCGAGCGAGAAAAGCTCCTGCATGTGGGCGAGTAGAAACGCGACGAGCATGTTGCCCGCTATGAGTAATGCGCCAATCCGGGTAAACACACCCAGAATGACCAGGGCTGGTCCGACTACTTCGCCTATATAAACGCCATAAGCCAAAAAAGCGGGTAGGCCTTGATTACCGAGCATGCCGGCGACTCCGTTTTGCAACTTGAAGATGCCATGCAAGAGAATCAGTACACCCACCGAAACCCTTAATACCAGTTTGCCCAGATCATCGGTCATGGTTCGTTTCATCCTTCGCGCTCAGGATCGGTCGTAACGCTACTCGAAAGATAGACCACTGAGAGGGTGGATGCTCCGGCAAGTTCCTAAGAGCTAGGCGTCATAGGGAGGCCCCGTTGCTCGTTCCAGCTACGAGGTACGTCGGTGAATGCTGCGTGCATGGCGAATCGTCATCGGCCGCAGTGCCCCGTGTGCGTTTGAGATCAGATCAATCTCCTATCAGCTACAGCAATTTTGTGTACAGCTGCCAGCGCTCAGGTTGCGTTCCGGCCGCTGCAACTGAACCACTCGCTGCTGTGTTTGGTTGCGGCCTGATAGGCAGGGTGACTTCTCTGGTACGAGCCACTAGAATGCTTGCCCATTCTGGGGCCGGAACGCCGGCTTATGTCTGTGCAACGAGGAAAATCCATGCAAGTTTCTGTTGAAAGCACCTCCGCTCTTGAGCGCCGCATGACCATTGGCGTGCCGGTCGAGCGCATCGAGACCGAAGTCAACAAGCGTCTGCAACAGACCGCCAGTCGTGCAAAGATTCCAGGCTTCCGCCCCGGCAAGGTGCCGATGAGCGTCATTCGCCAGCGTTACGAAGCGGCTGCCCGCCAGGAAGCATTAGGCGACCTGATTCAAGCGACCTTCTATGAAGCTGTCGTTGCGGAAAAGCTGAACCCTGCCGGCGCGCCAGCGGTCGAGCCTAAGGTGTTCGAAAAGGGTAAGGATCTCGAGTACGTAGCCACATTCGAAGTGTTCCCAGAGTTCAAGGTGGCTGGTCTGGACGCCATCGAAGTCGAGCGTCTGCAGGCCGAAGTGGCGGATTCCGATGTCGACAACATGCTTGAGATTCTGCGCAAGCAGAACACACGTTTCGAAAAAGTTGACCGTGCTGCCGAAGACGGCGATCAGCTGAACATCGATTTCGTTGGCAAAATCGATGGCGAGGCCTTCGCTGGCGGGTCCGCTCAGGGCACGCAGCTGGTCTTGGGTTCCGGTCGCATGATTCCCGGCTTTGAGTCCGCTCTCGTTGGCGCCAAGGCTGGTGAAGAGCGGGTTATCAACCCGACATTCCCTGAGGACTATCAGAACCTCGACCTGGCAGGCAAAACAGCTGAGTTCACTGTTACCGTGAACGGCGTAGAAGCTCCGCAACTGCCAGAGCTGAATGATGAGTTCTTCGCCCAGTTCGGCGTTCAGGAAGGTGGTCTGGAAGGCTTCCGTGCCGAAGTTAAAAAGAACATGGAGCGCGAGCTGCGCCAGGCCATCAAGACCAAGGTCAAGAACCAGGTTATGGACGGTCTGGTTAGCGCCAACCCGATCGAAGTGCCAAAGGCCCTGATCGATAACGAAGTGAACCGTCTGCGCGTTCAGGCTGTTCAACAGTTCGGCGGTAATATCAAGCCTGATCAGCTGCCTGCCGAGTTGTTCGAGGAGCAGGCCAAGCGTCGTGTTGTGCTGGGTCTGATCGTTGCCGAAGTGGTCAAGCAGTACGAGCTCAAGCCTGATGATGCGCGCGTTCGCGAGCTGATCGAGGAAATGGCCTCCGCCTATCAAGAGCCGGAACAGGTCGTGTCCTGGTACTACAAGAACGACGAGCAGTTGAACGAAGTCCGGTCTGTTGTGCTCGAAGAGCAAGTTGTAGATACTGTCCTGCAGCAGGCTAAAGTGACCGACAAATCGGTCTCCTACGAAGAAGCAGTGAAGCCTGCGGAAGCCCCGCAAGCTGCCTGAGTTTCTTTAATCGTTTAATGCACATTCATAAGCCAGCCTCGAGCTGGCTTATGTCTTTGCGGCGTAACATAGGGAGTATCGTTGGACATGTCCGGCAATCCGTTTATGCAAGCACCAGACATTCAGGCCGCTGGCGGCCTCGTGCCGATGGTCGTCGAGCAGTCCGCTCGTGGCGAGCGGGCGTATGACATTTATTCCCGTCTCCTTAAGGAGCGGGTGATTTTCATGGTTGGCCAGGTTGAAGACTATATGGCCAACCTGATTGTCGCGCAGATGCTATTCCTTGAGGCGGAAAACCCTGAGAAGGACATTCACCTGTACATCAACTCCCCTGGTGGGTCGGTGACTGCTGGTATGGCTATCTACGACACCATGCAGTTTATCAAGGCTGACGTTTCTACTACCTGTATCGGTCAGGCGTGCAGCATGGGTGCGTTTCTTCTCGCTGGCGGGGCCAAAGGCAAGCGTTTCTGCCTGCCAAACGCCCGAGTGATGATCCACCAGCCATTGGGTGGTTTTCAGGGGCAGGCGTCGGATATCGATATTCATGCCCGCGAAATCCTCTACATTCGCGAGAGGTTGAACCAGTTGCTGGCCCACCATACCGGCCAGGATTTGGAAACGATCGAGCGCGATACCAATCGTGACTACTTCATGAGTGCTACACGAGCGCTGGAATATGGCGTTGTCGATGCAGTTCATGAGAAGCGGCAGCTGCCGGTCTAACGTTGGTCTAGGAGGGCGTAGTTAGCGGGCATCCGTCATGTGCGCTTTGCGCGCCCTTGAAAATGCCTGCATTTGCCTTCATCTTGTATTACAAGCCTTCCCCGATTGGATCGATCGAATGACTGACACCCGCAACGGCGAGGATTCCGGCAAGCTGCTCTATTGCTCTTTCTGCGGCAAAAGCCAGCATGAAGTACGCAAATTGATTGCCGGGCCCTCGGTTTTTATCTGCGACGAGTGCGTCGACCTGTGCAATGACATCATCCGTGAGGAGGTGCAAGAGGCACAGGCTGAGAGTACATCGCAAAAGCTGCCCGCACCCAAGGAAATCAGCGGCATCCTTGACCAGTACGTAATTGGTCAGGAGCGAGCCAAGAAGATCCTGGCTGTGGCTGTGTACAACCATTACAAGCGACTCAACCAGCGCGATAAGAAGGAAGAAGTCGAGTTGGGCAAGAGCAACATACTGCTCATCGGACCGACCGGTTCTGGTAAGACGTTGCTTGCGGAAACGCTGGCCCGTTTGTTGAATGTTCCCTTCACTATCGCTGACGCTACCACGCTGACTGAAGCCGGTTACGTGGGCGAAGACGTTGAAAACATCATTCAGAAACTGCTGCAAAAGTGTGATTACGATGTGGAGAAGGCCCAGATGGGCATTGTCTATATCGACGAGATCGATAAGATTTCGCGTAAGTCTGACAATCCCTCGATCACCCGTGACGTCTCTGGCGAAGGTGTGCAGCAGGCGTTGCTGAAGCTGATCGAAGGCACGGTTGCCTCCGTACCACCGCAAGGTGGACGTAAGCATCCGCAGCAGGAATTCCTGCAGGTGGACACGCGTAACATTCTGTTTATTTGCGGCGGTGCGTTTGCCGGACTCGAGAAGGTTATTCAGGGTCGTGCAACCAAAGGCGGCATCGGCTTCAATGCAGAGGTCCGTAGTACGGAGCCGGGCAAAAAAATCGGCGAGTCGCTGCGTTCGGTTGAGCCGGACGATCTAGTGAAGTTTGGTTTGATTCCCGAGTTCGTCGGTCGTCTGCCGGTAATCGCTACGCTCGACGAACTTGACGAGGCGGCGCTGATTCAGATCCTCACCGAGCCGAAGAACGCGCTCACCAAGCAATACGGCAAGCTTTTCGAGCTTGAAGGTGTCGATCTGGAGTTCCGCGCCGACGCACTGAAAGCAGTAGCGGCTCGTGCGCTGGAGCGCAAAACAGGTGCACGAGGACTACGTTCAATCCTCGAAGGCGTATTGCTGGATACCATGTATGAGATTCCTTCTCAGAAGGATGTCAGCAAGGTAGTCATCGACGAGAGCGTCATCGAAGGGACTTCTCAGCCGCTGCTCATATACGAGAACAGCGAGCCGCCTGCCAAGGCCGCGCCGGACGCGTGATAGAACAAGGGGGCCTCCGGGCCCCTTTGCTTTTCTACAGTCTCCTTGTTTTTTGCGTTGCGCGCCCTCATCTTGATTGCCAAGGGTATGAATTTCCCGTTTACCGCCGTATGGCCGTCGTAGAGCTGAATTTATGAAGACAACCATCGAATTGCCCCTTTTGCCGCTGCGCGACGTAGTGGTCTACCCGCATATGGTGATTCCGCTGTTCGTTGGGCGGGAAAAATCCATTGAGGCCCTTGAAGCAGCAATGGCTGGCGATAAGCAGATATTGCTCTTGGCCCAGAAGAACCCAGCCGATGACGACCCGAGCGAAGAGGGGCTCTATCGTGTGGGTACGGTCGCAACTGTGCTGCAGCTGCTGAAGCTGCCGGATGGCACAGTAAAAGTGCTTGTCGAAGGCGAACAGCGTGGCGTCATAGACCGGTTTTTCGACGTTGAAGACCATTGCCGGGCCGAGGTCTCACTGATCGACGAATCGGAGATCGAAGAGCGTGAAGCCGAAGTCTTCACCCGCAGCCTTTTGAGCCAGTTCGAGCAATATGTTCAGTTGGGCAAAAAAGTGCCCTCCGAGGTACTGTCCTCGCTTGCCAGCATCGACGAGCCGGCGCGTCTGGTCGATACCATGGCTGCGCACATGGCGCTAAAAATCGAACAAAAGCAGGCAATTCTCGAAATCACCGATTTGCCGGCGCGAGTCGAACATGTGTTGGCCTTACTTGATGCTGAAATCGATCTGCTACAGGTGGAAAAACGCATTCGTGGCCGAGTCAAGAAGCAGATGGAGCGCAGCCAGCGTGAGTACTATTTGAATGAGCAGATGAAGGCCATTCAAAAAGAGCTGGGCGATATCGACGAAGGCCACAATGAAATCGATGATCTCAAGAAGCGCATCGAGAATGCCGGCCTGAGCAAGGACGCCTATGCCAAGGCGACCACCGAGCTGAACAAACTCAAGCAGATGTCACCGATGTCGGCTGAGGCTACCGTGGTCAGGACCTACATCGATTGGCTGGTCAACGTACCGTGGAAAGCTGCCAGCAAGGTTCGCCTTGATCTCGCCAAGGCTGAGGAAGTGCTTGATGCCGATCACTACGGCCTCGAAGAAGTCAAGGATCGGATTCTTGAATACCTCGCGGTGCAGAAACGTGTGAAAAAACTAAAAGGTCCGGTTTTGTGCCTGGTCGGTCCACCAGGCGTGGGTAAGACCTCGCTGGCCGAGTCCATTGCGCGCTCGACGAATCGCAAGTTCGTGCGCATGGCGCTGGGTGGGGTGCGGGACGAAGCCGAGATCCGTGGACATCGTCGTACCTACATCGGCTCCATGCCGGGTCGGTTGATCCAGAAGATGAGCAAGGTCGGTGTGCGCAATCCGCTGTTCCTGCTCGACGAGATCGACAAGATGGGTAACGACATGCGCGGAGACCCTGCGTCTGCTCTGCTTGAGGTGCTAGACCCTGAGCAGAACCACAACTTCAACGATCACTATCTCGAGGTCGACTACGACCTGTCAGACGTGATGTTCCTTTGCACAGCCAACTCCATGAACATCCCGGCGCCACTGCTTGATCGTATGGAGATCATTCGTCTGCCCGGCTATACGGAAGACGAGAAGATCAATATTGCCACCCGCTATCTGGTCCCGAAGCAGGTTCAGGCCAATGGCCTTAAAAAGACTGAGTTGCTGTTCGATGATGAAGCTATTCGCGACATCATTCGTTACTACACTCGCGAGGCCGGCGTTCGCGGACTGGAGCGTCAGATAGCCAAGGTATGCCGCAAGGTGGTGAAGGAGCATGCCGCAGAGAAGCGCTTTGAAGTCAGTGTTACAGCCGAATCGCTGGAGCACTTCCTGGGGGTTCGCAAATTCCGCTACGGGCTTGCCGAGCTGCAAGATCAGGTCGGTCAGGTCACCGGCTTGGCATGGACTCAGGTTGGTGGCGAGTTGCTCACCATCGAAGCAGCCGTCGTTCCAGGGAAGGGGCGGCTGACCAAAACTGGGTCGCTGGGCGATGTGATGGGTGAGTCCATCACAGCAGCGTTAACCGTGGTGCGTAGCCGCGCGAAGAGTCTCGGTATCCCTGTCGATTTCCACGAAAAACAGGATATTCATATCCATGTCCCGGAAGGCGCTACGCCGAAGGATGGTCCTAGCGCAGGCATCGGCATGTGCACGGCGCTGGTTTCGGCAATGACCCAGATTCCTGTTAGGGCCGAAGTTGCCATGACCGGCGAGATTACCCTGCGCGGGCAGGTGCTGGCGATTGGCGGTTTGAAAGAGAAACTGCTCGCGGCACACCGCGGCGGTATCAAGACAGTGATCATTCCTGAAGAAAACCAGCGTGATCTGAAAGAGATTCCTGAGAATATTAAGCAGGACCTGCAGATTAAACCGGTCAAGTGGATTGACGAAGTCCTCCAAATTGCGCTGCAATACGCGCCGGAGCCCTTGCCCGATGCGGCTCCAGATATCGTTGCAAAGGATGACAAGCGCGAGTCTGATTCCAAGGAGCGAATCAGCACGCATTAGTCCGAGAGGCTTGGTTGACACATTTTCGGTGGCCTTGATATAAGCCGGCCTTTTGTGTAGTTGCTATTTCGGCACCGCTTTGCTTACACCTAAAAAATTATAGATACGACTCAACAGAAATAAGGGGACTTAGAGTGAACAAGTCGGAACTGATCGATGCTATCGCCGCATCTGCTGATATCCCGAAAGCTGTTGCTGGCCGCGCGCTGGATGCAGTAATTGAATCCGTTACAGGCGCTCTGAAGGCTGGTGATTCCGTGGTGCTGGTTGGTTTCGGTACTTTCGCTGTCAAGGAGCGCGCTGCTCGCACTGGCCGCAATCCCCAGACTGGCAAGCCGATCGACATCGCCGCGGCTAAGATCCCGGGATTCAAGGCAGGTAAGGCTCTGAAAGACGCTGTCAACTAAGCGTTTTCGATCCGGCCAGTTGCCAGTTAGCGCTGGCCCTGGCTTGGGGCGGTTATTCGAACAGGCACTGCTTGTTGCGTTCGGGCTTGGGGGATTAGGCCCAGCTGCTCCAAAAGCTCCGAGAAGGCGCATCCCTGGATGCGCCTTTCTTTTTATCCGGATTCCCGCGCTGCAGCGACGACTGCGCAGCTGACTCCTGGGGGACGCATGCTTCAGAATATCAGGGACAATTCACAAGGCTGGATTGCCAAAACCATCATAGGCATCATCGTGATGCTGCTGGCTTTGACCGGCTTTGACGCCATTTTCAATGCCGCCAGCAATAGCCGAAATGCCGCTGAGGTCAACGGTGAGGAGATCTCACTGGACGAGCTCAACCAGGCCATGAACATGCAGCGTCGCCAACTGGCTCAGCAGCTAGGAGGCAACTTCGACCCGTCGATGCTGGACGACAAGCTGGTACGCGAGTCATCACTACGCGCGCTCATCGACCGTGCGCTTTTGCTGCAAGGTGCCCGCGATGCGGATTTCGCCTTCTCCGAAACGGCGCTTGATCAGCTGATCCTGCAAACTCCTGAGTTTGCCGTGGACGGCGCATTTAATGCAGCGCGTTTCGATCAGGTAATTCAGCAAATGGGTTATACCCGGCTGCAGTTCCGCGAGCTGTTGAAACAGGAAATGTTGATTGGCCAACTTCGCGCCGGCATTTCCGGTTCCGGTTTCGTCACAGATGACCAGATCGAAGCCTTCGCTCGGCTTGAGCAGCAGACACGTGATTTCGCAACCATCACCGTGCCGGCTGATACCGACGCCGTTGAAGTGAGCAGTGACGAGGCGCGCGAGTATTACGAACAAAATACCGACCGCTTTCGCTCGCCTGAGCAGGTCATCGTCGAGTATGTCGAGCTGAACAAGGAGTCCTTCTTTGACCAGGTCGAAGTGTCGGAGGAGGAGGTGCAGGATCTGTATCAGCAGCGTATCGCTAACCTGGCAGAACAACGCCGTGCGGCGCATATCTTGATCGAGACCGATGAGGCTGGCGATGCAAGCGCCAGGGAGAAGATCGACGAGGTCGCTAAGCGTTTGGCCTCAGGCGAGGACTTCTCAGCGTTGGCTAAGGAGGTTTCCGAAGATCCGGGATCCGCGAGTGAAGGGGGCGACCTCGGCTTTGCTGGTCCAGGCGTTTACGACCCTGCTTTCGAGGAGGCGCTCTACGCTTTGGAGGAGGGCCAGGTCTCTGCGCCGGTTCGCTCCGATTTCGGCTGGCACTTGATCAAGCTTCTGGATGTTCAGTCGCCAGAGATCCCAACACTGGAAAGCCTGAAACCTGAACTGGTGCGGGAACTCAAAGCTCAACAGGTTGAGCAGCGCTTCGTCGAGGCCAGCAAGCAGCTCGAGGACACCGCATTCGAATCTGCCGATCTTGTCCAGCCGGCACAGGAATTGGGTCTTTCGGTACAAACGACCGAGCCGTTCGGCCGTGAAGGTGGAGCTGATGTCGCATCGAATCGGCAGGTCATCCAGGCTGCGTTCAGTGATGAGGTTCTGATCGACGGTGCTAATAGCGGTGTGATCGAGCTGGATCCGGACACCGTCGTTGCTGTGCGAGTGAAGGAACACCTGAAACCCGAAGTGCTGCCTTTCGATACAGTGAAGGACGACATCATCACTCAACTCAAGCGCAGTAAGGCGGCAGAACAAGCGATTGAAGCCGGTGAGCAGCTTATCGCTACGTTGCGTGATGGCGGGCAGGTTCAGCAGCAGTGGCAGCCTGTCGAAGCCGCCTCGCGCAACCAGGAAGGGGTTGAGCCGGCAGTACTTCAACAAGTGTTTCGGATGCCGAAACCGGATGAAAGCGACAAGCCGAGCTACAGCAGTGTTCGCATGCCCGACGGAGATCTCGTCGTGGTTCGTCTGAGCGGTGTAAGCGAGCCCAAAGCGGAGCTCTCGCAGGAAGACAAGCAGAACTATCGTCGTTTCCTGGCGTCGCGGAGTGGCCAGCAAGATTTCGCTGCCTACCGTCAGATGCTCCATGCGGACGCTGAGATCGAGACCTTCTGAGCAAGTCCTAGCGCAAAAAAAACCCGCATCCATATGCGGGTTTTTTTATAGCGCCGGGTGGATCAGTCTTCCATTGCGCCCATCGCAGTAGTGTTGAAACCACCGTCGACATAGAGAATTTCGCCACTAATACCGGAAGCCAGATCTGAACAGAGGAAGGCACCCGCATTGCCGACCTCGTCAATGGTGACATTGCGGCGTAGCGGCGTCTGCTTTTCGTTGGCCGCCAGCATCTTGCGGAAGCTCTTGATCCCAGAGGCTGCCAGCGTACGGATTGGGCCAGCGGACACAGCGTTGACGCGAGTGCCCTCTGGGCCCAGGCTGCCGGCGAGGTAGCGAACACCTGCCTCGAGACTGGCCTTGGCCATGCCCATTACGTTGTAGTTGGGCATGGTGCGTTCAGCACCGAGGTAGGAGAGCGTGAGGATGCTGCCATTGCGCCCCTTCATCATCGGACGTCCAGCCTTGGCCAGCGCGACGAGGCTGTAGGCGCTGATGTCATGGGCGATGCGGAAGCCGTCACGTGTAGTGACCTCGGTAAAGTCGCCGTCGAGCTGATCGCCCGGAGCAAAGCCGACTGAGTGAACGATACCGTCCAGACCGTCCCACTTTTTGCCGAGCTCTTCGAATACCTTGACGATCTCGTCGTCGCTGGCGACATCACAAGGAAAGCACAACTCCGGCCCCGAGCCCCAGCCAGCAGCGAACTCCTCGACGCGGCCCTTGAGCTTTTCATTTTGATAGGTGAAAGCCAGCTCGGCGCCCTCACGATGCATGGCCGCGGCGATTCCGGAGGCAATCGACAGCTTGCTGGCGACGCCGACGATCAATACGCGCTTACCGGTTAGAAAACCCATGTGCTTGTCCCTCTTCTGGTTGTTCATCAGTAGCTGGGACCATGAACGCTGATTCCAGTAACTGTTGTGTATATGGATGTTGGGGAGCGGCGAAGATTGCTTCTGCCATTCCCTGCTCAACGACCTTACCTTGCTTGACCACCATCATCTGATGGCTCAGCGCCCGAACCACTGCCAAGTCGTGGCTGATGAACAGGTAGGTCAGGTTGTACTTGGCCTGAAGTGAGCGCAGTAGCTCGACTACTTGCCGCTGTACGGTTCGATCCAATGCCGAGGTTGGTTCATCAAGCAGGATCAGATCAGGCTTGAGGACCAAGGCCCTGGCAATGGCGATTCGCTGCCGTTGGCCTCCCGAAAACTCATGGGGGTAACGGTGCCGACTTTCTGGGTCGAGTCCAACCTCGACCAGTGCATCAATGATTGCTTGCGCTTGCTCCTCGGCCGAACCCAAGCCATGGATACTGAGCCCCTCTCCAACGATCTGCCCCACCGACATGCGAGGGCTCAGACTGCCGAAAGGATCCTGAAACACGACCTGCATTTGCCGGCGCAATGGACGTACCGCCCGTTGTGACATCGCCTCAAGCGCATGGCCCTGGAAGCGGATTTCGCCACTGCTCGAAAGCAGACGCAGAATAGCCAAACCCAGCGTGGATTTCCCCGAGCCGCTTTCGCCGACAATGCCGAGCGTCTGACCTTTCGGCAGGTTGAACGTGACGCCATCGACAGCCTTGATATGGTCCACGGTGTGCCTGAAAAGCCCCTTTTTGATTGGGAACCAGACCCGCAGATCATTCACTTCCAGCAGTGTTGGCGACGAGGGCTCAACCGGCACCGGTCCGCCGCTAGGTTCTGCCCCGAGCAGTTCTCGTGTATAGGGATGCTGCGGTGATCGGAACAATTCCTCGCAAGGTGCCTGTTCGACGACACAACCGCTCTTCATGACACATACATGGTGAGCGATTCGGCGAACCAGGTTCAGGTCGTGACTGATCAGCAGCAGAGCCATGCCTAGTCGGGCCTGCAGCTCTTTGAGCAGCTCGAGTATTTTCAGTTGCACTGTGACGTCCAGTGCAGTGGTGGGTTCGTCGGCGATCAGTAACTCGGGTTCGTTTGCCAGAGCCATGGCGATTACGACGCGCTGGCGCTGGCCGCCCGAAAGTTCGTGAGGATAGGCTCGGATTCGCTTGGTGGGTTCGGGTATTCCAACCAGCTCAAGCAGCTCAAGGGTACGTGCTGTAGCTGCCTTGCCGTTGAGCCCCTTGTGAATCTGCAGCACCTCGTTGATTTGTTTGCCGATGGTGTGCAGCGGGTTCAGCGAGGTCATCGGTTCCTGGAACACCATGGCGATGCGGTCGCCGCGTATGCCGCGCATGCGTTTTTCGCTCGCTTTGAGCAAATCCTCACCGCCATAGCGAATTTCACCTACCGGATGCTGTGCCAGGGGGTAGGGCAGCAGCCGCAGGATCGAGTGCGCCGTGACGGATTTGCCGGATCCGCTTTCGCCAACCAGCGCCAGCGTCTCGCCTTTGCGGATATCGAAGCTCACGCCCGTCACCACGCGCTGGGCCTGACCATTCGTGACGAACTCGACGGCCAGATCGCGGACCTCGATAAGGTTCTCGGTCATGCTATTTCCTTGGGTCGAAAGCATCGCGAGCAGCCTCTCCGATAAACACCAGGAGGGTCAGCATGACGGCTAGCACCATGAATGCGCTGATGCCCAGCCACGGCGCCTGCAGATTCGCCTTGCCTTGTGCGACTAGCTCACCCAGCGAAGGGGCGCCAGGCGGCAAGCCGAAGCCGAGGAAATCCAAGGCGGTCAGGGTGCCGATCGCTCCTGTAAGGATGAATGGCATGAAGGTCATGGTCGACACCATCGCGTTCGGCAGAATGTGGCGGAACATGATCGCGCCGTTGCGCATGCCCAGGGCGCGTGCTGCCCGTACGTATTCGAGATTACGGCCGCGTAGGAACTCAGCCCGAACTACATCGACCAGGCTCATCCAGGAGAACAACAGCATGATGCCGAGCAGCCACCAGAAGTTCGGCTGCACAAAGCTTGCAAGGATGATCAGCAGATAGAGCACCGGCAGGCCGGACCATATTTCTAGGACTCGCTGACCAACGAGGTCGACCCAGCCGCCGTAGAAACCCTGCAGCGCGCCGGCAATTACTCCGATCACCGAGCTGATAAGTGTCAGGGTCAGCGCAAACAAAACCGAGATCCGAAAGCCGTAGATGACTCTTGCGAGCACATCGCGCCCCTGGTCATCGGTGCCTAGCCAGTTCTCCCAGGATGGCGGGGCGGGAGCGGGTACCTGCAGATCGTAGTTGATACTGGAATGATGAAAGGGAATCGGCGGCCAGACCATCCAGCCACCTTTCTTCTCGATCAGTTCCTGAATGTAAGGTCCTTTGTAGTTGGCCTGCAGTGGAAACTCGCCCCCGAAGACGGTCTCGGGATAGCGCTTGAACACGGGCACATACCAGTCGCCATCGAAACGAACCACGATCGGCTTGTCGTTGGCAATCAGCTCGGCGCCTAGGCTGAGTACGAACAGGGTCAGAAAGATCCACAGTGACCACCAGCCGCGCTTGTGGGCCTTGAACAGGGCGAACCGGCGCTGGTTCAGCGGCGACAGCTTCATCTCAAGCCTCCCTGCTTTCGAAGTCGATTCGGGGATCGACGAGCGTGTAGGTTAGGTCGCCGATGAGCTTGACTACCAGGCCGAGCAAGGTGAAGAGAAAAAGCGTGCCGAACACGACGGGATAATCACGATTGATGGCTGCCTCGAAACTAAGCAGGCCAAGTCCGTCTAGCGAGAAAATGACCTCGATCAGCAGTGAGCCGGTGAAAAACATGCCGATAAATGCCGAGGGGAAGCCAGCAATGATGATCAGCATTGCGTTACGGAACACGTGGCCATACAGCACGCGATTTTTGCTCAAGCCTTTGGCGCGTGCTGTGATGACGTACTGCTTGTTTATTTCATCGAGGAAGCTGTTTTTCGTCAGCAAGGTGAGCGTCGCGAAATTTCCGATCACCAATGCCGTAACGGGAAGCGCAAGATGCCAGAAGTAATCGATGATCTTGCCGGTGAGCGAAAGCTCTTGGAAGTTTCCGGAGGTCAGCCCCCTCAGTGGGAACCAGTTCCAATAACTGCCGCCGGCGAACAGCACGATCAGCAGGATGGCGAACAGGAACGCAGGTATTGCATAGCCAATGATGATGGCCGAACTGGTCCAGACGTCGAATGCACTGCCATGTCGAGTTGCCTTGGCGATCCCCAGTGGGATCGATGCCAAGTACATGATGAGCGTGCTCCATAGCCCCAGCGAGATCGACACCGGCATTTTTTCGATAATCAGATCGGTCACGCTGGCATCGCGGAAAAAGCTTTCACCGAAGTCCAACCGCAGGTAGTTGCTGAGCATGATCCAGAAACGTTCTGGTGCCGGCTTGTCGAAGCCGTACAGGCGTTCGATTTCGGCAATCAGGTCAGGGTCCAGGCCTTGCCCGCCTCGATAGCTGTTGCTCCCAGTCGCGACTTCGGATCCTCCGCCGGCGATCCGGCTGGTTGCGCCTTCGAAGCCCTCCAGCTTGGCAATCGCCTGTTCGACGGGGCCGCCAGGTGCGGCCTGAATGATGATGAAATTGATCAGCAAGATGCCGAACAGAGTTGGGATGATCAGTAGTAGGCGCCGGAAAATGTACGCGAGCATGCCTATTGTTCCGTCGCACGGGTGACGCTGGTATCCGTTTCGGTCGCTGGCTTGTCTTCAAGCGGTTCCGGCTCGGGCTTGTCTACGTCTGGCTTGTTCCACCAGGTCATCAGGGCGACATCGTAACGTGGCGTTATTTCTGGGTGTGCGAGATGGTTCCAGTACGCGACACGCCAGGTTTTGATGTGCCAGTTCGGAATTACGTAGTGACCTGCGAGCAATACACGGTCCAGCGCACGAGTACGTGTAATCAACTCGTCCCGCGAGTCAGCGGCAATCAGCTTTTCGACTAGCACATCGATGGCGGGGTCTTTCAGCCCGATGTAATTGCGGCTTCCTGGATTATCGGCACTCGCCGAATGCCAGTATTCACGTTGCTCATTGCCTGGCGAGCTCGACTGGCCGAAGCCGCTGACAATCATGTCGTAGTCACGAGAACGCAGCCGGTTGATGTATTGCGATACGTCGACGCGGCGGAGTTCAAGGTCGATGCCCAGACTGGCGAGGTTACGCTTGTAGGGCAGCAGCACGCGCTCGAAGTCTGCTTGCACTAACAGAAACTCGAGTTTGACCGGCTTGTCCTTGGCGTCCACCATCTGGTCGTTTTCAATCTTCCAGCCGGCTGCCGTAAGCAGCTCGTAGGCCCGGCGCTGCTGTGCTCGGATGATGCCATCGGCGTTGGTTTGTGGCAGTTCGAAAGGTTTTTCGAATACCTGATCCGGAATTTTGCCGCGTAGTGGTTCGAGGATGCTCAACTCCTGCTCACTGGGCAGGCCCGAGGACGCCAGCTCGGAGTTATCGAAATAGCTGGTGGTGCGTGTGTAGGCACCATTGAATAATTGGCGATTTGTCCATTCGAAATCGAAGAGCAGCGCCAGGGCTTCTCGAACCCTCGGATCCTGCAATCGGTCTCTGCGGGTGTTGAATATGAATCCCTGCATGCCTTGGGGATTGTGATTGGCGATCTCCTCCTTGAGGATCCGCCCGTCTTTGACGGCCTCGATATCATAGGCAGTGGCCCAGTTCTTCGCGCTCGTCTCCAGCCAGTAATCGAAGTGTCCTGCCTTGAAAGCCTGGAGCGCTACGGTGTTATCGCGGTAGTAATCGATGTTGACGTGAGCAAAGTTATAGAAACCTCGGTTCACCGCGAGGTTTTTGCCCCAGTAATCTTCGACGCGGGCATAACGGACTGAGCGACCCGCTTCTGCTCGCTCGATGCGATAGGGCCCGCTGCCCAACGGGGCTTCCATGCTGCCAGTGGCGAAATCTTTGTCTGTCCACCAATGCTTCGGCAGGACGGGCAGCTGGCCGAGGATCAGCGGTAGCTCTCGATTCCCAGCGTGCTTGAAATCGAACCGGACGCGACGCGGGCCTTCGATCACGGCTTTTTCGACGTCAGCGTAGTAGCCACGGTAATGCGGCGCGCCCTTGCTGATCAGCGTTTCGAAAGTGAACACAACGTCCTCAGCTTCAACCGGCTCGCCGTCATGAAACTTCGCCTCGGGCCGCAGGTAGAAACGCACCCACTCATTGTTTGGCCCTTTCTCGATCTTTTCTGCGAGCAGGCCATAAACCGTGAAGGGCTCGTCAAGGCTGTTAGTCGTCAGCGTGTCATAGACAAGGCCTATGTCATCCGCAGCTACGCCTTTGTTGATGAACGGGTTGAGCGAATCAAAACTGCCGAAACCTGCCTGGCGCAGCGTTCCGCCTTTGGGGGCGTCCGGATTGACATACTCAAAATGAGAAAAGTCAGACGGATATTTGGGCAGCTCACCATACAAGGTCAGCGCATGCTGCGGTGCCGCTTCGGCCAGGCCCGTGAGGGAGAGTAGGGCGAAGGTGCCCGCTTGTAGAAACACCCGACGTATCTTGCTTGTCATTGAGCCTTCTCCTCCAGGTCCTTCAACCACCACGCGCGCAATCCCAGCGTGTAGGGCGGTGTGGTGACGTGGGCAAACCGATTACGGTATGCCAGACGGTGGTAACTGATGTACCAATTGGGGATGGTGTAGTGATTCCAGAGCAGAACGCGGTCGATAGCGCGTGTGGCGGCTATCTGCTCGTCACGGGTCTTCGCCGCAAGCAGCTTCTCGATCATTGAGTCGACGATGGGGTTGGCGACGCCGGCGTAGTTGCGACCGCCCTTTACGTTCACCTGGCTTGAATGGAAATACAGCCACTGTTCCAGCCCAGGGCTGAGACTCTGCCCGAGTGTGGTCAAGATCATGTCGTAGTCATACTGATCAAGCCGCTGCTTGTACTGCGCGCCATCGACAGTTCGCAGGCGGGCTGATATGCCGATCCGCGACAGGTTTTCCACATAGGGCTGAAGTATCCGCTCGAGCCCCGGATTGACCAGCAGAATCTCGAAGCTGAATGGGCGCCCCGCCTTGTCTCGAAGGCCGTCGGGCGTCAGCTTCCAGCCGGCATCCCCGAGCAAAGCCAGCGCCTTGCGCAAAGTGTCGCGTGGAATTCCGCGCCCGTCCGTTTTCGGTAATTTGAATGGCTCGGTGAAGAGCTGCGCCGGGAGTTGCTCCCTGAATGGCGAGAGCAGGAGCCATTCCCCACCTTCTGGTGTCCCGGTCGCGGAGAACACGCTGTTCGGATAGTAGCTTTCGCTGCGCTGGTAGGCCCCATAGAACAGGGCGCGGTTAGTCCACTCGAAGTCGAACATCATGCCCAAAGCCTGCCGCACCCTGATGTCGGCAAAGGTCGAACGACGCGCGTTCATGAACATTGCCTGGGTCTGGGTAGGGATTTCGTGCGGAATCTCTGCACGAATCACGTCACCGCGCAGAACCGCCGGGAATTGATAGCCATTGGCCCAGTTTTTTGCTTGGTGCTCGATGTAGTAGTCGAACTCGCCGACCTTGAAGGCTTCGAAGGCGACAGTCGTGTCGCGATAGAACTCCACGTCGACCCGGTTGAAGTTGTACTTACCGCGATTGGCGGGGAGATCGCTACCCCACCAGTTCTTCACTTTCTCGAAGGTGACGCGTCGTCCTGGCTGAACATCGCTGATTCTGTAAGGGCCACTGCCCAATGGTGGCTCGAATGTGGTTGCGCGGAAATCCCGGTCCTTCCAATAGTGTTGCGGCAGCACCGGCAATTCACCGAGGCGCATAATCAGCAATGGCTGGCCCGGTTTGTCGAACACGAAACGAATGCGATGGCGATTGAGTATGTCGACGCGATCAACGCCCTGCAGATCGGTGCGGTAGCGCGGGTGACCATCTTTGATCAACAGCCGATAAGAAAATGCAACGTCGTAAGCCGTGATCGGGCGACCGTCGTGAAAGCGCGCCGAGTCACGCAGGTTGAAAACCACCCAACTATGGTTGTCGCTGTACTCGATGGTCTCGGCGATCAGGCCGTACGCTGAAGCGGGTTCGTCGCCTGATGGATCATAGACGCCTGTCCCAACCATCAGCGGCTCGTTCAGTTCAGAGACGCCATACTGGAAAAAGCCAGGTGTTGCGGTTGGGCTGGTTCCCTTGAATGTGTAAGGATTCAGCGTGTCAAACGTGCCGGAAGCCATCAGCCGCACGTTGCCACCCTTAGGCGCATCGGGGTTCACCCAATCGAAATGAGTAAAGTCTTCCGCATATTTAAGGGTGCCGAACTGCGCATAACCGTGGCTTTCGCTGATGGTGGCGAACGACGGAAAGCTCAGTCCCAGACAGCTCAACAGTAATAGGATGGGTCGCATCAAACGGTGAATCCGATCCATGGCGCTTTCGGTCTTTTCGGCCGGCTACAGTAACAGCTTGTATCCGCTGGAAAAAGGCCGGCCATCTGGGCAAACTGCCTTTCCCTTCAGCCGCCCGATCCTTGGGTGAGGTCTCAAATTTTGAGTGAAACCAGTTACGGTCTGCAGGCGTGGATAGACCGCCTGAACCAATCCGAACTGCCTGCGTTGGCGGCGGTCGTGCAGGATCTTCAGCGGATTACCGAGCAAGAGCATGCGTCTGTTCAGCAGCTGGCGGACGTGCTCCTGCGCGATGCAGCCCTGACGTCGAAGGTGCTTCGGGTTGGCAATAGCAGTTACTACAACCCGTCCCAGGAAACGATCAAGACCATCTCTCGAGCCATCGTCATGATCGGCTTCGATAACGTTCGGTTGATCAGTCTTTCGGTCAGCCTGATCGACGGTTTACTGGATCGTACGCCGCGACAACAGCTGCAGGAATTGCTCGCCCGGTCCTTTCATGCGGCGGTGCAGGCACGCAACATTGCCGGCTACGTTCTGACCAAGCATGAGGAAGAGGTTTTCATCGCCGCGTTGCTGCACGAGGTGGGCGAGCTCGCGTTCTGGGGCTGCGGTGGCCAGCAGGCCGATGAGCTGGGTGATGCCTTGGCGGCCGGCACGGATCACGATCAAGCTGTCGAGCAGGTGCTTGGTACCAGTTTTCGCCAGCTTAACCTGGGTCTGATTAAGAGCTGGAATATCGGAGAGTTGGCCAGCTTCGCTCATGGGGCGGGGAATCTGCGGGACCCAGCAGTGCACTCCGTAAGCCTGGGGGTTCGCATTGGCGCAGCGGCCTTGAATGGGTGGGGCTGCCCGGAAATGGAAGGGCTGGTCAAGGAGTTGGCCGATTTCAGCGGCATCTCTGAAGCGGATGCGATGCAGCAAGTCCTTGCTAGCGCGGACGAGGCGGTGAACGTTGCGACTACTTTTGGTGCCAGTCGACTGGGCAAGCTGATACCGTCCACTGACCCGGAGCAGGTTCAATTGCAGCAGGCACAGCGCGCCGCGAGCCTCTTGCAGCCTGACCTGCTACTGATGCAGCAGGCCATGCAGGACCTCGGCATGATGGCCACCAATCGGGGTGACGTCGGTTTGATACTCGATACGCTGCTCAAGGGGCTGCACCAAGGCGCAGGGCTGGAGCGCGTTATGCTCACCGTTCTTGCCGATCAGCAGCGGTCGTTCCGTGCTAAGTGTGCAGTGGGTGATCAAACTCAGTCCTGGCTTGAACAATTCGTGTTGCCCGTTGATCCGTCAGGCCAGTCGCACATCTTCAGCTATGTACTGCGCCAGCGTCAGCCACTGTGGATGGGCATTCCGGCAAGCTATAACCTCGACGAGCTGGTGAGCTTGCCGCTTCGCCAGCAGTTGGGAAAAGGCATGTTTTTTATTGCGCCATTAATGGCAGGCACGCGTGAGATCGGCGTGCTCTATGCCGACAATCGCGTATCCGGTAGAGCGCTGAAACACGAGCAGTTTGTCGCCTTTCAGCGATTTACCCAGCTGGCCGGGCGCTGTCTCGATGCACTGAGCAAGCGCAATTGAGCAGGGCCGCGTAAACCTTTGCGCGCCGCAGCTCAGCGTGGAATGTACAGCGTAAGCGTCTGGCCCGGTTTGAGCATCGCGCTGTCTCTGGGGTTCCAGGTCTTCAAATTGTTGATTTGAACATTGAAGCGTTTGGCGATCACATAAAGCGAGTCACCTTTCTTAACCTTGTAATAGGTCGGCGCGGGTTTGGTCTGCTGGTTATTGCCGGCAGCCTGGAGAAAGAGTGCCTGGCCGACCTTGAGATTGCTGCCTGACAGGTTGTTCCAGCGCTGCAGATCACGGACCGAAACCTTCTGTGCTTTGGCGATATCCCAGAGATTGTCACCTTGGCGCACGCGGTAGCTGCGCGGTGCCGGCTGGCTTCTCGCAACCGCGTGGAGCAATTCCTGAGACTGCGCCGCGCCGGCTGATTGCGGAATGCTCAGCACTTGCCCGATCTGCAGGTGATCGCTGCGCAGGCGATTGATATCACGAATGATGTTGACTGATAGGCGATGCCGGTTGGCGATTGCGCCCAGCGTGTCACCAGGACGTACCTTGTATTGCTGCCAGTCAACCATATCCTGCGGTTTCATCAGCGCAAGGTTTGCCGCAAACATCTCTGCCTTGTCGCTTGGGACCAGCAGGTGCTGCGGGCCGTCCAGCGTAATACGCCGGGTAAACGCGGGGTTCAGCTGGTAGATCTCGTCTTCGTCCAGATCCACCATGTCGGCGACCCTGGCGAGCTCCATGCGCTGTTTCAATGCGACTACTTCAAAATAAGGCTCGTTAGCGATGGGGTTCAGATTCAGTCCATATGCATCAGGGCTTTGCACCATCTGCGAAAGCGCCAGCAGTTTTGGTACGTAATCGCGAGTTTCTCGAGGAAGGGGAAGATTCCAGTAGTCTGTCGGCAGGCCGAGCTTCTGGTTTCGCTCGATGGCGCGGCTGACGGTTCCCTCGCCAGCATTATAGGCAGCCAGCGCAAGCAACCAGTCGTCGCTGAACAGGCCATGTAGATAGGTCAGATAGCGCAGCGCTGCGGTGGTGGACGCGGTGATGTCGCGTCTGCCGTCATACCAGCTGGTCTGTTGCAGATTAAAGTGGCGGCCTGTCGAAGGAATGAACTGCCAAAGGCCGACTGCCTGAGCTGGAGAATAAGCAAACGGGTTGTACGCGCTCTCGATAATGGGCAGCAGTGCCAGCTCGAGGGGCATGTCGCGTTCTTCGAGCTGTTCCACGATGTAATGGATGTAAGGGCTGCCTCGCTCGCTTGCCATCTCGATGGAATTCGGTCGGCTGGAAAAAAGGAGGCGCTGTTGCTCGATGCGCGGATTGCTTTCCAGATGGTCCTGTAGCTTGAATCCATGCCTGATGCGATCCCATATGTCCGCATGGGTCGGCTCTGCCGGCGCTTTCTCCGTGAGCCACAGGGTGTTCTGCACCATCGGCACTGCCCTGGTACGGGCATCGCTGTCCGTCGGGGCTCGGGGGGAGGTGCTCTGGCAGCCGGTTATAGCGAGACAGATTGCTAGCGCCAGGGCCCGGCCGGAGGCTGCCAAGGCGTCCGGCTGTGGGCTGTTCGTAGAGTCAGACGGCATTGGCTGATGGGCTCCCTAGGCGCAAATTCGAGGGAGTGTAGGAATGCCGCTCCGGTGGGTCAACCCGACGCCTCGGTTTTTGGCGACTGGTCGATCTTCATTAAAAGCTGTCTTTCCACCCTCGAAGTACCGAGAACACGGCTTCCGCTGTCTCCAGTGGCCGATCGGCATGCCGACTTGCTGCGGCTACCACTCCGGGCTCCCAGCAGCGCAGGAAGGGGTTGGTGGTTTGTTCGATACCCAAGTCGGAGGGCAGCGTGATGCGTTCTGCCTCACGCAGGCGGACGACCTGTTCGAGACGTTCAGCGATATCAGGGTTTTCCGGTTCGACTGCCTGAGCAAACCGCAGATTACTCAGCGTGTATTCATGGGTGCAATAGATCTTGGTAGCTGCAGGCAGTGCGGCAAGCCGTTGCAGTGATGTGAACATTTGGGTGGCGGTGCCCTCGAACAGGCGGCCACAACCTGCGGCAAACAGCGTATCGCCGCTCAATAACCAGGGCGCTTGGGCGTCATCATGAAAATAGGCAATGTGACCGCTGGTATGCCCCGGAACCTCAAAAACTTCTAAATCCTGGCCGAGAATGCGGACGCGCTGCCCGTCGACCAGCGCATGATCTCTGGCCGGTATATTTTCGTTCGCTGGGCCATAGACCGTCGCGCCATATTGGGCCTTGAGCTGCTCGACGCCGCCTACATGGTCGTGGTGGTGATGAGTGATCAGAATGTCAGTCAATTGCCAGCCGGGGCGAGCGTCCAGCCATTGCTGAACAGGGCTAGCCTCACCCGGGTCTACCGCTGCGCAGCGACGCCTTTGAGGATCCTGAAGCAACCAGATGTAGTTGTCGGTGAAGGCGGGCAGAGCGTCTATCTTCAACATATGCACGGGTCGCCAAGTCATTAGCAAAAGCGCATCCTAACAGCCGAACTGGAGAGTTGAACCGATAGGGCGTATTGATCGGGTCCGCCAAACCGACGAATGGAGGCTAACCATGAGTGAGTCTTGTACCAAGTCGGACGAACGCTGGCTGTCGCTGATGAGCGAGGCCAGCGCCTGGTTCGATGGCCCCTCAGGGCGGCAATTGCTCGAGCAGGAACAGCGCGTGATCAGCCGGGAGCTGTCGCGATGTTTCGGTAGCTACTTGGTGCACTACGGGCCGTTCGCCAATACGCCGATCGAGCCGCAGAAGATCAAGCGCAGCGTTCGCCTGGGCCCGCCGCTGGCGGGCGTTGAAATCGTTTGCGAAGAGCAATCCTGGCCGATAGGCGAGCACGCTGCTGACGTCGTGGTGCTTCAGCATGGTCTGGATTTCAGTTTGTCGCCGCACGCGCTGTTGCGCGAAGCCGCCCGTAGCGTTCGGCCAGGAGGGCACTTGTTGATCGTCGGGATCAACCCGTGGAGCGCCTGGGGAGCGACGCGCCTGCTGTCACGCAAGGCCTTTCGCCATGCACGTTGCATCCGTCCGACGCGAGTGGGTGACTGGTTGAATCTGCTGGGATTCTCACTGGAGAAACGTCAGTTCGGGTGCTATTGTCCGCCGCTTTCGTCGAGCCAGTGGCGGGCGCGGTTATCCGGCCTGGAGACCGCAGGGCAAAGGTCGCAATTGCCTATGGGCGGTTTCTACCTGCTAGTGGCACGAAAGCTTATGGTAGGCCTGCGACCAGTGCGGCAAAGCCGTCGTGAGCGCATGGGGCAGCTGCTACCGATGCCCGTAGCGAAAGTCAGTCGCCGGGATGCCGAACAGTAAAAGGCGAAGAATTTCTCATGAGTGACGAAACGGTCGAGATCTATACGGACGGCGCCTGCAAGGGCAATCCTGGCCCGGGCGGCTGGGGTGCGCTGCTGCTCTACAAGGGCGTGGAGCGAGAACTCTGGGGTGGCGAGGCGGAAACCACCAACAACCGCATGGAGTTGATGGCTGCCATCCGTGCACTGGAAGAGCTGAAGCGGCCTTGCCAGGTCAAGCTGGTGACAGACTCGCAATATGTCATGCAGGGCATCAACGACTGGATGCCCAACTGGAAGAAGCGTGGTTGGAAGACGGCCGCCAAGCAGCCAGTCAAAAATGCCGATCTGTGGCGGCTGCTCGACGAGCAGGTTAGCCGTCATCAGGTCAGTTGGCAGTGGGTCCGCGGGCATACCGGCCACCCGGGAAATGAGCGCGCCGATCTGCTGGCCAATCGCGGTGTAGTACAAGCCAAACGACAACCTGCCTGAGTAATGTGAAATATGCGAAGCGTAGTACTCGATACCGAAACCACTGGTATGCCAGTAACCGATGGTCACCGGATCATCGAGATAGGCTGTGTTGAGGTCATCGGCCGGCGCCTTACCGGCCGGCATTATCACGTCTATCTGCAGCCGGATCGTGAGGTAGACGAGGGCGCCATCGCTGTTCACGGGATAACTAATGAGTTTCTGACCGATAAGCCTCGGTTCAGGGAGGTTGCCGATGAGTTCTTCGAATTCATAAAGGGCGCCCAGCTAATCATCCATAACGCAGCGTTCGACGTTGGATTCATTAATAACGAGTTCGCCCTGCTTGGTCAGCAGGATCGTACCGAGCTAAGCGATCACTGCAGCATCCTCGATACCCTGCTGATGGCCCGTGAACGGCATCCTGGCCAGCGCAACAGCCTTGATGCGTTGTGTAAACGCTATGGGGTCGACAACTCGGGTCGCGATCTTCACGGCGCGCTGCTCGATGCGGAGATCCTCGCCGACGTCTACCTGACAATGACGGGTGGACAAACCAACCTGTCCCTGGCGGGTGACGGTGCCGGCTCCGAGAGTGGCGGCCGTCAGCAGCCTGCGCCTATCCGCCGGTTGCCAGCTGACCGCCCTAGTACCTTGGTGATCCGCGCCAGTGCCGAAGAAGTCGCTGCGCATGCAGCACGCATGCAGGCGATCGAGAAGGCAGCGGGTGCCGTGCCCCTCTGGGTTCAGTTGGAGCAACCCGTCCACAACGAGGCGGAAGCATTGCCGGTCTGAGGCGTTGGCGTCGACGCGCTCACAGACGCTTCGGCGCGCCACGCAATAAATTCTAGCTTGGTGCTTGCGGGTAGAGCCTCTACGCTGGAGAGGACTCCCTCCAGGACGCCCTCATGTACAAAGACCTCAAATTCCCCATCCTCATTGTTCACCGTGACATCAAGGCCGATACCGTTGCCGGCGAGCGAGTACGAGAAATAGCAGCCGAGCTTGAGCGGGACGGCTTTCATATTCTCCCGACGGGAAGCGCTGCAGAGGGTCGAATTGTCGCGTCAACCCATCACGGGCTGGCCTGCATCCTGGTTGCTGCAGAAGGCGCTGGCGAAAACCAACGGTTATTACAGGATGTCGTGGGGCTGATACGAGTCGCACGCCGGCGTGCGCCTCAGCTACCAATTTTTGCGCTTGGTGAGCAGATTACCATCGAGAATGCGCCAGCTGAGGCTATGGCGGACTTGAACGAGCTGCGCGGGTTGCTCTATCTATTCGAGGACACCGTCCCGTTCCTCGCGCGGCAAGTCGCTCGCGCCGCGCGGAGCTATTTGGATGGGTTGTTGCCGCCGTTTTTCCGCGCGCTGGTGCAGCATACGGGGGACTCGAACTACTCGTGGCACACGCCTGGCCATGGCGGTGGTGTCGCTTTTCGCAAGAGCCCGGTCGGGCAGGCATTCCATCAATTCTTTGGCGAGAACACGCTGCGCTCCGACCTGTCGGTGTCGGTGCCTGAGCTTGGCTCGCTGCTTGACCACACTGGTCCGTTGGCAGCGGCCGAGGCCCGAGCGGCCCGAAACTTCGGTGCAGACCACACGTTTTTCATAATCAACGGAACCTCTACAGCAAACAAGATCGTTTGGCACTCAATGGTGGCCCGGGACGACCTGGTGCTGGTGGATCGTAACTGCCACAAGTCGATACTGCATTCGATCATCATGACCGGCGCAATTCCTCTTTATCTAACGCCCTCACGCAACGAACTCGGAATCATTGGTCCGATTCCGCTCGAGGAGTTTTCGCCGGAATCGATTCAGGCCAAAATCGATGCCAACCCACTCACCCGTGGGCGCTCGCCAAGAGTGAAGTTGGCGGTCGTAACCAACTCCACCTACGACGGCCTTTGCTACAACGCTAACCTGATCAAGCGGACCCTCGGAAACAGCGTAGATGTCTTGCATTTTGACGAGGCCTGGTACGCCTACGCCGCGTTTCACGAGTTCTACGACGGGCGCTACGGGATGGACACTCGCGAGCAGGGGCCGCTGGTATTCACCACCCATTCGACGCACAAGGTGCTCGCGGCTTTCAGCCAGGCATCCATGATTCATGTCCTCGACAGTGAGCAGCGACAGCTAGATCGTGATCGCTTCAACGAAGCCTTCATGATGCATATCTCCACTTCCCCGCAGTACGGCATCCTTGCCTCGCTCGATGTCGCCTCGGCGATGATGGAGGGTCCCGCCGGTCGCTCACTGATCCAGGAAACCTTCGACGAGGCGCTGAGCTTTCGCCGCGCATTGGCTAATCTGCGACAGCATCTGGCGCCAGATGATTGGTGGTTCAGCATCTGGCAGCCTGCTTCGGCAGATGGGGCGGACGAACTGGTCACCAGCGACTGGCTGCTGCAGCCGGAAGCGGATTGGCATGGTTTCGGGGATGTTGCCAATGATTACGTGCTGCTCGATCCGATCAAGGTCACCCTGGTAACGCCCGGACTGACTGCCGGTGGCAAGTTGAGCGAGCGGGGCATTCCAGCGGCAGTGGTCAGCAAGTTTCTCTGGGAACGGGGGCTGGTCGTCGAGAAAACCGGTCTCTATTCGATCCTGGTGCTGTTTTCCATGGGTATCACCAAGGGTAAATGGAGCACGTTGCTGACTGAGTTACTGGAGTTCAAAAGACACTACGACGACAACGTACCGTTATGCGATGCGTTGCCGACTGTGGTGCAGGCAGGCGGCAGCCAATACTTGGGGATGGGGCTGAGGGATCTATGCGACTCGCTCCATGATTGTTACCGCAAGAACGCCACCGCAAGAGCCATGAGACGGATGTATACCGCGCTGCCTGCGTTGGCAATGAAGCCGGCCGAGGCTTACGACAAGCTGGTACGCGGCGAGGTTGAGGCGGTCTCCATCGAGGCGTTGGAAGGTCGCATCGCCGCGGTCATGCTGGTGCCGTACCCGCCAGGGATTCCCCTGATCATGCCGGGCGAGCGCTTCACCTCCGAAACGCGCTCGATTCTCGACTATCTAGCCTTCGCTCAGAGGTTCGCCGCGCAATTTCCTGGATTTGATGCTGATGTACATGGGCTGCAGCACGAGGAGCATCCGGACGGGGTAGGTTATACAGTCGATTGCATCCTAGAGGGGTAGAGCGTATGACTCGGCCCATCCAGCCGGTATCGCAGCTTGTCAAAGAAGATCATGTGCGAGGGCGTGGGCTGCTTCACATCGTCCCGCATCGACTTTCACTCGGCTGTTGTTATAGTTGCTCGGCTGAGAGCAGTCCTCCCTGTGTGGGGCTGTCGAACCCGTTCAGGCACTGAGTGCCTCGGCTGTCGAGGATGATACGTGACCGACTACCAAGCCTTCCGTGTGGAGTTGAAGAACAAGATCGCCCATGTAGCGATTAACCGACCTGACAAGGTCAACGCCATGAATGCTGCATTCTGGAGCGAAATTGTCGATATCTTCCAATGGATCGATGATACGGACGACATTCGGGTAGTGGTACTGTCGGGCGAGGGAAAGCATTTTTCAGCGGGAATTGATCTTCAACTATTGGCGCAAGCCGCGACCCAGATGGGCAGCGATGTGGGCCGCAACGCCGAACACCTGCGTCGCCAGATTCTCAAGCTTCAGAGCTCGTTCAACGCGGTGGATAATTGCCGCAAGCCGGTCATGGCGGCGATCCAAGGGTACTGCATCGGCGGTGCGATCGATCTCATCGCTGCCTGCGATATGCGTTACTGCACGCTCGATGCGCAGTTTTCGATCAAGGAAATCGATATGGGGATGGCGGCGGATGTCGGTACGCTGCAGCGACTACCGCGAATCATCGGCGACGGCATGATGCGCGAGCTCGCATACACCGGGCGTAGCGTTGACGGGCAGGAAGCGAAGGCCATTGGCCTAGTCAATCAAACTTACACCGACCAACCATCCCTTATGGCTGGGGTTTTCGCTCTGGCGGCCGATATCGCCGCGAAGTCACCAGTCGCCATTCGCGGGACCAAGGAGATGATTCGCTATATGCGCGACCACCGTGTCGATGATGGCCTCGAGTACATCGCCACCTGGAACGCAGCGATGCTTCAGTCGGCTGACCTGAAGGTGGCCATGGCGGCCCATATGAGCAAGCAGAAACCGGATTTCGCTGACTGATGCATCATTCAAACGTTGCGCGGGAGGCGCGCTAGGCATGGTTACCGGAGCTACTTCACTCAGCCTGGTTCGCGATGAGTTGTTCGCTACCATGGAAGAAGCCGAGCAGAGCCTCGAGCATTTCATCATCGACAGAAACAATAGCGGTCTGTTGCAGCAGGCTGTCGAGAATCTCAAGCAGGTTCGCGGCACGCTGCGGCTCATCGAGTTGACCGGCGCCGAACTGCTCGCGCAGGAAATACTCCAGCTGGCGACAGACATCCCCGTAGGGGCGGGGGAAGATCGAGACAGTCAGTTGGCAGCGCTGAGTAACGCGCTGTATGTGCTTGGACGTTATCTCGAAAGCGTCGACGCCAGCCGGCAGGAAATGCCCGAACTACTGCTGCCGCCGATCAATGCTTTGCGGTTGGTTAGTGGCCAGTCGCCGTTACCCGAAAGTTTCTTCTTCAGCGTCCGCCTCGATCATGCGCGTCCGCCAATCGAGGCTGCGGTGCGCGAGCCCGCTGCGCGTGCGGCCGAGGCGCGCCGGTTGCGTCAAATGTACCAGGTAGGCTTGCTCGGCTTCATTCGTGAAGACAATGCCTCCGCCAGCCTTAAGCTTATGGCGCGTGCGCTGGGCCGGTTGGATCTGCTGTTCGCAAACTCGGCGGGTGGTCGCCTGTGTTGGCTGGGGAGCGCAGCTTTGGAGGCCCAGCTGGATGGCCAACTGTTGCCGCGCCAATCACGCAAGCAATTGTTTTCCAGGCTTGACCGAGAACTTCGGCAGCTCAGCGGTCATGATGCCTATGAACCACCTCGGGTTCTGCTCAAGGAGCTGCTGTATCTCGTTGCATTAGCCGAAAGCAATGGGCCGTTAGCAAGTCAGGTGCGGGAGACATTTTCGCTTGGTTCGTTACCCTTCACCGACCATCTTCTTGAGGATGAATCCCAGCGGTTGGCGGGCCCCGGGCAGGCTGTGATGCGCTCCCTGTCGTCGGCGATCCGTGAAGAGCTGGCGAGTCTCAAAGATTTACTCGATCTCATCGAGCGCCAGACCGCACCGGCTGAGTCGTATCCAAACCTGCATAGTCTGCTAGGCAAACTGGCGAAGACGTTGGGGATGGTGGGCTTGTCCTCGGCATCGAGTACCTTGCATGCCCAGCTCTCGGTGGTGTCCGGCTGGAGCGTCGAACAACTGCCCGAGCCCCAGGCGCTGTTGAAATTGGCCGATGCGGTGCTCTATGTCGAGAGCATGGTGGCCAGCCTGGAGCGCGGCGAGCGCTTTGATGCGCGTCCACAGATTGCACAGCCGGGCCAAGAGGCTGAGGCATTCGCCAACCATCAGCTCACTGAAGCTTGCATCGTGGTGATCGGCGAGGCGACCGCAGGTTTGGCCTTGGCCAAGCGCGCCATCACAGCCTATCTGGAATCAAACGGGGAAAAGTTACACTTGGCCAATGTCCCTTTCAGTTTGATGGCTGTTCGTGGTGGGCTGCGTTTTCTAGAACAGGATCGCGCCGCTGAGTTGATCGGTGCCTGTGCCGACTTTATTCAGAAGCAGATGCTCGAGGGTGTGCAAATGCCACCAGAGCAAATGCTTGAGACTCTGGCCGACGCGTTGACCAGCCTCGAATATTACCTCGACGGCGGAGCGATACTACGGCGCGACGAATCACGAGTCAGCGTGTTGGATCTCGCGACCGAAAGTGTGCGGGCACTGGGTCTGCCGGTGGCTGCCTGATGAGTTTACGGTGGCAGCCAGCATTGCTTGATCCGGCTATGGGCGGTGGATGGGCCGTCGTGCATTGCCAGCAGGGGTTTCTTTGTGATGCAAATGGCGTGCTGTTTCCCAGAGATTGGTTGAAACGCCTCGACCTACCGTTGCTCAGCGAGCAAGGCTTGGGTTATTTCGATGGCGACCAAGTGTTTCTAATGGAGTTGGCGCACCCGGTCGAAGTGCCCGGCGCTGGCTGGCAGGGGCTGCGTCAATTCATGATGCATGATGACGATACCGAAAGGTTTCGTATGCTCGGTTTCGCTGCGCAGATTGGCACTTGGGCGAGCCATCATCGCTTCTGCGGCAGCTGCGGCAACCCGATGCGCCAGCATGCTACGGAGCGTGCGATGCAGTGCGAGAGTTGTGGCATTCACCACTACCCTCGCATCTCGCCGAGCATGATTGTTTTGGTAACGCGAGGCGACGAGCTGCTACTGGCTCGTTCACCGCGCTTTGCCCCCGGGGTATACAGCACGCTTGCAGGGTTCGTTGAGCCCGGCGAGTCAGTCGAACAGTGCGTCAGGCGGGAAGTCCACGAGGAGGTTGGGGTGTCTATCCATGAGCCCCAGTACATCTGCAGTCAGGGATGGCCGTTTCCACACTCTTTGATGCTTGGCTTTCACGCCGAGTATGCATCGGGAGAGATCGTGATGCAGCCTGAAGAGATTGAGGATGCAAACTGGTTTTCTATCCACGATCTGCCTGCGCTGCCTGCTCACAAATCCATCGCCCGTTACTTGATTGATCTGTATCTGGCTCGGCGCTTAGGCCGCACCGAACCAGTGCTGCCAGGCTAGCCGCAGACTCAGTACCAGCACCACCGATATAAAGATCGGTCGGATGAATTTCGATCCGCCCTGGATTGCAGTGCGCGCCCCAAGGTATGCGCCGACCATCAAGGCGAGCCCCATGCCGATGCCTAGCCCCCAGGCGACTTGCCCGCCAGCAATGAATACGGCAAGTGCAACACCGTTGCTGACGAAGTTCATGCTGCGAGCCACGCCGCTGGCTTTTAGCAAGTCGAGCGGGTAGAGCAACATGTTGCTGACGGTCCAGAATGCTCCCGTGCCGGGCCCCGCTAGGCCGTCATAAAAGCCCAGAGTCAGGCCTTGTGGCCATTGTCTATGTTGGGCTATTGGCTCAGCGCCCGTTCGAGGTGTGGTTGGCACCCGCCCGAAAAGCAGATACAGCCCGCAGGCAAATACCACCAGAGGCAGGGCCTGATTGAGCCAGCGTGCCGGGATCATATGTGCCAAACCCGCGCCCAGCGCTGCCCCTATAGCAGTCGCTAAGAGCGCTGATCGCCATTGCTGTGGATGAAATAGTTTTCTGCGATAAAAAGTGAAGCTTGCCGTAGCTGAGCCAAAGGTTGCGCACAGTTTGTTGGTGCCTAGAACCAGATGCGGCGGTAAGCCGGCGGTCAGGAGAGCGGGAAGCGTCAATAGGCCACCTCCGCCGGCTATGGCATCAATAAAGCCGGCAAGAAAGGCGACGGCCATGAGGGCGACCAATACCAGTGGGTCGGTCGCAAGCTCAAAGGTCAGCATGTGAAACACTCATAGCAAAATCGGTAACGGAGATGGCGCATCATGCCGGTTGCGCTTCTGTAAAGCCAACGACAAGCGCCTCCTAATGCCGTGGTACGGGTTGGTTGAGCGAATGGCAAACAACAGAATGTCGACTCGTCTCCAGTGTTCCTTTCTGGTACTGGTTGCTCTGATGGACCGTATCGATAATGCCCCGTCGGATTTCGGTGGATTTGTGGGCAATGCAATATATAGGGCTTGCGGTGGTTGTCGCGTTACTTGCACTGCTCAGTGGCTTGGTCGCGGTGCGGTTACTTGTGGGAGGGCACTGGTTGCTGGGCTGGTTGCGTGGCACCCTCGGAATGCTGGTACTTTCGCTGGCTGGCCTAGTTGGCCTAGTCGCCTGGGACGTCACGACTTATCAGCCGTTGAGTGATGGCACGCCGCTGGCTTCGCTGACCTTTCAGGCCGATGGTCATCAGCGTTATCGGGTGCAAGTGCAAGAGGGGCAGAGCACTCGCTTTGTCACGCTTGAAGGCGATCTCTGGCAGCTCGACTTGCGAGCACTTCATTGGAAGGGACTGGCGGCGCTCATTGGGTTGGAGCCTGGCTATCGGCTGGAGCGCCTTTCAGGTCGCTACCTGGCCGTCGAGCAACAGGATCAGGCGCGTCGTCCCTATGTGCAGCTGGGAAACAGCCGGGCGGGGGTGGATTTCTGGGCGTGGTTGCATCGGTGCGAGTGCACTCCGCTAATGCTCGATGCGCAACTGCGCCGAGTTAGCTATCTACCGATCGCTGACAACGCCGTTTATACAGTCGAGATGACCCCTGCTGGGCTGTTGGCGAAACCGGCAAGCGTCGCAGCAGAACAGGCGATGAAGGGCTGGTAGCCAGAAAGCTCCGCAAAAAAAGGGAACCTAATGGTTCCCTTTTTTGTATAAGTCGCTTGATCAGGCGAGGTAGCCGCCGTCTACATTGAGCGACAGACCGGTGGTGTAGCTCGATGCATCGCTGGCGAGATAGAGCACAGCACCCGCCATTTCGCTGGGATCCGCAACACGGTGTAGTGGGATGTGACGTAGCGCTTCTTCGCGGATCGAGTCGTTCTTGACCAGGGCTGAGGCAAACTTGGTGTCCGTGAGGCCTGGAAGCAGCGCATTGCAGCGAATGCCTTGGGGGGCGCACTCCTTGGCGAAAGCCTTGGTCATGTTGATCACCGCTGCTTTGGTGACCGAGTAAATACCCTGGAAGTTGCCCGGCGTGACGCCATTGATCGAGGCTACGTTGATAATGCTGCCGCCCCCATGCTCACGCATCAATTTGCCGGCCTCAACGGACATGAAGAAATAGCCTCGGATATTCACATCAACCGTTTTCTGAAAGGCTGACACGTCGGTATCCAAAATATGGCAGAACTGTGGATTGGTAGCCGCGTTGTTGACCAAGATGTCCAGCCGACCGAACTGTTCGCGAATTTGAGCGAAGACGGCCTGGATCTGTTCGAGCTCACCGATATGGCACGCGACGGCTGTGGCCTTGCCACCGTCGGCGTTGATCGCATCAGCAACCGCCTGGCAGCCATCAATTTTGCGGCTTGAAACAATAACGTGGGCGCCTTGCTGAGCCAGCAGTTTGGCGATGGCTTCGCCAATGCCACGGCTGGCGCCGGATACGAAGGCAATCTTGCCGTCCAGGTCAAATAGGTTGGTCTTACTCATGGAGTCGGTTCCTCTTGGTGAGCTGTGTTACAGCTTCGAGTTGTTAATAACCTGCAGGCTCACTTGCTCGAGCAGGGCGTTCATTTGTACGAACTTGGCGAACCGCTTGTCCTGGGTCTGACCGTGGAAGTAGCGGTAGTAGATTTGTTGAACAATCGCCGCTAGGCGGAACAGGCCATAGGTGTAGTAATAGTCAAAGTTGTCGATGCGGATACCCGCGCGCTCGGCGTAGTAGTCGACAAATTGCTGACGAGTCAGCATGCCGGGCGCGTTGCTGGGCTGTTTGCGAATCAGCTGCATCGGCGCCGGGTCCGTCGCTTCAATCCAATAGGCAAGCGTATTGCCCAAATCCATTAGAGGATCACCCAGCGTAGTCATCTCCCAATCCAGAACACCGATGATCTCCATGGGGTTATCCGGATTGAGGATTACATTATCGAAGCGGTAGTCATTGTGGATGATGCCCGGCTTGTGGTGATCGGCTGGCATCTTGTCCCGCAGCCAAGCCTTAACCGGCTCCCATCCAGGCGCGTCAGCCGTAATCGCTCGCTCGTACCGATCGATCCAGCCATTTATCTGCCGCTGGACGTAACCTTCGGGCTTGCCCAGATCACCTAGGCCACAGGCGTTGTAGTCAACATTGTGCAAGTCGACGAACTTGTCGATGAAGCTCTTGCACAGCGCGGTGGTCTGCTCCGACGTGAATCCAAGTTCGGCGGGCATGTCCTCACGGAGAATGATGCCCTTGACCCGCTCCATCACGTAAAACTCGGCCCCGATAAGCGTCTCGTCGGTGCAATAGGCGTAGGCCTTCGGGCAGTACGGAAAGCCAGCGTTGAGCTGGTTGAGGATTCGATATTCGCGTCCCATGTCATGTGCGGACTTGGCCTTATGACCAAAGGGAGGACGGCGGAGCACGAATTCCTGCTTCGGGTATTCCAGCAGATAGGTCAGGTTGGACGCCCCCCCTGGAAACTGCGAAATACTCGGCATACCTTCTAGTCCCGGAATGTGGGTTTTCAGGTACTGGTCGATGGCCTCGGTGGGCAGTTCTTCGCCGTCACGTATACGGCTGGTCTGATCAGTAAGCGCCATGCTTGTCCCTTTTCTGTTATCGATGCCTTAATGGCCAGCTATGGCAGGCTTCGAGCCGCTGCGCCATTGACCATCCGACGACCCTAATCTAATGCCCGCATTGAGCATCACCAAGGGAAGTCGGCCGTTATTGGCCGGGGTGTTGCCGCGTAATCAAGGCGCCTGATGCTTGGAAAATCCTAAAAAAAGCGCATAAAAAAGCCGAAGTCGTGGGACTTCGGCTTTTTACGTCAAGGTAGATCAGGCCGGGAACAGCTCGCTCAATTTCAGCGCTAGCATCATGTCCCCTTCGGCGCGCAGCTTGCCTGCCATGAAGGCCTGCATGCCGTCGGTTTCACCGCTGATGACGCCCTGCATGGTTTCGCTATCCATAATCAGCGTAACGTTGGCATCAGCCGATTCGCCCTTATGAAAGTCACAGGTACCGTCTTTTACGACCAGGTAGTAGTTTTCGGCATCGGTGATATTGAACTGGAAAACCAGATCCAAGCCGGCCGCAGCGCTGGGGTTGAACTTGGCCTTCATGCCCTGGATGGTTTCGTCGACATTGCTCATCGGATATGACCCTTTATTGTCGTGGGGAAAAACGTGCGGCTATGGGGCCGCGGTCGGCTGGAGCTTATCGATAGGTGACGAGCTCCGGATTCTTCAGCAATTCTAGGTGTGCGTGGCTATTGAATGATGCCAAGGCGACGTCCCGATCACGAAACTTCAGGCGGCTAATTGACGTATTGACGATCTGCCAGTTCAGTTCGAACGCCTTGATAGGTGGTACGCCGACGATCAATTGCAGCAACGCTGTGATCGTACCGCCAGACGTGAACACGGCGATGTGATCTTTTTTGCTTGCCTGTTCGAGCAACCGACTCAATCCAGCCTGAACGCGGTTTACAAAACTCTGCCAGCTTTCAAGCCCCTGCTTTTCGTGATCGCCAGAGACCCATCGCTGAATGACATATTTGAACAGTCGCTGAAACTCCGCACGATGATTGGCTGCATTGCCAAAGACCTGAATGGCACCTGGCTCAACGGCCAAGAGATCGTCCATATGTGCGCGAATCACTTCGTCGGCGCGAAACTCATTGAAGGCAGCGTCAATCTGTATATCCGGCAGTGGCCTTTCGAGAGGAGGAGTCATTCGCTGGAGCGTTGCGCGGGCGGTGTCCTGTTGTCGATTCAACTCCCCACTTACGCAGCGGTCAAAGCGAATACCCATTTGATCCAGATAATCACCTAGGGCTGCCGATTGCTGGAAGCCGACTGGAGACAGCACGTCATAGTTTTCTGCGCCAAACGACGCCTGGCCATGTCTGATCAGGTAGATACTGCCCATGCGTTGCTCCGGCACCCAGTTTTCGCGAGCGTAGGGGCATCGTAGTGGAGTGTCAACGATAAATCATACGTTCGTTTGAATCTGGTTCCGCTGGCTCAGCCGGTAATGTAATCGGTATGCTTGAGCGATTTTCGCCAACTTGGGTTTCTGCTGGCGACCGTGGTTAATTGAGGAGGGTTTGTGGAATTTCTTGCTGACTATGCAAGCTTTCTGGCGAAGACGGTGACGCTGGTAGCCGCTGTCTTGGTAGTGCTGATGGCGCTTGCTTCGCTACGTCGTGGTCGGTCCAAGCAAACGGGTGGCCATCTGGAAGTACACAAGCTCAACGATTTCTACAAATCGATGCGCGAGCGTCTCGAGCAATCAATGATTGAAAAGGATCAGCTGAAACTCCTGCGCAAACAAGAAACGAAGGCAGCCAAGCTGGCCAAGAAAAACCCAGAAGACCGTTCCCGAGTGTTTGTGCTCGATTTCGACGGTGACATCAAGGCGTCGGCCGTCGAGAGCCTCCGTCACGAGGTCACTGCTCTGTTGACCATGGCCACACCGAAGGATGAAGTCGTTCTACGGCTCGAAAGCGGTGGTGGTATGGTTCACGGCTATGGGCTTGCTGCTTCACAGCTGGTGCGCATCCGCGATGCCGGTGTGCCGCTAACGGTTTGTGTCGACAAGGTTGCTGCGAGTGGTGGCTACATGATGGCCTGCATCGGTCAGAAGATCCTCAGCGCGCCATTTGCGATTCTCGGTTCCATCGGTGTGGTTGCGCAACTGCCTAATCTGCATCGCCTGCTCAAAAAGCATGACGTCGATGTCGAGGTGCTGACCGCCGGTGAGTACAAACGCACCCTGACCATCTTCGGTGAAAACACTGAGAAGGGCCGGGAGAAATTTCAAGACGATCTGGAAACCACCCACGAACTGTTCAAGAACTTTGTCGCGCGGTATCGCCAGCAGCTGAGCATTGATGAGGTCGCTACGGGCGAGGTGTGGCTCGGGATCGCGGCGCTCGGCAAGCAGCTGGTTGATGAATTGCAGACTAGCGATGAATACCTGGCTTCCCGGGCCCGTGAAGCTGATCTGTTCCAGCTGCATTACGCAGAGAAGAAAAGCCTGCCTGAGCGATTCGGCATGGCTGCAAGCACGGTCCTTGAGCACGGTGTGTTGAAGGGTTGGACGCGTCTTAATGAACAACGTTTCTGGCAATAAGGGGATTACTAATGGCTCGCTTCAAAGCACTGCAAACCAATGAAAACGGTGGTCGTTTCGAAACTTGCCTGATCGAACGGGACACTGACGAGTTGTCAGCAGGCGAAGTACTGATTCGAGTCAGCTACTCGTCGCTCAACTACAAGGATGCCTTATCGGCGAGTGGCAATCGCGGCGTCACTCGCAACTTTCCACACACACCCGGTATCGATGCAGCAGGGACAGTTGCCGAGTCGAGTGTGGCCGACTTTTCCGTAGGTGACGAAGTGATCGTCACCGGTTATGACCTTGGAATGAATACCGCTGGTGGTTTCGGCCAGTTCATCCGGGTTCCGGCAGCGTGGGTAATCAAGCGCCCGGTAGGGCTTTCGCTGCGTGAGGCCATGGCGCTCGGCACGGCTGGCCTGACCGCTGCACTGTGCATAGACAAACTTGAGCAAGCAGGTCTCGAGCCAACTGACGCGCCGATTCTGGTAACGGGCGCGACCGGCGGGGTCGGCAGCATAGCGATAGCCCTGTTGTCCCGCTTGGGATACAAGGTGGCGGCAGTGACGGGCAAGGCCGAGCAAGGCGACTTCCTTCGCAAGCTTGGCGCGACCCAAATCGTTGAGCGTAGCGCGTTACAGGCTGGCACCGAGAAGCCCCTGCTCAAAGAGCAATGGGCGGGGGCGGTCGATACTGTCGGTGGCGATATTCTGTTCAACGTGGTGAAGTCGCTGCAGCGCGGTGCGAGCGTGGCATGTTGCGGCTTGACCGCGGGAACGAATTTTCAGGCTAACGTACTGCCGTTCATCTTGCGTGGGGTGAATCTACTGGGCGTCGATTCGGTTGAGATCCCTCTGGTCGTCAAAGCTTCAATGTGGGACAAGCTTTCAGTGCAGTGGAAGCTGCCTAATCTAGACGACTTGGTGCAGGAGATTTCGCTGGAACAGTTGCCTGAAGCGATCGAGCGTACCTTGGCTGGCCAGCAAACCGGAAGGATGTTGGTTCGACTCGACTGAGCGGGCAGACGCGACGCTATTAGCGTTTTGCTTGTTGATCATAGTAAAAGCCGATTTCTTCGCTGTTATCGATTGAGAGAAGCTAACGCTACTTCAACGCAGCAGGAGCCGCTCATGAAAACACTGGCAGAGAAAATCAAGGCAGCCTTCGGTAAGAACGCTACGATCGCAATTGAGCGGGTAGAGCACCCGAACTTTTGGATGTACCAGTAACGAAAAAACCCGCCAAATAGGCGGGTTTTTTTACAGCGTATCGTTGGGTCTGCCTTATCTGCGGCGAAACAGCGGAAGAGGTTCGTCTGCGGCGGCCTGGTAAGTGACTGAGAAATCATTCAGACCTTCCAGCGCATCATAAGGGTCGCGATCAGGGCGCACGGCAAAGGCATCGAAGCCGCAACGGCGCATGTAAAACAGCTGATCACGCAACACGTCTCCGATGGCGCGGATTTCGCCTTTGTAACCGTAGCGATCTCGTAGCAGTCGCGCAGTCGAGTAATGACGGCCGTCGGTGAACGCAGGGAAGTTCAGTGCGATGACCTGAAAATGTTCCAGGTCATCGGCAATCTCTTCCACGGCCTCGTCGGAATCCAGCCAGATGCCGAGACCGCCATCCCGAACTTTGAGGGCATGAGCATGATCGAGCCATAGCTGGAAGGGTACGATCAGATCGTCGCAGTTGGACAAGCCATCAAGGGTCACATCCTTGGGCAGCAGGTGCCAGGTCTCGTCGATGACCTGGCCGTCCTTAATGATTCGCTGCATAGACGCGCTCCTTGAAGGGGTCGATACCGATTCGGCGGTAAGTATCGAGAAACTGTTCATCTTCTGTACGCTGCTCCACGTAGACGCCGATGACCTTTTCGATCACGTCGGGCATGACATCCTGGGCAAAGGATGGACCGAGGATCTGGCCGAGGCTCGCATTTCGCCCTGAGCTGCCGCCGAGCGAAACCTGATAGAACTCCGCGCCTTTCTTATCTACGCCAAGAATGCCGATGTGACCCACATGGTGGTGTCCGCATGCGTTCATGCAACCGGAGATGTTCAGGTCGATATCGCCGATGTCGAACAAATAATCCATGTCATCGAAGCGGCGTTGAATGGCTTCGGCGATCGGGATCGATTTGGCATTCGCCAGGGAGCAGAAATCGCCACCTGGGCAGCAGATGATGTCGGTCAGCAAGCCGATGTTTGGCGTGGCGACTCCTAGTTCGCGTAACTCATGCCACAGCTCGAACAGACGTGACTGCTCGACATCGGCCAGGATCATGTTCTGCTCGTGGGAGTTGCGTACTTCGCCAAAGCTGTATCTATCCGCCAGATCGGCAATGGTATCGAGCTGCTTGTCTGTCACGTCACCTGGCGCTACGCCGGTGCTTTTCAGTGACAATGTGACCGCTGCGTAACCGGATTTCTTGTGAGCGACAACGTTGCGCTCACGCCAGCGAGCGAAGCCTGGGTGCTCGGCATCAAGCTGGGCGAGCACAGCGCTCTGGTCTTCGAGAGATTTGTACTCCGGGTCGACGAAGAATTTGCTGACCCGCTCGACCTCGGCTTCGGTCAAAGTATTCGCGCCGTCTTTCAAATACGACCACTCGGCCTCTACACGCTCGGCAAACACTTCCGGAGTTAGGGCCTTGACCAGAATCTTGATGCGCGCCTTGAACTTGTTATCACGACGACCATAGCGGTTATACACGCGCAGAATCGCATCGAGATAAGTCAACAGGTGCTGCCATGGCAGGAACTCATTGATAAAGCTGCCCACGATCGGCGTACGGCCAAGACCGCCACCCACGGATACGCGGAAACCCAGCTCGCCTGCCTCGTTGTTGACCGCTTCGAGCCCGATGTCATGGACCTCGATGGCTGCACGGTCACCCGCAGCGCCGTTCACCGCAATCTTGAACTTGCGTGGCAGGAATGCGAACTCTGGATGGAAGGTCGACCACTGACGAATGATCTCGCACCAGGGGCGGGGGTCGACTAGCTCGTCGTTGGCCACGCCGGCGAACTGGTCGGTGGTGGTATTGCGGATGCAGTTGCCGCTGGTCTGGATGGCGTGCATCTGCACGGTTGCCAGTTCGGCGAGAATGTCAGGGACATCCTCCAGCTCGGGCCAGTTGAGCTGCACGTTGGTACGGGTACTGATGTGGGCGTAGCCCTTATCGTACCGACGGGTGATGTCGGCCAGCTTGCGGATCTGAGTAGACGACAACAGCCCATAAGGCACAGCAATGCGCAGCATCGGCGCATAGCGCTGGATGTACAGACCGTTCTGCAGGCGAAGAGGCAACAATTCTGCGTCAGTCAGTTCACCGGCGAGATAGCGGCGAATCTGGTCACGGAACTGACGCACGCGATCCTCGATGATGTGTTGGTCATACTGGTCGTATACGTACATAAATGTCCTGTTTTTTCAGGCTGTCTACAGCTTCTGCGCGCACGGCCGCGCACCCGTTGATGGGAGGCCGGCACGATACCAGCTAGCGTTTATGCGCAAAAGTGATGTTTGGGAATATGTTTAGAACGAAACGCTGCTTTTCAGGCATTTCAATCGCTGGCCTTGAGCGCTCCGTATGCATGGTCTTAACTGCAATCAATGCGATCCTCAACGACAAGGTATACCGCTGTGTCAGAGCATTTGAAACGCCATGATAATGACAGCCGCGCAGATGCCGCCGCGATCTTCTTTCTGATCCTGCTCGCAGTGGCGACAGCAGTGTTCTGGGTTAGCCACCAATAACCTGGCGGCCTCTACATAACCGGGTTAAACGCCGACTAGATAGAGCACCAGCTTGACGATCCCCAAAATCACCAGGACGAACGCTACGGTGAAGCCGACGCCGAGCAGAATGAAATGGCTGGGTTTACCGTGGCTGAAATCCCGCACTCGATTCTTTCCACTCTGCACGCCCAAAGCGCCGGCCAGCATGCTTTGAAGCATCTGCCGCAGCGTGAGCGATTTGGGTTGCCTATCGTCGTCCATAAGTGTCTCCGTGAGGCTGAATGCCTTGAAGTCTAGTCAGCAATCCTGCTTCTGGAGAGATCAATCCGATGGTTAGCGACATCATCGGGTCGTCACGCTTGTCGTTGCTTGATCTTGCCTAAGTCGGCGCGTAAGGTTCGCGCCTCGGCCGCCTAGCGGTTGAACAATTGAAGTGCGTGGTGCCCGGATCATGGTCCGGGTTAAATGGGAAATCAGTGCAAGCTGATGCTGCCCCCGCAACGGTAGAGTCGATCCGACTGAGCCCGATACCAGCCCGTACTTCCCAGGAACTGTCGCGGTGGGCGACGTACTCAGTTTTGTCGCTATGCCGGTTTGGCTAGGCGGCTTATCTGTTGCCCACTGCACCCGGATGGAGTGGGCATGTCTTTCGCCTTTCGCTGCGTGGCACTAGCGCTTCTGTTACTGACGCAAGTGGCACCGGTTAGCGCCAGTCAGATCAACGCGATTATTTCCGAATACAGCGCTGCTGAGTTCGCTTCAGCTGCCGCTTTGCTAAAGCAACGATTCCCTGAGCGTACCGTTAGCGCCCGGACTCCGGAGCAACTGGCAGAGCTGGACGACGCCGCGATCGCCCAATGGCTTGCCAGTGGAAGGCGCTTGCTCGTGGTGGGTGTATTCGGGGCGGAAGTCGAGCGTTTGCGACCGTTGATCGAGCGGCACAGCACAGGCGAACGCTTCATCATGCACAGCGATCAGGCGTTGGTGGCGATGAGTCGCACCAATGACCGTATGGTGTTTGCCAACCGTGATCAGGCGGTAAGCCTGGGGGCCGAAAAACCCGCTGGTGATCTGGATGCGTGGGTTCAGTCGCTAGCGGCCGCCAACCCGGTTCAAGCCCAATGGATCGAAGCTCGCAGTTATTGGCTTGCCGGTGGTAGCGATAATATTGCGCGGTTGCTGGTGTGGCTGACGGACCGCGACAACCCAGGCGACACTGCCGAGCCTGCACAGGCGCGGCCGGCGATGCGTTTCTATCAGGACGGCGCGGTAAGGGAAGCTCAGGATCTCGCCTGGCGCGGCGAGCGAATGGTTGCGGTGATTGACCATGGCCGTGCTGATCGACGCGGAGATGCCGACCTCAACGATGCGTTGTGTCAGACCCTGCAGCAACGCGACATCGCATGCGTCAGCCTCTTTGCCAGCTGGGGTGAGGGCACGTTGCAGGCGTTACATTGGCTAAACGATGCTGCGCACCCACCGCTGGCGGCGGTAGTTGTGCTGCAGGATTTCGTCCTCGGCGGCGGTGAGGGGCGCGAGGAGGCAACCGAACTCCTCAAACAGCTCGATGTGCCTGTATTCAAGGCGCTGCGTTTGGACGACCGCGACGAGAACGTGTGGCAGCTTTCCAGCGATGGGCTCGGTCGTGACAAGGTGCATTACCAGCTGGCGATGCCCGAATTGCAGGGTACCGGCCAGCCGATGGTGCTGGCGGCTTGGAAGTCGTCCCAGATCGACCCAAATTCGGGGATTCGCTTTGGCTTCAGTCAACCGCTACCTTCCCGTGTCGAGGCCATGGCGGCTCGCCTGGCCCGTTGGCAGCAGCTGCAGACGAAGGCGAATGCGGACAAGCGCTTGGCAATCATCTACTACAACCACCCACCGGGGCGGCACAACATCGGCGCGGATAACCTCGATGTACCGCAATCGCTGTTCACCATCCTTCAGCGTTTGAAAACCGAAGGCTACGACACTGGAACGCTGCCAGGCTCGCCGGAGCAGCTGCTGGAGCTGCTGCAAGAGCAGGGTGTCAACCTGCCGGAACAGGGCGATGCGCTGGCTGCGATGGCACGCAAGGCCGTTACGGTCGATACCGATGGTTACCGTCGCTGGTTTCATTCGCTGCCATCGGCATTGCAGGCGGAGATGGTCCAAGGCCCGCTGGGGTATTGGAATGCGCAAATGCGCCGCGCGTTACAAGCCTCACAGCTGGACATCGCCAGGTTGACTCTGAAAAGCGGTTCCAGCGAGCTGCACCATGTGCTCGACGGTGTCGTCCATCCGGCACGCGAGCGCGCGTTGGATCTGTTAGCCCAGCTCGAAACCTTTTATGAGCAGGCGCTGAGCCAGCCCGGGCTGGCTGATTGGGGCCAGGCTGACAGCCTCATTCAGGCGCTGGCAGAGACGGGCATTGAGGGGTTGCGCGGGTGGGGAGAGGCGCCGGGTCAGGTCATGGTGCATGACGGCCAGATGGTGCTGCCGGGGGTGCAGTTTGGCAACATCTTCATCGGGCCGCAGCCCCCTAGGGGCTGGGAAGTCGACGAGGAACTGCTCCATGCCAACCTGGTGTTCCCGCCACCCCATCAGTACCTGGCCCTGTATCACTGGTTGCGTGACGAGTTCAGGGCTGATGCGCTGATCCACCTGGGTCGTCACTCCACCTATGAGTTTCTGCCGCGTCGTCGAGCAGGGCTCAGTGCCGAAGACTACCCGACGCAGATCGTCGGTGACCTGCCGAGCATCTATCCCTACATCGTCGATGGGGTTGGCGAAGGGATTCAGGCCAAGCGTCGTGGGCTGGCCGTCATGATCGATCACCTGACTCCGCCGCTGGTGGCTACGCCGCTTTATGACGATCTGCTCAAGTTGCGCCAATTGATCGAGAGCTTCGAGACGGGCACTGGCAGCAGCGAAGGGCCGGCGCGGCGCGCCACCATTGCCGAGATCAAGCGGTTGGTGACTCGTTCCAGGCTGGAACCCGAGCTACGCGAGTCCATGGCCGAGCCGCTGGCAGCGCGCGGTATCGATTTCGAACAGGTGGATGATGACTTGCTGGTGCACGAGGTCGGGCATTACCTGACGAATATTCAGGAGCGCTTCATGCCGCTTGGCCTGCATGTGTTCGGCCAGCCCTGGGCGCCGGAAGCCGTGGACACCTTGCTGGCGTCCATGAATACCGAGGAGTCGCGTTACCGGCAGGCACTGATTGATTCACCGGATGCGGAAATGCAGGCGCTGGTCGACGCGCTCAACGGCCGATTCGTCGAGCCAGGCAAAGGCAACGATCCGATCCGTACGCCGGAGGCGTTACCGACCGGTCGCAATTTCCATGCGCTCGACAGTAGCCTGATCCCGAGTCGCATCGGCTGGAGTATTGGCAGCGAGCTGGCCGACCGTGCGCGACAGCGGCCAATGGAGCAGGGCGGACGCGAGGCCGTCATTCTCTGGGCATCCGATACCGTCCGTGATGAAGGCGCCATGATCGCCTTCGGACTGGATCTGCTTGGCGTAGAACCTGTGTGGAACAGCCGGGGCATCGTCGAAGGCATCAAGCGAATACCTGCTTCAACCGGGCGCGAGCGACGCGACCTGATGTTCACCACCTCCGGTTTGTTTCGCGATCTTTATGCCGATCAGCTTGCACTGCTCGAATGCGGTGTACTGCTAGCGCTGGACGGCGCCAGCGAAACCATTCGCCGTGACTACCCTGCGCTGCGTACGTCGCTGGATGCGGCACTGCAACCGCTCGGTGCGCTCGCAAGTGGCGACGATGAAAGTCTGACGTTGAATCTGGTGGCGGCTAATTGGGTGCGGGACGCCGCGCAGCGACTCGACTCAGGCGCTGAGCCTGAGCAAGCCGGTAGCCTCGCCGCGTTGCGGCTCTTCGGTGTTGCACCGGGCGCCTACGGCGCCGGGGTCAATACGCTCGTCGAACGTTCTGGCAGCTGGCAGGAACGCGGCGAACTCGCACGCAGCTACGTCAATCGCATGGGCCATGCGTATGGTTTGAACCACCAGGGCGAGCCCGTGCAGGCGGTGTTCGAAGAGAGCCTGAAGCACGTCACCCGCACCTATCTCGGGCGTTCCAGCAATCTGTATGGCTTGATGGACAATAACGATGCCTTTGACTACCTCGGCGGCTTGAGCATGGCCGTGGAGCACCTGAGCGGAAAAGCGCCGGAGAATTTCGTCAGCTGGCACAACGATCCGCAAAAGGTTCGTCTTGAGCCACTGCAGCAGGCGCTGCTGGCCGAACTGCGCGGGCGATTCCTGAATCCGGCCTGGATCAAGGCGCTGATGCAGCATGACTACGCTGGCGCACGCACCATGGGCAGCGAATTTCTGGAGTACCTCTGGGGCTGGCAGGTGACCAACCCCGAGATTATCAAGGACACCGCCTGGGAAGAGGTCAAGGCGGTCTATCTGGATGACAGGCATGCGCTGGGCATCGACGCCTTTCTCGAGCAAGGGGCCAACGTGCATGTCAAAAGCAACATGCTCGCAATCATGCTGGTGGCGATTCAGAAGGGCTTTTGGAAGGCCGACGAGGCGACCCAGCACGCACTGGCCGAGCAGTTTGCCACTCTGGTCGCCGCGCATGGCTTGCCGGGGAGCGGGCATACCCGACCGGATCATCCGATGTTCGAGTGGCTGATGCCGAAGCTCGGCGACCCGCTGCGCGACGCGCTGCAGGCGCGGCTGAATGCGGCTCTTCGGGCAGCGCCGCCATCGAACCCCCCGAGCAGCATCAGCGAAATTCAGCCGGAGGCGGACACCGCTCAGGCCGAGCCGGCTCAAGCTGAAACACAAGGTGACGAGAGCGCCAGCCAGTACCTCTGGCTGGCTGCGCTGATCGTTCTGCTGCTGTTGGGACTGGGTATCTGGCGTGGTCGCGGGCCACGGTCGAGGGGAGTCGCTTAACGTGTTCGACAATCAATTGTTCAGTTGGCTGCATTTGCTGGTGGGCTGGCTGTTACAGCCCGTGACCTGGGGTCTGTTCGGCCTGTTGGCGCTCGCCATCTGCGATGCCGGTGTCGCCGTGGGCGAGCGGTTCGGCGGCCTGCGCCGTTGGCGCCTGCTGCCCCCGGCGGAAATCGAGCGGCGCGCACGCCGAAGGCTCGATCGAGCCGATCTGGTGGCACGGGTTGGTCCGATGCTCGGGCTGATGGGAACGCTGATTCCACTGGGGCCCGGTTTGGCGGCCCTGGGGAATGGCAACGTGCAGATTCTCAGCGTGGCCATGCGCGTGGCCTTCGATACCACCGTGCTCGGTTTGTTGATCGGCGTGCTCGGCTTCGCATTGGGTCGCTTGCGTCGACGCTGGTACGACGAACTCCTTGATGAACTCGAAGCCCGGACTAACCAGGAGCGCGACGATGAGCCGGCGCTGGCGCTCTAGTCGGTTCGCCGCGGGCGACGACGATCCGCTGGGGCCGCTGGCGAACATGGTCGATGTCGTGCTGGTGTTCGCCTGTGGGTTGATTGCAGCGCTGGTCGCGCAGACGGATCTGCTGGAACAGTTGAGTGCTGCGAAACAGCCGATAGCCGTCGAGCGCGGGCGAGAGCTGCCCAAGCTACCAGACAGCGTTGACGGTGATGGCGGACAGGGCTTGGAGAGCGTCGGGCAGGTTTACCGTGATCCGGCTACCGGCAAGCTGATCCTCATCGGCGATTGATGCCTGTTGCAGCCGAATCAGCGTTCACAGGCCAGGTTTAGATCATCCTTTGAACCAATCCCACAGGCCCAGCGAATAGTTCGGCAGCAGATTGATTCCGAGAGCCGACTTGACTAGGTACAGGGCGACCAGGCCTACCAGCACAGAGAAAAACAGAAACGCAGTGATCGCGCCGGCTTTGGCGGCCAGCGACAGGCTGCGTTGGGCTCGACTCAGGCTGCGCTTGTTTCGCCCGCCAACCAACACGAAATAGTACTGGTTGCTCCACAGGCTGAAGGTCCCGCGTAGGTCAAGCTTGTGCCTGGCCCATGAGCGGGTCGCGAAGGCACTGCGCAACCCGTCCAGCTGCTGTGGGGTGAAGCTCTCTCGCAGGTCTGCAGGAAGCCGTTGTTTGAGCCCGACCACGAACGGGTCATGGTCTAGCGTGACCGTATCGCTGGCATAGCGTTCGGGTACGTCGTCGGGTTTTGGTTCTGGGGCGAGCATAGCGTCAGGTTGCCGTCGGAAAGCGAGATGGACGATGGCCCATGCAACTACCTGGCCGAAACGCTCCGTTGCGGCGCAAGCTGCGTCAACTGCGCGACCACCTGGTTGAAATCCGGGCGTTGGCTGGAGTCTTCCTGCATGCACTGACGCTGCAGGATCGCAAGCTGCACAAGGCGCTCGTCCTGACCGTTGGCGTCGCAGCGCTCCAGCAACTCCTCGAGCAAACAGCCGAACGCACGCGTTTCGATACGCTGCAGCGCCTGGCCCGCAGCGGTCTCCGGTTCGAAGAACGAGGCTGCACCGAAGTCGCTGAGCAGCGTCTGGCCACGCGAGTCGACCAGCAGGTTATGCGCATAGAGGTCGCCGTGCAGGATACCGCGCGGGTGGAAATGGCTGGTCGCCGAGGCCGCACCTGTTGCGATCCGCAGCAGCTGGTCGGCGGAGAATCGTTGCGCCGGTGTGTAGCAGTCGCGGGTGCAGCTGGCCAGTGATGGCGGACCGGCGAGCACCCGGTACGACGGATCAATGAGAGCCATCAGCAAACCCGGTGGCGCATCGGTGCGGTCGGCCAATGGTCCGGCAATGCTGATCAGGTTGGGATGTTCGCCAGCGGCGATGCAGGCCGCCATCTCGCTATGGGGGAGCCCGTCACTGGTCAGGCTGCCTTTGAACAGTTTGGCTGCCATGGCACGGCTCGGCTGGCCGGGCGCTTGCCAGTCAGCACGATGAACGACGCCGGATGCGCCCTGGCCAAGCACGTCGCCGAACATGATCTGCCTGCGGTCGACCGGTGGCAGCGGATGCTGCGCCAAGGTCTGCGATTCCAGCGCATCGCTGAACGGGTTGCCGGCGAACGCCAGCCAGCTAAGACGCGGCATAGACAACAGCCACTGCGGCAATGCTGGCAACTGATTGGCGGCGATGCGCAGCAATTCCAACTGGCGGCAGCGAGCAAGCGACTCGGGCAATGCGGCTAGCTGGTTGCCGGCGAGCATCAGCTTCTGCAGGCGGTCGCAGCGTCCAATTTCGTCAGGCACCGCTTCGAGCTGGTTGTCGGTCAGGATCAGCCAGCGCAGCCTGGGCGGCAGCGCGTCAGCGGGCACGTGGCGGATGCGATTGGCTTTGAACCCAACCATCTCCAGACTGGCGCAGTGGCCGATCGAGGCGGGCAGCTCGGTGAAAGGGTTGTCCGAGCAGAATAGGATGCGCAGCTTGTGCAGGCGCGACAAATCGTCAGGCAAACTGCTGAGCTGGTTCCCTGAAAGGTTGAGAATTTCCAGGCTATCAGCCAGGTCGAATATGGCTCGAGGGAAAGTCTCGAGCTGTTCTGACAGGTCCAGGCGGGTTGTTCCGGCGAGGTCGCCGCGTTCAAGTTGTGCCAAGGTGTGCATGCGTGCTCTCGCATTCGGTCGGAGCCGGGAATTGGGTCAATGCGCTAGGACACTGCACGCTGTAACCCGTTCAATTAGCGTCTAGCACGGGCGATTCAGCCGGACGCTGGCGTGCACGGATCACACGCTCCGCACGGGCGCGCAGTTGTCCGCAGCCTCCATCGATGTCCTGTCCCGCCGAGTTGCGCACCTTCGTCAGCACCCCGTTTTCATGCAGATAGCGCATGATCTGATGGATGCGATCAGCCTCTGGCCGCTGAAACTCGTCGTCATCGAGGCTGTTGTAGGGGATGACGTTCATGATCGCGAACTTGCCGCGCAGCAAGCGGATGATCCCGTCCATCTCGTTCTGGCTGTCATTGATGCCTTTGAGCAGCGTCCACTGATATTGAATCGGATAGTCGACGAGGCGGGCATAGGCTTCGCCCAGCTCGACAAGTTCGGCGGGATCGAACTGAGGCGCTCGCGGCAGCAACTCGCGGCGCAATGCGGCGTCGGTGCTGTGTAAAGACAGGGCCAGAGCGGGTTTCACTTTCTGCAGCGGCAAGCGCTCGAATACGCGCCGGTCGCCAACCGTGGAGAACACCAGGTTCTTGTGCCCGATGCCTCCATCGGTGCCCAGCAAGTCGATGGCGTCGAGCACGTTGTCGAGGTTGTGAGCAGGCTCGCCCATGCCCATGAAGACGACTTTCTTGACCGGGCGGAAACGTCGCGCGAGGGCGACCTGGGCGACGATCTCGGCGCTGCCCAATTGGCGCAACAAGCCACTCTTGCCAGTCATGCAAAAGACGCAGCCCACGGCGCACCCGACCTGACTCGATACGCAGAGACCGGCTCTGGGCAGCAGTACGCTCTCGACCATCTGACCGTCAGCCAGCGCCACCAGCAACCGTGCGGAACCATCCGAGCCCGGATGCTCAGAACTCAGGCGGGCCAGCCCTTCAATTGACTGGCTGACCTCATGCAGGCCGTTGCGTACGGACAACGGGAGGAAGTCTTCCGTCCGCTGGTGGCGCGTGCCGGTGTCCAGCGGTGTGCCATTCAGCCAGGCACGGGTCACCCGGCCAATGTGGATGGGCTTGGCGCCGATCGAGGCGAGCTGCTGGTGAATGTCTAGGATACGCATAGGTCGCGCATTCTAGCCAAACGTTATTGGCCGGTCTGTAGCTCTTTACGCGGTGCTGATGCCAGACCTCATGCTCCCCCGAGCGGTTAGTCTCTGAACCGATGGCTCCCAAGCGCTAGCATGAACAACAGCGCCGCGAGCAGGGCGAAGGCCAGCGTCAGCGATGCGTAGTGAGCAATCACACCGATCAGCGCCGGGCCTGCAAGCACCCCTGCAAACCCGATGGTGGTCGCTGCGGTAATGGCTTGATGGACAGGCATGGCGTTCTGTCGGCTCAACGACGAGATCAATACCGGCGAGACGTTGGCGCAGCCAAGCCCGCAGAGCCCATAACCGAGCAGGGCAAGCCCCCAATGCTCGGTGAGAATGGTCAAGCCAATGCCGAAAGCAGCCAGCAATCCACCCAGGCCGATCACTCTGGCGGTGCCCAGGCTGTTGACCACCGGCGCGCCGGCGAAACGTCCAACTGTCACCATCAGGGCGAAGCTGGCGTATCCCAGGCCTCCTTTGGCGGTTTCCAGTGCCTTCTGCTCAGTCAGATAAAGCGCGCTCCAATCCAATACTGCGCCTTCGGCCAGATAGACGACGAAGGTCATGGCGCCGACCAACAGCACCGCGCCTGTCGGGCGGATGAACGCGACTCCGCCGGCTGGCGCCTTGTCCCGCAGATAACCAGGGCTCACTGCGAGATTGGCGAGGGCGATGACTGCGATCATCAGCAGTGTGCCGGTGGCAGGGGCGAGGCCAAGCGTCAACGCGCCGGTAAGTGAAAGCGCGCCGCTAATCGAACCTAAGCTGAACATGCCGTGAAAGTTCGACATGTGGCGCTTGCCCGTGTCTCGCTCGATCACGACGCCCTGGATGTTGAGCACTACGTCGATCACGCCAAGGCTGCCGCCGAAACAGAAAAGCGCGAGGGCCAGCACTGCGAGCGATTGGCTGAAGGCCATGCCCAACAGGGCGAACAGCAGCAGGACGACACTGCAGAGCACCACCGGACGGATGCCGCGTTGTGTTACGAGCAGTCCGGACAGTGGCATCCAGGTCAGCGAACCGACACCGATACACAGCAGCAACGTACCGAACACTGCGTCGCTCATCTCGATGCGTTCGCGCACGTACGGCACCAGCGGTGCCCAGATCGACAGACCGAATCCGGCCATGAAAAAGCCGATGCGTGTCGCGCGGCGCGTGATAGTCGAGGTTGCATTGACGGGCGTAATAGCCGCAGGCATCTCAGGTGTCCTTGGTCTAACGGAGGGCCGCGTTCATACGTCGAGTGATCGGCTGCGGCGCGCATTGTGTCAAAGAACTGCGACGGCAGCCGAACCTTCCGCAGTGCAGCTAGTGCTAGTTGGATCTGCCCGTTCAAACCATCGAGCGGGCCGAACGCTCATGGTAATCTTCGCCTTTGCCAACATGCGGCCCCGGAGCGGTACATGAAGTTCATTCACCAGCGCGAACACCTCAATGAAGACGATTTCGTGATTATTGAATGCTCGCAGCCTTGCAACATCCGCCTGATGAACGACAAGAATTTTCGTAGTTTCAAGAATGGCGGGCGACACATCTATCACGGCGGTGCGTTCGACAATTTCCCGGCACGGATAAAAGTGCCCAACACCGGCTTCTGGAACATCACCATCGATACGGTGACGCGCAGGGCCGTCAGCGTCACGCGCAAGCCGGCCTTGACCCACTCGATCAAGATCGTTCGCAACTCACCCTCCGAGCTCCGCTGAAAGCCTCCTAGTCTCCCTTTAGTGCGCTGAGCGCTCCGTTGCGGATCGATTGATGGCCATCCATCGATCGGGCCCGTGCCGGTGTTCCGGAACGTTGCTTCTTTCGATGCGCCAGATTATCTTCACGTGAAGATTCTTGTTCTGGAGCTATCTATGTCAGAGAGGCAACGCAGCGACCATGTGGATCGCGTGCTCGCGCAATGGCGCGCCGTGCAACCTGACGCGGATGTATCGCCCATGGCGATATTCACCCGCCTGTACCGCCTTTCCAAATACCTCAATCGCAGCGTGGCCTCGGTGTTCCGCCGACATGGGTTGCACGATGGCGAGTTCGACCTGCTCGCCACGCTCTACCGCAGCGGCCAGCCGCAGGGGCTCACGCCCAACGCGTTGCGTCACGCAGCGGTACTCAGCTCAGGGGCGATGACCAATCGGCTGGACCGCCTGGAGGCTGCCGGGTTAATTCAGCGAGTACCGAATCCGGAAGACCGGCGCAGCTTGTTGATTCGTCTGAGCGATGAAGGGCAGAAGGTACTGCTCGGGTGCCTCGATGAATATCTCGCCACCCTGCACGAGATGCAGGCGCCGCTGGATGTCCAGCAAAAACAGGCACTGGCGGCCGGGTTGCGCACGCTGCTGTTGGCGCTGGAGGAGGGGCACAATGACTGAGACCAGGCGGGGAGTCACGCTCGCGCATCTTGGCATGTTGCTCTGGGCGCTTTTTGTCGGGTTGTCCTTTCCGGCAGTGGGGCTCATGACCGAAGGTTTGCCGCCTCTGTTACTAACGGCGATTCGCTTCATGATTGCCGCCTTGGCGCTGTTCCCATTGTTATGGCGACAGCCCGAGCGATGGCCGAGTCTGCGTGGGCTGCTGCTCTACGCGTTGATGGGGCTGAGCCTGGCTGGGTTCTTCGGCACCATGTTCTGGGCGGCTCATCGAATCAGTGCTTTGTCGATGGCGACGTTATTTGTCAGCGTGCCGCTGCTTGCCTATTGCATCGGGCGCGGGCTCGGCGTGGAGCGACCAGCCGGACGATTGCTGGCGATCCTTGCGTTGGGCGCCGTTGGCGCATTGGGTCTGGCCTGGGCCGAGAACGGCGGTCACTTTTCGGGATTGCAGCTGGGTTTCGGCGAGCTGGCGTTTCTCTTCGGCTGTGTGGCGTCCGCACTGTATCCAGTGCTGAGCAAATGGGGATTGCACCGCGGCTGGCTGGCGCCGCAGGCCGTGCTGCGGACCTTTTGGAGCCTGCTGATGGGCGCATTGCTGATCGGCGCCTTGGGCTTGATCTGGGAGCGGCCCAGCGCGCTCGCGTATATGACGACCGAAGACGTCGCGCTGGTGGCATACCTTGGGGTCTTTTCCAGTGGCATGACGTTCTTTCTGCAGCAGCGCGCGACCGCTGTCCTGACGCCGGGTGCGGTAACCGCCTATAGCTATCTGGTGCCCTTCGTATCGATGGTGCTGCTGTTTGTAGAGCAGCCGCAACGAATGGGTTGGCAGTGGCTACCGGGCAGCTTGTTGGTCATTCTCGCTATCGGACTACTGCTCAGACGAGGTACGACATCTGACTGACGAGCATCACTTTCGACCCATTCCTTGGCTATTCCCGAGGCAGTAGACGGTTCGCGGTTCACTCGTCGTCAGCGCTTGCGCTTACCGCGCCAAGACAGCGAAGGCGGCTCTGCGGTGAGCTCCCGACCGTCCAATACTGCTCATCTTCGCAGTACACTGCTTCCATCACACTGTTATAGCTGAACGACCATTGGCGCCGCTCACGGCCGTCGACCGACTCTATTTGAACAACGATTTCATCACTGGCGAAGGGCTCACTTGCGACTGCGGCCGCGTCGGCACGGTCCAGTAACGCATCGTTAAGGGTGAATTGCCAGGCGTGCAGACCGTCGACTTCGAGCATGTCGGCGGTTTCCAATTCATCGAGCAGGTAACGGGGTTCGGTAGACATTGCGCGCTTCGCATGGGGTTGTTGATTTCAGTCGCAAGGCCGCCTCATAGAGATGCTGCGGCCAGCGGTAGTCTAGTTGTCGTAGCCGAGGTTCGGCATCAGCCAGCGTTCGGTGACGGCGATGTCTTGACCTTTGCGAGTGCTGTAGCGCTCGGCCTGGTCCTTGTCGATTTTGCCGACCGCGAAATATTGCGCCTGAGGATGCGCGAAATACCAACCACTGACTGCAGCTGTCGGGAACATGGCGTAGTGCTCGGTCAGGGTGACCTGGCTGATGCCGTCGGCATCGAGCAGCTGGAACAGCGTGCCTTTCTCGGTATGGTCAGGGCAGGCCGGATAGCCGGGAGCAGGGCGGATACCCTTGTATTGCTCCTTGATCAGTTCTTCGTTACTCAGCTGCTCTTCCGGGTCATAGCCCCACCATTGCTTGCGGACCTGCTGGTGCAGCCATTCGGCGCAGGCTTCGGCGAGGCGGTCGGCGAGAGCTTTGACCATGATCGAGTTGTAGTCGTCGCCGGCGTCCTGATAAGCCTTGGCCACTTCCTCGGCACCGATGCCCGCAGTGGTAATGAAACCGCCCACATAATCGGTCACTCCGCTGCTTTTCGGTGCGACGAAGTCGGCGAGCGAGAAGTTCGGCTTGCCGTCGGTCTTCACCGTTTGTTGCCGCAGGTGGTGCAGGGTGGCGAGGGCTTCGCCGTCGTCGCCATAGACTTGGATATCGTCTTCGTCGACCTGATTGGCGGGCCAGAAGCCGAAGACGGCGCGGGCCCTGATCAGCTTTTCGTCGACCAGCTTGGTGAGCATCGCCTGGGCATCGTTGAACAACGATGTAGCGGCTTCACCGACGATTTCGTCTTCAAGAATGCGTGGATACTTGCCGGCGAGATCCCATGAGATGAAGAAGGGCGTCCAGTCGATATAGTCCACCAGCGTGCGTAGATCGATGTCCTCCAATACCTTGCGGCCGGTGAAGGTTGGTTTGACTGGCGAGTAATCGGCCCAATCGAACTTCGGCTTGACCGCAATCGCTTCGGGGTAAGTCAGACGCTCGGTGCGTGCGCTGCGGTTGGCAGTGCGCTCGCGGATCATCGCGTACTCTTCGCGGGTCTTCTGGACGAAAACCGGCTTCAGCTCCTTCGACAGCAATGTTGTCGCGACCCCGACGGCGCGCGACGCGTCGGTCACATAGACCACCGCATCGTTCTTGTAATGCGGATCGATCTTAACCGCCGTGTGAGCCTTGGAGGTGGTCGCGCCGCCAATCATCAGCGGCAGATGGAAATCCTGGCGCTGCATTTCGCGCGCAACGTGCACCATTTCGTCCAGCGACGGTGTGATCAGACCGGACAGGCCGATGATGTCGCATTTCTCGGCAATTGCAGTCTGCAGGATCTTTTCAGCCGGGACCATGACTCCCATGTCCACCACGTCGTAGCCGTTACAGCCGAGCACCACGCCGACGATGTTCTTGCCGATGTCGTGCACGTCGCCCTTGACGGTCGCCATCAGGATCTTGCCCTTGGCTTCCGGCTTGTCGCCTTTCTCGGCTTCGATGAAGGGGATCAGGTGCGCAACGGCCTGCTTCATAACACGGGCTGACTTGACCACCTGCGGCAGGAACATCTTTCCCGAGCCGAACAAATCGCCCACCACGTTCATGCCCGACATCAGAGGGCCTTCGATGACCTCAATGGGCCGCGCGCACTGCTGGCGGAACTCTTCGGTGTCCTGAACGATGTGAGTGGTGATGCCCTTGACCAGCGCGTGCTCCAGGCGCTTCTGGACGGTATAGCTGCGCCATTCTTCGGTTTCCGCTTCCTTGACGCTGCCGTCGCCCTTGAACTCGTCGGCGATGGCCAGCAGCGCCTCGGTGCCGTTAGGGGTGCGGTTGAGCACCACGTCCTCAACAGCGTCGCGCAGCTTCTTCGGGATCTCATCGTAGATTTCCAGCTGGCCGGCGTTGACGATGCCCATCGTCAGGCCGTTCTGGATCGCGTAGTAGAGGAAGACCGAGTGGATCGCCTCGCGAACCGGATTGTTGCCGCGGAACGAGAAGGACACGTTCGACACACCGCCCGAGGTCAGGGCGTAGGGAAGATTGTCGCGGATATACGCGCAGGCCTCGATGAAGTCCACGGCGTAGTTGTTGTGCTCCTCGATACCGGTGGCGACGGCGAATATGTTCGGGTCGAAAATAATGTCTTCCGGCGGGAAGCCCACTTCATCGACCAGAATGTCGTAGGAGCGCTGGCAGATTTCACGCTTACGCGCGGCTGTATCGGCCTGGCCGGCTTCGTCGAACGCCATCACTACCACGGCGGCGCCGTAGCGCTTGCACAAGCGCGCGTGATGCTTGAACGCCTCGACGCCTTCTTTCATGGAAATCGAGTTGACGATGCCCTTGCCCTGGATGCACTTGAGCCCGGCCTCGATCACCTCCCACTTTGAGGAGTCGATCATGATCGGGACGCGGGAGATGTCGGGCTCGCCGGCGATCAGATTGAGGAAGGTCACCATGGCCTTCTTCGAATCCAACATGCCCTCGTCCATGTTGATGTCGATCACCTGAGCGCCGGCTTCTACCTGCTGCAGGGCGACTTCCAGGGCCTCAGTGTAATTGTCTTCGCGGATCAGGCGAGCAAAACGGGCGGAACCGGTGATGTTGGTCCGTTCGCCCACGTTGACGAACAGCGAGCTGCGATCAATGGTGAAAGGCTCAAGGCCCGACAGGCGACAGGCCTTGGGAATGTCAGGGATGACGCGTGGCGGATATTTGGCAACCGCATTAGCAATCGCCTCGATGTGTGCGGGCGTCGTGCCGCAACAACCACCAACGACGTTGAGGAAGCCACTGGCGGCGAACTCCTCGACGACCGATGCCATTTCCGCCGGGCTTTCATCGTACTCACCAAAAGCGTTGGGCAAGCCGGCGTTAGGGTGCGCCGAAACGTGGGTTTCGGCCTTGTTCGACAGCTCTTCCAGATAAGGGCGCAGCTCTTTCGCACCCAACGCACAGTTAAGGCCTACCGAGATCGGGTTGGCGTGACGTACCGAGTTCCAGAAGGCTTCGGTGGTCTGGCCGGACAGGGTGCGGCCGGAGGCGTCGGTAATCGTGCCGGAAATCATGATCGGCAGCTCGAAACCGATCTCTTCGAAGACTTCCTGCACGGCGAAGATCGCCGCTTTGGCATTGAGCGTATCGAAGATGGTCTCGATCAGGATGAGGTCCGAGCCGCCTTCGATCAGGCCGCGGGTGGCTTCGGTGTAGTTCTCCACCAGTTCGTCGAAGGTGACGTTGCGGTAGCCTGGATTATTCACGTCCGGTGACAGCGAGCAGGTGCGACTGGTCGGCCCTAGCACGCCTGCTACGAATCGCGGACGGTCCGGCGTTTGTGCCGTCTTTGCATCGGCGGCCTGGCGGGCGAGACGGGCGCCTTCGACGTTGAGCTCATAGACCAACTCTTCCATGCCGTAGTCGGCCTGAGAAACGCGGGTGGCGTTGAAGGTGTTGGTCTCGACGATATCCGCACCGGCATCGAAGTAGGCTTTTTCAATGGCGCTAATGGCGTCCGGCCGGGTGAGGATCAAGAGGTCGTTGTTGCCCTTTAGATCTTGTGGCCAGTCAGCGAAGCGCTCGCCGCGATAGTCCGACTCTTCCAGTTTATAGCTCTGGATCATCGTGCCCATGCCGCCGTCGAGAATCAGGATGCGCTCCTTGAGGGCCTGCTGGAGTGCCTGGAGACGGGCGTTGCGGTCGAGCATGGGGACTACCTGAAGCTGGTTGCGAGGACCGCGAATAATAGCAAAGCTGCACGCTTTTTGATCATCCGGCGATTTACATGAGCAATGCTCATGTTGGTGCGGCGTCGTGTATAACTGGCAGGACCCTGTCGTCGGCGTGACTGATCAGGTTACGCAGTGGTATCAGATGTCGCGTCCCTGTTCGGATACGAGTACCGCTATCAACCTGCCTTAGATACCTCGAGGGTCCGATCGGGTGTACCGATTAACTACCCTTCTACCAGGCAATTCCTACTAAAACGCTAGGACTTTATCCGGCGCAGTGGTTGGCGTACACTGCCGGGCATGTATGAGAGGAGTTCCCATGAGCGCCATTACCATTACCGAAGCTGCACATGATTACCTGGCCGACCTGCTTGAAAAGCAGAACACCACCGGGATTGGCATCCGGGTCTTCATCACTCAGCCCGGCACCCCCTACGCTGAGACCTGCATTGCCTATTGCAAGCCGGGAGAGGAAAAGCCGGATGACATCGCGATTTCCCTGAAAAGCTTCACCGCTTGGATCGACGGTATCAGCGAGCCCTTCCTGGAAGACGCCCTGGTTGACTACGCCACCGACCGCATGGGCGGCCAGCTGACGATCAAGGCACCCAACGCCAAGGTGCCGATGGTCAACGAGGACAGCCCGCTCAACGAGCGCATCAATTACTACCTGCAGACCGAAATCAATCCCGGTCTTGCGAGCCATGGCGGGCAGGTGACATTGATCGATGTCGTGGATGAGGGCGTGGCGGTACTCCAGTTTGGCGGCGGGTGCCAAGGCTGTGGCCAGGCTGACGTAACGCTCAAGGAAGGTATCGAAAAGACCTTGCTGGAGCGAATTCCGGAGCTGAAGGGCGTTCGTGACGTGACCGACCACACCAATCGGGACAATGCTTACTATTAAGTGGTAACAGCCTAAACGGTGGTCGTATCGGTCACTTTGCTGGCAAAATGCCACTATCTACATGTGTCCCCACCACGGCGCTCGTTAGCTGAGATAAGCTGTCCAGGTTCCAGGGGCCTGGCCAAGTGAGCGAGCGCTGCATGTCTGCCGTTACCGTATTGATTTGCGATGATTCAAGCCTGGCGCGCAAGCAATTGCTGCGCGCGCTGCCGGCTGCGTGGCCGCTAGATATACTTCAGGCTGCCAGCGGTCGCGAGGCGCTGGAACGAATTCGTGAAGGCGGCGTGGACGTCTTGCTGCTTGATCTGACCATGCCGGACATGGACGGCTACCAGGTTCTGGCTGCTCTTCGCCAAGAGCAACTGGCGTGCAAGGTCATCGTGATATCGGCGGACGTTCAGGAAGAGGCGGTGCGCCGGGTGCTCGGGCTGGGGGCGCTGGCATTCATCCGCAAGCCTGCCGATCCCCTGCATTTGCAACAGACCCTGGCGGGTCTCGGGGTCGTGGATAGCGAACTTCCAGCACTCGGGGAGCGGAACGCGGGGCAGGTCTCGTTCCGCGACGCCTTCCGCGAGGTGGTCAACGTTGCGATGGGGCGCGCGGCGGCGTTGCTCGCCAAGGTGTTGGGGGTGTTCGTACAGCTGCCGATTCCCAATGTGAATATCCTCGAAGTCGGCGAATTGCACATGGCGCTGGCCGATGCGGCTCAGGGCGACAAGTTGTCAGCGGTGTGCCAGGGCTATATCGGCGGGGGCATCGCCGGCGAGGCGCTGTTGATCTTCCATGATTCGGAGATTGCCGATATGGCGCGTCTGATGCGCGCCGACGAATATCTCGAACTTGAGATGCTGCTCGACCTTTCCAGTCTGCTGATCAGTGCGTGCCTCAGTGGCATCGCAGACCAAATCGATGTGGTGTTTTCTCAGGGTCACCCACAGGTGCTGGGCCAGCATGCTTCGATCGATGAGCTCATTCGCGTCAACCGGCAACGTTGGAAAAACACCCTGGCGGTGGAGATCAGCTACAGCCTGGAAGGTCACGACATTCATTTCGACCTGCTCTTGCTGTTCACCGAAGACTCGGTTGAGCTGCTGTCGCGCAAACTCGCCCTTGAGATGAACTGACCATGCCTGACTCGAACGATCTGAGTGAACTCCACTGGTTGCTGGCTATCGTCCAGAGCATTGATGTCGGTGTCGTGGTGCTTGATCGCGAGTACCGCATCGATGTGTGGAATACCTTCATGGAGAACCGCTCCGGACGGCTGCCAGAAGAGGCGCGCAAGAAGACTTTCTTCGAGCTCTTTCCAGAAGTCGACGAGCAGTGGTTTCGGCGCAAGGTGGAAAACGTTGCGACACTCGGGACGCCATCGTTCACCATCTGGGAACAGCGGCCTTACCTGCTGCGATTCAAGAATTACCAGCCGATCACCGGGCTGGAAGACTTCATGTACCAGAACACCACCTTGATGCCGTTGAAGGCGCTCAATGGCAGCATCGAGCAGGTCTGCCTGATCATCTACGATGTCACCGACGTGGCGACCAACCGCCGCCAGTTGCAAGCGGCGAATCAAGAACTGCAGCGCATCTCCAGCACCGACCGCCTGACTGGCCTGTTCAACCGGGGCCATTGGGAGGAGATGTTGCGTCAAGACTACGCCCGGCATCGGCGCTACGAGCGCAATGCGGCGTTGGTGATGTTCGATATCGACCACTTCAAGAAGATCAACGACAGCTACGGTCATCAGGCGGGTGATGCGGTCATCCAGCAGACTGCCGAACTGGTTCGACAGAGCACGCGCGATGCGGACATTGCCGGACGCTACGGCGGTGAAGAGTTCGTGGTGCTGCTGCCGGATACCGATAGCGAGGGGGCGGTGACGTTCGCCGAGCGGCTACGGCAATCCATCGAAGCGCATGAGGTCGTCCACGAAGGGCGCAGCATTCGCTTTACCGTCAGTCTCGGGATTGCGGATCTCAGCGAGCCCACCAATGGCTACGCACAGCTGATCGAACGTGCGGATATTGCTCTGTATTCTTCGAAAGCCTCAGGGCGCAATCAGGTCACCCTGTACCGCTAGGATGCTGCGGTGGGCGCAGTGCGGCTGCTCAGGAATTTCAGCAAGGTGACTTCCTCGCTGCTCATCCATTTGCGCTTTCTAGCCTTGCCCAGCTGCGCCAGTTCGCCAGTAGCAAAGGCTTCAAGCACGTCGGGATGAATGTAGCACTGGCGACACACGGCGGGAGTATTGCCGAGCTGGTGAGACACTAGCGTGACCACTTCGACCAGATTGCGCCGCGCCACCGTCTCTGGTCGCCACTCACGTTTGCGCAGATAGTCCAACGCCAGCGCACTGCCTGCCCAAGTTCGATAATCCTTGGCCGTGAAGTCGCCCCCGGTCATCTCGTGGATGAACGCGTTGACGTCGCTTGAATTCACTGGGTGCCGCATCCCGTTTTCGTCCAGGTATTGAAACAGGTGCTGGCCGGGTAGCTCCATGCAGCGGCGCACGATGCGCGCCAGCCGCTGGTTCCTTAGCGTTACGCGATGCTCTACACCGCTTTTGCCACGGAACTGAAAGCGGATCGCAGAGCCTCGTACATCGACATGACGGGTTCGTAGAGTGGTGAGCCCGTAGGAACGGTTTTCCTTTGCATAACGTGGGTTGCCAACTCGGATCAGCGTCGACTCAAGCAATTGCACCAGCAAGGCCATCACTTTATCTCGCGGCATGCCGCGCAAAGCCAAGTGCTCCTCCAGGCGCTCGCGCATTCGCGGAAGGGCATTGCCGAACGAAAGAACCCGCTCGTACTTGTTGTCGTCCCGGATTTCTCGCCAGCGGGGGTGATAACGATATTGCTTGCGTCCGCGAGCATCTCGTCCAGTTGCTTGCATATGGCCTTGCGGATCCGGGCAGATCCAGACGTCAGAGTAGGCCGGGGGAATGGCCAGCTTGTTGATGCGCGTTATCTCATGCGTATCCCGAATACGTTCTCCGGTCGGCAGGAAGTAAGCGAATTTGCCGCCGAGCTTTCGTCGACTGATACCTGGAACGTGGTCGTCTACATAATGCAGGTCGGCTGGTAGCTCAGGGCAGAGGGCGGTGCCGGTATCCAATTGCTCGTCCGCCGGAAGCGGACGCACACCTTCCGCTAAGTGCAAAGCCGTCTCGCTGTCCTGATCGATCAGCATGCATGCTCCTGAAGGGCCGCGGCCCGGCCTGGTAAAGCCTGGCCGCATTAACGAATCTTAAGATGAGTGCAGCCAGGCTATCCCTGGGTGGCCGGTGGCGATGCGCAGGACTGAAGACAGTGTCAGTCTTCGCTTTCCTGGCTGTTACGCATCAACAGCCTTATCGCGGCAACCAGTTCGTCAATTGCCTCTCGGTAGATAGCTGGGTCTGCCTTGGTTTCTGCGCTGTCAGCCAGCCGTCGCGCACTTTCCAGATGGTCATTTATCGAGGAATAGTCTCCGATCATGTAAGCGCTCCTGGGTTGCGGATGAGAAAAGGCAGCTGCGCTGAAGGGGGCACAGTGCTTGTCTCAATAAGAGACCGACGCAACCGAAAGGGGTTCGAACCGCGTGTCGAGCGCCGGTATGAGCGGTTTGGCGCGACCGCGCAAAGCTTCTTGTTGACGCGTAACGATCGACCGCCCCGCTCGATAATGCTGACGCTATTGGTGGCAGTAAAAAGACCAGTTGGTTGTACACGGTTGGTGCTAACGAGCTCGACGTCATCCCGTCACGCAGGGCTGCGCAGGTGTAAACCTCGCGCTTAACTAGTCGTCATCCTTGCTTAGCTGGAGCCGTGTGCTCTTCAGCAAGCCAGCAAGTTGAATTGCGTGATATGCGGAATCGATAGGGCTTCGCCACCCGCTGCGTTGGTGACTCGTATCGAGAAGCTGCTCTACTCATGGTCGGCTGAGTGGTCGCACGGCAGGGTGAGAAGGGCACCTCGCTGATGCACCTGGCTTCATCAATTGCAGGCGTTTTGGTCATCAGCATGCACCGCCGAGGCGATTATCTATTTCGCCGGTGCGACGTCGAAGACGAGGTTTATCCCATCGCCGCTGCCGTCTCCGACGACCGAGCCTTGTACCGGTCTGTGCATCACCTGACGGCCTTTGTAAAACTCGCTCAGACGTTTCTGCGCCACATCACGGATATGCGTGATCAGCCCTGTGGACTGTGCGTCGCGAGGGATGATGAACTTCAGGGAAACGCAATGGCTCTGGGCACCCTCCGGCAAATCGGCCAGTCCGCTGCTGTGCCATTGATCGTTGACGTAGGCTTCTGCACCTTTCATGGATCACTCCTTCGTTTATTCGCTTATTGCTGGGACCGTTGAACAATCGAATGGGTCCGTTTTTTCCTAGCGGCGCCATTATTGGTGGCCAAGCGAAATGCAACGAAAAAGGCCCGGCGCTTGCGCAACCGGGCCTTATCAAGAAGGAGTGACTTACTCAGGCATCTGCCAAGGCGCGAGATGCATACCCTGACGACTCAGATCGGCGCGTGCTTGCTCCAGCGACTGACCGAGCTTGATCGGGTCGGAGTAGACGTTGCTCGCCAATTTGCAATGGCCCACGGTGCGCGATTCGCTGCCATCCAGGACCGTGATGCTGAGTTCACCGTTGCCTTCGAGCAGCGTCCAGGCGACGCACTGGAACGGCTTGAACGCACGGTCAGTGATAAGGAGGGCGTCGTTGAAGCGAAGCGGGCTGTTCATCAGGCATGTCTCTCTGTGTGGTAACCAAAAATCGGATATTGAGCCTGCCGCCAGGCTGCCGGCGTTGGCCTTACATATCCATTGATGTACACAGAGGACTGATAAGTCACAGGGTCGTTTCGTGTTTTGTGATTTTTTTTGCAATTAGCCAAAGGTCTAGCATTAGGCGCAACTTGGATGATCGGCTTAATCTCGGTCTAACTATCTGTTTTCGTTGGCTTTGCTGGTTGGGCTAAGGGCAAGGCTTCTTAGAGCCCATCAATCTGCCCCCCTTAGCGCTGTGGCGAAAAGCCGCAACCGGCGTGGCAAAAGAAAACGGCCAGCTCCGGTTCGGGAGCTGGCCGTTGTATACAAGTCCGCTTGTAGAGCTTGGCTAGACTTTGAACTGCTTGAGCAGACGATTCAATTGCTCGGCCAGCTCGCCTAGTCGCTCACCCGCCGCACTCGATTGTTCCGCCGCGTGGGTGCTTTGCTGAGCCAATCCGGCAGCCTGGGTAACGTTCTGATTAATGTCTTCAACGACGTGGGTCTGTTGCAGTGTTGCGCTGGCTATCGATGCGTTCAACCCCGACAGGTTGCGCAGCGCCTGGGCAATCTGAACGAGGCTGGCTCCGGCTTGGCTGGCTTGTTCAACGGTGGCTTGGGATGCTCGGCTGCTTTCCATGATCACCTTAACTGCAGCGCCCGAATTCTTCTGCAAGCCTTCTATCATCGTGTGAATCTCAGCCGTTGAGGTCTGGGTGCGTTGGGCGAGCAGGCGAACCTCGTCGGCCACTACAGCAAAACCGCGGCCTTGTTCGCCGGCACGGGCAGCCTCAATCGCTGCGTTCAGCGCGAGGAGGTTGGTCTGATCGGCGATCGATCCAATGACTTCAAGCACTGACCCGATCTTCGTGGTTTCGTCCGCTAAGGATTGTATGACCCCTACAGCTTCGTTAATGGTGATCGAAAGCTGATCTATTTGCTGCAGGCTGGCTTCGATATTCCGCTGCCCCAACCCGGCCTGCTTCTCCGCGTCACCCACTTCGTTCGATGCCTGCTCGGCATTCTTTGCCACTTCCTGAACGGCGTAGGTCACCTCGTTGACGGCAGTAGCGACCAGCTCCATCTGTTGCGACTGCTGCTGACTTTGCTTGTGCGCTTGCCCGGCCAGCCCGCCCAAGGCGTTGGAGGAGGATTCCAGTGAGTCGGAGGTTTCGAACAACTGTCCGATCACTGTGCGCAGTTTTTGGGTGAAGGTATTGAAGTCGCGGCTAAGGGTGGTCAGCTCGTCATTACCCGATACGTCAAGATTCCGCGTCAGGTCGGCTTCACCGCTGGCGATGTTGGCCATGGCCTGCATAGAGTGACGCAGCGGCTGTGTGATGCTGCGGATAAGAATCGCGACCAGTGCCGCCATCAGCGCAGCGATTGCCAGACCGATGAGCGAGAAACGGACCAGATAGTTCTGGAACTCCGCTTCGACATCATCAACGTAGATTCCCGAACCGATAATCCAGCCCCATGGCTTGAATAGTTCGACATAGGAGATCTTCGGCACAGGGTCTTTTTCGCCGGGCTTCGCCCATTGATAGTCAACCAGGCCAGCTCCTTTGAGTTGAGCTACCTTGACCATTTCGTTGAACAGCGCTTTGCCGTTCGGATCTTTGACCTTGGAGAGATCCTGTCCCTCTAGCTCCGGCTTTATCGGATGCATGACCATGACCGGCTGCATGTCGTTGATCCAGAAGTAGTCATTCTGGCCATAGCGAATCATGCGAACCTGGTCCATCGCGGCTTTCTGCGCCTCGGCGGTCGTCATGCTTCCGCTGGCTTCGAGCTGCTGATAGTAGGTCAGCACGCCGCGCGCCGTCTCGACGATGTTTTGCGTCATGACCTGCTTGCCCCTGTACAGGTCGGTGCGAACCTGCTGGATCATCAGCAGGCCAAGAATGAAGAGCATGGCAACCGCCACTAGCGGAATCAGCCAGAGACGCTTGCTGATTGGAAGATTTCGTAGCAGATTCATAGGGTTGTATGCTCCTGTTGGTACTTGTGTTCTTTATTATTCGAATAGAGGGGTGGAGCGCGGCGACACGGTCTACCTTGAAAAATCAGCTATGGCAGTGGTTGTTTGTCATGGCCCATGCATAGGGTTTCGGCCGTTGCCGAAAAAAGATGAGGGCGGCCGTGTCTGCTCAATGAATTTACTTGCATCAAGCGAGTCAGAACAGCGCTCAGATGGCTATCTGACATATACCTTTGTTGTATTTCAGCCGCGGTGAGTTGCACCGTTATTGGGGAATAGATGGACCTTTGGATTGCCTTTCAGGCGTTGCTTCTCGGGGTGGTGGAAGGCATTACAGAATTTCTGCCGATATCCAGCACCGGGCATCAGATCATCGTGGCCGATCTGATTGGGTTTGGCGGCGAGAGGGCGCTCGCGTTCAACATCATCATCCAGTTGGGTGCGATCTTGGCGGTGGTGTGGGAGTACCGTCGTAAGATTTTCGATGTGGTAGTTGGTTTGCCAAGGGAGAAACAGGCGCAGAAGTTCACCGGGAATCTGCTGGTCGCGTTCTTCCCTGCGGTAGTGCTGGGAATTACCTTCGCTGATCTCATTCACAAATACTTGTTTAATCCGATCACGGTAGCGACGGCGTTGGTCATTGGCGGGGTCGTGATGCTCTGGGCCGAAAAGCGCCAGCATGAATTACAGGCCGAAACCGTCGACGATATGCACTGGTCCCATGCCTTGAAGGTTGGCTTCGCGCAATGTCTGGCGCTCATCCCCGGCACTTCACGGTCCGGCGCGACAATCATCGGTGGGCTGTTGTTTGGGCTGTCCCGCAAGGCTGCCACCGAGTTTTCATTCTTTCTGGCCATGCCGACTATGGTCGGTGCCGCAGTGTATTCCGGTTACAAGTACCGCGACCTGTTTCAGCCTGGCGACTTGCCGATCTTTGCGATTGGGTTCATCACCTCGTTCATTTTCGCCATGCTGGCGGTGCGCGCCCTGTTGAAATTTATAGGCAACCATAGCTATGCCGCATTTGCCTGGTACCGGATCATCTTCGGCATCATCATCTTGGCTACTTGGCAGTTCAGCTTGATCGACTGGAGCACCGCGGCGGGCTGACGCGCAACGCACACAGCAGAGGAGTGCCCTGTGCACGCATTCGAACACCGACTGTTGCCCATCAATGGGATCACCCTCAGCCTTTACTGCGCCGGGCCTGAGCAAGGCCCGGTGATCTGGTTGCTCCACGGGTTCCCCGAAAGCTGGTACTCGTGGCGTCATCAGATCCAGGCGTTGGCGGATGCAGGCTATCGTGTGGTGATTCCGGAGATGCGCGGATATGGCCAAAGCAGCGCGCCGGATGATATCGCCAGCTATGACCTGATAACCGTCTGCGCGGACATCCAGGCGGCAATGGACTTACTTGGTCACCGCTCGGTAGCGGTGGTGGGCCATGATTGGGGTGCACCGGTGGCTTGGCATCTGGCCTTGCTCGAGCCGCAGCGAGTCAACGTTGTCGCGGCTATGGCGGTGCCTTATGGCGGCCGTCCGAAGAGACCCGCGATCGACATCATCCGCAGCCAGTTCGCAGATCGCTTCAACTATATTCTGTATTTCCAGCAGCCCGGCGTTGCCGAGGCCGAGCTTGATCAGGACATTCCGCGTACTTTGCGGATGATGATGCATAACACCTCGGCAGCGGTCCCCAAGGATTTATTCCTGCAGGACAAGCCGGTCGGCAGTTCGCTTTATCAAGGGATGCGAGACCCGGGCGCGCCGCCGGCTTGGTGCGGCTCGGACGCGTTCGCCGTCTACGTCGCTACGTTCGAGGGACGCGGCTTTCATGGTGCACTGAACTGGTACCGCAATTTCGAGCGGAACTGGGAGCGCACTGCACCGTTAGCCGAGCGCAAGGTGGAGCAGCCGGCGCTTTTCCTACTAGGTGACAAGGACCCGGTCGGCACTCTGGAAGCTCATACGCTGCAGAAAATGCCCAGCTGGGTACCGGACCTCGAGCAGCACCTCATCGAAGACTGTGGCCATTGGATACAGAGCGAGCAGCCCGAGCAGGTCAATAGGCTGCTTCTCAGTTTTCTTGAGCGCCGCTACACCCCTGCCCGATAACTGCTTGCGGCTCGTAGCTCCAAAGGTAAGCGGCTAGAATCCCCGGTTTTCCCGCCGGGTCACTTGCCATGGAATAACACGGTCAGCTGAAAAGCTGGAACGATCAGAAGGGGTTCGGTTTCATTCGGCCGGAACAGGGTAGCGAGGAAATCTTCGCCCATATTTCGGCTATGCGCGGCGCTCGCCGCCCGGCGCAGGGCGACCGGGTGCTCTACATCAGCGAACGGGACGAGAATGGGCGCCTGGGTGCCACGCATATCCGTCTGGATTCGGGGCTGTCTCTAGACGAGCCGGCGATTCGACGAAAACCACCTGCGGTAGCGATCCAGTCCGCACAAAATAGAAGCTTCAAGGCACGCGCTAAGCCCAAAGCGCGGCCACGGCACAATGGGTCGATAAGGTGGCTGCTACCGAAGCTCCTAGGGCTCGTCCTGCTCTGTCTGTTACCGGCGCTCGGGCTTGCTCGTCTGGCGGGGCAGGGTAGTTACTGGCCGCTCTATGCCTATCTCTCGGGTAGCCTGTTGGCTTTTGGCTTCTACCTGCACGACAAGCGCAGCGCACTGCGTAGCGGCTGGCGTACACCCGAGGCTCGCCTGCATCTTGTTGAGTTGCTTGGTGGCTGGCCGGGGGCATTGATCGCTCAGCAAGCGTTTCGCCACAAGACCCGCAAGTTGTCGTTCCAGCTGGTGTTCTGGCTGATCGTCGTCGTGCATCAGCTCGCATGGCTCGACTACCTATATGTCCAGCGGCTGTATGGGTTATTGCTAGAAATTTGAGCACTGACCGAGCCGTACGCGATGATGATTCGTCGATGCAAAAACGCCCCGCGTTGGCGGGGCGTTTCGTTACCTCAACGAGGTTTAGAACACGCCAAGACTGCGCAGGTAGTCGTCATAGGTGCCGCTGAAGTCGGTCACGCCCGAGTCGGATAGCTCGATGATACGGGTCGCCAGAGAGCCAACGAATTCCCGATCATGGCTGACAAAAATCAGCGTGCCCGGATAGTTCTCCAGCGCTAGGTTCAGCGCCTCGATCGATTCCATATCCAGGTGGTTGGTCGGCTCGTCCATCAACAGCACGTTGGGCTTCTTCAGGATCAGCTTGCCGAACAGCATGCGGCCCTGTTCGCCACCGGAAATTACCCGAACCGACTTCAGTATCTCGTCGTTGGAGAACAACATGCGGCCGAGGGTGCCGCGTACGACCTGCTCGCCGCCTTGCGTCCACTGACTCATCCAGTCGAATAGGGTTACGTCGTCCTCGAAATCATCTGCGTGGTCCTGGGCGTAATAGCCAAGCTCGGCACTCTCGGTCCACTTCACCGCACCGGCATCGGGTTGCAGCTCGCCGACCAACGTGCGCAACAGGGTCGTCTTGCCAATGCCGTTGGGGCCGATGATAGCGACGCGCTCACCGGCCTCGACGGTGAAACTGAAGTTCTTGAACAACGTTTTGCCGTCGAAGCCTTTGGCAACGTTTTCCACGGTTACCGCCTGGCGATGCAGTTTCTTGGTCTGCTCGAAGCGGATGAAGGGGCTGACGCGGCTGGATGGTTTAACTTCAGCTAGCTGGATTTTGTCGATCTGCTTGGCGCGTGAAGTGGCCTGCTTGGCCTTCGAGGCGTTCGCCGAGAAGCGGCTGACGAAAGTCTGCAGCTCGGCAATCTGCGCCTTCTTCTTGGCGTTATCCGATAGCAATTGTTCGCGCGATTGAGTGGCTGCGGTCATGTACTCATCGTAGTTACCGGGGAACAGGCGCAGCTCGCAGTAATCCAAGTCAGCCATATGCGTGCACACACTGTTTAGGAAGTGCCGGTCGTGGGAAATGATGATCATGGTGCTGTTGCGCGCCGTGAGTATGTTTTCCAACCAGCGGATCGTGTGAATGTCCAGGTGGTTGGTCGGCTCGTCGAGCAGCAGCACTTCCGGATCGGAAAACAGCGCCTGCGCCAATAGCACGCGAAGCTTCCAGCCGGGTGCAACCTCGCTCATCGGGCCGAAATGCTGATCCAGCGGAATACCCAGGCCCAGCAGCAGCTCACCAGCGCGGGACTCGGCGGTGTAGCCATCCATCTCGGCGAACTCGGTTTCCAGTTCTGCCACCGCCATGCCGTCGTCTTCGCTCATCTCTGGCAGCGAGTAGATGCGTTCGCGTTCGGCCTTAACCTTCCACAGTTCCTCGTGACCCATGATCACCGTGTCGATGACATTGAAGTCTTCGTAGGCAAACTGATCCTGCCGCAGCTTACCCAGGCGCACGTTAGGTTCGAGCATGACCTGGCCGGCCGATGGCTCCAAATCGCCACCGAGAATTTTCATGAAGGTCGACTTGCCGGACCCGTTGGCACCGATCAGGCCGTAGCGATTGCCGTTGCCGAACTTGACTGACACGTTTTCGAACAGCGGCTTGGCGCCGAACTGCATGGTGATGTTAGCGGTGGAGATCAAAGGGGGTTACCTATCAATAACTTGGAGCTTGCAGATGGTGCTGAATGGTGCGCGATACTGCGGCTAGAGCGGAGTCTAAAGTGACCCGGCGGACAGGCAGTAGCGGCAGCCGCGGCGCATTATGGCGAGCTGTTGGGAGAAATGCGGGGGTTGATGCCAGACATTGGGCGCTATTGTCGCATAGGTCTGTCGGCAGTTGCATGACACTCCGTAAATGCAAACGCCCCGAACCAGTCGGGGCGTTTGTTTTACCTGCGTGGCGCGTCAGAACATCAGACAGCGACCACGTCGATCTTTGCTTTGGCCGCAGACTCGCGGAACTCGGCAATCTGATCGAAGCTCAGGTAGCGGTAGACATCAGCCGCCATGGTGTCGATCTGAGCAGCGTAGACCATGTACTCCTCAACGGTCGGCAGGCGACCCAGGATCGAGGCGACTGCTGCCAGTTCGGCAGAAGCCAGGTACACGTTGGTCGCGTCGCCCAGACGGTTAGGGAAGTTACGAGTCGACGTGGAGACCACTGTCGAACCGGTCTCAACCCGTGCCTGGTTGCCCATGCAAAGCGAGCAACCAGGCATTTCCAGGCGTGCACCAGCGCGGCCGTAGATGCCGTAGTAGCCTTCTTCGGTCAGCTGGTGCTGGTCCATCTTGGTCGGCGGAGACAGCCACAGGCGAGTTGGTAGAGCACCTTCAACTTTATCCAGCAGCTTGCCAGCGGCGCGGAAGTGACCAATGTTGGTCATGCACGAGCCGATGAATACTTCATCGATCTTCTCGCCCTGAACGGTCGAGAGCAGACGCGCATCGTCCGGGTCGTTGGGTGCGCAGAGTACAGGCTCGGTCACCTCGGACAGGTCGATCTCGATGATCTCGGCGTATTCGGCATCCGCATCGGCAGCCAGCAGTTCCGGCTTGGCCAACCAAGCTTCCATGGCCTGAGCACGACGCTCCAGCGTACGAGCATCACCGTAACCTTCACTGATCATCCAGCGCAGCAGGGTAATGTTCGACTGCAGGTACTCAGCGATTGCAGGTTCCGGCAGCTTGATGGTGCAACCGGCAGCGGAGCGCTCGGCAGAAGCGTCAGACAGCTCGAACGCTTGCTCGACGGTCAGGTCGTTCAGGCCTTCAATTTCGAGGATACGGCCGGAGAAGATGTTCTTCTTGCCTTTCTTCTCGACGGTCAGCAGACCTTTCTGGATCGCGTAGTAGGGAATCGCATGAACCAGGTCACGCAGCGTGATACCAGGCTGCATCTTGCCCTTGAAACGAACCAGTACCGACTCCGGCATGTCCAGCGGCATGACGCCAGTGGCTGCGGCGAAGGCGACCAGGCCGGAACCGGCCGGGAAGGAGATGCCCATCGGGAAGCGAGTGTGCGAATCGCCGCCGGTACCGACAGTGTCCGGCAGCAGCATGCGGTTCAACCAGCTGTGGATGATGCCGTCGCCCGGACGCAAGGAAACGCCGCCGCGGGTCATGATGAAGTCCGGCAGGGTGTGATGCGTGGTGACGTCGATCGGCTTCGGATAAGCGGCTGTGTGGCAGAAGGACTGCATGACCAGATCAGCCGAGAAGCCCAGGCAAGCCAGGTCTTTCAGCTCGTCGCGGGTCATTGGGCCAGTGGTGTCCTGGGAGCCAACGGTGGTCATCTTTGGTTCGCAGTAGGTGCCCGGACGGACGCCTTTGCCTTCCGGCAGACCGCAGGCGCGACCGACCATCTTCTGTGCCAGCGTAAAGCCCTTATTGCTCTCGGCAGGGGCTTCGGGCTTCTTGAACAGGTCAGTTGGGCCCATGCCCAGTTCGGCACGTGCTTTCTCGGTCAGACCACGGCCGATGATCAGCGGAATACGGCCGCCAGCACGAACTTCGTCGAGCAGGACGTCGGTCTTGAGCTGGAATGTAGTGACCAGTTCATCGCTGCCGTGACGGCGGACTTCACCCTTGTACGGGTAGACGTCGATGATGTCGCCCATTGCCAAATCGGAGCAGTCGAACTCGATCGGCAGTGCGCCGGCGTCTTCCATGGTGTTGTAGAAGATTGGCGCAATCTTGGTGCCGAAGCAGAAACCGCCGGCACGCTTGTTCGGCACGTTCGGGATGTCGTCGCCGAAGAACCACAGCACCGAGTTAGTAGCGGACTTACGCGAAGAGCCGGTACCGACCACGTCACCCACATAGGCGACCGGGAAGCCTTTGGTGGCCAGTTCTTCCATCTGCTTGAGCGGACCAACCGAGCCAGGAACGTCGGGGTTGATGCCGTCGCGAGCCATCTTCAGCATGGCCAGTGCGTGCAGCGGGATGTCGGGGCGCGACCAGGCGTCAGGCGCCGGCGACAGATCGTCGGTGTTGGTTTCGCCGGTGACCTTGAATACGGTCAAGGTGACTTTTTCGGCAACCGGGGCGCGGTTCTTGAACCATTCGCCTTCAGCCCAGGACTGCAGGACAGCTTTGGCGTTCGCGTTGCCAGCCTTGGCTTTCTCAGCAACGTCGTGGAACGCGTCGAACATCAGCAGGGTGTGCTTCAGCTCTTTTGCGGTAGTGTCGGAAAGTTCTGGGTCGTCGAGCAGGTCGACCAGCGTGACGATGTTGTAACCACCTTGCATGGTGCCCAGCAGTTCAACAGCGTGCTGCTTGCTGATCAGCGGAGAGGTGGCTTCGCCCTTGGCGATAGCGGCGAGGAATCCAGCCTTGACATAGGCGGCTTCGTCCACGCCCGCGGGAACGCGGTTGGTGATCAGGTCGAGGAGGAATTGTTCTTCGCCGGCTGGCGGGTTTTTCAGGAGTTCGACCAGGCCTGCGGTCTGCTCGGCGTTCAGCGGCTGGGGCACAACGCCCTGAGCGGCACGCTCTTCTACGTGTTTGCGATAGGCTTCAAGCACAGTTTTATACCCTCATCATTGGTCCCATGGGTGTCTCGGGACGCGCATCCGGAAGCTGTTTTCAAAGTTTTACGCCGGGTTTGGTGCCGGGTACGCAGGTTAGAGGGATCTGCGCACCCGGAAAGTAGCCGGTCAACTGTGCTCGTGACGCTTTGAAAACAGCTTCTTGCGGATTATGGCGCCTAAAACGGCGGGCCGATTCTACTGGAACGTGCCCGCAAAGTTAAGTGAAACGCCAGGGCACAGCGATGGCGAGGCCGCCAACGGACATGTCGCCGTTTCGGCTTAGGCCCGCAATCTGTGGGCTGCAGACCCTCTTTTTGAGGCATGGTCCGGATTGGTCAGTGACCCGGCTTGGACAAAAGTCTAAGATGCGGCGCTGTTCTTCGATTCATCGTCCGTCATGTCCAATCAGCGAATCAAAACCCCTTGCGTAGGCCTTTGCTCCACCGTTTACGGCGATCTCGTCTGCCGCGGATGCAAACGGTTTCATCATGAAGTGGTGAGCTGGAACGGCTATAGCGAAGAGGTCAAGCGCTCGGTCTGGCAGCGCCTGGAGGTATTGCTAGCGCAAGTGATGGCGGCAAAGCTGGAGGTTTTCGATGCGCCACTGTTGCGTTCTCAGCTGGAGACCAGACAGATCCGCTTCGTTGCCGACCAGTCACCCTACTGTTGGGCCTATCAACTGATCGCACGCGGTGCGCGCGTGATTCAGCAGCTCGAAGCCTATGGCGTCGTGCTGCTGCCGGAGTTTCGTGATTGGTCCCTGCCTGAGCTTCGTGATGCAATCGATCGGGAGTTCTTTCTCCTTTCCGAAGCGCATTACCAGCGTTATATCGTTCCTCGGTTTATTCAGGACATGGCTCGCTAGGCATTCAATACAGCCGAGGAAGGCGATATCCAGCCTCGGCTGAGCTGATGACCCTAGCGCTGCGCTACGAGCTCCTCAAGGTGGTCGATGATGTCCTCTGGCTTCAGCACCAGCACATCGCTTTCCAATGTATCGAGCACGACCTCGGCGGTATTACCCATCAAGGCCCCGGACAATCCGGTGCGGGCGACAGTGCCGATGACCGTTACGGCAGCCTGAAGCTGGTGGCAGACGCGTGGGATCAAGGCGTCTGCGGGCCCTTCCTCGATATGCAGCTGGCCGTCAGGGATGTCGAACTCAGTCTGAAACTGCCGGCAGGCGTTGCGGTAACGCGCTTCGATCGTTTCCTTGAGCTGGAACGCGGGATCAGCGGAGGACAGCATGGCTGAAGGGTGCGCGCTGATCACATGCAGTGTGCCCTCAGCAAGCGAGGCAATCTGGTAGCCGTAATTGATGATGCTGGAATGAAGCGTGCGGTGTTCGATGTCAGCATTGCCGACGTCCACTGCGGCCAGAATGTTGCCGCCCGTCCAGGGCGCTTCGGTTTTGACCATCAGCACCGGGCAGGGGCAATAACGCAATAGCTTCCAGTCATCGGGCGTCAGCAGGGCGCGTTTCAGCGGGTTGTCGGCAATGTGCTGCTTGATCACCAGGCCGCAGCCTTCGGCTTGCTGAGCGCTGATGATGGTCTGGTGCAGGTTTTCATGCCAGGCCTGCCGAGCCGTAACGACGTGGCCCTGATCTTCGAGTTCTTGGCGCAAGCGCTCTAGGTAGCTGCTGTGATCCTGTTTGGCGTCGCAGATCAGCAAGTGCAGCCGGGACTGGCTGACGCTGGAAATCAATCGCGCCCTTTTCAGTGCCAGGTTTTCGGAAAGCTTCGGGTCAATTACCACGAGGATACAGCGTATGGCTTGCATGATCGGCTCCGTTTGGGTGATCAGATGGTTTCACTATAGACAAGGACTTCAGGGCAGCCACTGACCTATATCAAGCAGTGCTGGCCGTTACTTGCTGGGCTCGTATAATGCTCGGCGGCCCAGCGACTTCGTGCTGTTCGCCGCTTTCATTTCCTTCATGAATACCAAGACCTCATGCTCCCCGAACTGAATGAATTTCTTGGCTGTGCGACACCTTCGGCGTGGGTCGACGTTGCGCTGCAGTACCAGGATGTGATGTTGATCGATCATGGCAACTGCGAGAAGAAGGCTGCGGGCGCTGCCTTTCAGTTGATGTTTCGCTATGTCGATAAGCCGGATCTGCAGAACAAGATGTCGCGCCTGGCCAGGGAGGAGTTGCGACATTTCGAGCAGGTGCTCTCGATCATCCGCAAGCGTGAAATCAGTCTGCGCAATATCGGCTCGTCCCGTTATGCGGCCGGTTTGCGCGAGTTGGTGCGCAACCACGAACCCTACCGGCTCACCGATACGTTGGTGATTGGTGCGTTTATCGAGGCGCGCTCATGTGAGCGTTTTGCGATGCTGGTGCCGCACTTGGACGAAGAACTTGGGCGGTTCTATCACGGGCTTTTGAAGTCCGAAGCGAGGCATTTTCAGGATTACCTGAAGTTGGCTTACCTCTATGGAGAGGCGGCGGACATCGAGGCAACCATCGTCCGCGTGCGTGAACGTGAGCGTGAGCTGATCGAAAGCCCAGACAGTGAGTTTCGTTTTCACAGCGGCGTACCGAGCGCCGCCTGACTGATCAGTTCAGGTCGAACGGAGCCTGGTGAAAACCTGAATCGTCGACCTGTAACGCCCAACCCTGGCGATCCCAGTCACCCAGGACGATCCGGATGGCCGCTTGACCATCGATCTGCAACGAATGGGTTGCTGGCCGGTGGGTGTGGCCGTGAATTAAGGTTCGGACTTTGTAACGTTGCATGATGCTCGCCACTTCGTCGGGTGTTACGTCGACGATATCGCTGGCCTTCATTCGCGTCTCTTCCTTACTGCTGGAACGCAGTTTTTGCGCCAGCTTCTGACGCTTGGCAAGCGAAAGGTTATGCAGGATGAAGAGACTTACCGGGTTGCGCAGCCAGCGGCGTAGCCGCATGTAGCCTTCGTCACGCGTGCATAGGCTGTCGCCATGCATCAACAACACGCGCTCGCCAGCGAGCTGCGCGATATGCGGGTCAGCCAGCAGCGTGCATCCGGCCTCGCGGCAAAACGCTTTTCCGATCATGAAGTCGCGATTGCCGTGCATCAGATAGATGCGCGTCCCATGCAGGCTCAGCGCTTTCAGCGCTCGGGCTATCTCATGCTGAAAGGGCGTCATGCCGTCATCGCCGACCCAGACTTCGAAAAAGTCACCGAGGATATAGAGTGCCTCGGCTTCGATTGCGCGAGTCTCGAGGAAACGAAGAAACGCCCGGGTAATCTCCGGGCGTTTTTCTTCGAGATGCAGATCTGAGATCAACAGGATCAATGCGATTTACTCGACGATTTCGGCTTTCTCGATCACGACGTCTTCTACCGGAACGTCCTGATGGCCAGACTTCATCGTGGTGGGCACGCCTTTGATCTTTTCAACTACATCCATGCCTTCGACCACTTCGCCAAATACTGTGTAGCCCCAGCCTTGAACGGTCGGCGCCGTGTGGTCGAGGAAATCATTGTCTTTGACGTTGATGAAGAACTGCGCAGAGGCCGAGTGCGGCTCCATGGTGCGCGCCATGGCCAGGGTGCCGGTCTTGTTGGAAAGGCCGTTGTTAGCTTCGTTCTTGATTTGGCCGCGGGTGGCTTTCTGCTTCATGCCGGTCTCGAAGCCGCCGCCCTGGATCATGAAATTGCTAATCACACGGTGGAAAATGGTGCCGTCGTAGTGACCGCTCTTTACGTATTCCTTGAAATTAGCGGTGGTCTCGGGTGCCTTGTCTTCGAACAGCTTGACGGTGATGACGCCGTGATTGGTATGCAGCTTGATCATTGAATGCCTTCCTAAATGAGGGAGAAAAATGTGTCGCGGCAACGCGACCGGCGTGACGGCCCCGAAGACTCGCGGCTACGGCGCACAGCGCGGCAGGGCGCTTTGCTCTGTCAGGGGGTTGACGGGTCCGCTATGATAAGCGCTTTGATTTGGCGGGCCTACCCTGAGGCACGCACTCGCAGATCGTTAAGGACACCATGAGCAAGCCTGAGACTACCGCAGCCACAAATTTTCTCCGCCCGATCGTTCAGGCCGACCTGCAATCAGGCAAGCACGCGAAGATCGTGACGCGCTTTCCACCGGAGCCCAATGGCTACCTGCACATCGGTCATGCCAAGTCGATCTGCCTGAATTTCGGCCTGGCGAAAGAATTTGGTGGCGAGTGCAATCTTCGTTTCGACGACACCAACCCGGCGAAAGAAGATCAGGAATACATCGATGCAATCAAAAGCGATGTCCAGTGGCTCGGCTTCGAGTGGGCTGGGGAGGAGCGTTATGCCTCCAACTATTTTTCGCAGCTGCATGACTGGGCCATCGAGCTGATCAAAGCGGGCAAGGCTTACGTCTGCGACCTGACATCCGAGCAGGCCCGAGAGTACCGCGGCAGCCTGACCCAACCGGGCAAGAACAGTCCGTTCCGCGACCGTTCCATGGAAGAAAACCTGGACCTGTTCGCGCGGATGAAAGCTGGCGAGTTTCCGGACGGCGCAAAGGCACTCCGGGCCAAAATCGATATGGCCTCGCCAAACATGAATCTTCGCGACCCGATCCTCTATCGGATTCGCCATGCGCATCACCACCAGACCGGAAACGACTGGTGCATCTATCCAAGCTATGACTTCACCCATGGTCAGTCGGATGCCATAGAAGGCGTCACTCACTCGATCTGCACCCTTGAGTTCGAAGACCACCGTCCGCTCTACGAGTGGTTCCTGGAAAACCTCCCGGTTCCGGCACGTCCGCGTCAGTACGAATTCGCGCGTCTTAACCTCAACTACACCATCACCAGCAAGCGCAAGCTCAAGCAGCTCGTGGACGAAAAACACGTCAGTGGCTGGGATGATCCACGCATGTCGACGCTCAGTGGCTACCGTCGTCGTGGCTACACGCCGGCGTCGATTCGCACGTTCTGCGACATGATCGGGGTCAATCGCGCCGGCGGTGTAGTGGATGTAGGCATGCTCGAGTTCGCCATTCGCGAAGACCTGGACGCCAATGCCCCGCGAGCCATGTGCGTCCTCAAGCCGTTGAAAGTGGTCATCACCAACTATCCTGAGGACAAGACCGAGACGCTCGAATTGCCTCGTCATCCGAAGCAGGACATGGGCGTGCGCCAGCTGCCGTTCTCGCGGGAGATTTATATCGATGCCACCGATTTCGAAGAAGTACCTCCGGCCGGGTTCAAACGCCTGATTCCGGGTGGGGAAGTGCGCCTACGTGGCAGCTACGTGATTCGTGCGGATGAAGCGGTCAAGGACGAGCAAGGCACCATTGTTGAGCTGCGCTGCTCCTACGACGAGAACACGCTGGGCAAGAACCCGGAGGGTCGCAAGGTCAAAGGCGTCATTCATTGGGTGCCGGCTGCTGAGAGCGTCGAATGCGAAGTGCGCTTGTACGATCGTCTGTTCCGCTCGGCCAATCCCGAGAAGGATGAAGATGGCGGTAGCTTCCTGGACAACATCAACCCGGAGTCGCTGGTGGTGTTGAAGGGTTGCCGCGCCGAGCCGTCGTTGGCCTCGGCCGAAGCTGAGGATCGCTTCCAGTTCGAGCGCGAAGGCTATTTCTGCGTTGATCGCAAAGACAGCCGGCTCGACGCAATGGTGTTCAACCGGACCGTGACGCTGCGTGATTCCTGGGGAGGCCAGTAATGGCGCTGGCGATTTACAACACGCTGACCAAAACCAAGGAGCCGCTCAAGCCTCTGATCGCTAATCAGGTGCGCATGTATGTCTGCGGCATGACCGTTTATGACTTCTGTCATATCGGTCATGCACGCGTCATGGTGGCATTCGATGTCGTTTCGCGCTGGTTGCGCCAGCGTGGCTACGAATTGACCTATGTGCGCAACATCACTGACATCGACGACAAGATCATCCGGCGAGCCCAGGAAAATGGCGAGACGTTCGAGGCGCTCACCGGGCGCATGATCGCTGCCATGCATGAGGACGAGGCACGGCTCAACGTGCTACGTCCAGACATCGAGCCTCGAGCCACCGACCATATTGCTGGCATGCACGGCATGATCCAGACCTTGATCGACAAGGGCTTTGCCTACGCACCGGGCAATGGCGACGTGTACTACCGGGTTGGCAAGTTCGTCGGCTACGGCAAGCTGTCGCGACGCAAGATAGAAGACCTCAAGATTGGCGCGCGAATCGAGGTCGACGAGGCCAAAGAGGACCCGTTGGATTTCGTGCTATGGAAGGCCGCCAAACCGGGAGAGCCGAGTTGGGGGTCGCCTTGGGGCGCAGGGCGTCCGGGCTGGCACATCGAGTGCTCGGTCATGTCAACCTGCTGCCTGGGTGAGACCTTCGACATTCATGGCGGTGGCCCTGACCTGGTATTTCCGCATCATGAGAATGAGATCGCACAGAGTGAAGCGGCAACCGGCAAGCTGTACGCCAATGCCTGGATGCACGCCGGCGCCGTCCGGGTTGATGGTGAGAAGATGTCCAAGTCGCTGGGCAACTTCTTCACAATTCGTGAAGTGCTGGAGAAATACCAGCCGGAAGTGGTGCGCTACCTGCTGGTCTCCAGCCACTACCGCAGCCCGATCAACTATTCAGAAGACAGTTTGAAAGAAGCCAAGGGCGCCCTTGAGCGCTTCTATACCGCACTCAGAGGTCTGCCTGAGGCCACCGCTCAGGGTGGCGATACGTTCGTGGCCCGCTTCGGCGAGGCAATGGATGACGACTTCAATTCACCCGAAGCGTGCGCGGTGCTGTTCGAAATGGTTCGCGAGATCAACCGTCTACGCGATACGGATATGCGGGCAGCGTCCAGCCTTGCTGCGCAGCTCACAGAGCTGGCCAGCGTGCTCGGCATATTGCAGATGGATCCCGACACCTTCTTGCAAGCTGGTGCCGAGGGGAAGGTGGATGCAACCAAGGTGGAAGCACTGATTGCTGCACGCCTTCAGGCTCGCTCCGATAAGAACTGGGCTGAATCTGATCGGATCCGCGATCAACTGACGGCTATGGGTGTGGTTCTTGAAGACGGGAAGGGCGGCACGACCTGGCGTCTTGGCGAGTAACTCGTATCCGCAGCTAAGGCCGCACGTCAGCGTTTATCCCTGAAGTGCGGCTTTTTTTCGTCTGTGGTCTGCAGGGGCCGAGTCCGCTGCGACAACCATCTGCACTGCCTGCTGGCCAGTAGCCGCGGATCCACGGCCTTTCAGCTCGTTAACCTACCTGGGAAGCCTGGCTGGCCAACGCGCTTATGTCGGGTACAACCCTTCGGCGCGCAAACGCTTGTACAAGGTGTTGCGGCTCACACCGAGATGGCGGGCCAAGTGCGAAACGTTGCCGCGACAGGCTTCGAACTGAGCACGCAGAGGCTCATTAGCAAGCATTGGGAACGGCACTGTTTCGCTTGTCGAGGCGGAGGCCCCGGTTCTACCTTGAGCCGTCAGGCTTACGTCCGCATCGGCAAGGAAATCATCTGGTAAATGTTCCACTCGGATCGGTTGGTCCTGGGCCAGCGCTAGCGCGACCTGCACAACGCTGCTCAGCTGACGTATGTTTCCCGGCCAAGGGTGGCTGTCGAACAGGCGCAGCACTTCTGGACTGAGACCGGCCCACTGATGTGGTTCGCGGTGCTGTTCCCATACCCGTTGGAAAAGGGCGTGCTTGTCATGACGCGCGCGGAGCGGGGGCAATTCGACGCCGAGGCCGCTGACCCGGTAGAACAAATCCTGACGAAAGCGACCCTTTTCCACTTCCTGGCGTAGCGAACGGTTAGTTGCGCAAATCAATCGAAAGTCGACTGAATAGGGCTCACCGCCGCCCAGCGGCTGGACGCTGCGCTCCTGCAGGACACGCAACAGACGCGCCTGCAAACTCAGCGGCATATCGCCGATTTCATCAAGGAACAGCACACCACCATCTGCTTTGCGGATCAGGCCCAGGCTGCCTTTCTGGTGAGCGCCGGTGAATGCACCTTTTTCGTAGCCGAAGAGTTCGGACTCGATCAGCTCGCTGGGAATCGCTGCGCAGTTCACGGCTATCAGCGGGGCGTTCGCTCGTGAGCTGGCCGCATGCAATGCTTTGACCAGCACTTCCTTTCCGACACCCGTTTCGCCGTTCACCAGAATCGGAATGTCTTTTTCGAGCATGAGCTGAGCCTGGCGAATCACCTTATGAACCTGCGGATCGCCCTGATCGATGCTCGCCAGGTCGATGACATGTTCCGGTCGGCTATCCGGTGTCCGAAAATCACGGGCCTGAATACGCGGCTTCTGCGGGCGTCGAACAAGGCCGTGAAAGCGATGATTGCCCGCTGTCCGCAGCAGCAGCGGCTGGTCCTCGGGCTGGCTGAGCAGCTGCCGCAGCGGGACGTCGAACAGCCTGTCGATGCGGCTACGAGTAAGCGCCAAGCCCAGCAAATTGTCTGCACGTCGATTGGCTGAAACGATCAGCCCCGACTCGTCGAAGACCAACAGACCGGCCCACTGACTATCAAGATTGTCCTGGCCGGTGTTGAACGTCAGCTGGAAATAATCATCGCGGAACAGATTCAAGATCAGCCTGTTCTCAACCGACTGGCTCATCATTTTGACCATGCCAAGCGTGTGCGATGGCGGGAGGTAGCTGTCGCTGGACACGTCGAGCACCGCGATCAGCTGGCGTTGCGCGTCGTAAATGGGCGACGCCGCGCCGGACAGATATCGGTTGGCCTGGAGGAAGTGCTCGTCACGTTGGATGTGCACCGCCTGCCCGCTGGCCAGTGCGGTGCCGATCGCATTGGTTCCGGTATCTCGCTCCATCCAGCTGGCGCCCGGCTTGAATCCGCGTTGCTGCGCGGGTTCGACGAAGCGCCTGTCACCCCAGGACTCAAGCAACTGTCCGCCGCTGTCGGCAAGCAGAATCAGGCAGCTCGAATTCGAAAGGATGTTCTCGTAATAAGGCAGCACTTCACGCTGCGTGGTCTGGACCAGGTTCCGCTGACGTTCCAGCAGGGCATTGACGTCTCTCTCCGCGGGGTCGCCAAAGCTGGGGATGCTGAGCGGGTGTAGTCCGTAGCGTTCGCAACGGCTCCACGAGCCTTCTACCAAAGCCTGGTGTGAGATGGGCTGGGCTGGGTTGGCCATGTCGCCTCTCTATCGCGGTACGTTCTTGTTGTTTTTGGTGTTTGTCACCGTCGGTGCCATGAACAGTCTTGTTCATTTTTGTTCACTGTCAATGTTCACAACTGTTCATTTTGAACACTTAACAACAGCGGCCTGCACAAAGCGCCACGGGCTAGAGCGGTTTAGCTTAGCTGGCATGGATATCGCTCTGAATCCTTCCATAACAACTAGAAGGATGCGGCATGTCCCTCACCCTGGAACACGTCACTAAAACTGTCGATGGCCAGCTGCATATCGACGACGCCAGCCTCATTTTCGAACCTGGCTCGTTCAATGTGCTGATCGGTCGAACCCTGTCGGGCAAGACCTCGTTGATGCGACTCATGGCGGGGCTCGACAAGCCGACTCGGGGGCGAATCCTAATGAACGGCGCCGACGTAACCGGGGTTCCGGTGCGCAAGCGCAACGTGTCGATGGTGTACCAGCAGTTCATCAACTATCCGACGTTGACCGTGTACGAGAACATCGCTTCGCCGTTGCGACAGGCCGGATTCAGTAAAGCCGAGATCGAGCGCAAGGTGCGCGAAACCGCCGAGATGCTGCACATCGAAGCCTTCCTGAAGAAACACCCGCTGGAACTCTCCGGGGGGCAGCAGCAACGTACTGCAATGGCCAGGGCGTTGGTCAAGGACGCTGACCTGGTCCTGTTTGACGAGCCGCTGGTGAACCTTGATTACAAATTGCGCGAAGAGCTCCGCCAGGAAATGCGTGAGCTGTTTAAAACTCGCCGCAGCATCGCAGTGTATGCGACCACGGAGCCGAATGAGGCTTTGGCGCTAGGCGGAACAGCAACCGTATTGCATGAAGGTCGAGTAATTCAGAGCGGGCCGACGTCGGAGGTGTATCACCGTCCCAGCCAGGTGCTCAGTGCCGAACTGTTCTCCGAGCCGCCGATCAACCTGCTGTCAGGGCGAATCGCGGCGAACGAGGTCAGTTTTCAAGACTGCATGCATTTCCCACTTAACACCGATCTGAGCGGGTTGGACAAAGGTGAGTATCGCTTTGGGATCAGGCCCAGTCATATCGGGCTGGTGCCTTCTAACGATGATGATTTGGAAGTGTCTGGCACTGTCGAGCTGGCAGAAATCAGCGGTTCTGAAACCTTTCTCCATGTGCGGAACGAGCACCTCAGCTTGGTGCTGCACCTGCAAGGGGTTCACGACTACCACGTCGACTCGCCCATCCGGGTCTACATCCCGACTCACAAGTTATTCGTTTTCGATGCTTCGGGCCGTCTGGCCCAGGCACCGGCTCGACGTGCCTGAGGAAATCGTTATGGCAGAAATCCGTTTGCAGAATCTTGCTCACAGCTATAACAGCCAACCCCAGGGCGCTGCTGACTATGCGATCCGTGAGATGGACCACGTGTGGGAGCAGGGCGGCGCTTACGCGCTGTTGGGGCCCTCAGGGTGTGGCAAGTCCACCTTGCTCAACATTATCTCGGGGTTGCTCAGCCCGTCAGAGGGAGAGGTGCTGTTCGATACACGCAAGGTGAACACGCTAACGCCGGAGCAGCGCAACATCGCGCAGGTTTTTCAGTTTCCGGTCGTCTACGACACCATGACCGTCTTCGACAATCTGGCCTTCCCGCTGCGCAACCAAGGCATCGCCGAGGCGCGAATCACAAGCAAGGTTCACGAAATTGCCGAGGTACTCGACCTCCATCCGCTGCTCAAGCGAAAGGCTCACAACCTGACTGCGGATGAAAAGCAGAAGGTCTCAATGGGGCGCGGGCTGGTCCGAGACGACGTGTCGGCGATCCTTTTCGACGAGCCGCTCACAGTCATCGACCCGCATTTGAAGTGGAAGCTGCGGCGCAAGCTCAAGCAGATCCATGAGCAGTTCAACATCACCATGATCTACGTCACCCACGACCAGCTCGAGGCTTCGACCTTCGCTGACAAGATTGCGGTCATGTACGGCGGGCAGATCGTCCAGTTCGGCACGCCGCGTGAATTGTTCGAGCGGCCACAACACACCTTTGTTGGTTATTTCGTGGGCAGCCCGGGGATGAATCTGATCGAGGTGGATGCTCGGGAAGGCGGGGTCGGTTTCGGTGATCTGCATCTGCCGCTGCCGGGTGCGCTGGCTGCACGACTGCCGGAATTAGCATCGAGTCGCCTGCAGATTGGCATCCGTCCTGAGTTCGTTCAGGTCAGCGAGGAGCCGGGTGCCGGTGGGATGCAGGCCGAGGCCGTGCGAGTCGAGGACCTGGGTACATACAAGATTCTTACGCTTCGTCTGCAAGGGCATCTGATCAAGGCGCGTCTGCCTGAGGATCAAGCGGTGCCGAAAGGCCAGGCCTGGGTGGGCTTCCCGGCACAGTGGCTGATGCTCTATGCCGATGATCGGCTGGTTGAGGTGCTGCCATGACCAAGACGCATGACAACCGCGCGTGGTGGCTGGTCCTGCCGGTTTTCCTGCTGGTGGCTTTCAGTGCCATCCTGCCGATGATGACCGTAGTGAATTACTCGGTGCAGGACATCTTCGATTCTTCAACGCGATTCTTCGTTGGCGCGGATTGGTATCGGCAGATACTCAACGATCCTCGGCTGCACGACTCACTGCTGCGGCAGTTTATCTTTTCGGGCTGCGTACTGTTGATCGAGATCCCGCTGGGAATCGCGGTCGCGTTGGCGATGCCGACCCGTGGCCGCTGGGCGTCGCTGTGCCTGATCGTGATGGCGATTCCCCTGCTGATCCCATGGAACGTAGTTGGGACCATCTGGCAGATCTTCGGGCGTGCCGATATCGGCCTGCTGGGTTACGGCCTCCGCGAGCTGGGCATCAGCTACAACTACGCCTCCAACACTCGGGACGCCTGGCTGACGGTGCTGGTTATGGATGTCTGGCACTGGACGTCCTTGGTCGCGCTGCTCTGCTACTCGGGCCTTCGGGCCATTCCGGATGCGTACTACCAGGCGGCTCGTATCGACAGGGCGTCCGCCTGGGCGGTGTTCCGCTACATCCAGTTGCCGAAGCTGAAAAGCGTGCTGCTGATCGCTGTAATGCTGCGCTTCATGGACAGCTTCATGATCTATACCGAGCCGTTCGTGCTCACCGGCGGTGGACCGGGCAACGCAACGACCTTCCTCAGCCAGACGCTCACCAAGATGGCGGTCGGGCAGTTCGATCTCGGCCCGGCAGCGGCGTTCTCGCTGATCTACTTCCTGATCATCCTGCTGGTGTCCTGGCTGTTCTATACCGCCATGACCCACGGCGACCAGAAATGAAAGGGGGCCGCTGATGAACCTGCGCAAGCGAGTGGTATTGATCCTCTACATCGCGTTTCTGATGGTGCCGATCTACTGGCTGATCAACATGTCATTCAAGAGCAATACCGAGATCCTCGGCGGGCTGACGCTCTGGCCTCGCGACCTTACGCTGGCTAACTATAAGGTCATCTTCACCGATCGAAGCTGGTACAGCGGTTACATCAATTCGCTGTATTACGTGTGCCTGAACACGATCATCTCGCTAACCGTGGCGTTGCCGGCGGCCTATGCTTTTTCCCGATTTCGTTTTCTTGGGGACAAGCACCTGTTCTTCTGGTTGCTGACCAATCGGATGGCGCCACCCGCCGTCTTTCTGCTGCCGTTCTTTCAGCTTTACTCATCGATTGGGTTGTTCGACACGCACATCGCTGTGGCGCTCGCTCACTGCCTGTTCAATGTGCCTTTGGCTGTCTGGATCCTTGAGGGATTCATGTCCGGTGTGCCCAAGGAGATCGATGAAACGGCGTACATCGACGGTTACAGCTTTCCGAAGTTCTTCGTGAAGCTTTTCATCCCGCTGATCGGCTCGGGCATCGGCGTTACTGCGTTCTTCTGCTTCATGTTTTCCTGGGTCGAGCTGCTGCTGGCGCGCACGCTGACTTCGGTTGACGCCAAGCCGATCGTTTCGGTGATGACACGAACCGTCTCGGCATCGGGAATCGACTGGGGCGTTCTGGCCGCCGCCGGTGTGCTGACTATTCTGCCCGGCATGCTGGTGATCTGGTTCGTCCGCAATCATGTCGCCAAGGGCTTCGCCCTTGGGCGCGTATAGGAGTCGCTCATGAGCTGGATGGCATGGACCGGGCCGACCGCGGCTTTCTTCGCCGTCATCGGTGTACTGCTGGCGCTGATGAGCGCCTGGGAACTGAGGCGACCCTGCGTGCCGCGCAAGGGCTTCCTGCCTATCGTTACCACCCGTGGCGATCGGCTGTTCATTGGACTTCTGGGCAGCGCCTATTGGCATCTGTTGCTGATAGGGCTGACCGACTGGAGCATCTGGATAGCGTCCGCGCTGTCTCTCGTCTGGTTGTTTGCAGTGATGCGCTGGGGTTGAGCCTTTCGGCTCACCCCTCCGAAAAACCCAAAGGAGGTGTTTATGTTCGAGAATAAAAACAACACCCGACATGGCATGGCGCTCGCGGCCTTGCTGACGTTGTCCGGCATTTCTGGATCGGCCTGGGCCGACGCCTATGAAGACGCGGCGAAGAAATGGATCGAATCAGAATTCAACCCGTCGACCCTCACGCCTGAGCAGCAGATGGAAGAGCTGCGCTGGTTCATCAAAGCCGCCGAGCCGTTCCGTGGCATGGAAATCAACGTTGCTTCGGAAACCATCACCACGCACGAATATGAGTCCAAGACCTTGGCGCGTGCGTTTAGCGAGATCACCGGCATCAAGCTGCGTCACGACTTGATGCAGGAAGGGGATGTTGTAGAGAAGCTGCAGACCCAGATGCAGTCGGGCAAGAACATCTACGATGGGTATATCAACGACTCTGATCTGATCGGCACGCACTTCCGTTACGGCAAAGCAGTTGCGATCAGCGACATGATCGAAGGTGAAGCCAAGGACTACACGCTGCCAACACTTGATCTGGATGATTTCATCGGGATTTCTTTCACCACGGGCCCGGACGGCAAGCTCTATCAGTTGCCAGTCCAGCAGTTCGCCAACCTCTATTGGTTTCGCGCCGACTGGTTCGAGCGGCCTGAACTGAAAAAGCAGTTCAAAGAGCGCTACGGGTATGAGCTTGGTGTGCCAGTGAATTGGTCTGCTTATGAAGACATTGCCGAGTTCTTCAGCAAGCACGTCAAGGAGATCGACGGGCAGCGTGTTTATGGCCACATGGACTACGGGAAGAAGGACCCGTCGCTTGGCTGGCGCTTCACCGATGCCTGGTTCTCCATGGCGGGCGCCGGCGACAAAGGGCTTCCAAACGGTTTGCCCGTAGACGAGTGGGGAATTCGTGTTGAGGACTGCCATCCGGTTGGCTCGAGCGTTTCACGCGGCGGTGCCACAAACGGCCCGGCTGCGGTCTATGCGACACAGAAATATGTCGACTGGATGCGCGAATACGCCCCGCGCGAAGCCCAAGGCATGACCTTTTCCGAGGCGGGCCCGGTGCCGGCGCAAGGCAACATTGCTCAACAGATTTTCTGGTACACCGCATTCACGGCCGACATGACCAAGCCGGGTCTGCCGGTGGTGAATGAGGACGGCACGCCAAAGTGGCGGATGGCGCCGTCGCCGAAGGGACCATATTGGGAGGAGGGCATGAAGCTCGGCTATCAGGATGCAGGATCCTGGACCTTCCTCAACTCGACTCCGGAGCAGCGCCGTCTGGCTGCATGGCTCTACGCGCAGTTCACCGTGGCGAAAACCGTGTCGCTGAAAAAGACCCTGGTGGGGCTTACCCCGATCCGTGAGTCGGATATCAACTCGGACGCCATGACCGAGGCTGCGCCAAAACTGGGTGGTCTGGTGGAGTTTTACCGCAGCCCGGCGCGAGTGCAATGGACGCCGACCGGAACCAATGTGCCGGATTATCCGCGTCTCGCACAGCTCTGGTGGCAGTACATCGCCGAAGCAGCCAGTGGTGACAAGACCCCTCAGGAGGCTCTGGACGGGCTTGCCGAAGCGCAAGACACCATGATGGCGCGGCTGGAACGAGCTAACGTGCAGCCTAAGTGCGGACCGAAGCTGAACGAGCCGCGGGATCCTGAGTATTGGTTGAGCCAACCTGGTGCGCCGAAGCCCAAACTGCAAGATGAAAAGCCCCAGGGGCAGACCGTCAACTATGACGAACTGATCAAGTCTTGGGAGTAGAAGAGGTAGTGGGCTGTACCGGGTAAACAAAACGGCACCCGAGGGTGCCGTTTTGCGTGTTGTTTGCCTTAGTCGCTGCGTAGCTTAACCGTGCAGATGTTCAGCGGCATGCAACGTGTTTTCCAGCAGACAAGCCCGGGTCATCGGACCCACACCGCCTGGCACTGGCGTAATCCAGCTAGCGCGCTGCACGGCGACATCGAACTCGACATCACCGACGAGCTTGCCGTCAGCTTGGCGATTGATGCCCACGTCGATCACGATCGCGCCTTCCTTTATCCAGTCACCTTTGACCAGACCGGTTATACCTGTCGCGACCACGATCAGATCGGCACGTTTGACGTGGTCAGCCAGATCATGAGTAAAGCGATGGGTGACGGTGGTCGTGCAGCCTGCCAGCAATAACTCAAGCGCCATAGGTCTTCCGACGATGTTGGACGCACCCACCACAACCGCGTTTAGGCCATGCAGATCGACGCCAGTGCTATCGAGCAATGCCATGATGCCTTTCGGCGTACAGGGGCGGAGCAGCGGCATACGCTGAGCGAGACGGCCAATGTTGTAGGGATGGAAACCATCCACATCCTTGTCGGGGCGAATACGTTCGAGCAGTTGCGATGCATCCAAATGCTTAGGCAAGGGTAGCTGCACGAGAATGCCGTCAATCGACGGGTCGTCATTAAGCTGATCGATCAATCCCAGCAGTTCATCCTGGCTAGTTGAAGCGGGCAGGTCATGAGCGGTGGACTTGAACCCTACCTCCTCGCAATCCTTGCGCTTGTGCGCCACATAGACCTGAGAGGCCGGGTCCATGCCCACGAGAATCACTGCCAGGCCAGGTACTCGTAAACCTTGCTTGGATCGCTCGGCAACTCGGCCCGCGATTTGCTGGCGGACATTGGCAGCGATCTGTTTACCGTCGATCAGTTTTGCGGTCATGACGCGTGGTTAACCATCGAGAAGGACTGAAAAAGGACGCGCATTCTCGCACGACGGCACCGTTCGGCAAAGGCGACACGGGGGAGGATTCCCGTAACTCCTTTACCAGGCTGAAATTTTTTTGGTTTTGCTGTTGACGATGTTAAGGCAGGCCATTAAGATTCGCCCCGCTTGTCGAGCACAGCTTGCTGCTGGGTAAGACGGCTTTTGAGGGGCAACCCCTTCACTGGCCGGAGCTTGAAGTCTGCGCTCTGATCGAATGCAGATAAAAGCGCCCGTAGCTCAGTTGGATAGAGCATCCGCCTTCTAAGCGGATGGTCGCAGGTTCGAGTCCTGCCGGGTGCGCCATTCCGGTTGGTACAAGCAAATGCAATATGGTGGGCGTAGCTCAGTTGGTAGAGCACAGGATTGTGGCTCCTGCGGTCGTGGGTTCGAACCCCATCGTCCACCCCATATTCCGAAACGCCAGGCGCAGCCTGGCGTTTTCGTTTAGAAGTTTGCGGACGTGGTGAAATTGGTAGACACACCAGATTTAGGTTCTGGCGCCGCAAGGTGTGAGAGTTCGAGTCTCTCCGTCCGCACCATCTAGAACGTTGAAAGCCCCGGATTCCGGGGCTTTCGCGTATCTGGGGTATGGCAAAAGCAAGCGTGACTATTCCCACAGCGTTCCCATGAAAGGGTGCGCGTCAGGTCAAAAAACCAGATTTTCGAGCTGTAGCCACGATTTCGTCTGACCCAATAAAACCGGGTAATTTTGGTAAGGTCGAATTCTAAGTGGCAAAAAGTCCAATCGTTTCAGCGGCTTATCAGGATTTGTTGAAGGTAATAATAGGGTGCTAAGTAGGTAATCGAATTACCTAAAGTAGTGGTCAGGTGGTCGATTTACTAAACCCTTTAAAATCAGTCACTTGCAAAAAATTACCTTTTGCCTTACCTAAAATTACCTTTCGAGGTAAGTGCTCCAGCCCAGCAATTACTTGGCTTTCAGCCGGTTAAAATGGGCTCCTTACCAAAATTACCCGTTTGCAAAATTGGTTTAGAAATCTGGGCTCCTATGCGCCCCTATGAAAGGCGCACCTTCGCAGGGTTCCGCAGGTATTCCTTCTGCGCCGATCACCTCGCCAGCGCTACCACCGGGCCGGGCAGGCCATGGTGCGGGGGTGCAGGGGTGCAGAAAAAGAGACCTATTTAGCCCGCAGGTGAGGTGGGGGAACAACGGCGCGCGCCGGATGCGGCATGAGGCTACTAGCCCAGCGCTCGGCGGAGTGATAGCGTTTCGCTTTCGTCTAGGTATGGAACGACGCATGCAACGCGACATGGATTTGATTCGGCTGCTCTTGCTCAAGGTCGAGGCTTTACCGATCCCGGTAAACAGCATGGGGGTGCTGCGTGAGGCTGACCTCGGTGACCTGGAATTTAGCCATGAAGAGATCGCCTATCATTGGAATCTGATAGTTGAAGCAGGATTAATCGAGCAACCGGGAAACACTCCAAAAGGCCTACTGGCTGTTCGGCGACTGACTTGGAAGGGGCATGATTTCGTCGATTCGGTTCGGGACGATGACGTTTGGCAAAAGACGCGCAAGGGTGCGCTTGCGGCTGGAGGAATGAGCATCGACCTAGTCGCGGACCTGGCGAAAGGGTTCATCCGGAAAAAAGTTGCTGAGCTAACAGGAATCGAGCTGTAACAGCTCTGGCAGGAGGACAGATGGATTCTGAATTGATAGGCGCGGTAATTGGGGCCAGCGCTGCTCTGATTGTTGGCGTCGGCTCCTTCATAGGGACGATCTACAACGCATCCAGGCAACGCCGACAGGACCGCGAGGCAACCAACGCAGCGATAGTAGCTGAGGTCAGTGCCCTTGCATCGGTTATCGAAAAGCGGATGTACAGGGAGAGTTTGGAAGCTGTAGCGGTGGAGCTCGAAGCTACCAACGAGGCCTACAGCCTGCACGTACCGGTGCCTGCCCACTATTGCCGCGTCTATGAAGCGAATGTGTCGTCAATAGGTCTTATGCCGGCGGAACAAGCCAAACAGGTTGTTCGGTTCTACCAGTTGATCGATAGCGTGATAGCAGACGTGTCGAAGGGTGGCGCGATAGCTGAGGGCACGAACGATCCGAACGTTTTTCGAATCGCGCGCGATTTCCTAAACGAAGCTGTAGTTCTGGCGGCAACGATCGAAGGCGGCCCAGCCAGGGGCTAGCGCCCACATTACGCCTTCGCAGGCAACTCAAACTCCCTAAACCGCACCACCTCTTCCCCGACCCACTCATTCACCTAAGCCAGCCTCGCCTGGATCGGCTCAAGCTCGTTGACGGCCCACACCTCGGCGGCCTCGCGCAGCGAGCCGAACCCCCCAGCGTTCTGCGGGACGATGCCCATCAGCTGAGGCGGAATCCGGAGCGCGGCCAGTAGATCGTTGCGGCTGATGTTCTTGATCGAGCCGAACTCATCCTTCGCCGCCACCTCGCTCACCGGCAGCAGCTGAATGCCGTCTTTCTTGCCGCCCGGTGCGTACATGAACAGGTTGCGGAAGTTGCCCGGCCCCTTGGCTGATTTCAGCGCGGTGCGCAGGGCGTCGACGTCTTCTTCCTTCTGCGCCGCGTCGGTCATGTACATGATGAATCCGGCGTGTGAGCCGTTCTGGTAGTAGCGCCGGCGAAAGAGTGTGGCCGACTCGTTGAGCAGCGCCGACTGCAATGCCGACAACCATTCCGGCAACCCGTAAACCTCCTGGTTGATATCCTCCTCGCGCAGATGGCAGATCGTGCCGGCCTTGAACTCGTGTTCATCCTTCCAGCCGCGCACCTGGTAGTAGGTCTCCAGATCGGCCCCGCGCGTCATGTATTTGGGCAACGTCGGTTGCAGGCTCAGCGCTTGGCCGAGCATGTTCTGCCGCCGCTCCAGATACGCATTGCCACACCACAACCAATCCAGGGCGAACTGGCCAAACGCCTGCCGGCTCAGCAGCTTGTGCGGAATGAACGTCCGCTCAAGCATGTCTCTACCGTCGACGCGTCGAGGAAAACTGAACTCCGTGGTCAAAGCCAATGTAAAACGGTCTATGAGCACGATTGGGTTACCCATGGAAACGACCGATCCATATCGCATGAAAACGGCTTCCTCGGACGACAACCAGACGCGGGTTTAGATGGAGGTGTGAGCAGGAATGGAGGCATGTCCACAGCGCTTGCCAATCGGGCGGCAAAAACCCAGGGCGGATCAGGCGGGGTCATCGACCTGCGCGATCCGGCACGACGAGGCAAGCTGCCTATAATCACTGGAATGGTTAAGGTTCGGGGTGTCGGCCGGCGGTTGATGGCTCAGTTGGAATCCCTCGGTATCAAGACGACTTGGGACCTCGCGCAGTATGACCCGGCGTCCCTGCGTAGACAGTTCTCGGTGGTGCTAGAAACGCAAAGAGAGGTAGCTGTTATGGCCAAACTTACCGTCGAACAGAAGTGCGAAGCGTTCTGGACGCTACATGAGTCCGGGTGCTTTGTGCTTCCGAATCCGTGGGATGCAGGCAGCGCGCAACTGCTCGCCGGCATGGGATTCAAGGCACTGGCGACGACCAGCTCCGGCCATGCCTGGTCCTGCGCAAAGCCCGACGGCTCAATGCAGCGCGACGCTGTGCTGGACTATATACGGAGCATCGTCGAGGCCACTGATCTGCCTATCAATGCGGATTTTGAAGACGGATTCGGCGAATCACCCCGCGATGTGTTCGAAAGCGCACAGCTTGCGGTGGCGACCGGGGTTGCAGGCTTTTCCATCGAGGATTCGACAGGGGAACCGTACGCACCTGTCAGGAATATGCAGGAGGCGGTCGAACGTGTCTGTGCGGCACGGGATGCTATTGATGCAAGCGGCTCCAAGACGCTCCTGGTCGCTCGTGCGGAAAACTTTTTTGTTGGCCGTCCCGATCTGCCGGACACCATCAAGCGACTGCAGGCCTACGCCGAAGCCGGTGCCGACTGCCTTTACGCACCCGGGATCAAGACGCGTGACGACATCGCTGCGGTCGTCTTGGCCGTGGCGCCCAAGCCGGTCAACGTACTAATTGGCTGGAACAGTGACCTGACGGTTAAAGAACTGTCAGCCATGGGTGTCAGGCGAGTGAGCGTTGGCGGTGCGTTGGCGCGCGCCGCATGGAGCGGCTTTTACAGCGCGGCCCAAGCGCTGAAGCATGGCCGGTTCGATGCGTTTTCAAGTTCACCTACCGGTAGCGAGCTCGACGAAGTGTTCCGGGGCGCTGCTCCAGCAAAGAGATGTGATGAACGACACCGCTGACGGGCGCGACCAGTCGATGACGCAGGAAGGGTAACGAGGACCTGATATCAGCGTTTCAGGTCGGCAATGACGTCGGTGTCGATGCGTAGGTCAAGGGCCGCCCCTAGGCTCGTCGGACAAGCGCTTCACCTGTCCGGCGAACGGAGGTACGGGCAGAGCGAACCCTTGAACCCACCGCTGTACCAATACTCTTCGCTAAGGATCAGAGGAGCGTTTTGCTCCTATCATCCCTGGCCTCGCCGAGCTCCCGAAGGGCCGCCGGAGGCGTTAGTGCTCCCAGGGTTGTCTAGTCATAAGGCGTCGCGAATGTGCCTTGTCGTTCACCTGCCTGCCGTGGCGCTTAGGAAGAAACAGCTTGAACACTAAATACGTAACCAAGAAGCGCCTGCGACGCCACGCACTTTCACTGACTTTGGGAGCCGCTGTTCTCGTGAGCTCTAACCAGGCGATTTCGACATCCTCGTTCGGATTTGGCTCTGTCCTTACCGAGACCGTGGCCTCGATTGAAGCGCGCACCGGCGGCCACATCGGAGTCAGCGTCATTGCCTTGGAGAGCGGACAGTCTTGGAGCCATCGAGGCGACGAGCGTTTTCCAATTGCCAGCACCTTCAAGGCGTTTTCGTGCGGCCACCTACTTGCTTTGGCTGACAGGGATGAGATCAAGCTCGATACGCGCGTTCGTTTCGATGAAACGGATCTTCAGAGCTATTCGCCTATTACCAAGGATCGTGTCGGCAGAAGCGGCATGTCCCTTTTTGATTTGTGTAGCGCAACAACTTCGATGAGCGATAACACGGCTGCAAACCTCATTCTTCGCAACACCGGAGGACCGCAGGGGTTCACGACTTTCATGCGATCCATTGGGGATGCGGTAACCCGTCTAGACCGCTATGAGCCAGAGCTTAACGATGTCGGTCCTGGCGAGGAACGTGACACTACGACTCCGATGGCTGCCGCAAGAAGCTTGGAGACACTGCTGTTGGGTGACAGTCTCTCCACTCACTCCCGTGAGCAACTGAAAGCTTGGTTGATTAACAACAAAGTCGGCGGCCCCTTACTGCGCGCGAGTCTCCCAGAGGGCTGGAAAATTGCCGATCGCACTGGGTCGGGTGGCTATGGTTCGCGCGGTGTCATAGCCGTGATCTGGCCTCAGGGGAGCAACGCCCCGACCTCTGAACCGGTGATAGTGGCTGTGTATCTGACCGGAACGACTCTGACGCTGGAGGAGCGCGACGCTACCATCGCTGAAGTCGGCGCCGCGCTCGTTACAGACCTTAAAGCCTTAAAACAGCATTCATCAACGCAGCGACACTAACCGTCCCTAAGAGCATCGCGCATGCATGAACCGGTCTATGCGTGCCTGTATGGTTTCGCGGCGGTTTGCCTGCGCGCAGATTCACCGGGACATGACCAAGCCCCGCGCCAGCCGACACAGATTGAGGTCGATGTGGAACGGTTTCGTGTACTGGAGCAAGGAGAGGACTCGCAGTCATGTTATGGAGTTGCAGATACGGCAGATACCTGGCGTAGCCAAACGCGCGCGGTCTCGCAAGCGGGACACCGCGTTGTTGCACTCGGTATGCGCGGGTATGGTGAAACATGACGAGTCTGATCGACGCCTCGCACCGATCCGCTAGAGACTGCCGGCACGTTCGGCTTTGCGGCACGATGGCCGCAAGGTATTGCGGGGGAAGGTGGGGGCGTGCGCGGCTAGCTACGGGTTGCCGAGGTTCGCCGAGCGTTCTTCTTCTGCAGAATTAAGGAAGCTTCGTTGTAGGCCGTCTGGAAGGCGTCGCCGCCAACCCAGTTCAATGCTGTGTCTTCGTCTTCACCGTGAAATATCCCGCGATAGACAATCAGCAAGCCCATCATGAAGTCGACGGCAGCGTCCTCCGCTTCCTCGGCGACCACCAACTCCAGCACCGGGTATTGCAGGAACACGAGGCACATCGCTAGCAGGCTGATCCCTTCGGCGCCTCTCATCGCCTGGAACAGATCGTCAAAATGAGCCGGGTCGAAACCATTCTCTTCAATGTCTTTGAAGTCGAATGTGCTCAGGTCGATCTCGACATCATCGAACGGCTCATTGATCAACGGATTGGCCAGCAACGGATGCGGGAGATTAACCTTACCCGTCCCCGAACGGTTCTGCTGGGCCTTGACCTTAGCCCGCTGGGCGCGCTTTTGCTGCTTGTTAGGAGACGCCATCGTGGTGAGTTCCTTGTTCGATACAGCCATCTTCATGGTCCAGCGTGATTGGTCGCAAATTGTACCGAGTCTGGACTAGGTTCGTCGGCGAAGGAGACAAGCTTTCGCAATCCAAGCGTCCAAACGGGTGAGTCAGTGCTTTTCTGTAGCTCGAGGGTTACTTGATTTTCGCCCGCGTCGCGGAAATGATGAGTTTCACGCGTGCGGCTGAAAGCGCTTGCCCGATCAGCATTCGATCAAATGGATCTTTGTGTATGGGCGGAAGGGCAGCCGCTGCGATGCAATGTTGCCCTGTCATTGGCAACTCCCGGTAGTCGGCGTCCAGCAGTGCTCTGACGCGGGCTCGGCACGAGCCTACAGGAGAATCTTTAGAATCTTTAGAATCTTTAGAATCTTTAGAATCTTTAGAAGCTTTATCTAGCTGACGCCAATTCCACGAAGCACTGGCGAAAAGACGCACCTTGAAATCCGATATCAGCGGATCGGTTTTTAAAGCCAACAGACTTAAGCTTTCTTTAGAGGTGGTCATTCGTATCGGATGGTACTCGTGAATCCAAGGAACGACACAGTTAGCTGATCCCGTTCGCCAGCACCTATGAGCAGCTTGACGATGCTGTCTTGGAACCTTGCTTGCGGCACGTTTGAATAGCCAGACTCGAGCGGCGGCCTCAACCAAAAAAATCCGCTTAGTAAAAGATGACCATGTAGAATCCCGCGCCCCAAAAAGCAGGAGACACACATTGGCCATTCATCACTCCGTGTCCGAAGGAGCTGTGGCATGCGGACGCATCGGATCGAACCTGACCAGTACTCACGATTCAACCAAGGTTTCATGCAAACTTTGTCTTCGCACCCTTGAAAGAAGCGCCAGTGAGCCTGTGCGCAAAAGCCCAAGCCTCGCCGAACTCAGGGCCGCTGCAAAGAGCGCGAAGCATGCTAAAGCGATCGCCGAGCACGCAACGCCAACGCCATCGATATCGCCCCGTGCCGAATGGCATCAACGACTGGCGCAGTTACCAGGTCGAAATCGCCTTCCCCGCGGCGCCGCTCGCCAAGTCTATATCTAACTGAACAAGACGGCGGCTTCGGTCGCCGCTCACCTATAACTGAAGGCATCGCTAGGACAGCGCAACGCATTGTCCTGATGCGGGGTTTGCGAACGGTCGCGTACTGTGTCTAAAGCTGTAGCCAAGATGAATTGCGGTTTGCTCGCAAACCCGCCAGGCCCTACGCGATGGCCAAAAAAAACCGCGCCAGGAAGCGCGGGGAAGCAATGGTCGGTTCTGGAGAGAGGTTGAACATTGCAAGGCCATCATAGGCCAGCGCAGTGCCAAGCGACCAAGTAACAAGGGTGAGCGAGTTCTCAATTGGGAACCGCGATGCCTCTTGTGCAAGCGTGCCGATCGGTCTCTGCCCTCATCTGGGGGGAAGTCTTTACGGCTACATTTTGCAAATCATAGGACTATTACAAGCCATCGCACATAGAACGGCAAATTTGATTTGTCTAGTGAATTGGCGACGAATCTGTCTTAAAAAATGGTTGACAAGAAATTGTTATGCACATTGAGGCCTCGCTGTAGCATTTGTCATATCAAGCCGTTTCGTTTGTTTCGAGTAAATATCTTAAGTTATTGAATCTAAAGAACTAAAGAGTTCTGAGCAAAAACTCGTCGATCTGTTCGTAGCCCGCATCAGGCGGGCATTTGGCCGAGTAATTCAGACTATGTTCACAGTGTTATCCACAGCTTTTGTGGATAACACTCCGAACCCAAACGCGGTGGGGCTTGCAGCATTAATTTGCGCGTTTAAAGCGCTTCGCGCGTTTTGCCTCGGTAGACGCGCAGCACGTCGGCCATCACTGAAAGGGCGATCTCAGCCGGCGTCTTGCTGCCGAGGTCCAGCCCGATGGGCATGTGGATGCGCTCGATTTGTTTTTCGTCGAGCCCACCGACGCGCTGCAATCGCTCGGCCCGCTTGGCAGAGGTCTGGCGCGAACCCATGGCGCCGATATAAAACGCGGGGGTTCGTACTGCTTCCATCAGTGCGAGGTCATCAATACGTGGATCATGGGTCAGTGCGACCACGGCGGTGGCTTCGTGACACGCGCCGGACGCAATGAATACCGACGGCAACACTGGCTGCACTTCGATGCCGTCAATCAGCGTACCCTGCATTTCCTCGCGCGGGTCACAGGCAATCACTTCGCAGCCAAGCGCTCGGGCAAAGCTGGCGCACGCCTGTGCGACGGGGGATACCCCTGCAAGTAGAAGCCGAAGCGCGGGGCCGATGCGAATATCCACTTGTTCACCATTAAGGCAGGTCTGCTCACCGCCTTGGTCGGCCAGTAGTTTGGCGGCGCCAGTCGTCAGGTCTACTCGCCGCAGCAAGCGCTGCTGGCCTTGCAGGGTTGCCTGTAGCGTGAGCAGATGGGAGTGCCATGTGGGGTTCGGTCTGTGATGCTCCACCAGCACCTGCAGGATGCCGCCGCAGGGCAACCGTAGGCGTCGCCGGTCGTCATCGGTTTCGCCGTATCGAACGATCTGCGCGGGTGCTTGCAGTTCGCCCTGCGCCAGGCTGGCGAGGAACTCTTCCTCGACGCATCCGCCCGACAACGAGCCCACATGAGCGCCATCGGCCCGGGCTACTAGCAGCGCACCGGGCGCTCGCGGCGCCGACCCATAAGTCGACAATACGGTGCAAAACCATACCTCATGTTCGTCCGCCACCCATTGAAGCGCCTGATCGATTACCTGCAGATCAAGGTGTTGCATATCCGTCCCTCTGGCGATTCGGCGAGACTCAGCCGCCGTTATGGATCGGACCAGCCCGAAAGGCGTTCTGCTGCAAGGAGTTTGGGGGAGCGGATCGTGGCTGAGCCTAGGGGGAGGGCGTTACGGGCAAGCGAGTGGCTTTGCTCTTTTGCTCCAGGAGCGTGAAATTACCCCTGAGAGCAACCGCTTGGCTTGCACTTATTGAGCGATGGCTAGCTGGCGATGTTCAGATAGCGCTTATCGAGCTGACACTCGAAATGCCACCGTTCCAGACCATCTCGTAATGCTCGCTTTGGATGATCGAAATCACGGGCTTTGGGGTCATCAGTGCCCAGCAGTGTTGGCCCGCCTTGCGTACGGAGTGGTAGCGCAAACCGGGTGTCCGGTTTTTTCTCAGCAGGCGCCCAAAGCGATGGCTACTCGTATAGTCGTCCGGGTCGTAGAGCGGATCGGTCATCGGAATTAACGTTGCATCGAGCATTCCGGCCTCGTTGAAGCGGCACGACAAGCCTCGAAAAACAAAGCGTTCATAGCTCAGCCCAGGCACGTTCGACCAATAGCGGTTCTGGTGATGGCGAACTTCGGCAAGCGCGGTGTCCATCGTGCTGGCCAGATAAAGTACCCCATAGCTACCGTCACTGAACCGCGATCCAGCTGGGTTCACGTGGGTAAACGGCGCAGTGGCGTATGAGCAACCTGGTATGCCGAAGGGTATTTCCGACCGCGAGATCAGCTCCAGACGTCCAGTTTCGTTTCGTAGCCGCGGATTGGTCAGCGCTTGTAGTTGGTAGAGCGTTTCAAACTCGTCGGCATCGGCGACGTCATCGAACAAGGCGATGGGCGGAAACTTGGAGTTGACTAGCCGATAGGCCTGCCGTTGGGCATCAACCAGGTCCGGTAGCTGGCCCGGGTTCACCACTGCGCGCCTCGCAGGCTATCGATGCGACGGAACGATTCATATAAGGAAATCATGTCGCCTTGGGCCATGATTTCCAATGGGGAACGCCCGTTAAAGAATTCGTTGTGGTTGGCCATTGCCGCGAACCCGTAAACGTTTTCCGGATTGTCGAAGATCAGCCGGAGCGCGGCATGAATATTAAGAACGAAACTGATGCGTTGCATCTGGTCCGGGTCGAGGCTGACCGACCAAGAGGCGTCACCCGACTTTGCTCGGGCATGCGTGCTGCGTGAAATGCGCAGAATGCTGCAGGCTTGATCGGTGGTTGCCTGCCATCTTTCCAAGATATTTACCGCAGCCTTGAGGCCGCTTGCGCATTGATCTTTCGTAAACGCCTGTGCTTGAAAAACTGCTGCCATGGCTAACATGCTCAATCTGAGTCTGTAGACGCAAAGTTAGCACAGTTTGAATCTGCAGAAACAAAAGTTTGTGGCTAACTAGTCGTTCAACGGTTCTGCAGAAATAGCCGTCACGCCTTTTTCATAGACCAATAGGCTGGTTTAAATAGATCCCTCTCGCCGAGCAGCAGTACACCTATTGCGAAAGCACAGAGCACCAGCCCGATATACAGACACAACTGCAACAGCCCTTGCGGTGAGGGTAACCAGTGCAGCGCCGTTGCAACAGTAACGGCTGTGGCGATCCAGCGGCCGAGAACACCTGGAGCCAGGCCCGCCGGCGACGCGCGATAAACGTATAGCCCCATGAAAAGCGCCTGCAAGGTCACGCCGGCAGAGAACGATACTGCCAGGCCTTCGGCGCCATATGGACCGTAGAGCAGCGCATCGAGGCCGATCGTAAATGCGGAACTGACCAGCATGATCACCAGAAACAACCGTGCTTGATGCTGCGCTAAGAGCGCGCGTCCCCATAGCAGCGCTAAGCCCATCGCAGGGAGACCGAGGGCATACAGAACCACCAACGAGGCCGTGGCATCGGTTTGCGTTGCGCCGAACTGGCCCCGCTCCAGTAGCACCGAGACCACCGGTTGCGGGAATGAACAGAGCACGACGGACGCCGGAACCAGGAACAGCAGCGTCGCCAGCAATCCCTTGCGGATAACAGCAGCATGGCCGCTGAGGTCGCCATCATTCCAGCTCGAGACGAAGCGGGGGAAGAGCACCGAGAGCACGGACAAGGCGTAAAGCGTGAGCGGTATGGTGACGATGCGAAACGCAAACGACAGCATCGTGATGCTGCCTTCCTCCAGGTAGGAGGCGAACATTCGCTCAGCAAGAATGCAGGCTTGTTGCGCGCCAGCCGCTAGCAGTACCGGTGCGAACGCGAGACCGAAGCCACCTGCATGCCCCTTCGTCTCGACTTTGTTGCCTCCGCGCAGGTACGCGATACGCCGGTGCTGGACCAGAATCAACGTCAGCTGGGGCAGCAGCATGCCAATGAAAATCACCATGCCGGTGGGTTGGAACAGCAGGATGCCGACGATCGCGCCAGCGTTGAGCAGCACCGTCCGTGTCATCGGCAGGATGAACACCTCATCCATGTTCAGCAGTGCACCCTGGCAATACAAAACCGCCTGAACGGCGACCAGTACCGCGCCTACGCAGAATACGATCTGGCCGGCGGCAACCTGAGCGTCCGTCCAGCCGGGCGCCAGCATGTTCAGAAGCCAATAGCTTGCAATGATGGCGAGGGCACTCACGGCTGCGCCCATGAGCATGACCCGCCAATAAAGCCAGCGGCTGACGGCTTCAAACAAGGCTTCGGATTGGCTGCGCAGCTTTTGCAGGTACGGAATCATTGCGTCGCGCAGGGCGAGGCCGAGGAAGTTCTCGAAAAACATCGGCAGGATCAATGCGACGAATATCAGGTCCGCTTCCCAGCTCAGTCCGAAGGACTTGGCGATGAACAGGTCGCGTAGAAAACCCAATAGAAAACTGGCGACGGTTAACGCCAGGATGACCAGTGATGCGTTCATTCCTTGATCCTGTGCAGGCCATTATCGGACGGCCTGATAAATAGCGGCATATCCCATCGTGTGCAGGTGGTCCGGTACGCCACCCTTGTCAGGCACCGAGCGAACGGTACATAGACTGAATGGCTCAAGCATGGTTCCTGCGCCGGTGCTGCGCTTTATGCGATCGGTTTTGGTTGCGACAACGCCGGATACGTAAAAATGCCGTAAATCCCCTTTGCGAGCGGAGCGCGACTGCTTATGGTTCACGCTCATTTTCAGGCGAACCCAGTTCATGTCCGAGGCAACTACTTCTTCTGCCGGCTCCGTGCGGCGCTGGCTAATCATCAGCGGCGTGGTTGTTGCGATTGCGCTGCTGCTCTGGTGGCTATGGCCAACCTCGGCCGAGGCGCCGTCACAGCGAGCGGGCGGTCGACCAGCGTTCGGTGCCTTCGGCGGCCCGACGCCGGTGCGGGTTGCCCCGGTGGAGCAAGGTCCATTCGAGGTTTATGCCAAGGCGCTCGGCACCGTCACGCCGTTGAATACAGTCAACGTGCGCAGCCGCGTGGCAGGAGAGCTGGTCGAGATTCGATTCGACGAGGGCCAGCGAGTCAAGGCCGGCGACCTGCTTGCCGTCATCGACCCTCGCGCTTATGGGGTGGCGCTGCAGCAGGCCGAAGGCACTCTCCAGCAGAACCGCGCCTTGTTGCAGAACGCGCAGGTCGATCTTGATCGCTATCGAGGCCTGTTCGCCGACGACAGCATTGCCAAGCAGACGCTCGATACGCAGCAGGCATTGGTGAATCAATACAAAGGAACACTCGCCGCCAACCAGGCCTCCGTCAACGAGGCCAAGCTGAACCTGCAGTTCACCCAAATTCGCGCGCCAATCGACGGTCGCGTCGGCCTGCGTCAGCTGGATCAAGGCAACCTTGTGGCGGCCAACGACACCACGCCGTTGGTCGTCATTACCCAGACCCAACCCATGGCGATCAGTTTTACCCTGCCTGAAAGCGAGTTGCCGCCAGTCATTGCCCGGTTCCGCCGCGGTGAAGAGCTGTCCGTACAGGCCTGGGACCGTGGCGAACGCATCCTACTCGGTGAGGGCGTACTGGAAAGCGTCGATAACCTGATTGATACGACCACTGGCACGCTGAAGATGAAGGCGCGCTTCGATAACGAGGACGAACTGCTGATACCCAACCAGTTCGTCAACGTTCGCCTACGGGTGGAAACCTTGCCTGATGCGGTCCTGATTCCCTCGGCCGCGCTGCAATTCGGTTCGCGGGGCAATTATGCATACGTCGTCGGCGAGGACTCCAAGGTGGAGCTGCGAGTCCTTGAAGTAGGCCCAAGCAACGGCGACCGAACGGTCGTCACCAGCGGATTGAACGTCGGCGAACGAATCGTCATGGAGGGCACCGACCGCCTGCGCGATGGCAGCGAGGTCGAAGTGGTGGGTCGTCAGAAGCTCGCGGAAGAGGCCGCTGAGAATCCGAAGGTTGAGCCTCAGAGCGCCAAGGAGCGTCCAGCGCGATGAACATCTCGCGGCTGTTCATCCTTCGGCCCGTGGCAACCACCTTGACGATGATCGCGATCCTGCTGGCCGGCCTGATTGCCTACCGCATGCTGCCGGTTTCCGCGCTGCCGCAGGTCGATTACCCGACCATTCGGGTGATGACGCTGTATCCCGGCGCCAGCCCGGAAGTCATGACCAGCGCCGTGACGGCTCCATTGGAGCGGCAGTTCGGGCAGATGCCGGGCCTGACGCAGATGTCGTCCACCAGTTCCGGTGGCGCTTCGGTGATCACCTTGCGCTTCTCGCTCGAAGTCGAGCTGGACGTGGCTGAGCAGGAAGTCCAGGCCGCTATCAATGCCGGGAGCAATCTGCTGCCCAACGATCTGCCGGCACCGCCGGTTTACAACAAGGTCAACCCGGCGGACACCCCGGTCATGACGCTGGCCATCACATCTGAAAGCCTGGCGCTGCCGGAGTTGCACGACCTGGTCGACACGCGCATGGCGCAGAAGCTCGCGCAGATCAGTGGCGTGGGCATGGTCAGCATTGCCGGAGGCCAGCGCCCTGCGGTGCGTATTCGAGTCAATCCGGAGGCGCTTGCGTCCTACGGTCTGTCGCTCGCTGACGTTCGCTCATTGGTAACCAGCTCCAACGTCAATCAACCCAAGGGTAATTTCGACGGCCCGACGCGCGTCTCGATGCTCGATGCCAACGATCAGCTGAAAACCCCGGAGGAATACGCCGAACTTATTTTGGCCTACGAGGACGGCGCGGCACTCCGGTTGAAAGATGTCGCCGACATCATCGACGGCGCCGAGAACGAGCGCCTCGCGGCCTGGGCCAATCAAAGCCAGGCGGTCCTTTTGAACATCCAGCGCCAGCCCGGCGCTAACGTGATTGAAGTGGTCGAGCGCATTCAGGCGCTGCTGCCAGAGGTCACGGCGAGCATGCCGACCGGCCTGGACGTGGTGGTGCTCACCGATCGTACGCAGACGATCCGGGCTGCCATCACTGACGTCCAGCATGAATTGCTGATGGCCACCTTTCTGGTGGTGATGGTCACCTTCGTTTTCCTCAAGCGTTTGTCGGCGACCATCATTCCCTCCATCGCGGTACCGCTGTCGCTGATCGGTACCTTTGCCGTGATGCACCTCGCCGGTTTTTCGCTGAACAACCTGACGTTGATGGCGCTGACCATTGCGACCGGGTTCGTGGTGGACGACGCCATTGTCATGCTCGAAAACATCGCTCGCCATGTGGAAGAGGGTGAGACGCCGCTGCAAGCCGCGCTCAAGGGGGCCAAGCAGATCAGCTTCACGTTGATATCGCTGACGCTGTCGCTGATTGCCGTGCTGATTCCGCTGCTGTTCATGCAAGACGTGGTGGGGCGTCTGTTCCGCGAGTTCGCCATCACTCTGGCCGTCGCGATCATGATCTCGCTGGTGGTCTCGCTGACGTTGACGCCGATGATGTGTGCCAAGTTGCTCAAGCCCGCCGCGGCTGAAAAATCGGCACCGGACTGGGTCGAGCGGCTGATTGGCGGTTATGCACGTTGGCTGACCTGGGTGTTGGGCCATCAGACGCTGACCTTGCTGGTCGCCGTGGCCACGCTTGGGCTTACGGTGGTGCTGTATCTGGCGGTGCCGAAGGGCTTCTTTCCAGTGCAGGACACCGGGGTGATACAAGGCATCAGTGAGGCCCCTCAATCCATTTCGTTTCGTGCCATGAGTGAGCGCCAGCAATCGCTGTCCCGCGTGATTCTCGCGGACCCCGCTGTGGCCAGCCTGTCGTCCTACATTGGCGTTGATGGCGATAACGTAACGCTTAACAGCGGGCGGATGCTGATCAACCTCAAGCCTCACGATGAACGCGATGTCACCGCCAGCCAGGTCATCGACCGGTTGCGGCCGGAGCTGGCCAAACTGCCGGGCATCGAGCTGTACATGCAGCCGGTGCAGGACCTGTCCATCGAAGATCGGGTCAGTCGCACGCAGTTCCAGTTCAGTCTGGAGTCGCCCGACGGAGAATTGCTCGAAGAATGGACCCCGCGCCTGGTTGCAGCTTTGCGCGAGCGACCGGAACTGACCGATGTTGCGAGCGACCTGCAAAGCGATGGCCTGCAAATCTTCCTGGATATCGACCGAGATGCGGCGGCGCGCCTGGGCATTCAGATCTCGGCTATCACCGATGCGTTATATGACGCATTCGGTCAGCGGCAGATTTCCACGATTTTCACTCAAGCCAGTCAGTACCGCGTGGTGCTCGAGGCGGAGGCAGGCGACCGTCTCGGCGCGCAGGCGTTGGACCAGTTGTTCGTGCAGAGCGAAGGCGGCACGCCGGTCAGGTTGTCGAGCTTGGCAACGCTTGAACAACGCAACGCGCCCCTGCTGATCAACCACATCGGCCAATTTCCGGCGGTGACGCTGTCATTCAACCTGGCCGATGGCGTTTCGCTGGGTAAAGCGGTGGAAGTCATCGAGAGCGTCGAGGCGGAAATCGGCTTGCCTGCTGGAATTCAGAGCCGGTTCCAAGGCGCTGCCGAAGCGTTCCGCGCATCGCTGTCGAGCACGCTGCTGTTGATCCTCGCGGCGGTGGTCACCATGTACATCGTGCTGGGTGTGCTCTACGAGAGCTACATCCACCCGATCACCATCCTGTCGACGCTACCCTCGGCAGCGGTCGGCGCCTTGCTGGCGTTGCTGTTGACCGGCAACGATCTGGGGTTGATCGCCATCATCGGCATCATCCTGCTGATTGGCATCGTCAAGAAGAACGCCATCATGATGATCGACTTCGCCCTTGAGGCCGAGCGCAATCAGGGTATGAGTCCGCAGGACGCGATCTATCGCGCTGCCTTGCTGCGCTTCCGACCGATCCTGATGACGACGCTGGCGGCGCTGTTCGGCGCGGTACCGCTGATGCTCGCCTCGGGCTCAGGGGCCGAATTGCGTCAGCCGCTGGGGCTGGTGCTGGTCGGCGGTCTGCTGCTCAGCCAGTTGCTGACACTATTTACCACGCCAGTGATTTATCTGTTTTTCGATCGGCTGGGCAGCCGGTTCGGGCGCAAATCCGCTTCAGCTCAAGAGACGGCGCTATGAGTCTCGAGCTTTCCCTGGCCTTTAAGCCATGAACCTGTCTGCCCCCTTTATCGCGCGCCCGGTCGCCACCATGCTGCTGAGCCTGGCGATTCTATTGCTGGGTGGGGTCAGCTTCGGTCTGTTGCCGGTGTCGCCGCTGCCGAATATGGATTTTCCGGTGATTACGGTCCAGGCCAGCCTGCCCGGCGCCAGCCCTGAAATCATGGCATCCAGCGTGGCGACGCCGTTGGAGCGCTCCCTTGGGAGCATCGCAGGCGTCAGCCAGATGAGCAGCCGCAGCAGTCAGGGCTCGACGCGCATCATCATCCAGTTCGATCTTGAGCGGGATATCAATGGTGCCGCCCGCGATGTTCAGGCGGCAATCAACGCTTCGCGCAATCTGCTGCCCAGCGGGATGCGCAGCATGCCGACCTACCGCAAGATCAACCCTGCACAAGCACCGATCATGGTGCTGTCGCTAACCTCCGACGTGCTCAGCAAGGGGCAGCTCTACGACATCGGCTCGACAATCTTGGCGCAGAAGTTGTCGCAGGTTCCAGGCGTGGGCGAGGTGCAGGTGGGCGGGAGTTCGTTGCCTGCGGTGCGGGTCGAGCTGCAGCCTCAGCAGCTTGAGCAGTACGGCGTCTCGCTCGATGAGGTGCGCAATACCATCGCCAATGCGAATGTTCGGCGACCCAAGGGGATGGTCGAAGACGACCATCGCCACTGGCAGGTGCAGGCCAGCGACCAACTGCATGAAGCCGCTGACTATTTGCCGCTGATCATCCGTTATCAGGACGGCGCGGCGCTGCGTCTGAGCGATGTGGCGAAGGTCAAAGACGGGGTTGAAGATCGCTACAACGACGGTTTTTTCAACAACGACCGTGCCGTACTGCTGGTGATTAATCGCCAGGCCGGCGCCAATATCATCGAAACCATCGAGGGCATTCGCAACGAGCTGCCGGCACTGCAGGCGATCGTGCCCGGCAGCGTCAACATGGCAGTGGCGATGGATCGTTCGCCGGTCATCCGTGCCACCCTCCACGAGGCCGAACGGACCTTGCTGATCGCGGTGGGCCTGGTGATCGTGCTGGTATTTCTCTTCCTTGGCCGGTTGCGTACCGCGCTGATCCCGGCGCTGGCAGTTCCGGTTTCGCTGGTTGGCACCTTTGCCGTTATGTACCTGTTCGGCTTCTCGCTCAATGTGCTGTCGCTGATGGCCTTGATCCTCGCCGCCGGGCTGGTAGTGGATGACGCTATCGTGGTGCTGGAAAACATCGCTCGGCACATCGACGAGGGGGTTCCGCCGTTGCGTGCCGCCTATATCGGTACGCGCGAGGTGGGCTTCACCCTGTTGTCGATGAACCTCTCGCTGGTGGTCGTATTCGTCTCGATCCTGTTCATGGGCGGCATTGTCGAGCGGTTGTTCCGCGAGTTCTCCATCACCTTGGCAGCGGCGATTCTGGTCTCGCTGCTGGTCTCGCTGACGTTGACGCCGATGCTCTGTGCACGCTGGTTGAAGCCTCATCAGCCCGAGCATGACGGCCGTCTGTATCGCTGGAGCCACAAGGCCCACCAGTGGTTGTTAGGCCATTACGACAGGTCCCTAGGCTGGGCGCTGCGGCATCATCGGATCACGCTGTTTACCTTGCTGGCGACCATCGGTCTCAACGTCTTTTTGTATGTGCAGGTTCCGAAAACCTTCCTCCCGCAACAGGACACCGGCCAGCTGACCGGCTTCATTCGCGGCGATGACGGCCTTTCGTTCCAGGTCATGCAGCCGAAGATGGAGACCTACCGCAAGGCGGTACTGGCCGATCCGGCCGTGGAAAGCGTGGCAGGCTTCATTGGCGGGCAGGGCGGCATCAACAATGCCTTCATGATCGTCCGGCTCAAGCCGCTGGATGAACGCAAAATTTCTGCGCAAAAAGTGATCGAGCGTATCCGCAAGAACCAGCCGAAGGTACCGGGTGGTCGGATGTTTCTGATGGCCGATCAGGATTTGCAATTCGGGGGCGGTCGGCAGAGCAGCTCGGCCTATTCCTACAACCTGCTGGCCAGCGATCTGGCCGATCTCCGAACCTGGGTGCCGCAAGTGACCCGAGCGTTGATGGCCTTGCCAGAGCTGACCAGCATCGACGCGAATGAAGGCGAGGGCGCACAGCAGATCAGCCTGAAGGTCGACCGCGATGCCGCCAAGCGGCTCGGCATCGACATGAGCACTGTGACGACGATGCTCAACAATGCCTTCAGCCAGCGGCAGATCTCTACCATCTACGAATCGCTGAACCAGTACCGAGTGGTGATGGAGATCGATCCAAGCTACGCCCAACATCCCGAGGTACTGGAGCAGGTTCAGGTGATCACCAGCGATGGCCGGCGTGTTCCGCTGGCTGCATTCGCACGTTACGAGCGGAGCCTGGAAGAGGACAGCGTCAGTCACGACGGGCAGTTCGCCGCCGAGAACATCGATTTCGACCTGGCGCCCGGCGTCAGCCTGGACCAGGCGACGCGGGTGATCGAGCGTGCCGTCGCAGCGATCGGTCTACCGAGCGAGGTCCAGGGCCGCCTGGGCGGCACGGGTGACGTCTTCCAGTCCACGCAGGACAGCCAGCCGTTGATGATTCTGGGCGCGTTGCTGCTCGTCTATATCGTGCTGGGCGTTCTGTACGAGAGTTACATCCATCCGCTGACGATCCTGTCCACACTGCCTTCAGCCGGTGTTGGCGCGTTGCTGGCCATCATTCTGACGGGCGAAGAGTTCAGCCTGATTTCGCTGCTCGGGTTGTTCCTGCTCATCGGTGTGGTGAAAAAGAACGCGATTCTGATGATCGATCTGGCGCTGCAGTTCGAGCGTAACGATCATCTAGCGCCGGACGAGTCGATTCGCCGGGCTTGCCTGTTGCGTTTTCGGCCGATCCTGATGACCACTATGGCGGCGATCCTTGGCGCATTGCCGTTGCTGCTCGGGGGGGCGGAGGGGGCAGAAATGCGCCAGCCGTTGGGCCTGACCATCATTGGTGGCCTGATCCTCAGCCAGATCCTCACGCTCTACACCACGCCGGTGGTCTACCTCTATCTGGACCGCGCGCGCCACCGTTTCAACCGCTGGCGCGGTGTACGCACCGATGCCGCCCTGGAAAGTCCGCTATGAGTTCGTTGTCCCTGAAAAACTCCCTACGCCCGCTGGCCATCGTCGTCATGACATTTTCTCTAGGTGCCTGCACCTTGGGTCCTGACTACCAGCGCCCCGAGCTGCCAATGGCCGCGGAATTCAAGCGGGCCGAAGGTTGGAAGGTCGCCAACCCAGCCGACGTGCTGGAGCGCGGCAGTTGGTGGCGGCTATACGGTGATGCGAAGTTGGATGCATTGGTCGAACGGCTGAACGTGTCCAACCAGAACCTGGCGGCGGCCGAAGCGCAGTACCGCCAGGCGCGCGCGCTGGTGCGGGGGGCTCGCTCTCAGCTGTTCCCGACAGTGGGGAGCAGCGCCGGCGCGACGCGTGCCGGACAGGGCAGTTCGACCAGCTCAGCCGCACAGAGCGGAAGCGGCCTCAGCGGCATCAGCGGCATCAGCGAGAGTTACAGCGTGGGGCTCGATGCGGCCTGGGAGCTGGACATCTGGGGCCGTCTGCGGCGCAACCTTGAAGCCAATCGAGCCAATATGCAGGCAACAGCTGCGGATCTCGCTGCTGTGCGGCTGAGCCTGCAATCCGAACTGGTCCAGACCTATTTGCAGTTGCGCGTGATGGACGAACAGCAGCGGCTACTGAACCAGACGGTCGAAGCCTTTGCGCGATCATTGCGCCTCACTGAAAACCAGTATCGTGCGGGCATCGTGCCCAAGTCAGATGTGACCCAGGCGCTGACTCAGCTCAGAAGCACGGAGGCTCAGGCCATCGACCTGCAATGGCAACGGGCCCAGATGGAGCACGCTATTGCGGTGCTGATTGGGGTACCGCCGTCGGAGCTGGACATCGAGGAACGTGATGAAATCCCCGATTTGCCAACAGTGCCGCTAGCCCTGCCTTCGCAATTGCTCGAACGCCGCCCGGATATCGCGTCGGCTGAACGGCAAGTGATTGCGGCAAACGCGCAAATTGGCGTGGCCGAAGCAGCCTGGTATCCCGACCTGACACTGAGCGCGAGCGGTGGCTATCGAAACAGCAGCTTTAGCGACCTGATCAGTCTACCCAACCGCTTCTGGTCATTAGGCCCGCAGCTGGCCGCCACACTGCTCGATTTCGGTGGCCGGCGTGCCGACCTCGAAGCGGCAGAGGCCAACTATGACCTGACAGTGGCCAATTACCGTCAGACCGTGCTCGACAGCTTCCGTGAGGTTGAGGACAACCTGGTGCAATTGCGCGTCCTCGCCGCCGAAGCGGTGGTTCAACGGCAAGCGCTGGAAGCCGCGCAGGAATCGTTACGTCTGATCCAGAACCAGTACCGCGCCGGTACAGTCGACTTCCTCAGCGTCGCCACCGTGCAAACCAGCGCCCTAAACAACGAACGCACCTACCTGACCCTGCTGGGCGATCAACTCGCTGCCAGCGTACAACTAATCGCAGCGTTGGGCGGCGGTTGGGAAGAAACGCAGCTGGATTTCGAACCGCTGCTAGAGACGCCTGAACGCTGATCACAACGGCGCCAACGTGCGGGCCCAAATGACATTCGTGGCTGCTGGAGGGTGCGCTGCGTATAGGTGGGTCGGTCATCTTGCCGAGCGGCGTTGGGGAAACCGCGGCGTTGCTGCCGCGGTTGAAAGGTGAGGCGGGGAGGTCAGTCGCGCTGCTTGCGGTTAACCGTTTGTGCTGCCTTGATGATATCGGCGCCGATCACCGGTTCGAATTCCTGCCACACTGGCCGCATGGCTTCACGCCAGGCTTCGCGTTGTTCCGGGGTCAGTTCGATGATCTCGGACGTGCCCGCCTTGCGGATACGCTCGCGGTCGGCCTGGTTGGCTTCTTCCGCGGCGCGGTTAACCTCGAAGGTGACCTCGTCGATAATGCCTTCTAACTCGGTGCGTACCTGGTGCGGTATGCCGAACCAGAACCGCGTATTGCTCACCAGCATGTAGTCGAGCACGCCATGGTTGGATTCGGTGATGTAAGGCTGCACCGTGTGCATCTTCTTGCTGTAGATGTTCGACCAGGGGTTTTCCGCGCCCTGGACGGTCCCGTTCTGCAGCGAGGCGTAGACCTCGGCGAAGGGGAGCTTCTTGGTCGAAGCTCCCACCTGTGCGAATTGCGACTCCAGAACGGCGGAGGGCTGGATACGGAAAGCCAGACCCATTGCATCGCTTGGCAGGCGCAGCGCCTTTGTTGCCGAGAGCTGCTTCATGCCGTTGTGCCAGTAAGCCAGACCGGTGATGTTCTCCTTCTCCATCGAGCGCAGTAATTGGCGTCCCTTGGCGCGCTTTTGGAAACGATTGACGGCCTCCAGGTCATCGAACAGGAAAGGCAGATCGAATACTTGCACCTGCTTGGTGTACTTCTCGAATTTCGCTAACGAAGGCGCTAGCAGCTGCACCTCGTCATTGGCCAGCGCCTCAAGCTCGTTGGCATCGCCGAACAACGTCGAGTTGGGGTAGACCTCGACGCTTACCTGGCCGGGCAGACGCTCTTCAACCAGTTTCTTGAACAGCAGGGCACCCTTGCCTTTCGGGGTGTCTTCAGCGACGACGTGCGAGAACTTGATGACGATCGGCTCAGCTTCGACCGCGGTCGCGGTCAACGCCAGCACCAGGCCGGCGAGGGTGATGATCGGCTTGATCATGAAAAGGCTCTTTGTTTTTGGTGGGTTGGCATGACATCCGAGACGCAGATGTGATTGAGCTTCAATGAAGCGTTATGCCAAATAAGCCGCACCGTAAAAAGGGCTTTCTCACAGAATTCATAATTGAGGCAGCGGGAGTTGCAACAGGTCACACTTTCGCCGCCGATAGGGGCGGCTCTGCGCCGCTAGACTGCAGCGCAGAGCCGTTGTCGATCAGCCGTTGGCCAGCTGCCAACCGCCGCCGAGTGCCTTGTAAAGGCCTACGACGCCACGGTAGACCTCGACTTCGGCCTGGGCCTGTGCATCTTCGGCAGCGAGACGCTCACGCTCGGCATCCAGCAGCACCAGAAAGTCCACCGTGCCTTCCCGGTAACGGATCGCTGCTTGCTCTGCTGCCGCGCGGCTGGCGCCGGACTGACGCAACAGGGCGAGCAACCGCTCCTGAGCTCTCGCATAGTCGCTGAAGGCGTTCTCCGATTCCTCCAACGCCAGCAGTACCTGCTGCTCGTAGCTGGCCAACGCACCTTCGGCGTCCGCTTTTGCACCTCGCAATCTGGCGCGAACGCTGCCCATGTCGAACGCTGCCCAGGTGATGCTCGGTGCGACGCCCCAAGCCTGAGCCGCGCTCGAACCGATCTGCGAACCGCGCCCCGCAATAAAGCCCAGGAAGCCACTCAGGCTTACCCGCGGAAACAGATCAGCCGTCGCTACGCCCACGTTGGCAGTCGCCGCTGCCAGCTGCCGTTCGGCCGCGAGAATGTCCGGTCGGCGACGTAGCAGCTCGGTGGGGTCACCGATCGGCAGCGCCTTGGCGATGGCAGGTAACTCCCGCGGCGCAAGCTCGACACTCAGCCTATCGGCGCGCTGACCGAGCAGGGTTGCGATGCGATTGGTCGCACGGGTCTGCTGCGCCTGCAGTTGCGGCAAGCTGGCCTCGGTTGCTGCCAGCCGTGCATCGGCGCGCAGCACGTCAAGTTCGCTACCTACGCCAGCGTCGCGCAGCTGCTCGGTCAGGCGATGCGAGTTGCGCTGATTCTCAAGGTTTTCCCGGGCGATGCGTTCACGCAACTGCGCGCCGCGCAGTTGGCCGTAGGCGTCGACCAGTTCGGCGATCAGGCTGACCTGTAGCTGGTAGAGCTCCGCTTCCGCAGCTTCACTCTGCGCCTCGCTGGCTTCGATGCGTCGCTGCACCCGGCCGAACAGGTCAAGTTCCCAGGCCATGTCCAGCCCAAGATCGTAACGCTCGATGCTACTGCGCTCCTCGCCGAAGCCAGGCTGCTGAGCCTCGCCATATTCGGCGCTGGCCCCTGCGGTTACGGTAGGGAAGCGATCGTTGGTCACATCATCACGAATCGAACGAGCGGCACGGAGCCGGGCGAAGGCGATGCGCAGTTCGCGGTTCTCGGCCAACGCTTCACCCACCAGTGCATCGAGCGTCGGATCATCGAACTGGCGCCACCAAGCCGCCTGGAATTGTGATTGATCGAAGCCAGCCGCCGCTGCGCGTTCAATCTGCGCAGGCTCAACCTCCGGCGCGCGGTAATCCGGCCCCACTGCGCAGGCGCTCAAGGCGAGAACAGCCGCAAGCAGTAACGGAGTGGAAATGACAGCCTTCATGCGTGCGCCTCCTTCAATATCGCTTTCTTCTCAGCGCGCCGTTCAACGTAGGCGCGTATGACCAGGTAGAACACCGGCGTCAGCAACAGGCCGAAGAAGGTCACCCCGAGCATGCCGCTGAACACCGCAACGCCCATGGCGTGACGCATCTCAGCACCTGCGCCGGAGGAGAGCACCAACGGCACCACACCCATGATGAACGCGAAGCTGGTCATCAGAATCGGGCGTAGCCGCAGGCGGCAGGCCTCGAGCACAGCGGATAGACGGTCCATGCCTTCTTCCTGTTTGTCCTTGGCGAACTCGACGATCAGAATCGCGTTCTTGCATGCCAGGCCGACGAGGACGATCAGGCCGATCTGGGTAAATACGTTGTTGTCGCCGCCAGAGAGGATCACCCCGGTGATGGCCGAGAGCAGCGTCATCGGTACGATCAGAATCACCGCCAGTGGCAGGCTCCAGCTTTCGTACTGCGCCGCCAATACCAGGAAGGCCAGCAGCACGCAGAGCGGGAAGACGAACATCGCGGTGTTACCAGCCAGGATCTGCTGATAGGTCAGCTCGGTCCATTCGAAGCTCATGCCGTTCGGTAGCTCAGCTTGTAGCAGCCGCTCCATCGCCGCTTCGGCCTGACCGGAGCTGTAGCCGGGGGCGGCCGCACCGTTGATTTCAGCGGTCAAGAAGCCGTTGTAGTGCATCACGCGATCCGGGCCGGAACTGTCACTGACCTTGACGAAGGTCGACAGGGGCACCATCTCGCCACGGTTGTTGCGCACCTTCAGCTGGCCGATCTGGTCGGGCGTCAGGCGAAACTTCTGCTCGGCCTGGACGTTGACCTGATAGGTGCGGCCAAAGCGGTTGAAGTCGTTGGCATACAGTGAGCCGAGGTAGACCTGCATGGTGTCGAAGATCTGATCGATAGCCACGCCGTGAGTCTTGGCTTTTTCCCGGTCGATGTCGGCATCGATCTGCGGCACGTTCACCTGGTAACTGGTAAACAGCCCGGCCAGCTCGGGATAGTCTGCGCTCTTGGCGATGACGTTCTGTACCTGCTTGTAGAGCTCCTCATAGCCGAGGTTGCCGCGGTCCTGAACCTGCACGCGGAAGCCACCAATGGTGCCCAGTCCTTGTACCGGCGGTGGCGGGAAGATCGCGATGAAGGCGTCCTGGATTTGCGCGAACTGGCCGTTCAGATCAGCGGCGATGGCGTTGGCGGACAGTGAGGGATCACTGCGCTCATCGAAGGGCTTGAGTGGGGTGAAGACGATCCCGCTGTTCGGGCTGTTGGTGAAGCCATTGATCGACAGGCCCGGAAAGGCCACGGTGTTCTCGACACCGGGATGCTCGGCTGCGATTTGCGACATGCGCTTGATGACATCCTCGGTGCGATCCAGCGTGGCCGCATCCGGCAGTTGCGCGAAGGCCACCAGGTACTGCTTGTCCTGCGGCGGCACGAAACCGGTCGGAGTACTGGCGAATCCCAGGTATCCGAGTCCGACCAGGCCGACATACACCACCAGGGCGATGCCGCTGCCGCGCAGGATGCGTTTAACCGCACCGACGTAGCCGTGACTCGCACGCTCGAATACGCGGTTGAACGGCGCGAACAGCCAGCCGCCGAACAATTTGTCCAGCAGCCGCGAGAAGCCGTCTTTCGGCGCGTCATGGCTGCGCAGCAATGCGGCCGCCAAGGCTGGAGACAGAGTCAGGGAGTTGAAGGCGGAAATGACCGTCGAAATGGCAATGGTCAACGCGAACTGCTGGTAGAACTGCCCGGTGAGGCCGGAAATGAACGCGGTCGGGATGAACACGGCGCAGAGCACTAGCGCCGTCGCAATAATCGGCCCCGTCACTTCCTTCATCGCCTGCTTCGTGGCTTCGACCGGGGATTTGCCGAGGCCAATATTCCGCTCGACGTTCTCCACGACCACGATGGCGTCGTCCACCACGATGCCGATCGCCAACACCAGGCCAAACAGCGACAGCGCGTTGAGCGAGAACCCCAGCATGTGCATCACCGCGAATGTGCCGATCAGCGACACCGGCACGGCAGCCAGCGGGATGATCGAGGCGCGCCAGGTCTGCAGGAACAGGATGACCACCAGTACCACCAGCACGATGGCCTCGAGCAGGGTATGCACCACCGCCTCGATGGACCCGCGCACGAAGATGGTTGGGTCGTAGACGATTTCGTAGTCCACGCCTTCGGGGAAATCCTTCTTCAGTTCGGCCATGCGAGCACGTACCGAATCGGAGATTTCGATGGCATTCGAGCCAGGGCGCTGAAACACCGGAATGGCAACGGCCGGTTGGTTGTTGAGCAAGGAGCGCAGCGCGTACTGGCTGGAACCCAGTTCGATACGTGCGATGTCCCGCAGGCGAGTGATCGAGCCGTCTTCGCCGGCGCGGATGATGATGTTCTCGAACTCCTCCTCGCTAACCAGTCGGCCTTGGGTATTGATCGATAACTGGAAGTCCGTCGCGCCCGGTGCGGGTGGTGCGCCCAGCGAACCCGCCGCAACCTGGTGGTTCTGCTCGCGGATGGCATTGACCACGTCAGTCGCGGTGAGGTTGCGCGAGGCCACCTTGTTTGGATCGAGCCAGACGCGAAGCGAATAATCGCCCATGCCGAACAGCTGCACATCACCAATCCCGTCCAGCCGCGCCAGCTCGTCCTTGACGTTGAGCGCCGCATAGTTGGACAGATAAAGCATGTCGTAGCGTTCGTCCGGCGAGGTCAGGTGCACCACCATCGTCAGGTCCGGCGAGGCTTTGTCCACCGTGACGCCGAGGCGCTGCACTTCGGTCGGCAGCGTCGGCTGGGTGCGCGTGACGCGGTTCTGCACCTGCACCTGGGCGTTGTCCAGATCGGTTCCCAGCGCGAAGGTGATGGTCAGGGTCAGCTTGCCATCGGCGGTCGCCTGGGAGGACATGTAGAGCATGCCCTCGACGCCGGTGATGGCCTGCTCCAGCGGGGACGCGACGGTTTCGCCGATGACTTTGGGGTTCGAACCCGGGAAGCTGGCGCGGACCACGACCGTCGGCGGCACCACCTCGGGATATTCGCTGATCGGCAATTGGAACAGCGAGATGGCACCACCGATCAGGATGATCAGCGACAGCACCGCGGCGAAGATTGGCCGTTGGATGAAGAACTGAGAGAAATTCATGACGCACTCCGGGGGAGAGGGTGCGCATGACGCACCCTGGCGGAATCAGTTTTTATGGGGTGGCGCCTCGGCGCCGGTCAGCTGGACGTTTTGAAAATCAACTGTTCGGTCCGCGCGCCAGCGTGCGGTCGACCACCTGCGGCTTCATCGCGGCGGAGATTGCACGGTTCTGTTCTTTCAGCGCGGCGAGGGTGTCAGCGTCGGCCATAGGCACATTCTGGGGCTGCACGGCGTTGCCCGGACGAACGCGCTGCAGGCCGTTCACCACGATGGTTTCACCTTCCTTCAGACCGTCACGCACGATGCGCAGGCCCTCAAGCTTCGGGCCGAGCTCGATGGAGCGATAGTTGACGGTGTCGTCCTCCCCGAGGACCAGGACGAACTTCTTGCCCAGATCGGTTCCGACCGCGACATCCTTGATCAGGACGGCGTCGTAGGTGGCGCTGCCGACCAGCTTCAGGCGCGCATAAAGCCCTGGCGTGAAGCTGCCGTCACGGTTGTCGAACACGGCGCGACCGCGAATGGTGCCTGTGCGGGGATCAACCTGGTTGTCAATGAAGTCCATGTGCCCGAGATGCGGGTGGCCTTCTTCGCTGGATAGCCCGAGGTACACAGGGGTTTCTTCCCCTCGCTCACCGTCACGGGCCAGTTCGCGGTATTTCAGGTAGGTGCGTTCATCTGCCTCGAAGTAGGCATAGACCTTGTCGGTCGAGACCAGCGTCGTCAGCAAGGCTTCGCCAGCATTGACCAGGTTGCCCGCGGTTATCAGCGCACGACCTGCGCGGCCATCGATGGGGGCAGTGACGCGTGTGAAACCGAGATCCAGCTTGGCTGCATCGAGCTGAGCTTGAATGGCCGCGACGGCGGACTTCGCTTCGCTGGCTGCGCTGGCCCTCGCATCAGCCAGTTCGGCGGAAATAGCGTTATTGGCGCGCAGTCGCTCACCGCGTTCGGCCTCGCTTGCGGTCCGGCGCTCAGTGGCACGAGCCTGTTGCAACTCGGCCTGCAAGCGTTTGACCTGGGCTTCGAACGGGCGCGGGTCAATCTGGAACAGCAGATCGCCTTTCTTCACCAGGGAGCCTTCTTCGAACGCGACCTTGTCGATGAAGCCCGACACGCGTGGACGAATATCGACCGACTCGGGCGCTTCCAGGCGGCCGGTAAGTTCGTCCCATTCGGTCACCTGCTGCTCAATGACCTCAGCAACGCTGACGGCGGGGGCCGGCATAGCCGCTTCGGTGGCTTCAGGCGCTTTTCCGCATGCACCTACAAGGGCGGCAGCAACCGCAACCAATGGGTAACGCAAGGCTTTGAGTGAACGATCCATGCTTGACTCCGCAACTCGGGTTTTTATCGATGGCGGAAGTGTGGGGGTTGGCCTTTACAAGCAAAAATCGAACGAGGCGAATGTAAATATCATCCGCGATGATGTTGCAGCATTTGTCATCGATGTTGAGTACGGGATTGCAGGGGCATTGGTGCCCAATCGACTGAGGTGGTTTCGGCCGGGCTGGTGGGCTGAAGCCCACCCTACGACGGGGATGTGCAGGGTCTGATATTAGGCTGGCTTCAGCCCACCAGCTGCGGGTCGAAAGCTGGGCTCAGGTAGGGTGGGCTTCAGCCCACCACGGCAAGCGCTTTGCTAAGAAAAACGGCGGTTTAGAGACTGTCCGGATCACCTACGAACATCTGAATCCGCGAACGCAGCCAGCGCTCGGCCGGGTCGTTGTCCTGGGCGCCGCGCCAGGCCATGGACAGTTCGAAGTCCTGGCTTGTGTCGAATGGCAGCGGCTCGGCACGCACACCACCGTTAGCGGCCAGGGCTGCCGCGGCGTAGTCAGGCACCGTCGCGACCAAGTCGGTGCCCGCCAGCAGGCTGGCCAGCCCGTTGAACTGCGGTACGGCGAGCACGACCTTGCGTTTGCAGCCGTGGAGCGCCAGTTCGTCATCGATGTAGCCATTCAAATCGCCGGCAAAGGAAACCATGGCATGTGGGCGCGAGCAGTAGTCTTCCATCGTCATGCGGCCGGGGATGCTGTCAGCGCGGAGCAGCATCGGTTTTGGCCTGCGCAAGATTTTGCGCTTGGCGTTGGCCGGCAGTTCCTCGGTGTAGCAGACACCCACCGAGATCTCGCCAGACGCAAGCAGCCCCGGCATCAGCAGATAGTTGGCGCGCCGTACCACCAGCACCACGTCGGGCGCCTCGGCGCGCACACGCCTGAGCAACTGCGGGAGCAGCGCGAACTCGACCTCATCAGTCAGACCGATACGAAACACCAGCTCGCTGGTGGCGGGATCGAACGTGGAGGCGCGGCTGACAGCCGTGGAGATCGAGTCCAGCGCCGGCGACAGCAGACCGGCGATCTCCTGCGCGCGTGCAGTCGGCTCCATGCTGCGGCCGGTGCGTACGAACAACGGGTCGTCGAACAGCGTGCGCAGGCGCGCCAGTGCAGCACTGATCGCCGGCTGGCCGAGAAAGAGTTTCTCCGCGGCACGGGTCACGCTGCGCTCGTGCATCAGCGTTTCGAAGACGATCAACAGGTTCAGGTCTACGCGGCGAAGGTCGTTGCGATTCATGCCTTTCACTTCAAGCTGTGGTCAGACATAAGGCGCGGCTGACCGAAATGAGGGTTGCGTCTGCATTCTAGACAGATCGGAGTGACGTCGGCATGTCCATTCCCGCTTTGCAATGACACAAACCTGCAGCAGTCGGAGTGGCCTTACATACAGCACATCATCATTCCCACGCATGGCGACTATCGAGCGGAATGCAGGGATCGCTGCTGGAGTTGTGCCAATACTGCAGATAAAGTCACAGACACAGTAGTAATCGAGGGGTCTTTTTCATGTCCCGCATCATCCGTTTCCACCAGTTCGGGCCCGCAGACGTATTGCGCTACGAACAGCGAGAAGTCCCTCGGCCGGGGCCTGGCGAAGTGCTTGTCGACGTCAAGGCGATCGGCGTCAGCTGGAATGACGTGCTCTGGCGGCAGGATCTGGCGCCGCGTCACGCCAAGCTCCCGGCCGGGCTCGGCAGCGAGATCGCCGGCGAAGTGCTTGCGGTGGGCGAGGACGTGGACGGCTTCGTGATTGGCGATCGTGTCGCCAGTTTCCCTGCGCATGATCTCAACCAGTACCCGCTCTACGGCGAGCAGGTGCTGCTGCCGCAGGCGTCCTTGGTCCACCATCCGGAGATGCTCAGCGCCGCCGAGGCGTGTGTGCATTACACGCCGGCCCTGGTGTCGTATTTCGCTCTGGTCGAGCTGGCTCAGCTCGAACCCGGACAATACGTGCTGGTGACCGAAGCACGGCATTGCACCGGTCCTTCGGCCGTGCAAATGGCGAAAGCGCTTGGCGGACGGGTAATTGCCACCTGCGACACGGCAGAGGATCGTGACTTCCTGCGTGAGCTGGGGGCCGAGACCGTCATCGTTACCGAAGAGGAGGATCTCGTCGGCCGGCTGCAAAAGATCACCGGGGGCGCAGGCGTCGAAGTTGTGCTCGATGGTTGCGGTGGCTCGCAGATGAAGCTGCTTGGTGACGTTATCGCGCCGCGTGGCAAGCTGATTCTTTATGGGCTCAACGGTGGTAACGAAACGGCGTTTCCAGCCTGCGCGGCGTTCAAGAAGAACTTTAAGTTCTTCCTGCATTGCCTGTGCGATTTCACCGGGCAACCCGAGCTGGGCATCGAGCAAAACCGCGAGGCGGTCCAGAATGCCTTGCTGCACATCAACCAGCTCACGGCCGACCGCCTGATCACGCCGCAGGTCGACAAGGTCTTCGGCTTCGACGACGTCGTGGCAGCCCACGAATACGTCGAAAGCGGTGTCCCGCGTGGCCGGGTCGTACTGCGCGTCGATTGATTCTTCGAGGCCTCTGCATTGGGGCCTCTCATCGCTTCATAGAAACTTTTCCCACCCGCGCCAAGTCCTCCGAATACAGGTTTGATCCCTTGACGGAGGATTTTGCATGCCCGACGAAAACCAGACGCTCCCCCCGCAGCAACAGGCTGAACCGGGCAAAGAAAGCGAGATGACCCCGAGGCCCGAGTACCGTGGCGAGGACTACAAAGCGGCCGGTAAGCTCCACGACAAGGTCGCAATCATCACTGGCGGCGACAGCGGCATTGGCCGCTCGGTAGCGGTGCTGTTTGCGCGTGAAGGCGCCGAGGTGGCGATTCTCTATCTGGATCAACACCAGGACGCCGAGGAAACCAAGCGTGCAGTGGAAGAACAGGGGCGCAAATGTCTGACTTTCGCCGGCGACGTGGCGGACCGCGACGTGTGCCGCAAGGTGATCGACGAAACGGTGAGCGCCTTCGGCAAGCTCGATATTTTGGTCAATAACGCCGCCGAGCAGCATCCCCAGGAAAAGCTTGAAGACATCAGCGAAGAGCAGTGGGAGAAGACCTTCCGCACCAACATTTTCGGCATGTTCCAGATGACCAAGGCTGCACTGCCGCACCTGAAAAAAGGCGCCTCGATCATCAACACCACGTCGGTGACGGCCTACAAAGGCAGCCCACAACTGCTGGACTACTCATCGACCAAGGGCGCCATCACGGCCTTTACCCGCTCGCTGTCAATGAACATCGCCGACCGAGGCATTCGCGTGAACGGGGTCGCGCCCGGGCCGATCTGGACGCCGCTGATTCCGTCGACCTTCGATGCGGACAAGGTCGAGAAATTTGGCGCCAACGTGCCCATGGAGCGTCCCGGCCAGCCCGATGAAGTCGCGCCGGCATACGTGTATCTGGCCAGCAGCGACGCTTCCTATGTCAGCGGCCAGGTGATCCATGTGAACGGCGGCACCGTGGTCAACGGCTGACCGAACGACTGTCGACAGGAGGGAAGGCTTATGCCCCGTACGATCTGGAAAGGCGCCGTCAGTTTCGGCCTGGTTCATATCCCCGTCGCCTTGGTGCCTGCGACCACGCGCTCGGGTATAGATTTCGACTGGCTGGACAAACGCAGCATGGACCGGGTGGGCTACAAGCGCATCAACAAGACCACCGGCGAGGACATCGAGAGCGAGAACATCGTCAAAGGCGTGGAATACGAAAAGGGTAACTACGTCGTTATCAGCGATGACGAGATTAAGGCCGCTCACCCAGAAGCCACGCAGACGGTAGACATCGTTGCCTTTGTCGATGCCAAGGACATTTCCTTCCTGTACATCGCTACACCCTACTACCTCACCCCGGATCGGCGGGGTGAGAAGGTTTACGCGCTGCTGCGCGAAACCCTGACTCAGACTGGCAAGGTCGGCATCGCCAACGTGGTGCTGCGCAACAAGCAGCATCTGGCCGTGGTGATGCCGCTGGGCAAGGCACTGGTGATGAATACGCTGCGCTGGGCCGATGAGGTCAGGGGCGTGGAGTACCTCGAAATGAAGGACGAGGCGCTTAATGCCGACCTCAACCCGAAGGAACTCGACATGGCCAAGCGGCTGGTCGAGGACATGAGTGAGGATTGGAACCCCGAGCAGTACAAGGACACCTTCCAAGACCAGATCATGGATCTGGTGGAAACCAAGGCTCGCGAAGGCAAACTCGAAGCCGTGGGTGGGCCGGAAGAAGCAGTGGATCGTCGCAGCGCCGATGTCATCGACCTGACCGAACTGCTCAAACGTAGCCTGGCCGGCAAATCTTCCGCTAAGAAAGCTGCCCCGACTGAAGACGTTGACGACGACGAAGATAGCGAAGAGGCATCGCCTGCCAAGCGGGCCACGAGCAAAACTACAGCCAGCAAATCGAAGGCACCGGCCAAGTCCACAGCCAGTAAATCCTCGACCAGCAAAACCGCGACGGCCCGCAAGACCAGCACCAGTAAACCGGCTGCCAGCAAGTCCAACAGCAAGAAAGCGAGCTGACCTCACGAGGAGCGTGCATGGCTGAAAAAGCTGCCAAAAATCGCCCTGATGTAGGTGGTATCGGCATCAGTAATCCGCAACGGGTCATCGATCCGGCAAGTGGTGCCACCAAGCTGCAGCTCGCTGAATACTATCTGGCAGTGGGCGAATGGCTCGTACCTCATCTGGCCAAGCGTCCGCTGTCCATCGTCCGGGCGCCGGATGGCGTCAGCGGTGATAGCTTCTTCCAGCGCCACTGCGGGCGGCTGAAAATGCCGCACATGCGCGTGCTGGATAAGTCCCTCGATCCGGAGCATGCACGCCTGATCCAGGCGGACAGTATCAGCGCGGTCGTCGAGGCGGTGCAGATGGGCACCGTCGAGTTTCATACTTGGAATGCGCGCAGCGACCGCATCGACAAGCCGGATCGGGTGGTCTTTGATCTGGATCCTGACCCGGAGCTGCCGTGGTCAAGCATGGTCGAGGCGACGAATATGACCCTTGAGCTGCTTGATCAACTCGGGCTCAAGGCCTTCATTAAAACCAGCGGTGGGCGCGGCATGCATGTCGTGGTACCGATCGATCGTCGTCAGAGTTGGGATTGCGCCAACGAATTCGCCCGTATGGTCACGGTTCGCCTGGCCAAAGAGTCACCTGAGCAGATCGTCGCAAAGATGGGGCCGAAGAATCGGGTCGGCAAGATCTTCGTCGACTACCTGCGCAACCAGCGAGGCGCTAGCACGGTTGCTGCTTTTTCCGCACGAGCACGCCCAGGGCTGCCCGTCTCGGTGCCAATCACACGGGAGGAGCTGGACCAGATCAGCGGCGCCGATCAGTGGAACATCCTCAATCTCCATGAACGCCTCAAGAGCCTGAAGCTCGATCCATGGGCCGACTACGCCACGACCCGTCAGAGCCTTTCAGCGCAGCTGTTGAAGGATCTCGCTGCGCGTCAATGACGCGACGGGTGACCTGTCTGTGGCCGGTTTACTGGACTAGCCTCGTACTGGCGTAGCGAATACGCCGCCCCGTCTGTCCCGCCGGAGGAACCATTCCAGAGCGGTTCAGTCGATGTGGTTAGATGGACAGACATAATAAGTAACAGGAGATACCGATGACCGTGCGAGTATCCCGGCGACAGTTCCTGAAGTTCGGTGCGGCCGGTGTGGGCGCGTCGAGCATGGCCATGATGGGATTTGCGCCTGATGAAGCATTAGCGTCGATTCGTCACTTCAAACTGACCGGCGCAAGAATGACCCGCAACATTTGCACCTACTGCTCGGTAGGCTGCGGCATGTTGCTCTACTCGCGTGGTGATGGCGCGATCAACGTTATTGACGAGATCTACCACGTCGAAGGCGATCCGGACCATCCAGTCAGCCGAGGGTCGCTTTGCCCTCGGGGGGCAGGCGTGCTGGATTTCATCAAGAGCGAGTCGCGGGTCAAATACCCCGAGGTTCGCGAGCCTTACACCAACGAGTGGAAGCGCATCAGCTGGGATGAGGCGTTCGCACGCATCGCCCGGCACATGAAGGATGACCGCGACAGAAATTTCGAAACACATGACGAGCAGGGCAGGCTGGTCAATCGCTGGATGACCACGTCGATGGTCGCAGCGTCGGCTTGCACCAACGAGACAGCTTATCTCACGCAGAAAATTACCCGAGCACTCGGCATTCTCAAACTAGACAACCAGGCGCGCGTTTGACACGGACCAACGGTGGCAGGTCTTGCCCCAACATTTGGTCGCGGTGCCATGACGAACCACTGGACCGACATTGCCAATGCCAATGTCATCCTGTCGATGGGAGGCAATTCGGCTGAAGCACACCCCGTAGGCTTCCGCTGGGTCATGCATGCCAAGCAGCGCAGCAATGCCGTGCTGATCTCAATCGACCCGCGCTTCAACCGCACCACGGCGGTGGCGGACTATCACGCCTGGATTCGCACGGGGACGGACATCGCGTTCCTTGGTGGTTTCATCAACTACCTGATCGAAACCAACCGCTTTGCGCATGAATATGTACGCGAATACACCGACGCGAGCCTGATCGTGGCTGAAGGGTTCGGCTTCGAGGAGGGACTGTTCACCGGCTACAACCCGGCGGACCGCACCTACGATCGTCAAACCTGGAACTTCGAGACCGGCGAGGACGGTTTTGTCCGCACTGATCCAACCTTCGATCACCCGCGCTGCGTGCTCCAGCTGATGCGTCAGCACTACAGCCGCTACACGGTTGATCAGGTGGAAAATATCTGCGGCATGCCCCAGGAGAAGGTGCTTGAACTTTGGGATCTGATGGCGACCACCTCGGCGCCAGACAAGACCATGACCATCCTCTATGCCCTGGGTTGGACGCAGCACACTATCGGATCGCAGATCATTCGCTGTGGCGCAATGGTGCAGCTGCTGTTGGGCAACATGGGCATGCCTGGCGGAGGTGTCAACGCTCTGCGTGGGCACTCCAATATTCAAGGCCTGACCGACATCGGACTGCTGTCAAACCTGCTGCCCGGCTATATGAACCTGCCTTCGGCGGACCTGCAGACCTATGACGACTATCTGGAAACGAGGGTCAAGCCGCCATTGCTCGAGGGCGAGGTCTCGTACTGGAAATTCTACGAACGCTTCTTCGTCAGCATGATGAAGGAGTGGTACGGCGACGCCGCCACGGCTGAGAACAACTGGTGCTACGACTGGTTGCCGAAGCTTTCCGAGCCGATCTATGACGTGCTTTACGCCATTAACGACATGACGTTGGGCAAGGCGACCGGCGCCTTCTGCCAAGGCTTCAACATCCTCGCGGCCTTTCCGAACAAGGCCAAGGTTTTGGACGGGCTGTCGAAACTCAAGTACTTCGTGATCATGGACCCGCTCACGGTGGAAACCGGTGAGTTCTGGAAGAATTTCGGCGAATACCACGATGTCGATCCGTCGAAGATCGCCACTGAGGTGTTCCGCCTGCCGACCACCTGCTTCGCCGAGGACGACGGGTCCATCACCAACAGTGCCCGCTGGCTGCAATGGCATGAGAAGGCGGCACCCGGGCCTGGCGAAGCCATGACCGATACCGAGATTCTCGGAGAGGTCATGCTGCGCCTCAAGCACATGTATCAGGTCGAAGGCGGAGCATTCCCAGACCCGATCTTGAATCTTGAGTGGAACTACAAGGTCCCGGATTTTCCGAAAGCATCCGAGTTGGCGAAGGAATACAACGGACGTGCCCTAGCGGATATTTCCGACGATACCGGCAGGATCATCCGGCGTAAGGGTGAACAGTTGCAGGATTTCACTGAACTGCGTGCCGATGGTTCGACGGCGTGCGGCTGCTGGATCTATTCCGGGGCCTGGACCGAAGCCGGAAACATGATGGCTCGTCGAGACAATTCGGACCCTTACCACACGGGTAATACGCTGGGCTGGGCGTGGGCATGGCCGATGAATCGACGGCTTCTGTACAACCGCGCATCGGCAAGGCCTGACGGTACGCCGTGGGCTCCGAACAAAGCATTTATCTGGTGGGACGGGGAGCGATGGACGGGCGCTGACGTGCCGGACTACCCGATCTTTACGCCACCGTCAGCCGGTGTTGGGCCATTCATCGTGACACAGACCGGCCGAGGGCATTTCTTCTCCTGCGAATGGCTGAACGAAGGGCCGCTCCCTGAGCACTACGAACCGATGGAAACGCCCATCGACCGTAACCCGCTCAATCCCAACAACCCGTTGGCGCTGCATAACCCCATCGCCCGGGTATTCGAGCAGGATCGCGATTCGTTTGGCTCGAACAAGGAGTTTCCGTACGCGGCGACGACCTATCGACTGACTGAGCATTTCCATTACTGGACGATGCACGTGCGGCTCAACGCCATCGCCCAGCCGGAGAAGTTCATCGAGATGAGCGATGTTCTGGCAGCCGAGCTGGGCATCAACGCAGGCGACCGGGTCAAGGTAACGTCCAAGCGTGGATTCATCACCGCTGTGGCGGTGGTAACCAAGCGCATGGTGCCGTTGCAGGTCGATGGTCGAACGGTCCATCACATCGGGATCCCGATCCACTGGGGCTTCAAAGGTGTTACGAAAAAGGCGCACCTCACCAACACCCTCACGCCGTTCGTGGGTGATGGGAATACCCAGACGCCAGAGTTCAAGTCGTTTCTGGTGAACGTGGAAAAAGTCGGAGGGATCGTTTAATGCGTGGCGATCAGATCAATCTGCAAAACATCATCGCCCGCTCGGCGACCACCACGCCTTCTCCGCAGGTCCGTCATGGAGGTGTGGAGAAGGTCACCAAACTCATTGATGTGTCCGTGTGCATTGGGTGCAAGGCCTGCCAAGTTGCCTGCTCGGAGTGGAACGACCTGCGTGATGATGTCGGGGAGTGCGACGGGACCTACAACAACCCGCAGGACCTTTCGCCTGAGTCATTCGAAGTCATGCGCTTCTCGGAATATGAGAACGAGCAGGGCAACCTCGAGTGGCTGATTCGCAAGGACAACTGCATGCATTGCGCCGAGCCGGGCTGCCTCAAGGCGTGCCCGTCGCCCGGCGCCATCGTGCAGTACGCCAATGGCATCGTCGACTTCAACTCCGAGCATTGCATCGGCTGTGGCTATTGCGTGGCAGGCTGTCCCTTCGATATTCCCCGGATATCGAAGAAGGACAACAAGGCTTACAAATGCACACTGTGTTCGGATCGCGTCTTCCACGGTCTGGAACCAGCTTGCGTCAAAAGCTGCCCGACCTCCGCGATCATGTTCGGCACCAAGGAAGATATGTTGGACTACGGCGCCCACCGTGTTGCAGATCTTCAGGGGCGTGGCTATGAAAACGCCGGGATATATGACCCGCCGGGCGTCGGTGGAACCCACGTGGTCTATGTGCTGCAGCACAACGACAAGCCGGAGATCTACAGCGGTTTGCCTCGTGATCCGCACATCGCCCCGACGGTCGAGCTGTGGAAGGGCGTGACCAAACCGATCATGTCGGTGGCATTGGGCATGTCCGTTCTGGCTGGTTTCTTCCACTACGTGATGAAAGGGCCGAAAGAAGAGCCGGAGGACGATCCTGATCCGGTGAAAGCGCATGACGCCCGCGACATCGATAAGCGCGGGGAGGACCGGCTATGAGCCACTCCAACGTTAAGCACGGGATCCTACGTTATGGCTGGTGGACACGAGTCAATCACTGGCTCATCGCAATCAGCTTCACGTTGCTCGTGTTGAGTGGGCTTGCCTTGTTCTATCCGGCGTTCTTCGGGCTCACTGCGCTTTTTGGTGGGCCTGAACCCACACGCATCGTGCATCCGTACATCGGCGTGTTCATGTCGCTGTTCTTCGTCATCCAGGCCGTGCGCTTCTTCGGCGACAACCTGATCCGTCGCCACGACGTCCAATGGATGAAGCAGATCCGCGATGTGCTGGGCAACCGCGACGAGCGGTTACCACCAGTGGGCAAGAACAACGCCGGGCAGAAGCTGGTGTACTGGATCTTCCTCGCCACCGTGCCGGTATTGCTAGTGACCGGCATCGTCCTGTGGCGGCCATGGGTCGCCGATGCGATGCCGGTTTGGGCGCTGCGCTGGGCGGTGACCATCCATGCCTATACCGCCTTCATCGCGATCATCACGCTGGTTATCCACGTCTACTCGGCAATCTGGGTGAAGGGCTCGGTACGCGCGATGACCCAGGGACGTGTAAGCCACGCCTGGGCACGCCATCACCACGGGCTCTGGTACGACGAAGTACGCCGCAAGGAAGGTTATGACGATCCGGGCGGTCTTTCGCCTGATCGTGACGTGCCGTCGAAACGAACGTAAGGAGTTGCAGTGAACCACTCTTATGGAAGTGCGCCTTCGGGGATCATGGAGGCGCCAAATGTGGTGTTGCCGAATGCCAAGGTGTTCAGCAAACGCGCTACACGGTTACGGGAGCTTGTCCTGCAGGTTCCACCGCTGGATGAGTTTCTCGCCTTTATGGCACGACTGGTACAAGCCCAGCATCAGGTGCTCAACGAACGCGAACCATCCTGGCGCCCGGCTGAGGATGCGTTCGATCAGGCGCTTAAACATGGCCTGCCGCCGCTTGGTTTTCAGGCCTTGAAACGTGACGTGCCGTGGCAGGAAGACCTTCTGTCGATGCTCGATGCCATGGAGCTTCATGTGGGCGAGGCTCAGCGGCCCTTGCTCAGGACGTTGAGGGAGCTGTCTCAGGAGCAGTTGGATACGTTAGCCGACGATGTCCTTGAGGCTCGTCCCGGCGATGAAACAACCCGACCGCTGCTGCCATTGGTTGCCGCTGCCCTGCAGATCAGTTGGATAAGGCTGGCAATAGCCCTGCCTCGGCCGCCTGATAAGCCCGAAGGGGAAGCCAAGGGGCTATGCCCTTGCTGCGGCTCGCCACCGGTTGCCAGTGTCATCCACAACGAGCGCCATCGTGCTGGGGTGCGCTATCTCCATTGCTCTCTGTGCGCCACCGAGTGGCATCTGGAGCGACTCAAGTGCAGCGTTTGCGACAGCGGCGCACAACTGCTGTACCTCACGCTGGATGACGAGCAGGGCAAACCGGCGATGCCGGTCCAGGCGGAATCTTGCGGCGAGTGTCATAGCTATCTGAAGGTCATGCTGCGTGAAGAACACGGACGCGCCGAACCCGTGGCGGATGACCTGGCGAGCCTAGCGCTGGACATCTTGCTGGCCGAACAGGGCGAATATGGCCGTAGCGGTTACAACCCGTTGTTGATCGCCGGCGGGGACTAGCGCACCAGGCTATGGCTCAAGCATGAACAAGCCTAGTGATGATCGGTGATATTCGCGTGGTTTCGGATCGCCAGCAAGCTGGCTCCTACAAGTAGGGGCTTGGCTTTAGCTTGGCTCTCTATGTTCGCCACAGTACGCGTTTGTAGGAGCCACCTTGGTGGCGATCAGCGGTGTTCGCGTTGTGTTTGATCGTCAACAAGCTGGCTCATACAGGAGCGGCCTGCCTCTCCGCCAAATCATCCGTCTCGTATTTGGCCTAAAACAAGCGCAACGCCGGCTGTGGCAAGCGGTAGCGGCCCTTAAGCTGAACTTTTCACGCCTCCTTTGGTTCGGAAAGAACAGAGCCCGAGAAAGCCCGCATGACGGGTTTTCCATCGGTACAACCAGCCACGCTCGATTGCCAGTCCCGAGCGGGGTAGGTTTGCCGTTTCGCTGCAATTTCGCCTAGGAGCCCCGTTCAATGACCGATGCAAAGCCCCATCCGGTGATTCACCCCCGACTTGAACAGGCATTGCAGATGCCGCGCATTGCCATTGAATCGACCCAGCCCGTACTGGAAGGCGGACGATTTGCGGCAAAGGCAACCATCGGCCACCCGATCAATGTGACGAGCAAGATCTTTGCCGATGGGCACGATCAGCTAGCCGCATCGATCTGCTGGCGGACCAAGGATGAAACCACCTGGCGCCGGGCACGGCTCAAGTTGATCGGCAATGACAGCTGGGAAGGGCAGTTCACCCCGACGCAAGTCGCTTCGCACGAGTTCATGATCGAAGCTTGGTGGGATATCTACGAGACCTACCGCTACGAGCTGTCGAAGAAGCACAACGCTGGGGTCCCGGTTCAGCTTGAACTCGAAGAAGGTCGTCTGCTGCTTGAGCGCGCCAGCCAGCGTGCCCAAGGCGAGACCAAAGCCATCATCGATGACCTGCTGCATCGGTTGAGCATAGCGCACCTGGACGATGAACGTGTCTCGGTGATGCTGGCCAGTGAAACGGCTGCCGCGATGGCTGACGCAGACCCCCGCGAGCATTGCAGCCAGAGTGAGGTGTTCCCGATTGAGGTCGAGCGCCCACTTGCGTTGTTTGCCAGCTGGTACGAACTGTTTCCGCGCTCTGAAACCGATGACCCTAACCGTCACGGTACTTTCCGTGACGTGCATAAGCGTTTGCCATCGATTCGGGACATGGGCTTCGACGTCCTGTATTTCACGCCGATTCACCCAATTGGCCGACAGCATCGCAAAGGGCCGAACAACACGTTGCACGCTGGCCCGAATGATCCCGGTAGCCCGTATGCCATCGGTAGCGAAGCCGGTGGGCACGATGCAGTTCATCCCGATCTCGGCACGCTCGATGACTTCCGCGACCTGGTAGCTGCCGCACGCGAGCACGGTCTGGAGATTGCCCTCGACTTCGCCATCCAGTGCTCTCAGGACCACCCATGGCTCAATGAGCATCCGGGCTGGTTCTCCTGGCGGCCGGACGGGACCATCCGTTATGCAGAAAACCCGCCGAAGAAATACCAGGACATCGTCAACGTCGATTTCTACGCCGAAGACGCCATGCCCAGCCTGTGGATCGCTCTGCGTGATGTGGTCTGGCATTGGGTCGAGCAGGGCGTAAAGATCTTCCGCGTCGACAACCCACATACCAAGCCGCTGCCATTCTGGGAGTGGATGATCGCCGACATCCGCGAGCGCGATCCAGACGTGATGTTCCTCTCTGAGGCCTTCACCAAGCCCGCCATGATGGCGCGCCTGGGCAAGGTCGGCTTCAACCAGAGCTACACCTACTTCACCTGGCGCAACAACAAGGCGGAGCTGAGCGAGTACTTGACTGAGCTGAACGAGCATCCGCTGCGTGATTGCTATCGGCCGAATTTCTTCGTCAACACGCCGGACATCAATCCGTTCTTCCTGCATGACTCCGGGCGAGCGGGATTTCTCATCCGGGCGGCGCTGGCAACCATGGGTTCCGGACTGTGGGGCATGTACTCGGGCTTCGAACTGTGCGAGTCCGCGGCAATCCCCGGCAAGGAGGAGTACCTGGATTCCGAGAAGTACCAGATACGGGTCCGGGATTACCACGCACCGGGCAACATTGTCGCGGAGATCGCTCAGCTCAATCGCATCCGTCGGCAAAATCCGGCCCTGCAGACCCACCTGGGTTTCAAGGCGTACATGGCTTACAACGACAACATCTTGTTCTTCGGCAAACGCACGCCGGATCGCACGAATTTCATTCTCGTCGCAATCAGCCTCGATCCGCATAACGCTCAGGAAGCACATTTCGAGCTTCCGCTATGGGAGATGGGTCTGCCGGACCATGCCGAAACCCGAGGCGAAGACCTTATGAACGGGCATCGCTGGACTTGGTACGGCAAGACTCAGTGGATGCGAATCGAGCCTTGGCAACAGCCATTCGGCATTTGGCGTATCAGTTCAGACGACATGGATCCTGACTTAAAGTGATGTCTGAAGAAGGCCATAAAAACGATATATATCAGTTATTTATAGGCTATTTATTATCCAGTTTATAAATCGACTGGCTTACTTTTCCGCCTCGGCTGGCCAGGCATATGGGCCAGTCATGGGGGCAGATGAAAGGGAACAAGACCATGGCGAGAGCGCGTAAACCTGCTGCCTTTATCAAGGATCCTCTTTGGTATAAGGATGCGGTGGTCTACCAGGTCCACCTGAAATCCTTCTTCGATTCGAACAATGACGGTGTTGGTGATTTCCAAGGCTTGATCGACAAGCTCGATTACATTGCTGACCTGGGCGTGAACACCATCTGGCTCTTGCCGTTCTATCCGTCGCCGCGCCGGGACGATGGCTACGACATTGCCGAATACCGCGGCGTGCATCCGGACTACGGCACCATGGCTGACGCCAGGCGCTTTATCGCCGAAGCGCACAAGCGTGGCCTGCGGGTCATCACCGAGCTGGTCATCAACCATACCTCCGACCAGCATCCATGGTTCCAACGCGCCCGCAAGGCGAAGAAGGGCTCTGCCGCTCGCGACTTCTACGTCTGGTCCGATACCGACGACAAGTACGACGGCACACGGATCATCTTTCTCGATACCGAAACCTCGAACTGGACGTGGGACCCGGTTGCCCAGCAGTACTTCTGGCACCGGTTCTATTCCCACCAGCCCGACCTCAACTTCGACAATCCGCAGGTTATGAAGGCAGTGCTCAGCGTGATGCGCTACTGGCTGGACCTCGGGATCGACGGTCTGCGTCTGGATGCCATTCCTTATCTGGTCGAGCGCGACGGCACCAACAACGAGAACCTGCCGGAGACCCACGTTGTACTGAAGCAGATCCGTGCCGAGATCGACGCCAATTACCCCGACCGCATGCTATTGGCGGAGGCCAATCAATGGCCTGAAGACACACAGTTGTACTTCGGTGGGGAAGATGGCGGCCTGGGCGACGAATGCCATATGGCGTTCCACTTCCCACTGATGCCGCGCATGTACATGGCGCTGGCGCAGGAAGACCGCTTCCCGATCACCGACATCCTCCGGCAGACGCCGGATATTCCGGAAAACTGCCAATGGGCGATTTTCCTGCGCAACCATGACGAGTTGACGCTGGAAATGGTGACCGACAAGGAACGTGACTACCTCTGGAATTATTACGCCTCGGACAAGCGCGCACGGATCAACCTCGGCATCCGTCGTCGCCTGGCGCCGCTGCTGGAGCGGGATCGCCGTCGGATCGAATTGCTAAACAGTTTGCTGCTGTCGATGCCCGGCACGCCGGTGATTTATTACGGTGACGAGATCGGCATGGGGGACAACATCTTTCTCGGTGACCGAGATGGTGTACGCACGCCGATGCAGTGGTCGGTAGACCGCAATGGCGGCTTCTCGCGTGCCGACCCGCCAAGCCTGGTGCTGCCGCCGATCATGGATCCGCTGTATGGCTACCAGGCGATCAACGTCGAGGCTCAGCAGCGTGATCCGCATTCGCTGCTCAATTGGACGCGTCGTCTGCTGTCGATCCGCAAGCAATTCAAGGCATTCGGTCGTGGCACCCTCAAGATGCTCGCACCGAGCAACCGACGGATTCTTGCGTACATCCGCGAGTTCACGACGGCAACTGGCGAGACGGAAGTAATTTTTTGCGTCGCCAACGTGTCGCGCTCTGCACAGGCTGCAGAGTTGGAACTGTCGCATTACGCGGGAATGGTGCCGGTGGAAATGGTCGGCGGTAGCGCCTTTCCGCCGATTGGCCAACTTCCGTATCTGCTGACCTTGCCACCTTACGGCTTCTACTGGTTCCAGCTGGCAACCAGTCATCAGATGCCCAGCTGGCACCAGGAACCGGTGGAAACCATGCCTGACTTTCAAACGCTGGTGCTCAAGCGCCTGGATACGCTTACTGCTTCCAATAAAAGGATTCTGGAAACCGAGTCCCTACCCGCGTACCTGCCGAAGCGGCGCTGGTTCGCCAGTAAGGATACGACGATCAATTCGATCAAGATCTGCTACAGCGTGCCATTTGGCGACCCACAACGTCCGGTATTGCTGAGTGAGATCGCAGTCGAGGCGGGTGGGCGTACGGATTTTTACCAGTTACCGCTGGGCTTCCTGGACGAAGGTGATTTCGACATCGCACTGCCACAGCAGTTGGCCATGGCACGTGTTCGCCGCGGCCCGCAGGTAGGCCTGCTGACAGATGCTTTCGCGCTCAAGCAGTTTGTGCTTGGGGTCATTCAAGGGCTACGCGACGAGCAAGTGCTGCCATGCGGCGACGGCGAGATACGTTTCCAGCCGATGGCGCAGCTTGCCGATATCGACCTGCCTGCTGAGGCTGAGGTGCGTTATCTCACCGCTGAGCAGTCCAACAGCTCGGCGATTGTCGGTGGCAGCATGATGATCAAGGTGCTGCGTCGCGTCTCGGCAGGTATGCACCCTGAACTGGAGATGGGCAGCTTCCTGACCGAACAGGGTTTCACACATATTTCCGCCATGCTGGGTCAGGTGAGCCGCTTCGACAAGAATGGCGAGCAATATGCCCTGATGGTCGTGCAGCGCTTCCTCGACAACCAGGGCGACGCCTGGGAATGGACGCTGAACACACTCGATCGGGCGGTGCGCGACCAGATTGCAGGCGGCGTCTCGTTGCATGAAAACCAGTTCAGCGCGCTGGAGGAGCTGGAGGCCTTCAATCGCTTGCTTGGACAGCGTCTCGGTGAGATGCACATGACCTTGGCGGTGCAGACCGATAACCAGGCTTTTGCCGCCGAGCCGACCAAGTCTGCGGACGCCAAGGAGTGGACGCAGTTGATCTCCGGGCAGGTCGAGCATGCGCTTGATCTGTTGCAAGCCCGCCCTGGCGATCTGGACCGCAAGGCCACCGCGCTGGTCGACCAGCTGCTTGGTCAACGTAAACAGCTGGTCGCAGAGGTCAAGCGGCTGGCCGATCGTACCCTTGGTGGGCTGCGCACCCGCGTCCACGGTGACCTACACCTTGGGCAGATACTGGTTGCGCAAGGCGATGCCTATTTCATCGACTTCGAAGGCGAGCCGGCGCGCTCGCTCGAAGAGCGGCGCAGCAAGCTGAGCCCGTTCAAAGATGTCGCCGGGGTGTTGCGCTCTTTCGAGTACGCCACCGCCATGACCCTGCGCAACGCTCAATCCAGCGACAGCTCAGAGGCGGCCGGTCAGGCACGACGCAACATTTCCGATACCTATCAGCAAAGCGCACGTGCGGTATTCCTCGAAGCCTACCGTGAAGCGACCGCCGAGTTGCCTCACGCCTGGAAGGACGCCGCTGGGGCCGATGCGGCGCTGGCCCTGTTCAGCCTGGAAAAGACCGCGTATGAAGTGGCCTATGAGGCAGAGAACCGCCCGGCTTGGCTGTTTGTCCCGCTTCAGGGGCTGGCGGCGCTGGCACAACAGATTTCCGATGGAGGTTCCCAATGATTGATCGTCCGGCCGTGACAATGCCCGGTGAAAACCTGCTGCCAACCGATGCCGATGTCGATGCGCTGGTGCGCGCCGAACATGGCAATCCGTTTTCCATCCTTGGCCCACATCCTGACGGCGATGGCCTGGTCGTGCGGGCTTATCTGCCTAACGCATTGGGCGTCGAGGTGCTCGAGCGCAGTGGCGGGCGGGTACTGGCAGCAATGGAGCAGGGTCAGGTACCCGGCTTCTTTTTCACCCGGCTGACCAATCAACAGCCGTACCTACTGAAGATTCGCTGGGCAGGGGGCGAACAGATTACTGAGGACCCCTTCAGCTTTGGTCCCCAACTCGGCGAAATGGACATGTATCTGTTTTCCGAGGGTAACCATCGTCAGGTCGGTCGCGTGTTCGGTGCTCAGCCCATGGAAGTCGAGGGCGTACAGGGCGTCCGCTTCGCAGTATGGGCGCCCAATGCCCGCCGCGTTTCGGTGGTCGGCAGCTTCAACGGCTGGGACGGGCGTCGGCATCCGATGCGCCTGCGCTTTCCGTCCGGCGTCTGGGAAATTTTCATCCCGCGTCTGCAGCCCGGAGAATCCTACAAATACGAGATCCTCGGGCCTAACGGCATTCTGCCGTTAAAGGCTGATCCGATTGCGCTGGCCACCGAGCTCCCACCGGGCACCGCATCGGTGATTTCGCACCCGCTCGAGTATGAGTGGAAAGACGAGGCCTGGCTGGAGCAGCGGGCAGCGCAACAATCGGTAAAAGCCCCGATGAGCATTTACGAGCTGCACGCAGGCTCGTGGCGCCGCGATGGTGGCGATGACGGTCGCCTGTACGACTGGCATGAGCTGGCCGAGCGGCTGATCCCCTATGTGGTCGACCTGGGCTTCACCCATATCGAACTGATGCCCATCATGGAGCATCCCTTCGGCGGCTCCTGGGGTTATCAGCTGCTGTCGCAGTTCGCACCCAGTGCGCGCTACGGGAATGCACACGATTTCGCAGCCTTTATCGATGCCTGTCACGCAGCCGGTATCGGCGTGATTCTCGACTGGGTCCCGGCACACTTCCCGACAGATGCTCACGGCTTGGGCGAGTTCGATGGCACTGCGCTATACGAGTACGCACACCCGTTCGAGGGGTTCCACCAGGATTGGGATACCTACATCTATAACCTGGGACGTACCGAAGTGCATGGCTTCATGCTCGCTTCGGCGCTGCATTGGCTGCGGGAATTCCACGTCGACGCACTGCGCGTAGATGCGGTGGCCTCGATGCTCTATCGAGACTACTCACGCAAGGAAGGCGAGTGGATTCCCAACCGTCACGGCGGTCGAGAGAACCTCGAAGCCATCGACTTTCTACGTCACCTGAACGACGTTGTGGCTACTGAGACTCCCGGTGCGCTAGTCATTGCGGAAGAGTCCACAGCATTCCCAGGCGTCAGCAAGCCAACGTCCGAGGACGGTTTGGGCTTTGCTTACAAGTGGAACATGGGTTGGATGCACGACACCCTTCAGTACATTCAAGAAGATCCGATTAACCGGCAGTACCATCATGACAAGCTGACCTTCGGCATGGTGTACGCCTATTCGGAGCACTTCGTACTGCCGATCTCGCACGACGAAGTGGTGCATGGCAAAGGTTCTTTGATCGAGAAAATGCCCGGGGACCGTTGGCAGAAGTTTGCCAATCTTCGTGCTTACCTCTCGTTCATGTGGACCCATCCGGGCAAGAAGTTGCTGTTCATGGGCTGCGAGTTCGGCCAGTGGCGCGAATGGAACCATGACCGCGAGCTTGATTGGCATTTGCTGGATGAGCCAGACCACCGCGGCGCGCAGAATCTTGTGCGCGATCTAAACCGTCTGTATAGCCACGAGCCTGCCCTGCATGAACTCGATGCAGATCCGGCCGGCTTCCAGTGGCTGATTGGCGACGACCGTGCCAACAGCGTGTTTGCCTGGCTGCGCAAAAGCTCCACGGGCGATCCGCTGCTGGTGGTGGGTAACTTCACGCCCGTGGTGCGTGAGAACTATCGGGTAGGGGTGCCTGAAGACAGCCGCTGGGTGGAAATCTTCAACAGCGATGCCGAGTGCTACGGCGGTTCCAACGTGGGCAATGGCGGCGGCATGCTCCCCGAGCAGATTCCGGCGCATGGCCAGGACGTTTCGCTGGCGCTGACGCTGCCTCCGCTCGGTGTGGTCATCCTTCGACCCCAGGGCTAGGTAACATGGAAGGCGGCGCCTGAAGTGCAGGCGCCGACACAATAAAGCCGGAGCGGTGATCGCTCCGGCTTTATTGTGTTTGGTGCCTGTGCGGTTCCCCGGCTGGCTCCCCAGCTAGAAGAGCACAACCTATCAGGCGGCGGTGGGGGGGTGCTCCTCTTGCGCATCGTCACTGGGGAGAGCCTGGTTATTGGAGCGCAGCTTCTTGGCCCGTATCTCCAAGATCACGTAGACAACCGTGGCGAACAACAACGGGATGAGAAAGTACACCACCCGGTAGCCGATCAACCCCGCCACGATGCTGGCCTGGCTTAGCTCGCCACCGCCCAGCATCGTCACGAATACCGCCTCGATCACACCCAGACCCGCCGGAATGTGGGCAATCACGCCGGCTACGCTGCTGATCATCAGGATGCCTAGCACAACGGGGTAGGGGGCCTGCTGCAACAGCATGAAGTAGACCACCAGCGCCATTAGCGCCCAGTTGCTCGCGCCGAGCAGCATCTGGAAGACTGCCAGGCGCAGGCTCGGCAGATAGATTTCGTGCTTGCGGATCGTCCAGTGGCGGCGTTTGGAAAAGCCGCAGGCCCAGAGGTACATCGCCGAGGCCAGCAGCAGCCCGGCGCCCAGTACACGCAATGCGGTACGTCCGATCTCCCAATCGGCAGGCGGCGTGATCCAGCCCAAGGCGAAGATCAGGCCGGCCAACCAGAGATAACCAAGCCAGTTGGTCAGCACGCTCATGGTGAACACTCGGGTGATTTGCGAGGTGCGCAGGCCAAACCGAGAATAGAGCCGATAGCGCAGTGCGATACCGCCCACCCAGGCGCTCAGGTTGAGGTTGAAGGCGTAGCAGACGAAGGTCACCGGGACGATTTGCCGGATCGGCAGGTCGTGCTGCGCATAGCGTTTGCCGAGTACGTCGAAACAGCAATACACCGCATAACTCACTGCGGTGGCTGCGCCAGCCAGCCACAGGGTTCGGGCGCTGTAATCGCGCAGCGTTTGGTAGACCTCGCTCCAGTTGACGTTGCGCGCCAGCCCGATCAATAGCCCGGCGACGAGAATGAAGAAACAGTAGGTCAGGATCTTCTTGATCAGCGGCCAGCGTCGGCGCCACCCACTCTGCGACTGCTGCTGGCGCTCGGTCATTGGTGGTCTCGCTGCAAGGGGGCAGGGCTGGGCTCAAGCGGTTCCGGATCGAGCAACTGCAACCTTGGTTTATGGGCCGGCAACAGGCCCACCCACTGAGGGAAGTGGCGCAGAAAGTGGAAGATGATGAAGGCCAGCGGCGCGCGCCACCAGTAGCCGCGGATGATGCGTTCCAACGGAATGCGGCGGCAGTCGTGTTGCAGCAGCCGGTCCAGATTCTCATGCAGTTGGCGATTGAATGTGTGATCGCGAATGATCAGGTTCGCCTCAAGATTGAGCGACAGACTTAGCGGGTCAAGGTTGCTCGAACCCACCGTGGACCATTCGTAGTCGGCCAGTGCGACCTTGCCATGCAGTGGCCGGCGGCAATATTCGTGGATCTCCACACCATCGCTCATCAGGTAGTTGTAGAGCATCCGCGCGCCGAACTTGGCGATCGGCATATCCGGCTCGCCTTGCAGAATCAGTCGGACCCGAACGCCGCGCCGTGCGGCGTTGCGAATCTCTCGCAGCACTCGATAACCCGGGAAGAAATAGGCGTTGGCAATCAGCAAGCGCGAGCGGGCATCGCGGATGGCCTGCAGATAATGCTGCTCGATATCGTTGCGATGGTCGTTGTTGTCGCGGGTGACGAACAGCGCACGCGCTTCGCCCCGGCTGACCCCGACAAAACCGTTGCTCTGCGTTCGCATTCGCCGGTGCCACCAGCGCCGGCCCGATTGGGCAGGACCGATAGCGCTCAGTGCGAAGCGGTGGATGTCATGCACCACTGGGCCTTCGACCCGCATCGCGTAGTCCTGCTTTGCAGCAGGGCCAAAATCGCCCAGGTGATCTGCAGAGAAATTGATGCCGCCAATGAACGCAAACTCGCCGTCTATCACGACAATCTTGCGGTGCATGCGTCGGAACACATTGATCCGCTTGCCGAGCAGCCGTTTGCCTGGATCGAAGACATGGATACGTACACCGGCCCGCGCCATCGCCGCGGCAAAATCGCCATCCAGGTCAGCCGAGCCATAACCGTCTACGGTGACGTCCACACTGACTCCGCGCTCCGCTGCGGCGATCAATGTCTGTTGCAGCTCCTGTCCAACCTTGTCTTTGAAAAAGATGAAGGTTTCCAGCAGCACTTCCTTTTCTGCGGCCGCAATGGCCTCGAACACGGCAGGAAAGAATTCCTCACCGTTTTCCAGCAACTGAAGACGATTCCCGTCTCTCCAGTGAAAATTCATAGGTGTATCTCCACCGCCAAGGGCAGATGATCGGACAAGTGTGTCCAAGGTTTGTTGCTCAGTATTCTCGCTTTGTGGCTCGTGGCATTTCGCACATAGATGCGGTCCAGGCGCAGCACTGGCCAGCGTGCCGGGAAGGTCTTGGCCACCTTGCCCTGGGCCACCGCGAATACCTCGTGCATGCCCGCGCAGCGATCAAGCACCTGCGCACCCTTGAGTCGCCAGTCGTTGAAGTCCCCTGCGACAACCACCGGCGCATCCGATGGCAGTGAGTCGAGCAGGTCGCAGAGGAGGCGCAGTTGCTGCTGACGATGGGCTTCGCGCAGGCCCAGGTGTACGCAAATCGCGTGAAACTCCTCATGCCCCGGCACTTGCAACACGCTGTGCAAAAGGCCGCGTCGTTCCGGCCCGGCAATGGAAATGTCGAGGTTCTCGTAGCGCGTGATCGGGAATTTCGACAGCAGGGCGTTGCCGTGGTCACCGTCGGGGTAGACGGCATTGCGACCATAGGCGAAATCGGTCCAGATGCTGTCGGCCAGAAACTCGTACTGCGACATCTTGGGCCAGTCGTGGAAGCGCAACGCGTGTTTTTCATGCGTGCCGAGCACTTCCTGTAAGAACACGACGTCGGCCGATACCGCCCTGACTGCCTCGCGCAACTCCGGCAGGATGAACCGCCGATTGAGGGCGGTGAAGCCCTTGTGGGTGTTCACGGTCAGCAGGCGGACCGTGTTGACCGCGGTGGACATGTGCGCGTCGAGATCGCTGCTGTCGAGGGGATGGTTCTTGTCCAGATTCACGCCAATGCTCCTTCCAACTGGCCTGGAGTGGTTTCCAGGTCTTTATCCAGTCCGAGCCGGCGCAACAATTGTCGCGCGTCATACGGCGCCCGGACCTTTACATCGTTATCGAAATAGCAGTAGACGGCGCACCGCTTGCGCGCCGGTGGTTTGCTGGAGCTGATCAGGTGAGCGTCGTCAGGCTGGCTGCCGTTGCTCCAGAGGGTGATGCGCTGAGCCCAGTAGTCCAGCGCCTCATCGGTGTAGCCGCTGGTATAAAGCTCTTCCGCTCCGTGGAGGCGGATATAGACGAAATCGCTCGTTAGGTCCTCTCGATAGGGCCACTTGCCGGCCGTGTCGGCGACGACCAGTGCAACCTTGTACTTGCGCAGCAACGCCACAAACGCCGGATCGACAAAGCTGTCGTTACGTATTTCGACCGCATGTCGAAGGGGACGTTTGCGATCGATTTGCAGATAGCTACGTCCCTCCATGCGCGCTTCACACCCTTTCGCCATTTCCAATGCCGCTTCGGTGTCATGCGGCAGTAAAGCGAGGAAGGTTTCGAAACGCTCGGGATCGAATTTGAAAGACGGAGGGAATTGCCAGAGCATCGGGCCGAGCTTGTCTTTGAGCGCAAGGACACCGGAAGCGAGAAAGTTGGCGATGGGCTTCTCCACGTCCCGAAGGCGCAGCACATGGGTGATGTAGCGGGGCGCTTTGACGCTGAAAACGAAGCCCTCGGGCGTCTCGTCATACCAGCCGGCATAGAGCTCCGGCTTTTGTAGCGAGTAGAACGAGCCATTGATCTCGATGCTGCTCACGGCTCGCGAGGCGAACTTCAGCTCGTGCTTCTGCACGAGCCCCTTAGGGTAGAAGTCGCCTCGCCAGGGTGCGTAGCGCCAGCCGGAAATGCCTATATGGATGGCTGCCATCGCCTGCTCCTGTGGCCTAACGGGGGTTCTGCATGCTGGTTGGATCGCTGGCCGGGAAGGTGTCGGCGATGGCCTCGTCGACCAGATTTTCTTCCGACCCGTTAACGCCCGAGCCCTCGCGTTGGGGCTTGAGCTCGACCTTGATCCAGCCACCTTCGCGACGATCAAACGCCTCGAATGCCGCTATGACGTCGGTCATCGGCTTGACCTGCGTAAGAATCTTGGTCGGGTCGATGCGCCGCGCCTGGATCATTTCGATGAGCCGCGGGATGTACTTGCGGTGGTGGCAGTTACCCATGTTCATGGTGATGTTCTTGTTCATCGCCATGCCGATGGGAAAGGTCGTCGCATCTGGCGGATAAACCCCAATGATCGACAACGTGCCGGCCTTCGCCAAACTCTGCACGCTCCATTCGAGCGCCTGCGACGGGGCATCGCCCGGTTGCCATTTGGCGTTCTGATCAAGGTTTGCGCCGTCAGCAGGTTTGCCACCGCAGCAACCGTGTTCCGCATCGACGCCTACGGCATCTATCACGCGGTCGACGCCAATCCCACCGGTCAAACGCTTGAGCGTTTCGATTGGGTCTTCGCGATTGAAATCGATGATCTCGGCGCCCTGACCTTGGGCCATGCGCAGACGGTCGTCGTACTGGTCGATGGCAAAGATGCGCCCGGCGCCCAGCAGTTTGGCGCTGGCGATGGCGAATTGACCCACCGGGCCGCAGCCGAATACCGCTACCGTGTCACCGGACTCGATCTCGGCCATCTCGGCGCCGAAATAGCCGGTCGGGAAGATGTCCGAGAGCAGAATTGCCTGATCATCACTGATTTCGGGAGGCAGCTTTACCAGGCCGATGTTGGCGAAGGGAATGCGCGCCTTTTCGGCTTGCAGTCCGTGGAACGGACCGGTTGCCGCCGGACCGCCGAAGAACGAGGTGCCTGCTTCCTTGCCGTTGGGATTGGCCACGTCGCACTGGGCGAAATAGCCCGCACGGCAGTACGAGCAATTGCCGCACGCGATGGTCGAGGGGATCACCACGCGGTCGCCGACCTGCAGATTGCGAACGTCTTCACCGAGCTCTTCTACGATGCCGACCGCTTCATGGCCAAGAATGGTGCCGGGCTTCATACCGCTGAACGTGCCGCGAACAAAGTGCAAATCCGTTCCGCAAATGGCGGAAGCGGTGATTCGGACAATGGCGTCGGTCGGGGCTTCGATCTTGGGGTCGGGTACGTCTTCGAGGCGTATGTCGCCGACACCGTGATACACAACAGCTTTCATGGGCGTCTCCATAAACGGTCCCAATCGTGCCTGGCCGTGCTTCGATTGGGCTGAACGAATGATCAGTGACATCCTGTAGCTCAGCCGAGCTGGTACAGCTGGGCTGAAAAATCCTCGGGGATGTGCCAGCCTTAGCCGGCAGCGCGATCCGTGGCACGTTGCGTACGCAATCGGCTCCCTTCATTCGGACTGACGGTGGCTTGCCCGGTTCATCTTTTTTTCGGCTGCACGGCACCCGGGGCCGCTCGGTATCGAGCGCCTGTTCAGGTTTGGGAGGCGGGTTACAGCTTTGGCGAGGTCAACGGAGCGGGCGATTCCATGGAAGGTCGTCGGCAAAGGCTTCGACCAGGTAGTCGATCATGGCCCTCACTTTGGCTGGCGGGCGGCGCTCTGGTGGATAGACGACATGGATCCCGCCAAGGCCCAGCGGTGGCTGATCGAGTTCAACGACTTCAAGCTGGCCACGGCCGAGGGCTGCGGCCACGATGAACTGCGGTTGGTAAATCAGCCCTTGGTCGCCGACGGCGGCAGCGACCAGCGCCGCGCCGTTGTTAGCCATTAAGTTGCCCTGAATCGGCACGCGGAATTCTCCTGCCGGACCAAATGCCCATTCCCGGCCACCCAGCAGGTTCGACAGGCTGTACCCCAGGCAATTATGTTGAGACAGGTCGCTTACCCGCCTTGGCACTCCATGCTGGGCCAGGTAACCGGGCGAGGCGCACACCAGCATCGGGCAATCCGCCAGGCGCCTGGCCTGTAGCGGGCTATCGGTGAGCCGACCAATCCGCACCGCCATGTCCCAACTGCCATCAATCAGGTCGACCTGACTGTCGGTGAGCCCCAGTTCGACTTTGACCGCAGGATGTCGCTGACTGAACGCAGGCATCAATGGCGCGATGAAGCGGGTGCCGAATGACAGTGGTACGTTCATGCGCAGCAGGCCTGAAGCCTCGACCCGCTGTGAGGCTACGCTGGCCTCGGCTTCGTCGATTTCCGGCAGGATGCGCAGGCACGCCTCAAGGTAACTGCTTCCTGCTGCGGTCAGGCTTAGCCTTCGGGTGCTGCGGTGGAATAGCTTCACCCCCAGGCGTGCTTCCAACGCATCAACGTGCTTGGTTGCCATGGCCGGCGACAGTCCCAGATGGCGTGCTGCGGCGGAGAGGCTGCCAGCATTGGCCGCACGCGCAAACACCCGCATGCCGGTGATTCGGTCGAGCATTGCAGCTCCTACTCTCAGTTGAAACTGTTGACGTGGATTCCCTTGTTCAGCTCAAAACGAGTGTAATCCATACTGTGCGTCCGCCCGCTCAGGATCACGATGCCATGAACGAACACGCCAACAGGACGCCACCGGCTCGGATGCCAACGCTTTTCGTGCCGCACGGCGCCGGTCCGTGCTTCTTCATGGAGTGGAACCCGATCGATGCCTGGGACGCGATGGCTGCCTTCCTGAGGTCTGTCGCCGCAACGTTGCCGCGGCGCCCTCGCGCGATCGTGCTGATCTCCGGGCATTGGATGGAGCCCAGGGCCATGGTTACCGCACACGCACGGCCTGAACTCATCTACGACTACAACGGCTTTCCAGCGCACACCTACGCATTAGACTACCCGGCGCCAGGCGATCCGCCGCTGGCTGCACGTCTGGTCGAGTTGCTCGGCCAAGCTGGCATTCCGGCGGGCGAAGATGGTCTGCGCGGCTTCGACCACGGCACCTTCATTCCGCTGAAACTGATGTTTGCAGAGGCAGACGTGCCGGTGGTGCAGTTGTCGCTGCAGCGCGATCTAGATGCTGCAGCCCATCTCGCCATCGGTCGCGCCATCGCTCCGTTGCGCGACGACGGCGTGCTAATCGTCGGCAGCGGTATGAGCTTCCATAACATGCGTGGCTATGGCGATCCGCGTTTTGCGCCGATTTCGGACGCCTTCGATCAATGGTTGAGCGACGCCGTCAGCTCGCCGGCCGCGCGTCGCGAGGCGTTGCTCCAGCACTGGGAGCAGGCGCCTTCGGCGCGGCTCTGTCATCCGCCGGGCGGCGAAGAACATCTATTGCCGCTGATGGTGGCGGCCGGCGCTGCGGGCGATTGTGCCGGGCGCAAGATATTCACCGACCGCGTCATGCATACGACGCTGTCAGCCTATCGGTTTGGCTGATTCATCAGCCCATTTTAAGAAAGAGGATTCATCATGCTGAGCTCCACCGTACAAATCCAGACATCCGATCCGAGTCGCCTGATCCGCCGTCTCTGCAAACATTGGAGCCACAAGTTCGAGGTGGACTTCGATGATCATCAGGGGCATATCGTGTTAGGCGCCACCCAATGCTGGTTGACGGCCGGAGATAACAGCCTGACGGCAAAATTGCAGACGCAGGACGAGGAGCTGTTGGCGCGAATGGAAACCGTAGTGGCCGATCATCTAGAGCGCATGTCCGCCGGCGAGACCTTCAGTTTCGCCTGGCAGCGTGCTGACGCACCGTAGCGATCAATTGTTACTGGCGAAATTCGGCAGCGTGCTGACTGGCTGCGAGAAACGGAAGGGGATCGACAACATCGAGTCGCCATAGGCTTTCTGCACGACAAAATGCAGGTGCGGGCCCGTGCTACGCCCTGTATTGCCGGAGTGGCCAAGCAGGCTGCCGACCTTCACCTGTTGCCCTGACTTGACCTTAACCGAACCGCGCTTCAGATGGAGATACGCGCTATGCGTACCGTCGTCGTGCAGGATTCGCACGTAGTTGCCCGCCGGGTTGGGCATCCGCCCGTGCTGTCCATCGCGCGCTTTCAATACCGTTCCCGCGCGCGCCGCAACGATTGGTGTGCCTTCCGGCATGGCTATATCGACGGCGTAGCGGCCTTTGGGTGAGGTGTGGCTGTAGTCCCCGCCAGCGCCCTGGGAAATGGAGAACGGACCGCCTTTCCAAGGCAGGGCATAGGCATAACCGCCAACAGAACCCTTCTTGCCTGGCTCCGGTGAGTAGATCAACGAATAGCTGAACGACTGCTGGTACATCAGTGGATAGCCGGCTTGGCGTTTGCGAAGCGTGGCAACGCGCATGCGGGTCCGTGCGGGAACCGTCTTGCGAACCACGCCTTTGCCAACGCCTGTCACATTCACCATGTGCGTCAGGCGCAACACGACTTCGACGGGAACGTCCGTATCGTTGCGCACATCCATCGCTTTGCCCGACCCGACCCGGTTGACGAACAGCTTCACAGTGCCGGGCTTGGCGGCGGGGAGCGTCGCGTTGCTGATGGTCCCGCCGGCAAGCGAGGGCAGGGTGGCGAGCGAGCACAAGGTTAGAAGGACGAAAGAGATCAGCCGAGTAAGTTGCATAAAAAAGTGATCCGTCACGGAAGGGACACTCTGCCCGCGGCTGGCAGGAACAAATCCGTTGGGTTCATGAACACCGCGCTGTGGGTTGGGACTTGGGGCACATTGCGGGGTTCAATACCGCGCGTCGAGATCAAACGAACGGTTGAGTGTCGGCTCGATTGCCGCTCTACAGAGCCGACAAAGCCCCGAACGGGGCTTTGTCGGCTGCTGTCGTCAGGCCGATGCCTGAGTCGTTTACTCCTCTTCCTTGATCAACTCAAACAGCAACAGAGAACGGCCGGTGAGGGCGTAATCGTTATTGAAGTCGAAACGCTCAGATCGGGCGTTGGGGTTGTTGGTATCGATCAGGCGGTTCCAATAGATGCCTTGAGGCACTTCGGGAAGTGCGAAATTGACCACGTCATGATGTGAGTTGACGATAAGCAGTAGAGTGGCATCCGAGCCCGCCTTGCGGATACCGGTCGGCTGCGCCCGCCCATCGAGCAACATGCCCATGCATCGGTTGTTGCCGTCTTCCCAATGCTCGATAGTCATTTCCTCGCCGTGCGGTGCCAGCCAGGTGATGTCCTTAACGCCCAGCTCCTCGTTATAGGCGCCGACGAGGAAGCGACCGCGACGCAGCATCGGATAGCGTTGACGCAGCCGGATCAGCTTGCGCACGAAGGCCTGCAGCGTGCGGCCATCCTCGGAAATATCCCAGTTGACCCAGCCGATTTCGCTGTCCTGGCAGTAGGCGTTGTTGTTGCCGTTCTGGGTGCGCGCGAACTCGTCACCGGCGACGATCATCGGCGTGCCCTGGGAGAACAGCAGGGTGCCGAAGAAGTTGCGCATCTGGCGGAAGCGCAACTCGTTGATCTCCGGATCGTCAGTCGGACCTTCCGCGCCATGGTTCCAGGAGATGTTGTTGCTGCTGCCGTCACGGTTGTCTTCGTCATTGGCCTCGTTGTGCTTGTCGTTGTACGACACCAGGTCATTCAGGGTGAAGCCGTCATGCGCGGTGATGAAGTTCACCGAACTGAATGGGCGGCGGCCGCGCTGGTTGAACAGATCGCCTGATCCAGTCAAACGAGCGGCGAAGTCCGGCAACTGGTCACCATCACCTTTCCAGAAGGCACGAACGGTGTCGCGATACTGGTCATTCCATTCGGCCCAGCCCGGCGGGAAGCCGCCGACCTGATAGCCACCAGGGCCGCAATCCCATGGCTCTGCAATGAGTTTGGTCTTGGCCAGGACAGGGTCTTGGCGGCACGCTACGAGGAAGCCGTGGCGCTCGTCATAGCCGTCATGTTCCCGACCCAAGATGGTTGCCAAGTCGAAGCGGAAGCCGTCGACATGCATTTCCTCAGCCCAGTAGCGCAGTGAGTCGGTAACCATCTGCACCACGCATGGGTGGCTCATGTCCAGGGTGTTACCAGTGCCGGAATCGTTGATGTAGTAGCGCTTCTCGTCGGGCATCAGGCGGTAGTAGGAGGCGTTGTCGATGCCGCGCATGGACAGGGTGGGACCCATCTCGTTGCCCTCGGCGGTGTGGTTGTAGACCACGTCGAGAATGACCTCCAGATCAGCGTTATGCAGGTGCGCGACCATTTCCTTGAATTCGCTGATCTTCCCGCTTGCCAGGTACTTCGGATGAGGCGCGAAGAAGGCGATGCTGTTGTAGCCCCAGTAGTTGGTCATGCCCTTTTCGAGCAGGTGTTGGTCCTGGACAAATGCATGGATGGGCAGGAACTCCACCGAGGAGACGCCGAGCTTGCGGATGTAATCAATGACGTCCGGCGTCTTGAAACCGCCAAATGTCCCGCGCATGTCTTCGGGTACTGAAGGGTGCTGCATGGTGAAACCGCGCACGTGGGTTTCATAAATGATTGTGCGGTCCCAAGGGACTTGAACCGGTCGGTCATGACCCCAGGTGAACGCCGGGTCGATGACTTTCGACTTCGGTACGAAGGGCGCGCTGTCGCGCTCGTCGTAGCTCAGGTCAGCATCGGCGTGGCCGATGGTGTAGCCAAAGAGTGCCTCGGACCATTTCAGCCCACCGACCAGCTGCTTGGCATAGGGGTCGATCAGCAGTTTGTTCGGGTTAAATCGGTGGCCGGCATCCGGCTCGTAAGGCCCATGCACGCGGTAGCCATAGATCTGCCCCGGATGAGCATCAGGCAGGTAACCATGCCAGATCTCATCGGTGTATTCGGGCAGCTCGATTCGCTCGAGTTCGGTTTCACCATCGGTATCGAACAGACACAGCTCAACCCTTGTGGCATTCGCGGAAAAGATCGCGAAGTTAACCCCTAATCCGTCCCAGGTGGCGCCAAGCGGGAAGGGCTGTCCTTCGCGAATACGCGAAGGCACCAGAATTTGAGGCGCCGCAGGTTTGTTTCTACTCATGAAATCTCCGATGGCAACGCTAGGTAGGTGCTGTGCAAGGTGAAGATTCGTCACAGCCCGCCAACCCTCTTCGAGGGTTGGTTCGGATTCGTGGCGCGGTGTCGTTCAGCTTTCTTTCTTGGCTCGGGGCGCGCGAGTCTTCTTCACGCCTTCCGGTGTGCCTTCGGCAGCGTCGGTACCCGCCTTGGCTTTAGGGCGTGCAGCTCCCTTGGTTGGGGCGACCGCTGGCTTGGCTGGTTTGACGTCTTTCGGTTCTTTGATGTCCTTTGCAGGCTTGGCTGCTTTGGTCGCCTTGGCTGGTTTGTCAGCAGGCGTTGCATCCGTTGGTTTGGTGACTGCCTTGCGGGTTTTTGCTGGCTTGGTATCGGAAGTGTCGTTTTCCGCCTCGGCCAGCTTGCGTGCCATCGCCCAATGGCGTGCATCTTCACCGTGCGGACGGCCTTCTGATACCCAGATGTCATACGCCAGTTCGCGGATGCGCTGCTCTTGTTTAGTCATCGTTCTGATTCTCCTGTTGAACTGTTTGTTAGCTGTAAAAGCGCAAAAGGCAGGTGCTGCAAAATTTCAGTCACGCTCAACCCTTCTTGTTTGGGTGTGACTGCCATTCCGTCAAAAAGTCGCTCCATCGCATGACCGCTCAGCGCATCGGGCAATCGAACGTGGGTGTCGCCCCAGCGCGCGGCCGGAATACTGGGTGTCGTGCTGTCGCCGAGCAGGCCGCTGGCCAGACGCGCTGCTACCACTATCAACCAACTGCCATCGAGCTCACGGGCAAAGGCGATGAGGCTCTCGGCGTGCTCGCCCTCGACCTTCAACGGCAGGTAGCTGCCCGCGGTGAACAGCTGAGGTTGGGCCCGACGCAGCTTGAGCGTGCGCGCGATCAGCCATTGCTTGATGCGCCCGTCCTGCCAGTTCTCCATCAGTTCGGTCGGCAGGGCATCCGGTTGGAAGGTGGCGCGACGGCTATCGAAATCGACCGGGCGGCGGTTGTCGGGGTCGACCAGACTGAAATCCCAGTAGTCCGTACCTTGATAGAGGTCGGGCACGCCTGGAGTGGTCATTCGCAGGAGCGTTTGAGTAAGGCTGTTCAGCGCGCCGGCAGGTGCCAGCTCGTGGGCAGCCGCCGCGATGTCGTCCCGCAGCGTTTTGCACTCGTCGCCCAGAAGCAGCGCTCGGAGGTAATGCTGGCACGCACCTTCGTAGTCACTGTTCGGATCGGTCCAGGTGCTGCGCAACTTGGCCTCGCGTACGGCCTTTTCCTGCCACTGGATCATCCGCTCGCAGAAGGTCTCCATGGCCGGCTTGTCGTCGGTGTTCAGATCCAGCGGCCAGCAGCCGAGCAACACCTGAAACAGCAACATTTCATCGCCAGCAGAAGGCGCCGGTCCATCGGGCAATTCCTGACGCTGGCCATAGGCGAGCTGGCGCCAGTGGCGCACTTTGCTGGCGTACCATTCGGCACGCTCACTGATCACGGTCATCCGAGCACGGGTGTCTTCGCCGCGTTTGTGGTCGTGGGTGGCCGTCGTCAGCAGGTTTCGAGGGAAATGTTCGGCGCGCGCCAGGCACTCGGCATGAAAGGTGTCGACAGGCGCGCTGAAGGTCTGCGGATCGAAGCCAACGTCGTTGCGCGACAGCAGCGCGCCGGAGCGGTAGCAGGCGGTGTCTTCTACGGCTTTGGCGGCAGCCGGCGAGGTTAGCTGCTGGAACCGCGTGCAGGCATATCGGCGGATGCGCCGTGCAGGTCCCGGCGGCAACGAGCGAAGGTCTTCGCCGCCCAACCATCTATCAAGGTGATCGAGTAGCGGCCAATCGGCCTCGCCCAGTGTGGTGCGGGCTGCGGCCAACGCCTGTTGGAAGAACGGCTCGTCGGCCTCGCGCCGGCCACGCGCGGCGATGTAGGTGCGATACACGGGGAAGTGGACGATCAGCTCGAGCAACGCGCGGCGGATAGCGCCCAGGGTAATGTCGCGGGTCATCACGTCATGCCGCGCAACCTGTAGCAGTGCCTGGGCGACGGTTTCGAAGTCGCCAGCCAGCGGCCCGGTGAGCACCAGTTGCCGAGCCTGGCGGACCTCCTCCATGAAATCGGCGGGGCGGTCGGCAGTTTCGCTCCACAGCGAGCACAGCACGGATTTGCCAGCTGGATCGTGCTGCAGCAAGGACACCTGATTCATGAATTCATAGCCGGTGGTGCCATCGACACCCCAGTCATCATGCAGGCGCTCACCTTCAGCGAGAATCTTCTCGACGTAGATCGGCACATGATCCTGTTCCGCGCCTTCGGGACGCGCGGCATTGAGCCGATCGACACGGCGCCGCAGACGGCGGCAGTAACCGCGTGGATTGGCCAAGCCATCGATGTGGTCGATGCGCAGCCCGTCGACCAATCCTTCGCTGATCAGCTCGAAGATCTTCGCGTGGGTTTCCTCGAACACCACCGGCCGCTCGACACGCAGGCCACCCAGCTCGTTGATGTCGAAGAAGCGACGCCAGTTTATGTCGTCGCCTGCGGTGCGCCAGCTGGCCAGACGATAGTGCTGCCGCTCCAGCAACCCGTGAAGCCGTTTGAAGCCTTCTTCGGTGGTGGAGTCGTAGTGCCGCAGCGCACTTTCAAGTGTCTGCCGCGTGGCGCTGTCTTCCAGCAGTCGCGCCAGATCCGCGCGAAGCTGGCGGGCGGTTTGGTACGGCGCGGGCTCGGTCTTCAATGCGTCGAAATGCTGCCCTAGGGTGCGCAATTCCGGTTGGTCGGTCAGGCGCAGGATTTCGCCGTAGGTCGGTGGCGAAATAGGGAAGCGGTGCTCGTAGTGCTCGGCGTAGAAGGCGCCGTTATCGATGTCCAGCTTTAGGGGGATCTTGCCTTGCTGCAAGGCTTCGCCGTAGTCACTGCCGAGGAAAGGAACCAACAGTTGGCCTTCGAGCAGCGGATCAGGCGAGTTCCACTGAATGTCGAAGAACTGCGCATAGGGGCTACGGCGGCCCCATTCGAGCACATCGAGCCACCAGGGATTGCCCGAGCCACCCACCGCCATGTGGTTGGAGACGATATCGAGTATCAGGCCCATCCCCTTGGCCCGAAGGGCATCGACCAGGCGGCGTAGTGCCGGCTCGCCGCCCAGTTCGGGATTGATCCGGGTAGGGTCGATGACATCGTAGCCGTGCATCGAGCCAGGGCGGGCCGTCAACAGGGGCGACGCGTATAGATGACTGATGCCCAGGTCAGCGAAGTAATTGACCAGTGCAGTGGCATCGTCGAGGGTGAAGTCACGATGGAACTGCAGTCGCAACGTGGCGCTAAGGTCTCTCATCAATGTTTGCTTCCAATGGCCTGCTTGCGCGCATTGGAGAGAAGCTCCAGGCGGTGCGAACAGGCGGGGTCGTCAAGCAGGGTGGCGCTATCGCTGGGGTAGCGGCGCCGCCAATTGGGATGGGTGTCGACGATGCCGGGCATGTTCGGTTGTTCGAGCAGGCCCAGGGCGTCTTCGACCGGAAACAGCACCAACGGCGCTGGCGAGCGTCCGAGGCATACCGCGCAGGCGTCGGCCAGGACGTCGGGATCGGCGAGGTCGCCCTTGACGCTCGGCGCATACTCACGCAACAGCCGCAGCAGCCCGGCGCGCTCGCGCTCGCGTTCCTCCAGCTGCGCCGGGCGCTCGTCTTCACGGTGCTGGCCGACGCGGATGCGCCAGTCGATATCGTGGGCCTTCCACCAACCTTCGATGGTGGGCAGGTCATGCGTGGTAGACGTAGCGATTGCGCTGGCGGGCCATTCTTCGAGCGGTTTGAAAGTGCCCTTGTCATCGCGTTCGAAGAACAGCACACGCATGCCTAGCAGCTTGCGCGCCGCTAACTTTTCACGCAGCCCTTCGGGCACCGTGCCGAGGTCTTCACCGAGCACTACGGCGTTACGCCGCCAGGCTTCCAGCGTGAGCAGCCGCAGCAGGTCATCGAACGGGTAGTTGAGATAAGCGCCTTCGGTAGGTCCGGCGCCCGCTGGCATCACCCACAGGCGCATCAGGCCCATCACATGGTCAATGCGTATGCCACCGGCATGCGCCAAATTAGCCCTTACCATTTCGATGAACGCGCGGTAACCATGGGCCTTCAAGCCCCATGGGGAGAACGCTGAGATTCCCCAGCTCTGCCCCTGGCGATTGATGATGTCTGGCGGTGCACCCACGCTGAGCGCTGCTAGCACTTCATCCTGGCGGCTCCAGGCCTGACTGCCGCCACCGTCGGCTCCGACGGCCAGATCGCTGATCAGGCCGATCTTCATTCCGGCACTGCGTGCGGCAATCTGGGCCCGCTCAAGTCCACGGGCGATCAACCATTGGCAGAACGCGTAATAGCTCACCTCGGCGGTGTTTTCCTGCGCGAACTGTTCGACGGCAGGGCTCTGGGGCGTGCGGTATTCCTCAGGCCAGTCACGCCAGTGTTGCGGATAGCCTTCGGGACTGAGGAGGGCGGCGTGTAGCGCCTCGAAGCGGCATTGGTTTTCCAGCGCTTCACCACCCGCCTCGCGGAAGCTGTCGAAGTCTGCCTGCTGAGCGTTGCCGCCTGTGGAGAAATCCTCGTACAGCGTGCGCAGCAGGCACTGCCGGGCTTGAGAGGCGGCGTCCCAATCGATCAGTTCGAGCGACTCGAGGCGTTCCAACTCGTCGGCAAGTCCGCAGGACTCGATTGCCATGCGCAGCGGCTTTTCACCCAGCACGCTGCCAGGTGCGCTGTGCAGAATGTTGTAGAACAGCCGGCTCGACGGTGAGTACGGGCTGTATTGCTGGCTGTTGCCTGTGAACATCGCATGCACAGGGCTGATGCCCAAAGCGTCGGCTCCGTGTGCCGCCGCGTTGCGCGCAACCGCTTCGAGCGCCTGGGTATCGCCGAGCCCGCCGTCACCCGGACGCCGCAGCCCGTAAAGCTGCACCGTGACCCCCCAGGCAGCCGGGCCAGCCACGTCCTCGACGCTTGGGCAGGCGACTGGCGCAACGGCGAGTGTCAGCTGCTGGTCGGCGATGTTCAGCTGGTGATAGCCGGGCACATCAATGGCGGCAAGGCGTGACTGGGCGTCCAGGGTGCCGTTCTGCTGGCTACCGTCTTCTAGCGTCAGGCTGTACCGGGACGATGGTTCAAAGTACTGACTGAGGTCCAGCGGTGCATTCTGATCGAATGTCAGCAGCGGTGGCACGCTGGCAGCGCCTGCGCCGGTGTCGAGCTTTTCCAGGCTGCGTTCGATCTGATCATCGCTTTCGGCTGGTAGCCCCAGCCCGTCAAGCACGGCACGCAAGACCTCCGGCTTGACCCGTTGATCCTTGCCATCTGCATCAACCCATTCGATGGACAGGCCAGCCGCCTCGGCCAGGCGGTTCAGTCGTTCATCGCTCATTAAGACACTCCTGCAGAATCAAGCAAATACATCCTGGCGGTGTGCGCAGGTATCGTGTCAGTGCCGCCTGAATCGCCTTCACGGCTGCTGTGCAGTAAGCGCGTATTCGCAGCGGGCGGCGTAACGGCAAGGTCCTTGCCGCTCAAATTGAGCTCCAGGCGCAATTCGCTGCCGTCGCCCAGTTGCCAACGCGCCAACGCAGCGGCTTCGCCCAAGGCTTCAGCGCCGAGGAAGCGCGAGCCTTCCAGGCGCGGCACGATTTCGGCGTGGCGAAGCTGGAGCAGCTGGCGATACAGGCGCAGCCATTCGGCGTGTTCAGGCTCGTCGCGCTTGCTGAAATCAGGTTTGGATGCCTCGTACGTCTCCAACGCGTTTGGATCGGGAATGCGCTCGCGGGTGTGCTCGTCGGCGAATTCGGCAAATTCCGCAAACTCGCCACGGCGCCCCTCGCGTACGGCATCGGCTAGCTCGCCGTGGTGGCTAGTAAAGAACAGGAAGGGCTCGCGTGCGCCCCATTCCTCGCCCATGAATAGCAGCGGCACCATGGGGGAGAGCAGCAGCACGGTAGTCGCCGCCTTCAATGCATCCGCTGGCGCCAGGTTGATCAGGCGGTCGCCGAATGCCCGGTTACCCGTCTGGTCGTGGTTCTGCAGAAACAGGACGAACGAAGTGGGGGGCAGGTGGCCGCTCGGTTCGCCACGCGACTCGCCTCGGCGATTCTCATGGCCCTGGTAGATGAATCCTTCGCCCAGGAAGCGCACCAGCTTATTGGTCGAGTCCTTGTGGTAGTCGCCGTAATAGCCCTGGCTCTCGTCGGTGAGCAAGGTATGCAGGATGTTATGGCCGTCGTCGTTCCACTGGGCCGTAAAATCATCCGCGAGCAGGCTGGCAAGGTTGTGTTCGTTCTCAAGTACCAGATGCACATGGCGACCAGGCTCCACTTCCGCACGCACGCGTTCAGCCAGTTCGGGCAGGAAGGTCCGGTCGGGAATGGCGTGGACAGCGTCCATGCGCAGCCCGTCGAAGCGATAGTCCATCAACCACATCAGCGCGTTGTCGATGAAGAAATCGCGCACTTCGCGGCGGCGGAAATCGATCCCGTCCCCCCAAGGCGTCTGCTGGTCGTGGCGGAAGAAATGCTTGGCGTAACGGTGCAGATAATTGCCGTCCGGGCCGAAGTGGTTGTAGACCACGTCGATGAACACCATCAGGCCCAGGCCATGGGCGGTGTCGACCAGGTGCTTGAGCTCATCGGGTCTGCCGTAGGAGGCCTCCGGCGCGTAGAGCAGAACGCCGTCGTAGCCCCAGTTACGGTCACCCGGAAACTCGGCGAGCGGCATCAACTCAATAGCCGTGACGCCGAGATCAGCCAGCGCCTGAAGACGTTGTTCGATCTGCGCATAGCCGCCATAGCTGCCAACGTGTAGCTCGTAGAGCACGGTTTCGTGCCAGGGGCGGCCTTGCCAATCCGCGTTGCGCCACCGGTAGGCAGCAGGATCGACGACGACGCTTGGGTCATGCACATCAACCGATTGTGCCCGCGACGCAGGGTCCGGCACCTGGAGCTCATTGTCGATCAGGAAACTGTACTGTGTGCCGGCGCCGACATCGGCCTCGACGCTGTACCAGCCATCAGCGCCTTCCTGCATGGGCAGCGTATCGCCGCCAACTACCACCAGGCTGACGCTTTGCGCGTCTGGTGCCCAGAGCCTGAACCGGGTACGGGAATCATCCAGCAGCACCGGTCCGTGTTGCCCGTTGCGGGCGGGCCTATTCTGCATTGATCAACCTCATTAGATAGTGGCACTGACCTCGCGTCGTCCGCCCAACAGGCGTTGGTACAACCGGTCATAAGGTTCGATCGCGTGGCTCCAGAAAAATCCCCCGCTCATTGCACGGCAGCGCATGGCATTGAGCAATTGGGCGTTCTGATGCACCGCCAGGGCGCGTTCGACGGCGCCGCGATAGCTGTCGACGGTGGCTTCGCTGAACAGGAACCCGGTGACGCCGTCATCAATGCTGTCCGCCAGGCCGCCGGTGCGGTGGGCTATCGGCAATGACGCAAAGCGCTGGGCGTACATCTGGCTCAGGCCGCAAGGCTCATAGCGCGACGGCATGAGTAGGAAGTCACTGCCAGCGAACAGGCGTCGAGCATCGGTTTCGTTGAAGCCGATATGCGCGCCGACATGGCCGGGGAAACGTTCGACCAGGCGCCGCACTTCGTCTTCGATATGCGGATCACCACGGCCGAGAATGGCCAGCTGGCCACCGTTCTCGACGATGGTTTCGGCAACCGCGATGGTCAGGTCGATGCCTTTCTGGTGCACCAGGCGGGAAACCACCGAAAACAATGGACCGTTGCCTTCGACCAGGCCAAAGAGTTCACGTACGTGTGCCGCGTTTGCGTCTTTGCCGGACCAGTCATTCGGGCCGAAAGGGCTGACCAGATGAGAGCAGCTGCGCGGCTCCCAGCTTTCTTCGATGCCGTTGAGCAAGCCGGTGAGCAGGCCCTGGCGCGCCTTCATGCTGAGGAAACCTTCCATGCCGCAGCCGAATTCCGGCGTGGTGATCTCCTGCGCGTAGGTCGCGCTGACTGTGGTGACATGGTTCGCATAGGCGATACCGGCCTTGAGCAGCGACAGGGCACCGTAAAATTCCATGCGCTCAGGCCCGCAGCCTTCCAGCGGAATTGCCAACGACCGGCGCAGGCTCATGTCGATGTTGCCCTGGTACGCCAGGTTGTGAATGGTGAATACGCTTGGCGTGGTCAGACCACGCCAGTGCATGTAGGCGGGTGTGAGCCCAGTCGGCCAGTCGTGTGCATGGACCAGATCAGGCGTCCAGCGAATACCTGCCGTGCCATCGGCAATATCGGTTGCTGCCATGCACAGGCGGGCAAAGCGCACCGGATTATCCGGCCAATCCTGGCCATGCTCATCGCCATAAGGCAGGCCGTCGCGCTCGTAGAGTTCCGGGCAAACCACCACGTAGATGATCAGGCCATCCGGCATGTCTAGGCGGCCGATTCGGCTTGGTGGCAGATCAGCGTGGGAGATCACGCTGCCAACGATACGAATCGGCTCGCCGCACTGCATCACTTGTGTGTAGCCAGGAATGAGCACGCGCACGTCATGCCGATCACCGAGGGCCCGGGGCAGGGCTGCGGACACATCGGCCAGGCCGCCGGTCTTGACCAGGTCGGTCAATTCGGACGTCACAAAAAGAATTTTTTTCTTCTCGTCCTGGGTGCTGCGCAATTGCAGCAAGGGACGTTCAGCTGGCGGCGCCAGGCGTTGTGCAATGTTAAAGCGGACAGGGCGGGTGTCCACAGCAGCAATACTCATAATTTACCTCTCCCCAAGCGGCCAGCGTCTCTAGCAGGCCTGCTATAAGCACGTTTCTTCCACGCAGCACCACTCGGAGCGCTGCAAACCATGAGCACGGCAAAGCTGATTTTCTGTACTGGAGCCGCGCGAGGAGCGGCGTAGAGCTGCGCTGGCCCTACTTGAAACCAGACCCGAACGCTGTGAAATAGTTCTCGCATTTAGACGGAGTGCAGAGGGTTGGAACTTTGCCCGAGGGGATAGCCTCCGAAATCTGACTGACGCGAGCTTTTTCAAGCTGAAAGCCGGAGCCAATACCATGCAAAACCTTGCTGAAATCGTGCGGTTTCTTCGTGACAAACAGATGATGTTGACCACTGCGGAATCCTGCACGTGTGGCCTGATGGCCTCCCTGTTAGGCGACATCCCAGGTTGTGGCAAAGCGCTCGACAGCGGATTTGTCGTCTATTCGCCGAAGGCGAAAAACCGTCTGCTGCATGTCAGTTTCGAAACCATCGAAACCTTTGGCCTTACCAGCGAAGAGGTCGCCACCGAAATGGCCATCGGCGCGCTGAACGCCAGCGTCGCCGACATTGCCATTGCAAACACTGGCGTGGCCGACGACAACGAGGAGGACGCCGGTGGCACGCAGTGCTACGCCTACGCGCTGATGCAAGGGGAGCGCCAAGTGAGCATCAGCGAGACCGTTCAGTTCGAAGGCGATCGCGTGTCGATTCGTAAGCAGGCGGCTCGCTACGGGCTAGAGCAGTTGCCGAGCAAATACGAGCAGCTGCTGCGTAAACTGCGGGAGCACGAATGACTCGATCTCGACGGCCTTCACGCACCGACACACGACAATTCTTCGCGTAATGCCCTGTATTGCAGCACAGCCGGTGCATCGGCACCGCGGTCACACCGGCGGCTGACGCTCGGGCTCGACATGATCGGGAACTGGGTGTTCGATGCTTGGTTTTCGGCCCACGTTGAGGTCCGCTCGCAGCTGCGGAAGGCAGCCGGGATATTCGCGCTGGATGAATTTGATCAAGGCCTCTCGCAGGTGGCAGCGCAGGTCCCAATTGCGCGATGAGTCCGGTGAACTGACCAGCACCCGAACCTGTATCGACTTTTCACTGCTGTCGGTGACCTGCAGCACGATCACACGACCGTCCCACAGCTCCGGCACCTCCTGGCACAGCCGACGCAGTTCCTCACGCACGGGCTCCAACGGCAGCGAATAATCGACCCAAATAAATATCGAGCCGATGATGCTTGAATTACGCCGTGTCCAGTTCTGGAAGGGCTTTTCGATGAAGTATTGCAGCGGCACCACCAGCCGCCGGTCATCCCAGATCCGCACCACTACGTAGGTGCCGGTGATCTCCTCGATTCGCCCCCACTCGTTTTCAACGATCACCACGTCATCCAGACGAATTGGCTGGGTAATCGCAATCTGTATCCCTGCGATCAGGTTGGCTAGGACCGGGCGAGCGGCGAAGCCAACGGCCAGGCCCGCAAGACCCGCCGACGCGAGGAGGCTAGCGCCGAACTGGCGAGCGCCCGGAAAGGTCATGAGCATTCCCGCGGCGCCGATCAAGAGAATGAAGAAGCTCAGTGTCCGCAATAGCACCCGTGACTGGGTCTGGATCTGCCGTGCGCGCAGGTTGTCGCTGACGTCGACGGGGTTTCTCAACCGCACCGCGTGCTCAAGCCCGCGAACCAGCCGCATAGCCAGCCAGGTGAAGCAGGCGATCATGACCAGCGCGGTGAGGCGCCGGGCGAGGCTGATCAGCGCCAGTTCGTCGCTGGCCGCCGCCAGCACAGCTTGTAGCCCGAGTAGTGGTAGCAACACGCTGATGGGCTTTTCCAGCTGTTCTGACACGGCCTTGGTGAGCAGAAATCCACGGCCCAGCCGCAACATCACTGCCGTCAACACCCGGCTGAATACGCTGAGCAAGACCACGACGAAGGCGGACACCAGGATCGTGCGCAGCGCCGGTTCGGTGATGTAGTTCTCCCACTGGAGGAGGGGATCTAGAAATTCGATGAGGCCAGCTCCGTTTAATCCGTTGCATGAGGGACTGGTGGCCCTATGCAAAGTTCATGGCAGGTGCAGTCAGTCGGGTCTGCGGAACTCCACTGGCTTGCCGTCTCTCACACATAACAAGAGGGCGGCGATGACGCCCTGATGGCTATCCAAACCAGTGGGAGAGGACATATGCAAAGCGCACAGACGGGAAATGATGTTCGCATCGAACGACTGATCGAATGGCTGCGCGACGCGCATGCCATGGAAGCTCAGGCAGAGACCATGCTGAACAAGCAGGCCAGCCGCATCGAGCATTACCCACAGCTGAAGGCGCGGATCGAGCAACACATTACCGAAACGCAGAATCAGGCAAAGCTCATCGAAACCTGCTTGCACCGTTACGACAAGTCCTACTCCGGCTTAAAGGATCTGGGCGGCAAGATGACAGCGATGGGGCAGGCCATGGGCGGCATGATGGTCAACGACGAAATCGTTAAAGGTGCGCAGATGGGCTACGTCTTCGAGAATCTGGAGATCGCCTCTTATGAGATTCTGATTGCCGCGGCCAAAGCCGTAGGCGACACCGAAACAGCCGACATCTGCACGCGCATTCTGGCAGAGGAGGTGGCAATGGCAGACTGGATGCGCAGCCACTTGGCCGAACTGACGCAAGCCTACCTGACCCGAGCAGCCGAGCCGCATACCGAAGCGAAGCGCTGATTGCTTCGGCCACCCAGGTTGTCGATCTAGGCAATGCCGATTGGCTAGCCTCCGACAACCTTGGCGGAATCCGCAGCGACTGGCATGCCACTGCGCGTGGCATAGAGCTCGAAGCGTAGCTCTTGGGCCAGCCGTACAAGGTTCGCTGCATCCCGACACTGATCGTCGGTGATGCCAAATACGGTTAGCTCCTCACCGCCAGCGATGTCTTCATAGAGCCGAACGGTGAGATGGCTGTCTTCTTGGGCATGGCAGTCACAGCGGAAGGGGTGGAGATAACCGCGAAGGATGTTCTCTATGGTGAGCAGAGGTAGACGTGTAGCCATGATCCTTCCTCCCATCGATGTCTGCATATGGAAAGGGGCTCGCGCCGGGTCGACGCTGCCTTGGTTTTTCAACATCTACAAACGCTAGCAGGCCCTGCCGAGATGTAAACATCGTTACGTCACCGCTTGGCAGAAGGTTCGCAGCTCGGATGAATCGATAACGGAGTCGCTGCCATGGCCTTGGATGAGTACAACCGAAAGCGCGACTTCACTGCGACCCCAGAGCCTGATGGCGAAAACGGCACGCGCAAACGCCGCAAGGCTCGTGCGCTTCAGTACTGCATCCAGAAGCACGACGCGACGCGGCTGCACTATGACTTCCGCCTCGAGCTCGACGGGACGCTGAAAAGTTGGGCTGTCCCGAAGGGGCCCTCCCTCGATCCGAAATCGCGCCGTCTGGCTGTGCATGTCGAAGACCATCCGCTTGAATACGCGACGTTCGAAGGAAGCATTCCGAAAGGTCATTACGGCGCGGGAGATGTGATCGTCTGGGATCGCGGTGTCTGGATTCCCGAGGGCGACCCGCAAGAGGGTTATCGCAAGGGCAAACTGAAGTTCAGTCTCGAAGGTGAAAAGCTGAGCGGTACCTGGAATCTGGTTCGCACGCGCATGGACGGGGGAAAGGAACAATGGTTTCTGATCAAGTCCAACGACGACGCTGCCAGGCCAGAGAGCGAATACGACATCGTCGAAGAGCTGCCCGACAGCGTGCTGAGCGATCGGACCCTGATACCCCGCAAGCGTGGTAAAGCCACACCGGCAGCCGCAGCCAAAGCGGTCAAAACACCTGCGCGTAGACGCAGCCGCAAGGACGCGCCGAACGCGACGTTGACGGGCGCCAAGCAGGCGCCGTTACCGGAGAGCTTCAAGCCCCAACTCGCGACGTTGGTTGAATCAGTCCCTGACGGGGATTGGCGCTACGAAATCAAGTTCGACGGTTACCGCATCATGGCTCGCATCGAGTCGGGCAGGGTGCAGCTTTTCACCCGTAACGGTCACGACTGGACGCAGAAGATGCCACAGCAGGCCGAAGCGCTCGCCGGGCTTGGTTTGAAATCGGCCTGGCTGGACGGCGAAGTGGTGGTGCCCGACGACGACGGCACGCCGGATTTCCAAGCGCTGCAGAACGCCTTCGAAGCTGGCCGCAGCGGCAGCATCCTCTATTATCTGTTCGATATTCCCTATCTGAATGGCATGGACTTGCGTGGGGTCCCACTGGAGGAGCGCCGAGCAGCCCTGAGTCAGGTGCTGGATGCTGACGAAAGCGAGCTGTTGCGCTTCTCCGCTGATTTCACCGAACAGCCGGAGAGCATGCTCGAGAGCGCTTGCCAGATGAAGCTGGAAGGGCTGATTGGCAAGCGTGGAGGCAGTACTTACGTGTCCCGGCGCAGCAACAGCTGGGTCAAGATCAAGTGCAAGAACCGTCAGGAATTCGTCATCGTCGGCTACACCGACCCGAAGGGTACGCGCAGTGGCTTCGGTGCGCTGCTGCTGGGGCTGCACGACGAACACGGTCAGCTGATATACGCCGGCAAGGTGGGCACCGGCTTCAACCACGCCACTCTAGAGAGCCTGCACGCCAAGCTCAAACCGCTCGGAGTCGACAAGAGCCCCTTGGCAAAGGCGCCACCAGCTGCCGACGTACGCGGTGCTCATTGGCTCAAGCCTGAGCTGATGTGCGAGGTCGCCTATGCGGAGATGACCCGGCAGGGCGTGGTGCGCCATTCGGTTTTTCATGGCCTGCGCTCGGACAAGCCGGCTAAAGCCATCATCCACGAGCGCCCAGCGAAAACAGCAAAGGCAACTAGCCCGGAGAAGCCGAAACAACGCAATCCCGCATCAAACACGGCGGGCGGCAAGATCAGGATCTCGAACCCCGAACGCATCATCGACAAGTCGATCGGGGCAACCAAAATGGAGCTGGCACGCTTTTATGCCGAAGTCGCCCCATGGGCGTTGCCGCACCTGGCGCAGCGGCCGCTTGCTCTGGTCCGCGCGCCAGAGGGCATCAATGGTGAACTGTTCTTCCAAAAGCACACCGAGAAGCTGAGCATTCCGCATATCACCCAATTGGACACCGCGCTGTTTCCCAACCATGCGGCATTGATGACCATCGACACCGCCGAAGCGCTGATCAGTGCGGCGCAGATGGGCACCATCGAGCTGCACACTTGGAATGCCGTGGCGCCGGTGCTCAATAACCCGGATCGCTTCGTACTTGATCTCGACCCGGACCCCGCGCTGCCCTGGAAGCGCATGGTAGAGGCCACTCAACTCACCCAGACCTTGCTGGACGAACTGGGTCTGCAGTCTTATCTCAAGACCAGTGGTGGTAAAGGGCTGCATGTGATGGTGCCGCTGGAGCCCGTCCACAGCTGGACCGAGGTCAAAGCCTTCAGTCAGGCCATAGCGCAGTACATGGCCAAGCTCATGCCGCAGCATTTCTCCGCGGTCAGCGGCCCCAAGAACCGGATCGGCAAAATCTTCATCGACTACCTGCGCAACAGTAAGGGCGCGAGCACCGTCGCCGCCTATTCGGTTAGGGCGCGCGAGGGACTTGCCGTTTCAGTGCCCATACACCGCGATGAGCTGGCGGATCTCAAGGGCGCGAATATCTGGACCATTCGAAATCTCATGCCGCGCCTGGAAGAGCAGGGCGAAGACCCATGGGCGGGGATCGACCAGACAGGGCAGCAAATCACCGCTGAGATGCGTGAACGGCTAGGCATGAAATAACGAGACGGGCAGATCGTCGGCTCTCTCGGAACATCCTCAGTCCGGTCAGCTCCAAGTTATGGCCCAGACAAGAGTTTTCCTGATGATTTGCTGTTCCCCTTGCGATTGCCAGCCGAGGCCACTGATGCCTGGGCCTCAACTTACCTATCCCTCTGTCAGAAGCGACCGCTTCCAACGCGCCGCGGAGTACTGGCATCCATGAAGCTCACCCGTTGGCTGATCGTGCTTTTGTTTGTGGTCGCGGCGGCCTGTTTTTTCTGGTTCGATCTTGAGCAATACCTGACGCTGGAAATGATCCAGGCGAAGAGTGGGGCGCTGCGAGACCAGGTCCAGGCGCACCCCTGGTGGGCAGGCTCGGTGTTCTTTGCCGCTTACGTGGGGCTGACGGTCATGTCATTCCCCGGTACCGTGGTGCTGACGTTGCTGGCCGGCGCCTTGTTCGGCCTGGTCGGCGGAACATTGATGGTGTCCTTTGCCAGTAATATCGGTGCGCTGGTTGCGATGCTTATTAGCCGGTTTCTGTTACGTGACTGGATTCAGAAGCGGTTCGCCAAACAGATCGCAAGTATCAATCGGGGGCTCGAGCGGGACGGCGCCTTTTACCTTTTCTCGCTGCGGTTGATACCTCTCGTTCCCTTTGTTCTATTGAATCCTGCGCTCGGGCTGACGCGAGTAAGCATGTGGACGTTCTGGTGGACAACTCAGGTAGGCATGCTCCCAGGCCACGCGATCTATGTAGGGGCCGGACGCCAGCTGGCGCGTATCCGCGAAATTTCCGACATCCTCTCGCCGAGCTTGATCGGGACGCTGGCTCTGCTTGCCATATTTCCGCTGGCTGCTACCAAGCTGTTAACGCTCTACAAAGCGCGAAAGATCTACAGCGGTTGGCAGAAGCCGGAAAGCTATGAGTACAACTTGTTGGTTGTCGGTGGCGGGAGCGGGGGGCTGGCCGCTGCTCGAATTGCGGCCTCGATGAAGGCTAGGGTGGCATTGGTCGAACGCGAGCGGCTCGGCGGCGCGGCGCTGCACAGTGGCAGCGTCCCGGCCAGGGCGCTGATGCGGGCAGCCAATATGAATCACGCACTGCGCCAGGGCGGTACGCTGGGCATCCAGATGCACACCGAAGTTAACTTTGCTGAGGTCATGCAACAGGTGCGCCGCACGCTCGACGAGGCACAAGTGCAGGTCACGGCTGAATCATGCAAGGCCACCGGTGTTGAGATGATTCAAGGTAGGGCTCAGCTGACTTCACCCTGGTCGGTTCAGATAGGCGATCGCACCCTTTACAGTCGCGCCATCGTCATCGCTACGGGAAGCCGACCCGTCATCCCACCAATACCGGGGCTCGAGAAGGTCGAGCCGCTGACCTGCGAGAGCATCTGGGATTTGCAGCAACGGCCGGATCGACTGCTGATCATGGGCGGCGAAGCCAATGCCTGTGAACTGGCTCAGGCGTTCCAGCGCCTCGGCTGTCAGGTTACGCTGGTCGTTGAGAGCGACATGTTGTTGGCTGCGGCCGAACCAGAGGCACGCCAAGCTGTTTATGACGCCCTTTGTGCGGATGGGGTTCAGGTTCTGCTGAAGGTAGCGCCACAACATGTCGAAGTGGCTGGAAACGAGCACCGCCTGGTCTGTTTGATCGAGGAGCAAAACCACTCCTTGGCATTTGATGAGGTGTTACTGGCGTTGGGGCGCCAGGCCCATCTGGATGACCTAGGGCTTGAAGCGTTGGAGCTGAACACTCGCGAAGACGGTAGCCTGGAGGTGGATGAATACCTGGCTACGCGCTACCCAAATATCTATGCCGTGGGCGCAGTGACCGGTCCGGACAGTTCTTTTCAAAGCGCTACGCACCATGCCTGGTATGCCGCTGCCAATGGCCTTTTTTCCGGATTCCGCCGTTTCATGGTCAGTGACCGAGTGGTCCCGCGCGTGGCCTTTACCTCGCCCGAAATCGCCAGCGTGGGCTTGACTGAGGCCCAGGCGAAGTTGGCTGAACTGGAATACGAGGTGACCTTGTTAAACCTCGATTCGCTGGAGGCGGCGCAGATGAGCGCTGTCAATAGCGGTTTCCTCAAGGTCCTCACCGAACGCGGGCGCGACCGCATCATCGGCGTCACGCTTGTTGGAGATGGAGCGAGTGAAACGCTCGCCGTGTTCGTGTTGGCGATGAAACATAAACTGGGATTGAACAAACTGCGCCGTACCGTACACATCAATCCGACCTTGGCTGAGGCCAGCCTCGCGGTTGCGGAGGCCTGGCGGCGCGCGCATACAGCCAAACGTCCACAGACCTGGGCTGCCAGGTTGCATCGTTGGCGGTTGGGCGGCCAAGCCTGAGCAGGATGCTCGAATGTCTTATCTGATGCGGATAACCGATTCGCGGCGCTGCGATGATTCCAGACCGACATTCGGCGCCGAGCGTTGACGACGCTAAAGTGCAGATTGCTTTTCTTGGTATCAACCCACAGCTGCCTAGTTGGCAAAACCAGTCAGCGGACGGGTGGATATTCTGAAGCGATGCCTGAACGTGAATCGAAAGCCGAAAGCCGAAAGCCTGATGGGCGTGGCCAGATCAAGAAGCAGCCAAAGCGTGGGCGTAGCTGCTGAATACCTGATGAGAGTCCGCTGTATACGAACCGCTAGGTTCGCATAATGTATATTATGTTAAATAGCGTATTGGGTTATGTCAGCGATTAAGCTGCAGCTACCCCAACCCGACCCAACATCACCGTCACCGCACATGTCTTCTACTTCGCATCGACACATGCGGCTTTTCAGTTTCGGCCTATTGGTTTTCCATGACCACACTGCGTATGTCGTCTGCCAGCTGGCGAACGCGTTTTTCGCTGGTGTCCCATGAACACATGAAGCGCGCGCCACCGACGCCGATGAACGTGTAGAACATCCAACCGCGGCTTCTCAGTGCTTCGAGCGCCAGAGGTGGGATGCTGACGAAGACCCCGTTGGCCTGCACGGGAAACATCAGTTCTACACCGGGCACGTCGCCGATCAGGCTGGCCAGTAACTGCGCGCAGCTGTTCGCGTGTTTGGCGTATTTCATCCAGGCGCCGCCTTCCAACAAACCTACCCAGGGTGCGGACAGAAAACGCATCTTCGATGCAAGCTGCCCAGCCTGCTTGCAGCGGTATTCGAAATCCTCGGCGAGATCGCGGTTGAAAAACAGGATGGCCTCTCCGACTGCCATGCCATTTTTTGTGCCACCAAAACAGAGCACGTCAACGCCAGTTTCCCAGCTTAGCTCGGCCGGTGACAGTCCGAGAAACGCACAGGCATTGGCAAAGCGTGCACCATCCATATGCAGGTGCAGCCCCAGCTCCTTACAGGTGTCACTGATGGCTCGGAGCTCATCCGGCTGGTAGACGGTACCGATTTCGGTGGCCTGGGTCAGGCTGACGACGCGTGGTTTGGGGTAATGGATGTCCTTGCGTTTCAGGGCTATCTCGCGGATGGCCGCAGGCGTCAGCTTGCCCTGTTCGGTTCGCGCCACCAGCAGCTTGGAGCCGTTGGAAAAGAATTCCGGCGCGCCGCATTCATCGGTTTCGATGTGCGCAATGTCGCCGCAGATCACGCTGTGGTAGCTCTGGCACAGCGATGACAAGGCCAGTGAGTTGGCCGCTGTGCCGTTAAATGCGAAGAATACTTCGCAGTCGGTTTCGAACAGTTGGCGGAAATGGTCAGCCGCACGTGACGTCCATTGATCGTCCCCGTAGGCCCGGTCATGCCCCTGGTTGGCCCGGGCCATCGCCTCCCAAGCTTCCGGACAGATGCCAGAATAGTTGTCACTGGCGAATTGTTGATTGGCGCTGCTCATCAAAGCCTCTCTATGAATACTGCCTAGCTGCTTATCGGCAGGAAAATTACGGTATAGAGCCCAAGCACGCCAAGCGCAAAGACCGATGCGCCAATCCACAAAACCGACAGTGCATCAGCTTGGATTCGCCCGCTTTTCACCCCGCTGGCGCTGCGCGTGTAGCGGCGCTGTTGAGTCGTCCAGATGCCCAGCGCAGTGGCTAAGGATAGCGCGACCAACACCGCGACAAAGGTGCCGTGGTAAGGCATCCAACGTACAAACAGTGCGCTTACTGTAATCATCGTCAGCAGGGTTCGCCCCCAGGCCAGCGATGTACGTTCGGGTTGCAGACCGGGGTCTTCATGCAGCGGTGGCGGCGCTGGTTTGGGCTCCAGACGGCGGCGGAAGGAAATATGCATCGGTGATCGATCAGTTGCGTAATGCGACAAAGGCGATCAGTACCAGCGTCACCAGTGTGCCGCCGATGGACAGGATCGGGATCAACAGTGGAAACGGCAACGGCCCCTGGTGACGCATCGCACGCTCGATGGTCAGCCAGCGGAAGCAAGCCGTCGAGCTGATGAACATCGCCAGTAGCAACAGCGAAATCGAGAGGACCTTGCGTATCTCCAGCGGGAAAATTTCGCTGGCAAAGGCCTCGACCGCGACACCACCCGCCAATACCGCCAGGGACGTTCGTATCCAGGCCAGAAAGGTCCGTTCGTTGGCCAGGGTAAAGCGCGGATCGGGTTCCGTTCCGCCAGACAGCAACCTGTGACTCCAGCGACTGCGTTCCATTGTGCTGATGCGTCTCCCATAGGAATTTACGTAGGTCATTCAAACAGAAACGATGCCGCGCTGCAGGTTCCGTTGAATGTGCATCGCAGTTCAACTGATGTCGCGCGCGCTTGGCATCTAGCCTCTGCAGCGCTGTCAGGACGCAGATCAACGACAGTAGGACGCAGCATGCTAATGTGCTGCGCTCCAAAACAGCTCGGAGATCTCCATGTTGCTTCGCCTGGTAACCCTCGTTGCACTCGGCACGGCATGCCTGTCAGCAACCGCAGCCGATCAGAACCATGCTCATCATCAGATGATGGGTGCACCACTTGAGGCCACTCAAGCGTGGTCGCGCGCCATGCCGCCCACCGCACCTACCGGTGCAGTCTATTTCACGTTACAAAACCCGGGCGATTCACCGGATCGCCTGTTGGGCGTGCGCACACCGCGCGCAAAGAAGGCTGAACTGCATACCCATGTGCACGAAGGCGAGATGATGCGCATGAAGCAGATCGATTCGATCGAGGTGCCTGCTGGTGGCCAGGTCGAGTTCAAGCCAGGCAGCAACCACGTCATGCTCTTCGAACTGAGCGCCCCACTCGTGGCTGGTGAGAGCTTCCCGCTGACCCTCGAATTCGAGCACGCGGGAGAAGTGACCGTCGATGTGTCCATCCAGGACCAGGCCCCGGAGCCAAGCGGTCACAAGCACATGCAGCACTGATCGACCATTACGGACTGCGTTTGGCACTACGGCGATCAGACGAAGTCCGAGCCCGTAACAGGGGCCGATGTTATCGGCCCCCCTCTCCTTCTTCTACTTACCTGTTCCGCTGCGTTCGCGGTTAGCTGCCACTGGATCGGTAAGCGCGCTGCCACCAGCCCCGATGGTTTGATCAGATTCCTGTCGGCGTGCGCATGGTGACGAACTCTTCGGCGGCGGTTGGGTGAATGCCGACCGTATCATCGAAGATTCGTTTGGTTGCGCCGGCCTTCAGCGCAACGGCCAAGCCCTGGATGATTTCACCCGCCTCTGGGCCGGCCATATGGCAGCCCAGGACCTTGTCCGTATCCGCGTCGACCACCAGTTTCATCAGGCTTCGCTCGAGGCTATCGGTCATGGTCTGCTTCATCGGTCGGAACCGGCTTTCGAACAGCACCACCTTGTGGCCTTGTTCGCGCGCTTGTTCTTCGGTCAAACCGACCGTCGCCATGTTTGGCAGGCTGAACACAGCCGTGGCGATGTTGTGGTAATCGACCGGCCGATACTCCTCGGGTTTGAACAGCTGTCGGGCCACGGCCATACCCTCGGCGAGCGCCACGGGCGTCAGCTGGATCCTGCCGATCACGTCCCCGATTGCCAGTATCGAAGGCGTGGATGTGCGGAACTGCTCGTCGATGGCAACGAAGCCGCGCTTGTCCAGCGCCACATCGACGTTCTCCAACCCCAGGCCGTCGAGCATCGGTCGGCGCCCGGTGGCGTAGAAAATGCAATCGGCTTCCAGCGTACGACCATCCTCAAGCGTGGCGAGCAGCGTGCCGTCTGCCTGTTTGTCGATGCGGGCGATGTCGGCGTTGAACTGGAGATCAAGGCCCTTTTTGATCAGCTCATCCTTGAGGTGGTCGCGCAGAGCGCCATCGAAACCGCGTAGAAACCATTCGCCTCGATAGAGCAACTTGGTATCGGCGCCGCAGCCGTGGAAGATCGAGGCGAACTCGACTGCGATATAGCCGCCGCCCACCACCAGAACGCGACGTGGCAACGCATCTAGGTAGAAGGCCTCGTTGGAGGTGATGGCATGCTCGCGACCGGGAATCTCTGGCACGAACGGCCAGCCGCCAGTGGCAATCAGAATGTGCTCGGCGCTGTAGTGCTTGCCGTCGACCTCTACGGTATGGGCGTCGACCAGGCGTGCATGGGCCTGTAGTAGCGTGACGCCGCTGTCAGTCAGCAGGTTCTTGTATATGCCGTTGAGGCGCTGGATCTCGCGATCCTTGTTGGCTATGAGCGAAGCCCAATCGAACCTGGCGCCGTCGATGGTCCAGCCGTAGCCTTCGGCTTCGTGGATGTCTTCGGCATAGTGGGCGCCATAGACCAGTAATTTCTTCGGCACACAGCCGACGTTTACGCAGGTGCCGCCCAGGTAACGGCTTTCGGCTACCGCCACGCGGGCGCCATAGCCAGCAGCAAAACGGGCGGCACGGACGCCACCGGAACCCGCGCCGATGACGAATAGATCGAAGTCGTAAGCCATGAACTGTTGTCTCCCTTGTAGATCGCACAGCATAACCCAGGCCGTTGGCCGGATTCATTGGAGGAGCATCGCATGCGCCCTACCCTCACTCATCTCGCGTTGCACGTGCCCGACCTGGACGCCTGCATCGCCTTCTACGAGCAATTCTGCGGGATGCACGTGTTTCACGAGCGCGCTGGAAAAGGATCTCGCATCGTCTGGATGGCCGAGCCAGGAAAGGAGCGCGAGTTTATTTTCGTGATCATGCCGGGTGGCCAGGACCGGGCACTGGCCGACAACGACTACAGCCATTTCGGCTTTGCCCTGGCGAGCCGCGCGGAGGTCGATGCGCTTGCAGACAGGGCTCGTCAGGTTGGCTGCCTGATCTGGGAGCCCAGGGACGAGCCCTACCCGGTTGGCTACTATTGTGGCGTTCGTGACCCGGCCGGCCACTATGTCGAGTTCAGCTACGGTCAGCCTCTCGGCCCAGGCGCCGAAGAAATGCCCGCTCCCTGAAACGCAAAAGCCACCCGAAGGTGGCTTTATGCACAGCACTGGTGCTTAGAAAGCTTTACCGGTCAGGTAGAAGTTCTCGTAGCAGAAGTTGGTCGCTGCGATATAGCCCTCGGCGCTACCGCAATCGAAACGCTGGCCCTTGAACTTGTACGCCAGTACGCAACCGTCCTGGGCCTGGCGCATCAGCGCGTCGGTGATCTGGATTTCGCCGCCTTTGCCTGGCTCGGTCTGCTCGATCAGGTCAAAAATATCCGGTGTGAGGATATAACGGCCGATGATGGCGAGATTAGACGGTGCATCTTCGGGCTTCGGCTTTTCGACCATATGGCTGACACGGAAAATGTCGTCACGGATCATCTCGCCGGCAATCACGCCATATTTGCTGGTCTCTTCCGGTGGTACTTCCTGGATTGCGACGATCGAGCAGCGGAACTGGTTGTACAGCTTGACCATCTGCGCCAGGACTGGATCACCGTTTAGGTTGATGCACAGGTCGTCCGCCAGAACGACAGCAAAGGGTTCGTCACCAATCAATGGACGACCGCTGAGAATCGCGTGGCCCAGGCCTTTCATTTCGACCTGGCGGGTATACGAGAAGCTGCATTCATCGATCAGTTTGCGGATACCGACCAGATACTTTTCCTTGTCGGTGTTGCGGATCTGATGTTCGAGCTCGTAGCTGATGTCGAAGTGGTCTTCCAGGGAGCGCTTACCGCGTCCGGTAACAATCGCAATCTGGCTCAGCCCAGCAGCCAGTGCCTCCTCAACCCCATATTGAATCAGGGGCTTGTTCACTACCGGCAACATCTCCTTGGGCATAGCCTTGGTTGCAGGAAGGAAGCGCGTGCCATATCCGGCCGCAGGAAAAAGGCATTTCTTGATCATGTGAGTCCTTGAAAAGATGAGTCCGATTGATGCACTGCGCCTGGATCGGTCAGCAGCCATACCCTGCATGTCCCGCCAACGGCGACTGACTAGAGGCTACGACCGCCGAAACGGTTCGGGGTTCGACTGCGACTGGGCTAATTCGGCCATGCCATTAACCTGACGGATGGCTGTTGACATGGCTTCGGCATAGCGTGGCCTGACTAGCAGAAATTGCCAAGCGGCTTAGCGAAAAAGATTGCCGCTGCAGTCGCCAAACGCCTCGAGAACGGAGTAGCTCGTGAATGGCCTTCCGCTGCCAAATGATCCAATGGAGACCAGCGCAGAGAAATAAGCGTCGCAGTTCGCGCCATGGCCTTTCGAGTTTTATTGATCCACATCAACAGAGTTAGAAATTGATTTCCTTTCATCGCGAGCCATGGCTCTGCGCCGTTGAACAGCGACTAGGATGTCGCCGGCCTCGTTAGTGGCACGGTGCCTTCACTCAGCCGTCAGTTGAAAAACCTTGTTAAGCGAAGGGGTTTCCGGCCGATAAGTTAAGGCAGATAAAGCGGCTAAGCCCTGAGCCAGATGGCCCGCAGTGCTCCGTCGCGTCCCCGGCGAAGGTTTCGTTTTCGTGTAGTAGTAGCTAAGGAACAGGATGAACAGCACCTCCCCAGCTCGGCAAATGTCCGTTCAAACAAAAATCAACCTGGCCCTGTTGGTGGTGTTCGCCCTGGTCCTGGCAGCCTCCCTCTTCTATTCGGCGGGCTCAGAGAAACAGCTGATACTCCATGTCGTGGAACAACAGACCAAGGATACGGCTGACTCCTATTTCGACAGTATCAACACCATGATGCTGACCGGCACCATGGGCCAGCGTGAGGTGCTGCGTAACAAGATCCTTGCCCGGCCGGGAGTCATCGATGCACGTATCGTCCGCGGCGAGCCGGTAACCAAGCTGTTCGGACCTGGGTTTGAGCATCAGGCACCCAAGGACGAGCTGGACAGACGTGCGCTTGCCGGCGACGCCACCGTCGAAGTGAGCGATGGTGCGAATGGGCGTGTGCTGACAGTGATCAATCCGATCCATGCGCAACAGGATTACCGCGGCACCAATTGCCTGACCTGCCATCAGGTCCCGCAAAACACAGTGATGGGGGCAGTCCGCATCAGCTATGACCTGTCCGCACTGGACGGCGAGGTGCATCGCAACATTCTGACTTCAGCCGTGATCCAGGCGCTGCTTCTACTGGCGGGTCTGATCGTCATGGGCTACATCATCCGCCGGGTGATTATCAGCCGCATCAATGAAATGCGGCACACCATGGAGGCGATGACTGCCGACGAAGACCTCAGCCGTACTGTCGCTGTTCACGCCCAGGATGAAGTCGGCGCCATGGGCACTGCCTTTAACCGCATGATTTTCAAATTCCGTAACAGCCTGGAGGCGGTGGCCGCTGTAACCCACCAGTTGGGAGAGGTGTCGAATCGAGTCTCGAGTGTCGCCGAGAAGACCCAGACTGCAGTCATGGAACAGCGCAGCGAAACCGATATGGTTGCCTCGGCCATGAATGAAATGAGTGCAACCGTTCAGGAGGTGGCGCGGCATGCTAACGAGACCGCGTCTGCATCGAGCGGTGCCGATGAGGAATCGCGAGTTGGCGTCGCGCTGGCAACCGAGGCGCTGGATGGTATCGAGGTGCTGATTCAGGACATCGAGAAAGCGGCGCAGGTGATCAAGCAGGTCGAAACGGACAGCGTCAGCATTGGCATGGTATTGAGCGTCATCAACGGCATCGCCGAGCAGACCAATCTTCTCGCACTGAATGCTGCCATCGAGGTCGCCCGCGCCGGGGAGCAGGGCCGTGGTTTCGCTGTGGTCGCTGATGAGGTGCGCACCCTCGCCTCGCGCACACAGAAGTCCACCGAAGAAATCCAGCGCACCATCGAGCAACTGCAAAACGGTGTGCGTAACGCCGTACAGGCCATGGAAGGGGCGCAGGTTCGCGCTCACTCGGGTTCGGACTGTGTAGCCAAGACCGCACAGAGCCTCACCGTGATCGCGGGTGAAGTGAACACCATCAACGGCATGAACACCCAGATCGCCACAGCGGCCGAAGAGCAGAGCGCGGTTGCCGAAGAGATCAACCGCAACATCACCACGATTAGCACCATTGCTGACACCACCCTGGCTGACGCATCTCAAACCTCGCAGATCAGTGAGGAACTGGTTCAGCTCGCGGCCGAGCTGAATCGTCTGGTTAGCCAGTTCCGGTTGTAATCAAGGGTGACAGGCAGCCGAGCACACGTAGCTCGGCTGCTTGGCCTAATATTCATGTATTGACCGCTTGGCGCCCGCGCTTCAGCCTGGCCGGTTCTTGATCTGGGACAGGCCCAGGCAGGCTGGGGAAACGCGATAATTCGCGCCAAGATGTCGCAGGCTGCGGACGGCACCCCCGACCCAGCCACTCACAATCATGCAATCAAGGTGAAACCCTACATGGACCAAACGCCGAGCTTTAACCGCGCCCTGGTCGAAAAATATGACCGTCCCGGTCCTCGCTACACGTCCTACCCCACTGCTCCCCAGTTCCATCAGGCCTTTGCCATGGACGACTACCGCAGTGCTGCGCAGGCGACCAATGTGGCGGCGGAGCCCAAGCCGCTGTCGGTGTACATCCATATCCCGTTTTGCAAAAGCCTTTGCTACTACTGCGCCTGTAACAAAATCATTACCCACAAGACTGACCGCGCCGTCGAATACCTCGACTACCTCAAGCGCGAGATCAAGATGCAGGCCTCGCTTTTCGACCGCTCGCGCAAGCTGACTCAGCTGCATCTCGGCGGCGGTACACCGACCTACCTCACCAGCGAACAGCTGGCTGATCTGATGGCGACGCTCCACGACGCCTTCAACATGGACGACAGCGACAATCATGAATTTTCGCTGGAGGTCGACCCGCGCACCGTTACCCCGGCTCAGATTCATCAACTGCGCGAGCTGGGCTTCAATCGCTTGAGCTTTGGCGTGCAGGACTTCGACGAACAGGTGCAAATCGCAGTCAACCGCATCCAGACCGAGGAACAGACCCGGGAATTGGTTCAGGCCGCACGGGATGCCCATTTCAAGTCGATCAGCGTCGATTTGATTTACGGCCTGCCTCTGCAGACCGTGGAAAGCTTCGGCGTTACATTGGACAAGATCATCGACATCCGCCCGGATCGCATCGCAGCCTATAGCTATGCGCATCTGCCAGATCTCGTCCGGGCGCAGAAGCTGATTCGCCCGGAGGATATGCCGCCGCCCGAGCGAAAGCTGGAGCTGTTGGAACTGACCATTCAAAGACTGACCGATGCGGGCTACGTCTATATAGGCATGGACCACTTCTCCCTGCCAGAGGACGAACTGACCCTCGCCCGCGCCAACGGCACGCTGCAACGTAACTTCCAGGGCTACTCGACCCACGCCGATTGCGACCTGATCGGCCTCGGCATTTCGTCCATCGGCAAGGTCGGCAACAGTTACAGCCAGAACGTGAAGGAGCTTTCGCAGTATTACGCACGGCTGAACGAAGGCATGTTACCGGTGCACCGTGGCTACCAGCTCAGTGAGGACGACCGCTTGCGCCGTGATGTGATCGTTTCGTTGATGTGCCATGGACGCATCGATTACGCCGAAATCGAACAGCGCTACGGCATCGACTTCAAGGCGTATTTCGCCGATTCACTGGCCAAGCTGGACGAGCATATCGCCGATGGGCTGGTGGAAATCAACGACGACGCCCTTGTGTTGCTGCCCCAAGGTCAATTGATGTTGCGCAACGTCGCCATGGCCTTCGATGCCTACCTGGGCGGTGAACAGCGCGGCCGTTTTTCCCGCACCGTTTGATCCTCATTGCGATCACCCAGCCGGCCAACGGTTGGGTTGAGCGCCGCTACTTCAAAGCACACTCCCGAGCCCACGGTCCGTCACCGCTGATCGTCCAGGCATTGCCAAAACCCGTGGCAACTGTATAAATACACAGCCTTGTGGGCCGCTGTGCCCATGCTCGACCGAACCGGACGTTCGATGCGCCAGGCGCTGGAAAACCCCTTCTATTACCTCGACAACTTTCGCCAAGTGCTCGCCTGGGTTGGTGAGCGCCACGGTGATCTGCTGCACGATGTCGAACGCGCGTTTCTCGACCGTTTCCACCAGGTACCACAAGCGTCGCAGGCCTTGCTGGTGCGCATGGTGATGCGCAAGGGCACACTGTTTCGTGCCAGTAAGCTGCGCTACACAGAGATTGGCTGCCCGATGCAGGCATCCGTCGCACTCATCGAGCACGGCTGGGTCGAGACTAATCCAATGCTGGATGTGGCTCAGCTATTCGGTTTGTTGAAAAAAGACGAATTGCTTCGTGTATGCGGCAATGCAGCAACCAACGTCCAGCGCAAGGCCGACCTGCTCGAGGCCATGCTGGTCGAGCACTCCCAGCCAAGGCCATTCGCCAGGTGGTGTGAAGGTTTTGACGATGCGGCATTTGCGCTGACCATTGGCGATCTGTGCGACCGCTTGCGGCTGATGTTCTTCGGCAACATCCATCAAGACTGGTCCGAGTTCGTACTCGCTGACCTGGGTATTTTTCGTTACGAGCGAGTCGCCTTCTCCCCCGCTTCACGGGCCTTCCACGAACGCGCCGATGTGGATGCCTATCTGCATCTGCATCGCTGCCGAGAACGCTTCGAGGCGGGTGACGCCGTTGAAGCGGTCCTGCAGGACATCCCATCGACACCGTACGCCAACGAATGGCTGGAAAATCGCCGCGGCAAGTTGCTGCTGAGCATCGCCAGGCAGTGCGAGCGCAACGGTGATTTGCCCTTGGCGCTGCGCCTGCATGCTGCCAACCGCTATCCGGGCGCTCGCGAACGTGCGATCCGCGTGCTGGAGCGTTGCGGCCAACCAGAGGCCGCCATGCGACTCGCGCTGGCGGCGCAAGCTGCACCTGAAAGCGAGCACGAAGCCCAGCAACTGCAACGCATCCTGCCGCGCCTGCTACGAACCCTGGGCGAACCCGTCACGCGCCGTGTGAGTCTCACACAACCAGAGCGCATAGATCTGACCCTGCCTCGGCCCCAGGGGATGAGCGTCGAACAGGCCGTGCGTGAACACCTCAGCCGAAGCGATGCGCCGGTTTACTACGTTGAAAACGCGCTGATCAATTCGCTGCTTGGCCTGCTCTGTTGGGATGTCATCTTTGCGCCGTTGCCCGGTGCGTTCTTTCACCCGTTTCACGCTGGCCCGGCCGATCTCACGCGACCTGACTTCCATGCTCGCCGGGCAGGGTTGTTTGATGAATGTCTGAGCAGACTCGGCACTGGCGAGTACCGTGACTGCATCCGCCGCGCGTTCAGGGAGAAGTTCGGACTGCAGTCGCACTTCGTCAGCTGGGGCCTGTTTGACGAGGCATTGCTGGAGCTGGCACTGGTGTGCATCCCTGCCGAACATCTGCATGCTTTTTTTCAGCGCATCCTGCAAGACGTACCCAACCATCGTAGCGGTCTGCCAGACCTCGTTCAGCTCTGGCCAGGCGAGCTGCGTTATCGATTGATCGAAGTAAAAGGCCCAGGCGACCGGTTGCAGGACAATCAGAAGCGCTGGATCGACTTTGCGTTGCGTCATCAGGTGCCGATCGCGGTCTGCTACGTACAGTGGTCGGAGGCTGCACCTTGAGTTATCGGGTCGCAGTCCGTGCGTTGTGCGAGTTCACCGCAAAACAAGGCGATCTGGATCTTCGTTTCACGCCCTCGCCTACCGCGCTAGAAGGCATGACCGGACACGTCACGGTCACGTCGCGGCGCGGCGATGGATACGAGCGAGAAGTCACGCTCGAAGCCAACTATCGCAACCTCACCGTCCGCGGCCGTGCGGACGGCTATGACCCGACAAAGAACCGACTGGAGGAGATCAAGACCTACCGCGGTGACCTCGCCCGCCAGCCGGCCAACCACCGTCACCTACACTGGGCGCAAGCCAAGGTCTACGGCTGGCTGCTCTGCGAGGCGCGCACGTTGGAGTCGCTGGAGATCGCGCTGGTGTATTTCGATGTGGTCAGCCAGAAGGAAACCCTGCTGGTCGAAACCTGTACCGCCGAACACCTTCGGGCTTTTTTCGAAACCCAATGTCAATGCTTCATCGCCTGGGCTGATCAGGAACTGGCCCACCGAGCCGAGCGTGACCAGGCGTTGCGAAGCCTGACGTTCCCCTACGGTGAATTTCGCAGCGGCCAGCGGCAACTGGCCGAAGCGGTATACAAGGCCGCTTGCACCGGCACCCACCTGATGGCTCAGGCACCGACTGGTATTGGCAAGACCCTGGCTACCCTATTTCCGCAATTGAAGGCCATGCCCGGCCAGCAGCTCGACAAGCTGTATTTCCTCACCGCTAAAACCTCGGGGCGACAGCTGGCGTTGAATGCACTCGACAGCCTGGCGGGCCAGCAAACGCCTCTGCGAGTGTTGGAACTGATCGCGCGGGATAAAGCGTGTGAGCACCCGGACAAGGCTTGTCACGGTGAATCCTGCCCGCTCGCTCGCGGCCTCTACGACCGGCTCCCGGCCGCACGCGACGAGGCCATTACTCGCCCGTTTCTCGATCAGGCAACACTGCGCGAGGTGGCCTTGGCGCACGAGGTGTGTCCCTACTATCTGAGCCAGGAAATGGCTCGCTGGGCCGATGTGGTGGTGGGTGACTACAACTACTACTTCGATCTGAGTGCCCTGCTCTACAGCCTGGCGTTGCTCAACCAGTGGCGCATCGGGGTGCTGGTGGACGAGGCGCACAATCTGCTCGAACGCGGCCGATCGATGTACAGCGCCGAGCTTAATCTGCTTACGTTCAAGGGCTTACGAAACACTCTTCCGATCGTGTTGAAGAAGCCGATCGAACGCGTGCTTCGTTGCTGGGGCGATGTGCACCGCCTGCAGGCAGACGCCTATCAGGTTCTGCCAGGGCTGCCGCAGGTGCTCATCAACGCGCTTCAGCAAGCCGTAAGCGCAATCACCGACTACCTCGGCGAGAACCCGGCGGGGGTGGACTCGGCGTTGCAGTCGGCCTATTTCGACGCTATGCAATTCTGCAAACTGGCAGAGCTGTTCGGCGACCATTCACTGATTGACTGCACGCTGCTGCCAGCGCACGGCCGCAGCAATGCCAAAGCATCTGTCCTCTGCTTGCGCAACGTGATTCCCGCCCCCTTCCTGGCCTCCCGCATCCGTGAGACCCGCTCTTGCGTACTGTTTTCCGCGACCCTGACACCGCAGCGCTTTTACGCCGACACCCTCGGCGTGCCGGCAAATCGGGTATGGGTCGACGTCGAATCTCCGTTTCGCACGGAGCAGTTGCAGATACGCCTTGCACAGCACATCTCCACTCGCTACCAGCATCGCAGCGCCTCCCTTCAAGCTGTCGTCGACCTGCTTGCCCAGCAGTATCAGACGCGCCCTGGCAACTACTTGGCGTTCTTCAGCAGCTTTGACTACTTACAGCAGGTCACTAGCCTCCTCCGTGCTCAACACCCTGAGCTGCCCTACTGGGAGCAGACGCGCAGCATGGATGAAGGGGCGCGCAACGCCTTTCTTGCGCGTTTCACGGATGAGAGCTGCGGTATTGGTTTCGCCGTGCTGGGCGGTGCTTTTTCCGAGGGCATCGACCTGCCGGGTAAGCGACTGATTGGTGCGTTTGTTGCCACGCTGGGACTGCCGCAGGTCAATCCCGTCAATGAGCAGATGAAGGCGCGGATGGATCATTTGTTCGGCACGGGCTACGACTACACCTACCTCTATCCCGGGTTGCAGAAGGTGGTGCAGGCCGCAGGCCGCGTCATTCGTACAACCGAAGACGTCGGCGTCGTACACCTGATCGATGACCGCTTCGGCAGACGAGAGATCAGAGGACTATTGCCTGCTTGGTGGGGATCTCCAAGTTAGCCTCATCGATTTCCCAAGTCATCACATCTCCCTGCGCTTCAACGGCTGAGCTATCCGATCCAGAGTTTTGCCGGATCTTACCCAGCCAACCCCTTTGAAACGGCACTAGACGAAAGTCGAAGACCCTAACAATTCTTTACAAATTGGATTGACAAGCCATGCTCGGGAGCCATAATTCGATACGTCGTATGACAACTGATAACGTATTTGTTGTTTCGGCAAGCGTCGCTTTATCTGCGGCCACGCTACACCCCCCTCGTCTTGGGCTCTGGCCGCACGGGGTGGACTACTTAAAAAAGGGAGCACAACAACAATGACCCCACGCAATCCTCTGTCTGCCGCCGTTTTTGCAGGCACCCTGTCGCTAGCACTTGGCATTCCTGCCGTTGCCCATGCGGCGGATGGCTTTGTCGAAGGCAGCAAAGTCACGCTGAACGCTCGTAATTTCTACATTAATCGTAATTTTGTCGACCCGGCTTATAACGGCGGCCAGAACAAGGCTGAAGAATGGACCCAGAGCTTCATTCTGAATGCTCAGTCCGGCTATACGCCTGGGCCTGTCGGGTTTGGCGTCGATGTGCTTGCGGGCCTGGCAGTCAAGCTCGACGGCGGTGGCGGCACCTACGGTACAGGTCTGCTTCCGACTCACGGCACTGGTGCTGATCGCCATCCTGCAGATGACTTCGGCCGGATAGCGGTAGCCGCCAAGGCAAAAATGTCGGAAACCGAGCTGCGTGTCGGTGAATGGCAGGTCGTTGTGCCGGTGCTGCGTGCCGATGACGGCCGCTCGCTGCCGCAAACCTTCCAGGGCGGTATGGTCACCTCTAAGGAAATCAAGAATCTGGCTCTATACGGCGGTCAGATGCGTCAGAACAGCACGCGTGATGACGCCAGCATGGAGGACATGTTCTTCGGCGGTGCCAGCTCGGATCGCTTCAACTTCGCTGGCGGTGAATACTCGTTCACTGACAAGACCAAGGTCGGCCTATGGCACGCCCGTCTCGAAGACATCTACCAGCAGAGCTACGTCCAGTTGCTGCACGTACAGCCGCTCGGAGAGGACCTTGCTTTTACTGCAAACCTCGGCTACTTCACCGGTAAGGATGAAGGCAGCGCCCTGGCTGGGGATATGGACAACAAGACCTACTCCGGTCTGTTCGGTCTGCAAGCCGGTGCCAACACCTTCTACGTCGGCCTGCAGAAAGTCAGCGGTGATCAGTGGATGCGCGTCAACGGAACCAGCGGCGGGTCGCTGGCGAACGACAGCTTCAACTCTGCCTACGATGCGGCTGAAGAGCGTTCATGGCAGCTCCGTCATGATTACAACTTCGCTGGCGTTGGTATTCCAGGCCTGGTGTTGATGAACCGCTACATCAGCGGCGACAACATCCGGACCGCTACCGGCGATGACGGCGAGGAATGGGGTCGCGAGTCGGAACTGGCTTACACCGTACAGAGCGGTGCACTGAAGAACCTGAACATCAAGTGGCGCAACTCCAGCATGCGTCGTGACTATAGCTCCAACGAGTTCGACGAGAATCGTCTAATCATTAACTACCCGATCTCGATTCTCTAAGCGTCACCACCACGCTGGACGCAACACTCCTCGCTCCTGTTGCGGAAACTTTCGCCCGTCTTTGTGACGGGCTTTTTTTTGCCGCTTGTAGTGCTTAGCAGAGCGAGACAGCCCATCCCGTGCACCGAAACCTCTCAAACGGTCGGGCGCTATTGACTTGAAGGCCTATACTGTGCGTATCCGCTGACGAATGCCGAGTTGTGGGGTGCTGTGAGGCATCGACTATCGCCAGACAGGTCGCAGTCTCCCCTTCACAGCCGTGGGCAGGCCTTGTGCGTGCCTACCGGCATACCCAACGGTGATCGTTATGAATCAGCTTTCCCACACCGCGACGGACGCATTCCAGGCGGCCTTTGCGGGCACGCTCGTTTTCCCCGAAGATCCCCAATACAACGACGTGCGCCAGATCTGGAACGGCATGATCGACCGCCGTCCTTCGCTGATCGCCCGCTGCGGTTCAGCTGACGACGTGGTTCGGTCTTTGGACTTCGTTCGCCAACATGACCTGCCTTTCTCTATCCGCGGCGGCGGACACAATATTGCTGGGAATGCAGTTTGTGACGACGGCCTGATGATCGATCTCTCGCTTATGAAAGACGTCAGTATCGATCCGGAACAACATCGAGGCTATGTCGAGCCGGGCTGCACACTGGCGGACTTCGATGCGGCTGCACAAGCACACGGCTTGGCCACGCCTCTGGGCATAAACTCCACCACTGGCGTGGCCGGACTGACCCTTGGCGGCGGCTTTGGTTGGCTCAGCCGAAAGTACGGCATGACCGTAGACAGCCTGCTGGGTGCGGATGTGATAGTCGCCGATGGCCGTCAGCTGCACGCCAGTGAATCCGAAAACCCGGATCTGTTCTGGGGGCTTCGCGGCGGCGGCGGGAATTTCGGCATCGTCACCCGTTTCGAATTTCGGCTGCACCCGGTGGGGCCGGACGTGTTGTGCGGCCTCATCGTTTTTCCGTTTGAACAGGCGAAATCCGTTATCACCCAGTTCGCTCGTTTCACCGAAACGATGCCGGACGAGCTCAACGTTTGGATGATCACTCGCAAGGCGCCGCCGTTGCCGTTCCTGGCCGAAGAGGTCCACGGCAAAGAAATCGTTGTGCTGGCCGTTTGTTACGCAGGCGACCCCGATGAGGGCATGGAATATGTGGAGACACTGAGGCAGTTCGGTTCTGCCTACGGCGAGCACATCGGCGTGCAGCCGTATGTTGATTGGCAGCAGGTCTTCGATCCGCTATTGACTCCGGGCTCCCGAAACTACTGGAAATCTCACAATTTCTCAGAGATCGACGAGGGGTTGATTGATACCGTCATCGAATACGCCAATGCACTGCCTTCACCGCAATGCGAGATATTCGTCGCTACGATAGGTGGCGAAACAGGACGAACCAAGCCTGACGCCATGGCTTACTCGAGTCGTGACGCCAATTATGTGATGAACGTGCATGTCCGCTGGGAAACGGTGGATGAGGATGCTCGTTGCATTGCCTGGGCGCGGGAGTTTTTTGACCGTACGCAGTCGTTTGCCAGTGGTGGCGCTTACGTGAACTTCCTGACCAGTGATGAAGCTGAGCGCACCGCCTTCGCTTATGGCACGAGCTACCAGCGACTGGTGGATCTGAAAAGGAAGTTCGACCCAACGAATCTCTTCCGCATCAACCAAAACATTAGCCCGGCGTGACCATCCGGGAGCGCTCTTGAATGGGCGCTCCCACCCCTCGCCCGCCTTTCGACTCTAAGCTATCGACACCTGGGTGAGACGCTACTGGACGGTACGAGCCGTACGCTGAATCTGCAGTTTGCAACTGACCTGCATGGTTTCGCCGGGGTCGAGCGTACGAATGCCGTTCGCGGCCGGATCGTCCATGCAAAGCGCATTGTTGGCATGCGAAACCGGCTCGACCGCAAAGAAGCCCATCTCTGCCGGCGGCGTAAACACGACCAGATGATCGAGTGCCTCGCTGGGATGCATGGTTAGCTCTACCCCTTCGTTCGGCCAGTGGATGGTAACGGGCCCGGTACGCCCAACGAAGCAGTTGTCCAGGCCGGGTTCCTGCAGCGGCGCTTCCGTTGAAAAGTCCCATTCCTTTGGGACGGGCGTCCTCTGTGATGGCAGGTTTCGGGTGTCGTTGCGCCAGACTGCACTCGCACCGAACCGCAACCAACAAGCGTCGTGCCGGAGGAAATACGGATGCCAGCCAAGCCCGGCGGGCATCGAGCGGTTGTCGATGTTGCGCAGCGTCAGTTGCAGCGCAACGCCGCCATCGTCGAGTTTGATCTGGTGTGCGAGCTCGAATGCGAACGGCCAGTCAAGTACGGCCTCGCCCTCGGGCCGATGAATGAGCGTCAGGCAAAGGCTGGTCGGGCTTTGCTCCGTTATCGTCCACGCACGCTTCCAGGCGACGCCGTGAATCGGTAAAGGATGTTCAGCAGATAGGCGGCGCAACGGGTAGCGCTGACCGTCATGCTCGAAGGCGCCATCACCGACTCGATTGGAGAAAGGTGCAAGGACGAAGCAGCCCGTTCGCCGCACGCTGTCCGTGCCGTCCCAAGGGCGCAGCAGATCGATGCCATCGATGCTCAGTCGAGTGATTGCACCGCCCAGCCCGGGGCACACCGACAGTCTCAGCGGGCCGCGCAGAAGCTCGACCTCGGTCAGATTCGGTTGAAGTTCAGGCATCGCACGGCCTCTTAGGCGAGCCGAATTGCTCGCTGACTTGAATTGAAATGGCGCCTCGCGGCCGCGTGCTTGTGGCTCGCGGTGTTCGGCGCCCTAATGATGTTGCTCTGAAGTTATCTGACCCAGGCTTTTGGCCAGGGCCATCGGCGACCGAGGCCGCCTGTCATCTGAAGCGCACGAATGTGTCCGCTCAGACAGCCGTCAGCACCTCACCGCGTTCGAGAAATGCACGCAGATTGGCCAACAGCAATTCTTCCATTGCCAGCCGGGTTTCCTCGGTGGCGCTGCCGATGTGCGGCAGCAGCACGACATTTGGCAGATTGATTAGGGCCTGAGGTACGTTGGGCTCCTGGGCATAAACGTCGAGACCCGCGCCGCCCAGCCGTCCTTCGGTCAGTGCCTCGATCAATGCCGGTTCGTCCACCACAGAGCCGCGGGCAACGTTGATCAAAATTCCTTTCGATCCAAGCGCCTCGAGGACGTCTCGATTGATGAGGTTGCGGGTGCTCTCGCCACCAGGACAGGTCAGAACGAGAAAGTCGCTCCACTGCGCCAACTCGACGAGATTGGACTCATAGCCATAGGCACCGCCCTCTACCGGTCGACGGTTGTGGTAGCGCACCTGCATATCAAAACCACTGGAGCGCTTGGCGATCGTTTCACCAATGCGCCCCATGCCGACGATGCCCAGTCGTTTCCCGCTCACCTGCTTCGCAAGCGGCAGGCCGCCGGAGGGCCACTCGCCGGCGCGTACGAAACGGTCGGCACGGGACATTTGCCTGGCGCTGTCGATAATCAGCCCAAAGGCCAAGTCCGCCACGCAATCATTGAGCACGTCTGGCGTATTGCTCACCGGGATGTTGCGCGCGCGCGCTGCCGCGACGTCGATCGCGTCGTAGCCGACGCCGAAACTGATGATCGCTTGCAGGTTGGGCAGGCGCTCGATCAGCTCCGCCGTGCAGCCGAAACGACCGGAGGTCACCACGACATCAATGCGCTGAGCATTCTGGTTAACCAACGCATCGGCACCCTCCTCCCAGAAACGCAGCACCTCATGCTCCGCGGCAAGGCCACGGTTGAAACGTTCAGTCAGGGGGCCGATTTGGAGTATGCAGGTCACGGTGATTACCTCGAAAAGTGGGAACGCGTGGAGGCGAAGTCAGAGCACCTTGCCGGGGTTCATCAGGCCTCTGGGATCTAGCGTTGCCTTGATTGCACGCATCAGCGCCAGTTCCAGCGGATCCTTGTAGTGCTTGGCTGCGGCGCGCTTGGCCTGACCCAGCCCATGCTCTGCGCTGATGCTGCCCTGAAACCGAGTAGTGGCCTTGTAGATGACGTGCATGATCGCGTCTTGCTGCGCCTTGAAGGCCGTATCGTCAGACCCGACCGGCTTGCTGACGTTGTAGTGAAGGTTCCCATCACCGACATGGCCATAAGCGACGATGCGCACGCCCGGAAACTGGTCGAGTAAGCGCTGATCGGTCGTCTGAATGAACGCCGGAATGCAGCTCACCGGCACGCTGATGTCATGTTTGAGACTTGGACCTTCATGGTTCTGCGCCTCGGAAATCCCCTCACGCATCGCCCACAACGCTGCGACCTGCGCCTCGCTACTGGCCAGTACGGCATCGGTCACCAGTCCACGCTCCAGGGCTTCGCCGATCCCCTGTTCAAGCAGCTCGTTGAGCGGCGCATCAGGTTGGGTGTCGCTAAGCTCGATCAGCACATACCAGGGATGAGCTTCCGCGAAGGGATCGGAGCAAGCGCCGACGTGACGCAGCACGAAATCAACGCTTTGCCGCGACATCAGCTCGAACCCGGTCAGCCGATCACCACATAGACCACGGATGATGCCGATCAGCTGGACCGCTGCATGCGCGCTGGGTAATGCAACCCAGGCCGTCGTCACGCTGCGCACCGCAGGATATAGCTTGAGCACGGCTGCGGTGATGATGCCGAGTGTGCCTTCCGAGCCGATGAACAGGTGTTTGAGGTCGTACCCTGTATTGTCCTTGCGCAGTCCGCGCAGGCCATTCCAGATCTGCCCGTCCGGCAGCACCACTTCCAGGCCCAGCGTGAGGTCGCGCATGTTGCCGTAACGCAGTACGGCGGTTCCGCCGGCGTTGGTGGCGAGATTACCGCCCACGGTGCAACTGCCTTCCGCGCCGAGGGACAAAGGGAACAGCCGCCCCACTTCGGCAGCGGCCTCTTGTACGGTTTGCAGGATGGCGCCGGCCTCGACAGTAATGGTCTCGTTTTCGGTATCGACTTCGCGGATGTTGGTCATGCGCGTCAGGGACAGCACCACTTGAGTGCCACTGGCGTCCGGAATCGAACCGCCACACAGCCCGGTATTGCCCCCTTGCGGTACCAGTGCAATTTCGTATTGATTGCACAGCCGCACTACGGCGGCTACCTCTTCGGTGCTGGCCGGACGTACCACCAGTGCGGCTTCACCGCGGTAGGCATTCCGCCAATCGCTCAGGTAGCTCTGCATGCGTTCGGCATCACAGACCATGCCGACGGCACCGACGACCGCTTCGATCTCGCGGATGAAGTCATCCGGCAGCGCACTCATCTCGTTCTCCTGCGACTGATCATGGAACAGCGCACCGCTTCGATGCGCTGACATAGCTGGGTTCAGGTGATCGGGGCCGGGTTGAACAAGGTGATGTCGTTGTGGATCCGGTGCTGCTCGGCCCAAGTCTTCTTGCGCCCACTGGCGACGTCCAGGTAGTAGTGGAACAGCTCCCAACCCAGCTCCTCGATACTGGAACGGCCAGTGGCAATACGCCCGGCATCCACGTCAATCAGGTCAGGCCAGCGCTCGGCCAGCTCGGTGCGGGTAGAGACTTTCACGACCGGTGCCATGGCCAGACCATATGGGGTGCCGCGCCCGGTGGTGAACACATGCAGGTTCATGCCGGCCGCCAACTGCAACGTGCCGCAGACAAAGTCGCTGGCTGGGGTCGCGCAGTAGATCAGGCCTTTGCTGCTGAACCGCTCGCCTGGGCCGAGTACGCCGTTGATCGCACTGCTGCCGGATTTGACGATGGAGCCAAGGGACTTCTCGACAATGTTGGACAACCCGCCTTTCTTGTTACCAGGCGTGGTGTTGGCGCTGCGATCGGCTGCGCCGCGCTCCAGATACTGGTCGTACCAGTCCATCTCGCGGACCAAGGCTTCGGCAACCTCCGGCGTTTCAGCGCGCGACGTGAGCATATAGATTGCATCGCGCACTTCGGTGACCTCAGAGAACATCACTGTTGCGCCTGCGCGAATCAGCAGGTCCGAGGCGTAGCCCAAGGCTGGATTGGCGGTGATTCCCGAGAAGGCATCGCTGCCGCCGCATTGCATGCCCAGCACAAGCTCTGAGGCCGGAACGGTTTCGCGCTGTCGGCGGTTAAGCTTTTGCAGACGCGACTCGGCCAGCGCCATGATCTGTTCGATCATCTCGCCGAAACCGGTATTGGAGTCCTGCAAACGGTACAGCCAGGGTTCGCTGAGATCGACCGATGCGTCGCCTTCGTGCATCACCTGCTCTGCCTGCAGCTTTTCGCAGCCAAGGCTGATGACCAGCGCTTCGCCGCCGAGGTTGGGGTTGCGCGCCAGGTTGCGGACGGTACGGATCGGGATGTAGGCGTCCTTGGCATTGATCGCCACGCCGCAACCGTAGCTGTGGGTCAGCGCGACCACGTCATCGACGTTCGGGTACTTCGGCAGAAGCTCTTTACGAATGCGCGCAACAGCGTGATCGAGCACGCCCGTCACGCATTGAACGGTAGTGGTGATACCGAGCACGTTGCGCGTACCAACCGTGCCGTCTGCGTTGCGGTAGCCTTCAAAGGTAAAGCCCTCAAGCGGCTCGAGGCGCTCCGGGACAGCATCGGCCATTGGCAGGCTGTCGAGGGGTGGAGCTGAGGGCATGCGCAGCTGCGTCTCCTTGACCCAGGACCCTCGTGCGATGGGCTCTAGAGCATAACCAATGATCTGTCCGTAGCGGCGCACAGGCTGGTCGACCGCAATATCCACCAGCGCAACCTTGTGGCTTTGCGGCACTGATTCGACCGTGACCAGCCCGTCCTCGAACCGGGCACCGGTCGGCACACCACCATCGTTGACCACCACAGCCACGTTGTCCGCATCGTTGAGGCGGATGTAACGCGGCGAATCTTGATGCTGAATCAGTTCCACGGTGTCGTTCATCTCGGTCTCCGGTCAGGCCGGTTGTTGTTCTGGTCTGGTTCGTTCGCAGCGCGGTAGGGTGGGCTTCAGCCCACCAAGGTGAATGTTCGGGCTGCAAGCGGTGGGCTGAAGCCCACCCTACTCGCCTCCGCGGCCGCGGTATTTCCCCTTGGCCGCCCGCTCCGCCCTAACGCGGTTTCTCGCGCTGGCCTCAGCGCACCATGCACGGCTTCTTGTTGTTGAACGTCCAATCCGGAATCAGGTACTGCATGGCGATGGCATCGTCGCGAGCGCCCAGCCCTTTGGCGAGGTACAGCTCATGAGCCTTCTGCAGCGCATCTTCATCCAGCTCCACGCCGAGGCCCGACTTGGCCGGCACAGCGACCTTGCCGCCGACGATCTGCAGCGGCTCGCGGGTCAGGTATTGGCCGTCCTGCCAGATCCAATGGGTGTCGATCGCGGTGATCTTGCCCGGCGCGGCGGCGGCCACGTGCGTGAACATGGCCAGCGAAATGTCGAAGTGGTTGTTGGAGTGCGAGCCCCAGGTCAACCCCCAGTCGTTGCACATCTGCGCAACCCGCACCGAGCCGCTCATGGTCCAGAAGTGTGGATCTGCCAGCGGGATATCGACTGATTGCAGCTGAACGGTGTGGCCCATCTGCCGCCAATCGGTAGCGATCATGTTGGTGGCGGTCGGGAGACCGGTGGCGCGGCGGAACTCAGCCATCACTTCGCGCCCCGAGTAGCCGTTCTCGGCACCGCAGGGGTCTTCGGCATACGCCAGCACGCCGTGCAGGTCCTTGCACAGATCAATGGCTTCGGCCAGTGACCAGGCACCATTGGGGTCCAGTGTGATGCGGGCATCGGGGAAGCGCTCGGCCAGCGCACGAATCGCCTTGACCTCTTCACTGCCCGGCAGCACGCCGCCCTTAAGTTTGAAATCCTTGAAGCCGTAGCGCTCGTAGGCCGCTTCGGCCTGACGCACAACGGTTTCGGGGGTCAATGCTTCTTCGTTGCGCACGCGGAACCAGTTATCGCTGGCATTCGACTCGTCGCGGTAGCCGAGGTCGGTCTTGTTGCGATCGGCGATGAAGAACAGATAACCGAGCATCTCGACTTCTTCGCGCTGCTGTCCGTCACCGAGCAGTGCGGCAACCGGCACGTTGAGGTGCTGGCCGAGCAGATCGAGCAGCGCCGACTCGATCGCCGTGATGGCGTGAATAGCGATGCGCAGGTCGAACGTCTGCAAGCCGCGGCCCGCGACATCGCGGTCGGCGAATGCCTTGCGCGCCTGGTTCAGCAGACCATTGAAATTGCCAACCGATTGCCCGATCAGAATGGCGCGAGCGTCGTCCAGCGTCTTGCGGATCGCCTCGCCACCGGGGACCTCGCCGACACCTGTGTTGCCGGCGCTGTCCTTGAGAATGAGGATGTTGCGGGTGAAGTACGGACCATGGGCGCCACTCAGGTTGAGCAGCATGCTGTCTTGCCCTGCGACCGGAACCACTCGAAGTTCGGTGATGACCGGAGCACCTTGATTCGTAGAATCGTTCATATGCGTCTCTCTTTTGTTCTTATGGTCCGCGTTGCGGTGTATCGATCTGTTTGCCGCCGACGCGAATCGCCGAGCCGCTGTGCGACTCGGACGGATTGCGCGTCATAGGATGACTCGGCAGATCAGCCGATGTAGGTGGTCTTCACCGTGGTGTAGAACTCCTGGGCGTAACGACCCTGCTCGCGCGGGCCGTAGGACGAGCCTTTGCGACCGCCGAACGGCACGTGGTAATCCACGCCAGCGGTGGGAAGGTTGACCATCACCATCCCGGCCTGGGAATGACGCTTGAAGTGATTGGCGTACTTCAACGAAGTGGTGCAGATGCCCGCCGACAGACCGAACTCGGTGTCGTTGGCCATGGCCAGCGCTTCGTCGTAGTCCTTGACCTTCACCACGTTGGCGACCGGGCCGAAAATCTCTTCACGGCTGATTCGCATGTCGGCGGTGCTGTCGACGAACAAAGTCGGCGCCAGGTAGTAACCTTCAGTGCCGCAGCTGACGCGCTCGCCGCCGCAGGCCAGGCGTGCGCCTTCTTGCTTGCCGATCTCGATGTACTTCAGGTCCTGATCGAGCTGCGCCTGCGATACAACCGGGCCGACGTCCACGCCCTGCTCCAATGCCGAACCGACCTTGATCTTCTTGATGCGCTCGATCATGGCCTCGACGAAACGGTCGTAGATGCCTTCGGTCACGATGATGCGGCTGGATGCGGTGCAACGCTGGCCGGTTGAGTAGAACGCGCTTTGCGTCGCCAGTTCTACGGCAGTGTTAAGGTCGGCATCGTCCAGAATGATCTGCGGATTCTTGCCGCCCATTTCCAGCTGAACCTTGGCCTGACGCCCGACGCAGGTCGCCGCGATGCCACGGCCAACGCCAACCGAGCCGGTAAAGCTGACGCCATCGACGCGCTTGTCGTTGACGATGGCTTCGCCGACTTCGCGGCCCTTGCCCATCACCAGGTTGAACACGCCGGCCGGGAAGCCTGCGCGCGAGATGATGTCAGCAATGGCCCAGGCGCAACCTGGAACCAGATCGGCTGGTTTGATCACCACGCAGTTGCCATAGGCGAGCGCTGGCGCAATTTTCCAAGCAGGAATGGCAATCGGGAAGTTCCACGGTGTGATCAGGCCGATCACGCCCAGGGGCTCGCGGGTGACTTCAACGCTGACACCCGGACGGACCGACTGCAGGGTCTCGCCAGCCTGACGCAGGCACTCACCAGCGAAGTACTTGAAGATGTTCCCGGCACGGGACACTTCACCGATGGCTTCCGGCAGGGTCTTGCCTTCTTCACGGGCCAGCAGGTTGCCCAGCTCTTCTCGGCGAGCGAGGATTTCCAAACCGACCTTTTCCAGTGCATCGGCACGAGCCTGGATGCCGGACGTTGACCACGCCGGGAATGCTTTGCGTGCTGCAGCGATGGCGGCTTCGACCTGCGAAGCGTCCGCTTGGGCATATTCGCCGATAACGTCCGACAGATCGGACGGGTTGATGTTGGCCTGGTAATTCTTGCCAGCTACCCATTGGCCATCGATGTAGTTGTCATATCGCTTTGCGTCTGCCACGTAGCGCTCTCCTTCGTGAGGTCCGCCGCACTGCCTGGTATGAATGAAGGCATCGTTGACGGCGGTTGGGGCGAGTGATAAGTCTGACGTACGTTACTGCGCGCCCTGCTTCTCGATCAGCGCGGCAAGCGCTTCGTACTCGTCCGGCAGCAGGTCCGTCAGTGGTGCACGAACAGGGCCGGCGTCGTAACCGGCGATTTTCGCGCCAGCCTTGACGATGCTGACCGCGTAGCCTTTGCGACGGTTGCGGATATCGAGATAAGGCAGGAAGAAATCATCGATCAGCTTGCCGACGGTTTCGTGGTCGTCGCGAGAAATGGCACCGTAGAAGTCCATGGCCAACTTCGGCACGAAGTTGAAGACGGCCGATGAGTACACGGGTACGCCCAGCGCTTTGTAGGCCGCCGCGTAGACTTCTGCAGTCGGCAGACCGCCGAGGTAGGTCAGGCGCTCGCCGAGGCGACGACGAATGGAGACCATCAGTTCGATGTCGCCCAGACCGTCCTTGTAGCCGATCAGGTTCGGGCAGCGCTCGGTCAGTTGCTCGAGCAGCGGTGCGGTTAGGCGGCAGACGTTGCGGTTATAGACCACGACGCCGATGTTGACCGACTTGCACACCTCCTCTACATGCCGAGCGACGCCTTCCTGGCTCGCTTCGGTCAGGTAATGCGGTAGCAACAAAAGCCCTTTCGCACCGAGGCGTTCGGCTTCCTGAGCGTAGGCGATCGCCTGACGGGTCGGACCGCCTACACCCGCGAGGATGGGCACCTGACCGGCACAGGTATCGACGGCAGTCTTGATGATGTCCGGGTATTCCTGCGGGGTCAGCGAGAAGAACTCGCCCGTACCGCCCGCGGCAAACAGCGCTGTTGCTCCATAAGGTGCCAGCCACTCGAGTCGCTTGATGTAGCCGGCACGGCTGAAGTCGCCCTGCTGGTCAAAGTCAGTGACCGGAAAGGACAGCAAACCAGAAGAGAGGATGGCCTTCAGTTCTTGTGGGTTCATTGTTCGAGCATCCTGTGAAACTAAGAGTAGATGAAGTAGGGCCTCGGCCTTGGAGATACGTTATCGTACAACTTATGGCTGCGCTACCTCTTTATCGAAGATTATTGCCTCGCCGTCTCGGTCCTCATGCGCCTCAGGCTCCTTTCTTGCGCTGACAAAGCTAGCCGATGAAATGCCACGACGTGAATCTGGCTCGAGCCTATTGAAACAAATAAATGACCGGCCGGTCATACGGGGCCGAGTAGTTTGTTTCACCGATTTGACAACCATGAATCGCGCTGATAAAAATCTCAGCAAGTCATACGACAACGTATGACATTTACAACAACCAGAGCCTTAAAGCCATGAATCAATCAGCGGTATGCCGCCTTGCAAACTCCCCGCTCTGCCGCACCCTGGTTAATCCATCGAACGTAGTCAGCACGGCGGCCGGTCAGCGCCACCGCGCCATTGTCTTCGACCGCAGCCGCTGCAGGCCGCGGCACGTGCAATCAAACCGGCCCTTCGTTGCGGGTCTGTTGATCATGACCCGCCAGCCTGAGCAGGCCATCGACCTCTAGAGAACCCATCCCGCCGATTGGCGCTGCCACCTACATTCGCTCATAAAAACAATCAGGAGCAAGACGACAGATGCAAGACACTCGAACGGCGACGACGCCAGTAGTGAAGGAGATGCAAGTCATCCCGGTTGCGGGTTACGACAGCATGCTGCTGAACCTATGTGGTGCCCACGCGCCCTACTTCACTCGCAATCTGGTGATCCTCAAGGACAGCGCCGGCCGCAGCGGTATTGGCGAAGTGCCGGGTGGCGAAGGCATCAGGCAAGCCTTGGAGCGAACCAAAGGTCTGGTGCTTGGCCAGCCGATCGGCCGCTACAACGGGATACTCAACGTATTGCGTCGCGGCATTGCTGGCGGGTCAGCGACGGGCCCGCAGGCTACGCAACACGAGGTCACCTCCGAAGCAGAAGCGGCGGTCCTGAAGCAGCCGCATGAGATCAATCTGCGCCTGGACAATGTCATCACAGCGGTGGAAGCCGCCCTTCTCGACCTGCTCGGTCAACATCTCGATGTGTCGGTCGCCGAGCTGCTCGGCAGCGGCCAGCAGCGCGACAGCGTGCCGATGCTCGCTTACCTCTTCTATATAGGAGATCGCAACCGTACCGACCTGCCCTACCTGGCCGGTACCGGTTCGGCGGATGACTGGTACCACATTCGCCATCAGGAAGCGGTGACTCCGGCCGCCATCGTCCGGCTGGCTGAGGCCGCTACGGCGCGCTACGGTTTCAAGGATTTCAAACTCAAGGGCGGTGTAATGCGGGGTAGCGAAGAGATGCAGGCGATTGCCGGCATCAAGTCACGCTTCCCTGACGCCCGCGTCACGCTTGATCCCAATGGGGCCTGGTCACTGGCCGAAGCCGTTGAACTGTGCAAAGGCCAAGGCCATATCCTGTCCTACGCAGAAGACCCGTGTGGCCCAGAGAATGGCTACTCCGGTCGCGAGATCATGGCCGAGTTCAAGCGCGCTACAGGCATTCCCACCGCCACCAACATGGTCGCCACCGACTGGCGTCAGATGGGCCATTCGCTGCGCCTCGAAGCGGTCGACATCCCATTGGCTGATCCACATTTCTGGACCATGCAGGGCTCGGTACGACTGGCGCAAATGTGCGAGCAGTTCGGCCTGACCTGGGGTTCGCATTCGAACAATCACTTCGACGTCTCGCTGGCGATGTTCACCCATGCTGCGGCCGCAGCACCGGGCAACATTACGGCCATCGACACCCACTGGATCTGGCAGGAAGGCCAGGAGCGTCTGACCCGTGAACCGCTGCAGATCGTTGGCGGCGCGGTTCAGGTGCCGGACAAGCCAGGCCTTGGCATCGAACCGGATATGGACCGGATCATGGCCGCCCATGAGCTGTACAACAAGGTCGCCACCGGCGCCCGAGACGATGCCATGGCCATGCAGTACCTGGTCCCTGGCTGGAAGTACGACCCCAAGCAACCAAGCCTGGGCCGCTAACAAGAAGACCAAAGAAGCGCCGCAACCCCAACCACCGGAGAGACATACAATGAAAAAAGCTATCAGCGCCTCCCTCGTTTCCGCCCTTCTCGCCACTGCCGTCAGCAGTGCCTTTGCTGCTGAAACCGAATGGCCCACTCGCCCGGTACAGGTCGTCGTCATTGCCAACGCTGGCGGCGACACCGACTTCAACGCCCGCACCATGGCCAAGTACTTCACCAAGCTCACCGGCAAAGCGATGGTCATCACCAACGTCGCGGGCGGTGGCGGAACGCTCGCAGCCGAACAGGTCAAGCAGGCCGATCCGGATGGCAACACCATCCTCTTCACCCATACCGGACAGATGATCGTCAACGAGGTTGCTGGCCTGACCGAGGACAGCCTGGACGCCTTCGATATCTGCTGTATCGCGGGTGTGGACAAAGGCACCGTATTCGTTGCCTCGAAAAGCTCAGGCCTGAAGACGCTGGAAGACCTGATCTCCAAATCCAAAGCCGAACCGAGCAGCGTCACCTACGGCACCGAGATGGGCAGCTACTCCCACTTGCAAGGTCTGATGTTCCAAGGCCTGACCGACACCAAGCTGAAAATGGTCGACGCTGGCACAGTGTCCGAGAAAGTCGTCGCCCTGCTGGGTGACCGTATCGACCTGGCCGCAATCAGCTACGGCTCGGTCCAGGATTACGTGACCAGTGGCGAAATGGTCGCCCTGGGCCAACCCAACGACGAGCGCAACCCGCTGCTCGGTGACGTGCCGACGTTCAAGGAGCAAGGCGTCGACTTCGTCATGGAGAAGCCCTACATAGTGGCGTTCCCGGACGGTACTGATCCGGCAATCATCGAGAAGATGTCAGGCATCGTGAAACAGATCACCGAGATGCCTGAGTACGAGGAAGAGCTGCGCAAGACCTTCAAGCAGCCGGTCAGCTATTTCGATACCAATCAGTCGATCGACCGCCTGACGAACACCCGCGAAGACTTCATGAAGTACAAGGACGAACTGCGTCAGAGCAAGTAACGCCCGCGGCACGATGCCGGGCGTAGCCGCTGCGCCCGGCAGCCTTCCCTCTGAATCGAGAGCAGTCCTATGGATACCTACAAGAGAAAGGAGTTACTGGTCGGAGCCCTGATGCTGGGTGCCGGCCTGTTCTACCTGTTCCTGACGATCAATCTTCCGCGCAAAGGTTTTATCGACGCCTCCACCGTTCCCTACGTGCTATCCGTTGGGCTGTGCCTGCTGGGCGCGCTGCAGTTGCTGACCGCGACCAAGGCAACCCAGCCTCCCGCTGATCCCGATGCGGATGCTGACTCGTCGGCTGCAACGCCACCGGACTATCCAACGGTATTCAAAACGCTCGGATTGATCGCGGTCTATGTTGCCCTGCTGCAAAAGGTCGGCTTCCCGATCATGACCGTGCTCTATCTATACGCGCAGTTCATCGTCATCACACCGCGCGAGCAGAAGGTCAACCACATCACCTACATCGTCATCGCGGTGGTGACCTCCGCTTTGATCTTCTTCACCTTCCGGCAGGGCTTCGATCTGATGCTCCCGACCGGCTTTCTGAAAATCTAGGAGGCGGCCATGTTCGAATTACTGCAGGCCGGCTTTGGCGCGGTTTTCTCGCCCTATATCTTTATCCTGATCACCCTTGGCGTTGCCGTGGGCATCGTCTTCGGTGCGGTTCCTGGGCTCTCGGCTACCATGGCGATCGCGCTGTGTTTGCCGCTGACTTACACCATGGGCCCTGCCGCGGGCCTGTCACTGTTGGTGGCACTGTTCATCGGCGCGACCTCCGGCGGCCTGATCTCCGCCATCCTGTTGAAGATTCCCGGCACGCCCGCCTCCATCGCCACGACATTCGACGGCGCCCCGATGATGGAAAAAGGCGAAGGGCTGAAGGCGCTGGGCGTCGGTGTGGTGTTTTCCTTTCTCGGCACCATCTTCAGCATCGTCGCGCTGATGTCCATTGCGCCCTCGCTGGCAAAAATTGCCTTGCGCTTCGGGCCCCATGAATACTTTTCCATCGCAATCTTTTCACTGACGCTGATCGCCACGCTGTCCACCGGCTCGCTGCTTAAAGGCATCTACGCGGGCACGCTTGGTTTTGCGTTTTCCACGGTGGGTATCGCCCCGGTCGACGCCATCCGCCGCTTCACATTCGATTCACCGAACCTCAACGGCGGTTTCGCCATGCTGACGGTGATGATCGGTATGTTTGCCGTGGCGGAAGTGATCAAGATCGCCGAGACCGGCAGAGCGGCACACAAAAGCAAGATCGCCTCAGTGAGCATGAAAGGCGTGAAAGGCTTTGGTTTCTCCCTGAAGGAGTTCTTCGCTCAGATTCCCAACGCGTTTCGCTCTGGACTGATCGGTATCGGGATTGGCATCTTGCCGGGCATCGGTGCGGGTACCTCGAACATCGTGTCCTACATCATCGCGAAGAAGCGTTCCAAGCATCCCGAGCTGTTCGGCAAGGGGGCTGTGGAAGGGGTCGTCGCCAGTGAAACCGCCAACAACGCGGGCATCGGTAGCGCCATGATTCCGCTGATGACGCTCGGCATTCCGGGCGACACCGTGACCGCGATTCTCCTCGGCGGCTTCATGATCCATGGCATCCAACCGGGCCCGCTGCTGTTCATCAGCCAGGGTGCGTTGGTGTACACCATCTTCGCCGCGCTGATTCTCGCCTCGGTGATGATGCTGGTTCTGGAGTTCTACGGGCTGCGCATCTTCATCAAGCTGCTGGCGGTGCCCAAGCACATCCTGCTGCCGATCATCCTTGTGCTTTGCGTTGTGGGTGCGTTCGGTCTGAGCAGTCGGGTGTTCGACGTTTGGACCATTCTGCTGTTCGGCCTGATTGGTTACGGCTTCGTCAAGGGCGGGATGCCGGCCGCGCCGTTCATTATCGGCTTCATCTTGGGGCCAATGGCTGAAACGAATCTGCGGCGTGGCTTGATGTTGTCCGATGGCGACTTCATGGGCTTTCTCAGCAATCCCATTTCCGCGACTTTCCTGTTCCTGGCGCTGGCATCGGTGGCCTGGCACCTGTTCAGCGCGCTGCGTAGCCGGAAAAATACTGCGGCCAGGCTGCAGGAAACCTGAGTCAGCGCCGCCTAGCCCGCTACGCTGGGCTAAGCGGTACTTAAGCGGTTTCGACACCGCGCCTGAGGGCGCGGTGTTTCGTTCAGGCGCGCTTACCGATCTCCACTTCAGCCAGCGTCCAACCCGCTATCTGGTCGCTCAGGCTCAACCCCAAACCGGGTCGGTTCGGGACGATCATTTTCCCGTCGCGGATCTCCAAACGCTCGTTGAATGCCGGCTCCAGCCATTCAAAGTGCTCCACCCAAGTTTGGTGCTCATAGGCAGCCGCCAGATGCAGGTGAATTTCCATGACGAAGTGTGGGGCCATAACCATGCCGCGCTGCTCGGCCGCATGCGCCACCTTGAGAAACGGCGTGATACCGCCCAGGCGTGGGGCGTCATGCATGATCACGTCCACCGCGCCGGTGTCGACATAACCCAGCGCTTCGGTAGCGCTGGTGAGCATTTCGCCCGTACCGATCGGCGTGTCCAACTGTGCAGCCAATGCGGCGTGACCGGCGACGTCGTGCGCGTCTAGCGGCTCTTCGATCCATTCGAGCTGGTACTGCTCGAGCTCGCGCCCCATTCGCAGTGCAGTGATGCGGTCCCATTGCTGGTTGACGTCAACCATCAGCGGAACGTCTTCGCCTAGATGCTTGCGTAAGGCCTCGACGCGCTGCAGATCCAGACGTCGGTTCGGCTGGCCGACCTTCATCTTGATACCGCCAATGCCGCGCTCCCGCGACTGGGTAGCCTTGTCGAGCACTTCCTCGATGGAGGCCTGCAGATAGCCACCCGAGGTGTTGTAGCAAGGCACGGCACTGCGGTGCGCGCCAAGCAATTTGGACAGCGGCAGCGCTGCACGCCGTGCCTTCAAATCCCACAGCGCTGTATCGATTGCGGCAATCGCCTGCGCCGCAACGCCGCCACGACCGACCGACGCGCTGGCCCAGATCATTTTGCTCCAGAGTCGAGAAATGTCGTTGGGGTCTTCCCCGAGCAGAAGCGGCGCGATTTCCCGAGCATGGGCATATTGCGCTGGGCCTCCCGTACGCAGGCTATAACTAAAGCCGAGCCCGCTATACCCCTGGCTGGTTTCAATTTCCGCAAACAGCAGGCTGACTGACTCAAGGGGCTTCTGCCGCCCGGTCAAAACCTTTGCATCGCTGACGGCCTTGCGCAGCGGCAAGGTTACTGTCCGCAGCTTGACCCAGCAGATGCCATCATCCGCCAGCACCGTGTTCGGTTGAATAGCCATCGGTTGTCCTCGTTCAGGTTAGGAATGCTTGCCAAACGTGCCCCTTTGCACTGCGTTCCACTCTAGAGGACGGTCCGGCTAGCGTCGCAGTGTCATCATACAACCTCAATCCCCGCGGCTGTCAGGCTCGGCCCCATTACTGAACGGCGCCACACTCGACTTTAGTGGTATGTGAATAGACCCGCGGGCTCGCTAGCGTGACCCTTTCATAGCGCAAGATAAGCGCTTTAAGCGGCGAAACCAGTGGCTTGGGGGGCTATTTCCAGACTCGACACCGCCGTGTAAAAGGTCTTGCGCAAGCTTGAAACAATCGACTTGTCAGGTTGACAAAAGCCTATAACCGCAGAAATAATCGAAACAAGTCATCTGACAACCGATGACACCAAAAACAATAAGCGATGGGCAGACCTCAATGACAAGCACGACGACCGCTCCCACACCCTTGAATCGCCTCCTGCTGACAGGCGCCGCAGGAGGATTGGGCAAGGTATTACGTGAAACGCTTCGCCCCTACGCCAAGATTATCCGCCTCTCCGATATCGCCTCCATGGATGCTCCCACCGGCGATCATGAAGAAGTGGTGCAGTGCAATCTTGCAGATAAAGCCGCTGTGCACGCCCTCTGCGAAGGCGTCGATGCAATCGCCCACTTCGGTGGCGTTTCGGTAGAACGTCCTTTCGAGGAAATTCTCGAAGCCAACATCAAGGGCGTATTCCATATCTACGAAGCGGCACGCAAGCACGGCATCAAGCGTGTGATCTTTGCCAGCTCCAACCATGTGATCGGGTTTCACAAGCAGACTGAAACCATCGATGCCAATGCTCCCCGTCGTCCGGACAGTTATTACGGGTTGTCCAAATCCTATGGCGAGGACATGGCGAGTTTCTACTTCGATCGCTACGGCATCGAGACCGTCAGCATCCGCATCGGCTCCTCGTTCCCCGAGCCACTCAACCGCCGGATGATGGCCACCTACCTCAGCTATCGCGATCTGACCAACCTGATCGAGCGCTCGCTGTTCACCCCGAACGTGAAGCACACCGTTATCTACGGCGCCTCGGCGAACCGTGACCTGTGGTGGGACAACCACATGGCCACGCACCTGGGTTTCGAGCCGCAGGATACCTCCGAAGTGTTCCGCGAAAAAATCGAACAGCAACCGCCCTATGCGCCCAATGATCCAGCCCTGATTTACCAGGGTGGCGCCTTCTGCGAAGCAGGCCCGTTCGACGACTGATTCCCGCCACGCCGCGAAAATAACAAGAGAATCGCCATGGCAAACTCAGCAGAACTGATAGTCGACGCACAGAACGCAACGGGCGAGAGCCCGGTCTGGGTGGCCTCCGAGCAGGCGCTCTATTGGGTCGACATACCCAACAGGCAGCTGCTTCGCTGGAAGGCCTCAGATGCTTCCGTGACGCGCTGGACCGGTGATCAGATGATCGCCTGTATCGCTCGCCGCGACGGAGATGCGAATCGTTGGGTTGCGGGTATGGAAGACGGCGTTTTCGAAGTCGCCCCGCAGAACGACGGCACACTCAGCAGCACCCGTCTTGCTGGCGTGCAGCATGGCGCGAGCAACATGAGATTCAATGACGGGCGCTGCGACCGCCAGGGCCGTTTCTGGGCGGGGACCATGGTTATGGATATGGCCGCTGGCACTCGGGCCGGCGCGCTCTACCAGATTGATGGTTCGGCTGCCCGCGAATCGCTCGAGGCTCAGCTGCAGGATTTCATCGTACCCAACGGGCTGGGATTCAGCCCCGACGGACGCACCATGTACCTTTCCGACTCGCACCCCAGCGTGCAGGCCATCTGGGCCTTCGATTACGACATCGACAGTGGCACGCCGAGCAACCGCCGGCTGTTCGTCGACATGAACCAGCACGCCGGTCGACCCGACGGCGCGGCGGTTGATGTTGATGGTTGCTACTGGATTTGCGGTAACGATGCCGGCCTTATCCACCGTTTCACCCCGGATGGACGCCTCGATCGCTCGCTGGAAGTGCCAGTGAAGAAGCCAGCCATGTGCGCCTTCGGTGGCTCCGGCCTCGACACCCTGTTTGTCACATCCATCCGCCCGGGCGGTGATCTCTCCGATCAGCCCTTGGCAGGCGGCGTATTCGCCCTGCAACCCGGCGTCGCCGGACTGGAGGAGCCCCGCTTCCGCTAACGCTTCACCCATAAGGACGGGCACGCAGTGTCCCGGTCTTGACGCTCGCAACGCTGCATACCAACAAAAACAAGACGGAGATTCACATGGACTTCAAACGCAAGTTGCTCATCGCTGCACTTCCGCTGGCCTTCTGCCTGTCGAGCACCGCCTACGCGGAGATGACGCTGAAAATCGCTGAGATCCACCCTGCCGGTTATCCGACCGTGGTCGCTCAGGAAAACATGGGCAAGAAAATCGAAGAAGCCACCGACGGTGAGCTCAAGTTCCGCATGTTCTCAGGCGGCGTGCTGGGTTCGGAGAAAGAAGTCGTCGAACAGGTTCAACTCGGCGCGGTGCAGATGACCCGTGTCAGCCTCGGCACGCTCGGCCCGGTCGTTCCGGACGTCAACGCCTTCAACATGCCGTTTGTGTTCCGCGATCACGAACACATGCGCAAAGTCATCGATGGTGAGATCGGCCAGGAAATCCTCGACAAGATCACCAACTCCGATTTCAACATGGTCGGCTTGGCATGGATGGACGGTGGCGTACGCAATCTCTACACCAAAGAGCCCGTGCGTAACCTTGAAGACCTCAAGGGCATGAAAATCCGCGTTATGGGCAACCCATTGTTCATCGATACGCTGAACGCCATGGGTGCCCAGGGCGTTGCGATGAACACCGGCGAAATCTTCAGCGCCCTGCAGACCGGAGTGGTCGATGGTGCTGAGAACAACCCGCCGACCATGCTTGAGCACAATCACTTCCGCGCCGCGAAAAACTACTCGCTAACCGGTCACCTGATCCTTCCTGAGCCGATCGTGATGTCGAAGACGACCTGGAACAAGCTCACCCCGGAGCAGCAGGAGATCGTCATGAAATACGCCAAGGAAGCGCAGATGGAAGAGCGCAAGCTGTGGGACGAGAAAACTGCTAGCAGCGAAGCCAAGCTCAAGGAAGAAGGCGTCACCTTCATCGAAGTCGACAAGAAGCCCTTCTACGATGCGACCGCCCCGGTTCGCGAAAAGTACGGCGCACCTTACGCCGAGCTGATCAAGCGTATCGAAGCCGTTCAGTAATCCGTTCCCTCTGAAAAACCTCGCGGCGACGAGCTTCGCTCGCCGCCGCGCCTGTGGTGAAGTCTGATGAAAAACACGCTGCTGCGCGTCAACGACGCGATCTACAAGACCTGTGTTTGGGTCGCGGGGCTGGCCATCGTGGTCATGTCCATGATCATCCCCTGGGGGATCTTCGCGCGCTACGTGCTGGGCTCTGGTGGCGGCTGGCCTGAACCCGTGGCCATCCTGCTTATGGTGATCTTTACCTTTCTCGGCGCTGCGGCGAGCTACCGCGCCGGCGCGCATATGGCGGTGACCATGTTCACCGACCGCCTGCCTGAGCATCTGCATCGGCATATCGAACTGCTGGTACAGATCCTGATGGGCATCATCTGCCTGTTCATGACCATCTGGGGCATCAAGCTGTGCATCGCGACCTGGAATCAGTTCATGAGCACGCTGCCGACCCTTCGTGTTGGCATTACCTACTCACCCATCCCAATCGGTGGCGCTATCACGCTGTTGTTTGTCATCGAACGCATTATCTTCGGCGACCAGAGCCACCGGCGTGCGGTCAATTACGAGCTGGTCGAAGACAGCAAGGAGGCCGTGTAAATGGACGCCCTGATTCTACTCGGCAGCTTTGCCGTACTCTTTCTGCTGCGGATGCCAGTGGCATACGCACTGGGCATGTCAGCGCTGATCGGCGCCTGGTGGATTGATATTCCGTTCGATGCAGTGATGATCCAGGTCGCTGGCGGCGTCAACAAGTTCTCCCTGCTCGCAATTCCGTTCTTCGTTCTGGCCGGTGCGATCATGGCCGAGGGCGGAATGTCCCGGCGCCTGGTGGCTTTCGCTGCGGTACTGGTTGGCTTCGTGCGCGGCGGCCTGTCCTTGGTGAACATCATGGCGTCGACCTTTTTCGGCGCGATCTCCGGCTCATCACTGGCGGACACTGCTTCGGTAGGTTCGGTGTTGATCCCGGAAATGGAGAAAAAGGGCTACCCTCGCGAGTTTTCCACGGCCGTTACGGTCAGTGGCTCTGTCCAGGCGCTGCTGACTCCACCCAGCCACAACTCGGTGCTGTATTCGCTGGCTGCCGGCGGCACCGTTTCGATCTCGTCCCTATTCATCGCCGGTATCGGGCCTGGTTTGTTGCTCAGCGCCGTGATGATGACCATGTGTCTGATCTTTGCCCGGATACGCAACTACCCTAAGGGCGAAGTCGTTCCGCTCAAGCAGGCGTTGAAGATCTGTGTCGAAGCGCTGTGGGGCCTGATGACCATGGTCATCATCCTGGGCGGCATTCTTTCGGGTGTGTTCACGGCGACCGAGTCAGCGTCCATCGCGGTGGTATGGGCCTTCTTCGTCACCATGTTCATCTACCGTGACTACAAATGGCGCGAGCTGCCAAAGCTGCTGCACCGCACCGTTCGTACCCTCTCGGTGGTGATGATCCTGATCGCGTTCGCGGCAAGCTTCGGCTACATCATGACCTTGATGCAGATCCCGTCGAAGATCACCACGATGTTCCTGACCCTGTCGGACAACCGCTATGTGATCCTGATGTGCATCAACATGATGCTGCTGGTCCTTGGCACGCTGATGGACATGGCGCCGCTGATCCTGATCCTCACGCCGATTCTGATGCCTGTCATCACCGGTATTGGTGTCGATCCAGTGCACTTTGGCATGATCATGCTGGTGAACCTCGGCATCGGACTGATCACGCCACCGGTAGGCGCGGTACTCTTCGTCGGCGCGGCGATCGGCAAGGTCACTATCGAGAACACCGTCAAGGCACTGCTGCCCTTCTATGTGGCGCTGTTCATGGTGCTGCTCGCGGTTACCTATATCCCCGCGATCTCACTCTGGTTGCCCAGCGTGGTGCTCTGATAGTCCAATAACGCAAACTCCGACGCCGCCCACCCGGGCGGCGTTTTTGCTTTGCAGGCCCGAACGATCAGCAATGAAACAACTGCCACTGCCGTTGCAGACGGCGCCCGAACACCGTGATGCTGCTTAACACAGGATTGACCCGATGCAAGCTGCTACACCGTTTCCACGTCATATTGCCGTACTGATTCTGGCCACCTTGGCTTGCTCGTTCGCAGCCAACCATATCGCCGCGCGCATCGCGTTCGATCACGATACCGGTCTGTTGCTGGCCATGCTCTGCCGCGCCGGCGTGACGCTGCTGGCTTTGGCTGCGCTTGTATTCTGGAGGCGCGAGTCCCTGCGCTTGAGTCGCACCACGTGGCGTTGGCAGATCCTTCTTGGGCTTCTGATCACGGTTCAGAGTTTTTGCATCTACTCAGCGGTCGCGCGCATTCCGGTTGCGCTGGCTCTGCTGGTCGTCAATCTCTCGCCCATCCTGCTTGCACTGCTCACATGGGCGCTGGGCGGGCCAAGACCGACACGCCACGCGCTGGCGATCATGGGACTGATCCTGGTCGGCCTGGTACTGGTTCTGGACGTTCCCACACGTCTAATGACCAGCGAGGCACCTGACGGTCAATGGATTGCTGGCATCCTGTTCAGCCTTACCGCAGCCGGGGTATTCGCGCTGGCGCTGTGGGTCACCGAGCATAAGCTATCCGGCATGGCCGGCTCGGTGCGAAGCATGCTGACATTAGTTGTGGTGTTTGGCGCCTCCGCCCTGCTCGGCGCAAGCGGCGTTATACCAGGTGGTCTAGGCCTGCCCAGCGCAACGGCTGGTTGGATCGCATTGGGTTGCCTGGTACTTCTCTATGGCGCGGCGTTTTCCACGCTCTTCATCTGCATGCCGCGGCTTAACATCGCTCGCAATGCACCCGTCATGAACATGGAGCCGGTCGCTGGAATGCTGCTTGGCTGGTTGGTGCTTGGTCAGTTGCTGGCCCCCATGCAGATACTGGGTGGCCTGATTGTGGTCGGGGGTATCGTCCTGCTGGCGTACCGCAAGAACTGAGCAAACCAACCCGAGGTGAGTTGGCGCGCTTGCGCCAACCGGTGACATTCAATCCACAAAGCTCCATCGGCAGAGACCGACAGCGAAGCACGAGGTCGGCGGCGACTCTGAGAGTCGGTGTCAGCTGACCTTGTCGGTCTCCGCCTCTTCATGAGCCTGACGCAGTCGCTCGCGGCTATTGGTCAGATGCAGACGCATTGCAGCTCGAGCTGACTCTGCGTCCTGACGAGCGATAGCGTCGTAGATCTGCTCATGTTCGCGGCCCAAGCGCTGCTGATAATGCGGTTGGTCATCATGAGCCAGGCGCGCGGAGTTGAGCCGGCTGCGAGGAATAATCGCCGTGCCCAGGTGATTCATGATGTCCGTGAAGTAGCGGTTGCCTGTCGCTTCGGCGATCTGCAAATGGAACTGGAAGTCCGACACGGCCGCTTCACTGGAAAGCGCCGCACTTCGCTGTAGTGAATCCAAAAACTCGCGCATTGCCGCCAGTTGCTCGGGAGTCCGTCGCTGTGCCGCCAAGCCGGCGGACTCGACTTCAAGGCTGATCCGCAGCTCCAGAATCGACAATACGTCACGTAGCGTCCCGATAGTGGCCGGGTCGATGCGTAGGCCGGTGGTGCTTGGAGTATCGAGCACGAAAGTGCCAATGCCATGGCGAGTCTCAACCAAGCCAGACGCCTGAAGACGCGAGATTGCCTCACGCACAACCGTCCTGCTCACGCCCTGGGCCTGCATGATCGCTGACTCAGTCGGCAACTTGTCGCCGCGCTTGATGACGCCGTCGCGGATCTGCTGCGACAGCTCGGTCACAAGTTCCTGTGCGAGGCTGCGGTGCTTACGGCGAACACGTGGCTGAGCGATTTCGTTTTCCATGGACACATCGATCTCTATGAAGCGGACTGGGGCCTATCATAGCCCAGCAGTTGTACGATAACTATCGCAACACTCACCAACTGAGCGCTCCACAACCTTATATCGAAAAGCCGCACGGTTTCCACACCGCTCCTATACTCACGAATGCCACTCAACCGGAGATAAGATAATGCGCCGCTTACTCTTATTCATCGCAGCAGCCGCTCTATCTGCGCCAGTCTGGGCAATGCACTGCCCAATGGACATGGCCAAGATCGACAAGCAATTAGAAAGCAATCCGCCGAGCGATCCGGCAACGCTGGAGAAGGTAAAGGAATTACGAGCCGAAGGAGAGCAGCTGCATAAAGCGGGAGATCACACCCAGTCACTCCAGGTTCTTGAACAAGCACAGGCGTTGCTCGACTCTGCTCAGTAATTGTCGCTATGGATGGCCAGTCCACGCGCTGGCCGTCTTCGCTACGGCGGGTTGGCGTCGCCTAGGCATCTGACTCGCATTTCCTTTCGTTCAAAATCTTCCTCACTGCTGAGCGTGTCGTAGCCTTCTGGGCAGATTTCATCCGCGCGAGTCCTGCAGCCTGCTTGGCCGGCCTTGTCGCAGACGAAAACGTACTCATCGGACGGCTGCGCTGGCGATACGGTCTCAAATCCACTGCAGCCAACCAGTGTCAGTACGGCTCCTACGGTAAGGCTGATGCGATAAGTGTTTTTGAACATTGGCTGAATGTCTCGCTCGATTTGCTACACCGATGCGTTGATCGCCTACCGCGCGTAAGCTTTGGCTGACCCACAGCGGTGAAGTTAGATGATTTCGCTTTGTTCGTGCCTCCCCTATTCTGTTCACCAATAGCGCAGGAGGCGCAGCGGGACAGGGAGGCCCGAAAAGGACCATTCGCAGGCATGCGAATCAAAGGACAACGGAACGACTGGCTAGACGCCTACAGCCCCGCCTCGTGCGGGGCTTTTTATTGCGCGATTACTAACGTGGGTTCGGCGCGTCATCCAGTTCTGCACTATCTGGATCGATGTCAGGCAAACCGTCCATCACCTGCCCTTCCTTGGGATTGTTTCGTGGCGTAGTGCCGTCATTTTGCGGTAGCTCGTCCACTCCGGCTTCGCCGCCAGGGCTGACATCCGTCCGCTCGGATCCTAGAGGCGGTGGCGAGCCAGGGATGATCACGTCATCTGTGCCCGCACGTTCAGCCCTTGATGCATCGTTATTCTGGTTCGATAGAACATCTGGTTTGTTGCCCATCGCTTGATCTCCTCCGCGCAGCGAATGCTTACAGATAAGAGGAGTGAGGCGGTCCTGCGTTCACGAAGATGCCTTGCCACTGGTCCCATGCAATGCGCCAAAGGCGTCGAGGATTGGGCTCAAAACGAAAAAACCGGCTGCGATGGCCGGTTTAGATACAAAGGTATCAGTGTGTCCCGATGGTGCCGGAGCGGGAATCGAATATGCCTACTGGAAGCCTTCCAATGCGGAACATTGTGGTGTATCGCCAGCTACTATACCCCTAAGCGTACCCCTAAAAGTAAAAGTACCCCGTCACGGCCACAGGCCGGACGACCACAACCATGGCCCAGCCTGTGGTAGCCACGATCTGATCAGGCGAGGCATGATGAGGTAGCATCAGCCGAAAAGAGGAGCATATGCCAACCAAGGTCCTCATCAATTACATAATGTTGAAACCCCATGAGTACGGATATGAGGTTCGTACAGACGACGAAGAGTATCGTAAGCGTCCAGCCAAGTCACCTTCCGAACTCCCGCATTAAGGACGATGGTGTCCGCGTATTTTTAAGCGGACGCGATAGCCCTTATCGCCGGG
>NZ_JBNNMD010000005.1:0-415839 GCF_050272435.1 Pseudomonas sp. NPDC047961 | reverse complement strand
CTGCTCAAAAATTGAGCAGAAGCAGTTGAACACCTGGGTCAGTTTTCAGTCGGCAGAACAGCCTCTACTGGGTCAGTTTTCGGTCAGCGGCAACATCCAAGACCCCAGAATCAGTCGTCCAGGTACCGGCATGCGATACTTAAATCCTATGAAATCATCGTCAGCGCATCGCGCAGGGCAAGGTTTGCTACGGGCAGGAACATCAGACTCCAGCCTTGCCCATACTTCGGTCTGCTTTCCGAGGTCTTCGTTGCCCGGACTCCCCCATTCATTGATCTGCTCATCGGTCAGTCCTTCAACCAAGGGCCTACCCTCCGTCTGCGATTCGAATATTTCACCACTTTTGGGCCAGCTGACTTTACTGACGAGAGAAATCACCCTTAGCTTTTCGGCGAGAGACACCTTCGCAATAGCTAAATCCGCTTTCACCTGCAAAAGTTGGCATATCTGATTGGCGTGTAGTCGACGCTCTGTGGTACTCCAACTTTTTCCCATCACCGCCGCCATGCTGGTCAACCGGTCGAGTTCAGATGTAGCCACGTCCACCGCTTTGGTTTTCCGCTTCAAATCATTTTCAAGCATCGCGACATCCTTAACCGCGTCGGCTACCGTTGTTTTGCATACCTGACTAGGAGCTCCCCCGGAACCAACAATCCCAACGGCAATCTTAACTGCCGATGAAACCAAACTGCTGACTACTTCGCCTGACCGGTCCTCCGCTGCGACATTCACTGACTTGATGCCGCCCGTGTCGTAATATTCGACGGACATATCAGTACTTTTGAAAACGTTCTGCAACTTTTTGAAATCAATCACGTAGTGGCGTTCGGGATCACGTACTTCCTTGCCGGAAGCTTTAGTCTCCACGGCTATTTTAAGCTGTGCGACACCGGCATCGTCCCAACAACTTGTGACACGCCGCGTTACGACTATGTCGAACTGGGTAAATGTTAAAAAGTACGGCGCACCTGCTACAGGAAATTCAGGGTCATTACCCGGTTCGCTTTTCTCAACGCGCACCGCGTCGAGTTCCGTAGTGCAAGAAGCCAATAACGACAGAAAAATAGTCCATGAGGCACATCGAACAGTCGATAATATCGAAGCCATGATGAGTCCTTATCTTCGGTTCCATTCATTAGAATACGGTCAGCTAAGAAAGTCATATCGCCGTTGTCCAACAGAGATTCGAACTCCCGGGACAGCCAACGATTCGCGTTAGACGCGCTCTTACAGCGAAATTCAAGCATGGTGCTATCTAAGCCAGCCAACCTTTTCAACATCACATCTCGACCGCAGTCCATGAAAAACAGGATGTAGCGCTGTCGACAGCCCTGCGATTCCTTTCCTCGCTTCAAGGAGTTCAGCGAGGCACAGTGACATAGTAGCTGTCGATCTGGAATTTGCTGGAATCGTTACATCATCAGGTTTTCGCAGTGAGCCTGTGGCCACAGGCAGGCTAGCGATAATGAGGAAATGAGCCGGCGTAGCCGCACAATGGGCGACGACAATTCTAAGCGTAGTGAGCGCCTCACCAATTTTCTGGCAGAAACGTAACTGACGCTGCATAGCAACAGCTGGGGGGCAAACCGTCGCCATTTGGCCAAAAGCTGACGGTCACCCAGCTCGGCGCATCCATTCCGCCGGCGGCTTAGCCGTAGTCTCTTGCGCATTGGGACATCGAGCTGCGCCAATCAATCAGTCCCCAGCCGGCTGGCTCATAAAGAGCGGGAGACGCAAGCCCCCGTCCTTGTAGGGCAGCTGAATTTCCGATTGCGGGCATCTTGATCCGTTTAGTGCTAGGGCGATTTCATAACTCGGTACACTCAGAGTGTTGACCAGCCTTAAGGGACTACTGTGAAAAAAACACCTTCGATTCAGGAAGTACTTGATCGTTGCGTTGCGCAGGCCACTGCGTCGGAAAAACTTCTTCCATTGGCGCTAGCCAAGGCTGCAAAACGGCGGAACGTTATACTTTCGGGGGATGAGATTCGATGCTTGGCGACCGCGCTCCTTAACGCAGAAGGAGAGAGAATCCAACTTGAAGTAAACCCTCCATGTGCATTTGGAAACAATGAGAAGGAAGTCCAAGAGACGGTGCAGAGGCTCGTTGATGAGCTAGGGGAGTCAATAGCGGAGGTATGGCACAGCGTTGAGGAGGCAATTTCGCACGCCGTACCGAATGCACTTGCCAGCGTGGCTGAGTTTATCGGCGACCGCGTCTCAGAACAGGCGCTTGAGCACACGCTTCACCTAAAAAAGGCACATGCTGATCGCGCTGAGACAGTGCAGCGCATGTGGGGTAAAGCTATCGAGCAGTTGGATCTTCTGAGGCACATTGTGCTGGAGTGGAACCATACTGCTGTAAAACATCGTAAGGGGGCGTACGCCAAACCAAATACCGCGTTCGCACTGAATAAGCTTGTCGCGCGAGCATATGAGGTCGTAGGCGAGATTATTACGCTGGCACGATCTGGGTACGCTGATGGAGCCCTGGCAAGGTGGCGCTCACTCCATGAGGTCTGCGTCATCGCAATGTTCCTAGCCATGCGATCCGACAAGTGTGCTCAGATGTACTTATCCCATCACTGGGTGGAAGAGCTGCGAGTGCTTGACGTTGACAGGGGCAGCGGCACCGCTAAAGCAGCAGGTGCTCATCGTGATCGCTATGTACACGACCTGCGTAAACAGAGGATTGCGTTGATAGCCAAGTTCGGCACCGCCTTCGCCAAGGATTACGGGTGGGCATCGGTCGAGCTTGGCCGCACTAAGACCACATTCCGCGATTTGGAAAGTCATGTTGGACTGGAAACGTTGCGGCATGGATATCAACAGGCAAACAGTACAGTTCACGGCGGTGCCCTTGCTACTCTCACTCGGGTTAGCCTTGGGCCGAGTAGTGTTGACAGCGCCGTGATCCCTCCGGCCTATGGATGTGAAGTAGCCGCAAACTACACTACGGCTTCCTTGTCGATGATGATTGCAGAGCTCTGTCTGGAAATAGAGGATGCCGACTTGCTCACCATGAACATGGTCATTAACAACTCTGCATCTAAGATTCGAGAGCTAATTAGACAGGCACAGAAAAAGTCATCTGGAGACACTCCGCGAGCAAGGATGCTGCTACGTAAAGCGGCGCAGCGCGAATCCCGAAAGAAATCACGTCGAGCTGTTTGAAGTAGCTATTGCCGCTGAGTTGCTAACCTTTATGTCACGCTTCTGGGATAGCTTAGTAGCAGCAGCTTCTGCAGGGAACTGCCCACCCTCGGCCAGAGAGTCGAGGGGAAGAGTAGGGCTTTAATCAACTCATCAGATCCCGCTCCGGTAGCCTCGGCACACACCCAGCTGCGGTCAAGCCATCATCTTGTCGAAATGAGCTTCAAACTTGGTTTTGGTGAAAACATCTTTAAACCGTTCGACAAAGACTTGCGGGTCAATCTCCCCAAAGTCAGTCAAGTTGACCGAGTCCGCATGAGACTCTCGGTTCACGTACCTATAGAGCGCCCGGAACTGTGGGTGCTCGTCACTCAGCTCCTGCAATGCCTGGCGCAGGCTGTCCTTCTTATGGCCGCTTTTGACCGCTAGCAGGCGCTCGCGACGAGCAGCGACTACCAGAACCAGGCAGCCCCGGCTGATTTGGTTATAGTCTGCTTCTGCTAACCGTTCAATGCCAAAACCAGCAGTAGCCAAGCTCATTGGAGCACAATATGGATGTAGTACTAATCCATCCTGTTTATTCCAGTATTTTTTTTGCGTGAGCTCTTACTGCAGTTACTTCCGAGTCACTAATCATAAACTTCACTGGCCCTTCGAATTGAATCGTTACGATATACTGGTCATCAAAAGCTTTAAATGCAGAACTTTTAGAGCTCAGGGGTCTAGCAAGGTTTTCGATCGTTTTACGACTCATAAAACCAGAGATGCCTAAAATGCTTGCTTGAGAAAACGACTCCTCACCACTATCAAAAAGTTTCCCGAAAACAATAGTGCAAGTTTCATCGTTTTTCTTTTCGTTCGAATCTGCTTGCACCATTATTGCCTCACTCGCTATGCTCTTCACCGCATCAAGAGTTGTTTCGCTAGAGAACAACGTTCCTAAATATTTTTTCAGCTGGTTCATGTTTGCCAGCTTGCTCACTAGCCCTCTATTGTGACTGCCTTCGACTACAACAGGATAACTTTCGGACTGAGCGCGTAATCTGAAAAGCTCAAATACCGACCCCGGCAAGCCTCGGGGCCATATACAAAATTGGTAAACAGAAACTTCATCATAGACCGTCTTGCGAACTTGCCCATCAATTGCGCCGTCAGTTTTTGCACTCAAAGCGGCAATTTGCAATTCTAAAAATTGCTGCATTTCACTGGTTCGGAATTTAGGTTTGAATCCAATTCCAATTTCATCCGGCCATAAATCATTCATTTGCATCCCCTAAATATCCAACGAGAGCGTGATCGGCAGGTGATCAGATATTTTCTTATTCATATTCCCGCCGGCTGAAATCAATTCGGTTTGACCAAGTTTCGTGATAACTCTGAGGCTGTCATTGATTATAGTATTCATTAGCGAAGGCCGCAAAACGACCTGATCGATCATATACCATCTAATTGAGTTATCACGCGGTTTCATTTGGAATGTTCCTGGTTGGTTGCTTGCAGTTCGATCACCAAGGAAACGCCACACTGGATTGTAAAAGAATGAATATTTGACACCTGCAACTGTTCGTGTTGATTTAGCGGCGTCAGTCTTACAAGGCACAGCATTTAGCCCTCTCGGTGATACCATCGCGGCTGCAAAAGGAGGCATATTGAAATCACCGATGACAACTGTATTATCGCCCAAATCTTTATGTTCGCGGGCTTTGATCTCGTTGTGCAGCGGCGCAGCTTCTCCCATTTGATGGGCAACTGTATCGGTAGAACCAAGCGGTGCCGCTAGATGCACAAACCACAACCTATACCATGTTCTGGTAGGACCATTGCCCCTGATAAGTTTTACTGGCCAGCCGCCTGCAATCGTAGCAGAGCTATCAAACTTCATTTCATCACTGTTGCTCAGGCATAAAAAACCTGTACCATGTTCTGGCCGCTTGCTCCACCACCGTTTTCCGGGAAGCTGCCGGTTCAATGCTTGCACCAAAGCACCATCGTCAATACCAGCTATTTCTACTAGGCAAATTATTACATCGTTGGCATTAGCGGCGTTTCCACCTAATTCTGTCGCAAGGGTCAAAAGCTCTTGTGTTAACTGCTTGTCGTTGATATTCCAAAAAGCAAGTGCGAGCATCTCGTAACACCTTAGATATTAGCTAATAACAGATATAATTGATTGTATCAACTGCGCCGCCTCGGCGCTTGAATACCATATATTTTGCTACCGTGGTAGTCCTCTCGGATTTGTTCCCGCTCGATGCCATTAAAAAGCTGAATAACCTACTGTCAAACACAGCTATTAACTAATCATCCGGGCCAGCTTTGTTCTCGAAAAATTCTGTCCTCCCGCATAGCTTGAAGCAATGGCACGCATTAAAACATTTAACATCGAGAGCTTGAAGCTTTAATTAACAATTAATGGCAGTAAGGCGATGCAATATAGTTTTTTACTTTTCTTGCTTAGGCTAAAACGAAGGGGAACACTATCACCTCTTTCCATGTCGCAGTTGGTAAGCAAATATGTGGCGACGCTTGTTTCCAAAATCGTTATCTGAGCTGAGCGCACTATCCGAAACACTGCAACCTGTTAGGTTATTTTTACTAGCTATCGGGGTTTCGGATACTTCCAACCAGGCTTATTTGGCCAATCGCTGTGCGTCTTTAAGCGAATTCGGGGCGATTGGTTCACGATAATGGGGAGGGTGACCTTTATGACTTTCGCAACCGGTGGGTATGGCGAAATGAACGATATCCCAATGACTGCTCGTGGCCGGAAGCCGACGTTGATTGAGCAGCTCGTCTCCACAACCATGAACCAATCGCGCTAGTAGCTTTTCGGCTGGCTACGCCAGGATATTTCAAAATCGCTTTGCATTTGCAGTCGCCCTTATTTCCCACGATGCCGGGCCCTTCACCGAACTGCTGCGAATCATTTTTAGCCATGTTTATTCATCGACTTTCACGCTCTCGCACGCGAATTCTTGAGACCAGATGAAGGACGATTTCCACGCCTATATCTGGGTTTTTTCACGTCTTGAACAAGTAGCTTTGGCCGAGAATTTGCCAATTCATTCGCTTGCGACTTATCAACATTTGTTATCGTCCATCCGTAAGTCGGGTTAGGTCCCAACATGAGTCGAAGAGAGGACGGGTTAGGTCCCAACATGAGTCGAAGAGAGGACAGGGTAGGGTTTGTGCTACCGCCATGAATGGCGCCCGCACAATCGGCAGCGCTACAGTCGTTTCACTTCCTCGCGCTGCCTACCGTCCTGCTCAGGGCAAGCCCGAGACCCCCGCGCGTGACGCGACTCACTGCAAGTACGCTTACCAAGACGATTAACAGCCTTTACAACTCGGTAGAAAATCCCCACCCCATAAGGACTTCGTGCTCTGAAAGGCCATTTGCACGCTGAGCCAATCCAGCGGCTGAAATCAGCGCATCGTGCTCAATGTTTTGCTGCTCCAATAGGCGCGTCAACAGAACGATTTCCCCTTGTGCCTCAAGCGCAAGAACCCTGTCCGGAGAGTTAAAAGCCCAGCGGTCCAGAATCCGCCAACCACGGGAGTGATACGAGCTGGAGCGCAACACAGATTTGATAGTCGAGTCTGCCAACACGTTGGAAGCGATTTCGAGAGGGTTATCGTCCACGAGCATTTTCAACCTCCAGTCTTGAGCAATGAAGTAGCTCCGATGTGCCGGCCCTGCCCGGTCGCGAGCAGGCAGAAAAAGTTTGCTTAGGTACCGAAAACAGCATGAAGACGTGCTTCGGTCGCAACAGCCTCATGCGGCGGTAAGGCCATGCTGAAAACAGGAATGTTTAGATCGCTAGTAAGAACGTTCAGCCTGTAGTTGCGCTTGCCGATCGGGATGATGTGCCAGGATCTAATATCAGCGAACCGGATGAAACGTGCCGTTCCGTTTACCGGATAAGCGAGCAGCTTGCCTGATTCCCCATCAATGCCTAGATAGGCATCGTTGATCTTCGCGAATACCTCTACCTGCGGCTTGAAGCCGTTCCCCTGATGCCCAGCAACTATCCGCTTTAGCTTGGCTGCGTAGGTTCGATTTATCTGCCAAAACAGCCAGCCTCCTCCCACGATGTAGAGAACCAGAGCCCAGAACAGGCTCCTGATAGCGGGATCTATCCGCGCAGAGAAGCCTAGAAAGAATGGCAAGTTGAAGCCGCTAAAGACGACCACAACGAGTAAAAGCGCACCGATTGGCAGACAGCCAACTGCCCATGCGACTCGAAACAGCTCCCAGATCAGCCTCATATCAGCGCCTTCTTCTCATTTAAACCCATATATCTGGATATCAGATATCCGTAAAACAGATATAGCTTGATCGGCCGCATCTGTCACGGTCACGGCGATGACAAAGGCTATTTACCGACGAGAGCACACGGTTTTTCTGGATGTTCTGAAACGCATGCGTATGCAGTCCGGGATGACCCAAGCCCAATGCTCTGCTGCGCTAGGCAGGCCGCAGTCATTCATGAGCGATGTGGAGCGAGGTGTCAGGCGGCTGGATATCGTTCAGCTTCGCGATCTATGCCAAGTCATGGGTAGTGATCTCCCCTCCCTAATCAGTTCCTTCGAGCAAGCTCTCAGCAAACATGAGGACAGAACATAACTATCATCTGAGGGCTGCTGAAGACTCGACGGAGCCACCCAGGCGACAAGTGTTTATGAGCCCTGACCATGCGCAGCTATAGTCAGCTTATGCCTACGAGCTTGGGAGAAGCGCAATGACACCTGACCAAAAGAACTTTGTTATCAAGCGCTCCCGACTTATGAGTCAAGCGGTTGCGGAAGCGATCAGGGAGAATTACAGACTGGGGCTAACGGATTCGCTACCGCCTACAGATGAACATATCGATGAAAAACTGGCGGCGCTCGACCTGTCGCAATGGAAAACGATACCCATCGCGTAGCGCTCTTAAGTCCCAAGCGACTCAATCCCCTTGCTTTCGGCTGCCATATCACTGGTTTGCCACACCCATAATCTATTCCTAGCTTAGTCCCCACTCGGTATGGCCTATACATAAGCAGTGCTAGGCACTAAGTGAGCAGTAGCGCCGATATGTTTGCTGTAGCAATGTTGATTTTGCGGGATCGCCCAACTCCCCTTTCGAAAGCGTTGGCCGTTCGACGATTTATATCATTCCCCCTAGTCTAGGGGCAGCGGAATGCTGATTCATGGTCGATAATCCCCCACCGATCAGCCCCAAGCGATGCGCTATAGAGCTGATCTTCGACATACGAGTGGACACGGAATCAGATGGCTAGACCCAAAGCAGTAAAACCGATCAAAGAAGAACCACTAGAAAAACAGCTCTGGAAAGCCGCCGATAAGCTGCGCAAGAACATCGACGCCGCCGAGTACAAGCATGTGGTGCTCGGCCTGATTTTCCTTAAATACATCTCTGACTCGTTCGAAGACATGTACACCAAGCTCAAAGCCGGGGAAGGTGAGTACGCCGGGGCGGACCCGGAGGATAAGGACGAGTACAAGGCCGAGAACGTGTTCTTTGTGCCGCTCGAAGCGCGCTGGTTCTATCTGCTGAGCATGGCCCGGCAGCCTGATATTGGCCGGCATGTGGATTCCGCCATGGATGCCATCGAGAAGGAAAACCCCTCGCTCAAGGGCGTGCTACCCAAAGTGTTCGCCCGGCAGAATCTCGACCCCGCCAGCCTCGGCGGGTTGATCGACCTGGTCGGCAATATCGCCCTGGGCGATGCCAAGAGCCGGAGCGCCGACGTGCTTGGCCATGTTTTCGAATACTTTCTCGGTGAGTTCGCCCTGGCCGAAGGCAAACAGGGTGGCCAGTTCTATACGCCGCGCTCCATCGTCGAGTTGCTGGTGATGATGCTCGAACCCTACAGGGGCCGCGTATTCGACCCCTGCTGCGGTTCAGGCGGCATGTTCGTGCAGTCGGAAAAGTTCGTCGAAGAGCACCAGGGCCGGGTCAACGATATCTCCATCTATGGCCAGGAAAGCAACCAGACCACCTGGCGCCTGGCGCGGATGAACCTGGCCATCCGCGGCATCGACTCCTCCCAGGTGAAGTGGAACAACGAGGGCTCCTTCCTTAACGATACCCATAAAGACCTGAAGGCCGACTTTATTATTGCCAACCCGCCGTTCAACGTCAGCGACTGGAGCGGCGAGCTGCTGCGCGGCGATGGCCGCTGGCAGTACGGCGCCCCGCCGGTGGGCAACGCCAACTTCGCCTGGCTGCAACACTTCGCCCACCACCTGGCACCCAACGGCCGCGCCGGCGTGGTGCTGGCCAAGGGCGCGCTGACCAGCAAGAGCAGCAGCGAAGGCGATATCCGCAAGGCGCTGATTGCCGATGGCAACCTGATCGACTGCATCGTCAACCTGCCGGCCAAGCTGTTCCTGAACACTCAGATTCCGGCAGCGCTGTGGTTTATGAATCGCGCCCGTAGCAATGGCCACCCGCGCAAAGGCGAAATCCTGTTTATCGATGCGCGCAACCTCGGCCACCTGATCAACCGTCGCACCAAGGAACTCAGCTCCGAGGATATCCAACAAATTGCCAACACCTACCACGCCTGGCGCACCGGCGAAGGCGACTATGCAGACGTAAAGGGCTTCTGCGCCTCGGTGCCCCTGGAGCGGGTGGCGGAGCTGGACTACGTATTGACGCCGGGTCGCTATGTGGGCCTACCCGACGAGGACGACGACTTTAACTTTGCCGAGCGTTTTGCCGCGTTAAAGGCAGAGTTTGAGGCGCAGTTGTTGGAGGAGGCGCAGCTTAATCAGGCTATTGCCGAGAATCTGGCGAGACTGAATGTATGAGTGAGTGGCAAGACTTCTTTGTCGAAGATATCGCTGCGCCAGGTAAAAACTCATTAGCAACTGGCCCGTTCGGCTCATCAATTAGTTCTAAATTTTTCGTTGACCAGGGTTTGCCTGTCATTCGAGGTGGAAATTTAAGCTCAGAAGTTGGAAAGCGCCTTAATGATGAGGGATTGGTTTTCATTTCCAACGACAAGGCCAAGGAATTCAGTCGCTCGATAGTCAGCTTAGGCGACTTGATATTTACGTGCTGGGGAACAATTAATCAGATCGGATTGATTGATAGTAGGGCCCGCCACGTGAAATATGTGATTTCAAATAAACAAATGAAGCTGAGCGTTGACCCCAACAAAGCCAACCCACTATTCCTCTACTACCTTTTTTCAGGGCCGGAAAAGCAGCAGGAAATTTTGAACAATGGAATAGGCGCGGCTGTTCCTGGATTTAACCTGGGGCAGCTCAGGAAGATGGTTATTTCATTACCAAAGCCGGACGAGCAAAAAGCCATTGCAGCGGTGCTTAGTAGCCTTGACGAAAAAATCGTCCTACTGAACCGCCAGAACAAAACTCTCGAAGCCATGGCCGAAACTCTGTTCCGCCAGTGGTTTGTAGAAGAAGCGCAGGAGAGTTGGGCGACGGGAAGGCTAAGTGATGAGTTTGACTTCACGATGGGGCAGTCTCCACCAGGCGATTCGTTCAACACAGAATATATTGGTATACCAATGTTTCAGGGGAATGCGGATTTTGGTTTTCGCTTTCCGGTAAATAGAGTCTTCACCACAGAACCAAAACGCTTCGCACAACCAATGGATACTCTGATCAGCGTTCGCGCCCCTGTTGGAGCGCAAAACATGGCAAACCAAGAGTGTTGTATAGGCCGCGGTGTTGCTGCATTTCGATACAGAAAGAACAGTAATTTCTATACATATACATACTTCAAGCTTCGTTCCTTGATGACAGAGATCATGAAGTTCAACGATGAAGGCACTGTCTTTGGCTCAATCAGCAAATCGGATCTTGAAGCCATTACCTCATCAATTCCCACAACCAATTTTATTGAGCGCTTTGAGAATGAGGTCAAACCAATAAATGACAAAATCATCAGGAACTGCGAACAAATCAAAAGCCTCGAAAAGCTGCGCGACACCCTGCTACCAAAATTAATAAGAGGTGAAGTAAGGGTGTCTTACTGATGGAAAAGCTTCGCGCATTGGTTTTTCAGCACCATAGATGGAGCGGTCTTTCTGAGTATATTGATCGCATTGAGGCTTCAGTTTCTATTGATTTTAGCCTTGCGCTTGAAAACTCCAAGGCGATGATAGAAACCATTAGCAAAGAACTCTGTCAAGCAAATGGAGTTGTATTAAAAAACGAGGACTTCCATCAGATTGTAAGGTGTGCCTTTTCTGCCCTTGGTTATAGCAACTCAAATAACTTGAGCCAGATATCTAGAAGCCTGACAACAATCGCCCTGCAAGTTGGCACATTAAGAAACCAGGTCAGCCCTACATCTCACGGACGAACTCTAGACGAGCTTAAAAACAGAAATAGTCAATTTGACGAGATGACGAAGGATTTCCTGATCGACAGCACGCTCTCAATTGCTGTTTTTCTAATTCGAGCTTTTGAGGAAAGAAAATCTTCCGTCGAATTACAGACTATTTCTGATGAAGAAACTATACCTGCCTACGAGGACAACGAAGAATTCAATGATTTTTGGGACGAATCATTTGGTGATTTTGAAATGGGCGAGTACTCCTATACTGCTAGTGAAATATTTTATAATGTAGATCTGCCTGCCTATCAAACAGAATACAAGACCTTCTTAGAGTCTGAGGGTGATGAGTGAGCGGCTTATTTACCCGAATCATTGGGCTATTTGAGGTGTTTGGCTATTGCCCTATCCACGGCCCTAATTCCAAGTCACAGAACTCCAGCAGGCACCGTGGTGTTACCCACAACACAGGAAGGTTGTGCAGATGAGCCCGCAAAGCCAGATCACCCTCTACCAAACCGCCGATGGCAGCACCGAGCTTGATGTGCATATCCAGGAGGATACGGTGTGGCTGCGCCAGGAGCAGATGAGTGAGTTGTTTGGCCGCGAACGTTCGGTAATCAGCAAGCATTTGCGCAATATCTTTGCCGAAGGCGAGCTGGAGGCCGATTCAGTATGTGCAAATTTTGCACATACTGCCGAGGACGGTAAGACCTACCAGGTCAAGCATTACAACCTGGATGTGATTATCTCTGTGGGCTACCGGGTCAAGTCGGTAAAGGGTACGCGCTTTCGCCAGTGGGCCACGCAGGTACTGCGCCAGCATCTGGTTCAGGGCTATAGCCTGCATCAGGCCCGCTTTGAACAAAACGCCGCCGAGCTGGAGCAGGCCCTGGCGCTGATCCGCAAGGCGGCGCGCTCCCCGGCGATCACTGCCGAGGCGGGCAGCGGCCTGGTGGAGATCGTCAGCCGCTATACCCAGACCTTTCTCTGGTTGCAACGCTATGACGAAGGCTTGTTGAACGAGCCCGACGGCCAGCCCGGCGGCAGCCTGCCCACCGAGGCAGAAGCCAGTTCGGCGCTGCTGGAACTGAAACAATCGCTGCTGGCGCGCGGTGAGGCGACCGAGCTGTTCGCCCGGCCACGGGGCGATGGTCTGGGCGCGCTATTGGGTAATCTGGATCAGACGGCGTTCGGCGAGCCCGCCTACCCGACGCTGGAAAGCAAAGCGGCGCATCTGCTGTATTTTGTGGTGAAGAACCATCCGTTTACCGATGGCAACAAGCGCAGCGGGGCCTTTCTATTCGTTGATTTTCTGCACCGTAACGGGCGTTTGCTCAATACTCGCGGGGAGCCGGTGATCAACGATACCGGTCTGGCCGCCCTGACCCTGCTGGTGGCGGAGTCGGACCCCAGGCAGAAGGACACCTTGATCCGCCTGATCATGAACATGCTGGCGGCACCAGAACATCCATAGGGAAATCCATTTTGGCCACACTCACCGAATCAGCCATCGAAACCTTCGCCATCAGGCTGTTCGAGCGTCTGGGTTATCAGGCCATCCACGCCCCCGATAGCGCACCGGACAGCGACAATCCAGAGCGTCGCGACTATGCCGAAGTGCTGCTGCTCGGGCGATTGGAACAAGCGGCTCGGCGCATCAATGCCAAGCTACCGGAGGATGTCATCCTGGCCGCGCTGAAGGATGTGCAGCGCGTGCAGTCCCCCGAGCTGTTGGCGAATAACGAGGCGTTCCACCGTTTGCTGAGCGAAGGCGTGCCGGCGAGCCGGCACAAGGATGGTGACGAGCGCGGCGAGCGGGTCTGGCTGATCGACTTCGCCCACCCAGAAAACAATGAATTCGTAGTCGCCAGCCAGTTCACCATCATTGAGAACAATCAGACCAAACGGCCGGATTTGGTGCTGTTCGTCAATGGTCTGCCGCTGGTGGTGATCGAGCTGAAAAACGCCGCCGCGGAAAACGCCACGCTGAAAAGCGCCTACCAGCAGATCGAAACCTACAAAGAAACTATCCCTAGCCTGTTCGCCAGCAATGCCTTTGTGGTGATCTCGGATGGCCTGGAGGCCAAGGCCGGTTCGCTCTCGGCGGGGTTGTCGCGCTTTATGGCGTGGAAGAGTGCCGACGGCAAGGCCGAGGCCTCACACCTGGTCAGCCAGTTGGAAACTCTGATCGTCGGCATGCTGAATAAGGCCACGCTGCTGGACTTGCAGCGCCACTTTATCGTGTTCGAAAAGGCAAGGAAGGAAGACCCGAAAACCGGCCAGATCACCATCAGCACAGTGAAGAAGTTGGCGGCTTATCACCAGTATTACGCGGTCAATGCGGCGATAGCCTCCACCCTGCGGGCCGTGGATATGGATGCAGGCCTGAGTACGCGGGAGAACCCCGCTAGCTATGGCTTGCCCGGCGTGACCAAGCAACCCCGAGGGGATAAGAAGGCGGGTGTGGTGTGGCACACCCAGGGTTCGGGCAAATCGCTGTCCATGGTGTTCTACACCGGCAAGATCGTACTGCTGCTGGATAACCCAACCATTCTGGTGATTACCGACCGCAACGACCTAGACGATCAGCTATTCGACACCTTCGCCGCCTCCAAGCAGCTGTTGCGCCAGGAGCCGGTGCAGGCCAAGGATCGTGACGAGCTCAAGGCGCTGCTTAAGGTGGCCTCCGGCGGCGTGGTGTTCTCCACTATCCAGAAGTTCCAGCCCGAAGAGGGCAACATCTACGAAGAGCTGTCCGAGCGCCGCAATATCGTGGTGATCGCCGACGAAGCGCATCGCACCCAGTATGGCTTCGCAGCCAAGACGGTGGACGAGAAAAGCGCCGACGGCACCTTGATCGGCAAGAAGGTGGTCTACGGTTTCGCCAAGTACCTGCGCGATGCCCTGCCCAATGCGACCTACCTGGGTTTCACCGGCACCCCGATTGAAAAGACCGACGTCAATACGCCCGCCGTGTTCGGTAACTACGTGGACATCTACGACATTGCCCAAGCTGTGGAAGACGGTGCCACGGTGCGCATTTTTTACGAGAGCCGTTTGGCCAAAGTGGCACTCAGCGAAGAGGGCAAAAAACTGATCGCTGAGCTGGACGAAGAGCTGGATCCGGACGAACTGAGCGAGACGCAGAAGGCCAAGGCCAAGTGGACGCGGATGGAAGCGCTGATCGGCAGCGAGAAACGTATCAGGAATATTGCCTGCGATATCGTTGCCCATTTTGATGCTCGCCAGGAGGTCTTCGCCGGCAAGGCTATGGTGGTCAGCATGTCGCGGCGAATTGCTGTCGAGCTGTACAACGAGATCGTCAAACTGCGCCCGCAGTGGCACTCGGATGAGTTGACCAAGGGCGCGATCAAGGTGGTGATGACTGCCGCGTCCAGCGATGGCCCGCTGCTGGCCAAACATCACACCAGCAAAGAGCAGCGCAAACTGCTGGCCGAGCGCATGAAGGACGATGCCGACCCGCTCAAGTTGGTGATAGTGCGCGATATGTGGCTGACGGGCTTTGACGCACCCAGCATGCATACTCTCTATATCGACAAACCGATGAAGGGCCACAACCTGATGCAGGCGATTGCCCGGGTGAATCGCGTGCACAAGGACAAGCCGGGCGGCCTGGTGGTGGACTACCTCGGCATCGCCGCCGACCTGAAAGAGGCGCTGTCGTTCTACTCCGATGCCGGCGGCAAAGGGGACCCGACCCTGGCGCAGGAACAAGCAGTGGCGCTGATGCTGGAAAAGATCGAAGTGATCTCGGCCATGTACCACGGCTTCGCCTATGGAGACTTCTTCGAGGCCGATACCGCACAAAAGCTCTCGCTGATCCTAGCGGCGGAAGAACATATCCTCGGGCTTGATGATGGGCGCAACCGCTATATCAAGGAAGTCTCAGCACTGTCGCAAGCCTTTGCCATTGCGGTGCCCCATGAGCAGGCGCTGGATGCCAAGGACGAAGTGGGTTTCTTCCAGGCGGTCAAAGCCCGTCTGGTCAAGTTCGATGGCGGTACTGGTGAAAGCCGAAGCGATGAAGACATCGAAACCACTATCCGCCAGGTGATCGACAAGGCACTGGTGTCGGAACAGGTGATCGACGTGTTCGATGCGGCGGGCATCAAGAAACCGGATATTTCTATTCTATCCGACGAGTTTCTGGCCGAACTAAAGGACCACAAGCACAAGAACGTGGCGCTTGAGGTGCTCAAAAAGCTACTCAATGACGAGCTGAAGGCGCGGGCCCGGAAGAATCTGGTGCAGAGCAAAAGCCTGATGGAGATGTTGGAAAACGCCATCAAGAAATACCACAACAAAATCCTCACCGCCGCCGAGGTGATGGACGAGCTGATCAAGATCAGCAAGGAAATCGTCGCCTCTGACGACGAAGCCAAGAACATGGGACTGACGGATTTCGAATACGCCTTCTACAGCGCCGTGGCCAACAACGACAGCGCCCGCGATTTGATGGCGCAAGACAAGTTGCGTGAGCTGGCCGTGGTACTGACCTTGCGCGTGCGGGAAAACGCGTCCATCGACTGGACCATCAAGGAAAACGTCAAAGCCAAACTCAAGGTGATCGTGAAACGTACTTTGCGCCAGTTTGGCTATCCGCCAGATATGCAGTTGCTTGCTACGGAAACGGTACTGAAGCAGGCAGAGATGATTGCAAAAGAATTAACTGTCTAGCGCATTTCTGGTTATTGGATGCCACAAATTCGCCACACTCGCCCCGCTAAACAGGGCGAAAACGCGCTAACCATGGCGACCATAACTCTTTGATTTTTCAGCTGATCAGCGCTAACGTATTGATTCTAAACGTCGGCTTTTAGGACTCCGAAGGCAGGGGTCGTGGGTTCGAATCCCGCCTGGTGCGCCAAATACGGAAAAGGCCTCACGTGAAGACGTGGGGTCTTTTCTTTTTTCTGTGTCCCGTCCTGAATAAGGTTTACACCTTCGTCTTATTCATCGTAAGAATGCTCATGGCAAAAGGTACATTCATGTGGCCTGCACGGTGTCCATTTTGTGTCGCCATCATCGCAGCCCGACAGTCCCATCCTAGCCCGCTCTACGGCTCCGGAACCTGATTGTGGATAGCAACGTGCTGACCAATCAGCGCCAGCCTGCGATCGAGCTCATTCATCAGGCGCGTCCGGGTGGCCATGACTTCTTTCTTGTTGAAAAAACCTGGCTGCTCGGTGTGAAGACCGAAGCGGTTGTTGATCGCTGCTGGCGACATGACCGCCTGGTAGGCCTTAGAGGCGTGGTTGTAGATCGCGCACAGCAAGCCGTTGGTGGTTTCCGCCGGGTGAACGAACACCAGCGTTAGCCACTGCCCCGTTCGCATCTGGATGCTGCTGTCGGAAAAGCCGAAGCAGGCCTCACTGCCATCACCCAGCCTGACCCAGAATTCGTGTTCAGTGGTGGTGTAGCTGCTGACGTGCATAGACGCATGTGCGCTTCCGCCCATGGAGCCATAGCCACCAAGCATGTAGCCGCCATTGCTCGCGCTGTGGGAGTGGGAAGCCGAGAGGTGGGTGTTGGCGCGCTTTTGAGTATCCAGAACCTGGCCGGTCAATGCGAAAAAGCGCAATTCGTGATGCAAATGTCGGAAGCCATCGTCGAGAAAGTTCTCTTCTTCCGGTGTCACGGTGATGTCGTACATCGTCCGAATCAATTCGTCGCGCGCAGCCTTGTCACTCTTGGCACGCTCCTGCAGCTGGGCCCGGTGCGCCTTTGCGTCTTCGAAAGCCTTGATGGCCTGCGCTTTCACGATCGGGGTATTTTCCCGGGCGAACGCCGAGGTTTTTTCGGTTGCCTCCTTGAGCACCGGCGCCGCCTTATGACTAGCTTCGACAGCCAGTTCCTTCGCGCGACTTAGTGCAAGCGCGGCTTTCTCAGCCATTTCCGGGTTCGCCTGCACCGCCTTTTGCTTCAGGTCATCCCATAAGCTCATGCGTGTAACTCTCCATGACTCATTACTCGACAGCGGCCAGTTAGCGTTTCCTGTGCCGCCTGTTTTTCTGAAGCTATTCAATGCATGCCGGCCTCGCCCTGCTTGTCCGGTTTTCACAACCCGACGTACAGGTCCAGACCGCCGGTAGCGCTGCCGCCGCGGACTGGGGCGAAACGCTTACTCGGCCGCAATCAGCTCGCTGACCTTTCTGCGGCCGTGCCACTCTGGGCTGAAGGCCGAGCGCAGTTTACTGATGTTTGCCCGAGGGTACGAAGCTGCATCCAGCCATCTTCTTCGGAAAGAAAGTTGAGGATTCTGGCGATGACGTCCATCGGGACTATCTGACTCTTAATAGCAGCCGCGTCGTCGGAGCAGAAGGACGAACGTGAAGGTCAAGGGCCGACGATAGCGGCAAATCCCGGTCATCGAAAAAGGGGCAATGGCAAATTGACGTCAATAAGCATTTACCATACTGTCCGTTGCAAATTGTGACGGAGCGCACGGCTTCGTTGAAGACCGGATTTTTCTAGATTCTGGAGCAGGGATGCGCGGTGCATTGCTACGCAGTGGTAAAAGCGAAACTTTTACCGCGTTGGGAGAGACCGGGCAGCCGGTTTATCGGGCCGCTTTGCAATTGCGCGAAGCCATTCGACGCAAGGATGCGAATCTCGTCGTGCATCTGGCGATACCGCAGAGCGATGAGCTGGGCAATCAGATCGACTGGTACAGCGACATTCCCGGCGATGTGATTCCCTGGACCTCGGCCACCGAAGAAGAGCGCGCGCCAGCCCGGCAACAGCTGGAAAGGCTCAGGACCGCACTGGATGATCTCAGCGTCCGCTTCCTCGGCAGCGATCCGGCTGACCAGCAGGGCGACAAGGCGGTGTTCGGCAAGCTGCTCAAGCGGGTCATCTACTTCCCCGATGAAAACTTCGTCTATCTGGTGAATGGCAAGCCGGTGCTGACCTTCTGGGGCTTTCAGCATGCCGGCGCTGACCGCAGCCTGGAACCGCTGCATTGCCTGTATCCACGCAGCGAAAAGGAACCCACCGCACCCCTGATACCGGCGCCTGCTGCGACCGTGGCCGCTCCGCTGGCGGCTGTGGTCGAACCGGCACCTGTCGTGGCCCGACCCTGGTGGCGGCGCTGGTGGTGGCTGTGGCCGCTACTCCTTCTATTGCTGGCGCTGCTGTTGCTCAGCCTGCTGCGCGGCTGCATGCCGAATGCAGGTTTGCCGGGAATGCCGCAGCTAGGTCTGCCAACCCTGTCCGCGCCAGAGCTGCCGACTGTCTCGCTACCCGCTGATGGGCTGGGCCTGAACGGCTCTGGTGTCGGCACTGGCGGGGGCCGCGGTGCGCCTGGTATGCCCGAGTTGCAGGAAGGCAGCGGAGATTCGCCGGAAGGCGAGCCTGCCGGGCCGGGTGACGAGCCGGAGTCGAGCAAGGCGCCTGCTGACGAGCCACCCACCCCGCCTGCACTGGAAGCTGAACCCGAAGCAGAACCTGCGCAGCCGGCTGATGAACCGCAGGCCGAGCCGCCGCAGCCATCGGAGCAGCCACAACCACCCCAACTGCCTCAGGACCCGCAGGAGCCGCTGAGCATTCCCGAGCAGGCCGGCAACGGCCCGGCAGATTTCCTCAATGGCGACTGGCGTGCCGGCGCCGGCATCCAGGATCGCCGCACGGGCAAGCCGCTGCGCCTGCAATACCGTTTCGATGATGGCAAGGGCGAGGTCACGGTGCGCCGCCCGGATGGCGTGGACTGTTCCGGCCCGGTCACTGCCGCCATGAACAACGGCAGCCTGGCCATCGACAGCAATGGCCAGGCCGCCTGCGCCGATGGCAGTAACTACGACATGCCACAGGTCACCTGCGCCAAGGGCGCACAGAGCATCGCGGACTGCACCGGCAGCTACGGAAACGAACGCTTCCCGATGTCCATGCGTCGCGCTGGCGAATAAGACTGGATGAATCCCAATGTTGCCTGAAGTCACCCAATTCGAAGACACCGTCACCCTGATCAGCGACACCGGCATCCAGTTCATGGATTTCGCCTTGTCGCTGGACCTGCGCAAGCAGCCGCCCGGCGAATTCGCTCCGCTGACCAGCGGCCTGCTGACGCGCCTGCTATACAACGAGGAAAAGGACTTCTACTTCTACGAGCCCGAGCCGGAGAAAATCGAGAAGACCAAGCCCGTGTTCAGCCTCGACATGAAAAGCAGCCTGGACCTGCTCGATGGCCTCTGGCTGCCGATCCCCTTCTTCCGCTTCATGCCGCCCCATCGCTACGACGAAGGCCCGAGCAACTGGGCGCGCATGCGCCTGGTCAAGCTTCCCGCTCCGGACATCGACGGCAACAGCCATCGCCTGACGCTGACCTTCGACACCCGTGTCATGCCCCGCCAGGACGGCACCACATACCTTGCACCCAACCAGGAAGACGTCAGCTCCGGCGTCGCCTTCCGGTTGGCCTGCAATATCCGCGATACCCGCTGGTTCCTCGACCAGGGCTGGGTCAGGGAGTGGCTGCTGGAAGTGTTCCGCGAAGGCAATGCGCATCGTCCGCGCGATGAAGTCGATATCGAGGTGCGCGAAAACCATCACCTGGCGCACTACCTCAACCTGCTCAGCCTGATGGCGCAACCCGTGCCCGCGCAGCAGACCAATGCCCGCGCCAAGGTGGACATTCCCGAACTCAAGGTCGTCGCCAATGAGGTCAACGGACAGGTCAAGCCGATCCCCGTGGATCTGGTGCTGGACGTCGGCAACTCGCGTACCTGCGGCATCCTGATCGAGAACCACGGCCAGGCCGGCTCCGGACTCAAGCACAACTATGTCCTGGAGCTGCGCGATCTGATCACCCCCGAGCACACCTACAACCAGCCGTTCGAGAGCCGCGTTGAATTCGCCCAGGCCAACTTCGGCAAGGATCAGTTCTCGGTCAAGAGCGGTCGCCACGATGCCTTCCAGTGGCCCACCATCGCCCGCGTCGGCAGCGAGGCCGGACGCCTGGCCAGCCGCCGACGCGGCACCGAAGGCTCGACCGGCCTGTCCAGCCCCAAGCGCTACCTGTGGGACGAGAACGCCTACGGCCACGGCTGGCGCTTCAACTGCTCCTATACAAAAGGTGACAGCGAGCCCTACGCCACCGCCGCACCCTTTTCGCACCTGATCAACGAAACCGGGGAGGCACTGTACAGCCTCGACGAGGACGACCGTCTGCCGGTGTTCATGCCGCGCTACTCGCGCAGCTCGCTGATGACCTTCATGCTGGCCGAGGTGCTGGCGCAGGCCCTGTCGCAGATCAACAGCCCGGCCCAGCGCTCGCGCCAGGGCCACACGCGCACACCGCGCCAGCTCAACAGCATCATCCTCACCGTGCCGCCGGGCATGCCTCAGGCCGAGCGCAGCATCCTCAACGAACGCATGCTGCAGGCCATCGGCCTGGTCTGGAAAAGCCTCGGCTGGCATGCCGGTGAGGAAGACCCACACGAGGAAGACGTCAGCAGCGCGCGCACGCCGATCCCGAGCATCCGCGTGGAATGGGACGAAGCCTCCTGCGGGCAGCTGGTCTATCTCTATACCGAGGTCAACGAGAACTTTGCCGGTCACCCGGAAGAGTTCTTCGCCACCCTGGCGCGGCCCGACAAAGCCGACCGTGAGCGCATCACCCTGGCCACCATCGACATCGGCGGCGGCACCACCGATCTGGTGATCACCGACTACCGCCTGGACCGCGCCGGTAATGGCGGCAGCGGCAGCAACGTGCATATCGTGCCGGAACAGCGCTTCCGTGACGGCTTCAAGGTCGCGGGTGATGACATCCTTCTGGACGTGATCCAGGACTTTATCCTGCCCAGCTTCGAGAAGGCTTTGCGGGTCGCCGGAGTGTCCAGCCCGAACGCGCTCATGTCGCGCCTGTGCGGCGACGAATCGGTCAGCGTGCAGGACGGCATTCTGCGCCAGCAACTCAACCTGCAGGTCTTCACCCCGCTGGGACTCGCGCTGCTCAAGGCCTACGAACAGTACGACCCGGAGCACCCGCAGGAAGTCATCAGCCAGAGCTACGCCGAACTGCTCGGCGAGCAATCGGTAAATGACAGTGTGTGGGAATACGTCTGCAGTGCGGTACGCCGCGAAGTGGGTGGCCAGACTACGTTCGATCTGCTGCAGGTACCGATCAGCTTCGACCTGCAGCAATTGCACGCAGCATTCCTCAACGACAGGATCAACCTGACCAAGACGCTCAGCGCCCTGTGCGAAGTGATCTTCCACTACCCCTGCGACATGCTGCTGCTGACCGGACGCCCCTCACGGCTACCGGGCGTGCAGGCCTTCATCCGCAAGATGCTGCCGCTGCCACCGGGGCGCATCCTGCCGTTGCAGAACTACCGCACCGGCGGCTGGTATCCCTTCCACAAGAGCGGCCTGATCGACGATCCGAAAAGCACCGCTTCGGTCGGCGCCATGCTCTGCCTGCTGTGCGCCAACCACAGCGTGCCGAACTTCTATTTCCGTTCGGCAGCACTCAAGCCCTACTCGACCATCAAGCACATCGGCGTGATCGACCTGAACAACTTCATCAAGGACGCCGACGTGCTCTACCGCGACATTGCCTCGCAGGACGGCATGATCAACCTGCCGCTGATGGGTGACGGCGATGACGCCGACACCCCGCAACTGGTCATGCGCGGCGACCTGCGGCTGGGCTTCCGTCAGCTGACCGCCGAGCGCTGGGCGGCGTCGCCGCTTTACAGCCTGCGCTTCACCAAGACCGGACGTGAAAAGTTCTCCCGCGCCGGAGAAGACGGTGAGGCGCCGCTGCTGAAGATTCGCTTCAAGATCGACACCCGCGACCAACGCACCCGCAAGCAGGGCCTGATCAGCGACCGGCTGGCCATCGCCAGCGTCGAGTCCAGCAGCAACAGGGTCGCCTTCAACGTGCGCAGTGATCTGGAGCTCGAGCTGAACACCATGCTCGACGCAGGACTGAGCGACACCAAGTATTGGCTGGACAGCGGAAGTGTGAAGCGCAAATGAGCAACCTGACTCCCAAACAGATCCAACTGAGCACCTCCTGGGCGGCCATTCACGAAGGCGCCGGCCAGGCCCTGGAGTGGATTCGCGGAGTGCGTGGCAACGCACCACGACTGGACAGCGAGGCCGACAGCTTCAACCTCAAGCTGCACCGTGCACGCAACCTGGCGCACAGCCTTGGTCGGGTAGCCGGCACACCCATGACCATCGGCTTCTTCGGCCTGTCCCAGGCCGGCAAGTCCTACCTGATCTCGGCGCTCGCGGCGAACCAGCAGGGCAAGCTGGAAACCCTCTACGGCGACACCCGTCTGGACTTCATCAAGCACGTGAACCCACCGGGCGGCGGCAAGGAGGCCACCGGCCTGGTCACTCGCTTCAGCCGTACCGCAAAGTCAGGGCCGGCCAGCCATCCGGTGGAGCTCAAGCTGTTCAGCGAGATCGAGTTGGCCAAGATTCTGGCCAACGCCTGGTTCAACGACTTCAATCAGGAGCTGGTCGACTACGAACTCGACGAGCCGCGCATCGCCCGCATCCTCAAGCCGTTTGAAAACGGTGCCACGAATGCCCCGCAGGCCGGCGTCAGCGCCGACGACGTGGTGTCGCTGTGGGATTACCTGCGCGACAACTTCGAGAAATCGATCCGCAAGCTGGAGCACCTCTATTGGCCACGGGCGATGGAGCTGGCGCCGCGCCTGAGCTGTACCCAGCGCGCCGAGCTGTTCTCGATTCTCTGGGGCGAGCAGCCGGAACTGACCAACCTCTATATCCAGCTGGCCTCCACGCTGCAGCGTCTGGGCCATGCACCGCGGGTGTTCGCACCGCTGAGTGTACTGGTCAGCCGTGACGGCGAGGGTTACTCCCAGCGCGACAGCATCATGAACGTGGACATGCTTGAACGTCTGGGCAGCAGTCGCGATCTGCCGGTCGAGGTCTGCCCGGCGCCAGGCGATAACCTGCTGCCGGCAGTGGGCGTTCCGGTGGTGCAACTGGCCGCGCTGACCGCCGAAATGATCTTCCCGCTGGTCAATCCCACGTGTGACCCGCAGGTGGAACAGGTTGATCTGCTGGACTTCCCCGGTTATCGCGGACGCCTGGGCATCCGCTCGGTCAGCGAAGCCGGCAGCCAGGCCAGTGCCCAGGGCGGCAACCCGGTGTCCCAGCTGCTGCTGCGCGGCAAGGTCGCCTACCTGTTCGAGCGCTACACCGACAGCCAGGAGATGAACAGCCTGGTGGTCTGCACCAGCTCGTCCAAGCAGATCGACGTCAAGGACGTCGGCCCGGTACTGACCCGCTGGATCGAAAAGACCCAGGGCGCCACCGTCCAGGAGCGCGGCAAGCGCACACCCGGCCTGATCTGGGCGCTGACCATGTTCGATATGCAGATCGGCACCATGCTAGAGCAGGACGAAAACATGGTCCGCGAAGGCTGGGAAGGCCTGCTGAAGAAGACCATGCTGGAGCGCTTCGGCCAATACGAATGGATCCAGAACTGGGCCGGCCAGCCGTTCAGCAACACCTACCTGGTGCGCAAGCCGCGTCTGCCGATGGCCACCTTCGTCGAGATGGCCGAACACACCTACGACGAACTGGGCATGGTTTCGCGCTATCAGACGCAATTGCAGCTGCTGGGGCGGACCTTCATCGATGCGCCGGCCGTGTGCGAGCACATTGCCCAGCCGGGCGAGGCCTGGGCGGCGATGATGGCGCTGAACGACGGCGGCATCCAGCGCATCAGCCAGTATCTCGGCCGGGTCGCCCACCTCGACTTTAAGCTCAACCGCATCGAGGAACAGCTGGAGCGCTGCAAGGACGATCTGTTGCACAGTCTCGACGGCTGGTATCACAAGGACGGCGAAGGCGCGCTGGCGCTCAAACGTGCCCAGGCACAGATGATCCTGCAGGACCTGGGCCGCCGGCTGCCGGTGCTGGGCGAGCTGATCGACCACCTGCAGTTGCCCGGCGACAGCGTGCGCGACCTCTATCTGAGCGGCGCCTACGAGGTTGAAGAGAACGCCACCGAAAGCACCGAAGAAGTTGCCCAGGCCGCACCACAGAGCCTGTACGGCAACGATGGCGGCTTCGACTTCGGCGAGGTGTTCGGCAGCGCCGAAACACCGGCAGCCAAGGTGGCAGCGCCACAGCAACAAAGCAGCGAGCATCGCTTCGCCCGGGCCGTGTTCAAGGCCTGGATCAGCCATCTGCGTGAAATTGCCAACCGCCAGAATCTGCTGACCCTGTTAGGCCTGGATCGCAAGGTGGTCGAGGCCGTGGTCGATGAGCTCATCACTGCGGCCTATCGCCTCGACGTGCCCGAGCAGATCAGCCGTGCGCTGCTGCTGCGCACCCAGAGCGGCACGCGCCGCGATCAGCTGGTGCAGCGTCAGGTACTGACCGTGCAGCTGGTATTGCGCGACTACGTGTCCTGGTTCGGCAACCTGCACAAGCCCGTGGACGCCCGACCCAAGAGCCTGATCGGCAGCAAGGATCACCTGTTCGCCTTCTATCGCCACCCGCAGCCGGGCCAGTTGCCCGAACTGCCTGTGCAGCCGATCGACCAGTCCAGGCTGTTCCTTGGCGACTGGCTGTCCGGGCTGGCCTGCATTACCCAGGACAACGCCGGGCACAGCGCCGGACGCGAAATCACGATTGAACAGAATGAATGGCTGGGCCGTGTGCTGCAGTCGTTCCAAGCGAGATAAGACATGCCCATACGTGTTGACCTGCTGACCCTTGAGCCGAACATTCCCGGCCAGGCCCGACTGGCGGTGAAGAAATGGCGCGGCGCCAGCGAGAAGCTGGAGTTTTCCATTCAGCGCAATCAGGACCAGTTCTACCTGCAAGGCGACCGGACCTGGAGCAACAATCCGTTCTGGTTCCAGGTGCCGTGCTTCAACCAGGGCGCCGACGAGGATGTGCTGGAAACCCTGATCGGCCCCGATGTGGTCGATCCCCTGCTGGAAGGCAGCGGCAGCTCGAACTTCCGTATCGAATTGCGTGAACTCGCTGGCGGCCTCGTGGATCAGGGCGTGGTGCGCCCGGCCCAAGGCCTGCTGTCGTCGATTGCCGGTGGCGAAACACGCGCCCTCTATGACGGCGGCAACATGAGCGTGCCCGAAGCGCCGCTGGAAATCCCGGACATGCCGTCGCTGGGGCTGCCTGAGCCGCCGCCGGCTGCAGAGCCGCTCAGTGCCTCGCCTGAGCCCGAGCCGGTGGCTGCAGAACCGGCAGTCACGAAACCTGCGGCTCAGAAGAAAAGCAACCTGCTGCCACTGATCCTCGGCGTGCTGGTTCTGTTGGCAATCGCGCTGGGACTCTGGCTCTGGTTGAAGAAGCCAGCGGTTGAAAAGCCGGCCGAGGCACCGCCCGCGGTAACCGAACCCGCAGCAGCCAGCGAGCCGGTCGCCGCCGGCCCCTGCACGCTGGAAAGCATGGCCAACCAGAGCGAGCTGAGCTTCGTGCAGAACTGCATCCGCGAGGCGCCGGACAGCGCCGCGCTGCTGGAAATCATCGCCACCGCCAAGCAGGCCGGGCATTGCGGCATCGCCCAGCGCCTGTATGCCAACCGCGCCCAGGCCGGTGACGTGCAGATCGCCCACGCCTATGCGCGTGAGTACGACCCCGAGTTCCACCAGCCCAGCACCTGCTTCGCTGAGGCGGATGCCGCCACCGCAGCCTACTGGTACGAAACCATCCTCGCCTCGGCCCCGGATGACGCCCAGGCCCGCCAACGCTACGAGGAGCTGCAACCGTGAGCCTGCGTATTAGCTGTGCGGCACTGCTGGCGCTCTGCGCCAGCGCCACCTTGCAGGCAGCGGACAAACCCCTGCTGCAAGAAGGCAAGCAGACCCTGTTCCAACGCGTACTGACCACGCCCAACTGCCAATTGAGCGCCAGCGCCGGTGGCAGCGGACAGACACAGCCGGCATTCAGCCGTTTCTACGTCTACGAGCGCGCCCAGGCCGGTAACGCCGAGTGGCTGCGCGTCGGCCCGGACAGCTATGGCAAAACCATCGGCTGGCTGCCCGCCGCCTGTACCGTGGACTGGAAGATGCAGCTGACCCTGGCCTTCACCAACCCGGCCAACCGTGACCGCCTGCTGTTCTTCAAGGAGCGCCCGACACTGGAGGGCATCCTCGATGCGCCGGACCCGGTCAGCCATGTCGCGCCACTGCGGGCCAAACTCAAACAGGGCCAGCCGGCGACCGGCGTGCTGGCGCAGGAGCCGGAATTCTTCGTCGACCTGCAGAAGGAGTTCTACCTGCTGCCGGTGCTCAGCGGTGAGGAGGTGATGAGCGAAGAAGGTTTCCGCATGCGCCTGCTCAATGTCGCCTCGGTGAGCAAGGCCGAGACGTTATCAGCCACCGTTGGCAACGCGACTGGCGCCGCGAACGCAGCCGGCAGCGCAAGCCAGCCGGCCATCACCAGCCAGCTCAAGGAATTCAGCGCGGCAGTGGTGTTCGTCATCGACTCGACCATATCCATGGACCCCTATATCGAGCGCACCCGCGAGGCGATCAAGAAGGTCTATGCGCAGATCGCCGTGGAAAAGCTCGGCAAGCAAGTCAAGTTCGGCCTGGTCGCCTTCCGCTCAAGCACCCAGGCCGTACCGGGCCTGGAGTACGTCAGCAAAATGTACGCCGACCCCAACAAGGTCACGGACGGCGCCGATTTCCTGAGCAAAGTCGCCGATCTTAGGCAGGCCAAGGTGTCGAGCAGCAGCTTCGATGAAGATGCCTACTCAGGGGTCATGCACGCCATCGATCAGGTCGACTGGACCCAGTTCGGCGCCCGCTACGTGGTCCTCATTACTGACGCCGGTGCGATCGATGGCGATAACAAGCTGTCCGCGACCGGCCTTAGCGCCGAGCAGGTACGGATCGAAGCCAGCAACCCTGGCGTGGCGATCTACACGCTGCACCTGAAGACCGCCGCCGGCCTGAAGAACCACGGCAAGGCCGAGGCGCAGTATCAGGCGCTCTCGACCTATCCGGGCACCAATACCTCGCTGTACTACCCGGTCAATGCCGGCGACCTGGACGCCTACGGGCGCAAGGTCGATGCCCTGGCCAATGCCATCACCAGTCAGGTTAAGGCCGCCTATATGGGCGACGAGGCCATTGGCAGCGCACTCAATGCCAAGGCGGAACCGGCAGCTGCTAGCAGCGAAGAGCAGAAAATGCTCGACGACGCTGCTCTGATTGGCCACGCCATGCAGCTGGCCTACCTCGGACAGAAGACCGGCACCCAGGCGCCACCCGTGTTCCAGGCCTGGATCAGCGACCGCGACCTGATCAAACAGAACCTGCCGACCACCGATGTGCGCGTGCTGCTGACCAAATCCCAGCTCAGCGACCTCAGTGACGTGCTCAAGCAGATCCTCGACGCCGCCAACCAGGGCCTGATCTCGCCCAGCGAAATGTTCGAGCGCCTGCGTTCGGTGGCCGCCACCATGGGCGCCGATCCCAACCAGTTGAAGCAGGGCGACAACACTCGCCTGGCGGAGCTGGGCATGCTCGGCGAATACCTGGAAGACCTGCCCTACCAGAGCGAAGTACTCAACCTGGACGAGGAAACCTGGAAGAGCTGGGACGGCCTGGCCCAGGAGAAATTCATCCGCACCCTGAGCACCAAGCTGCGCCACTACCAGCGTTACAACGCCGATGTGGACCGCTGGGTGGCGCTGGCCAAGGACAGCGATGCACGCGACAACGTGTATCCGGTGCCGCTGGAAATGATGCCCTGAGCCATGCTCGACATTAAGGGACTACGGGTCGCACGGGGCACCGGTGCGCAGGCGCATCGCGTCTGCCTGCCGGCGTTGCAGTTGGGACATGGCGAGATTCGCGCCATCACCGGTGAGAGCGGCTGTGGCAAGAGCACCCTGCTCGAAGCCATCGGCCTGTTGCTCGCTCCGCAGGCGCTGACGCACTACCGGCTGGGTCGCGAGCATGTGGATGTCTGCCAGTTGTTGCAGGCCGACGACCAGTCGGCGCTGGCCGCAGTGCGCTCGCGCCAGTTGGGATTTGTCCTGCAAAGCGGCGGTCTGCTGCCCTTTCTCAAGGTGCGCGACAACATCAGCCTGCCGCGCCGCCTGCTCGGCCTGCCGTCGGGCAGCGGCCATGTGGAAAAGGCTTTGGACGTGCTGCGCCTGCAATCCTTGCTCGACAAGTATCCCCAGGCCCTGTCCATCGGTGAGCGTCAACGTGTGGCTTGCGTGCGGGCCATCGCCCATGAGCCGCAACTGCTGCTGGCCGACGAGCCCACCGCAGCGCTCGACCCGGTCAATGCACGGCGGCTGTTCGAGCTGCTGCTGAGCCTGGTGCGGGAGCTGGGGCTGACCGCGCTGGTGGTGTCCCACGACTGGGCCCTGATCGACGAGTTTGGTCTGGCCCGGCTGGGCGCCGTCAGCCGCGAAGGAGAGACAGCTTTTGTCCCGGTGGTTTGATCGCTTCGCTCTGCTCGGCAAGCTGGCACTCAACGACCTGTGGCACGACCGCAAGGTGTCGCTATGTGTGGCCGCCTCGCTGGTGGCAGTGATTGCCCCGCTGCTGCTGCTGTTCGGCCTCAAGCACGGTGTGGTCAACCAGCTGCAGGATGACCTGTTGCGCGATCCGCGCAACCTGGAAATCCGCCTGCTGAGCAGCGGCAACTACGACACAGCCTGGCTCACGCAACTGCAACAGCGCCCGGAAACCGGTTTCGCCATCGGTCAGACCCGCTCACTGAATACCCAGGCCGACCTGCTCGGCCCCAACCGGCGCTTCGTCGAAAACGCCGAGATCATCCCCACCCAGACCGGCGACCCGCTACTCGACACGCCACTGAGCGCGCTACGCGGTAACCAGGTGATTCTCAGTGCACGCGCCGCCGAGCGCCTGAACGTCCAGGCCGGTGACTCGCTGCAACTGCGGGTGACGCGCCGGCTGAACGGTGTCAACGAACGCGGCGAGCAACCCCTGCAGGTGCTGGCGGTACTCGACCCGGCGCGTTTCGGTCGCCCCGCCGCCTTTGTCGCACCTGAGCTGCTGCTGGGGCTGGAACGCTTTCGCGACGGCTATCAGGTGCCCGCGCTGGGCGCACACAGCGGTAACTCCGCCGAGGGCCTGACGCCCGGCTATGCCCGCGCGCGCTTGTATGCACGGGATATCGACAGCGTTGCGCCGCTGGAGCGCTGGCTGAATGCGCAACACATCGAAACCAGCAGCCGCCTGGCCGAGATCGACGCGGTCAAGGCCATTAATCATGTGCTGGGCGTGATCTTCGGGGTCATCGCCGGCGCCTCGCTGGTGGGCTGTATCGCTTCGCTGATCGGCGCCTTTCTCGCCAACATCGACCGCAAGCGGCGCAGCCTGGCGCTGTTGCGCCTGCTGGGTTTTCAGCGAGCTGCGGTGGCTGGCTATCTGGTGCTGCAGGCGTTGTTTCTCAGCGGCGCCGGCTATCTTGGCGGTCTGGCGTGCTACGGCGTCGGCAGCCAGTTGTTCAACCGCCTGCTGGGCAGCAGCCAGGCCACAGGCGCCTTCGTCTGTGACATCACTTTCTGGCACGGGCTGATCGCCCTGTTGCTGGCGCTGCTAGTAGCGGCGCTGGTTGCCCTAATCGGCGCCTTGCGCGCCATCAGTATTGAACCTGCGGAGAGTCTGCGTGAACTCTAGAAACTGGTGCCGTTTCCTGCTGTTGCCCCTCGGGCTGGCCTGCACCCAGGCCTTCGCCACCTGGGACGAGAAACACTTCAACCCCATGCCCGAAGCCGGCGATGTGGTTCTGCCCATGCCCTGCGACGGCTCCATGGTGTTCCGCAAGGTGCATATCCCCATGGCCGGTCCGCTGGACGACTATCCCATCAGCATCGGCCAGGACAGCGCCGAATGGGGCTACGTCGAACAGAGCCGTCCGGCCTTTATCGCCGGCAGTTTCACCTCCAGTGGTTCCGAGAAATCGCGCTACTACCTGCTGGCCAAATATGAAATGACCCAGCTGCAGTACCGCGCCCTGACCGACGAGAACTGCCCGACGCCGTCCAACAAGCTGCGCCTGCCGGTGGTGGCGATCAGCTGGCTGGATGCGCTGCAGGCGTCGGACAAATACAACCTGTGGCTGCGCCAGCACGCAGCGGGCAAGCTGCCCAGGGAAGACGGCGCGCTGGGCTTCGTGCGCCTGCCCACCGAGATCGAATGGGAATTCGCCGCGCGCGGCGGGCTGGAAGTCGGCACCGCCGAGTTTCGCGACGGTCGCTATCCGATGGCCGAGGGACTGAACGGCCATGAATGGTTCGCCGGCTCGCAATCGGCCAACGGCCAGTTGCAGTTGTCGGGCCTGCTCAAGCCCAACCCGCTGGGCCTGCACGACATACTCGGCAATGCTGACGAGATGATCTTCGAGCCCTTCCGCCTGAACAAGCTCGACCGCCAGCACGGCCAGGCCGGCGGCTACGTGGTGCGCGGCGGCAACTACCTGACGGCGCAAGGGGAAATGCGTACGGCCCTGCGCAAGGAAGAGCCCTACTACAACGCCCAGGGCCAGGTGAAGAACAAGACCACCGGCCTGCGCCTGGCGCTGGTGTCGCCGACCCTGACCTCGCGCGAGCGGGTCGCCAGCATCGAAAGCAGCTGGAAGAAACTTGGCAGCGGAACGGAAGATGCCACCAAGGACAAGGGCACCGTGCAGGCGCTCGAAGCGCTGGCCTCCGGCGTCGAAGATCAGGCCCTCAAGGATCAGCTCAAGTCCCTGGAGAACCAGCTACGCGCCAGCAACCAGCAGCAGGAAGAGGCTCGCGATCAGGCCATTCGAGCCAGCCTCAACCTGGGCGCCTTCCTCTGTACCAAGATGCTCGATGACGGCCAGTATCTGGATTTCCTGCAGAAAAACTACGACCTCAACTGCGCTGCCGGCGAGCAGGACCCCAGTTGCCCCATGCGCAAGGGCAAGCTCGACGAACAGCAGGACCGGCTGCACAAGCTCAGCCGCTACTACGCCAGTAGCCTGGTCGAGTCGGCCAGCCTCTACGGCCAGCCGCTGCTGCAGAAACAGCTGCCGGTGATGGAAGAGCTCATCGGTCGCAACAAGCAGCTGCAGGAACTCAAGCCCTATCTACGCACCCACTGGGCCAACCAGAAGGCCTTCCTGCAGACCCAGAAGATCGATACCAGTGCCTGGCTCACCAGCTGCAAGGCCGTATCCCGATAACTAGAAAAAGCACAACGCCAAACACACAAGGAGCGACAACATGAAACTGAGCCAAGGTATGTTTTCCAGGGCCGTACTCGGCTTTGTCATGGCAGGCAGCATTCTGCTGAGCGGCTGCGCCAGCACCGGGAGCCTGCTCACCGACAGCTCGGTCCCGGCCGCCGACCCGCGCCTGACCCAGGGCAATGACGCCGCGTTCTTCAGCAAATCAGGCTTCACTGCCTGCGCCGGCGCGGCTGGGGCCGGCGTCCTGGCGTGCGCCCTTTCCAACTCAAGCAACAAAGCCGCCTGCGCCGTCGTTGCCGGCATCGCGGCCTGCGGCGTGGCCATGGGGGCCAACTACTACTACGACCAGCGTCGCAGCCAGTACGCCAACACCGCCGAGCGCCTGGGGGTGATGAGCGCTGACATCCAGAAAGACACGGAAAATGTCGTCGCCCGTACCGAAACCATGCAGCGCGTCATCCGTGACGACGAGCAGAGCATCGCCGCCATCCAGAAATCGATCAAGAACAAGCAGCTGGACAAAGCCCAGGCCGAGCAGGAACTTGCTGCTGTCGACCAGAACCTGGCGGTTATGCGCAAGGAACTGGCCAACATGCGCAACAAGGTCAGTGAGTACGAAAAGACCGCCAAACTCGAACGTGACGGCGGCGCCGGCACCGACGTGGTCAAGATCGAAGAGGAAATCGGCAAGATGAACCTCAAGGTCGCGGCCCTGCAGCAGGAAGTCGATGGCCTCTACAGCCAACGCTCCGCGATCACCCTGGGCTGAGGCGACACAGATGAATCTTCGACTGTTGTTTCCCGCCCTCGCGCTGACGCTGGTCGGTTGTGCCACCTCCCCGGCCAACTGCAACTCCGCCAACAATGAGGCGAGCCTGATTGCCAAGATGCAGTGCGACCACTCCGGCGGCTATAGCGCACAAATCCAGCAACGTGAGCAGGAGCTGCTGGACGCGCGCGCAGAGAATGAGCTGTTCCACAGGGTTTACCAGGAAATCAGCGAGCAGCAGCTGAGCACTCGCCAGAGTCTCGAGGCCCAGCGTCAGCGGCAGGCCAGCCTGCAGCAGTCGCTGAACAGCCTGTTGAGCCAGCTCAAGGGTCGCCATGCCAACAAAAGCCAGGTCCAGCAGCAGATCGCCACGCTGGAACAGGACCTCCAGCGCAGCCCGACCAGCGGTGGCAGTGCCGCCGACATAGCCGCGCGCCAGCAGGAACTCAAGGCGCTGCAGCAAAAGGTCAGCCGGCTGCAACTGAGCCTGGGCTACGAGTAACAGGCCCTCGCCTCCAAAGGCCGTCCTCGCTGACGGCCTTCATTTTTCAGGAATTCGCTTCATGCAGCGGGTGACACGCGACTCGGCAACCTATCCCCAGCAGGCGCTGTCGGCACTCGACGCCAAGGTCGAGCTGATACGCCGGCATTTCCCTCCCAGCGTCGCCAGCCTGTACGCCACGCCGCGAACCGGCGACGACGGAAGTTTGCAATGGTGGTCGGAACTTGCGGGCCAGCCGCATCCCTACGTCGAACTGAATGCCGACCAGCAGCGCCGGCTGCTGGAGAAGTACCAGCAGCGCCAGCACGCCATCGGCCACCTGGCCAACGAGCTGCAAAGTCGCGGCCAGGACGATACCGCCACCCGCCTGCGCAGCCTGATCGGTGCGCCGGACCTGGCCAACCTCTACAGCCTCAACGATGAACCACTGGTGGTGCGCTGGGGCTTGCCGCCACCCCCGCCTGCGTCCGCGATACCGCCGGCCTCAATGCCGCCGCAACCAACGCCAGTACCACGCAAACGCTGGTGGCTGCGCCTTCCGCTGTGGTGGCTGCTGCTGCCTTTGCTATTGCTTGTGTTGCTCTGGCTGCTCTGGTTCTGGCGGGGCTACCTGCTGCACCTGATCAACCCCACACCAATGATCAGCCATGCCTGCCAACCGGGAAATGTGCGGCCTCCGGATTTTGCTGTGGTGCTGGATACCTCCGGGTCGATGAACCTCAATATCGACGTCTCGCCCGCAGACGACCAGTGGTTCCACAGCACCGGTGTCCACCTGCCGGAGAACAACCCGCGCCGGGCGCGCATGCTCAGCGAACCCACCCGGCTGACGGTGGCCAAGCAGGCGTTCGGCGGCATGCTCGACACCCTGCACCCCGACATCAACACCCGCCTGATCACCTTCGACGGCTGCTACAACCAGATCGACCGGGGCCTGTTCGGGCAGAGTCAGAGAGATCAGCTGAAACGCAGCGTACAACAGCTCGGCGCCAACGACGGCACGCCACTGGCCAGCAGCCTGGAGCTCGCCGCCAGCCAGGTCGATGGCCGCCTGCATGATGCGCTGGTGGTGATGTTCGTTGACGGTGAAGACGGCTGCGAACGCAACGCCTGCGCCGTATCACGCAGCATCGCCCGCCAGCAGCCGCGCCTGCGGGTCAATGTGGTCAACATCAGCGACAGCGAACTCTCCAACTGCATCGCCGAAAATACTGGAGGCCGCGTGTATACCGCGCGCAACGCTGTCGAGGTGACTAACATGCTAAAGGAGGCCAGTGCGGAGGTTTCTATAAACCCAAGCTGCCCTTGATACGCTCCGAAGCTAAATCGGGTAACCATGTCGCATGGCATGCTTACTTAGGTACTCATTCTGATCAATGCGAAAGCAAGCTTATCGACATCCGCAAGTCCAGGGCGTCCACCCGCTGGTGTGTTGACTATATTCCGGCGGCAAGTAGACGGGGCCAACAAGTCGGAGGGAAGGAGCGCTGTGTGTCTTCCGGCTGCGGGCCGCGACGGTGCAATGCTAGCTCTTACGGATCAGTTAATTTTGACGGCTACCGGTAAGCATACGGGGCTAGGGCATTCACTGGGCGCCGCAAACCTGTAGTTAAAGCTCAGGCTCAGTGAGACGGCGACGAGACCAGTCTCCGATTTCGTTTTTCGTACCACGGGTACCCAGCCTTAGAGATCGCCATAGGTCTTTGTCTGCAGTGAGCGACACAACGCGAAGCCCCTGCAGGATGGCGCTTAACGGCGTTTTCGACCTCTGCATGGCAACTGGGATTCTGTACCGCATTGCCTCCGAAGAGGGGTCGTGGGTTCGAATCCCGCCTGGGCGCCATCTTCAAAGCAAAAGCCCCGGATGAAAATCCGGGGCTTTTTCGTTTGGCAGTACGGCTGGGTGAGCGCGCGAGGCCGCCGATGACGCCTCTGGCTCGTAATTCAGCACCTGTTCAACTGCGGTTGGAACAAGCCAAGCGGATGAGCTGACACCGGCAACTCACGATTCGATTCCGCTCAGATGGTCTTGCCGAGTGTTTCGAGCAGCAGATTGATCTTCTGCTCGTTTCGCTTGTAGTAAGTCCAGGGACCGATACGCTGGGAGGTCACCAGTTGCGCGCGCTGGAGCGCGGCGAGGTAGTTCGAGACGGTCGACTGGGACAGCCCGACGCGCTCCTGGATGATGCTGACGCACACACCCAGCTGCTCGGGATCGGCTTCCTGCTCCGGGAAGTTGGTCTTCGGGTCCTTCAGCAGGGTAAGGATGGCCAGGCGGGTGGGGTTGTCCAACGCCTTCAGCGCTTCACTGACGTCTATGCTCATATCTGCGTCGGGTAGTGGGTTTTCGCGATCTTACGATACTTCGCCTCGAATCGCTGCGTGCCCTGCGACGGAGGGCACGCAGCGGCGGCTTATTCCGAGTGGGCCGGATAGTCGATATAGCCCTGCTCCGTTCCGCCATACATGCTGCTCGGATCAAGCGTGTTCATGGGCGACCCATGGGCAATCCGAGACGGCAGATCAGGATTGGCAATGAACGCGCGTCCAAATGCGACAAGGTCGGCCCAGCCGGCTTCGATTGCCGCGGCAGCTCGCTCTGGCGTGTATTTACCCGCGTAGATGATTTTGCCGCTGAACGCCTTACGTACAGCCTGCCTGAAGCTGTTGGGCAATTCCGGCGCGCTGTCCCAATCGGCCTCAGCCAGTGACACATACGCCACGCCGATCTCTTCCAGAATTTTCACGGCTTCTATGTATGTCTCGTGGGGGTCTTCCTCGACCAGCCCCAGATAAACGCGCTCCTCATCGGTGCTAGCAAAGAGCGGCGCAAAGCGTATCCCGACCCGGTCCGCGCCTATTGCATCGGAGATCGCCTGCGCGATCTCGCGCAAAAAGCGCAGGCGGTTCTGCAGCGAACCACCGTATTCGTCGGTTCGGGTGTTGGTGTGAGCCGAGATGAACTGATTCACTAGATAACCATTGGCGCAGTGCACCTCGATGCCGTCGAACCCTGCCTCCAAAGCGTTTCGCGCAGCCTGGACATAGAGTTGCACCAGTTCTTTGACCTCCCCGGTTGATAGCGCTCTCGGGGTCGACGGATCAGCCAGCATCCCTTCGCCGGGCCCGGTCTCGATGAAGACTTTGACGTTGCGTGCGGGGATTGCAGAGGGCCCCACCGGATCAGCCCCGTCAGGCTGGAGCGATGTGTGGGACACGCGCCCGACATGCCACAACTGCGCGAAAATCACGCCGCCTTCGGCATGCACCGCTTGAGTGATGGCCTTCCAGCCTTCGACCTGTTCCTGGCTGTGGATGCCGGGGGTCCAGGCGTAGCCCTGGCCTCGTGGCTCGATCTGGGTGCCTTCGGTCACCATGAACCCTGCACCGGCTCGTTGCCTGTAATAGGTCGCCATCAGTGAGTTGGGGACATTGCCCGGTTGCGAACTCCGCGAGCGCGTGAGAGGAGGCAGGACAATGCGGTTGCGCAGAACGAAGGGGCCGAGCGAAGTCTGGGTGAAGAGTGATTTGTGATTCATAACGTTAGATTTGGATATCGTGATTTATAGATATTAAAAGGCATGGGCTGCCTTACCGAGAAGTGCGTCGTCTCCACACAGGCGTCGAGCTTCAAACGTGGGCAGTGACGACCACTGGACTGGCTATGCTGGTCATCATATCGATATATGTCAATATCTAGATTTTAGACTGCGCCATGCTGAGATCTTGAAGTTGCTGTGTCAGCACGTTGCCGAGCCCACCTAGACCGGCAAGGCACCTGCGCTTCGCGCCATAGGGAAACGCCTGTGAAATAGACGACGCTTGCCGGTCTCACAGGCGTTGAAGCGATGCAACGAAGAGGATTTGGGCCCGTCACCTGCGATGATCGATCAGTGCTCGTGCTTGGCGCTGACGAAACTCAGCGAAGAGAACATGCCGCGCACGCGTGCGTCCGGGTCTTCGCTCGGGACGGTGGTGGCCGCGGCAATGACGTTGAGGCCGTGGTTGCGCACGGTGATTTTTGCCTTGCCCTGCTTGTCGGTGGTTGCAGCCACTTCATCCGGGGTGTTCACGTAATCAGCGATCAGCTCGACGTTGGAAGCCGGTTTGCCGTCGACCAGGACCTGAACCTCCAGCTCCTCTCCTACTTCAACCGACAAGGGATCACGTTGCGGGACGATGGCCAGCTTCAGCTTGTCCAGCGCCGGCAGCTTCGCACCCTCATGCAGCACCGCCAGGCTGTACTTGTAGTAGCGACCGGAATCCAGCGCGCCGGGAACCTTCGATTCACCGACGTTGAGCCACTTCTTGTCCGGCGCCTGCGTCCAGTAGCCGTTGTCCAGCGCGACGCTGAGTACCGCCGGCGACTCCAGCGGTTTGAGGCGTGCATGGTCCTCGAGCCGTTCGACGGTGACCGGGATACGGCCGCCCTGCTGGTCGCTTGTCCAGGCTCCGGAAATCTTCTTCGGGTCATAGGCGTTGTCCTCGGCGCCATGACCGTAGATCACCTCGATGTTGCCGCGACGCTCTTCCGTCCACATGCCGTGGGCACAGGCCTGCCCAACCATTAGTGCGGCTATCAAAGCCATGGCGTATTTCGCGTGGTGCTTGTTCATCTTCTTTCCTTATGGATACATCGAGGCGGGCCGGCTCGGGTTGAGCCGGTGCTGCGTTACAGATCTAGCGACAGGCTCACGCTCAGGTTGCGCGGTTCGCCTGGCATGACCCAAACATTGCTGTAGGAGCGTTCGTAGTAGGTGCGGTCGAAGGCGTTGTTGAGGTTCACACCGAGGGTTAGGTCCTGCGTCGCCTTGTAGCGCGCCAGCAGATCCACGGTCGTGTACCCCGGCAGTTCGAAACCGCTGTCCGCGACGTTGCCGGAACGATCGCCGACATAATTGACGCCACCGCCGAGCTCCAGGCCTTGCAGACCGCCATCGAGAAACTCATACACGCCCAGCAGGCTACCGCTGTGCTCGGGCACGTTGAGCAGGCGGCTGCCGCGCGCGAGAGTGTTGTCCTCGGTCACTTCGGCATCGACATAGGCGTAGGCGCCGATCACACGGATTTCGTCGGTCAACTGTCCGGCCAGCTGCAGGTCGATGCCGCGGCTGCGCACCTCGCCAGCGGCGATCTGGTACGCGGAGTCGACCGGATCGGCGGTGAGTACGTTTTCCTTGGTCAGGTGAAACGCAGCGATGGTCATGCCCAGACGGCTGTCGAGCAGATCGAACTTGAAGCCGGCTTCGTAGCCGACGCCTTCCTCCGGATCGAATGCCGCGCCTGACGCATCGGCGCCGCCATTGGGCTTGAATGACTGCGACGCGTTGGCAAATACGCCGACTTCGGGCGTGAACTGATACAGCGCCCCAATGCGTGGCGTGACCTTTTCATGGGTCTGCTCAGCGCGGGTGCCGGCGACTTCGTTGTCCAGCCGATGCTCGTAATGGTCGTAGCGCGCACCGATGACGCCGAACAGCTTTTCGCTGAAGCGCATCTGGTCCTGCAGGTTCAGCGAGCGGGAATGAACCAACTCGTGGCGATCGGTGCTGCGCCCGCCAACGCCCACGCTGAATGGCGGTCGTGGTTGCCCATAGACCGGCCCGTAGATATCGATTTGCGAAACCGGTCGACTGCGCATCAAGCGCTCATCTTTGGCATACCGCTCGTACTCGGTGCCGAGCAGCAGGTTGTGCTCAATATCGCCGGTGTAGACCACACCACGTAGTTCCAGCTGAGTGATGCTGTTCTGCCAGTCGAAGTCGCGGTAGCGGTATTCCCGGTTGAGCGTGCGCGCATCATCGGCCAGAAAGCTTGCCTCGGTGGCGCCTCCATTCAGGCGTCCTTGCTTGTAGTGGCTGGCCAGGCGGACGGTCCAGCTGGCGTTGAGATCATGCTCGATCTCGGCCTGCAGGCTTTCGTTGTTGTTGTCGATTTCACCGTCCCGAGGTTCTCCGAAAAAGTCGGAGCGCGAGACGCTGCCAAGGTGGTCGTTCGGCGCAACCACACCGCGGTCGAATACCTGGCTGCTGCGGATGACCTCGGCCTGCACCAGCAGGCGCGTCTGCGGGGTCAGTTCCCAGCTGAACGCCGGAGCAAAGAACTGCCGCTCGCTGGAGCGGTAATCACGGAAGCTCTTGTTGTCCTCCACCGCCAGATTCATGCGATAGAGCATCGTGCCCGCATCATCCAACGGTGTGTTGACGTCCAGGCTGCCGCGATAGCGATCCCAGCGGCCGGCGCTCAGGTCCAGGCGCGCGAACTGGTCATTCTGCGGACGCTTGCTGACGATGTTGATGGTGCCGCCTGGGTCGCCGCGACCATACAGGCTGGAGGCCGGCCCTTTGAGCACGTCGATACGCTCGACGTTGGAAGGGTCCTGCGGGTTCATGTAGCCGCGGTTGACGCTGAAGCCGTCCTTGTAGAACTCCGAGGTGGTTAGGCCACGGATACTGTATTCGTACATGGTCAGGCCGCCGAAGTCGTTCTGTCGGGCCACGCCTCCGGCATAATCCAGGGCCTTTTCGATACGCGGGCTGTCCAGGTCCTCTAGCACGGTGGCCGGAATGACGCTGACTGCCTGGGGAACCTCCTCCAGCGGGGTGTCGGTCTTGGTCGCGCTCGCCGAACGGCGGGCCTGATAGCCCTTGACCTCGGCCTGCTCACGATCAGCCGTGACAACCACTTCCTCGAGAACAGCGCTGTCCGATTCCTGTGCCAACGCCGACAGGCTGCCCAAACCTGCCATGGCGGCAATGCCCCATACCCTTGCTGCAACCCAACTGCTGTTCATACCTGCTTCCGATCAAATGTTATACCGTAACATTTGATCGGAAGCTGTCTCTGACTGTCAAGGCCGCACGCCCTTCTGGAAAGCTGGGTACAGCTAGGGCAGCATGCGGCGTCAACGGCTCATGACGAGGAACGCAGCGATGATCGATTTTGACAACAAAGGTTTTTTCAAGCTGAAGCGGAACGATGAATACGCAGAGCGGGTCAGGTCGCTGCTGTTGGATGACGAGCAGGTGATCGACTCTTACAAGTCCATGCGTGACGGCGTGGTGTTTACCAACAAACGGATCATCGCGGTCAACGTGCAGGGCATCACCGGCAGCAAGAAGGATTTCACTTCCCTGCCCTACAACAACATCGTTGCTTATTCGGTGGAGACGTCCGGGACTTTCGATCTGGACTCGGAGCTGGAGGTCTATTTCTCGTCGCTTGGGAAGGTGAAGTTCGAGTTCACCGGCAAGACCTCGATCGTCGAGATATCGAAGCACATATCCAAACATTTACTCTGAACTGAGCGGCAGCGTACAGCACAGCGCCGCACCTGCAGGGGCTCGAGTCGTTGCGCGTCGTCCGGCAACGACGGACCCACACCACCCTGGCTCGCTAGCATAGGTAGCGAGTAATTAAGTTTGGCTGCCGCAATGAACCGGTGTCGTTACCGGTCAACCTCCACACCAGGGCAGGCTTTTTCAGCCGTCGAAGAGACTGCCTCGACAGGGCGGGAAGACAACTCCGAAGGTTTAGTTTGTTCAGAGCGAATACCTAACGCGACCAGCAATGTCTCGCTCATTTCCATGAATGAATAGCCATCGGCCCATATTTCGGTTTTGCCGTTCAGTCTGTTATCCATGCTTTCCATATCCTAGGCTGCGCGCCCACTCAGCCGTGCGTTCGAATTGTTTTCTACGCCTGTTGGCGACACGGAACTGGAGCATCCTGCGTGCCAACATTGGAAAGCTAATTTACGCTTTCATATCAATTACTTACGAAACGGGTGAGTTCCAGCAACTGTTGCAAGATGCACGATTTGCAATCTGTACCCTTGCGATGTGCATGTCTGCCCGTCTGTGCTGCAGGTCACAAAAATGGAGTCAGGATAATGACCAGTCCACAGCCCGTGTCTTCGCCAGCGGTACACGAACAGGCCCGGCCTTTCGGCATAATTGTTAGCCCGCCCTTGAGCACGTGCCATGCAGATCGATGAAGAACTCACGCTGAAAAAGCTTGAGGTGTTTCTGGCCTTCATGCGCAGCGGCAATCTGAGCAAAGCGGCCGCCGAGCTGAACACCAGCAATGTCAGCGTGCATCGCGCCATTCACTCATTGGAGAGCGCCCTGCGCTGCCCGCTGTTCAAGCACGAGGGGCGCAACCTGATTCCATTGGAGAGCGCCTACGTACTGGAAGAACGGGCGCAGAAGCTGGTTCAGGACGTGCTTGAGACGGTGCGCCAGACCCGGGAGGCCGCAGGGTTCTCGGCCGAGCGCTTCAAGCTCGGCGCGCTGTATTCGTTGACGGTGAAGACCGTGCCGCAGCTAATCATGGGGCTGAAGCTGCGCCGTAGCGAACTCAACATCGACCTGATCCTCGGCTCCAACGTGGACCTTTTCTACAAACTGAAGAACATGGAGCTGGATGCGATCCTTGTGTCGCTCAACGACAGCGTCAGCCACGACCCGGACTGTGCACAGCTGCCCCTGTTTGCCGACGACATCTTCCTCGCCGCGCCGGCTGATTCGCCGTTCGCGCAACAGGCGGAAGTCGACTTGAGCGATCTGCGCGACGCCACCTTCATTACGCTTTCACAAGGCTTCGCCACCCATCAGGACGGCAATCGGGTATTCCAGCAGGCAGGCTTCGAGCCCAAGGTGGCGATGCAGGTTAATGACATCTTCACCTTGATGAGCATGGTCAATTCGGGGGTGGGCTATGCCTTACTGCCCGGTCGGGTGGGGATGGTCTACGAGGCGCGGGTCAAGCTGGTGCCATTGCAGGCGCGGTATCACCTGCAACAGCACATCGGCGTGGTGTTTCTGAAAGCCAAGGAGCGCGATCCCAACCTGCTCGCGCTCCTAGCCGAATGCCGCATGTACAGCCTCAAGAATCCAAGCTGAAACGCGGGAGGATGGAAAACGGCAACGCCTGTTCCACCTACATGCCTATCAGCCCAGCAGCCCGCGCATGATGAAGAACAGCAGCGACGGGCCAAGCAGGCAGCCGAGTGCGGTATAGAACGCCGCGGTGAGGCAACCGTAGGGCACCAGCTTGGCGTCGGTCGCCGCCAGACCACCGGCAACACCACTGGACGTGCCGATCAGGCCGCCGAAGATCACCGCCGCGCGCGGGTTGTTCAAACCGATCATCGGTGCGAAGAACGGCGTCGCGATCATCACCAGAATCGCCTTGACCAGGCCCGCCGCGATGGACAGCGCCATCACCTCCGAGCTGGCGCCAATCGCCGCGCCGGTTACCGGGCCGACGATGTACGTCACTGCGCCGGTGCCGATGGTGGTCAGACTGACCGCATCGGTGTAACCGAACGCCATGGCCACCGAGACGCCCGCAATAAACGACGAGAACACGCCGACGAACAATGCCAGCACGCCCACCATCCCGGCGCGCTTGAGTTCCTCGACGCTGACGCCGAAGCCAGTGGCGACAATGGCGAAGTCCCGCAGCATCGAGCCGCCCAGTAAGCCAATGCCGGAGAACAGCGCGATATCAACCAGGCCTTTCTGTCCGCCGGTCATCACGCCGCCGATGTAGGACAGCAACAGACCGATGAGGATGGCCACCGCCGAGCCGTGCAGACGACCCTTGGTGAGTTTGTCCGACAGCCAGTAGGAGAACCACATGGTGGCGCCGATGATGGCGAAGCCGCTGATCAGACCGTAGCCGGAGACGACCTTGAGTAGAGATTCGTACATGGCTTAGCCCTCGTTGGTCAGTGGTTTGGCTTCATCGGCTTCAAGCTTTTTTCGGCCGATCCGGTCGAGCACCGGTACCAGGGCAAAGGCGATGGCCACCGCGGCGACGCCGGCGAGGATGGCCATCGGGCCACCGCTGAGGGCGCCATACACGTTCTGCTGCGCCGCCATGGCGACCACGATCGGGATGTAGACGGCGCTCCAGAACTTGACGCCTTGCTCCGAATCCATCGTGAACAGGCCACGCGACTTGAGATAGCTGCCAAGCAGAATCAGTAGCACCATGGCGATACCGACGCCGCCGACGTTGGCAGGGACGCCAATCAGTTTGCCCAACAGTTCACCGACGAAGATGCCTGTCAGGGTGCACAAGGCCAGGAAGGCCACACCGAAGATAATCATTGTTATTGTCCTTTTGGGTTGCGCTCAGGACCGGTGCTACCGGCTCCGATGCGCGTGTGTTGTCGAGGTCGTTGTTTTTATCCATCGAACAGTGGCGAGTACGGCTCGCTCGCTCTGAATGCACGCGATCTATCGGCTCTGGCTGCCCTCCTGACGCAGCAAGGCGTCCAGTGTGTCCAACCGGGCGCCGTCAAAGGCGATCAGCGTACCTTGCTCAAAAACCCGCCGCGCCAGGCCGGTCAGTACCGAGCCGGGGGGCAGTTCGATATGCAAGCGCACGCCGCGTTCGTAGGCGGTGCGCAGGGTGCCGTGCCAGTCGACGACGCGGCACATGTTGAAGGCCAGGTCGTCGCGCAGACGCTCAGCATCGAACACCGGGCGTGCTGACGAGCCGCTCAGATAGCGAATCTGCGGGGCACGCAGCTCGACGGCAGCAAAGGCTTCGGCAAGCTGCCGCGCCGGCTCTGCCAGGAGCGCGCAATGCGAGGGCACGCTCATCGCCAGGCGCCGCGCGCAGGAAGCACCGAGAGCCTTTGCGCGCACGGCCAACCCGGCCATGGCCGCATCGCTGCCGGCAATCACGAGCTGGTTGTCGGCATTGATATTGGCTAGGTACACAGGTTCCTCGGCCTCGGCCAGCAGGCCTTCAACTGCAGTCAGTGACAGGCCGAGGATGGCCGTCATGCCGTAGCCTTGCGGGTAGGCCTGCTGCATCAGCTCACCGCGCAGGGCGACCAGTCTCACGGCGTCCCGATAGTCCAGCGAGCCGGCCACCACGGCTGCGGCGTAGGCGCCGATCGACAGGCCTGCGACGTAGTCGGGCGCCTGGCCGCCCCGCATCAATAATCGAGCACCGGCAACACCGGCAATCAGCAGGCACAGCTGCACGGAACGGGTCGAAGCCAGAGCCGTTTCGCTGTCCAGCGTCAGCGCATCTTCGCCAAGCACATCGCTGGCCTGCTGCAGACAGTCCAGTACCTCCGGCTCCTGCGGTAGGCGATGCAACATGCCAGGCTTCTGCGCACCCTGGCCGGGAAAGGCGAACAGGCTGCTCATGCGGCCAGCTCCTCAGGGGCCCACGGATTGCTGACAAGCCGCGCGCCGGTAGGGCACTTGACCAACACTCGGGGCGAGTGGCCGGCCCATTCGCGCAAGGCAATCGCACCGGCGGGGGTTTCCAGCTGCATATCGACGCGGCAAGGCGCCTCGTCTAACAAGCGCTGGAGTTCCCGCGCCCTGGGGCGTGAGAGTTCCAGGGGCGTGCGCAGCAAGAGATCGAGATCGCTGTCGGCATGGGCCGTCGGCAGCCCGGTCGCCAGTTGGTAGCCGACTGAACCCGTGACCCCCCAGCACAGACCGAGCAATTCGAGCGCTGGCTTCAGCTCCGCCAGCGCACACAGCGCCGGTAGTTCGGTAATGGGCAGCCGCTCGACAAGCTGCTCCGGACGCACGCGCCTTAGCACCGCGCTCGCCACCATCACCGAGGCGTAGCGCTCTTCACGGCGGCTGCCGCGCAGGCCCACCGCGATCTGACCGCTTGCCACCACGGCCCGGCGGACCACGACCGGCTGGCCGGCATCGACCACCTGACGCGCCCAATCGGGCGCATCTGCGGGCAACTGCGCTGGGGTCATGCCCCAGAGCAGGTCATGGGGGCGTGTCATGTCATGCATCTACAGCCTCCTCGTGATTGTTGTTGTCGAGTGCTGAGTTCGTTCGGCGGGTGGCACCCGCTACGTTTTGCCTACCACTGCTCACGCAGCAGGTCGCGCACACGCGACGAGGCCTCACGGTTCGGCGCGCCGAGACGACCGCGCAGGTCAGTGCTGTTGCCGATGTCTGCGACGGCCTGCTGTAGGCGGTCACGCACCTGCTGCAGATCACCGGCTGACGGCTGCTCGATGTTGTCCACCGAGAGGGTTTCCCAGAGCAAACCGAGGGTCGCGTAGTTGTCGATGTCATAGGCCATCGGCGGCACCGATTCGGCCAGGGCTTCCAGCTCCTCGACGCTGCGCAGGGTGATACGCGCCGCGGCGGCCTTGCCCATGGCATGCACCATCACGCCCGGATCGCGCAGGGCGATGATCCGCTGGGCCTGGTAACCGTGGGCCAGAAAGGCACCGGACATCGCCTTGCCCACCAGCAGCGAGACCACCGGATGCCCAGCCAGGCGCGCACGGGCATAACCGTCCACCGCACCGGCCAGCGCCTGATGGATGCCCAGCGCCTCCTCGCGACGGCCATAGGCCTGGCTCGGCACGTCGACGATCGCGACCACCACGCGCTTGTCCGCCTTGTCGCGGTCCGCCTCGATCACCTCATCCAGCGCCTGACCCAGCGCCCAGCCTTCCAACAGGCCAACCTCGCCGTTGCGCGCGCGCGGGAAGGGATTCTCGGCATCCGGCACCACGGCGATATAGCGGGCGGGACGGTCACCGAGGGTGCCATCGACCACCTTCACCGAGGCCGGATAGCCCGCCATTGCCTGACCGCCGGCCAGGGCTTGCAACCAGTTCAGTCCACGGCTCATTGGGCATCTCCTTCGTAGAGGGCACGCACGGCGGCAGCATCGAGCTGCGTGCGGGTATCAACGTCGGCCAGGCGCTGCAGAAACCAGGCATGGCGACGGCTACGTGGTTGAACGGGTATGCCCAGGGCAAACAGCTCGTGCAGCTGCTCGCGGATGGCGTCGGTGTCGTCAGCGACGTAGGCATCCACCAAGCCGCTGGCATAGCGCTGCTCGCCGCCGGTCAGGCTCCAGATGAAGGGGCGGTCACGGGAGTCGTACTCGTCGAGACCGGCTTCCTGTTCGATTACCTGCGGACCGTTGAGACCGATGCGAGCTTCTCGGGTGGCGATCAGATAGCTGCACAGGCCCGAGGCGATGCCCATGCCGCCGAAGCAGCCGACCGAGCCAGCCACCACACCGATCACCGGCTGGTAGTCGCGCAGCTCCACAACGGCCGCCTGGATCTCGGCGATGGCCGCTAGGCCCAGGTTGGCTTCCTGCAGGCGCACGCCGCCGGTTTCCAGCAGGAGCACGGCGCGGGTCGGGATGCCTTTCAGGTTGTCTTCGACGGCCAGTTCCAGCGCGCCGGCAATCTTCGCCCCGCCAACCTCGCCCATGCTGCCGCCCTGGAAGGCACCTTCGATGGCGGCGATCACCGCCGACTGGCCGTCGATGGTGCCCTTGGCGACCACCACGCCGTCATCGGCCTGGGTGACGATGCCTTGCTTCGGCAGCCACGGCGAGGTGACGCGGTCGAACGGGTCGAGCAGTTCGCGAAAGCTGCCTTCATCAAGCAGTGCGCGGGCGCGCTGGCGGGCGCCGAGCTCAACGAAGCTGCGCGACTTGAGTAAACGAGCCACATTGTCAGCAGACGAATCAGTCATGGCCGACTTCCTCCAGTCCCTGCTCCAGGCGCAGACGCACTACGCCGGGGGTGGCTCCAAAATCGTGAATATCGATGTTCAACGCCGGGGGCATCTGTTCGCGGAACATCCGCTCGAATAGCTGCTGCCAGCGTTGCTCGGCGCCATTGACCGAGGTGACCACCTGGATCGCCAGCTTGCCGGCCTGGCCGGGTTCGAGCAGCACTTCCAGATCGCCCGATCCGACCACGCCGACCAGGGCCTTGCCGCGGGCGGGCTGCCCGGCGGGGAATTCGAAAGACAGGGTTTCCATGTTCAGTTGCTCCCAGTCGGCGCCGGCGCAAATGGCGCCAGGCGGTCGAGGAATAAGGTGGCGGCGAGCAGGTCGGCGGCGCCGCCTGGCGAGGCACGCAGTGACAACATCTGGCCTTCCAGTGCGCGCAGCTGGCGGCGCCCGGCGAGGCTGGCGCAACCGCCGGCAGCCAGCACGGCGCGAGCGCCCTGCTGCATGCGGGTCAGGCCATCGAGGCCCGCGCGGTGCAGCACGCAGGTGTCGCTCAGCTCGGTCATGATCGCCAGCAGCGCATCGAGCCGGGCGTTCTGCTCACCTGCCCCGCCGCGGCGGCTCACCAGCAGTTGTGGCAGGCCCTGTTCGATGACGGCAGGAAAACCGTGCTGGGCCTGTTCCCGTGCACCGAGCACGCCATAGGTCCGGCAGACCCGCGCGCCATGGCTGTGTGGGTTACGCGGCGCAGCCGGGTCGCTCAAGCGGGCCAGTGCCGCGGCGGTTGCCGCAACGCCTCGGGCGTCGGGCGCGTCGATTTGCAGCGCCGCCGCCGCGCTGAGCAGCCCCAGCGCCCAGATCGCCCCGCGATGGGTGTTAACGCCGCCAGTGACGCGGAGCATGTCGGCTTCACCGTCCCGCCCCAGCTGGCCGAGGGTTTCGCGCAAGGGCTGGCCGACTTCGCCAAGCTGCTGCGCCACTTCGGCCATCGCCTTGAACGTAGGCCATAGCGCATGAGCCGAGGCGTGCATCAAGCCCAGGTGCAGGTCGTCATGCGCGCCGTTGCCGCGTCGATCGACCAGCCCCGGCTTGGGCGAGAGGTCGGCCTCGTCGATCAGCGCCTGCACCGCCAGGTCTGCCAGGCGCTCAGCCAGCGATGGCTGCGCCTGTCTTGCAATGAGTGCGCTCATCACCAGCTCCTGAACTTGGCAGGCGGGTTGTAGAGGCCGCCGGACCAATCGACCAGCTCGGCGATGCTCTTCGCCGCCAGCAGCTCGCGGGTCGCATCGTTGCGGCGGATGCCCAGATCTTCCGGCAGCGCGATCAGCCCTTCGCGGCGCATGCGCGCGGTGTCTTTCGGGTTATGCCGCAGGCCGATGCTGGTGACGCCCGCCACCGCGGCGATCATCGCCTGACGCTCTTCCAGCGAACGCGCCTTGTACAGGTAGGCGATACCTTCTTCGGTGAGCAGGTGGGTGACGTCATCGCCGTAGATCATGATCGGCGCCAGCGGCATGCCGCTTTTTTTCGCCACCTCGACCGCGTCGAGCTGCTCGACGAAGGTGGGTTTGCCGCCTTCCTGGAAGGTCTCGACCATCTGCACCACGAGCTTCTTGCCGCGCTCGAGCATGGTCACCGGGGCTTCGCCACCGGGCATGGCCATGTCCAGCCAGGCCGGAGTCGGGTGGCGGCGACCGCGCGGGTCGTGGCCCATGTTCGGCGCACCACCGAAACCGGCCAGGCGACCGCGGGTAACAGTAGAAGAATGCCCGTCGCCATCGACTTGCAGCGTGGCGCCAATAAACAGGTCCACCGCGTACTGCCCGGCCAGCTGGCACATCATGCGGTTGGAGCGCATCGAGCCGTCGCGACCGGTGAAGAACACGTCCGGGCGCTGGGCGATGTAGTTTTCCATGCCCAGCTCGGTGCCGAAGCAGTGCACGCTCTCGACCCAGCCGGTCTCGATCGCCGGGATCAGGGTCGGGTGCGGGTTGAGCGTCCAGTTGCGGCAGATCTTGCCTTTCAGGCCGAGGGATTCGCCGTAGGTCGGCAGGATCAGCTCGATGGCGGCGGTGTTGAAGCCGATGCCGTGGTTGAGCGACTGAACGTTGTGTTTTTCGTAGATGCCGCGGATCGCCATCATCGCCATCAACACGTGCACCGGCTTGATGTGGCGCGGGTCGCGGGTAAACAGCGGCTCGATGTAGAACGGCTTGTCGGCCACCACGACGAAATCGACCCAGCTGGCCGGGATATCCACGCGTGGCAGCTCGTCGACGATCTCGTTGACCTGGAAGATGACGATGCCGTCGCTGAAGGCGGTCGGCTCGACCAGCGCCGGGGTGTCCTCGGTGCTGGGTCCGGTGTAGATGTTGCCGTGACGGTCGGCCTGGAAGCCAGCCACCAGCGCGACATTGGGGATCAGGTCCACCAACAGGCGCGAGTAGAGTTCGATGTAGGTGTGGATGGCGCCGACTTCCAGCAGGCCGTCTTCGAGCAGCTGGCTGATGCGCAGGCTCTGCGGCCCGGCAAAGGAGAAGTCGAGCTTGCGGGCGATCTGGCGTTCGAACAGGTCCAGGTGCTCGGCGCGGCTGACGCTCGGCATGATCATGTGCAGGTCATGCAGCTTGCCGGGGTTGGCCTGGGCCAGGGAGCGGGAGAGGAAGTCCGCCTGCTTCTGGTTATTGCCCTCGAGCACCACCCGGTCGCCGGGGGCGATCAGCAGTTCCAGGGCCTCGACGATCCGCTCACTGGGCAGCACCACGCCATCGGCGAGGCTCTGCACCTGATCGAGACGCCGGGCTTTTTCAGCGCGACGACGCGACCACTGCGGCGGTGGGGAGATTGTTGTTGTCATGGCGACTCCACAGTATTTCCGCTTGTGGAGCGCACAGTAGGGAGATGACCGAAGGGTCATCAATCAAGCGCAGAGGCGTTTCGTTACGCTGAGGTTAACGATGGCTCTGGATGGGCTTACAGCCAACCGAGGGTCACGCTGGCGAGCAGCAAATAGCGGCCGCCCTTGGCCAGGGTTACCAACAAGAGGAAGCTCCACAGCGGTTCACGCAGCGTGCCAGCCACTACTGTCAGCGGGTCGCCGATGATGGGTACCCAGCTCAGCAGCAGCGACCAGCGGCCGAAGCGGTGATAACGGCGCTGGGCCCGTTCCAGCTGCTGCGCGCTGACGGGGAACCAGCGTTTGTTGCGCAGGCGTTCGATCGATCGGCCCAACAGCCAGTTGACCAATGAGCCCAGCACATTGCCCAGCGTGGCGACCGCCAGCAGACCTGTCAGCGAATAGCCGCCATGCAGCAACAGCCCGACCAGCACGGCCTCGGATTGAGCGGGTACCAGCGTAGCGGCGGCGAAGGCCGCGCCGAACAGGCCGAGGTAGGCAGTCAGGTCGAACATTATGGAATGGTGGGCTCAGGCATCGCCGATGCGACATAACGAGAAGGCATGATGAAAATCTGGCAGGCTGCAGCCTTGGCGTCACGCATGGCAAGGTAACAGAGGATTTTGATGAAAGGCAGGTTGATCTACCTCATCGGCCCTTCCGGTTCCGGCAAGGACAGCGTGCTCGATGCGGCACGCGAAGCCCTGGCCGAGCGCGGCGTACGTATCGCACGGCGAGTCATCACGCGCTCGGCCGAAGCCGTGGGCGAATCTGCCGAAGCGGTCAGTCATGACGAGTTCGATCGTTTGGAGCGCGACGGTGCCTTTGCCATGAGCTGGCGCGCCAACGAACTCGCATACGGGATACCCATCCAGATCGACCAGTGGCTGGCCGCCGGTGAGGATGTGCTGGTCAACGGTTCGCGTGGCTATCTTGAGCAGGCGCGCCAGCGCTATCCCGACCTGCTGGCGGTGTTGCTCAGCGTACGCCCCGAGGTGCTGCGCCAACGGCTGCTCAAGCGCAACCGCGAAACGCCGGAGCAGATCGAAGCCCGCCTGGCCCGCAATGCGCGTTTCGAGGACTCGCTGGACGAACTCTTTCTACTGGACAACTCAGGCGATCTTCACGAGTCAGTGAGCAAGCTGCTGCGACTCATCGATCGTTAACGCATCAGCGCCCTGGCTGTGGGTGGAAGCCCGGCACCGCGCTGGGCCGGTCGATGCGGCCGGCCGGCATGGTGCACTTGAGGTCGCGAAAAGGTTGGCCATTGAGCAGCTCCCAGCCATGCCCCGGCGAGGTCTGTCGACAGATCACGGTGCCGTCGGCCTTGCTTTGCCACTGGTAATACGGCGCCGGGGCGGCGTACGCCAACAGCGGCAAGAACAGGCTGAACGCAATGAGAACGGCGCGCATGGGTCGGACTTCGATGGAGGGCTGGCGCCACTTTAGCCGGATCGATCCATAGCGCAAGCACAGCTGGTCGCAGCGGCGGCTAGGACCAGACCTTTTGCGCCTCGCGCATGAAAATCTCCACCGTTTTCGGCCCGATCCCTTCGAACTCGCCCAGCCTTTTTTCCAGCTCCTTGCGGTCCTTGCTTTGTTCACGAATGTTGCCGAGCTTGCCGCCGTATTCGTTATTGAGTTTGTCGCTGAGCTTGAGCAGGCGTTCGGCGGTCGATTCGTCATAGCGCACGTAGTGACCCTCCCCCAGCATGTCCACCAGCTCTTGCCAGCTGCAGTTGCCTAGCTTTCTCGGCGTGTCGCGCTTGTGCTTTTCGAAGATGACACGATAGGCGTCGGCGGCGATGTCCTGCTGGATGCGCTTGCCGAACAGGAAGCTGGCGATGAACCATTTGAACAGCTCGCCTTCTCCCTGACTGATATCGATCCCGAGTTCTTTCGCGCTGATTTCACTGGCCATTGCTGTGTCTCGCTCGCGGTGGATTCCTCTGTTGCGACGCCAACGGCAGATCAGGGTTCACATCGGCTTTTTGCGCGCGATAGGCAAAATTCCGCCTATCGCCGCTTCACCTATGAGCGAAATCTTGCCAACAGGGGCTATGAGGCGGCCCTGACCCGCTGAAACAGAGCCTTCGGCGTTATGGCACAGCTCGTGCTAAGTCTTAACTGCCCGATGCGACGACCAACGACAAGAAAAGCCGCACAGCGCTCCTGCTTCACTCTGTGAAAGCACGTCCGACGCCGTCTCTCCTTTTCTTGTCGTTGCATGCAGCCCTGGCGCTGTAGCTGATCGTCTATCGTCAGTTCTGCAAAACCAATAACAACGAAACGGAGATACACCATGAGATTGACCAAACGCTTCAGCCTGCTCGCTGCCGCAGCGGCCTTCACCGCCAGCACCGCCGCAGTGGCTGCCCCGACCTTCATCAATATCCTCACGGGCGGCACCAGCGGCGTGTACTACCCAATCGGGGTGGGCATCTCCCAGCTGTACAGCAAAGGCATCGACGGCGCGAAAACCTCCGTGCAGGCAACCAAGGCTTCGGTCGAAAACCTCAATCTGCTGCAATCCGGTCGTGGCGAGCTGGGCTTTGCCCTCGGTGACTCTGTCGCTGACGGCTGGAATGGTGTCGAGGAAGCCGGCTTCAAGGCACCCCTGAAGAAACTGCGCGCCATCGGCGGCAGCTACCCGAACTACATCCAGATCGTCGCCAGCAAAGAGTCCGGCATCAAGACGTTGGCCGACCTCAAGGGCAAGTCGATCTCCGTCGGCGCGCCGAAATCCGGCACCGAGCTCAACGCCCGCGCCATCCTCAAGGCGGCCGGCCTGAGCTACGAAGACATGGGCAAGGTGGAATACCTTCCGTTTGCCGAATCCGTCGAGCTGATCAAGAACCGCCAGCTGGATGCCACCCTGCAATCGGCCGGCCTGGGTATGGCCGCCATTCGCGACCTGGCTTCGACCATGCCGCTGAACTACGTGGAAATCCCGCAAGACGTGGTCGACAAGATCGGCAACGACGCCTACCAGGCGGCCAAGATCCCGGCGGGTACCTATGACGGCCAGGAAGCCGACGTGCCGACCGTGGCCATCACCAACATCCTCGTGACCCATTCGGACGTGCCGGATGACATTGCCTACCAGATGACCAAGCTGTTGTTCGAAAACCTCGACCAGCTAGGCAACGCGCATTCCGCCGCCAAGGACATCAAGCTGGAAAACGCCACCAAGGCGCTGCCGATCCCGCTGCATCCGGGTGCCGAGCGTTACTACAAGGAAGCCGGCGTACTCTGATTACGCCCCTGGGCAGCCCGGTGCTGCCCAGTCTGAACCGTGGGCGTCAGTCCTGACGTCTGCGGCTCGTCCAATCCGAATCTGAAGAGGCGCTAGTAAAACCAGCGTGAAATCACGGCAGGTTTTGTTAGCGGCTCTACGCGACCACGCTTTATCAGCTCGAGGCAATTCATGAGCGAACTACAACAAGAGGAAGGCCTGGCAGGTAGCGCAGCCGATTGGCCAAAAGCATTGTTTTATGTGGCCCTGCTGTTCTCGATCTACCAGATCGTCATGGCGGCGTTTCACCCGGTATCGAGCCAAGTACTGCGAGCCGGGCATGTCGGCTTTCTGCTGATGGTCGTTTATCTGTACTTTCCAGCCGCGGGCAATGGTCGCCCCTGGCAGCCGCTGGCCTGGGTATTGGGCCTGGCGGGCATGGGCACGGCGTTCTACCAGTGGTATTTCGAAGCTGACCTGATCCAGCGCTCCGGCGACCTGACGACCCTCGACTTCGCCGTCGGCGTCCTGCTGATCGCCCTGGTATTCGAAGCCGCTCGCCGGGTCATGGGCATCGCCTTGCCGATCATCTGCGCGACATTCCTTGCCTACGGGCTGCTCGGCCAGTACCTGCCCGGCGATCTCGCGCACCGTGGCTACGGCATCGATCAGATGGTCAACCAGCTCGCCTTTGGCACCGAAGGCCTCTACGGCACGCCAACCTACGTCTCGGCGACCTACATCTTCCTGTTCATCCTGTTCGGCGCTTTTCTCGAACAGGCCGGGATGATCAAGCTGTTCACCGACTTCGCCATGGGCCTCTTCGGCCACAAGCTGGGTGGGCCGGCCAAGGTGTCGGTGGTGTCCTCGGCGCTGATGGGCACCATCACCGGTTCCGGCGTGGCCAACGTGGTGACCACCGGCCAGTTCACCATTCCGCTGATGAAGCGCTTCGGCTACAAGGCCGCGTTTGCCGGCGGTGTGGAAGCAACGTCTTCCATGGGTAGCCAGATGATGCCGCCGGTGATGGGCGCCGTGGCCTTCATCATGGCGGAAACCATTAACGTGCCCTTCATTGAAGTCGCCAAGGCCGCGCTGATCCCAGCCCTGCTCTACTTCGGCTCGGTGTTCTGGATGGTGCATCTGGAAGCCAAGCGCGCCAACCTCAAAGGCTTGCCGAAAGATGAATGCCCCAGCGCCATGGCCGCGGTCAAGCAGCGCTGGTACCTGCTGATTCCACTGGGTGTGCTGGTTTATCTGCTGTTTTCCGGGCGGACGCCGCTGTTCTCCGGCATGGTCGGCCTCGCACTGACGGCCATTGTGATCCTCGGCTCGGCGATCATCCTCAAGGTCTCGTCGTTCGGCATCCGCGTCGCCTTCTGGATCGCGCTGGGCGTGCTCTGTGCCGGGTTCTTCCAGCTCGGCATCGGGGTGATCTTCGGGGTCATCGCGGTACTGGTAGCGATCTGCTGGTTCATCAAGGGCGGGCGCGACACCCTGGTGGTGTGCCTGCATGCACTGGTGGAAGGCGCGCGCCATGCGGTTCCGGTGGGTATCGCCTGTGCGCTGGTCGGCGTGATCATCGGTGTGGTGTCGCTGACTGGAGTGGCCTCGACCTTTGCGGGCTACATCCTCGCGGTTGGTGAGGACAATCTATTCCTGTCGCTGCTGCTGACCATGGCCACCTGCCTGGTGCTGGGCATGGGCATTCCGACCATCCCCAACTACATCATCACCAGTTCCATCGCCGCACCGGCCCTGCTGGACCTTGGCGTGCCGCTGCTGGTCTCGCACATGTTCGTGTTCTATTTCGGCATCCTGGCTGACCTGACACCGCCTGTCGCGCTGGCCTGCTTTGCAGCAGCGCCGATCGCCAAGGAAACCGGGCTGAAGATCAGCATGTGGGCGGTGCGCATCGCCATTGCCGGCTTCGTGGTGCCGTTCATGGCGGTCTACAACCCGTCGCTGATGATGCAGGGCGACAGCCTGTGGATGACTGCGTACATGGTGCTGAAGGCAAGCTTTGCCATTGGTCTCTGGGGCATCGCCACGATCGGCTACCTGCAGCGGCCGCTGGCCTGGTGGGAGCGGGTGCTGGGCTTCGCCGCCGGTGCGACGCTGATCATGGCCATGCCGATCACCGATGAAATCGGCTTTGGTATCGGCATCCTGCTAATGGCTCAGCACATCGTGCGTGCCCGCCGGGCCGGGCCGGTACTGGCGTGATCGGACTCTGTCTGGGCTTGGCCGGGGTGGTGTGGGCGCAGGTGCCCACTGCCAACTTCACCCTGGCCTGGACCCATACGATCGAGAAGATCCGTTGGGAAGAGGATTACCGCGTGACGCCGGACGGGCTGCTGCTCGGCGAAGCGCGGGTCAAGGGTTCAGGTGCCGGGATGGAAATCCCGGATGACGCCGAACTGCGTGACGGGGCCTGGCACTACCAGCGCCAGATGCCGCCGTTGCAACCCTTGCGAGTGGGGCGAACCCCCGAAGCAGGGGATTATCAACTGTGTTTCAACCAGCGTTGTCACGCCTTGAGCGAATGGCTTGGCCCGCCAAAAGCGGACCAGCCCGCGCTGGAACTCTGGAGCTGCGCCGCGCAGGTGGTGGGCTCCTAACGTACGGCCTGCATGGCCTCGCGGTCATGTAGGTTGCACACACCGCCTGGTGGATCGGTGAAGCGTGATCCACCCTACGTTGGCTCAGCGCCTACGGCAGTTATCAGATGGCCTGCAACGTCGCTCTGCGCTTGCTCGCCGCCACCTGTCTGGCGCGCAACTTGCGCCACCAGATCACCACGCCGGTCACCGACAGCACGGCAATAGCCAACCCCAATACCGCGATCAGAATGCGCCCTGGCGTACCCAGGATCCGGCCGCCGTGTATCGCAGGCTGCAGCATGTGGAACTGCTCACCCAAGGTGCCCTGCCCCGGTATCTCCTGCCCCAGCAATTGCGAGCCATCGCTGCCATGAAAGAACAGCCAGGCGTTGCCCTGGTTGCTGTCGTGGTCACCGAAGCCAGCGCCATAGAAGTTGTATTCGAAGCTGTAGTAAAGCTCACCAATCGGCTCGCTCAGGCCAAGGTCGGCAGCGTGCTGCATGGCATAGTCATAAGCACGGTGGAAGTCGTACTGGGTGGTGCCCAGCTCCGCCTCTGGCAACCTGCCGCGTGCCTCGTAGACGCTCGGCTCAACTGGCGACAACAACGACACCACCGGTTTGAACACCTGTTCGGGCAGGTTCATGGCAATGCTGCTGATGGCGACCGGCGTGAGCAGCAACCACAGCCACAGCCCGCCCGCACGATGCACGTCGTGGTTGAGCCGCTGTCGCTTGATCTTCCAGGCCGTCCACCACTTGCCGAAAAACGGCCTACCGCGTGGAAAGGTCAGCAGCAGGGAGACGAAACAGTCGAGGGTCCAGAAGATCGCGACGACACCCATCAGCCAGATGCCCCAATTGCCGGGCAAGGTCAGGTTGTAGTGAAACTCCAGCATGAAGGGCACGAAATTCTTGCGTGAAAAACAGCACTCGCCCCAGTGGCGCGTGCCGACAAGCTCGCCGGTCACCGCATCGAGGTATTGCACCACGGGCTCTACGTCATAGGGCTTGCCGGTTTGCGGATCGTTGCGCGGCACCAGGGCCATTAGCGCGGCATGTCCCGGCTCATCGGGGAACTCCATGTACCAGACCTGCATGCGCGGGTTGGCCTGCTCGACCTGCTCGACCAGCGCCCCAGGTGCCAGCACCGGGCCTTCGCTGGCGGTGTGGTAGAACTCGGGGTTGAGCCACTCGTCCAGCTCGTGGTGGAAGGCCAGCACACTGCCGGTGATGCCCGCCAGAAACAGGAACAGCGCCGTGGCCAGGCCGATATAGCGGTGCAGCAGTACCAGGATCGAACGCATCAAAGTGTCCATCTCGCAGAAAGCACAAAGCCGCCGGCCGATGAAGGCCAGCGGCTAGCGACAGGGCTTAGAAGTCGTAGGTCAGGGTCGCCATTACGTTGCGGGATTCGCCGTAGTAGCACTGGTTGAGGCTGTTGCAGGCGGCGACGTATTTCTCGTCGGTCAGGTTGTTCAGGTTCAGCTGCGCGCCAAGCCCGTCGAGCCCAACGCGCGACAGGTCATAGCCCAGCATGGCGTCATAGAGCGTGTAGGACGGTATGCGCAGCGTGTTCTCCGCGTCCGCCCAGCTCTTGCCGAAGTAGCGAACGCCGCCACCGATCTGCAGGCCCGCGATTGCGCCCTGCTCGAAGGTGTAGTCAGTCCATAGCGATGCCATGTTGCGCGCCACCGCGTTGGGCGTATTGCCGCGGTTGTTGACCCCGGCGGTGCCGACGTAATCCTTGCTGTACTCGACGTCCATGTAGGTGTAGCTGGCGATAACGTTGAGGTTGTCCAGCGGGTTCACCCGCGCTTCGAGTTCCACGCCACGGGAGGTGATCTCACCCACAGAGCGGAAGAAGTTCTCGTTGGAGTCCTTGCTGGACAGATTGGACTGTTTCAAATCGAACAGCGAAATCGTGTAGAGATCGTCGGTGCCCAGCGGCTGATACTTCAGGCCGACTTCGACCTGCTCGCCTTCGGTCGGGTCAAGCAGGGTGATGTCGTAGGCACCGTTGCTGTAGTTATAAGCACCCGTCGCGTTGGGGTTGAACGACTCCGAATAGCTGACGTACGGCGACAGACCGTTGTCGAACGCATAGAGCACACCGACTCGCCCGGTGAATTGCTCGAGTTTGGATTGATCGGACTGGTCGCCGTACTGGGATTCGGTCTGATCGAAGGAAACGTTCACCCAGTCCTGACGCATGCCCAGGGAGAAACGCCAGTTGTTCAGGCTGATCAGATCCTGCACATAAAGGCCGGTTTGTTGCAGCTCCCGTGCCTCGTCGTACTGGTGATAAAACGCAAGACTGCCTGGGTTGGCCACGCCGGTGTAGGGGTTGACGGTGCCCACTCCGGTTGCCGCGTCGTAACTGACCTTGGCCTTGCGCCGTTGGTAATCCAGCCCAGTGACCAGGGTATGGCTGAGCGCACCGGTATCGAACAGGAACTGCAGCTGGTTATCCAGCGTCCAGGCGTGCAATACCTCATCGGCACCCGTGTAGTAGCGCACCAACTCGTCAGTGGTGGCGTAGCCGTATTGGTAGACCTGCCCTGACTCGACGGTGGAATCGAGGTACTGGAAGTTCTGTCGCGCCGACACCGTATCGTTGAAGCGGTGTTCCAGCTGATAGCCGACCATCTGCTGGTCGCGCTCGAACTGCTCGTAGTCCTCATCGCCCTCGAAGAAGCTGCGCGAGATGCGCTGGCGGTTGTGGGAGGTGACGGTGCCGTCGGCTGGGAGGCCCCCGTGATATCCGCTTTCAGGATCGCGCTGGAGCATTGCCTGCAGCGTGAGCCGGGTGTCTTCGGTGAAGTCGATGCTCAGCGAGGGCATCACGGCGTAACGCTGTTCCTCGATGCCGTCGACCTGGTTGTCGGCATCCTTCGCGACACCGACCAGGCGGTAGGCAATGCGCTCGTCTTCCAGCGGCCCGGTGAAGTCGAAAGCCGCTTGCTTGTTGTCCTCGCTGCCGTAGGACAGGCGTATCTGCCGGCTCGTCTGGTATTGCGGCTTCTTGCTGGTCATCGCCACCAGCCCGCCCGGTAGGCTGCGTCCGTAGAGCACCGAGGACGGTCCCTTGAGAATGTCGATACGCTCGATGAAATACGGGTCGACCTGCAGGCTGCTATAGGTGCCGCTATCACCCAGCAGCTTCTGGCCGTCGAGGTAGAGGTTATCCACCGAGCCGTCGGTGATACCACGCATGGCAACGTAGTCGTATCGGGTCGTCGCGCCATAGGGCGTGCTCATCAGGCCTGGCGTGTATCGAACCGCCTGCGCGATGGAGCGCGAGCCTTGGTCCTCCATCTGCTGGCGCGTGACCACGGACACGGTCTGGGACGTTTCAGCCAGCGGCATGCTCGTCTTGGTCGCCACGCTGCTGTGCGTCGCCTTGTAGCCGTCCATCTCACCCAGTGCGTTTCCCAGCGCGAAGCCCTCGACCACCATGGGCTTGAGCTCCACGGCTCCGGCTTGCTCGCGAGCCGGCACCAGGGAATAGGTCCCGCGCTCGTCACGGACCGCCTGCAAACCGCTGCCGCGCAGCAAGGTTTGAAAGCCCTCATCCACGCCGTACTGGCCCTGCAAACCGCTGGAGTCGCGGCCGTCCACGAGGCTGCCATCGACGGACAGCATCACCCCCGCCTCGCCCGCGAAACGGCTCAGTGCGCTGGACAGGGAACCGGCTGGGATGTCATAGCGCCGTGCAGTTTGCTCAGCCGCCGATTGCGCCAGAGCCACAGGAGCGGCGGCAATCGCCGTCAGCGGCAAACAGAACAGCGCGGCGCGGACGGCCCGAGACAGTGGGTTGGAGCGGCGGGGAGGCAAGGCATTGGAGCGCATGATTCTTCCTTTCTGCGAAGGCAAATTCGGGATCGATGCGGTTATGCCCAGCGAGCGAAAAGAAAAGGGAACCACCCAACGAAATATTTTTGCTCTGGCTCCACTAGCGTGGCTATGCCAGCTCCAGGCTTACCCACCAGGGCAGCCGGCGATTCACGCGCAGGGACAGCGTGCTGGCAACGACATCCAGCACTCGGTCGGTATCGGCCAGAGGGTAGGCACCGACGACACGCAAGCCGGCAATCCGAGGATCGCAACCCAAGTAGCCCTGCCGATAGCGCCCCAATTCATTGATGAACGCGTCCAGCCGAAGGTTATCGGCAAGCAGTACCCCGCTCGCCCAGGCCTGCCGACCCGATTGAACCGGACGTTCAGGCTCGATGCGAAGGTCGTTGAAGTCCAGCTGCTGTCCTTGGTGCGCCATGCGCGATCGGCCGCTGGTGGGCCGGGCCTCGACAGCGCCATCGAAAACGCTGAGCCGGGTATGCCCTTCGCGCTGTAACACCGAAAACCGCGCAGCAGCATCTGCTTTCACGCTGCCCTCGGCGGTGCGCAGCAACAAGGGACGCCGTTCGTGGCTCACCTGCACCAACAGCTCGCCCCGGTAAAGCGACAGTTGGCGAACTTGATCATCGAGCGCGACGTCCACGGCGCTGTCGGTGTTCAGCCACAGGTGCGAACCCTCGGGCAATTGCCAATCGCGCACCTCGCCCACCGCCGTGCGTTGATCGGCCGTCCAGCTGCGCCAGGGCATGCCGCCACCCACCAGGGCCAGAACACCACCACCGAAAACGACGGACAGGGTTTTCAGCGCCTGCCGTCGCGTCGGCTGCCGACGCTGCATCAAGCTGCTCGCCTTGGCGCCAAACGGATCGCGGGAGAGCGGTTCGAAACGCCCACTGATCTGCTCGACGCGCCGCCACGCCCGAGCGTGCTCCGGATCACTGAGCCAGCGCCGCCAGGCTTGGCGGTCGTCATCGCTAACGGTGTCCGACTGCAGTACAGCAAACCACTGGGCAGCTGCCTGCAGTACCTGGTAATCGAGATTCACGCGTCGTCCTCGATCAGGTTCAGGCAGTGCAGCATGGCCTGCGCCATGTACTTTTTGACCATCCGCTCGGACACGCCCACCTCCAGCGCGATGGCTGCGTAAGTCAGGCCATGCAGCTGCGACAGAAGAAACGCTCGGCGCACCTTTTCCGGAAGTCGCGACAGCATGGCATCGACCTGCAACAGCGTTTCGACCACTAGCGCCTGGGATTCCGGTGACGGCGCGACCGCTTCCGGCTGCAGCGCGACGGCATCCAGGTACGCCTGCTCGATCTGCCGCCGACGCCAATGGTTGATCAACAGGCCACGGGCGATTATGTGCAGGTAGGCGCGCGGTTCGCGGATCGCATCCAGCCCCTGATCCTTGCTCAGCACCCGTACGAAGGTGTCCTGAGCCAGGTCGGCGGCCCGCTGGCTGCAGCCGAGCTGGCGCCGCAACCAACCGTTCAGCCAGCCCTGATGGTCGACATAGAGCCGATGCACCAGTTGTTGCCGGACCAACCCGTCAGCTGCCATGTGTCGCCGCCTTTCACTCGAAGGACGCTAATGCTAACGCTTCTCATCAACAAAAGACCACGAGGTTTTCTTCTTTGGTGTTTCAATCGCGGGTTGGGGCTTTTTGGATGGCTGGACTAGGCTATCGGACATCTAATTGCAGGAGATCCCCCATGATCCGCTTCGCCTGGCTCACCCTAGTTGCACTATCCGCCGCCTCCCTGCCCGCTCAGGCTGAGCAGTTGCTGCCTGGTCTATGGGAGTTCACCAGTGAAAAGCTGGTCGTGGACGGCATGGAAATGCCGGGCATGGCCGAAATGCTGGCGCAGATGAAAGAGCTGCCGCCCGAACAGCGCAAGATGATGGAGAGCATGCTCGCCGAACAAGGCGTTGAGCTGGGTTCCGGTGGCATTCGGCTCTGTCTGAGCGAAGCTCAGGTCGAATCACGCAAGCTGCCCTTCCAGGACGAGCCCGGCTGCACGCAGGAAGTGCTCGAGCAGACCGACAGCCTGTGGCGATTCCGTTTCGAGTGCCCGGATGCGAAGGGCCAGGGCGAGACGAAGATCATCAGCAATCGGGAAGTGGCCAACATGATCGAGACGACGTACGCCGTGGGCGAACAGCAGGGCACCAGCCGGATGCAGTCGCGCGGCCAGTGGCTCGGCGAGGACTGCGGTACGCTGAAGCCTCAACGCTAAGCAACGCCGACGTTTCACGTGGAACGCAACGCCCAGAGCTAGGTGGTTATTCAGTCACCCATTCGCCGGCGCTGTTCTGCTCGCAGGCGGGCTTCAGAAAACGTGCATCGCTGGCCACGCCGTAATAATGAATGTCCTGGCGATACGGCATGTTGGATACCTGAGCGTTGCGGCAGATACCGAAGGACCCAGCTGGGCATTGCTCGACGAAGGTCACTTCAACCTTCTTGTCTTTAAGAGCAGGCTGGCAAAAACCGGTGCGGAACAGCGTTTCAGGAATGCTTTGATTCTGCTGGCAGACCTTCACTTCAACCCGATCATCCTGGCTGCGAACAATGCAGCCTTCTGCAAACGCCTCAGCGCAAAGCCCCACCATCATTAGCAGCACGTACAGCGAACGCATCACCGGTTCCTCCCGATCGGACGCCGCGACTCTAGCATGCAGGTCTGAAAACCGCTTTCCTCTGTTCAGCAGAATGCGCACCATAGCGCGATGCTCTCCCATATCCCGACACATCTCATCAGCGGCTCACTTGGTGCTGGCAAGACCAGCCTAATACGCGCCCTGCTGGAGCAGCGGCCTTCCAACGAGCGCTGGGCGGTGCTGATCAACGAGTTCGGGCAGATCGGGCTCGATGCAGCGCTGCTGAGCACCGCCGACGCAGGCGTGAGCCTGGCGGAAGTCGCCGGTGGATGCCTGTGCTGCGTGAACGGCGTGCCCTTCCAGGTGGGTCTGGGTCGACTCCTGCGCAAAGCAAAGCCGGACCGCTTGTTCATCGAACCCTCTGGCCTTGGCCATCCTGCCGAGCTGCTCGATCAACTGGCAGGCCCACCGTGGCGAGACGTGTTAGCGCTGCAGCCCAGCGTGGCGGTCATTGATGGGCCGGCGCTGCTGCGTGGCGAAAAGCTCACGGTGAGCCAGACGCAATCGCTGCAGCGTTGTGGCTTGCTGGTGATAAACAAGAGCGAAGATTTAGGGCAAGCCGAACGACGGGCAGTGCAAGCGCTGCTGCCAGCGATACCGATCTGCTGGACGCAACAGGGACAGCTGCCGATCACGGAGTTGCCGGGCATCGGTCAGCGCGCTGGGCACGCAGTGACCATGCCTGCGTTGCCCTCCTCTATAGCCACCATTGGCAGTGTCTGGCTCGACCCGCAGCAACCGCTCTGCCAGAGCCAGGGAAATGCCGAAGGCTGGAGCATTGGCTGGCGTTGGCACCCCAGCCAGCGCTTTGATTTGGAGCGGGTAACAGCATGGCTGGAATCGCTGGACTGGCGCCGTGCCAAGCTGGTTATACAGGGTGCACAGGGCTGGCAATCACTTAACGCACTGGGTGGCCAAAGCCTGGTCTTCAGGCCCAGCGAATGGCGCAAGGATTCTCGCCTCGAACTGATCTTCGCAGAGCCTCAGAAAGAAAAACGTCTGAACGACGCGATGATCGCCTGTCGTCTATGAGCTGTACGCCTACTCGCCTCGACGGCGCCATTCGTCCATCTGGATGATCTGCCCTGAATCCTGACGCGCGGGAAACGGATGCGCCTCCATTTCGATGGGACCCGGGCGTCCACCAAACATCACGATGCTGCCCTGATGGCGCTGCTCGCCAGTCACCGTGAACTCGAAACCGTAGACCCGCGCGAAGCGGCGATGACCGCGCGCATCACGAATCAGCCCGAGACGGCGAAAGGCTACGTTCCCATCGAGCAGTTCTACATCCATCTTTTTACAATGCTGCCGCACCGCGATGAGCGCCCTTTCGCGAATGCCATGGGAGTGCCACAGCCAGGCGCCAGCGGAAAGCAACAGGAGAAAAACGAACAGGTTGCCTAGCGTCATCATGCGTGCGGCAGCCAACTGCCGGCGCACGGCCGGGGCGTGGTGGCCGAGACGTCCATCAACTCTCCAGCCAAACGTCGCGCGCCCAGTGCCAGACCGACTCCCAGCTTTCGTCCGTCATCTCATGCTCGCTGCCATTGAACAGCATGACCTCACCTTCAAGATCGACCACATAAAAGTCCGGCCCGTCCTGGCAGAGAGGTAGCAGGTCTCGCTCCACGCCTGCGTCCCAAGCGCTCGCGGCCACTTCGGGCAGATAGGTGTGCGATTGCGGATCGACGGCAGTTACTGGTTCCAGACGCCCATAGATCACATCGCTGACGGTGAGCAGATACTCGCGCAGACCAAAGGGTAAGTTGATTAGCAACTCCTCCTCGACCTCGACCAACCGGTCATCGTCCGGCAACTCGAGCGGTACCGGTACCGGCTCGCTTAGCTCACGCAGCTGCTCGATCACTTCCTCCATGACGGTCCCCCTTTGACGGTCTTAAGAATGCGCCGTTTATACAAGCCCTCGCATTGGCTAGCCAGTACCAGTCGCGCTAAAGTATTTGCCGTTTTGAAAAAATGGCGCACCGGCAGGTTTCGCAGCTAATCATTAATCCGTCTTGCAGTCTCAGACCATAAGGTAGCAACCGCAATTGGTGCCTGCTCGTCGCCATTAGCCCGTACCGGGGCGGACAGGAGAAACTGTGGCATCCATCGAAGACCAAGACATGCTCGCCAAGGCCATTGCCCAATGCGGCGATGAGCCCATCCATATCCCCGGCAGCATTCAGCCCCACGGCTTTCTGCTGGTGCTCAGCGAGCCAAGACTGACGATTACCCAGGCCAGCGAAAACGTACGTGAATGGCTTGGCGTCGATGCGCACATGCTGCTGGGTCAGCCTCTGACGGAACTCATCGGTGACTGTGGCTTTGCCGAAGGGCTCGCCAGTCTGACTGACGATGACCACAATCCCTTTCATCTGCGAGACATCAATTTCAACCTGACTGGCCGAAGCAACCATCCGCCGCTGGCGCTGATGGCGCACCGTTACCACGGCAAGCTGATCGTCGAATTCGAATCAGCCGGCAGCCCAGGCGCGGCATACGACAAGCTATACCCCTTGATGCGCACTTTCGTCGTGCAGCTCCAGGAGGCGCAAGACCTTCAATACATCTGCCAACTGGCCGTTGATGAGGTCAAGCGCATCACCGGGTTCGGTCGGGTCAAAGCCTATCGGTTCGACGCCCAGGGCAACGGCCATGTGTTGGCAGAACAGGCTGACGAAGGTTATCCGCATTATCTGGGCCTGTGCTTTCCCGCCTCGGATATCCCTCCGCAGGCACGCCAACTCTACTGCAACAACCTGATCCGCGTGATCCAGGACGCCAATTACAAACCCTCTCCGGTCGTACCCACGCTCACCCCCGACGGAGAGCCGCTGGACCTGAGTTTCGCCTCGTTGCGCAGCGTGTCGCCGGTTCACCTGCAATACATGCGCAACATGGGCACGCAGGCTTCGATGTCGATCTCCATCGTCATTCAAGGGCGACTGTGGGGTCTGATCTCCTGCCACGATGCCAGGCCTCGCCAGGTTAACTACCAGACCCGAACAGCCTGCGAACTCCTTGGGCGCATTATGTCGCTGCAAATCGAAGCCAAGGAAGCAGCAACCCTGGCGCAGCGCAAGCTCGAACTGCGACGGCAGATCGTCGAAATGCTCTCGTCAATGGCCGACCGCGACAGCGTTATTGAAGGCTTCAAGTGCCTGCCGAAGGTCGTACTGGATTTCGCCGGGGCGGTCGGTAGCGCCATCGTCTCCGGCGAACACTCCGAACCGGTGGGCGAAACGCCGCCGGCAGCCTTACTGGTGCGACTCACTCATTGGCTGTCCCAGCAGCGCGACCAGCTGGTGTTCAGCACCGACTGCGTCAGCCGAGACGTGCCGGCTATTCCTGAACTGGCCGAGCATTGCGCCGGTTTGCTGGCCATCTCTATCTCCCGCCTGCACCCCCATTACCTGATCTGGTTCCGACGCGAACAGATCAAGACGGTCAATTGGGCCGGCCAGCCAGAGAAACGCATCGACAGCAAGGGCAGCCTGTCTCCACGCCACAGCTTTGCAAGCTGGCAGGAGACGGTACGCGGCTATGCGTCACCTTGGCAGCAAGTAGAGTTGGAGGGCGCGCTGGAGCTGCGCACCGCGGTGCTCGGTATCGTCCTGCGCAAGGCAGAAGAGATGGCCCAGCTGGCGGGCGAGCTGCGCGAAAGTAACAAGGAACTAGAGTCGTTCTCATACAGCGTTTCGCACGACCTGCGGGCGCCGTTGCGGCATATTGCCGGGTACGCCGAGCTGCTCGGTGAGCTTGAAGGCAGCAAGCTCAGCGAACGTGGCCTGCGCTTTCTGGACAATATCGGCGATGCGGCCCGATTTGCAGGAACCCTCGTCGACAACTTGCTGAGCTTTTCCCAGATGGGCCGCGCCGCGCTGCGCTTGTCCGATGTGAATCTTTCCGCGCTGGTTGAATCCATTCGTCAGGAAATGGCACCGGACTGCGACGGCCGCGAAATAGAATGGCAGGTTCATCCCCTGCCTATCGTGGTTGCAGACGCTGCTTTCATCCACATGGCGTTGCGCAACCTGATCTCGAACGCGATCAAGTACAGCCGCAAACGCGAGCGCGCGGTCATCGAAATCGGCGCCGAAGAGCGCGCTGAAGAGATCATCGTCTACGTTCGCGACAACGGCGTGGGCTTCAACATGCAATACGCCAACAAACTGTTTGGCGTCTTTCAGCGCCTGCATCGCATGGAAGAATTCGAAGGCACCGGGATTGGTCTGGCCAGCGTGCGCCGAATCATCGAACGCCATGATGGTCAGGTCTGGGCCAATGGCGAGGTCAACCAGGGCGCAACCTTCTTCTTTTCGCTCCCCAGACTTACCTACGCGTCACCCCTTTAGTACGGGACTCTAAATGCTCAAACCGATTCTGCTGGTAGAGGACAATCCACACGACCTCGAGCTGACCTTGGTTGCGCTCGAGCGCAGCCAGTTGGCCAATGACGTGATTGTCATGCGTGATGGTGCCGAGGCGCTGGATTACCTGCTCCGCCGCGGCGATCATGCCGAACGCGCCGATGGCAACCCAGCGGTGCTCCTGCTGGACCTGAAGCTGCCAAAGGTCGACGGGCTGGAGGTGCTGAAGACCGTACGCGACACGCCTGATCTACGCAGTATCCCAGTGGTGATGCTCACCTCCTCTCGTGAAGAGCCCGATCTGGTCAGGGCTTATGAACTCGGAGTGAACGCTTACGTGGTCAAGCCGGTCGAATTCCGAGATTTCGTCGCCGCCATCTCCGATCTGGGGATTTTCTGGGCCGTGCTAAACGAGCCGCCACCCGGATCGCTGCGGTTGCAGCGCCAACTTCGGGATCGCAAGAGCAGCGAGGAGCCGAGCTAGAACGCTCATGCTTAAGGCTCCTAAGCAGAACTCCTTTCAAGTAGTGCGGTATCCGCGACAGGATGGTTATGCCGGCGACAACACCTATCTGCGTCCTGTTTGTTGAAGACAGCCCGCACGACGCTGAACTGGCGCTCGTCACGCTCGAAAGGAGCGGCTACACCGTCGATAGCGAAGTGGTTTTCGACCACGCGGGCGTTGTCGAAGCCTTGCAACGTCGCTCCTTCGATCTGATTCTTTCCGACTTCATCCTCCCCGGTTATTCCGGCAGCCTGGTACTGCAGGAAGCTAGGCAACTGGCGCCCGAAACGCCGTTCATCTTTCTGTCCGGTGTGTTCGGCGAAGAACATGCGGTCAACATGATGCGATCGGGCGCCGTCGACTATGTGCTCAAGCAGAACCTTGGATTTCTGCCGAAGGCGGTCGAGCGGGCTCTCAGTGAGGTGCAGGAACGGCGCGGGCGTCTGCGCGCAGAAGAAGCGTTGCGTGAGGTCGAGGTAAGGGCCCGATTGGCGATCGACGCTGCCGGGCTCGGCATGTGGGATTACGAACCACAAAACGGCACGATGATCCTGGACCGGCGCTGTCGGAGCATGTTCGGCTTGCCGGGCGAGGCGCCGGTGAACATCCAGGTATTTGAGTCGCTGTGCCACCCCGACGACTTGCAGCGTATGCGCGAGCATATCTGGGACGCCATCAGCACCGACGATGGCGACAAGGAATACACCACCGACTATCGGATCATGCTTGAGTGCGGCCAGGTCCGCTGGTTCGAAACACGCGGTCAGGCGTTTTTTGAAGACGGACTGTGTAAACGCTTCATCGGTGTAGTGATGGACGTGACCGAGCAGCGGCTGGCGACCGAAGCGCTCAAGCGCATGAACGAAACCTTGGGTGAGCGTGTAGAAGAGCGCACCCGGGAACGTGACCGCACCTGGGAGCTGTCCAGAGACCTGCTTGCCGTCATGCGATTCGACACCACAGTAGTTGCGCTCAACCCCGCCTGGGAAGAAGCGCTTGGCTGGCCGCGCGAACAGCTGCTCAATACGCCGTTGTGGTCGCTGGTTCATACCGATGACCTCACAGCGACTCACGCAGAAACCGAACGGATTCGCAGCGGCAACGTCACCGACCGCTTCGTCAACCGGATGCAACATTGCGATGGCAGCTACCGCTGGCTGTCCTGGACTGCGGTACCGGAGGCGGGAATGATGTACGCCGCCGCGCGCGACATCACCAGCGAAATCGCAGCGGTGGACAAGCTCGCGGCGGCCAACCGGGAATTGACCGAACAGATCAAAGAGCGCGAGCGCATCGAAGCCACCCTACAGCAGATGCAAAGGCTCGAGGCGGTTGGCCAGCTCACGGCGGGCGTCGCACACGACTTCAACAATCTGCTGACGGTGATCCTGACCAGCGCCAGCTTCCTCAAGAATGATCTTGAGCGAGGCGCGCCACTGGCCAAATCGCTCAGCCGCCTGCAGTACATTCAGGAATCCGGCGAACGCGGCGCAACCCTGACCAGTCAGCTACTTGCGTTCGCTCGCAGACAGCAACTCGCCCCCAAAGCTGTGGACCTGAACGACACTCTGGTCGGTCTCTTGAGCCTGTTGCACAGCACCCTGGGCGGTTCCGTGACCATCGAAACCGACACCCGCGCAGGGCTCTGGCACGCGCTGGTCGACCCTACACAGATCGAGATGATCATCCTCAATCTCGCCATCAACGCACGCGACTCCATGGGCTCCGGCGGCTGTCTCACGCTGCGTACCGACAACGCTGTGATTACCGCACCAGCGGAGCGGGCGGAAGAACCTGGGCCAGGCGAGTACGTCGTCCTCTCGGTGAAGGACACCGGTTCAGGCATGAGCGACGAGGTGCTGCAAAAAGCTTTCGAGCCCTTCTTCACGACCAAGGAAGTGGGTAAAGGCTCAGGGCTCGGTTTGGCGCAAGTGTTCGGTTTCGCCAAGCAATCCGGTGGCGGAGCGCGCATCGAGACTGAGCTGGGCGTCGGTACCACAGTGATGGTCTATCTGCCTCGGGTGACCGCACCGGAACGCAGCCTCGGCGTCCCGGACCATGAGCTGGGCACGCCCGTCGACGACGCCTCGCATAAAGTGCTGCTGGTCGACGACGACCACGCCGTGCGGGAAGTAACCGCACAGATGCTGAGCAATCTGGGCTACGCAGTGGTTCAGGCCGACGGTGGTCGTATGGCCTTGGAGATGCTCGAACAGGGCGCGGCGGTGGATCTGCTGCTCGCAGATTTCGCCATGCCAGGCATGAACGGGGGTGAACTCGCCCGTGCAGTCTCGTCTCGCTATCCCAAGCTTCCCGTGGTGTTCATCACCGGGTACGCCGAGCTCGGCGAACTGGGTATGGGTAGCTCGACCATCATCCAGAAGCCCTTTCGTGAAGAACAATTGGTGCGAAAGCTGAGCATGGTTCTGAAAGAAAGCAGCTCGGCCTGATGGACAGTGTGCGAAATCGCCTGCGCGCAGCCACCGCGCTTCAGCATGAACGCGTCGACGCTGCCTTTTCGGCCTATCAGCTGGATCAAACCGATGGCTACCGAGCTTTTCTACAGGCCCATGCGCAAGCGCTCATCCCGTTAGAACACACGCTGGAGCAGGCGGGCATCAAAAGGATGCTCAATGACTGGTCCCAGCGCAGCAGGCGTCAGGCATTGCTTGCAGATCTGCAGACGTTGGGTTGTACGGAACCCACGTCAGCGCAGGCTGACACAGCACCCTCATCCGGTTGGTGCTGGGGCGCAGCTTACGTCATTGAAGGGTCTCGCCTGGGTGGACGCGTACTGGCGCGACGCGTGGCAGAAGCCAACCCCTCCGCCCCGCTACGCTATCTAAGTCACGGCAACGCAACGCCGTTTTGGCCGAGCTTTCTTCAGGAGCTGGAACAGCAGTCAGCGGCCTGCGATTGGTCCGAGGTGCTGGCCGGTGCGCATGCATCCTTCGAACGCTTCCTGAGCGCAGCCCGTTCGAACAGGCCGTAAAGCAGAAAAGCCCTTTCGGGCTTTTCTGCTTACAACAACAGACGTTGAGGATCTCAACCGCTATTCCACGGTTACTGATTTAGCCAGGTTGCGCGGCTGATCGACGTCAGTGCCCCGCAGGACAGCGACGTAGTAGGAAAGCAGCTGCAAGGGGATGGTGTAGAGGATCGGCGCCAGCACGTCGTGGATATGCGGCATGCTGACGATAAAGGTGCCCTCGCCGTTTTCGATGCCCGCTTCGCGGTCCGCGAAAACAATCAGCTCTCCGCCGCGCGCGCGCACTTCCTGGAGGTTGGACTTAAGCTTTTCCAGCAACTCATTGTTCGGTGCCACGGTAACCACTGGCATGTCTGCGTCGACCAGAGCCAAGGGGCCATGCTTGAGCTCACCGGCCGGATAGGCCTCGGCGTGAATGTAGGAAATCTCCTTGAGCTTCAGCGCGCCTTCCATGGCCACCGGATACTGCGCACCGCGGCCGAGAAACAAGGTGTGGTGCTTCTCGGCGAAGTGCTCGGAGATCTTTTCCACCGTGGTATCCATGGCCAGCGCCTCACCGAGACGCGTCGGCAGGCGGCGCAATTCGTCGATCAACTCCGCTTCCAGAGCAGGCGCCAAGGTGCCGCGCACCTGACCCAGCGACAGGGTCAGCAGCAACAGGCCAACCAGCTGAGTAGTGAACGCCTTGGTCGAGGCCACGCCGATCTCCGGACCGGCCTGGGTCAACAGGGTCAGGTCGGACTCGCGGACCAGCGAGCTGATACCAACGTTGCAGATGGCTAGGCTGGCAAGGTAACGCCCTTCCTCTTCGGTACGAGACTTGGCGTTGCGCAGCGCGGCGAGCGAATCAGCGGTTTCGCCAGACTGGGAAATGGTGACGAACAGGGTGTCGGGCTGCACCACAACCTTGCGGTAGCGAAATTCGCTGGCGACCTCTACCTGACACGGAATACCAGCCAGCTCTTCCAGCCAGTAGCGAGCAACCATTCCGGCGTGATAACTAGTGCCACAGGCGACGATCTGCACGTTACGCACCTTGGCGAACAACTCCGCCGCCTGCGGGCCGAACGCCTGAACCAGTACCTGGTGATCACCAAGGCGGCCTTCGAGGGTACGCTGCACCACCTTGGGCTGCTCATGAATTTCCTTGAGCATGAAATGCCGATACTCGCCCTTGTCCGCAGCCTCGGCGCCCTCGTGGTATTGCACGCTTTCACGCTCAACGGCCTGGCCGTCGACGTCCCAGATCTTCACGCTGTCGCGGCGGATCTCGGCAATGTCACCTTCTTCCAGGTACATGAAACGGTCAGTCACCTGACGCAGAGCCAACTGATCGGAGGCGAGGAAATTCTCGCCCAGCCCCAGGCCGATCACCAGCGGGCTGCCGCTGCGGGCGGCAAGCAAACGATCGGGCTGCTTAGCGCTGACTACAGCCAGGCCATAGGCGCCTTGCAGCTCCTTGACCGCTGACTTCAGGGCGACGGTCAGATCGCCCAACTCGCCGAGCTTGTGGTGCAGCAGGTGAACGATGACTTCGGTATCGGTATCTGAGAGGAAGGTATAACCCAACCCCTTCAATTGCTGACGCAGCGCCTCGTGGTTTTCGATGATGCCGTTGTGCACTACGGCGAGGTCGTCGCCGGAAAAGTGTGGATGGGCGTTGCGCTCGCAAGGTGCTCCATGGGTCGCCCAACGGGTATGCGCGATACCCAGGCGACCTGTGAGCTGCTCTTCCTGTTGAGCCTGTTCCAGCTCGGCGACCTTGCCGGAACGTCGCAGACGGTGCAGGTGGCAACCGTCGTCCAGCACGGCGACGCCAGCGCTGTCATAGCCACGGTATTCCAGGCGCTTGAGGCCTTCTAGCAGGATCGGGGTGATATTGCGTTCAGCGACGGCGCCAACGATGCCACACATGGTCAGGTCTCCTGATGGGTTTCGACGGCCGCGCAGATCAGTTTGACGCCGCGGGCCTGAATGCTTGAACGCGCCTCGGTGGTGAGGCGTTTGTCCGTGATGAGGGTATGAATGTCGCCCCAGGGCAACTCAAGATTGGGTATACGTCGGCCGATCTTGTCGGACTCGGCGAGCACGATGACTTCGCGCGCGACTTCGGCCATGACCCGTGACAGGCCGAGTAGCTCATTGAAGGTGGTGGTGCCACGCTGCAGATCGATACCATCTGCCCCGATGAACAACTGGTCAAAGTCGTAAGAGCGCAGCACCTGTTCTGCCACCTGGCCCTGGAACGACTCGGAATGCGGATCCCAGGTACCGCCAGTCATCAGCAGTGTCGGCTCATGCTCCAGCTCACGCAACGCGTTGGCGACACTCAGGGAATTGGTCATGACCAACAGCCCGTGCTTGTGGCCCAGCTGCGGGATCATCGCCGCAGTGGTGGTGCCACTGTCGATGATGATTCGCGCATGTTCGCGAATGCACCCGACAGCCGCTCGGGCGATGGCTTGCTTCCAGAGCGAGACTGGCTGCGCACTGTCGCCGATCAGCTCCTGCGGCAAGGGCACCGCACCGCCGTAGCGGCGCAACAGCAAGCCGTTCTTCTCCAGCGCGGCGAGGTCTTTGCGAATGGTCACTTCGGAGGTTTCGAAACGCCTGGACAACTCATCGACGCTGACCTCGCCCTGCTCGTTGAGCAAGGCGAGTATGGCGTGACGTCGTTGCGGAGTGTTGCGTTTCGACATGGTTAAGTTTCGGTTCGAAAGAAAATTTGACGAATCAAAACCTAATCCAGCGACTCAGTCAACTCCTGACACCGATGAGGGCCTATAACGTGGTCGAATTCCTCGCCGCTAGCGATATCGTTGAGCGTCGCCGCAACAGCTTCGACCGGCGGGGTCACGCTGCGGGCAGGAGTCCACATTAAGGGCAAGCCAACCAGCGCCGTACAGATCCCGATTAGCTTCGGGTTGGCCTGAAAGCGGGCTTCGCGCAGTTCGAACGCATTAGGCATGCACTCGATGGCTTGCTCATGCTACGGCAGCAGGTGTCGGACGAAGCCCTGGACGTACCGATAGGCCTCGTTGACCGACGCTCCGTAGGCAGGGCCTAAGCCAGGCGGCAGTTCAGCAGCTTATTACGCAAGATTGCTCAAGGATTGCGCTGCTCGAGGCGCTCACCTGTACGACTGGCCTGATGCGATTGGTAGAGGGAAGCACTGATCAGCACCCCGATGATCGCAACAGCAATGGCCAGCCCGGGGAATGAACACGTGAACACGCTCGGCACGCTCCCGCCAGCGCATGCTCCAGCGACGGGCATCGAGCACTATTTCTGCTTTTTCTGGGGCCGCCGCCAGCCCGTGATCAATGCTTGCCGCGCTCGCCCGAGGGCCAGAGTTCCGGCCGGGACGTCGGCTGTAATCACCGAGCCTGCGCCGGTGGTTGCGCCATCGCCTAGGGTGACCGGGGCAACCAACGAGCTGTTGGAGCCAATGAAAACATCCTCACCCATCACCGTGCGAAACTTGTTTGCACCGTCGTAATTGCAGGTAATGGTGCCGGCGCCGATGTTGGTCCGTGCGCCAATTTCCGCATCACCTAGATAAGCCAGGTGACCGGCCTTGGCGCCATCACCCAGGCTTGAGTTCTTCACCTCAACGAAGTTGCCGACGTGCGCTTTGGCGCCCAATACCGCGCCGGGACGCAAACGGGCAAACGGTCCGCAATCGGCGGCTTCGCCAAGCTCGGCGCCTTCCAGATGACTGTTGGCCTTGACCACCGAACCGCGGCGCAGGGTGCTGTTGCGGATCACGCAATTAGGGCCGATCTCTACGCCGTCCTCGATCAACACCTTGCCTTCGAGAATCACGTTCACATCAATCAGCACGTCACGTCCAACGGTGACCTCACCCCGCAAGTCGAAGCGCGCCGGATCTCGCAGGGTGACACCCTGCGCCATCAAACGGCGCGCGGCGCGCTGCTGATAGTGCCGCTCAAGCTCAGCCAGCTGAATGCGATCGTTAGCGCCCTGGACTTCCATCGCATGCAACGGCTGTTCGGTAGCTACCACCAGGCCATCGGCCACGGCCATGGCGATCACATCAGTCAGGTAGTACTCACCCTGGGCGTTGCTGTTTGAAAGTCTACCCAGCCAATCATCGAGCCGCTCACCCGGGACCGCGAGAATGCCGGTATTGCCTTCCGAGATGAGTTTCTGCTCGGCCGAGGCATCCTTGTGCTCGACGATTGCCTGAACCACACCTTGTGCGTCACGCACGATCCGTCCGTAGCCACTCGGGTCGGCTAGATCCACCGTGAGCAAAGCGAGCTGCTGCGGATTCACTTGCTGCAGGAGTCGTTCGAGCGTCGCCGCTTCGATCAGCGGTACATCACCATAAAGAATCAGCACACGCTCGGCCGACAATGCCGGAAGTGCCTGGGCCACGGCGTGGCCTGTACCCAACTGCTCGGCCTGCACGACGAAATTCAGATCATCTGCTGCCAGCTGTTCACGAACCCGCTCGGCACCGTGGCCGATCACAACATGGATGGCCTTCGGCTTGAGTGCGCGAGCGGTGTCAATGACATGCCCGAGCATGGATTGACCGGCAACAGGGTGCAAAACTTTCGGCAGGGCAGAGCGCATGCGCGTGCCCTGACCAGCAGCGAGAATGACGATATCGAGAGACATGGCAGATCCTGAACAAACGTAGCCGCAGGCCGACGCGGGGGTTATTTCCAAGTGGCAGAAAAAAAAAAAAAAGGGTAGCCAAGGCTACCCTTTTACTCGTTCGCGATGAAGCCGTTACCGAATCAACCGCGACCGTACTTCTTGCGCATCGCCTCGATCGTCCGCAGCTGAGCTGCAGCCTCGGCGAGACGCGCAGCAGCGGAGCCGTAGTCAAACTCGGCACCCTTCTCGTGCAACGCTTTTTCAGCGGCTGTAACAGCAGCTTTCGCCGCCGCCTCGTCCAGATCCTTGGCGCGAGTCGCAGTATCGGCAAGCACCTTCACCATATTTGGCTGGACTTCAATGAAGCCGCCAGAAATGTAGAAGATATCTTCTTCGCCGCCCTGCTTGATCACACGCACCGGACCGGGCTTGAGATCAGTCAGCAAAGGAGCGTGGCCCGGCAGAATGCCCAGGTCACCCAGGTGACCATGGGCGATGACCATCTCTACCAGCCCCGAGAACAGCTCTTCTTCCGCACTGACGATGTCACAGTGGACTGTCATAGCCATACTTATGCCTCGGTAATGAGCTCTGCTGGAAACCTTCGCCGCCAGCAGAGCTTATTGGCGCCCGCAAGCGGGCGCGCCAGTTACAGTTTCTTGGCTTTCTCGATGGCTTCGTCGATACCGCCAACCATGTAGAACGCCTGCTCCGGCAGGTGATCGTAGTCACCGTTGAGGATGCCGGCGAAGCCACGGATGGTTTCTTTCAGCGAAACGTACTTGCCTGGCGAACCGGTGAAGACTTCAGCAACGAAGAACGGCTGGGACAGGAAGCGCTGGATCTTACGAGCACGGGATACCAGCTGCTTGTCGGCCTCGGACAGTTCGTCCATACCCAGAATCGCGATGATGTCCTTCAGCTCTTTGTAGCGCTGCAGCACATACTGGACGCCGCGAGCGGTGTCGTAGTGCTCCTGGCCAATCACGTTGGCGTCCAGCTGGCGCGAGGTGGAGTCGAGAGGATCGACCGCCGGGTAGATACCCAGGGAAGCGATGTCACGCGACAGAACCACGGTGGCGTCCAAGTGGGCGAAGGTGGTCGCCGGGGACGGGTCAGTCAGGTCGTCCGCAGGTACATAGACGGCCTGAACGGAGGTGATCGACCCGCTCTTTGTGGAGGTGATGCGCTCCTGCAGAACGCCCATTTCCTCGGCCAGCGTCGGCTGATAACCCACCGCAGACGGCATACGACCCAGCAGCGCGGACACTTCGGTGCCGGCCAGGGTGTAACGGTAGATGTTGTCGACGAACAGCAGAACGTCCTTGCCTTCGTCGCGGAACTTCTCGGCCATGGTCAGGCCGGTCAGTGCCACACGCAGGCGGTTTCCTGGAGGCTCGTTCATCTGGCCATAAACCAGCGCAACCTTGTCCAGAACGTTGGAGTCCTTCATCTCGTGATAGAAGTCGTTACCTTCACGAGTCCGCTCACCCACACCGGCAAACACGGAGTAGCCACTGTGCTCCATGGCGATGTTACGGATCAGCTCCATCATGTTTACGGTCTTGCCGACACCGGCACCACCGAACAGACCGACCTTACCGCCTTTAGCGAACGGGCAAACCAGGTCGATAACCTTGATGCCGGTTTCCAGCAGCTCATTGCCGCCAGCCTGTTCGGCATAGCTCGGCGCCGCGCGATGGATGCCCCAGCGCTCATCTTCGCCGATGGGACCGGCTTCGTCGATCGGGTTGCCGAGCACGTCCATGATCCGGCCCAGCGTGGCAGTACCCACTGGTACAGAGATAGCAGCGCCAGTGTTGGTGACGTCCAGACCGCGCTTGAGGCCTTCGGTCGAACCCATGGCGATGGTACGGACAATGCCGTCGCCCAGCTGCTGCTGAACTTCCAGGGTGGTGTTGGCGCCAGTGACTTTCAGCGCGTCATATATGCTCGGTACCACATCGCGCGGAAATTCCACGTCGATAACGGCGCCGATGATTTGAACGATACGTCCGCTACTCATGTTTGGTTCCTCTGAATATTTGAACCGTTCTTAAACCGCGGCAGCGCCGCCGACGATTTCCGAAATTTCCTGGGTGATCGCAGCCTGACGGGCCTTGTTATAGACCAGTTGCAGGTCGCCGATCAGCTCACCGGCGTTGTCGGTTGCGTTCTTCATGGCGATCATCCGGGCAGCTTGTTCAGCGGCACCGTTTTCAACCACGGCCTGGTAGACCTGGGATTCGACGTAACGAACCAGCAGCGCATCCAGCAACAAGCGAGCGTCGGGTTCGTACAGGTAGTCCCATTTACCTTTCGGCGCGGTCTGATCGTCGCTCGCGGCCAACGGCAGCAGCTGGGCTACGGTCGGTTTCTGCGTCATGGTGTTGATGAACTTGTTCGACACCAGGTAGAGACGGTCCAGACGGCCTTGATCGAAAGCATCCAACATGACCTTGACGCTGCCGATCAGATCATTGATCGACGGCTCTTCACCAAGACCGTTGACTGCTGCGACCACGTTGCCGCCAAAGCTGCGGAAGAAGCTCGCACCTTTGTTACCGATCACGCACAGGTCGGCTTCGACTTTACTGTCGTGCCATTCCTTCATGTTCTTGATCAGCGCCTTGAACAGGTTTGTGTTCAAGCCGCCGCAAAGCCCACGATCAGACGACACGACGATGTAGCCGACACGCTTGACCGGGCGCTCAACCATGAACGGATGACGGTATTCAGGGTTGGTATTGGCCAGATGGCCAATAACCTGCTGGATCCGCTCCGCATAGGGACGGCTGGCAGCCATGCGCATCTGTGCCTTGCGCATCTTGCTGACGGCCACCTTTTCCATGGCGCTGGTGATCTTCTGCGTGCTTTTGATGCTCGCAATCTTGCTGCGAATCTCTTTTGCGCCTGCCATTTGACACCTATCGGGTTAGCAAGCGGGAGCCTCGCGGCTCCCGCTGCGGCTTACCAGGATTGGGTGGCCTTGAACGACTCGATGCCGGCTTTGATGCCTGCGTCGATTTCGTCGTTGAAGTCGCCCTTCACGTTGATCTTGTCCAGCAGAGCAGCATGCTCATGATGGAAATAGGCAATCAACGCCTGCTCGAAGGCACCAACCTTGGCTACTTCGATGTCCTGCAGGAAGCCACGCTCGGCTGCGTACAGGGACACCGCCATGTCGGCAATGGACATCGGCGCGTACTGCTTCTGCTTCATCAGCTCGGTGACACGCTGACCATGCTCGAGCTGCTTGCGGGTCGCTTCGTCCAGGTCAGAGGCGAACTGGGCAAACGCCGCCAGTTCACGGTACTGAGCCAGTGCGGTACGAATTCCACCGGAGAGCTTCTTGATGATCTTGGTCTGCGCGGCGCCACCGACGCGGGATACCGAGATACCGGCGTTAACGGCCGGACGGATACCAGCGTTGAACATGGACGACTCGAGGAAGATCTGACCGTCGGTGATCGAAATCACGTTGGTCGGAACGAACGCGGATACGTCACCGGCCTGGGTTTCAATGATAGGCAAAGCGGTCAGGGAACCGGTCTTGCCGGTCACGGCGCCATTGGTGAACTTCTCAACATACTCTTCGGAAACGCGCGAAGCACGCTCCAGCAGGCGGCTGTGGAGATAGAAGACGTCGCCTGGGTAGGCTTCGCGTCCCGGCGGACGACGCAGCAGCAGGGAAATCTGGCGATAGGCTACGGCCTGCTTGGATAGATCGTCATACACGATCAGCGCGTCTTCGCCGCGATCACGGAAGTATTCGCCCATGGTGCAGCCGGCGTACGGTGCCAGGAACTGCAGCGCAGCCGACTCGGAAGCCGAAGCGGCAACGATGATAGTGTTGGCCAGAGCACCGTGCTGTTCCAGCTTGCGCACTACGTTGGCGATGGTCGACTGCTTCTGACCGATCGCGACGTAGACGCACTTGATGCCGCTGTTGCGCTGGTTGATGATCGCGTCGATGGCCAGAGCGGTCTTACCGATCTGACGGTCACCGATGATCAGCTCGCGCTGACCGCGGCCGACCGGGATCATCGCGTCGACCGACTTGTAGCCAGTCTGGACTGGCTGGTCGACCGACTTACGCCAGATCACGCCCGGTGCGACTTTTTCGACTGCGTCAGTTGCCTGCGCATTAACCGGGCCCTTACCGTCAACCGGGTTACCCAGCGCGTCAACGACGCGACCCAGCAGCTCCGGACCTACCGGAACTTCCAGTACGCGACCGGTGCACTTGGCGCTCATGCCTTCGGTCAGGCTCTGGTAAGCGCCCAGTACCACGGCACCTACAGAGTCCTGCTCCAGGTTCAGGGCCATGCCAAAAACGCCACCAGGGAATTCGATCATCTCCCCGTACATGACGTCGGCCAGGCCGTAAATGCGCACGATACCGTCGGAAACACTGACGACGGTGCCTTCGTTACGCGCTTGAGCAGACACATCGGAACTACCGATACGCTGCTTTATGATTTCACTAATCTCGGAAGGATTCAGTTGCTGCATGCCACGACCCTCAAATCAGGATTTCAACGATTCGGCCAACTGGCTCAGTTTGCCGCGGACCGAACCATCGACAACCACATCGCCGGCGCGGATAACAACGCCGCCGATCAGCGCAGGGTTCACGACCTGCTGGGGGTTGACGGTACGATCTAGCCGCTTCGACAAGGCGGCAGCCAAAGTTTGGAGTTGTGCAGGGGTCAGCTCGAAGGCTGTCTGCACTTCAACGTCGAGTGTCTTTTCGGCTTCAGCCTTGAGTTCCTCGAACAGCTCCCGAATGGTCGGCAACACATCCAGACGATCGTTATCGCCCAGGGTGGAGACGAAGTTTCGGAACGCTTCATCGATGTCGCTACCGAACAGCTGAACCAGCGTCTGGACCTTGTTTTCACTGGTCAGACGCGGATTTTTCAGCAGTTCGGCAACTTGGGGAACGTCAACAGCGACCGCAGCCAGGCTCAACATGCCCGACCAGGCATCAATCCGGCCAGCCGCGCTGGCGAACTCGAAAGCGGCCTTTGCGTATGGCCGAGCAAGCGTCTGGGTATTGATCATCGCTTGCCTCGCTTAGAGTTGGGAGGCCAGTTTTTCGACCAGATCGTTGTGTGCCTGGGCGTCCACCTGGGACTCCAGAATCTTCTCCGCACCCATGACAGCCAACACGGCTACCTGATTGCGCAGTTGCTCCTTGGCACGATTCACTTCCTGCTCGATCTCGGCGCGGGCGCCGGCCACCAGTCGCTCGCCTTCGACGCGCGCCTGTTGCTTGGCATCCTCAACGATGGCGTTGGCCTGCTTGTTGGCTTGCTCAAGAATCTGGGCAGCTTGCCCCTTGGTCTCACGGAGGGTATTGGAAACCTTTTCCTGAGCCAATTTTAGGTCTTGCTGCGCACGGCCTGCGGCGTCCAGTCCTTCAGCGATTTTCTTCTGGCGTTCTTGCATGGCCTTGGTGATTGGCGGCCATACGTACTTCATGCAAAACCAGACGAAAATAGCGAAAGCGAACGTTTGACCGAACAGCGTCAAGTTAATGTTCACAGCGATATACCTCGTGCTATCTCGTTCGACGCGGTTGTCAATTCCACGGCAACGGGGCTCGCCAGGCGAACCCCATCAGGAACCGGAAAAGTCTTAGGCAGCGACAACGAAGATGAGGTACATCGCGATACCAACACCGATCATCGGTACGGCGTCGAGCAGACCAGCCATCAGGAAGGTCTTGGTTTGCAGCTGCGGAGCCAGCTCGGGTTGACGAGCAGTGGATTCCAGCAGCTTGCCGCCCAGCAGGGCGAAGCCGATGCCAGTGCCCAGGGCACCCAGACCGATCATGATAGAGGCGGCGATGTAGACGAGTTCCATGTAAAGCTCCTGAAGCTAAGGGTTAAGGTTTTCTTGGGTAAAACGAAACTTATTGAACCGGTTCAACTGTTACGGCGTGAGTTCGGCATGACTGTGGTCTTCATGCGCAGAGCTCAGGTACACCACGGTCAGAACCATGAAGATGAACGCCTGCAGCGGGATCACCAGAATGTGGAAAATCGCCCAGGGTACATTCAGGGTCCACTGCACGTAGAACGGCAGCAGCGCGATAAGGATAAACACCACCTCACCGGCATACATGTTGCCGAACAGACGCAGAGCCAGGCTCAACGGCTTGGTCAGCAGACCGAGGATCTCAAGGAACAGGTTGAACGGGACCAGCGACCAATGATTGAACGGCGTGAACGCCAGTTCCTTGGTAAAACCGCCGAAGCCCTTGACCTTGAAGCTGTAGAACAGAATCAGGATGAACACACCCAGCGATAGACCGAAGGTGCCGTTCGGATCAGCAGTCGGAACGATCTTGAAGTACGGCAGGCCAATCATGCTCGCCAGGCCCGGAATGTAGTCGACCGGAATCCACTTCAGGCTGTTCATCAGGAACACCCAGACGAAAATGGTCAGGGCCAATGGAGCGATGAGGGCGTTGCGACCATGGAAGGTATCCTTCACTACCCCTTCGACAAACTCCACACACATCTCGACGAAGTTTTGCAGGCGGCCCGGAGTGCCCGCAGTAGCGCCCTTGGCTGCCATGCGAAACACCAGGATGAAGATCAGGCCCATGAAGAGCGACCATCCGAGCGTGTCGAGATGAACGGCCATGAAACCCATGTCACGCGCTTCCACGCCCGAATGGGCAATGGTCCAAGTCGCTTGGTCAACGACTGAGCCGTCTGCGCGCACGTAACCTTCCGGCAGTTTTCCGTAGGTCAGATTCTGCAAGTGGTGCTGGATGTATTCCGCCGGGGTACTCGCCATAAACGCCTCAGTGCTCAATGCTTCGGATTATTTTTCATCAGCAGGAGGGCGCTCGCTCCGGCGCCCAAAACCAACAGGTAACCGACGAATAAAGCTGCCGGTTGCAGCGGTTTCACTCCTACAAACACCAGCGCAAATAGCGCTGCTGCCAGAATCTGCTTGCCCATTTCGCCAGCCCAAAGAGACTGAACGATGGCTTTGGCCGATCGCGCGCCAAAATAGCGAAATGCCTTGAACGCGAAGTACAGGTTAGCCAGTAACGCAATCAGGCCACCAAGCAATCCCGAATAGCCGGCAACCATACCAAAAATCACAGCGCATACTACGCCTGTGCCAAACGCAACGATCGCCTGTACGACTAAAACACGTACTACAGGTAACCGATGGAGAGGTGTCTTGTTGCGTATATTCACCGTGCGTCCATCGCCAAAATACGTGCGCCGTCCAGATTGACCGCAGTCAAAAAAGCGCCGCGAGTATAGGAGCAGCCCATTCTGCGTTCAACCTTCAGGTAGCACTTTCTGACCGCCACTACATAAACTTTGTATCAGCGGATGTGCGCAAGGACGCCTTGCAGCTCATCCAGCGAACTGTAACGGATTACCAGCTGCCCTTTGCCCTTCTCGCCATGCTTGATTTGCACCGGCGAGCCCAGCCGCTCAGCGAGACGCTGTTCCAGACGGACAATATCAGGGTCGCTTTTCGGCTCAGCTTTAACGCTTTCTGGTTTGTTCAACCATTGCCTTACCAGTGCTTCGGTCTGCCGTACGGTCAGTCCTCGTGCGACAACATGCCGCGCGCCTTCTACCTGTTGATCAGCAGGAAGTCCAAGCAAAGCCCGGGCGTGACCCATTTCCAGATCTCCATGCGAGAGGAGCGTCTTGATCTCTTCCGGCAAGGCGATCAGACGCAACAGATTGCTGATGGTCACCCTGGATTTGCCCACGGCGTCCGCGACCTGTTGCTGAGTCAACTGAAACTCCTGCTGCAACCGTTGAAGCGCAACGGCTTCCTCGATAGGGCTTAGATCTTCGCGCTGGATGTTTTCGATCAACGCCATGGCGATGGCTGCCTCGTCGGAAACATCCCGGACCATGGCCGGGATCCGGTCCAGACCTGCCTGCTGACTGGCACGCCAGCGGCGCTCACCGGCAATGATTTCATAGCGGCCAGAGCCGATCGACCGAACCACGATCGGCTGCATCACACCCTGAGTACGGATCGAATTGGCCAGTTCTTCGAGGGTCACCGGATCGATGTCGCGGCGCGGCTGGTACTTGCCGCGCTGAATCACGTCGAGCGGCAGCTGTTGCAGCTCACGCACATCGGCCTGGGCGGCTTCCTCTTGTATCGCCGCCACGTTGACACCGCCGAGGAGGGCATCCAGACCTCGTCCTAGGCCTCGTTTTTTGGTCGCCATCAAGTTTCCTTATGCGGTTACGCTGCGGGCGGCCCGGCGCTGGCGGCGCGACAATTCGCCTGCCAGTGCCAGATAGGCCAAGGCGCCCTTGGATTGCTTGTCATATACCAACGCCGGCATGCCATGGCTGGGGGCTTCGGCCAGGCGCACATTGCGTGGAATCACAGTGTCGTAGAGCTTCTCACCGAAGTGCGCTTTCAACTGCTCGGTAACATCGTTGGTCAGGCTGCTGCGAGGGTCATACATGGTACGGAGCAAACCCTCAATTTTCAGCGAAGGGTTCAATGCCTGACCGATACGCTGGATCGAATTGACCAGATCGGTCAGCCCTTCGAGAGCGTAATACTCGCATTGCATCGGAATGATCACGCCATCGGCGGCGGTCAGGGCATTGATCGTCAGCATCGACAGCGAGGGCGGGCAATCGATGAGGATGTAATCGTAATTTTCCCGAACTGGTGCCAGCGCTTCGCGCAAGCGGTTCTCTTTAGCCGGTAGATTGAGCAAGGCGACTTCGGCTGCGGTCAGGTCACGGTTAGCTGGCAGCAGTTGATAACCGCCGTGCTCGGAGAACTGCATGGCATCGACCAGGCTGCATTCCCCAATCAATACGTCGTATATCGAATACTCCAACGCCAACTTATCCACACCGCTGCCAGTGGTGGCGTTGCCCTGTGGATCAAGATCGATCAGCAACACACGGCGACGCGTCGCCACGAGCGAGGCCGCTAGGTTGATGCAGGTGGTCGTCTTGGCGACACCGCCTTTCTGGTTGGCGATGGCAAATACTTTAGCCATGGTCAGTGTCTGTCCGGGTCATGAAGTGCGCCGCAGTATCAACAGGTGGCGTTGCCCTTGGCAACCTGGAACCTTGAGAACCAAGCAGCGTTCCAGCTGGAAGTCCGCCGGAAGCGCTTGCAGCTCATCGTCCGGCTGCATCCCTTTCATTGCGAGCCAGCGAGTGGCTGAGTCGCTGAGATGGCGCGTCCAATTGGCAAAATCTTTAAGCGAACTGAACGCACGCGAGGTGATATCAGTGAATGGCTGCGCGGGGGTGAATTGCTCGACGCGGCTGTGGACAACTTCCACATTGGCAAGTTTCAGCTCCAGCTTTACCTGGGTAAGAAAGCGGGTTTTCTTGCCATTGGAATCGAGCAAGGTGAAGTTGCGCTCGGGAAACATGATCGCCAGCGGGATACCTGGCATGCCGCCGCCACTGCCAACGTCGAGCCAGCGTGCGCCACCTAGCTCTGCTTGTGACATAACACTAAGGCTGTCGAGCAAATGCCGAGACACCATTTCCGCCGGATCGCGCACTGCGGTTAAGTTGTAGGCCTTGTTCCACTTGTTCAGCAACGTCAGATAGGCCAGCAGCTGCTGTTGCTGAATGCTACTGAGGTCGATCCCAAGCAGGGAAGCGCCCTGCTTGAGTTCATCGGCATGACTGACCAATTCCATGGCCATCACGCGCTCTGCTCCAGCTTCCGCCCGGCGCTGCGTTTTTTCAGATGAATCATCAACAGCGACACCGCGGCAGGCGTCACCCCCGGAATCCGTGACGCCTGGCCAAGCGTTTCTGGCCGCGCCAGGGAAAGCTTGTGCTGAATTTCCTTCGACAGACCGGAAATGCTCGAATAATCCAGCTCAGCCGGCAACCCGATGGATTCGCTGGCGCGCAAGCGGAGGATTTCCTCCTGTTGGCGATCGATATAGCCAGCGTACTTGGTCTTGATTTCGACCTGCTCGGCAACCTGCTGATCTGTAGTTCCGCCACCAGTGAGCTGCACGAGACCGAGATAATCGATCTCCGGCCGCGCCAACAGGTTCAGCAAATTGTATTCATGGGTCAGCGGCGTGCCGAAACGTTCAGCGATGGCATCGCCCTGCTCGGTACCTGGACGAACCCAGGTGCTTTTCAAGCGCTGCTCTTCCTGGACGATGCTTTCGCGCTTGCGCTCGAAGGCGGCCCAGCGAACATCATCGACCAACCCCAGCTCGCGGCCTTTTTCAGTCAACCGAAGATCGGCGTTGTCCTCACGCAGAATCAGCCGGTACTCGGCGCGCGAGGTAAACATGCGATACGGCTCCTGAGTGCCGAGGGTGATCAGGTCGTCGACCAGCACGCCGAGATACGCCTCGTCCCGACGTGGGCACCAACTTTCGAGCCCTTTGGCGCGTAGCGCGGCATTGGTGCCGGCCAGCAACCCTTGGGCGCCAGCCTCTTCGTAACCGGTGGTGCCGTTGATCTGTCCTGCGAAGAACAGGCCTCCAATCACCTTGGTTTCCAGGCTGTATTTCAAATCACGCGGGTCGAAATAGTCGTACTCGATGGCGTACCCGGGCCGCACGATATGCGCCTGCTCCATTCCGCGGATGCTTTGCACGATCTGAAGCTGCACGTCGAACGGCAATGAGGTGGAAATACCGTTCGGATAGAGCTCGTGAGTGGTCAGGCCCTCAGGTTCGATGAAGACCTGATGGCTGTCCTTGTCGGCAAAACGATGAATTTTGTCCTCAATCGACGGGCAGTAACGCGGCCCGACACCCTCGATGACACCTGAATACATCGGTGACCGATCGAGGTTAGCGGCGATGATCTCGTGAGTGCGCGCGTTGGTATGGGTGATCCAGCAGCTCACTTGCCGTGGATGCTGCGCCGCGTGGCCGAGAAACGACATGGGCGGTATCGGCGTATCACCCGGCTGCTCGGTCATCACCGAAAAGTCGACGCTGCGTCCGTCGATTCGCGGAGGCGTTCCGGTCTTCAGCCGACCAACTCGCAATGGGAGTTCGCGTAAGCGTTTAGCCAACGCAATCGATGGGGGATCGCCAGCCCGACCACCTGAATAGTTCTGCAGACCAATGTGGATAAGTCCGCCAAGAAAGGTGCCGGTTGTCAGGACAACCGATTCGGCAAGGAAACGCAGCCCCATTTGGGTCACTACACCCTTGACCTGATCCGATTCAACGATCAAGTCGTCAGCGGCTTGCTGAAATATCCACAGATTGGGCTGGTTTTCCAACACTTCGCGCACAGCGGCCTTATACAAAACCCGGTCAGCCTGTGCCCGGGTTGCGCGTACGGCTGGGCCTTTGCGGCTGTTGAGCACGCGGAACTGAATGCCACTCTTGTCCGTGGCAGTCGCCATAACGCCGCCAAGTGCATCGATTTCCTTGACCAAGTGGCTTTTGCCGATGCCGCCGATGGCCGGGTTGCAGCTCATCTGTCCCAACGTTTCGACGTTATGAGAGAGCAGCAGTGTTTTCACGCCTATTCGAGCAGCCGCCAGAGCGGCTTCGGTACCGGCATGGCCGCCACCGATAACGATGACGTCAAAACGGGAAGGGAAATCCACCACGCACCTCGTGCCTGTTTGGTTGAGTCTCAGGAAGCTCGCCAGTATAGGCACTAGGTGACCGCGAAAGAAGGCCTCTGAACAAAAAATGACCAGTAGCAGTCTTTAAGGTCCGAGACAGGTAGTTAGAAATAAAAGAAGAGAATGATTTAAAGCTTATTTTTATGTTTATAAATAGGCAGCCGATATCTGTGGATAGATCTGTGTAGCCCAGATATGGAGCGTCCTGTAAGCGAAAGAAAGGGTGTGTCTAGCTGTGGTACAGACGGTGGAAGCACGGTTGACAGCCTGTGCATGAAACGTATGGTTATCCACAGCCTGCTACGGAGACATGGTTGCACACCGTTTATTGACCGGGCTTAAGCAAGGTTTTCCACAGTGTTTAATTCCCGCTCGCTAGACAAAAATGACAGCGGTTAGGCTGGAACGAAGCAACTGAATGATTGTTGTATAGCCGATTTTGCACGTCGCAAAATCAGCCGTCCGCTAGGTTTGCAGAGGTCGAAGTCGATATTCTTCTGGCATACGGCGGGAAAAGAAGAGAGCGAGCGGATCCGCTCAGCGCTGGACCCAGCGCTGAGGCACGAGCTAAGACGCTTATATCGACCGGCTATTTGCCGATGCAAAAGCTCGAGAAAATGCGGCCCAGCAGATCGTCGGAGCTGAACGTGCCGGTGATCTCACCGAGTGCCTGCTGCGCTTGGCGCAGATCTTCAGCCAGCAGTTCGCCTGCGCCTGCCAGCGTCAACTGAGCATGGCCATGGTCGAGGTACTCGGCTGCCTTGCGGAGTGCGTCTAGATGCCTGCGCCTGGCACTGAAGGCGCTTTCCGCAGTCTGGTCATAGCCCATGCAGCGCTTGAGATGCTCACGAAGCATCTCTAGCCCATCGCCCGAGCGCGCCGAGAGGCTAAGCGTGGTGACCCCGTCTGGATCGACGGATAGAGCGACGGAGTCGCCGGTGAGATCGGCCTTGTTTCGAATGATCGTGGTCTTAGCCGGGTCTGGTCTGGTAATAAGCAAGTCTGGCCAACTGGATTCATCGTCTGAAGCAGAAGCCGCACTGCCGTCCACTACCAGCAATACCCGGTCGGCATCCTCGATCGCTTTGATCGCCCGTTCCACCCCGATCCGTTCCACCTCGTCCAGGGTATTACGCAACCCGGCAGTATCGACGATGTGCAACGGCATACCATCAATCTGGATATGTTCCTTCAGCAGATCGCGCGTGGTGCCGGCTATGTCGGTCACGATCGCCGCCTCACGCCCCGCCAATGCGTTTAGCAGGCTAGATTTTCCGGCGTTGGGGCGACCGGCAATGACCACGTTCATTCCTTCGCGCAGTAGCGCGCCCTGTCCTGCCTCTCGCATGACTGTGGATAACTCGCCACGGACCTGCTCGAGCAGCGCGAGCACACGGCCGTCGGCGAGGAAATCAATTTCTTCTTCTGGAAAATCGATCGCCGCTTCGACGTAAATGCGCAGGTTCACCAGGCTTTCGGTGAGGTGATGCACGCGACGAGAGAAATCGCCCTGCAGCGAGCGAACTGCATTTCGAGCGGCTTGCGCCGAACTCGCCTCGATAAGGTCTGCGATTGCCTCAGCCTGAGCCAGGTCCAGCTTGTCGTTGAGGAACGCGCGCTCACTGAACTCTCCGGGCCTAGCAGGCCTGATTCCAAGCTCGACGCAACGGCGCAACAACATGTCCATGACCACCGGACCGCCGTGGCCCTGGAGTTCCAGTACATCCTCGCCGGTAAACGAATGGGGTCCGGGGAAGAACAGCATCAGCCCTTCATCAATGACTTCACCGTCATCGGCATGGAACGGACCGTAGTGGGCATGCCGGGGTACCGGTTCTCGGCCGCTGAGCGTGATCGCGACGCCTTTGGCTCGGGGGCCCGAAACGCGCACTACGCCAATCCCACCACGACCTGGTGCTGTGGCAACAGCGGCGATGGTTTCGCGATCTTGGCTCATCAAACCCTCCAGGTGGCGATAATGCAAAACGCCCCAATAAAGGGGCGTTCTGTTCACTTCGAACGATCAGGCTGCGCTAGCGGTCTGTCCGGTTATCTTGCGGGTAATGTACCACTGCTGTGCGATCGACAAGCAGTTGTTGACCACCCAGTACAGCACCAGACCTGCCGGGAACCAGAGGAAGAAAAAGGTGAAGATGATTGGCAGCAACTTCATCACCTTGGCTTGCATCGGATCCGGTGGTGTTGGGTTCAACTGCTGCTGAATGAACATGGTGACACCCATGATGATCGGCAGGATGAAGAAAGGATCCTTGATCGACAGGTCTGTGATCCAGAACATCCAGGGTGCCTGGCGCATTTCGACGCTTTCCAGCAGCACCCAGTACAGGGCGAGAAACACCGGCATCTGCACCAGGATAGGCAAGCACCCACCCAGCGGGTTGATCTTCTCTTTTTTGTACAGCTCCATCATCGCCTGGGACATCTTCTGGCGATCATCGCCAAACTGTTCTTTCAGGGCTTGCATCTTCGGCGACACCGCGCGCATGCGCGCCATGGATCGATAACTGGCAGCCGACAGCGGGAAGAAAGCCAGCTTGATAACGATGGTCAGTACGATGATCGACCAGCCCCAGTTACCCAGCAGTGCGTGGATATTTTGTAGCAGCCAGAAGATCGGCTGAGCGATGAACCAGAGAATGCCGTAATCGACGGTCAGACGTAGACCAGGCGACAGCTCTTCCAGTTGATCCTGGCTCTTCGGACCGGCATACAAGGTGGCGTGTGTTTCACCTTGACTACCGGGTGCAACCGAAACAGCAGGTCCGGTAAAGCCGATGATGTAATTGCCCTGGCTGTCCTTGCGAGTCTGCACCAGGTTGGTCTGATCGGGCGCAGGAATCCAGGCAGTTACAAAGTAATGCTGCAACCATGCGATCCAACCCCCTTCAACCGTCTTTTTCAGACTCTTGTCGTCCATGTCACCCATGGAAACTTTGGTGTAAGGCTCGTCCTTGGTCCAGAGCGCTGCGCCCAAATAGGTCGCAGTGCCGGTTGCGGTGCTGGAGGACGGATCGCTGCTGTCGTCGCGCTTCAGCTGGCCGAACATGTGGCCGGTCCAGGTTTGATCACTTTGGTTGTCGATCAGATAGCGCACGCCGAGATCGTAATCACCACGCTCGAAGGTAAAGCGTTTGGTGTAGTTGACCCCGTCTTCGCTGTAGTTCAGATCAACGACCAGCTGGTCCTGATTTTCGCCCAGCTGATACTGCTGTTGCTCGCTGGAGTACAGCGGCCGGCCACTGGCCTTGTCCGGGCCATCACCGATCAAACCGCTCTGGGCTTCATATGTTCGTTCGCCGCTACGCTCGAACAACTGGAACGGAACGTCTGGGCGATCCTGACGACGTGGGAACTCTGGCAACCGAAGGTCCACGATATCGCCGCCGCGCGGATCGATTGCAACATCCAGAACATCGGTGCGTACGTGGATCAGCTGAGAGCTGGCCTGAGTGTCGGTAACTGAATTGGCCGACGGCTCGCTGCTTACAGCGGGAATATCGCCCTGCGCATTCTCAGCGGTGCTGGTCAGCGGAGTATTTGGAATCTGCGCGACGGACGTTTGTGACTGGCGCGTCTCGTCAGGGATGGCGGTCTGGCCGTAGTCCTGGTTCCACTGCAAAACCATCAGGTAAGCAACGACTGCCAGGGCGACAAGCAGGATCGAGCGTTTGATATCCATGGTTACTCGGTCATCGAAGATGAATTGGAGGGGGTGTTGGAAGGCACGGGATCATAGCCGCCCGGATTCCATGGATGGCAACGGCCGAGCCTGCACAGGCTCAGCCAGCCACCGCGCAGCAGGCCATGAGTTTCGATGGCCTCTTGTGCGTAGCAGGAGCAACTTGGGTAGAAACGGCAGTGACTGGCCATCATTGGACTGATGGCGTACCGGTAGAGTCGAATTGGGACCAGCGCTAGCTTACGCATCAGCGGCGCTGCTCTGGGCCTGTTGTGGTTGGACCGGTGCAGGCGTACGAGACAGACGTCTCCATAGCTTGGCAAATTGCTTTGCGAGTTCTGCGTTGTCCAGTTCAGCTAGACCTTTACGCGAGATGACCACGATGTCCCACCCCGTCAGTTCCATCTGGTGGAGACGAAAGGTTTCACGCAGTTGCCGCTTGATGCGGTTGCGCTCTACCGAGAGCTTGACGCTCTTCTTGCCAATGACCAACCCGATTCTCGGGTGTGGCAATTGATTTTCGCGCACCAGTAGCAGGACGTTCCTGCCCGGTAACTTGCCGGAAGGGGAGTCGAAGACAGCCTTGAACTGGCTCGGGGTCAGCAGACGCTTTTCCCGACCGAAGTCTCGACTCACTACCTGTTCCGGCGTCTTCAGACTGCCAGACGCTTACGACCTTTGGCGCGACGACGCGACAGGACGGCACGACCATTTTTGGTAGCCATACGAGCACGGAAACCGTGGGTACGAGCGCGCTTGAGGGTGCTGGGTTGGAAAGTGCGTTTCATGATGCGTTACCTGGTGATCCATTGCGGGCCGGAATGGCCCCCTTTTAAGAGACCGGCGATTGTAGAGAAGCCGCGCGGCGAGGTCAATTTCCAACCAGCACCGTACTGGCAGAAAGTAATAGATAAAGAAAGAATATAAAGCTCCTCTTAATGCAGTGCTTATAGATGGTGATGTGCTTTTCTGTGGATAAACGGCTGCACGGTCTTGCCGATAAGGCTTACAGCTTTCCAAAACCTTCTGCGCAAACGGTGCGTTGACGGTGGATTTACGTTGTGTTTCCTGTGGACTAAATGCTTTGTTATCCACAGGCGTGGTTGGCCTTATCCTGTGCACAGGCTTTTCCTATGGGCTCTGGCGAGGTTATCAACAGAGCTTAGGATCGAACGTTTTACGTTGCTCCGGCTTGGATCGCCCGTCGCTTTGCTTATAGAAACAGCCTTCTTACTGTGGATAACTGACGCGTCTCAGGGCTACAATGAGCTCCGTTTTAAGCTCGACAGCTTCTAGGAGACCTTGTGTCGGTGGAACTTTGGCAGCAGTGCGTTGACCTCTTGAGAGATGAGCTGCCGGCCCAGCAATTCAACACCTGGATTCGTCCCCTTCAGGTCGAATCAGATGGAGATGAATTGCGGATCTATGCACCGAATCGCTTCGTTCTCGACTGGGTTAACGAGAAGTATCTTTCGCGCCTGCTGGAGCTATTGTCAGAACGCGCATCAGGGCCGGCACCCTCTTTGTCGTTGCTGATAGGCAGCAGGCGAGTCGCTTCTACGCGGCCGGCTGCCGGTTCCGCACCTCGTTCTCAGTCGCAAGTTGGCGCTCCTGCGGCCGCTGCACCGCCTCCCGCTTCGTTCACCGAACCAGCAACCGCGGCTTCCGCTGCGCCTGTCGCAGCGCCTAGCTCGCCTTCGCGTCCAGCCGAACGTAACGTACAGGTTGAGGGTGGGCTCAAGCACACCAGCTATCTCAATCGGACCTTTACCTTCGAGAATTTTGTCGAAGGCAAATCCAACCAACTGGCGCGAGCTGCTGCCTGGCAAGTTGCAGACAATCCCAAGCATGGCTACAACCCGTTGTTCCTCTACGGAGGTGTAGGGCTTGGCAAGACTCACCTGATGCATGCGGTCGGCAATCATTTGCTGAAGAAGAACCCTAACGCCAAGGTGGTCTATCTTCATTCTGAGCGGTTCGTCGCGGACATGGTTAAGGCGTTGCAGCTCAACGCGATCAACGAGTTCAAGCGCTTCTATCGATCGGTGGATGCTTTGCTGATCGACGACATTCAGTTTTTCGCAAAAAAGGAACGGTCGCAGGAAGAGTTCTTTCACACGTTCAACGCGCTGCTAGAAGGTGGGCAGCAGGTGATTCTCACCAGTGACCGCTACCCCAAGGAAATTGACGGGCTTGAAGAGCGGTTGAAGTCTCGCTTTGGCTGGGGGCTGACAGTTGCGGTCGAACCGCCAGAACTCGAGACCCGTGTGGCGATCTTGATGAAAAAGGCTGACCAGGCCAACGTCGAGCTTCCCCATGATGCTGCGTTCTTCATTGCGCAGCGCATCCGATCGAATGTTCGCGAGTTGGAAGGTGCGCTGAAACGCGTAATCGCCCACGCCCATTTCATGGGGCGGGACATTACTATCGAGCTGATTCGTGAGTCGCTGAAGGACCTGCTCGCACTGCAAGACAAGTTGGTGAGTGTCGATAACATTCAACGCACCGTCGCGGAATACTACAAAATCAAAATATCCGACCTTCTGTCAAAACGACGCTCGCGTTCAGTCGCAAGACCCCGTCAGGTCGCGATGGCTTTGTCCAAAGAACTTACCAATCATAGCTTGCCGGAAATTGGCGACGCCTTTGGTGGGCGCGATCACACGACCGTGCTGCACGCCTGTCGTAAGATTGCCGAACTTCGCGAATTGGATGCTGATATTCGCGAGGATTACAAAAATTTGCTGCGTACTTTGACAACCTGAACAGACTGCGGCCATTTAATAGGCAAGGGACCAGACCATGCATTTCACTATTCAGCGCGAAGCCTTGTTGAAACCTCTGCAGCTGGTGGCCGGCGTCGTCGAGCGTCGCCAGACCTTACCGGTATTGTCGAACGTATTGCTGGTGGTGCAAGACCATCAGCTGTCGCTGACAGGCACTGATCTAGAGGTAGAGTTGGTTGGCCGTGTCGCCTTGGAGGATGCATCCGAACCCGGCGAAATCACGGTGCCGGCGCGCAAATTGATGGATATCTGCAAAAGCCTTCAGCCTGACGCGCTCATCGATATCCGGCTGGATGATCAGAAGATCGTAATCAAGTCCGGGCGCAGCCGCTTTTCTCTTTCGACTTTGCCAGCCAATGACTTTCCCACCGTTGAGGAAGGTCCTGGCTCGCTGAACTTCAGCGTTAACCAGGGCAAGATGCGTCGTCTCATTGAGCGCAGCAGCTTCGCCATGGCCCAGCAGGATGTGCGTTACTATCTGAACGGTATGCTGATTGAGGTTTCTAGCGGGATGCTGCGTGCAGTCGCAACGGACGGGCATCGTTTGGCGATGTGTTCCATGCAGGCCGGTATCGAACAGCCCGACCGACATCAGGTTATCGTCCCCCGCAAGGGCATCCTTGAGTTGGCAAGGCTACTGACGGATCAGGATGGCGAAGTCAGCATCGTCCTTGGCCAACACCACATTCGAGCCACTACAGGGGAATTCACCTTTACCTCTAAACTCGTTGACGGAAAATTTCCTGATTACGAGCGCGTTCTGCCCCGTGGCGGCGACAAGCTGGTGGTTGGCGAACGTCAGACACTGCGCGAGGCGTTCAGCCGTACGGCCATTCTTTCCAATGAAAAATATCGCGGCATTCGGCTGCAACTGGAAACTGGCCTGTTGAAAATCCAGGCGAATAACCCTGAGCAGGAAGAAGCGGAAGAAGAAGTCGCGGTGGACTACACCGGCGGGCCTTTGGAGATCGGTTTCAACGTCAGCTATTTGCTTGATGTGCTGAGCGTCATGACCACCGATCAGGTCCGGCTAATTCTGTCCGATGCGAATAGCAGTGCTTTGGTTCAGGAATACGATAACGACGACTCGGCTTACGTCGTTATGCCGATGCGCCTGTAATCTACATTGAATGTCCCTTAGCCGCATCTCCGTCACCGGCATCCGTAACCTCCAGCCGGTGACGTTAAACCCCTCCCCCCGGATCAACATCCTCTACGGTGATAACGGTAGCGGAAAAACCAGTTTTCTCGAGGCGATTCATCTCCTCGGAATGGCGCGCTCGTTCCGCAGCACGCGTCTGACGCCGGTCATAAGCCACGAGCATTCCAGTTGCACAGTCTTTGGTCAGGTCGAATTGGCTGATGAGCAGTCAACCGCCCTCGGCATCTCTCGAGATCGCAGCGGCGACGTGCGCATCAGAATCAATGCACAAAGCGTTCGAAGCGCAGCGGAACTCGCTGAGACGTTACCGTTGCAGCTGATCAATCCGGACAGTTTTCGCTTGCTCGAAGGTGCACCCAAGCTTCGCCGGCAGTTTCTGGATTGGGGGGTGTTCCACGTGGAACCTCGATTCCTCAACGCTTGGCAGCGCCTGCAGCAGGCCTTGAGGCAACGAAACTCGTGGCTGCGTCATGGTACACTTGACTCCGCTTCTCAGGCGGCTTGGAGCCGCGAGCTTAGCGCTGCGAGTGAGGAAATAGACGGGTACAGGCGGGCTTACATTCAAGCGCTGAAACCGATATTCGAGGTCACCTTGGCCGCGCTTTTGGATCTTCACGGTTTACAGTTGAGTTATTACCGTGGCTGGGACAAAGGGCGTTCCCTGGCTGAGGTGTTGTCTGTGTCCGTCGAACGCGACAGGCTCATGGGCCATACCCAGGCGGGTCCTCAGCGGGCTGACCTCCGATTGCGGGTAGCCAACCATAACGCTGCGGAAACCTTATCTCGTGGCCAGCAGAAACTGGTTGTGTGCGCGTTACGTATCGCGCAGGGCCATCTGGTCAGTGAAGCCAAACGAGGCCAGTGTATTTATCTGGTTGATGACCTACCGTCCGAGTTGGACGATCAGCACCGGCTGGCATTGTGCCGGTTGCTAGAACAACTGAATTGCCAGGTTTTTATCACCTGCGTTGATTCGAACGTATTGCGAGAAGGTTGGCGCCAAGACACGCCAGTCTCAATGTTTCACGTGGAACATGGTGCGATAGCCCAGGACCACGGCCCCTCGGGAGTGAAGGCATGAGCGAAAACCACACGTACGATTCGTCCAGTATCAAGGTCCTCAAGGGCCTTGATGCAGTACGTAAGCGCCCCGGCATGTATATCGGCGATACGGACGACGGCACTGGTCTGCACCATATGGTCTTCGAAGTCGTGGATAACTCGATCGACGAAGCGCTGGCAGGTCATTGCAACGATATATTAATCACCATACATGTTGATGAGTCCATCAGCGTTCGCGACAACGGCCGTGGCATTCCGGTAGATATCCACGAAGAGGGCGTATCTGCAGCAGAGGTCATCATGACCGTCCTGCACGCTGGCGGTAAGTTCGACGACAATTCTTATAAGGTTTCCGGCGGTCTGCATGGCGTGGGTGTTTCGGTGGTGAACGCCTTGTCTGAGGAATTGATCCTGACCATTCGCCGCGAAGGAAAGGTATGGGAGCAGATCTATCGTCACGGTGTACCGCAAGCGCCGCTCGCTGCAGTCGGTGAAACCGAGGATTCGGGCACCGAAATCCATTTCAAACCATCAGCCGAGACCTTTGCGAATATCCACTTCAGCTGGGATATTCTGGCTAAGCGGCTGCGTGAGCTGTCATTTCTGAACTCGGGTGTCGGCATTGTGCTGCGCGATGAGCGCAACGCCAAGGAAGAACTGTTCAAATACGAAGGCGGACTCAGCGCCTTCGTGGCTTATCTCAACACCAACAAGACGCCAGTCAATGAGGTGTTCCACTTCAATATCCAGCGTGATGATGGCGTTGGTGTCGAAGTGGCGCTTCAGTGGAACGACAGTTTCAACGAAAATCTGCTCTGCTTCACCAATAACATCCCTCAGCGCGACGGCGGAACCCATTTGGCGGGCTTTCGTTCGGCGCTAACCCGGAACCTGAACAACTACATTGAGCAGGAAGGGCTGGCCAAGAAGCATAAGGTCGCTACGACTGGCGATGACGCGCGTGAAGGTCTCACGGCGATTATCTCGGTCAAGGTGCCAGACCCGAAGTTCAGTTCGCAGACTAAGGACAAGCTCGTATCGTCCGAAGTGAAGACCGCCGTCGAGCAGGAGATGGGCAAGCATTTCGCGGATTTCCTGCTCGAGCACCCCAACGAGGCGAAAGCGGTGGTCGGCAAGATGATCGATGCCGCGCGAGCTCGTGAAGCCGCACGCAAGGCGCGCGAGATGACCCGACGCAAGGGTGCTCTGGATATTGCCGGCCTTCCCGGCAAGCTGGCCGACTGCCAGGAGAAGGACCCCGCCCTCTCCGAACTCTACATAGTGGAGGGTGATTCCGCGGGCGGTTCTGCCAAGCAGGGCCGCAACCGCAGGACCCAGGCTATCCTTCCGCTCAAGGGCAAGATCCTCAACGTCGAGAAGGCTCGTTTCGACAAGATGATCTCCTCGCAGGAGGTTGGCACGCTGATCACTGCGCTTGGTTGTGGCATCGGTCGTGACGAGTACAACATCGATAAGTTGCGCTATCACAACATCATCATCATGACGGATGCGGACGTCGACGGCTCTCATATCCGGACGCTGTTGCTGACATTCTTCTTCCGCCAGCTGCCGGAGCTGATCGAGCGCGGCTATATCTACATCGCTCAGCCGCCTTTGTACAAGGTTAAGCGTGGCAAGCAGGAGCAATACATCAAAGACGACGAGGCGATGGACGAGTATTTGACTCAGTCAGCTCTCGAAGACGCCAGCCTGCACGTCAATGAGCATGCGCCTGGTCTGTCAGGTGAAGCGTTGGAACGCCTGGTTAACGATTACCGCACTGTGATGAAGACGCTGCAGCGCCTGTCGCGACTCTATCCACAGGAGCTGACCGAGCACTTCATCTACCTGCCACGCGTGTCGGTTGAACAGCTAGGTGATCATGCGGCTATGCAGGCGTGGTTGGAGCCCTATGCGGCGTTGCTCAAAGGCGTCGAACGCTCTGGGCTTGCGTACCAGGTAAGCTTGCGCGAGGACAAGGAACGCAACGTGTGGCTCCCTGAAGTGGAGATCGTTTCACACGGCCTGGCCAGTTACATCACATTCAACCGCGATTTCTTCGGTAGTAATGACTACAAGACCGTAACGGTGCTCGGAGACAAGTTGAACAGCCTGCTCGAGGAAGGAGCTTACGTTCAGCGCGGCGAGCGCAAGAAACCGGTGACGACCTTCAAGCAGGCGTTGGACTGGCTGATGACTGAGGGAACCCGTCGTCATAGCGTTCAGCGATATAAAGGTCTCGGTGAGATGAACCCTGACCAGCTCTGGGAGACCACAATGGACCCGGCTGTTCGACGCATGCTTAAGGTAACGATTGAGGATGCGATTGGAGCCGATCAGATATTCAACACGTTGATGGGGGATGCGGTCGAGCCTCGCCGCGACTTCATCGAATCCAACGCGTTGGCTGTTTCCAATTTGGATTTCTAAAATCCGATTCGTGGTTATCAAACCCGGCGCAAGCCGGGTTTTTTGTTCCACGTGAAACATTGCTCCTTGATAGCTTGGGTACATGGCAGTGCAATGTTTATTCAATTTTCACAATCCCCCTCCTCCCCGTAAGCTCAACACCATCAAGAGTTCAGCTTCCCGTCCCTATGCAGGGACCAGATTATTACGGGGTCCTCTCATGCTCGACAGCAATTTGAAAGCGCAACTGAAAACCTATCTGGAAAAGGTCACCCAGCCGTTCGAGATCGTTGCATCCCTCGATGACGGCGCCAAATCTCAGGAAATGCTCGCCATGCTGGAAGACATTACCAGCCTGAGCGACAAGATCACCCTGCGCACTGACGGCAATGACGTCCGCAAACCGTCGTTTGCGCTCAACCGTATCGGTGGCAACATCAGCCTGCGTTTCGCCGGCATCCCGATGGGCCACGAGTTCACCTCGCTGGTGCTGGCCCTGCTGCAGGTCGGTGGTCATCCGTCCAAGACCGCACCTGAAGTCATCGAGCAGATCAAGAACCTCGACGGCGAATACAACTTCGAAACCTATTTCTCGCTGTCCTGCCAGAACTGCCCGGACGTGGTCCAGGCGCTGAACCTGATGGCCGTGCTCAACCCGAACATCCGCCACGTCGCTATCGACGGTGCGCTGTTTCAGGAAGAAGTCACCATTCGCCAGGTCATGTCCGTGCCAAGCATCTACCTCAACGGCGAACTGTTCGGTCAGGGCCGCATGGGTGAAGAGGAAATTCTGGCCAAGCTCGACACCGGCGCGTCAGCGCGCGATGCCGAGAAGCTCAGCGCCAGGGATGCTTACGACGTGCTCGTTGTCGGTGGTGGTCCAGCCGGCGCTGCAGCGGCCATCTATGCGGCGCGCAAGGGCATCCGTACCGGTGTCGCAGCCGAGCGTTTCGGTGGTCAGGTGCTCGACACCATGGCCATCGAGAACTTCATTTCGGTCACCGAGACCGAAGGCCCGAAGCTGGCGCGAGCACTGGAAAACCACGTGCGCGAATACGACGTCGACATTATGAACCTGCAGCGCGCCGCCCAGCTGATCCCTGGCTCCGATGGCGGCCTGCACGAGATCAAACTGGAGAACGGCGGCTCGCTGAAGGCCAAGACCTTGATCCTGGCGACCGGTGCGCGCTGGCGCGAAATGAACGTGCCCGGTGAGCAGGAATACCGCGGCCGTGGCGTCGCCTATTGCCCGCACTGCGATGGCCCGCTGTTCAAGGGCAAACGCGTGGCGGTCATCGGTGGGGGCAACTCGGGCGTGGAAGCGGCCATCGACCTGGCCGGTATCGTCGCCCAGGTCACGCTGCTCGAGTTCGACAGCCAGCTGCGTGCCGATGCCGTGTTGCAGAAGAAGCTGCACAGCCTGCCCAACGTCACCGTGATCACCAGTGCACTGACCAGCGAAGTCACCGGCGATGGCAAGAAGGTCACCGGGCTTACCTACAAGGACCGCAACTCCAGCGAATTCCATGAGCTGGAGCTTGAAGGCATCTTCGTGCAGATCGGCCTGCTGCCAAACTCAGATTGGTTGAAGGGGACGGTGGAGCTGACGTCGCGCGGCGAGATCATCGTCGATGCCCGTGGCGAGACATCGCTGGCGGGTATCTTCGCAGCTGGTGACGTTACAACCGTGCCGTACAAGCAGATCGTCATCGCTGTTGGCGAGGGCGCCAAGGCGTCGCTGAGCGCGTTCGACCACCTGATCCGCAGCTCTGTCGAAGACTGAGCGTCGAGGTAAAAAGAAAGGGGAGCAGGCCAAGGTCTGCTCCCCTTTTTATTTGCACGTGTGTGAATCAGACGTTGCGCTCGAGCTCTGCCACGGTCGCATTGATCCAGTCTTCGGCGCGCTGATTGAGCTCAGCTGCTGCACGAGGACCTTCGCTCTCAGCGTGCATCGCTGGGCCGATGACAACCTGGATGGTCCCTGGCCGTTTACCCCACCCCGACTTCGGCCAGAACGTACCGGCATTGTGCGCTACCGGCAAGATTGGGAGTTTGGCGTTGACTGCCAAGGCAGCACCGCTGCGCGAGAACTTGCCAACCTGCCCGACAGGAACGCGCGTCCCCTCTGGAAAAATTAGCACCCAGGCGCCTTGCTCTAGCCGCTCCAGTCCCTGTTTAGCAACTTGGCGTAATGCCTCTTTGGGGTTTTCACGGTCAATCGCTATCGGCTTGAGCAGCCGAATCGCCCATCCAAAAAACGGGACGTTGAGCAATTCACGTTTGAGCACCTGGCTCAACGGCTCGAAGTAGGCCGAAAGAAAAAACGTTTCCCAGGTGCTCTGGTGTTTGGAAAGAATCACGCAGGGCTTTTCCGGAATGTTCTCCGCACCCCTCACCTCATAGCGCAACCCGATGATGGTCTGGGCTAACCATACGGCGCTGCGACACCAAGTCTGGACCACGAACCGGTAGCGCGTGCGGAACGACATGAAGGGTGCGAAAACCAGACTGACCAAACACCAGGCGAAGGCCGTGAACGACAGCAGCAAGTAGAACAACAGGATGCGTATCGGCAGCAAAACGTTCATCGTTTGGCTCCCAACAGATGATCGACCACAGCTGCCAAATCATCGAACACCTGAGTGCCGGTTGGTAGCGGACCTTTTGCAGTCTTCGAGCCCTTTCCGGTGCGAACTAGGTAAGGAATGCCGCCGAGGCGCATCCCTGCATGCAGATCGCGCTGGCTGTCGCCCACCACAGGGACACCTGTGAGGCTTTCAAGATGAAAGTGCTCGGCGATCTGCTCGAACAAACCGGGCAGCGGCTTGCGGCAATCACAGCCATCGTCGGGGCCATGCGGGCAATGCACGATAAGATCGACGCGACCGCCCTCTTCCATCACCAGTTGCTGCATTTTGAAATGCATGTCGCCGAGTGTGGTGGCGTCGAACAGGCCGCGGGCAAGGCCGGACTGGTTGGTGGCAACTGCCACCGTCCAGCCAGCCTTGCATAGCCGTGCGATCGCCTTGATCGAGCCGGGGATCGGAATCCATTCTTCCAGGCTCTTCACATAGGCGTCGGAGTCCTCGTTGATCACGCCGTCGCGATCCAGCACGATCAGCTTCACCGGCTTAGCCAAGTGCGGAAATATCGGCAACGCCAAGGAACAATCCTCTCAACCGGGCAAGCAAGGCATAGCGGTTGGCGCGAACCGAAGCGTCTTCGGCGTTGACCAGTACCGCCTCGAAAAAGGCATCCACCGGACCGCGCAGGTGCGCCAGGCGCTCGAGCGCCTCGCGATACTGACGATCCGCAGCCAGGGGCTGCACGGCTTGTTCGGCCTGCTGCAGCGCAGAATACAAAGAGAACTCGGTGGCATTGTCGAAGTAACGGGGCTCGACGGTTTCCGGTAGCTTTGCTTCGAACTTGCTCAGCAGATTCGAGACGCGCTTGTTCGCAGCCGCCAAGGCTTCGGCTTCCGGCAGATTGCGGAACGCCTGTACGGCTTGCACGCGCTGATCGAAGTCCAACGCCGAGCCCGGCTGTACGGCACGAACCGATAGATAGGATGCCACCTCGACACCCTCGTCTTCGTACCGCGCACGCAAGCGATCAAAAATGAAATCGAGGACCTGATCGGCCAAGCCTTCAGTCTTGACCTGACCTCCGAACTGGCTAATCGAGAAGCGCACGGCAGAAACCAGATCCAGATCCAGACGCTTTTCGATCAGGATGCGCAGGATGCCCAGGGCAGCGCGGCGAAGCGCGTAAGGATCCTTGCTGCCGGTGGGAAGCATGCCAATGCCAAAGATGCCCACCAGAGTATCCAGCTTGTCCGCCACGGCGAGGATGGCACCTGTGTGGGTCACCGGCAGCTCTGCACCCGCACCGCGGGGCATGTACTGCTCATTCAATGCCAGGGCAACGTCAGTGGGTTCACCATCGTTGACGGCGTAGTAATAACCCGCAATTCCCTGCATCTCCGGAAATTCGCTGACCATCTCGGTGGCCAGGTCGCATTTGCTCAGCAGGCCCGCGCGCGCCGCCCACTGGGCATTGCCTTCGGTGCGTTCGGCGATGAATGCGGCCAGCCTGGAGACTCGCACCGCCTTGTCGTACACAGTCCCAAGCTGAGCCTGGAAGACCACGTTTTTCAAGCGCTCATTGAAGCTGTCGAGCTTCTGTTTCTTGTCTTGCTTGAAGAAGAACTCGGCGTCGGTGAGGCGCGGACGCACGACTTTCTCGTTACCCGCAACGATCTGAGCCGGATCTTTGGATTCAATGTTGGCAACTGTGATGAAGCGCGGAAGCAGCTTGCCGTTGGCGTCCAGCAGGCAGAAGTACTTCTGGTTGTCCTGCATGGTCGTGATCAACGCTTCCTGTGGTACTTCCAGGAAGCGTTCTTCGAACGAACACACCAGCGGTACAGGCCATTCGACCAGCGCGGTCACTTCGTCCAACAGCGCTGGCGGCACGATCGCACTGCCGTTCTGCTCGCTGGCCAGCTGCTCGACACGCTTGGCGATCAACTCGCGGCGTTCGGCAAAATCGGCAATGACATGAGCGCCGCGCAGGTCTTCCAGATAGCTTGTCGGCTTGGAAATGCGAACTGGGCTCGGGCTATGGAAACGGTGGCCACGCGATTCGCGACCGGCGCGTTGGGTCAGGATAGTGCAGTCAACGACCTGATCGCCGAATAGCATGACCAGCCACTGGGTTGGCCGGACGAACTCTTCCTTGCGAGCGGCCCAGCGCATGCGCTTCGGAATTGGCAGCTCGTTAAGCGATGTCTCGACGATAGCGGGCAGCAGCTCAGTAGTCGCCTGGCCAGGTATCGAGCGGCTGTATCGGAGTTTGGGGCCGCTGCGGTCGACTTCGGCAAGGTCCACGCCGCACTTGCGCGCAAAGCCCAGGGCGGCCTGGGTCGGTTCGCCTTGGGCGTCGAACGCCGCCTGCAGAGGCGGCCCGTCGAGGTTGATGCTGCGATCAGGCTGCTCGGTGTCAAGCTGCTCGATCAGCACTGCGAGACGTCGGGGTGCGGCAAACGCCTGTACCCGGCCATGCTTGAGACCAGCGTCCTTCAAGCCTTTCTCGATGCCCGTGCGAAACGCGTCGGACAACTTGCCCAAGGCCTTGGGCGGCAGCTCTTCTGTGCCGAGCTCGACCAGGAAATCCAGTGCACTCATTCTGCAGCCTCCAGCTTGGCCAGTACTTCGTCACGCAGGTCCGGGGTGGCCATGGGGAAGCCGAGTTTGGCGCGTGCCTGCAAATAGCTCTGCGCCACCGAGCGAGCCAGTGCCCGCACGCGTAGGATGTACTGCTGCCGCGCAGTCACCGAGATGGCCCGGCGAGCATCCAGCAGGTTGAAGGTATGCGAGGCCTTCAGCACCATTTCATAGGTGGGCAATGGCAGCTTCAGTTCGATCAACCGGTTGGCTTCCGATTCGTAGAAGTCGAACAGTTCGAACAGCTTGTCGACGTTGGCGTGTTCGAAGTTATAGGTGGACTGTTCCACCTCGTTCTGATGGAACACATCGCCATAGGTGACGGTGCCGAACGGGCCGTCCGTCCAGATCAGGTCGTAGACCGAGTCGACGCCCTGCAGATACATCGCGAGTCGCTCGAGACCGTAGGTGATTTCGCCGGTAACGGGATAGCACTCGATGCCGCCGACCTGCTGGAAGTAGGTGAACTGGGTGACTTCCATACCGTTCAGCCAGACCTCCCAGCCGAGCCCCCAGGCGCCCAACGTCGGCGATTCCCAGTTGTCTTCGACGAAGCGCACATCGTGTACTGAGGTGTCGACGCCAATGCGACGCAGCGACTCCAGATACAGGTCCTGGATGTTGTCCGGGTTGGGCTTGAGCACGACCTGAAACTGGTAGTAGTGCTGCAGACGGTTGGGGTTCTCGCCATAACGACCATCGGCAGGGCGACGCGAAGGCTGGACATAGGCTGCGTTCCAGGTTTCAGGACCGACAGCGCGCAAGAATGTGGCGGTGTGGAAGGTGCCGGCGCCCATTTCCATATCGTAGGGTTGCAGAACAACGCAACCCTGCTCTGCCCAATAGCTTTGCAGGGCGAGGATCAGGTCTTGGAAGGTGCGCACGGCAGGCGTAGGCTGGGTCAAAATTTCACCTGTGCTGGCTTCGACAGAAAGCCTCGGAGTATACCCGATAACGGCTCGAACCCGTGGAGACACGTGCTCTACGGCGTAGCGCCGGTCGCACTTCCGATCTGCTTTTCGCCGCGTTCAAGGATCTGAAAACATGCCGCGTTGCGCCTGGTGCAGTGACGACCCGTTATACATCGACTACCACGACAGCGAGTGGGGTGTTCCCACCCGTGATCCTCAGGTCCTCTTTGAATTTCTCGTTCTTGAAGGCGCACAGGCGGGACTGTCTTGGATCACGGTGTTGCGCAAGCGAGAGCGTTATCGCCAGGTGTTGTTCGGCTTCGACCCGAAGCGTCTGGCACAGATGACCGATGCGGAGATCGACGAACGCATGCTCGACGCCGGCATCATCCGCAACCGTCGAAAACTCGAAGCCGCACGGCGCAATGCCCGGCTCTGGCTCGAGTTGGACGACCCGGCGGGTTGGTTATGGTCTTTCGTTGGGGGCGAGCCGAAGATCAACCATTTCGAGTCGATCAACCAGGTGCCTGCGGTGACCGCCGAAGCCGAGGCCATGAGCCGTGCGTTGAAGAAGGCCGGGTTCGGCTTTGTCGGCCCGACCATCTGTTACGCCTATATGCAGGCGTGCGGCATGGTCATGGACCACACCACTGACTGCGATCGTTACCCCGCTCTGGCGCGTGTACCGGCCAGCGCCTGAACGGCTGTGACGCCTTAGGGGTAGCCAATCGCGCTAAGCAGTTACACTAGCGTCTTTGATTTTTCGGGAGAGATCCTTGGACAAGCTCAAAGGTGCGCTGGTGGTTGGCTTTCTGCGCCTGTTCGCCCTACTCCCCTGGCGCGCAGTTCAGGGGTCGGGTCGCTTCATTGGCTGGCTGATGTGGAAGCTGCCGAACCGTTCTCGCGAAGTCGCCCGGATCAATCTTTCCAAGTGTTTTCCTGAACTCGATGCTGCCGAACGCGAGCGCTTGCTCGGACAGAGCCTGCAGCAGATCGGCATGGCGTTTACAGAGAGTGCCTGCGCCTGGATCTGGCCAGCAGACAAGACGCTGCGGCTGGTCAAGGAAGTTGAGGGGCTGGAAGTGCTGGAGCAAGCGTTGGCTTCCGGCAAAGGGGTCGTAGGCATCACCAGCCACCTGGGCAACTGGGAAGTCCTCAATCACTTCTATTGCGCGCAATGCAAACCGATCATTTTCTATCGCCCGCCGAAGCTCAAGGCGGTCGATGATCTCCTGCAACGCCAGCGTGTCCAACTGGGCAACAAGGTCGCGCCCTCGACCCGAGAGGGCATCATCAGCGTCATCAAGGAAGTCCGAAAGGGCGGCGCCGTGGGCATACCCGCGGATCCGGAACCCAGCGAGGGCGCCGGCGTTTTCGTGCCGTTCCTTGGCACACAAGCACTGACGAGCAAGTTCGTGCCTGGCATGCTGACGGGCGGCAAAGCCGTAGGCGTGTTCCTTCACGCGTTGCGCTTGGATGATGGTTCGGGCTACAAGGTCATTCTCGAGGCAGCACCTCCAGCCATGTACGACGAGGACGTCGAGGTCGCGGTGGCAGCCATGAGCGGCGTCATCGAGCGATACGTGCGGACTTGGCCGAGCCAGTACATGTGGACGATGAAACGCTTCAAAAAGCGGCCAGCCGGCGAAACACGCTGGTACTAACGACAGCTCACCCAGTAAAGGGACTTCCATGGGAAACCCGAATCAGCGGCAGCATCCACGCGCACCCATGAAGTGCCGTATCCGCATTACCCACGAGTCATTTGGCGAGGTGTTCGCGCACACCCGCGATCTCTCGGATGGCGGCGTCTACGTCAAACATCCGCGGCTGATCGAGTTGCAGCCGGGCATGACGGTCAGTGGGCAGGTGCAGGATCTCCCCATCCCCGCCCCTGTGCTGCAGATGGAAGTGATGCGTGTCGATGCTGAGGGTGTTGGCTTGCGCTTCGTCCAGCCAGATTAATAGAGGCCCGGCAGGGTGTGCGACCGGCTGGTACTAGCTGCCGGCCTGTTTGTTCAGCTTGCGTAGAAACACATCCATTTCCTTCTCGGCCTGCTTGTCACCGTGTGCTTGCGCCGCGAGCAGGCCTTGTTCCCAGGCGCGCCTCGCGCCGTCGAGATCCCCACAAGCCTTTAATGCCTTGCCGAGCAGCTTCCAAGCGGCAGAGTATTTCGGATCCTGTTCGACGCAGCGTTGCAAATGAACCGCCGCTTCAGCTGCGTCCCCAAGATCCAGGTAGCCCTTGCCAAGCCCGAAGCGCAGCATCGGATTGTCCATGCCCTTGGCAAGCATCTTTTGCAGCGATTCGATCATTGCGTTCCCCTGGGAAATTCTTCCTGAAGCAGCCGATGAAGCAGTGACGTACTCTGACCACTAGCCTAGCTCGCCTGGGTTACCGCACTGAGAAACTCTTGTGTGCGGGTCTCCTGAGGGTTGCCGAACAGCTCGTCCGGCGTGCCCTGTTCGTGGATCCTGCCTTCATTGAAAAAGCATACCCGGTCAGCAAATTCCCGAGCGAAGCCCATCTGGTGGGTCACCATCAGCATGGTCAGACTGTGCGCATCGCCCAGTCTGCGGATGACATTGAGCACTTCGCCGCAGAGCTCCGGATCCAGCGCAGAGGTCACCTCGTCGAACAGCATTACCTTGGGTCGCATCGCTAACGCTCGGGCAATGGCTACCCGCTGTTGCTGACCACCTGACAGTTGCGAGGGATAGTGCTCAAGTTTGTCTTCCAGCCCCACCATCGCCAGCAATTCCTCGGCACGCTCGCGAGCTTCTTTCTTCGACAGACCGAGCACCTGGACCGGTGCTTCCATCACGTTCTGCCGGGTACTCATGTGCGGAAACAGGTTGAAGCTCTGGAATACCATGCCCACCTTGCCGCGGACCCGACGCAGATGCCGCGCGTTGGCGCGGACCAGATTGCCACTGGCATTCGGCATGTGAGTCAACGGTTCGTCATCGACCATGATTACGCCTTCGTCGATGTCCTCCAGGGTCATCAAAGCACGCAGCAGCGTGGATTTTCCGGAGCCGCTGGGGCCGATGATGGCAACCTTCTCACCCGTTCGGACATCCAGGTCGAGATGGTTGAGCACGGTCAGGTCTCCGAAGTGTTTGCTCACATCGCGAAACTGCACCATCAGTTCCGGCTCGTTGGCAGGGCTGGTTGAGTTCTGGGTTTCGCCGGCAGGCGTCGATGCGTTCATCGGGCTAGCTCCATACGGTTTTCCAGTCGGCGTACGAACCAGGCGAGGCCGAGGCTGAGAATAAGAAAGAACAGGCCGACCATGGTGATCGGTTCCAGATAACGAAAGTGCTCCGAGCCGATGTTCTTGGCCCGCTGCATGATTTCCACCACGGTGATGGCCGAGAGCACGGGCGTGTCCTTGAGCATCGAGATCATGTAATTGCCCAGTGCTGGCAGGATCGGTCGCAGCGCCTGTGGCAGGATCACCTTGCGGTAGGCGTTGAGCGGTTTCACGTTCAGCGCCGTCACCGCCTCCCATTGCGCGCGGGGTACTGCATCGAGCCCGGCGCGATAGACCTCCGCTGTGTAACAGGCGTAATGCAGCGCGATGCCGATGATGCCCGCCTGCAAAGCGGTCAGATTGAAACCGTAATTCGGCAGGACGAAAAACAGGAAGTACACCTGAATCAACAGCGGTGTGCTGCGGATGAACTCGATCAAGCCAGTCATCGGCCAGGACAGCCAGCGATGCCGGCTGCGGCGTCCCACGGCGAGGAACAGGCCCAGCACGATGGCGATGGAAAACCCGGCGATGGTAATGCCGATGGTTTTCAGTGAGGCATCGAGCAATCTGGGCAGGATTTCCCAGGCGAACTCCCAATCGAAGAAATTCATGACATGCCTCCCCGCATACGGCCGCGCGCCAGGCGCCGCTCAAGGGTGCGCATGGAGAAATTGATGATCTGAGCGAGAACGAAGTACATCACCAGCGCCAGGCCGAAAATTTCAAGAGTCATCAAGGTTGCCTGGTCCAGCTGGCGCGCACGGAACGCCAGATCGGACAGCGTGATCAGCGACACCAGCGAGGTGTTTTTCAGCAACTCGATCAGCAGGTTGGTGCCTGGCGGGATCGCCGCCAACAGCGCTTGCGGCAGGATGACCCGGCGCAGACGCTGCCCAGCGGTCATGTTCAGTGCCTGGCAGGCCTCGTACTGCCCTTCGTGCACCGACCGTATGGCACCGCGCAGCACTTCTGCCCCGTAGGAGCCGATGTTCAGGCCCAGGCCGATGACCGCAACATTGAAAGCGCTCATGGAAACGTTAAAAGGTGGCATCGGCAGGACGAAGTAGAGCCAGAACAGCTGCACGAGCAGCGAACTGCCGCGGAACACTTCGATGTAGACGATGGCCAGCCAGCGCAACGGCTTGATCGGCGACAGTCGGCCCAGCGCGCCGATCAGCGCGGCGACTATGGCCAGCAGGGAACCAAAAAAGGTGATTTGCACGGTCACCCAGGCCCCTTGCAGCATGAGGGGGAGTAGTTCGTTCATCGTGAATTTCCGGTTAGCGGCGCGGCGATAGGAGCAGATCGCCCGTCAGGCTTGGCTGCGTGGGAGGACCGATCGTGGCGCCGGGTAGCGTTACGCGACGGGCAACAGGCCAGTCGAAAGCGGTCGCATCGCAGTGTTGCGACGGAGCCCGAGAGAAGGGGTAGAGCTATCTGAAGGCTATTCACGTGGGAGCCCGGCAGGGCTCAAAAAGCCCGCGCCGGTTCCTTGTTCATGCGCCAGTGGATCAGGCGCTGCAGAGTTCCTCAGCGGTCTTGTCGGTGATGTTCGAGCGGTCAAAGCCAAAGGGTTCGACGGTTTTCAGATGATCATCGCTGCCAAGCCATTTCTTCAGCTCCGCGTTGACGGCGTCACGCAGCGCCTTGTCTTCTGGGCGGAACGCCAGCGCGCCGTAACCGGTGTTGGCCGGATCGTCCTTGAAGTCATCCGTGGCCTCGACCTGATCCCCGGCTTTCTCGGCCAGGCCTCTCATGGTCAGCTGCGTGCCCACTGCCGCGTCGGCGCGACCGGTGCGCACAGCCTGCAGTTGCGAGGTGGTGTCTGGGACCTGAACGATCTGCGAATCCTTGATACCGGCCTTGCGCGCGTAGTTGAGGTTGACCGTGCCGGACATGATGGCCAGCTTGATCGACTCATCCTTGGCAATATCTTCGTAGCTCTGCAGTTGCTTGGGGTTGCCGGCCTTGACCAGCAGGGTGTCCTGCAGCTGATAGTGCGGATCGGTAAACAGCACCTGCTTGCAGCGCTCTGGGGTGATGTACATGCCAGCGGCGATCAGGTCGAACCGACTGGCACGAAGACCCGGGATCAGCGAGCCCCATTCGGTCAGCACTGGTTTGATGGTTTCGATACCCATCTTCTGAAAAATCTTCTCGACGATTTCCGGGGATTCGCCAGTCACGCTGCCATCAGTGGCGGTGTAGGCGAACGGGGTTTCGTTGGCATAGCCGATCCGGACGCTGCTCTTTGCCTTGATGTCGTCGAGGGTATCGGCCTGGGCCAGGCCGCCGAGGGAAAAGCCGGTCAGTACGGCTGAGGCCAGCAAAAGCTTGCCGAAATGGAAAGGACGTGCGCGATTCATCGTGAATTCTCCTGTGCTTTTTATCGTTCGCCGGCAACAGAACCAGCAGTTTGGAGGGCAGCTTCAAGAGCATCAGGACAGGGCATTCCCTGCCTCGACGCGACGTTGGACTTCTTTTTCTATATGAGGTGCGCCGCGTTTCGCTGTCCGAGCATAGCAAAAGCGGTTTTCCCCAAAGGATTGCACTAGGACAATTGCATGACATTGCGCTTCAGCTGATCCTGTCGGCTCGACAGAGGTGGAATGTCATGCACAACTGGAAACAGGCTTTGCTGGCTGCCCATGGCGGCGGATCGAAATACAAGCTGCTGGTCACGGCCATCGCAACCGACATTGAACAGGGCGATCTCATCGACGGTCAGCGGCTGCCAACCCAACGCTTGCTGGCCGAGCAGCTGGACATCAGCGTGCAAACGGTGACTAACGCCTACAAGGAACTGGAGCGCCAGGGCTGGGTGCGCTGCGAGGTCGGACGCGGCAGCTTCGTTAGCCGGCGCATCAGCGAGCGGGTCGCCACCTCCATGCTCGACCGCGGCGAACAATCACTGCTCGACTTTTCCACGGCCCGCATCGTTCGCAGCGAACGCCATGACCGCTACTGGCGGCAGATCTGCGCAGAACTGGCTGCCGAGCACGAGCAGCCGTGGATCCACGCCTGCCGACCAATCGCCGGATTCGAACATCACCGCGAGGCCGGCGTGCAGTGGCTTGCCGGGTTGGGGTTGGGCGTTGAGCCGCAGGACTTGCTCCTGACCAATGGCGCTTCTCAGGCGATTTTCCTCGCCCTTGCCTCGCTGGCGGGACCTGACGATCTGGTGCTCTGTGAAAGCTGTACGGATCACGGTGTGATTGGTACCGCTCAGGTGCTCGGCTTCAAACTCCAGGGTGTCGAGGCGGATTGCGACGGTCTCGATCCGGAGCATTTCGAGGATATCTGCGCCAACGAGCGGGTCACCGCGCTGGTCTGCACGCCGAACCTGAATAACCCCACCAGCAGTTTGATGCCCGACTCACGTCGTCGCGAGATTGCCGACATCGCGCGCCGTTATGGTGTTTACGTGATTGAGGACGACGTATACGGCCCTTTGCTCGGCGATGACCGAGCGGCCCCACCGCTCAGTCACTACCTGCCGGAGTTGTCGTTTTATTGCACCAGCCTGACCAAGTCGGTGCTGACCGGCTTGCGCCTCGGCTACCTAGCGATGCCTCGGCGGTTGGCGTTGCGTACCGAGAGCATCTTCAGGGTCAACAGCTGGATGGCAGCCCCGTTGCTGGGTGAGATCGCGACGCGCTGGATCGAGCGCGGTCGTGCCAGGGAGCTGGTGAGCCTGCAGCGCGAGCTGGTCGCTGCCCGACAGGCTGCGGTGACCGCCGAGCTGGGCGATTATCTGCGCGGCAGCCATCCTGCCTCGCTCAGTGCCTGGCTAGATGTGCCCGAACACTGGGATCTCGACGCCCTGCAGCATGAGTTGCGAGCGCGTGGGATCGCGCTGACGCTGCCTGATCCCTTTCTTCCCCCTGGCAGCCCGAGGCCCAGGGCAATGCGCTTGTGTATCGGCGCTGAATGCAGCGAACAGCGCTTGCGCACGGGGCTGGCAAGCATACGAGACGTGTTCGAGCAGTACCCGGAGATCCACGAGTTTCGCGGTGCTCGCTAGCCCGTCGGGTTAGATCGCAGCGAATTGAAAAGCATCGGATTCTTCGGCTACCCGGTTCCCATGTGATGCAACGCGTCCGGCGTTCCGACCGGCGCGCTACCCTCCAGCCTGAAATGACACTAGAATGCGCGCCGCTCGGGCCATGTCGGCACGGCAATGGGTTCCCTAACCCCATCACTTCAAAAAGGAAATGCCATGTTGCAGCTCCCTTCATCGGTCCGCCGAGCCACTTTGGCCGGTCTGATCGCGTTTCACATCCTCATCATCATCGCCAGCAACTATCTGGTGCAGTTGCCGATCACTTTGTTCGGCTGGCACACCACCTGGGGCGCGTTCAGTTTTCCGTTCATCTTTCTCGCCACTGACCTGACCGTGCGTCTACTCGGCAAAGGCCCGGCGCGCCGGGTCATCGCGCAGGTGATGGTTCCGGCGCTGGTCGCTTCCTACGTGGTCTCGGTGCTGTTTCACCAGGGTGCGTTCGCTGGGTTCTCGGCCCTGGGCGAGTTCAATCTGTTCGTGTTCCGCATTGCGGTGGCCAGCTTCCTCGCCTATGCGTTCGGCCAGATCCTCGACATCCAGGTATTCGACCGGCTGCGCCGCTTGCGCCAGTGGTGGATCGCGCCGAGCGCTTCGACCATCTTCGGCAACCTGCTGGACACCTTTCTGTTCTTCTCCATTGCCTTCTGGCACAGCGACGACCCGTTCATGGCGGCGAATTGGGTAGAGATTGCCAGCGTCGATTACGTCATCAAGCTGATCATCAGCCTGGCGTTGTTCGTTCCGCTCTACGGCATGCTGCTGAATGCGATCGTGCGTCTGCTGCCCGGTCAGCGGACTGTGACGGCATAACGGTGACCTGCCACCGCTCGGCCTGTGAGCACAGGCCGAGCGAGCCGCTCATCAGAAACGGGTCATCAGAAGAAAGTAAGCCCCGCCTGGAACAGCCGCTCCACGTCGCGGATATGCTTCTTGTCGACAAGAAACAGGATCACGTGATCGCCTGATTCGATGACCGTATTGTCATGGGCGATCAGCACCTCTTCGTCACGGATCACGGCGCCGATGGTGGTGCCGGGCGGCAATGCGATCTTGCCGATAGCCCGGCCAACCACCTTGCTGGAACGAGAGTCACCGTGGGCGATCACCTCGATCGCCTCGGCAGCACCGCGGCGCAAAGAGTGTGCGCTGACGATATCGCCGCGGCGCACGTGGGTCAGCAAGGTGCCGATGGTGGCCAGCTGCGGGCTGATGGCGATATCGATCTCGCCGCCCTGGACCAGATCGACGTAGGCCGGGTTGTTGATGATGCACATCACCTTACGCGCGCCGAGACGCTTGGCCAGCAGCGACGACATGATGTTCGCTTCATCGTCGTTGGTCAGGGCCAGGAACACATCCGCGTCGTTGATGTTCTCCTCCACCAGCAGGTCGCGATCGGAAGCGCTGCCTTGCAGGATGATGGTGCTGTCCAGCGTGTCGGAGAGGTAGCGGCAGCGCGCTGGGTTCATTTCGATGATCTTGACTTGATAGCGGCTTTCGATGGCTTCGGCGAGGCGCTCCCCAATGTGGCCGCCGCCAGCGATGACGATGCGTTTGTAGTTGTCGTCCAGGCGACGCATCTCACTCATCACCGCGCGGATGTGGCCGCGCGCCGCGATGAAGAACACCTCGTCATCAGCTTCGATGACCGTATCGCCTTGCGGCAGGATCGCCTGGTTGCGTCGGAAGATCGCGGCCACACGCGTGTCGACGTTGGGCATGTGTTTGCGGATCTGGCGCAGCTCCTGCCCCACCAGCGGCCCACCGTAGTAGGCCCGCACGGCGACCAGCTGTGCCTTGCCACCCGCGAAGTCGATCACCTGCAGCGAGCCAGGGTGCTCGATCAGACGCTTGATGTAGTTGGTCACCACCTGTTCGGGGCTGATCAGCACGTCGACCGGAATTGCCTCGTTACTGAACAGGCCGGAGCGGGTGAGATACACCGACTCACGAACTCGGGCAATCTTGGTCGGTGTGTGGAACAGCGTGTAGGCAACCTGGCAGGCAACCATGTTGGTTTCGTCGCTGTTGGTTACGGCGACCAGCATGTCGGCGTCATCCGCACCCGCCTGGCGCAATACCGTCGGGAATGAACCGCGGCCTACCACGGTGCGGATGTCCAGCCGATCGCCGAGATCACGCAGGCGATCAGCGTCGGTGTCGACCACGGTGATGTCGTTGGCTTCGCTGGCGAGATTTTCGGCAAGCGTACCGCCCACCTGCCCTGCGCCGAGAATAATGATCTTCACGCGATCGCTCCTGAAAGGCGGCTTGTAACCGCCACAGCATGGGGTGGCCGAGACATTGGCGTCTGGTCCACCTTAGGATTGTCGGCCATTGGGTTGGGCCGCGACTTTTATCAATTTGGCGTAGTAGAAGCCGTCGTGGCCATTGTCCTGAGGCAACAGCTGACGTCCATGCGTCTGTTCGACGCCGAAACTCTTGGGCAGGTCCAATTCCCGGGCGCCGGTCGTGCGCGCCAGGAAGGCTTCGATCACCTCGCGGTTTTCGGTTGGCAGCACCGAACAGGTGGCGTACAGCAGCACCCCGCCGACATCCAGGGTTGGCCACAGCGCATCGAGCATCTCGCCCTGCAGCGTGGCCAGCGGCGCGATGTCATCGGCCTTGCGCGCCAGCTTGATGTCCGGATGGCGACGGATCACACCGGTGGCCGAACACGGCGCGTCGAGCAGGATCCGCTGGAACAGTTGGCCGTCCCACCAGACCTCGGTGGCACGAGCATCGGCAGCCACCAGTTTGGCGTCGAGCTGCAAGCGGTTGAGGTTTTCCTGCACACGCTGCAATCGTTTCGGCTCAAGGTCTAGCGCGATGACTTCAGCCAAGGCAGGCTCGCGTTCGAGGATGTGGCAGGTCTTGCCGCCCGGGGCGCAGCAGGCGTCCAACACGCGTTGACCGGGGGCCAGATCGAGCAGACCGGCGGCGAGTTGCGCCGCTTCGTCCTGCACACTGATGCGGCCCTCGGCAAAGCCAGGCAGTTGAGTGACGTCGCAGGCCGCGGCGAGTCGGATGCCGTCTTTGCTGTGGCTGCAGGGGAAGGCCTCGATGCCGGCTTCCTGCAGTTCCGCGAGGTAGGTGTCGCGCTCGACCTGGCGGTGGTTGACCCGCAGCATCATCGGGGGATGCAGGTTGTTCGCCGTGCAGATTGCTTCCCAGTGCTCCGGCCAATGCGCCTTGAGCGATTTCTGCAGCCAGCGCGGGTGGGCAAAACGAATCACCGGATCGCGTTCGAGCTCGGCGAACAGCGCTTCGCCGTCACGCTGGGCATTGCGCAGCACCGCGTTGAGCAAGCCTTTCGCCCAGGGCTTCTTCAGCTTCTCTGCGCAACCAACGGTTTCGCCAATGGCGGCATGTGGCGGAATGCGGGTGTAGAACAGCTGGTACAGGCCGACCAGCAGCAAGGCTTCGACATCGCGGTCCGCTGCCTTGAACGGTTTCTGCAACAAGCGTTCAGCGAGCCCTGACAGGCGCGGCTGCCAGCGGGCGGTGCCAAATGCCAGTTCCTGGGTCAGGCCGCGGTCACGCGCGTCGACCTTACCCAATACATCCGGAAGGCTGCTGTTCAGCGAGGCCTTGCCGGACAGCACGACCGCTAGCGCGCGTGCTGCGGCGAGACGCGGATTCATCGACATTATTCGAACGCCTTGCCGACGGCAAACTGTTCGCGGCGGCTATTGAACAGGTCGCTGACGGCCAGTGCCTTGCCGCCAGGGAGTTGCAGACGGGTGAGCGTCAGCGAACCCTCGCCACAGGCAACCTCCAGGCCGTCCTTGCTTGCTTCGATGATCTGGCCCGCCGCGCCCTGACCTGTGGTTAGTTGCGCGGCGTGAATTTTCACCGGCGCGCCGTCGAGGCTGCTGTGGCAAATCGGCCAGGGATTGAACGCCCGCACCAGGCGTTCAAGCTCAACTGCGGGACGCTGCCAGTCGAGGCGAGCTTCGTCCTTGTTCAGCTTGTGCGCATAGGTAGCCAGGCTGTCGTCCTGGACTTCGCCTTTCAGTGTGCCGGCTTCCAGCGCCGCTGCCGCCTCGATCACGGCGCGCGAGCCGAGTTCGGCCAGGCGATCATGCAGGGTGCCGCCCGTATCCTCACAGGTAATCGGCGTGCTGACCTTGAGCAGCATCGGCCCGGTATCCAGCCCTGCTTCCATTTGCATGACGGTGACACCTGATTCGGTATCGCCTGCTTCAATGGCACGCTGAATCGGCGCTGCGCCACGCCAACGTGGCAACAACGAGGCATGGCTGTTGATACAGCCCAGGCGCGGCATGTCCAGCACGGCCTGCGGCAGGATCAAGCCATAGGCGACCACGACCATCAGGTCCGCCTGCAAACCATCCAGCTCTGCCTGGGCAGCCGGGTCGCGCAGGGTCTGGGGCTGATACACCGGAATTTCATGCTGCAGCGCCAACTGCTTGACCGGGCTGGGCATCAGTTTCTGGCCACGACCTGCCGGGCGATCCGGCTGCGTATACACCGCCACGACCTGACGCTTGGCGTCGAGCAGGGCTTGTAGATGCTGAGCGGCGAACTCCGGCGTGCCGGCGAAAACGATGCGCATAGAAGACTCATCAATAAAAAAGGCTTGCTGCTGCAAGCCTTTGGAATGGGAGATCAAGCCTGCTGACGGTGAAGCTTTTCCAGCTTCTTCTTGATCCGGTCGCGCTTGAGGTTGGAAAGATAATCGACGAACAGCTTGCCGTTGAGGTGATCGCATTCGTGCTGGATGCAGACCGCGAGCAGACCTTCGGCAATCAGCTCATAGGGCTGACCGTCGCGGTCCAGCGCCTTGATCTTCACCTTTTGTGGCCGATCTACGTTTTCGTAGAAGCCGGGGACCGACAAGCATCCTTCCTGGTACTGCTCCATCTCGTCGGTGAGGAACTCAAACTCGGGATTGATGAAGACCCGTGGCTCGGTCTTGTCTTCGGACAGGTCCATCACCACGATCCGCTTGTGCACGTTGACCTGCGTGGCGGCTAGGCCGATGCCCGGTGCGTCGTACATGGTCTCGAACATGTCGTCGATGAGCTGACGAATGCCGTCGTCGACCACGTCCACCGGTTTGGCGATGGTGCGCAGGCGTGGATCGGGAAATTCTAGGATGTTCAGGATTGCCATATGCGTTTGTGATGCACTTATGGAATAAAGTCAAAAGCCGCTGCTAAGATGCCGAGCAGCTTGTAAACGGCTTAACGCCGCTTTCCACAAGGGTTTCTGCGGCGCTAGGGCGCTTTACGTGAAGGCACATCATAAAGGGATTCACCACATGAGGAAATCACTACTCGCCCTGCTGTTGGTGGCGGTTGGCGGCATGGCGCAGGCCGCTGTGGAGCTGAAGGATGGCCATCCTGAGCAATACACCGTAGTGAAAGGCGACACACTCTGGGACATTTCCGGCCGCTTTCTCAGCGAGCCCTGGAAATGGCCGGAACTCTGGCATGCGAACCCGCAGGTGGAAAACCCGCATCTGATCTATCCGGGCGACAGCCTCAGCCTGGTCTACGTCGACGGCCAACCGCGCATCATGCTCAACCGTGGCGCGTCGCGCGGGACCATCAAACTCTCGCCAACCGTTCGCACGACACCCATGGCCGAGGCCATCAGCACCATTCCGCTGGAAGCCATCAACAGCTTTCTGCTGAGTAACCGCATTGTCGACAGCGCAGCAGAGTTCGAGGCCGCTCCTTACATCGTGGCAGGCAACGCCGAGCGCGTGATCAGTGGCTCTGGCGATCGCGTCTACGGCCGCGGCGAGTTCCAGGATGACATCGGTATCTACGGCATCTTCCGTCAGGGCAAGACTTACGTGGACCCGGAGACCGGGGAATTCCTAGGTATTAACGCCGATGATGTAGGCACCGCCGAGCTTCTCGACATGGAAGGTGACATCGCCACCATGATGCTCACGCGGGTCACTCAGGAAGCGCGCATCGGCGACCGCCTGTTCCCCAGTGAAGAGCGCGCAGTGAATTCGACCTTCATGCCGAGCGAGCCGAAAGAAGAGATCAACGGTGTGATTCTGGATGTGCCGCGCGGCGTGACCCAGATCGGTCAGTTCGATGTGGTTACCCTGAACCGGGGTGCGCGTGACGGGCTGAGTGTTGGCAACGTGCTGGCCGTGTACAAGACCGGCGAAACCGTCCGCGACCGGGTCACCGGTGAAAACGTGAAGATTCCGGACGAGCGTTCGGGCCTGCTGATGGTGTTCCGTACCTACGACAAGCTTAGCTATGGCTTGGTCCTGCAGGCGACTCGCTCACTGTCGGTGATGGATAAGGTCCGCAACCCCTGATACCCCAAAGCCCCGCATCGCGGGGCTTGTCATTTCTGCTGAACAGCACTGCATGGATGCGGTGCCAAGAGACAAGGATTGTTCTCATGCCTTCGATTTCCCCTGCCGAACTGGAAGCACGCCTGCGCCTGCATTTGTTGCCGGAGCTGGGCCCGCGTCGCCTGCATAAACTGCTTAGCGCCTTTCCCGATGCGTCCTCAGCGCTTAGCGCGCCAGCCTCCGCGTGGCGTTCGTTGGGCTTGCCGGCCAATTGTGCCGACGCCAGGCGCAGTCCGGCGATCCGTGAGCGAGCCGCGGCCAGCCTGGTCTGGTTGGAGGCACCGGGGCACCATCTGCTGATGTGGGATGACCCGGCGTATCCCGGTCTGCTAGAGGAGCTGCCGGACGCCCCACCCCTGTTGTTCATCGAGGGTGATCCAGGCCTGCTGGAGCGACCGCAGCTGGCCATGGTCGGCAGTCGGCGCGCCTCTCGGCCGGGGCTGGATAACGCCACCGCATTTGCGCGCAGCCTGGCTCGCGGTGGTTTTGTGATTACCAGCGGGCTGGCCCTGGGTATCGACGGCGCAGCACACCAGGGTGCGCTGGATGTGGGTGGCAAGACGATCGCCGTGCTGGGTACAGGGCTGCAGTGCCTCTATCCGCGTCGCCATTTGGGGCTGGCTGCGCGCATTGTTGAGGGTGGTGGTGCGGTGGTCTCAGAACTGCCGCTCGACTGTCCGCCGCAGGCCGCCAACTTTCCTCGTCGTAATCGAATCATCAGCGGCTTGTCATTGGGTGTGCTGGTGGTCGAGGCAAGTCCTTCGAGCGGCTCGCTGATCACCGCCCGCCTGGCTGCCGAACAGGGCCGTGAGGTCTATGCTATTCCTGGCTCGATCCACCATCCCGGCGCCCGAGGCTGTCACCAGCTGATTCGCCAGGGCGCTGCACTGGTGGAAAGTGTCGACGACGTACTGCAGGCCTTGCGCGGCTGGCAGCAAGCCCCGGCCACGCCCGAAGCGCAACGATCCGAGCCGATGCACCCGTTGCTCGCCCAGCTGCATGCCGCTCCCATGAGCAGCGAGGTGCTGGCAGATGCCGTGAACCAACCCTTGTCAGAAATCCTCGCAGCGCTCACCGAGCTGGAAATCGAGGGGCTCGTCGCTTGCGAGAACGGTTGCTGGGTCGCTTGCGCGGGTTGAGGCCTGCTGTACTGCCGACAGCGCTTGGGTACACTTCGCCGATCAGTCTCAGGGGAGGTGGCAATGGTCGGCAATTGGCGTGTGCAGCAGGCGGCGCGGGTCGTTAGGCGTGGCGGTGTGATCGCCTATCCGACCGAGGCGGTCTGGGGCTTGGGCTGCGATCCTTGGGATAGCGACGCGGTACATCGGTTGCTGGCTCTGAAGGAGCGGCCGGTGGAGAAAGGACTGATTCTGGTCGCCGACTGCGTCGAGCAGTTCGATTTTCTGCTGGAAGACCTTCCTGAGCGTTGGCTGGACCGCTTGGTTGGCAGCTGGCCGGGGCCGAATACCTGGCTGGTGCCGCACCGTGATCGCTTGCCAGACTGGATCACCGGCCAACACGACAGCGTGGCCCTTCGTGTAACCGATCACCCCCTGGTGGCGAGGCTTTGCGCCTTGACCGGCCCATTGGTGTCCACCTCGGCCAACCCGGCCGGCCGACCTTCGGCGCGCTCGCGTCTGCGCGTCGAGCAGTACTTCCCCGGGGATCTGGACGGCGTGCTTGGCGGCAGCCTGGGCGGACGTAAAAACCCCTCCACCATTCGCGATATACGCAACGGCGAGGTCATCCGCGCATCCTGACGCACAGGCGCGTCAGGTAGCCGCTAGTCGAATGTCAGCTCAGGGCAAGAGGATGGTCGAGCCGGTCGTCTTGCCTGCGGCGAGCTGGCGCTGCGCCTCGGCAGCGTCGGCGAGCGGGTAACGCTGGCCGATCTCCACCTCTATCTTTCCGCTGGCGATCATCTCGAACAGCTCGGCCGCCATGCCTCGCAGGCGTTCGGCTGAGGTGGCGTAACCGGCCAGGGTTGGCCGGGTGACATACAGCGAGCCCTTTTGAGCCAGTACGCCAAGATTGACCCCGGTAACCGCGCCGGATGCATTGCCGAAGCTGACCAGCAGGCCGCGCGGGGCGACACAATCGAGCGAGACCTCCCAGCTGCTCTTGCCCACCGAGTCGTAGACGACCGGACATTTCTGACCGTCAGTCAGCTCCAACACGCGCTGGACGATGTCTTCCTGAGTGCGATCGATAGTCTCCCAGGCGCCCAGTGATTTGGCGCGCACGGCCTTTTCTGCCGAGCCAACCACGCCGATCAGCCGGGCACCGATGGCCTTGGCCCACTGACAGGCGATCGAGCCGACGCCACCGGCCGCCGCGTGGAAAAGGATGGTCTCTCCCGCTTTCAGCTCATAGGTCTGGCGCAGCAGATATTGAGTCGTCAGGCCCTTGAGCATCACCGAGGCGGCTTGTTCGAAGCTCACGCTTTCGGGCAGCTTGACCAGATGTCGTGCCGGCAGGGTGTGGTGCTCGCCGTAGGAACCCAGCGGCCCGGTCGCATAAGCCACGCGGTCACCTACCTCGAACTCATCGACGCCCTCGCCCAGCGCCTCGACCACGCCGGCGCCTTCGGTGCCGAGACCCGATGGCAGGCTTGGTGGTGCATAGAGTCCGCTGCGGAAATAGGTGTCGATGAAATTCAGGCCGATCGCATGGTTGCGCACGCGGACCTCACCGGCGCCCGGTGCGGCGACCGGTACGTCGACCTGTTCGAGAACCTCGGGGCCACCGTGCTGGCTGAACTGGATGCGCTGCGACATATCGACTCCTGGGCAAATGCAAAGAAGCCTATCCAACGCTTCCGGGGCGCGTCCGTCAATTGGCTGGGTGATATGCTTGCCGGCCTTCTGTATCAGCACTTCCGCTCTGGCCCATGCCAGGCGGCGGCGCAGCCACTTGCCAAGGTGAATTCGTGAACGAGCGTACCGAAGCCGTCAAAGCCTACCTGCTCGATCTGCAGGACCGTATTTGCGCCACCCTTGAAGCCGAAGACGGCGGCGCGTGCTTCGTCGAGGATGCCTGGACGCGCCCCGCAGGCGGTGGTGGCCGGACCCGGGTCATCGAAAACGGTGCGCTGATCGAAAAGGGCGGCGTCAATTTCTCCCACGTTCATGGCAGCGGCCTGCCCCCCTCGGCCAGCGCCCATCGCCCTGAACTGGCAGGCCGTGGCTTCGAAGCGCTCGGCGTGTCCCTGGTGATCCACCCGGAAAACCCCTATGTGCCGACCTCCCACGCCAACGTGCGCTTCTTCATTGCCGAGAAAGAAGGTGAAGAGCCGGTCTGGTGGTTTGGTGGCGGCTTCGACCTGACGCCCTACTACGGTAACGAAGAGGATTGCGTGCACTGGCACCGGGTGGCCCGAGATGCGTGTGCGCCGTTCGGTGCCGATGTCTATTCGCGCTACAAGGAATGGTGTGATCGGTATTTTCACATCAAGCACCGCAACGAGCCGCGCGGGGTCGGTGGGCTGTTCTTCGACGACCTGAACGAATGGGATTTCGACACCAGCTTCGCCTTCATGCGGGCGGTAGGCGATGCCTACATCGAGGCCTACCTGCCAATCGTCCAGCGGCGCAAAGCGATGCCTTTCGGTGAGCGCGAGCGAGAATTCCAGGAGCTGCGCCGTGGGCGCTATGTGGAATACAACCTGGTCTACGACCGCGGCACCCTGTTCGGTCTGCAGTCAGGTGGACGCACCGAGTCGATCTTGATGTCGCTGCCGCCGCTGGTGCGCTGGGGTTACGACAAGCATCCCGAGCCTGGCACACCCGAGGCGCGGCTGACCGAGTACTTCCTGCAGGATCGTGACTGGCTGGGCGAACAGCCTTGAATAGCCCCCACCACCTCTGAATCGCTACTGCTTTTAGGAGCATCAATGGACCGTTACGGCGTCTTCGGCAACCCCATCGGCCACAGCAAATCGCCTCAGATCCACCGTCTGTTTGCCGACCAGACCGGGCAGACGCTCAGCTACGAACCCTTGCTGGCGCCGCTCGACGACTTCCCCGGCTATGCCGGCGCATTCTTCGAACAGGGGTTGGGCGCCAATGTCACCGTGCCCTTCAAGGAACAGGCGTTTCGCCTTGCCGACCAACTGAGCGAGCGCGCCCAACGTGCCGGGGCGGTGAACACCCTGAAGAAGCTGGAAGATGGTTGCCTGCTGGGCGATAACACCGACGGCATTGGCCTGGTCCGCGACTTGCTGGACAACGCTGGCGTCACGCTGCAAGGCAAGCGGATTCTGTTGCTGGGCGCTGGTGGTGCGGTGCGTGGGGTGCTCGAGCCCCTGCTGGCGCAGCGCCCGGTAGCATTGGTGATATCCAACCGCACCCTGGCCAAGGCCGAACAGCTGGCCGGCGAGTTCGCCGAGCTGGGGCCGGTCAGTGCAAGCGCCTTCGAGCACTTGCGAGGCCCGTTCGATGTGATCGTCAACGGCACATCGGCGAGCCTCGGCGGCGAGCTGCCACCGTTGGGCGATGACCTGATCGAACCTGGCGTTACCCTCTGCTACGACATGATGTACGGCGCGAAGCCGACGCCCTTCTGCCAGTGGGCGGCCGGACGCGGCGCAGCGACCCGCGATGGGCTCGGCATGTTGGTCGAACAGGCGGCGGCGGCCTTCGAGCTGTGGCGCGGGGTACGGCCGGATTCGGGCCCGGTTCTGACGCAGCTGCGCAGCCAGCTCGGCGCTTGAGGGTCGCTCAAATACGGAAGTGAATCTGCTCGTGCAGGTGCTGCGGTGTCTCCAGCTCGTCGACGATTCCCGCAGCGATACGCCGTAGCTGCACACGTCGATCGCTGGGGTCGAGATCGTCAATCACGCTGAAATCCTCGATCGACAGGTCGTCGCCATCAGCGTTGGCATCCACCAGTGTCCACTTCAACGGATGAGCAGCAATGCGTTGCAGCGCGGCGGTGACGTTCGGATCGTCGCCCTTCGCGGACAGATTGGCGACCAGTACCAGCCGTTCGACACCAACCTTTGGCAACCCGGACAGCAAGGCATTGACCGCCTGATACAGGTCATGCGGCTGATGATTGGCTGCTGCGCCGGAGGCTGTGGCCAATGACGGGCTGTCGTATAGACAGATCACCGCATCCATCCCGGCCACGCTCTGCGAGACACTGATGGCATCGAACAGATCACCGGTCTTGGCGCGCAGTCCTGGGCGGACGGTCATCGAATTGAGATCGTCGACCAGGGCCACGGCTTCGTGTTGCCGGGTCAGCAGCTCGCAGAGCAGCGCGTTGCCGAGGCTCGAATGCGCGCCATACAGAGCGAACTTGAGCCGCGGCGTTTCAGCGTTGAGCATGACGGCTCGGCCGTATCAGCGACGCGTGGCCAGATAGCCAATCAGCGCAACTGCGCCAGCGGCCAGAGCGACCGTGCTCAGCGGATGCTCGCGAGCGCAATCCTTGGCCATGCGTCCGGCATCACGGCCGCGGCGGGACAGGTCGTGGCAGTGCTCGTCCCACTTGTTGTCGTTCCACAGCGTCTCCGCGCGCGAACGCAGGGCGTTGAAACGATGACGCGATTCGCGCGAGGCGTCGTCCTTGAGATCGTCAAGCGCGGTCATCAAATTCTGGATTTCGCGCTCGATTTCGTCGCGGGTGGTAGGTGTGCGGCTGAAGCGGGACATAGCGTTTTCCCCTTTGAATGTAGGGTTTGGACTCTGCGAAGCAGTGAAGGTGCCTTCGGTCGTGGTCAACCAAAACACCCGGACTGCTAGAAGCGGACCTATCAATAGTAACTGGGTTCCGCCGGTCGGCTCGGTTGTGGCGAAAAGTCGCGCTGCCGACAACCTTATGAGCCGCGAGCCGGCAAACCCAGCAGCGCGACGCTTGTTGTTCTACGCTTTGGATTGTGGTCGTTGCGCTGAACGATCCGTGAGGCGAAACAAGCGAAACGGCCAGAACCCTGCGCCCGGTCGATACGCTGCAAGCGCCTAAATATAAGGGCTGGCGGCCATGTTTATGCTCGCCTTTTCCGTATAATGCGCGCCGCGTCCGTCTGCTTCGGCGCGCCTTTTTTTCACTGCCAATTCATCGGTGTCCATCTTGAAGCTTCGTCATTCCATTCTCGGCTTGCTGCTCGCCTGCAGCAGCGCCATGTTGACCCCCGTTTCCACCGCTGCTGCGAAGGCCCCTGTGCAACAGGAGCTGGCCTCCGGGAGCGCGCTGGTGATCGATCTGAAAACCAATGAAGTGCTCTATTCCAGCAATCCAGACGTGGTGGTGCCGATCGCATCGGTGACCAAGCTGATGACCGCGATGGTGGCGCTCGACGCCAAGCTGCCGCTCGATCAGCGCCTGTCCGTCACCATCCGTGACGCGCGCGAAATGCAGGGTGTGTATTCGCGTGTACGCATCGGCAGCGAAATCAGCCGTCGCGAAATGCTGCTGTTGACACTGATGTCGTCCGAGAACCGCGCCGCGGCGAGCCTGGCGCACCATTATCCGGGCGGTTACAGCGCCTTCATCCAGGCGATGAACGCCAAAGCCAAAGCGCTGGGAATGACCCATACGCGCTATGTCGAGCCCACCGGCCTGTCCGAGCGGAACGTCTCCAGCGCCAATGACCTGGTCAAACTGCTCAAGGCCAGCCAGGCCTATCCATTGATCGAGCAGTTCAGCACCACCAGCGAAAAGACCGTGGCCTTCCACAAGCCCAACTACACCCTGGGTTTCCGCAATACCAATGCCCTGGTGCGCAAGCCGGACTGGAGCATCCAGCTGACCAAGACCGGCTTTACCAATGCGGCCGGCCATTGCCTGGTGATGCGCACCGTGATGAACAAGCGCCCCGTAGCCTTCGTGGTGCTTGATGCCTTTGGCAAGTACACCCACATGGCCGATGCCAACCGCCTGAAGAAGTGGATGGAAACCGGCAAGGTGACGCCGGTCGCGCCGGCTGCTCTGGCCTATAAGCAGCAGAAGATCGCCCAACGTCAGCTTGCGGGCCAACCGGGCGATGCGGCGACGGTGATCGGCACGCGCTGACCGTTCGCCACCACCGCCACGTCTCGTCGCGTGGTGGTTGAGCCAGGCGAAGGGCGACCGATCTAGCCGCCACGATTGCCGTAGGATGCTTCATTGCCGTCCTGTTCGGCGGCCCTGGCGAGTTCGCGGGTCAGATGGGCTTTCAGGCGGGACAAGGTCTCGTCATTCCAACCGTTGGGCGCAGTCACCAACCGCCAGGCATCGACATAATCGGCAGGCGCATACAAATGCCCATGGCCCGGTGGTGTCGGGTTGGTGACTGCCATGTCGACCGCCAACCCCACAGCTTCGACGATGATTGAATCCACGGCGGCTGCCGCTCGGTCTTTTCGAGGCGTCTGGGTCGTCACGGTTCCCTGCTCGGTCTACTCGCCGCGTCATGAATGGCCGACGATATCTATCAGCCGGTATCGGCACAGCGCCGTCTGTAGGAGCCAGCTTGCTGGCGATGTTTTCGGCACCGCGGAGGTCCGGATCGCCAGCAAGCTGGCTCCTACGAAAAAGCGTGGTGGCGCGGCTTGAGGTTGAGCTGGGTAGAAAGGCTGCTTTGCTGAAGTGGTGATCCATGGAATCCAATGCAACGATGCTGGCCCGCCCTACTCAAACGACTACATTCGCCCTCAGCGCAACGGGAACCGAAGGTCGTTATGAGCACGCCAGACAATACCTACATCGAGTGGCTGGAAAGCCAGTCCATGCTTAAAGCCGCCCGTGATCGGGCCCGACTCTATGCCGGCCAGGCGCGGCTTTGGCAGCGCCCATACGCCCAGGCGCGACCGCGTGATGCCAGTGCGATTTCCTCGGTGTGGTTCACCGCCTACCCAGCGGCGATCATCACGCCCGAAGGCGGCTCGGTGTTGCAGGCGCTGGGGGACGATCGCCTCTGGAGCGCGCTGTCCGAGCTTGGCGTGCAGGGCATCCACAACGGCCCGATGAAGCGCTCCGGCGGCCTGCGTGGGCGCGAGTACACCCCCACCATTGATGGCAACTTCGACCGCATCAGCTTCGATATCGACCCCAACCTCGGCACCGAGGCGGAGATGCAGCAGCTCAGCCGTATGGCGGCCGCGCACAACGCCATCGTCATCGATGACGTCGTCCCGGCGCACACCGGCAAGGGCGCGGATTTCCGTCTTGCCGAAATGGCTTACGGTGATTACCCCGGTCTCTACCACATGGTCGAGATCAACGAAGAAGACTGGCCCCTGCTGCCGGACGTGCCCAAGGGCCGGGATGCGATCAACCTGTCGCCGCCGGTGGTCGACCAGTTGAAGGAAAAGCACTACATCGTCGGCCAGCTGCAGCGGGTGATCTTCTTCGAGCCGGGCATCAAGGACACCGACTGGAGCGTGACCGGCATCGTGACCGGTGTTGATGGCAAGCGTCGGCGCTGGGTGTACCTGCACTACTTCAAGGAAGGCCAGCCGTCGCTGAACTGGCTCGACCCCACCTTCGCCGCCCAGCAACTGATCATTGGCGATGCGCTGCATGCCATCGACGTCTCGGGCGCGCGGGTCTTGCGCCTGGACGCCAACGGCTTCCTGGGTGTCGAGCGTCGCGCTGAAGGCACCGCCTGGTCCGAAGGCCATCCGCTCTCGGTGACCGGCAACCAGCTCATCGCGGGTGCCATCCGCAAAGCCGGTGGTTTCAGCTTCCAGGAACTGAACCTGACCATCGACGACATCGCCTCGATGTCCCATGGCGGAGCCGACCTGTCCTACGACTTCATCACCCGTCCGGCCTATCACCACGCCCTGGTGACCGGGGATACCGAATTCCTGCGGTTGATGCTGCGTGAGGTCCACGCCTTCGGCATCGACCCGGCTTCGCTGATCCACGCGATGCAGAACCACGACGAGCTTACCCTGGAACTGGTGCATTTCTGGACACTGCACGCCTACGACCATTACCACTATCACGGGCAGACCCTGCCCGGCGGCGTCCTGCGCGAGCACATCCGCGAGGAGATGTACGAACGCCTGACAGGCGAGCACGCGCCCTACAACCTCAAGTTCGTCACCAACGGCGTGTCGTGCACCACCGTCAGCGTCATCACGGCGGCGCTGGGCATCCGTGACCTCAACACCATCAGCGCGGCCGATATCGAACAGATCCAACGCCTGCATATCCTGCTGGTGATGTTCAATGCCATGCAGCCTGGCGTGTTCGCCCTCTCCGGCTGGGATCTGGTCGGCGCGTTGCCGCTGGAAGCCGAGCAGGTGGAACACCTGATGACCGAAGGCGACACCCGCTGGCTGCATCGCGGCGGCTACGACCTGGCCGATATCGCACCCGAGGTGGACACCTCTAGCGAGGGCCTGCCCAAGGCGCGCTCGCTGTATGGCAGCCTGGTCGAACAGCTGAAAAACACCGGGTCGTTCGCCTGCCAGCTCAAGCGCATCCTCAGCGTGCGCCGCGCCTACGACATCGCCGCCAGCAAGCAGATCCTGATTCCGGACGTGCAGGCGCCAGGGTTACTGGTAATGGTCCATGAGCTGCCCGCAGGCAAAGGCGTGCAGATCACGGCGCTCAACTTCAGCGCCGAGACCATCAGCGAGACGGTCACCCTTCCCGGCGTGGCGCCCGGGCCGGTGGTGGACATCATTCATGAAAGCATCGAAGGCGACCTCACCGAAAACGGTGAGATGACCTTCAACCTCGACCCTTACGAAGGCCTTGCCCTGCGCGTGGTCAGCGCCGCATCACCGGTGCTCTGACCGAGCATCAGCGCAGCGCCCTCTTCGCTTGGCTCGCCGGCGCAGCTATAGTGCGCGCCGGCCGGCCCTGCGGGCCGCCTAGCTCATCCGAAGAGTGCATACGTGTCCGCCACCTCCCGCTTCCGTTTCCTGCGCACGGTGTTCGCCTGCGTGCTCGGTTCGTCGATTTTTTCGAGCCAGGCGCAGACCGCCTGCCCATCCGGCCAACAGCCCCTCTGCCTCGGCGCCTGCGTATGCATGCCGGTCTCTGCGCAGCATTCCGAAACGCTGTACGAGCAGGTGCAGTGGTTAGCTGCCGCGGGGCTGGAGACCTGGATTCGCCAGTCGCGCGATCGGCTGGCGTTGCAGGAGAGCCAGCCTATTCCGCTGCACATCCGCTCGCAGCTCGAGCCCTATTTCGATCTGGTGGTGTTGGAAACCGCGCGCTACCGCGTCGGCGATGACAGCGTGCTCACCGCCGCCAACACCCTGCTGCGCAACCCGGACATCGTCGCGGTGACGCTGATCGACATCATCGTTTTCCGCAACGAGGCCGATGCCCTGGACAACGTTGCCCTCTGGGCGCACGAGGTCAAGCACGTCGAGCAATACCTGGAATGGGGCGTAGGCGAATTTGCGCGGCGCTATACCCGCGATTACAGCAGCGTCGAACGGCCGGGTTATGCCATGGAGCTGCAGCTCGAGCGCGAAGCGGCCTTGCGCGAAGCCGGCGGAAGCACAGCGTCGCGCCATTCAGCCGAATGACCTAGATCGAGGGATCGGTCCAGGGCAGCTCCGGTCACAACCTTATCGCCATAAGGAGACTGCCATGCCTGTTACCGTGACCAAGCTCCAGGGCAACGATATCCCCGAGGAGATGCGTGGGCCCGAGGTCGAGGTGGTATTCCGCGTCACCGACCATGAGGGCAAGGTGAAATACCTGCTGGACGATGTCGAAGCCGCACAGAGCGCCGTGCGGGCCAGCGATGAACGTCAGGCCGCAAAAGGGTGACCGCTGCGCCAGCTGAACGGCCGCGCAGGGCCTGACAATCCGACAGCTTATTTTCGGCTGACCGATGCCCTCTCGCCGCGGCGACTCAACCGGCGCTGCCTTGAGTCGCCTGGGTGTTTTCGTCCGCCCAACCCGGCAGCAGCTCAGGCGCCATGGGGCGGGCAATGTAATACCCCTGTCCCTCCTCACAGCCCCACTGGGCCACCAGATCGTAGACCGCCTGGGTTTCGATTCCTTCGGCCACGACGCGCAGTTCGAGGCGCTTGGCCAAATCGATGATGGTTCGCACCAGCCGACAGTCTTTCTCGTCGTCGCCCAGGTTGCGGATGAAGGATTGATCGAGCTTGACCGTCGATGCCGGCAGGTCGCGCAGATAGGTCCAGTTGCTGTAGCCGGTGCCGAAGTCATCGATGGCCACCTCCACGCCCAGTGAGCGCAGGCGCAGCAGCTGGCGACTGACTTCGCCCGGGTTACGCATCAGCGCGCTTTCGGTAAATTCCACCTCCAGACTTCTCGGGTCGACACGTTGATCGTTCAGCAACTCAATGATGCGGTCGACAAAGGCCGGACTGTCCAGATCCGACGCCGACACGTTGATAGCGACCTTGAACCTCGCCCCCTGGCGCTGCCAGGTCGCCGCCTGCATGACGGCCTTCTCGGCGACCCACAGGCTCAGCTCGCGGATCAGCGCGGTCTTCTCGGCCAGCGGAATGAATTCCGCCGGGCCGATGGCGCCGAGCGTCGGATGATCCCAGCGCAGCAGCGCCTCGACCGCAGTGCAGTGCCCATCCACCAGGCTGATACGCGGCTGATAGACCAGCCGCAGCTGTCCGTCGCTGTGCAACGCCTCGGCGAGACCGCTGAGCAAGGTGAAGGCACGCTGCTGCACCGCATCGAGTCGGGATTCGTAAGGCGACCAGCCGATGCCACGATCACGCGCGTCGTCCGCCGACGTGATCGCCAGGCGTAGCCAGTCCTGCTCCAGTACGCCACTGTGCAGCGGCAGCACGCCGAGACCGACCTGGGTCTTGATTGGAATCGAATTGCACTGCACCGGGGCGTCGAACGCCGCGATGATCCGGTCATAGAGCTGGATCAGTTCATCCTGCGGCCCGTCGGGGATCAGAAAAGCAAAACGAGTCGGGCTGATGCAATACAGCCCGCACCGATCTGGAAGCTGCGCTTGCAGGGTCTGTTTCATGCGCAGCATCAGCGCTTGGGCAAAGCTGTGACCGAGCACCTTGATGATGTCGTTCAACAGCATCGGCCCGATCACATCGGCCACGACCAATACATTGCTCTGATCAGACGTGGCAGCTGCCCGCGCCACGTCATCTTCGAGCCGCGAGCGGTTGTACAAACCCGTGGATGCATCGATGAAGTTGGTGTTGCGCAGCGTCAGGATGCGCGCCATCGTCAGTTTGGCGAAATGGCCAAGCATCGACAGTTCCTGCGGGGTCATAGCCCGTCGCGGCTTGGTGTCGATGATGCACAGGCTGCCCAGGCCCAGCCCTTCCGGCGTAATCAGTGGCATGCCCGCATAAAAACGAATGCCTGGCTCGCCCGTGACAAGCGGGTTGTTCTGGAAGCGCACATCCTGGGTGGCATCGAGCACCTGGAGCGGCTCGTTGGCGAGGATTGCATAGGCGCAGAAGGAATCGTGTCGCGGCGTCTCCTGCGTCAGCAGCCCGATCCGGGCTGTGAACCACTGGCGCTGTTCGTCGACGATCGAGATCAACGCAATCGGCGCCTGGAAATACTCCGCCACCATCGCCACGATGTGCTCGAACACCTCGTCGGGCGCCGTGTCCAGCCGGCACAGCTGCGTCACTTGCAGCTGTCGCTGCGCTTCATTTATCGGGGTGGGAGCACCAGCCATATGATCGACTGCCTGGAAATTCGAATGGGTCCGAGCCGTCGGCGCGGCGTCCGGTATGGGTTGCAACGGATATCTGGACGTCATGCCCGAACGGTCGGCACAACGGGACCTCTTGCCCGCATATCGACCGGCTCGTTTGTTCCTTGATGAGGTGCCGACGGGAGGTGCAGATGGGTGCGACATGAGCATCCTCATAGTGAATACGCGCCAGCATGCTTGTAGGCTTCTCGCTTATCTGTCGCTCCGGAACGCCTTCGACGCATCGCTTTCCAACCTTCACCCCCAGAGGTGAATTCGCCTCCGTGGTTCATAACCGCCGAAAAGCCAGCAGTACAAAGCCGCCGCCTGGCGGCGGCACCACAGGACGATGCCCGGACATGCCCGATGCGATGAATGAGGTGCCTGATTTTCTCGTCGGTGGAGGGGAAATGGGCGCATTGATGCGAAACCATGATTGGGCGGCCACGCCGTTCGGCCCTGTCGAGTGTTGGCCGCAATCCTTGCGCTCCATGGTCGGCGCCTGTCTGAATTCCCCGCTGTTGGGAACGGTGCTCTGGGGGCCAGAGCTGCGAATGCTCTATAACGATGCTTACGTCGCCTCAATGGCCGATCGTCATCCTGCCGCGATAGGGCGGCCGGTAGCCGAGGTATGGGGTGACGTCTGGGACCTGGTGGCGCCCCCGTTTGAACATGCGATGCGCACGGGGGAAGGCTTCGCGCAGGACCGGGTCGAGTTGCCAATGGTGCGCAACGGCCAACCAGAAATCACCTATTGGAACATCAGCGCGACACCGATTTTCGGTGAAGACGGCAGAGTCGTCGGCCTGCTGAACCAGGGCATCGAGATCACCGGTCAGGTGGTTGCCGAACAGCAGCGCCTGGTCGCCAAGCAGCAGTTGCGTGACATGAACGAGCAGTTGGCTCAAGAGGTTGCCATCCGCACGGAAGAACGCAACCTGATGTGGGACACCTCGCCCGACTTGATGGTGGTGATCAACTTCGAAGGGATATTCCAGCGTGTGAACCCAGCATGGACGACCCTGCTCGGCTACCAGCCCGAAGAACTGATCGGCCATCACATCAATGAATTCATTACCGAAGAAGACCATCTGCGTACCGTTGACGCCTACCTGACTACAGCCGGTGGCAAGCAGGTGCGGATCGTCAATCGCTACCGACACAAGAACGGGGCGCACCACTGGATTTCGTGGGTCGCCGCACCCGCCGGTGACAAAACGTACGCCACCGGCCGTGACATCACCGAAGAAATAGAGCGTCAGGCACAACTCGAGTCGACCCACGAGCAGCTGCGTCAGGCCCAGAAGATGGAAGCAGTCGGCCAGCTCACCGGCGGCCTGGCGCACGACTTCAACAACCTGCTCGCCGGCATCTCCGTCAGCCTGGAAATGATCGAGGCCCGCATTCGGCAGGACCGCACCGGCGAGGTCTCGAAATATCTGCTGGTAGCGCAGGGTGCGACCAAGCGGGCCGCGGCGCTGACCCATCGCCTGCTGGCCTTTTCCCGCCGTCAGACGCTGGCCCCCAAAGCCATCAATGCCGGTCGGCTGGTCAGCGGCATGCTCGACATGGTCCAGCGCACCGTGGGGCCGAACATCGTCGTGGAGAGTTACTGCACCGCTGATTTGTGGACGGCTCGGGTCGACCCGTCACAGCTGGAAAATGCCCTACTCAACCTGTGCCTCAATGCCCGCGACGCAATGCCTGAGGGCGGTCGCATCACGGTCGAAACCGGCAACCGCGTGTTCGATGCCGAGAGTGCCCGGCAGCAGGACATTCCCGAGGGCGAATACCTGGCCATCCGCGTCACCGACAGCGGCACCGGCATGTCGCCCGAGGTGCTGACCAAAGCCTTCGACCCCTTCTTCACCACCAAGCCGATGGGGGAAGGAACAGGCCTCGGCCTGTCGATGATCCATGGATTTACGCAGCAGTCCGGTGGTCAGGTGCGTATCCATTCCCAGCTTGGTATCGGCACCACCGTCAGCCTCTACTTGCCGCGGTACACCGGCACGGCGGAACGCGATAACGGCCCGCTCGGTCCGGCTCCCGTGCTGCCCGCCCAACGAGGCGAAACGGTGCTGGTCGTCGATGACGAACCGACGGTGCGGCTGCTGATCACCGATCTACTGGCGGATCTCGGCTATCGCGCCATCGTCGTCGCCGACGGGGTTGCGGCACTCGAAGTGCTGCAGTCCGGCGAGCACCTCGATCTGCTGCTGACCGATGTCGGCCTGCCCGGGGGCATGAACGGTCTGCAGCTCGCCAATGCCGGTCGGCTCGCTCGTCCCGATCTGCGCGTGCTGTTCATCACCGGTTATGCCGAGAACGCATTGTTCCACAACGGCCTGCTGGAGCCCGGAATGTCGGTGCTCAGCAAACCGTTTTCGGTTAACAGCCTGGCCGAGCGGATGCGCGAGCTGATCGGACAGCCGCCTGCGCTTCACGGCTGAACTCCTACCCTTTTACTGGGGCTTTCGTCGGCTTCCCGGTTTATTGCCGGAACCATCCGCCTGCTATTCCCCTCTGCTGAATACAGATGAGAAAGCACCGAACCGAGCCGAGACGCCGTGCTATGGCGTCTCTATCAGCACAAAGAGGGCAAACACATGGCTGACGAACAACGTATCCGCGAACGCGCCCACGAAATCTGGGAAGCCAAGGGCCGTCCCGAAGGCCAGCAAGACGAGCACTGGGCAGAAGCCCGCGACGAGATGGAACCTTTCTACAAGGAAGGCGATGCCACCGCTGGCAGCATCGAAAGCAGTGTCGCGATACCCATGCCCAAGCCGAAAGGCGAACGCTGATCGGCTGAGCTGTCGGAGCGCGGCGTGTTAGCCGTCTCCGACGCCAGACACTTTCATTTTCGCAGCGGCTAAAGCAGACAGCGCTCTCCTTCACCTGGTTATTCGTCCCGATGCAAACACTCGACTACAAGGCCATCTTTCAGGCTGTCCCCAACCTGCACCTGATCCTTTCGCCTGATCCGACCTTCACGATCCTGGCGGCCAGTGATGCGCAGTTGCGCGCGACCAATACGCGTCGGGAAGACAGCGACGGGCGACCGGTTTTCGATGTAATCCGCAAGAACCCTGACGAGCCCAAAGAGTTCGGTACCGGCGTTTTGCGCGCCTCGCTTGAACGCGTGCTGAACACACGTGCACCGGATCGCATGGCCATTACCCGATACGACATCGCTCGCCCGCAAGCCGAAGGTGGCGGCTTCGAGCTGCGCTATTGGAGCCCGCTCAACGTGCCGGTGCTGGACGACAATGGAGAGCTGCATTGCATCCTTCATCAGGTCGAAGATGTCACCGAGCATGTAAAAGGTGAGGAACGCGCTGCGTTGAGCCACACCAACGAGCGCTTCCGTGCCGCGCTGATGGCATCAGGCACTGGAACCTTCAACTGGTACCTGAACGACGGCAGCATTCAGTTCGATAGCTCGCTGGAGCAGATGTTCGGGCTGGCGCTGGGGCAGCGGCTCGACAGCTTCGAGCGGTTCATCGAGCAGGTGCATGCCGAAGACCGCACGCGGGTACGGCGGGCATTCGACCGCTACGCTCAGGCGCTCGATGGTGCGGTGGAGTTCCGCCTGGCGCATACCAGCCCGGAATCCTGGTTGATCTGCCGGGCCAAAGCTTTCCGCGATGCTACCGGCCAACTCGCCTACGTAGCTGGGGCCTGCACCGACATCAGTGCACGCAAGCACGCCGAGGAAGCCCAGCAGATCAGCGAGAAACGGCTGCGTCAGCTTAACGAAACCCTTGAAGCGCGTGTGGCCGCAGAGGTCAGCGAGCGCAGCCGCACCGAACAGGCGCTGCGCCAGGCCCAGAAAATGGAGGCTGTCGGCCAGCTCACTGGTGGTATCGCTCACGACTTCAACAACCTGCTGACCGGCATCATCGGCAGCCTGGACCTCATGCAGCGACGTTTCCGCCGTGGGGAGGTCGCGGATGTGGAGCGCTACATCAATGCGGCGGTAACCTCTGCGCAGCGTGCGTCGGCACTGACGCAACGGCTGCTGGCCTTCTCTCGTCAGCAAGCGCTCGACCTCAAGCCGGTCGACGTCAACCAACTGGTCGCCTCGCTGGAAGATCTTCTCCACCGCACCACCGGCGAGAACGTCGCGGTCATCACCCAACTCAGTGCGGGGCTGCCCCCCGCCTGCATGGACGTGAATCAGCTTGAAAACGCCGTGATCAACCTGGTCATCAACGCGCGCGATGCCATGCCGCACGGTGGCCGAATTACCATTTCCACGGCCAGCTTTCAGCTGGGCAACGAGCCGGATCCCGCTCGGCGCGGGCTGACCGAGGGCGAATATGTGCTGCTGACCGTCAGCGACACCGGCGTCGGCATGAGCCCGGACGTCATCGAGCGCGCGTTCGAGCCCTTCTTCACCACCAAGCCCATCGGCAAGGGCACCGGGCTTGGGCTTTCGATGATCTATGGCTACATCAAACAGGCCAAGGGCTACATCCACATCGAGTCTAAGCCTGAAAGCGGCACCCGCGTGCACCTCTACCTGCCTGTTCATCATGGCGAAGCCAGCGCTGTGGAAGTGGCGCAAGAGCGCACGCTACAAGGCACTGGCGAGACGATTCTGGTGGTCGAAGACGAACCCGTGGTCCGCTCGCTGGTGGTCGAAGTGCTCAACGACCTGGGCTACGAGACGCTGGAAGCCGGCGAAGCCTCCGAAGCGCTGTTGATCACCGAGAGCTCGCAGCGAATCGATCTGATGGTCTCGGACGTCGGCCTGCCCGGCATGAACGGCCGGCAACTGGCCGAGATCGTTCGCCAGCAGCGCCCCGGCCTGAAAGTGCTCTTCGCCACCGGCTACGCCGAAAGCTTCGCCACCAATGACATCCTCGGGCCGGACATGGCCGTGATGGCCAAGCCGTTCGCCATCGATGCGTTCGCGCAAAAGGTCGGAGAGATGTTGGGTTCGTAGGCCAGTTGACGGCCGCTCTGCCGAGGCGCTGCCCAACGCTAACCTCGGGCCGCTCAGCGCCCCGCCCCTGCCCTTGCCAAACGCCACCGCGTTGCGGTTCCGGCAAGCCCGCAGATCCACCTGACCCATCAGGGTTGGCTCTGCGACTCGCGGGAACTACCGTGTACCAGCGAGCCAATTCAATCAACGCGGCTATCAGCCGCCTTTGAAAGGAAAACCTATGAGTGCTGAAACCATGCGTCATATCGATCACCGCCCCGGCGGCGGCCCCGAATGCCTGCGAATGGCCGAAGGCCCGGTGCCCGAGCCCGGCCCGCACGACGTGCTGGTCCGGGTGGCCTACGCCGGCATCAACCGGCCCGATGTGTTTCAGCGCTCTGGCAGCTACCCGCCGCCAGCGGACGCCTCGCCGCTGCTCGGCCTGGAAATCTCCGGCGAAATCGTCGCGCTCGGCGCTGACGTCAGCGGCTGGAAAGTCGGCGATCAGGTCTGCGCGCTGACCCCCGGTGGCGGCTACGCTGAATATTGCGTGGCCCCGGCCGAACACTGCCTGCCAGTGCCCGCCGGGCTGTCATTGCTGGAAGCGGCGGCGCTGCCGGAAACCTACTTCACCGTCTGGAGCAACGTGTTCGAGCGCGGTGCCCTGCAACCCGGCGAAGCCTTCCTCGTGCACGGCGGCTCCAGCGGCATCGGCCTGACCGCCATCCAGCTCGCCAAGCAGTTCGGCGCCACTGTCTACACGACGGTTGGCAGCAGCGAAAAAGCCGATGCCTGCCGGCGTGCCGGTGCGGACCGGGTGATCAACTACCACGAAGAAGACTTCGTCGAGGTGCTCAAGCAGGACACCGACGGCAGCGGCGTCAACGTCATTCTCGACATGGTCGGCGGCGACTACATCCCCCGCAACATCAAATCCCTCGCTGTAGAGGGCCGCCTGGTGCAGATCGCCTTCCTCAAAGGCAGCCGCGTCGAACTCGACACCGCGCCGATCATGCGCAAGCGCCTCACCTTCACCGGCTCCACCCTGCGCCCCCGCAGCCGCGCGGAAAAAGCCGACATCGCCCAGGCGCTGCAGGACAAGGTCTGGCCCCTGCTGGACCAGGGCCTCTGCCACCCCGTCATCCACGCCACCTTCCCCCTCGAAGAAGCCGCCGAAGCGCACCGGCTGATGGAAAGCAGCAAGCACATCGGGAAGATTATGTTGGAGGTTGGGCGCTAGACACGAGGACGGGCCGGTAATGCTCCGGCCCTTGCTGTGTTCGAACCAGATGCCGACGGAGCGGAATGGTGCGCATCCAGCTGAAAACTCTTGGTGTATAACATTCCGGACGGGTGCCGATAACGTTGTAACGCCTATGCTAGAGCTGTTCGGGTAGGCGTAGAAGGAATGTTATACACCACGCGCGTTCGGCGTCTTATACACCACTTGGTGTCTAGTTATAGTTAGCCCGCAGGAGATCTCCATGGAGTTCCATCGAGGTAGGCTTATCGACCACGTCGAAATCCGAGTAGCTGATCTCGAGATCAGCAAACATTTCTATCGAGCAGTTCTTCCTTCGCTTGGCTTGCCGGAACCGTATGAAGGTAAAGATTTTTTCTTCTCGGACGAGCTTGTAGTCAGCAAGGCGGATGACTATATCTCTCGTGTTCACCTAGCTTTCCAGGCAAAAGATCACGATATGGTACAAGCCTTTTACAAAGCTGCTTTGGCGGCCGGGGGTCGTGACAATGGCGCTCCGGGCTATCGCCCTTACCATGCTGGCTATTACGCAGCCTTTGTTCTAGACCCGGATGGCAACAATATCGAAGCTGTCTACAATGGACCAGCCACTCGCTCTACCTCATCTGTTGTAATTACACCCGCGTGATTGGCGATGCACCGCCTGGTATAAGGCCTAACAATTCACTAAACCGGACCTGCGCAAAAAGTTGCGCAGGCCGGTTAGTTCCACGTTAGGTATCAAATGCTAAACCGCTACCCTGACCAAGCCCGCTCCCGTAGAGGTTACGCATTAACGGGAGCGTTGTTTTTGATATTTGGCGTATTTATGCTCTTTATCGGTTCAGCAGCAGGGGCTCTTGTCGGGGTGGTCATGGCCTGTACTTTGCTTTTCCAGCATGCCTATTTAGCCACTCTCGCTTCAAAAAATATAATAGTGCCATTTCATGGGTAGCAAACTTTGGTAGCCTGTCGTGAAACAGTCGTTCGCTTCGCTCACTGGGACCGGCTAAAGCCGGCCCCTTAACCAAACGTTATACAACACGGCCTAAACATGAGTGAATTTGAGATCAAAATACTAACTCCAGAAACCTGGGAGTTATACAAATCAGCCAGGCTGAATTCTTTAAAGGAATCACTTGATTCTTTTGGCTCAATTTATAATCAGGAAGCCGTATTGTCAGATGCGGAATGGAAATCACGTTTAGATCTTAAATCTCGTGATATTGATGCTTTGCCATTAATCGCAGAACTTAAGGGTCAGCCCGTAGGTATTGCTTGGGGCTTTATACATAAGCCGAACTTGCAAGTCGCGCACATCTATCAAATGTGGGTTTCGCCAGAGCTGAGGGGTAAAGGCATAGCAAAATCCCTTCTGCTTGAAATTAAATCATGGGCTTTAGGCAGAGGGTGCAGTCTTATGGCACTTGGCGTCACAACAAGCAACGAAGCGGCAGTCAACTTCTATAAATCATTTGGTTTTGTCGCTGCAGGACAGCTTGAAGAGTTGAGAGCTGACTCACCACTGTTGGTTCAGCCCATGACTATAGAGTTGAACAGCGCCGTATAGCAAATGGTTCAAATCGTTCGCTGCGCTCACTGGGACGGTCTAAAGCCCGCCCCTTAACCAAACGTTATGTTTACAGGAGTAATGCATGTCACTGGATGTCGCGTATAGCATTGAAGTAGATGACTATGTAGACCCAGATAAGGCATACGACCTCTACTGGGCAGGTCTAATAGCGGATAAACAAGCATTCCTCTGCCCAGGAACTGACTGCACTGCTCAAGTTACCTGCTGCAACATAGATAAAGACGCACAAAATATGAGGGTCGTCCCTCATTTCAGAATTATGGGAAAAATCATGCAGAAACCTGCGAGGTAGCTCGTGGCGTCGACTATGCAATAAATTACACTCTACGAAAAAACAAGAACAAAGAAAAAGAATCAATCGACAAATCCATAGTTGATGAGTTTATTCTCAAACGCCCTGACTCATATTACGACGAGCGACTCCCCGGAAGCCCTGAGACAAAAAAGGCAAAAAAACAATTAATGTACAAAGGCGGCAGCCTTGAGGAGCGACTGAGGGAAATTGGTTGCTCAAGCAAAATATACTCAGTCAGGTCAGTAGTTAGCCGCTACATCAGATACGAAAAGGATGGATCTCTTCGCTCAAGAAGGGTTAACGTGCTTGGAAAGGACGCTGCCTATACATCAATAATGAAATGCGTCTGGGAGCAAGATCTAGAAAAACTGCCGGAATATCCTGTAATTTATTATGGCTGGGCATATATTGACCGACTCAGCTCAGATCAAGGCTACAGAATAAAATTCAAGAAGAAATTAAAATTCGGCGAAAAAACGCTAGATGCAACAATTATGATTTTCGACAACTTAATAGATTCCTACAAAATTAAAAAACTCGTCTCAACCAGGCTTACGAAAATAGTCTCCGGCAGCAAAAAGGCTTTTGTTTTCGTCTACGGCAAACCTGAAGTAAACCAAAGTAAACAAACCGGTAAAGAATACGCCAACTTTAAAATAACTAATCTTGACATGATAGATGTCAACCATGATTCACCTTTCCCGAAGCTCGGTGAACAGTAAACATAACCGCAAGAAAAGGGGACAGATTTATTTATTCGGCGCTTTTCCCGTCCGCTAACTCCGTTATCTGTTTTAACCGCTGCAAGAATCACCGCGAAAACCCAATGGCTCATCGCTGCCCCGTCCAGTGAGGTAGCCTGGACGAAACGCGTGGAAAAGGCTCCGCCGTTTTCCACCCTACGATGCCGAGGTCCGGCGGAGCAGGCGAGGGCGGTGACGTAGGGTGGACAACGCTTCGCTTGTCCACGCGCTGCTGCTTGATGGTGACGCCAGGGTAAAAGGACCGATTTTTCTCCTGCTGTTATTTGCCGGGTCGCCTATGTCTTACCTTCGCGGCCCGCTCGCTTACTCACTAGGTGACATGACATGAACCACGGCTTTTCTGTCCTCCCCCAAAGCTTTGTGATTGCACAGTTGGAGCGGGATGCTGACCTGCCGAACGCAGTCTTGGCGTCACCAGGCTTTATGTCGATCACCCGGACGGATGATGAGCTGTCGATTGTCTGCGCTGAGGGTGCCGCAACCGGTTTAGCCCGTGTGGACAGCGGTTGGCGCGCGATCAAGGTGCAAGGTCCGTTCGCCTTTGATCAGACGGGTGTCCTGGCCACCTTCCTTGACCCCCTCGCGGCTGCCGCTATCGGCATTTTCGCGGTGAGCACGTTCGATACCGACTACATATTGGTCAAGTCGATGAATCTCGAAAATGCCGTGGAGGTCCTGAAAGAAGCGGGTCACCGCCTCTTGGGCTGATCACTCGCAGTAGGGAAAAGCGAACGGTTATTTACCTTTCAGTTAGTTAGCTTCATAACACCCTGTCACTTTCTTCGACGTAGCCGCTCAATCCCACAAGGTGTGAAGCCATGCAGCTAACGACACTGCTCGTCCCAACTTATACCCAAATGCTCAAAACCCTCTCAGGCTGGCTAAAGAAGGCGCAGGCCCAGCTACCGGAAGCAGAGGCACAAGCACTGTTATCCGCACGTTTGGCGCCCGACATGTATCCGCTGTCGACTCAGGTTCGCTTTGCCTGTGTGCAGGCGCGAGAAGCCGTGTGCCGTCTGAGAGGAGAGGCGTTCCCGCCTGCTATCAACGAGCTGCTGAACGAGGGACGTCACGCTGTCAAAAGCCCCGGATCGCTCGCTGATGCTCATGCGCGGATCGATGAGACGGTCGCGTTGCTCGACCGCCTCGCAGCCGATGCGCTCGATGTAGATGGGGATAAGCCCATCGCCCATGAACTCCCGAACGGGATGGTCTTGGATCTGACCGCAGACCAATACGCCCGTGACTGGACGCTGGGCCAGTTCTATTTCCACGTCATGACTGCTTATTCGATATTGCGTAAAGAAGGGATCAATCTCGGCAAGGCGGACTATGTGGCGCACTTGCTGCCCTATGTGCGTCCGGAAACGATTCCGAAGGGCTAACAAAGTTGCTGGGACGTGGCGCGTGGAAAAGGCTCCGCCGTTTTCCACCCTACGATGCCGAGGTCCGGCGGAGCAGGCGGGTGTGGTGGCGTAGGGTGGACAACGCTTCGCTTGCCCACCCGAGACCCACCGCTTTCTGCCGAGGGCGCTGTAAAGCGCTATGCGAACTCTGGACGCTCAAGCCTTAAAAACGCCGTGAGCTCGCTTTTCTTGGCCATGGCGTCCTGGTAACCCAGTTCGATCAGCTCGCTGCAGTAGCCGGGTTCGAACAACAGATAACTCAACAGCCCACCGCCACCTTCGCGCGTGCCGCCGGGGCCGCGCAAGAACAGTCTCAGGGCTGCAGGCAGCTCTTGCCGATGGCGGGCGGCGATCTTGTCCAGCGGTTGGCTGGGCGAAATCACCAGCACCTCGATGGGCGTCAGGCCGTAGGCGCGTTTGCGCTGTTCGATAGGCACCAGTTTCCCCAGTAGATTTAGGCGCTCCAGCAGCTCGATATCACTCTCGACGTTGTCGATGAAGGTACTGTTGAGCATGTGCCCGGCGATTAGCGCCAGGCTCGGGATGGTGCCTGTCGGCCTTGGTGTTGGCGCGGTCTTGGTCTGGTCATCTATCGGGTTGCCACTGACCCCGACCACCAGTACACGTGTGGCGCCCAGGTGCAGGGCGGGGCTGATCGGTGCGGTCTGGCGTACCGCGCCATCACCAAAATACTCGCGGTTGATCTTGACCGGCTCAAAGATCAGCGGAATGGCAGAGCTGGCCAGCAAATGGGGAATAGCCAGGCGGGTCGGCACACCCACCCGACGATGGCGGAGCCACGGGTCGATGGCGCCATGGCCCTGATAGAAGGTCACCGCCTCGGCCGACTCGTAGCCGAATGCCGTCACCGCTATTGCGCGTAGTTGCCGATGGCGCATTGCCGCGGCGATTCCCGAGAAATCCAGTTCGCGTTCGAGCAGCCTGGCCAGTGGCGAACTGTCGAGCAGCGCAACGGGCACTTGCTTGCCAATACCGAGCACGCTGTGGCCAATGAAACGGCTGGCTTGGTGCAACACACCCGGCCAGTCGCTGCGGTACACCTGATCGGTATGAATACTGCGCCACACGTTGCTCAGCCGCCGCACCGCCTCGCAAAAGTGCAGGGCGCCACACGCCAGGCTGACGGCATTGATCGCACCCGCCGAGGTGCCGACGATCACGGGGAACGGGTTGCGTGAAGAATTGGGCAGCAGATCGGCAATCGCGGAAAGCACGCCAACCTGATACGCCGCTCGTGCGCCACCGCCCGAGAGAATGAGCCCAGTGGTACCTGGGTTGGTTGCAGTGTCCTCGGTCATCAATGATTCCAATTCGGGGTTTTCGGTAGCGCTAGGGCTCGCACATGACAACGAAGAACAGATTACTGAAAAAGGGGGGCAGTCACCCGCCGGCGAAGGCAGTAAACGTAGGGTGGGCTTTAGCCCACCGGAGGGGTGGGGTTTGACGGTGGGCTGAAGCCCACCCTACGAGTACGTGCGTGGCTGACCAATATTTGTGAACCTGAACTGAATAGCCCAGCCATTCCCACTCACCCGGTGCGCTTCGAACCGTTCCGCATGCTTGCCGTATCATGCCCGCCCCGTAGCCGCTTCTGACCTCCACCCCATGACCACCCTCGAACTCATCGCCTCCGCCCTCGGTGTGCTCGCCGTCTGGCTTACCGTCCGCCAGAACCCGCTGTGCTGGCCCATCGGGTTGGTGATGGTGTCGCTCTACGCCTGGTTCTTCTTCGAGGTGCGGTTGTATTCGCAGGTGCTGCTCAACGGGGTGTTTGCGGCCATGCAGGTTTATGGGTGGTGGCAGTGGACACGGGGCAGCGACAGTGAAGGAGGGCGGCCCGTGGTGGGCGCGACGACCCTGGAGGTCGGCGTTGGGCTTGTTGTCGCGGTGCTGGGGAGTGTCGGGCTGGGTGTGTTGATGGCGACCGCTACCGAAGCGGCCTATCCCTGGCCGGATGCGACGCTCACGGCCTTCAGCCTACTGGCGCAGCTGTGGATGGCGCTCAAGCGCTGGCAGTGCTGGGTGCTGTGGATCGTTGTGGACACGCTCTACGTGGCCTTCTTTGTCTTTCAGGAATACTGGCTCACCGCAGGGCTGTATGGGTTGTTCACGTTGCTGGCGGTGATGGGCCTGCGCGAATGGCGGCAGGCGAGGGCGGCGGTTCATGAACACGCGGCGCCCGCAGACAGTTAACGATGTAGGGTGGGTTTTTAGCCCACCGGAACGGTGTTGGGCCGAGGATGGCGGGCTGAAGCCCACCCTACGGATGAGGGCCAGCAGCCCCGGTGTCGTAGACCTGATAAACAGGCCCAACTAGTCCCAGCCTGGCTGGCGCACTTTGAGCTCTTCTTGCACGCCTAAATTGGCAGGCCTGTCCACTTTCGGCACGAGGCTCATTTCCGACCAGAGTGCCGCCAGGCACTTCGGATACTGCTACGCTGCATCAGCAAAACCCGCGTTTCAGAGCGCCTCGAGCCACGTCCAGGTAGACCCCGGTTGCCGCTCTCAAAGATCGGCATCGCCCCTGTCAGCAACAACCCCGCTCATTCGCCAACAGCAGACCGTGCCCCATGTTGTTCAGCCGTTTCGAAAACCTGATCGATGTCTTCAAGCCCAGCCCGGACGTGGAGCCGCCCGCCGGCATGCTGCGGTTCTATGCCCACTACCTGAAGCAGGTCTGGCCGTTGATGGCCGCGGTGCTGGTGATCGGCTTCTTCGCGGCGTTGATCGAGGTGGCGCTGTTCAGCTTCCTCGGCCAGCTGATCGACATGGCCCAGACGACCGATGACGCGCGGACCTTCTTCACCGAACACCGCAACGCGCTGCTGTGGATGGCGGTGGTGGCGCTGATAATCCGGCCTCTGGTATTCGGCCTGCACAACCTGCTGACCCATCAGGCGATCAACCCGGGGCTGACCAATCTGGTTCGCTGGCAGAACCACCGCTATGTGCTCAAGCAGAGCCTGAATTTCTTCCAGAACGACTTTGCGGGGCGCATCGCCCAGCGCGTGATGCAGACCGGCCCGTCGCTGCGCGATTCGGCCATGCAGGTGATCGATGCGCTCTGGCATGTGGTGGTCTATGCCGGCAGTGCGCTGTACCTGTTCGCCGCCGCCGATCTACGCCTGATCGTGCCGCTGGTGCTATGGATCATCGGCTACACCGCGGCGCTCTGGTACTTCGTGCCGCGGATCAAGGCGCGCTCGGCGGCCGCTTCCGCGGCGCGTTCGAAAGTCATGGGCCGGGTGGTGGACGGCTACAGCAACGTCGCCACGCTCAAGCTGTTCGCGCACTCCAAGGAAGAAGAAAGCTACGCCCGCGAGGCCATGCAGGAGCTGCTCGGCAAGTTCCAGCTGCAGTCGCGCATCATCACCAGCCTGGATTTCCTGATCACCTGCATGAACGGCCTGCTGATCGTCGGCACCGGCGCGCTGGCGCTGTGGCTGTGGAGCGAGGCGCTGATCAGCACCGGCGCCATCGCCCTGGCGCTGGGCCTGGTGATCCGCATCAACAACATGGCCGAGTGGATCCTGTGGGTGGTCAACGGCATCTTCGAGAACGTCGGCACCGTGCAGGATGGTATGCAGACCATCGTCCAGCCGCGTCACGTGGTCGACCGCGAAGACGCCAAGCCGCTGAAGGTGGAGCAGGGCGGCGTGCGCTTCGACGATGTGCATTTCCACTACGGCAAGAAGGGCGGCGTGATCAGCGGCCTGACGGTCGACATTCGCCCAGGCGAGAAAATCGGCCTGGTCGGGCCGTCCGGCGCGGGCAAGTCGACGCTGGTCAACCTGCTGCTGCGCCTCTATGACCTGGAAAGCGGGCGCATCCTGATCGACGGGCAAAACGTCGCCGAGGTCAGCCAGGAAAGCCTGCGGGCCAACATCGGCATGGTCACTCAGGACACCTCGCTGCTGCACCGGTCGATCCGCGACAACCTGCGCTACGGCAGGCCCGATGCCACCGATGAACAGCTCTGGGCGGCGGCGCGAAAGGCCCGCGCGGATGGCTTTATCGCCACGCTGGACGACAGCCAGGGCGGCTTTGGTTTCGAGGCCAAGGTGGGCGAACGGGGCGTCAAACTCTCCGGGGGCCAGCGCCAGCGGATCGCCATCGCCCGGGTGTTGCTCAAGGACGCGCCAATCCTGGTGATGGACGAAGCCACTTCGGCGCTGGATTCGGAAGTCGAAGCGGCGATACAGGAGAGCCTCGACACCTTGATGGACGGCAAGACGGTGATCGCCATCGCCCACCGGCTGTCGACCATCGCGCGCATGGACCGCCTGGTGGTGATCGACGAGGGGCGGGTGATCGAGACCGGTACCCACGCCGAGCTGATCGAGCGCGGCGGCCTCTATGCGCGCCTGTGGCAGCACCAGACGGGTGGCTTTGTAGGTGTCGATTGAAGTGAGCACAAGGATGAGCATGCAATGAAAGTGCTGGTACTGACGGGAGCCGAATCCACCGGCAAGAGCTGGCTGGCTGCACGGTTGAAGCAGCGCTTCAGTGGTGTGGTGGTGGGTGAGTACGTCCGCCATTTCATCGACAGCGAGCAGCGTGAGACCTGCCTGGACGACATCCCAGCCATCGCCCGCGGCCAGCTCATGTGGGAAGACGCCGCGCGGGGCAAGACGCCTGGCCTCCTGATCCTCGATACGCACCTGCTGAGCAACATGCTCTGGAGCCAGACGCTGTTCGGCAGTTGCCCGCCATGGCTGGAAGACGAACTGCTCGCGCGCCGTTACGACCAGCACCTGCTGCTGTCGCCCGAAGGCGCCGAGTGGCACGCCGACGGCCAGCGCTGCCAGCCCGAGGTTGCACAACGTTGGGGTTTCCATGAGGCCTGCCGCAGCTGGCTCGAGCGCCACCGTCAGCCCTTCGTGGAAATCGCTGGGGACTGGGTCAGCCGGGAAGAGCAGGCGCTTGCTCAGGTTCGGGCGCTACTGGAACGGTGATGCATAAACCGCACGCGCGAGTGAAGCGACTGTCATCTTTCAACTGCTTGAGCAGATGATTCCAAGCCCGGATAGGACAGGTCCGTTTGGTCAACCCGCTTACCGGAGATTGCTATGAATATTTTCCTGACCTCTTCATTCGCGGACGTCGCTGATTTGTTCGTCGCCTTCACCCGAGTCGAATGCAGGGGCAAGAGGGTTACGTTGATTCCTACGGCAAGCCTTGCTGAGGAAGTGAATGCCTACCTGATCGCGGCCAAGGATGCGCTGGTTGAAGCGGGCCTGGTAATCGATGAACTCGAAGTCTCGACCGCCAGCCAGCAAGACATCGTCGAAAAGCTCGAACGTAACGACTACATCTATGTGGCAGGCGGCAACACCTTCTTTCTGCTGCAGGAGCTGAAGCGCACCGGCGCGGACAAGCTGATTGCCGAGCAGGTCAGGGCAGGCAAGTGCTACATCGGCGAGTCCGCCGGTTCCGCCGTGCTGGCGCCCAGCATCGAGTACCTGCAGAGGCTGGATGACCCCAGCGCCGCGCCCGATCTCGACTCGTTTGCGTCGCTCGCATTGATCGATTTCTACCCGCTGCCGCATTACGGAAACCCGCCATTCAAAGAAGCAGTCGAGCAGGTATTGATCGAGTACGGCGATACCCTGGACCTTCGCCCGTTCAGCAATCACCAGGCGATTGCCATTGTGGGCAATGAGGTCGATATCCAGACGAGCGCGAAGCCCCTCTGAGTAACGGGGCTGCGCGATGATCCTTGTTGGCCGGGTTCGTATGCCCGGTTCGAACGGGCAGCGGTGCGGGGCGATTTATTTGTCGTGTGGGCCATGGTGCACTAGCTAGTCGACGCCGCAGCGATCTGATGGCCATGTAGCTGCCGTAAGTGGACGTGTGGCGTTCCAAGCATGCCAAGGTTTGGCTGATACCTACTCACCGAACGAGCCGCTGAGCCCTGCGTTACCCGCCCAGTCCTCTGCTAACAGGCCTTTCTCCACGTACCGGTTGAAACTCGAATAGGGCCAGTCTGCGACCCGTTCTACCAGCCCGTGCTTTACCGGGTTGTAGTGGATGTAATCAACGTGTCGCTGCAAATCCGTTTCGTTCCGAATCTGATGCTCCCAGTAGCGTCGCTGCCAGATGCCTTTTTCTCGCTTACGGATTTGGCTCGCGTTGCGAGGCACGGCCGGAAGTTGTCGAGAGAAGGTGCTCTTGAGCAGGCTCCAGCGAACGGCAAAATCGGCGTCGTCGTTCGGAAGTGTCCAGATAGCGTGCAGGTGATCCGGCAGGATGCAGATGGCGAGGGTTTGGAAAGGACGGGTGTGGTGGGTCAGGCGATAGGCATGTCGGAGCAGTGCTATCTGTTCAATCAGCAAGCGAGATTGGCGGTCGGCCAGGGTCACAGTGAAAAACCACGTGCCGCCAGGCACCAGACTGCGGCGGTAGTTGGACATGGAGGCCTCCTTGCCTTCACGAGATGTATGTCGACGCCGTTGAGCTTCTGCCGGTTGACTGGAAATGCTTGCCGGGCAACGGTGGGCTGAAGCCCACCCTACGGGCGTGGGGTTCCAGCAACGGCTTTACGTAACGGAGTAGTCAGATTGTAGGGTGGGCTTTAGCCCACCAATTGGTAGCTGAACCGCGCCCTAAGGGCCAACCCTACGGCACAGCATGGCCACCGGGCAACGGTGGGCTTTAGCCCACCCTACGGTCGTGGGTTTCCGGCATCGGCTTACGTAACGGAGTAGATCAAATTGTAGGGTGGGCTTTAGCCCACCGATTGGTAGCTGAACCGCGCCCTGACGACCAACCCTACAGCGCAGCATGGTTATCGGGCAACGGTGTGCTGAAGCCCACCCTACGGTCGTGGGTTTCCGGCATCGGCTTACGTAACGGAGTAGATCAAATTGTAGGGTGGGCTTTAGCCCACCGATTGGTAGCCGGTCGCGCCCTGAGGGCCTACCCTACGGCGCAGCATGGTTATCGGGCAACGGTGGGCTGAAGCCCGCCCTACGGCGCTCAAGCAGTTTTGTCGCCGCGTTCTCACCCTGTCGGTCCCGCAGCATGGTGGGCTGGAGCCTGTACAGGCGCGCTGCTAGAGTGCCGCCGCTTGCCAACCATCGGCTGACAGGACGTCTGCCCAGCCGCCGCACAGGATGTTTCCATGAAAAAACTCGCACTTGCCGTTGCCGTGCCGCTGGCACTCGTCGGCGCCGCTACCCTTTACACCAGCACCCAGGTTGAATCGACTGCTCGCGCTGCCGTCGAGCAGGCCAATATCCAGCTGCGCGAGATGAGCGTTGGGGCCGGCGCCGAGGTTGCCATCAAAATGCTCAGTTTCGAAAGCGGCCTGCTGTCCAGTAACGCCCGCTATCAGGTCGACATCGAGGCCCAGGACACTGACGGTGAGCCCCGGCAGTTCACTGTGCTGCTGCAAGACCGCATCGAGCACGGCCCCTTTCCGGTGTCGCGCCTGACCCGCGGACAGCTGATGCCGGTTGCCGCCCAGAGCCATTTCCGCCTCGAGCGGTCAGCGCAAACTGAAGCGCTGTTCGAGGCCGCCGCCGGCGAAAACCCGCTGGTCGGCGATGTCGCCTTCGGCTATGACGGCAGTCAACAAGGCGCGCTGCGCTCGGCCTCCCTCAATCTTGAGAACGAAGACGGCACGGTTCGCGTTGCGGCCGGCACCGTGAACTTCGAAGTGGCCGACGAAACCACTACCGTGCGTTTGGAAGGTCAGCTGCCGCAAATCGACATGAACCTGCAACGCCGTGACGATGGCAAGCCGGTGCGGGTGAAGCTAAGCGGGATCGGCATGACCGTCGACAAGCACGACTACGTCAAGGGGTTCGGCCAAGGCCCCTCGGCCATCACGCTTGAACGCATGGAAATCCAGACCGATGACAATCCCGCCGTGGTCATCAAGAACGCCTCCATTGAAGAAGCGTCGAGTCGAAGCAGCGACGGCTTCGACCAGTCGATCGCTTACCGCGTCGGCGAGGTGGGGGCCAACGGTCAGTCCATCCGCAACCTGACGCTCGCCCTTAGCCTGCGCAACCTGGATGAAGGCAGCCTCAAGGCGCTGGTGGAAAGTTACAAGCAGATCCTCGACAGCGCGGCCACTCCGCAGGAGGCACTCGACAACATCACCGACGTTCAGCAGCAGGAGCTGCAGGCGCTCGCCCTGCAATTGCTGGAGCACAAGCCCACCGTGGCGCTCGACGAGTTCGGCTTCGAGACCGCTAACGGTGCGGCCCGGCTGTCCGTGGTGGCCGACCTGCAGGGCCCGAGCGCAGAAGCCTTTACCCCTGATGCGATGATCATCAGCATGCTGGCGTCGCTCGAAGCCGAAGCCGGTATCGATAAAGCCCTGGTTCGCGACGTCGCCAGCCTGATCGCTCAGCGCGAACCGCAGTACAGCGCCGACCCGGCTGCGTTGCAGCAGCAGGCAGACCTGACGACCGAGTTGTTCAGCGGTATGGCACTCGGTGCGGGTTGGTTCCAGCTGCAAGGCGATCGCCTGGTCAGCTCGCTGCATTACGCCAACAACAAGGTGACCTTGAACGGCCAAGATATGACCGTTCAGGAATTCATCGGCTTTGCCTTCGGCTCGGTACTGGGCGCCGGCCTGCTCGGCCAGTAAGCACTGGTCACGCATGAAAAAAGGCGACCCCCTGGTCGCCTTTTTTGTGTCTGCGGAAACCGTATGCGCCCTGTCGTGACGGCTCGGGCGGCGAGGCCCCTTGCGAGCGGCAAGCGCGCCGTATCGATGCCCTTTTTTGCTATCGTGGCGGCCACTTCGTCGACGCTGCCTGTAGCTCGGCCAACCAGAACCCACACAGACCTCGATGGCCGGACGTTCGGCCTCGCAACCGTTTAGGTGTCGCCTTTGCTACACAATGCTGCCCGCCGACCGGCTCGTCTCATTCCGCTCGCCTTTCTCATTGCGACCTTGCTGGGCACGGCGCTGCTGTCGCTTCCGGCGGCCACGGCCGGGCCTGGTCAGGCACCGCTGCTGACGGCGCTGTTCACCGCCGTGTCGGCGGTCTGTGTGACGGGGCTCATCGTGCAGGACACCGCGGTCTACTGGTCGTTTTTTGGTCAATGCGTGATTCTGCTGCTATTTCAGGTGGGCGGCTTGGGCATCATGAGTGGCGCGACCCTGCTCGGGCTGATGGTCAAGCGACGGCTGCAGTTGAGCAGCCGTCTGGTCGCGCAGCAGGAGACACGCTCGCTCGGGCTTGGGGACGTCACGGGCGTGTTGCGGCTGATCCTGCTGGTTACCTTGAGCGTCGAGCTGGTCGTGACGGCGGTCCTTACCCTGCATTTTCGCCTGAGCTATGACCTGACCTGGTCCAAAGCACTCTGGGACGGGCTTTTCCATGCGGTATCGGCGTTCAACAACGCCGGCTTTTCGACCTATTCCGACAGCCTGATGAGCTTCGCCACGGACCCGGTGGTACTGGTGCCGGTCATGCTGGCGGTGATCATCGGCGGTCTGGGCTTTCCCGTGCTCTACGAGTTCCGCCGCGACCAGCGCGGTAAGCCCTGGACCATCCATACGCGCATCACGCTGTGGGGTTCTGCGGTGCTGCTGTTCGGCGGCATGGTGGCGATCCTGTTCTACGAGTGGAGCAACCCGGCAACGCTCGGCGGCATGAGCCTGGGCGACAAACTGCTGTCGGGGCTGTTCAGCTCGGCAGTGGCGCGCACGGCGGGCTTCAACAGCCTGGACGTCGGCCAGTTCGAGGCGCAGACGCTGGCCGTGCATTACTTCCTGATGTTCGTCGGCGGCGGCAGCGCGGGCACCGCGGGCGGAATCAAGGTGACGACCTTCTTCCTGCTGTTCTTCTTCATCTGGGCCGAGATTCGGGGCAACGCCGACACCGTGGCTTTCCGCCGCCGCATCTCTTATGCGACGCAGCGCCAGGCGCTGACCGTGCTGTTCCTCGGTTCGCTCACTGTGGCCATCGGCACCATGATCCTGCTCAGCGTGACGCGCCTGGAGCTGGGCGTCGTGCTGTTCGAAGTCATTTCCGCGTTCGCCACGGTCGGTCTGTCGACCGGCATCACGGCGGACCTGCCACCGTCCGGTCAGCTGGTGATCATCGCGCTGATGTTCATCGGCCGGGTCGGCACCATTACCCTGGCCACGGCCCTTGCGCTGCGCAGCGTGACCAAACACTACCGCTACCCGGAGGAGCGCCCCATTGTTGGATAACCTGTTCGGCAAGACATTCGAGAACGACAGCGTCGCCGTCATCGGCCTGGGGCGATTCGGTTCGGCCGTCGCCGACTCGCTTACGTCCATGGGGCACGAAGTGCTGGGCATCGACAGCAACAGCGCGAACGTCCAGCAATGGGTGGACCGCCTGACCCACGTGGCTCAAGCCGACTCCACCGACGTCCGCGCGTTGCGCCAGCTGGGCGTCGATCAGTTCCGCCATGTGGTGGTAAGCATCGGGACCGATCTCGAGGCCAGCGTATTGACTGTGCTCGCGCTGCAGGAGCTGGGCGTGCCGGACATCTGGGCCAAGGCCCTGAGCAAGCGCCACGGGTTGATCCTCGAGCGCACCGGCGCCCATCACGTTGTCTACCCGGAAACGTCAATGGGCGAGCGCGTGGCGCATCTGGTCACCGGCAAGATGTTCGAGTTCATCGAGTTCGACGACGGCTTCGCCATCGCTTCGACCCACGCCCCGAAGCGTATCCACGATAAGACACTCGCTGACTCCGGGGTGCATACGCATTACGGCGTGACCATCGTCGGGGTGAAGCGGACCCATGAAGACTTCATCTACGCCAAGCCAGAAACCCTGATACACCCAGGTGACATTCTCATCGTGGCGGGCGAAACCAAGCGGGTGGAAAAGTTTGCCGCGGCAAAGGGCTAGCCGCGAGGCCGCTGCGGCTAGCTGACCGCTCGGAGCTGAACATGAACGGCTGATGCCCTATCCCGGTCGCACATAAGAGCAATCGGGAGGCACACGCATGACCACTCTGAGCAATGTTTTATGGGGCGCTCTGGCGCTCGGCCTGGTAACCGGGATGCGCAGCACGCTGGCGCCCACCATGACCAGTCGGGCACTGGCTGCGCAGGACGATATCGACGCCGCAGACGAGCCGGCGCGCACCCTGGCCTCGCACCGCGCACTGCAATTTCTGCTGCCCATGGCGACGGGCGAACTGCTGGGCGACAAGATGCCCTTTGCACCGGACAGGACCATCCTACCGTCGATGATGTTTCGCGCCCTGTCGGGCGGGGTGACTGCTGCGGCGCTGGCCAGCGCACGGCGACAGCCTCTATGGCTTCCGGCATTGGTTGGCGCAACGGCCGCGCTTGTCTCGTCGAAGGTCGGGCTCGCCTTGCGCAAACCCTATCAGGCCAATCCCTATGTCAACGCCGCGCTGGGGCTGACGGAGGATTGCGTGGCGCTGGCAATCGGTAGCGCCGGGCTGCGGTGCGCGCTGGGCAAGCGCTAAGGGGAGGTGGCGCGGTTCGCTAAAGCCGGGTGAAACCACACGGGCCGCATGGCGGCCCGTGATCGCTCAGCGGTCGGCGTTCTACCGCTTGATCACGCACACCCGGTCTGTGCAGGTGCCGGCGTGGGTGGCATCCAGGCTTTCCGTTGCGTCGCGGGTGCCGACGGTTTCGCCAGCCAGGCCGCCGCCAGTCGGTGAGGCGGTGCCGGTGTTTTCCGGGTAGTCCGTACCGGCCCGTTTGGCCGCGGTGCCCACGTCGTAGCGCCCGGTATTGCCGGAGCCCGTGTGGGTGTCGGTCCCGTGGCCGGTACTCGCTGTACCCGTTGTGCCGGTGACCGGAGCAGCCGTATCGCGGGTTCCGGTTGAATGGCTCTCTGTCCCGGCTGCATGGCTGGTGGACCCCGCGAAATGCTTGTCCAGGTGACTGTCACCGCCGGTGGCGCCGGCATAGGGGCTGGTCGCTCCGGCATAGCCAGGGGTCGAACTTGCACCGGCGCCGTTGTCGTCGATACTGAGCGCGCCGTTGTACTCCAGTGCGTCACGTGCGCGGAGCAGCTGATCCTCGTCGTACACGTCGACGGCGATCACCAGCGAGCCGCGGCGCACGGCCTCCGGATATGCCGTGGCGTGGCGACGGTGTTCTTCATGCGGCTCATGGCCGAACAACGACTTGAAGAAGTGCGCGACTTTGGACTCATGATGTTCGCGGTCGACGGTTTCCCCGGTGGTGGAATAGGGCGCGTCGTAGGCATGGATTTCCGCGCGGTCGGCGCCTACGGAATGAATCTGTTCTCTGGCGATGCCCCGCGACATCAGGTCACCCTGGGTGCGGTTGGCATCGGTCAGCGTTGCGAACGCTGCTACTAGTGTGTGTTTCATGGTTCACCTCGCGTTGTGTTGAACAACTGGGTAGTCGAGCGCTGCGCTGTCAGTACCGCATGACACGTAAGGGTGCGGGTAACCACGGCAGCCTGCTGCTTGATCGGCTGCAACAAGAGCAACGCTCATTGATATTGGGTCGGGACGTACCGCTATAGTTCAGATCAGCGGTCGGAAACTCGGCCAACCTGGCTTGCGCAGGCGATGGCGGCTCAAGGCAAGATGGGCGTTTGGTTGAGGATGAAGGCGCTTGATGACGGCCGTCAGCGCTGCCCATGACGGCGAACGCAGGGGACGGCAGCTGCAGTGTTGCGTCGGCAGGAAGGCGGGTGCGGGGTGGGGCTTCGCTGGTGTGTTCGAAGGCCGGTCAGTTTGCCTGACCGGCCGCGTGGCTTAGTCCAGGTCCGACGCGTCGTGGCGTTCCGGCGCCTGTTCGGACTCATCGCCCCAGGTGCGATTGACCTTGCGTCCGCGAATCACCCCCGGCCGCTCGGCTACTTCAGCGGCCCAGCGCTGTACGTGTTTGTAGTCCTGCACCGAGAGGAATTCACCGGCCTCGTACAGCTCTCCGCGGGCCAGCACGCCGTACCAGGGCCAGATTGCCATGTCGGCGATGGTGTAGTCGTCGCCAGCGATGTAGCGGTTGTCGGCCAGCTGGCGGTCGAGTACGTCGAGTTGGCGCTTGACCTCCATGGCGTAGCGGTTGATCGGGTACTCGTACTTTTCCGGCGCGTAGGCATAGAAATGCCCGAAGCCGCCGCCGAGGAAGGGCGCCGAGCCCATCTGCCAGAACAACCAGTTCAGGGTTTCGGTCCGTGCGCGGGTTTCGGTCGGCAGGAAGGCGCCGAATTTCTCGGCGAGATACATCAGGATCGAGCCGGACTCGAACACCCGCAGCGGTTCGCCTTCGACGCTGTGGTCGGCGAGTGCAGGAATCTTCGAGTTCGGGTTGATTCCGACAAAGCCGCTGCCGAACTGGTCGCCATCACCAATCTTGATCAGCCAGGCGTCGTATTCGGCACCGCTATGACCGAGGGCGAGCAGCTCTTCGAGCATGATCGAGACCTTCACCCCGTTGGGTGTGGCCAGCGAATACAGCTGCAGCGGATGCTTGCCCACCGGCAGCGCCTTCTCTTCCCGCGCTCCGGCGGTAGGGGCGTTGATGCTGGCAAACTTGCCGCCCGAGGGCGCGTCGTGGGTCCAGACTTTTGGCGGTACGTAAGGGGTGTCAGGCATGGGCAATCTCCTCGAGTGGGTTGAACCGGGGATGTGCACAGCATCCTACGCGTTTGGACGGCAGGGTCGAAATCAAGCGGGTTGATAGTGGGCATCAACGATGCGCAGGCGTGCGCGATCTTTAGATGGGCAGGGCTGGCGGTCCGTGGCTAAACGGGCCTAGTGATCGCCAGCAAGCTGGCTGCTACAGCGATCTATCGAGGCGACAGGGGCGAGTCAGGACTCTCGGAAATGCGGCAGGTCGTGTTTGGTCAGCGGCAGCCGGACGATAAAGGTCGTGCCTTGCTCGGCATTGGATTCGACATGAATGGTGCCCTGGTGGGCGGCCACGATCTCGCTGGCAATATAGAGCCCCAGGCCTAGCCCGGAGTAAGGACCATGCTCACCCGCGGCGTACTGGGAGTGGCGGCTCATGGGGTTGAAGATGTCAGCAATTGCCTCCTCCGCAATCGGCTCGCCCTGGTTGTGCACGGAAAACACCGCATGCGCCTGTTCGGGGTGCAAGGCCACCCTGATCTGTGATGTGGCGCTGCCGTGCTGCACGGCGTTGCCGATCAGATTGGAAAATACCTGCTCCATCCGCGACGCGTCGAACAGCCCGGTCAGGTTTCCGCTGGTCTCGCAGAGAATGTTGCGGTCCGGGTGATAGGCCAGCACTTCTTCGGCCATGCCTTCGCACACTGCTGCCAGATTGGTTTCCACCCGGTGCACCGGAATGCCTGCACCGCTCTGCGAACGGGTGAAATCGAGCAGGTCGTTGACGATCTTGTTGGCACGTTTGACGCTGGTATAGATGCGCGATGCCAACATGGTCGGCTTGGGCCCCAAGCTACCGTCGAGCAACAGCACTTCCGCACCGAGCTGAATCGCGCCCAGAGGCGTGCGCAAATCGTGTCCAAGGATGCCCAGAAAGACATTCCGCGTGCCGTTGACCGTTTGTGAGTAGCTGGCCACGGACTCGGCGAGCGCTTGGTCGATGGCCTCGTTGAAGCGGGTCATGTCCTCAACTTCGAAGTCGGTGCCTGACTTGATTGCCTGCAACCACTTGCTCAGTACGCTGGAGCGCAGGGCGCGGTACTCGGAGACCATTTCATCGATGCTGAAGCCGGCGTCATGACGCAACACGGCGTGAGTTTGCGCCGCCGTTTCACCGCCGCTCTTGTGGGTCTTGCCGACGGATTTGTTGAACTGCTGGGCTTTGGACTGACTGGTGCTCAGGTCCTCGGCAATCGTTCGCAGCATCAGCTCGGCATGGTCCCGTAGGGCTTCGGTGTCCATGGAACGGGATCCCAGAATGGTTCTGGCGAAGTCTTCCCACGACTGGAGAATGGGCTCGAGGTTATCGAGGATGAAATTGGCAAGGCGCATCGGGCTGCTCCGCAAGGTTGGACGCCGCTAAGCTCACCTGGACAACGGTGGCGTCTTGCCCACGGCTGATGCGGATGTGGCCGATGCGAAATCAAAGGGTCGTGTAACGCGCTCAGTATGCACGAGCCCTGTCGCAGTTATGGCGCGAACCGCTGCTCGGTCACCGGGCGGCGGCCTGGGTAAGTCTTGGAGGAACGGTCAGTAGCGAACGCCCATGCCCAGGCGGTGCAACTCTGCAGGTCGATCAAGCAGATTCGATAGGGATCGTCGGCATCGGATAGCCGAGCGGCTTTTGTAGGAGCCAGCTTGCTGGCGATCCGGGGCTGCAGGGCGTTATTGATCGCCAGCAAGCTGGCTCCTACAGGGAGATGGCTTACTGCTGATTGCCCACGGCTGATGCGGATGTGGCCGACGCGAAATCAAAGGGTCGTGTAACGCGCACTCAGTATGCACCAGCCCTGTCGCAGTTATGGCGCGACAGGGCTGCTCGGTCACCGGGCGGCAACCTGGGGAAGTCTAGGGGGAACGGTCCGCAGCGAACACCCAGGCCCAGGCGGTACGGCTCGGCAGGTCGATCAAGCAGATTTGATAGGGGTCGTCGGCATCGGATAGCCGAGCGGCTTTTGTAGGAGCCAGCTTGCTGGCGATCCGGGGCTGCAGGGCGTTATTGATCGCCAGCAAGCTGGCTCCTTCAGGGGAGATGGCTTACTGCTGATTGCCCACAGCTGATGCGGATGTGGCCGACGCGAAATCAAAGGGTCGTGTAACGCGCTCAGTATGCACCAGCCCTGTCGCAGTTATGGCGCGAACCGCTGCTCGGTCACCGGGCGGCCTGGGGAAGTCTAGGGGGAACGGTCCGCAGCGTACGCCGAGGCCCAGGCGGTACGGCTCGGCAGGTCGATCAAGCAGATTCGATAGGGGTCGTGGGCATCGGATAGCCGAGCGGTTTTTGTAGGAGCCAGCTTGCTGGCGATCCGGGGCTGCAGGGCGTTATTGATCGCCAGCAAGCTGGCTCCTACAGGGGAGATGGCTTACGGCTGAAACGAAAAAGCCGCTGCCCAGATCATGGTGCAGCGGCTTTAGGTTCGTTTTGCGAGAGAGCTTAGCCGCGAGCGCCCCGCACCCCTTCGCTCAACTCACGGCACAGACCGAGCACGCCCTTGACGGCTTGTTCAGAGGTTTCGGCATTGGCGATCTGGTCGATCAGCGCCGAGCCCACCACCACGCCATCGGCCAGTCGGGCGATGGCAGCGGCCTGGTCCGGGGTGCGGATGCCGAAGCCGATGCACAACGGCAGATCGGTGTGGCGCTTGAGGCGGGCCACGGCTTCTTCGACGTGTTCCAGCGTTGCCGAACCGGCACCGGTCACACCGGCCACCGAGACGTAGTAGACGAAGCCCGAGCTGCCGTTGAGCACGGTCGGCAGGCGCTTGTCGTCGGTGGTCGGGGTGGTCAGGCGGATGAAGTCGATGCCCGCGGCCTGGGCCGGGTCGCAGAGGTCTTCGTTATGCTCCGGCGGCAGGTCAACGACGATCAGGCCGTCGACGCCTGCTTCCACCGCCTCGGCAAGGAAGCGTTCGACGCCCATCTTGTGGATGGGGTTGAAGTAGCCCATCAGCACCAGCGGCGTGGTCTGATTGCCCTCGCGAAATTCGCGAACCATTTGCAGGGTTTTCGCCAAGTCCTGCTTGGCCGCCAGGGCGCGGATGTTCGCGAGCTGGATCGCCGGGCCGTCGGCCATCGGGTCGGTGAAGGGCATGCCCAGTTCGATGACGTCGGCGCCGGCGTCTGGCAGGCCCTTGAGGATGGCCAGCGAGGTGGCGTAGTCCGGGTCGCCGCCGGTGACGAAGGTCACCAGGGCCGCGCGGTTTTCCTGTTTCAGCTGGTCGAAGCGCGTCTGCAAACGGCTCATATATGTTCTTCCTGTTCGTCGTAGTGGTGCATGACGGTCTGCATGTCCTTGTCGCCGCGGCCGGAGAGGTTGATCACCATCAGGTGATCCTTCGGCAGGCCGGGGGCGCGCTTGAAGACTTCAGCCAGCGCGTGGGCGCTTTCCAGGGCCGGGATGATCCCTTCCAGGCGACAGCACTTGTGGAACGCAGCCAGGGCTTCGTCGTCGGTCACCGAGGTGTATTCGACGCGGCCGATGTCATGCAACCAGGCGTGCTCCGGGCCGATGCCGGGGTAGTCGAGGCCGGCGGAGATCGAGTGGGCGTCGATGATCTGACCGTCGTCGTCCTGCAGCAGGAAGGTGCGGTTGCCGTGCAGCACGCCCGGCACGCCGCCGTTGAGACTGGCGGCATGCTTGCCGGATTCGATGCCATGGCCGGCCGCTTCAACGCCGATGATCTTGACTTCTTTATCGTCAAGGAACGGATGGAACAGGCCCATGGCGTTGGAGCCGCCACCGATGCAGGCCACCAGCGAATCGGGCAGGCGACCTTCTTGCGCCATCATCTGGTCACGGGTTTCCTTGCCGATCACGGACTGGAAATCGCGAACCATGGCCGGGTAGGGGTGCGGGCCGGCGACGGTGCCGATCAGGTAGAAGGTGTCGTGGATGTTGGTCACCCAGTCGCGCAGGGCTTCGTTCATCGCGTCTTTCAGGGTGCCGGTGCCGGCGGTGACCGGGATCACCGTGGCGCCGAGCAGCTTCATGCGGAAGACGTTGGCCTGCTGGCGCTCGATGTCGGTGGTGCCCATGTAGATCACGCACTGCATGCCGAAGCGTGCGGCGACGGTAGCGGTGGCCACGCCGTGCATGCCGGCGCCGGTCTCGGCGATGATGCGCTGCTTGCCCATGCGCCGCGCCAGGAGGATCTGGCCGATGCAGTTGTTGATCTTGTGCGCGCCGGTGTGATTCAGCTCTTCGCGCTTGAGGTAGATCTTGGCGCCGCCGCAGAACTCAGTCAGGCGCTCGGCGTAGTACAGCGGAGAAGGGCGGCCGACATAGTCGCGCTGGAAGTACGCGAGTTCCTTGGCAAACTCCGGATCGGTCTTGGCTTTTTCGTACTCGGCGGCCAGCTCATGGATGAGCGGCATCAGGGTTTCGGCGACGTACTGACCGCCAAAGTGGCCAAACAGGCCCTTGGCATCAGGGCCGCTGCGGAATGAGGTCATGGTGATCTCCTGCGGAAAAGGGTGGCGGCCATCCAGACGCGAGTAAGGATTGCGCGATGGGCGGAAAATTAACCGACTCTGGCCCGGATAAAAAGCGATAAGATCGCCTCGACCTGTCAGGAAAACTCACTAATGAGCCAAGCCCTTCCTCCCCTCAATGCACTTCGCGCTTTCGAAGCGGCCGCTCGATTGCAGAGCGTAAGCCAAGCGGCAGCGGAACTCAGCGTGACCCACGGAGCCGTCAGCCGGCAGATCCGGTTGCTCGAAGACGACCTTGGCGTGGCGCTGTTCAGCAAGGAAGGTCGCGGCGTAAAACTCACCGATGCGGGGCTGCGGTTGCGTGATGCAGCAGGCGAGGCGTTCGAGCGGTTGCGCGACAGCTGCGCCGAGCTGCGCCAGCAGACCGCCGATGCGCCGTTCGTGCTCGGCTGTCCGGGCAGCCTGCTGGCGCGCTGGTTCATTCCGCGGCTGGACAGGCTCAACCGCGACCTGCCGGATCTGCATTTGCAACTGTCCGCCAGCGAGGGCGAACTGGACCCGCGCAGGCCGGGGTTGGACGCCACGCTGCTATATGCCGAGCCGCCGTGGCCAGCCGATATGCAGGTATTCGAGCTGGCCACCGAATGCATCGGTCCGGTACTGAGCCCGCATCATCCGAACTGTGCGGCGTTGCGCCAGGCACCGCCGTCGGTGCTGTTCAACGAAGCGCTGCTCTACACCGCGTCGCGTCCGCAGGCGTGGCCCGCCTGGGCCCAGGGCAATGGGCTTGATCCCAGCATGTTGCGCATGGGGCAGGGCTTCGAGCATCTCTACTTTTTGCTGGAAGCGGCGCTGGCCGGGCTGGGTGTTGCCATCGCACCGCAGCAATTGGTGGCCGATGACCTGCGCCAGGGCCGCTTGCTGGCGCCTTGGGGATTCGTCGAAACCCGGGCGCGGCTGTCGCTGTGGGTGCCGTCACGGCGCACGGATCGACGCGCTGAGCGATTGGCGGACTGGTTGCGCCAGCAGCTGGCTTGATGAAGCCCCACCCTAGGTGCCACGTGAAAGATCGAGCGGTTTTTGACTTCGATGACCCCTGGGCGGAACGCTAGCGCGGCGCTCGTAGCGGTTCGTCTCGTAAGATTTCGTAACATCCTCGCGGGTCCACTCGGCAACTTTTCCGCAACCCGCACCAGAAGCGCAATCGGCGTTTCGCCTGATTCGTATCGGTAAGGCGCTCGACGGCTGATTACTCGATTTTCATGAACTCACAAACGGCCCGGGCGCTCGGTATTTATGTGAGCGCCATCCTCTGGTGCTGACTTCCAATCAATCACAGAGGAGAAGCACGATGACTAACAAACTTCACACAATGCTCGGTGGTATCGCACTCGCAACGGCCATGGCGGCCAGCGCTCCGGCCTTCGCGGAAGTAGGCGATTTCGGCGTATGGGATAAAGACAATTCCGGCGTGGTCACCATGGGCGAATGGGACACCGGTTTCGATAACGACGCCTTGTTCACCAGCTGGGACAGCGACAAGGACGGCATGCTCTCCAACAACGAGTACGGACAAGGTCTGTACGACGCCTATGACGCCGACGATAGCGGCGATTGGAACGAGACGGAATACAACGCCTTCTATGACGACGCGGGTGATGGTGGCTGGCTGGATATCTAACGTATCCGCTCTGCATCCATGAAAGACCACTGATGTACTGGCGGTCTTTTCATGGTGCGGGCCGCTCGCCTAGCAGTATCTCGTGAGCGTTGGAGTTAGGTCTGTCGCTCTGCAAAGAACCTATCGCAAGAGAGGTTTCCATGAACACGATTACGAAAACCCTGATTGCAACCGCTATCGCCGGATTCGCGACTGCTCCACTTGCAGCGGAATCGGGTAATGCCCCTAGCCCTTACCAGAAGCACGATGGGACCTGGATCAGCCTGAACGGCACCGTAGAGTCGGTGAAGCCCGATTCCTTCATGCTGGACTACGGCAAGGGCAGCATCATCGTCGAGATGGACGACTGGGACTGGTATTCCGAAGGCACCGCCTTGAAAGCCGGGGACAAGGTCACGGTCTATGGTGATGTGGATGACGACATATTCGAAGTGACGTCGATCGAGGCCAACAGTGTTTACGTCGAGGGCCTGAACAGCTTCTTCTTCGCCAGCGCCAACGATGAAGAAACGCCATGGCGGACCGCGACCTTTGTGCCCTCTGCCGAAACCACGATTCAGGGCACCGTGCAATCGGTCAAGGATCGAGAACTCACCCTCGATACGGGTGACGGCTCGCTGACCATCAATACCCTCACCATGTCCTATAACCCCTTGGACAAGGACGGTTTCCAGCAGGTCGAGAAGGGCGACCGCATCAGTGTCATGGGACAAATGGACCCTGCCTTCTTTGGCAATCGTGAGTTCAACGCGAAGTCGATCATCACGATTTCCGATGACAGCCAGCAAGAGCAGAATAGCTAGTTAGCGACCTACGCGCGTCATCTCCTGTTTCGCCCGTTTCGCTTCTGCGAAGCGGGTTTTTTTTGGAAAGCGTCCAGCCGCGGTAGCTGACGTAACTCACCGTCGTTGCCGATGAACGGCTGCGCCACTCGTCCGGTGCCACTAAATCGACACCATCATTGCCGATACAGTTCAAACACCCACCGAGCGGCCATGTTGCCTGTGCGTGGGACTGTCTGTAGTCGTTCGGGAGAACAGTGATGGTCTATAAAAAGCGTGTCGGTATCGTGATGTGTGCGCTGCTCGCGGCCGGAGCAGAACAGCTAGCCGCCAAGCCCAACCCTGCGGTTGATGCTTCGCTCAAAGCCGGTCGACCCTTTGTCGAAGGCGAGTTGCTGGTTCAATTCAAATCAGGTGCATCTGAAGCGGCAATGACGGCAGCGCTTACCAAGCGGAACGCAAAAGCGACCCAGAAACTGCTCGATAAGGCAGCGCGCAAGGATGCCAAGGGTGATCTGGTCCGGGCGCGGCTGGGTAAAGGCAAGAAGGTAGACGCCGCGTTGATCGCACAGCTGGCGGCTGATCCTGCGGTCGAATACGTCGAGCCCAACTGGATCTACAACACCCAACTGGCCAACCCCAATGACCCGGGCATCAACATGCTCTGGGGCATGCAGGGCGCCACGACGTCACCTGCTTCCCCGTATGGCAGCGGTGCGCTGGCGAGCTGGAACGCCGGCGCGCTGTGTTCCAACAAAGTTCACGTGGGCATCATCGACGAAGGTGTGATGACGACGCATGGCGATCTGCGCGCCAACGTCTGGGTCAACCCAGGCGAGGGCACTCGCGCCGACCGCAAGGACAATGACCGCAACGGTTTTGCCGACGACATCTACGGCTGGGACTTTGCCGCCAACAACGCCAGTGTGTACGACGGCCCGGCTGACGATCACGGTACGCATGTCGCCGGCACGGTCGGGGCCGTGGCGAACAATGGCGCCGGTGTGTTCGGTGTTTGCCCGAGCGCAAAGCTGATTTCCGCCAAGTTCCTCGGTGCCAATGGCGGTACTACAGCGGGAGCCGTCAAGGCCATCAACTACCTGACGCAACTGAAGCTGGCGAAGAAGATCAACCTGGTCGCCACCAACAACTCATGGGGCGGTGGCGGATACTCGCAGGCGCTGTATGACGCCATTCAGGCGGCTGGCAACGCAAACATTTTGTTCATCGCAGCTGCGGGCAACAGTGGGCTGAATATCGATAGCACGCCGAGCTACCCAGCCAGCTACAACCTGCCAAACGTAATTTCGGTGGGTGCGATCGACCAGAACGGCCGTCGCGCGGGCTTCTCGAACTATGGCGTGAACAACGTCCATATCGCCGCGCCGGGCGTCGACATCGTTTCGACGGTGCCGACTTCAACTGGCGCGGCCGGCTTCGCCTACATGAGCGGCACCTCCATGGCGGCGCCTCACGTGACCGGTGCGGCGGCGCTGTATGCCTCGCTGAACCCCTGTGCCAGCAGCGCGCAGATCCGCGAGGCGCTGCTGCGCACCGCGGTGATCGACCCGCAGCTCACCGGGGCGGTACAGCAGAACCGCCGGCTCGATGTTTCGAAAATCCGCGCTGAACTGAACTGCAGCGCACCGTAAGACGCACGCTGAGCACCCGCGTGGTGGGTGCTCAGCTGGCCATGGCGGTATTGCTGTTCGCCGCCATCGGAGCCTTGGCCGCTGGCTTGTCCGTTCCATAACCCTGCGGGTTGCGGCTCTGCCAGTGCCAGGCGTCGGTCAGCATTACCAGCAGGTCACGCTCCGCTTTCCAGCCCAGATCGTCACTGGCCTTGCTCGGATCCGACCAGCACTGCGCGGCGTCACCCGGTCGGCGCGCCTTGAACACATGGGGGAGTGGTCTGCCGATCACTTCTTCAAACGCGGTGATCATCTGGCGTACCGAGTAGCCCCGGCCGGTGCCGAGGTTCCACGTGGAAACACCATGAACCAGGTCGAGGCGCTCCAGTGCCTTGAGGTGCCCCTTGGCCAGATCCACCACGTGAATGTAATCCCGCACTCCCGTGCCGTCCGGCGTCGGGTAGTCCGCTCCGTATACGTTCAATTGCTTACGACGGCCCACCGCTACCTGCAGCATGTAGGGCAGCAGGTTATTGGGGATGCCGTTGGGGTCTTCGCCGATAAGGCCAGACTCGTGAGCGCCAATCGGATTGAAGTAGCGCAGCAGTGCAATCGACCAGCGCGGGTCGGATTCGGCCAGCCCTTTCAGCACGTTCTCCGCCATCAACTTGGATTGGCCGTAGGGGTTGGTTGGAATGCCGGTGGGGCAGTTCTCGGTGATCGGCATCTTGGGTGAGTCGCCGTAGACAGTCGCCGATGAGCTGAACACCAACTTGAAGACGCCGGCTTCGGCCATGGCCTGACACAACGCGATGCTGCCGCTGACGTTGGTTTCGTAATAGCGCAGCGGTTCGCGCACGCTTTCACCGACCGCCTTGAGACCGGCAAAGTGCAGCACCGCCGTGATGGGGTAAGAGGCAAACAGCGCCTTGAGCAGCGAGCGGTTTCGCACGTCACCCTTGATGAACTGCAGCGTACGGCCAGCCAAATGCTCCACGCGATCCAGTGCCACTTTCGAACTGTTGCTGAGGTCGTCCAACACCAGCACTTCATGGCCAGCCAGCAGGAGCTCAAGCACCGCATGGGACCCGATATAACCAGCACCACCCGTGACGAGAATCATGTCTCTACCTCATGAACCGAATTATCTGACGCACACGGGAGCGCACGGCTGACCGTATGAGCGCGGCCGCTGCAAGCATCTCCAGGGTTGAGTCGGCGAATCGGGCGGTACTGACTGCAGGAAGCACACAGCACCGATGCCGGGGTGAAACAGGCGTCCTGTGATAGGGACGGGGGAAGGTGTGAGCAAGTTCCAACGAAACGGCAGTCACCCGATGACCGACCTCTGCAGTAGGGCATCGGGAACCTTGGCTCATCAGCTGTCGTCCATAGCCGGCGGACAGCGCTCGCGGATTGGTCGTTTCTGCCACCGAGCGCCATCAGGTTTTGCTTTGCGCGGGCTGCGCAGGCCTATGCGATGCGGCAGAAGGGACTCTGGAGGGCATTGCCACCCTTTACGAGGTTTCCATGAGCTGGGCCGGCCCCTACCAATACGAAATTGGCAAATCCCCCAATAAACAAGCGACGCCACCTGAAGTCATCTTCGATGAACTGGTGCCGACCTTGTTGTGTCTTTCCCATTTGCGCTGGAGCTTCGTCTATCAGCGCCCGCAGCACCTGATGTCGCGCTTCGCCCGTGACTTCAACGTGCTGTTTGCCGAAGAGCCGATCCCGACCGAAGACGCCCAGCCCTGGCTGGAGGTACGGCCCGAGGAAAATGGTGTCCAGGTACTGATTCCGCGTCTGCCACAGGGTTGCGAGGGCGAGGCGGCGCTGCGCGTGCAGCGCGATCTGCTCGACGGCTATCTGGAAAAGCTCGGCGTCAATGAGCTGATGCTCTGGTACTACACGCCGATGGCGCTCGGTTATGCCGGCCACCTGAAGCCCAAGCTCACCGTCTACGACTGCATGGACGAACTCTCGGCATTCCGTGGCGCACCGCCGGAGCTGGTGCAACGCGAGCGTGAGTTGCTCGAGCGCGCTGATCTGGTCTTCACGGGTGGCTACAGCATCTGGGAAGCCAAGCGCGAACTGCACGACAACGTATTCGCCTTTCCCAGCAGCGTCGACGTGGCGCACTTCGCCGAGGCCAGGCGGACTCAGGCCGACCCCGACGACCAGGCCGAGATCCCTCATCCACGGCTGGGCTTCTACGGCGTGATTGACGAGCGTTTCGATATCGAACTGGTGGCCGACATGGCGGAAAAACGCCCTGACTGGCAGTTCGTGCTGGTTGGGCCAGTGGTCAAGATCGATCCGGCGGAGCTGCCGCAGCGCGACAACATCCACTACCTGGGCGGTAAGACGTACGACGAGTTGCCCAAATACCTGGCCGGCTGGGACGTGGCCATCATGCCGTTCGCGATGAACGAGTCGACCCGTTTTATCAGCCCGACCAAGACTCCTGAATACCTGGCCGGCGGCCGGCCCGTGGTGTCCACGCCGATCAAGGACGTGGTGCGCACCTATGGCGACACCCAGATCGTCTACATCGCTGATACACCCGATGCGTTCATCGCGTCCGTGGAAAAGGCACTGGCCGATACTGAAGACCGCGACCGTTTGTTGAAGACCGCTGACGAAATTCTCGGCGACATGTCCTGGGACCACACCTGGGCGCTGATGAAGGAGAAGATGCAATGCGCGAAGTGAGCCTGCGAGACAGCAATCCCGACTACGCAGGCGGCGGGGCCAGCGACGGCTCATCCCATGGCCGCCGCGGCTTCGACTACCTGATCGTCGGCGCCGGTTTCGCCGGCAGCGTGCTGGCCGAGCGCCTGGCTGCCGGGCTCAACAAGCGCGTGCTGGTGGTCGACCGGCGGCCCCATGTCGGCGGCAATGCCTACGATCACTACGACGAAGCCGGCGTATTGATCCACCGCTACGGCCCGCACATCTTCCACACCAACGCTCAGCGCATCGTCGACTACCTGTCGCGGTTCACCGAGTGGCGGCCTTACGAGCATCGTGTATTGGCGCAGGTGGATGGTCAGGAAGTGCCGATCCCGATCAACATGACCACACTGAACAAGCTCTACGGTCTGAACATGACCACCGAACAGGAAGCGGCGGACTTCCTCGCCAGTCGCGCCGAGCCGGTGGAAGACATCCAGACCAGCGAGGACGTGGTGATCAACGGAATCGGCCGTGAGCTGTACCAGAAGTTCTTCCGCGGCTACACCCGCAAGCAGTGGGGGCTGGACCCGTCGCAGCTGGACAAATCGGTCACCTCGCGCATCCCGACGCGAACCAATACTGACGACCGCTACTTCACCGACACCTTCCAGCAGATGCCCAAGCATGGCTACACCAAAATGTTCGAGAAAATGCTCGCGCACCCGAATATCAAAGTCATGATCAACACCGACTACCGCGAGATCCGCGACGAGGTGCAGTACGACCACCTGATCTTCTGCGGGCCCATCGACGAGTATTTCGACTACCGCTTCGGCAAGCTGCCCTATCGTTCGCTGAAGTTCGAGCACAAGCAGCTCGACCAGGAGCAGTTCCAGGCCGTCGGTACGGTCAACTACCCGAGTGAAGACGTGCCCTACACGCGCATCAGCGAGTACAAGCACCTGACCGGGCAGGTCCACCCGAAGACCAGCATCACCTACGAATACCCGTCGGCGGAGGGCGATCCTTACTACCCCATTCCGCGGCCGGAGAATGCCGAGCTGTACAAGCGCTACCAGAAGCTCGCGGACGAGACGCCCGGCGTGACCTTCGTCGGCCGCCTCGGCACCTACAAGTACTACAACATGGATCAGGTAGTCGGGCAGGCGCTGGCGCTGTACAAGCGCATCGAAGAGGCCGAGCGTGGCCCAGCGGCGGGCGAGAGCGCGGCGCACGGTCAGTCCCTGGCCGAACAGGGCTCCTGAGAGAGGCACTCGGATGCATCAGCCAAGCGTGTTTCAGAGCTTCTTTATGGGCGGCTTCGAATGCTCGAATCACCGCCGCAGCGATGGCCGACGCCTCGACCTGCTTGCCGCCACCGGGCATGACCGCTGGGCCGCCCATGATTACGCAGTGCTGCATCGACACGGCTTGCACACCGTGCGGGACGGCCTGCGCTGGCACCTGATCGAGACGTCACCGGGCCGCTACGACTGGTCGAGCTTTCTGCCAATGCTGCAGGCGGCCCGGCGCCAGGGCACCCAGGTGATCTGGGATCTGTGCCACTACGGCTGGCCGGACGACATCGACATCTGGCGACCGCAGTTCGTCGAGCGCTTCGCCCGCTATGCGGCCGCGGCTGCGCAGTTGATCAAAGACGAGACCGATACGGTGCCGTTCTACGCGCCGTTGAACGAGATCTCGTTCTGGGCCTGGGCTGGCGGCGACGAGGCCTACTTCAACCCCATGGCACGCGGCCGTGGCTTTGAACTCAAGCATCAGCTGGTGCGCGCCACCATCGCCGCGATGCAGGCGATCCGCGAGGTTGAACCGCGGGCGCGTTTTATCCAGGTCGAACCGGCCATTCACGTCGTCGCGCCGAATGATCGGCCCGGCCCGCAGCGCGAGGCCGAGCGCTACCGCCAATCGCAGTTCGAGGCCTGGGACATGCTCTGCGGCGAACTCTGGCCGGGCCTCGGCGGCGCCCCGGAATACCTTGATCTGCTCGGCGTGAACTATTACCCCGACAACCAGTGGTATCACGGCGCAGGTAATACCATCGGCCGGGACAGCCCAGACTATCGTCCTTTCAAAGGCATCCTCAGCGAGATCGCGCAGCGCTACAAGCGCCCCATCGTGATCGCCGAAACCGGCGCCGAAGGCGATGTGCGCGGCGACTGGCTGCGCTACGTCAGCGAGCAAGCCGGCCTGGCGATGCAGCGTGGCGTGCCGGTGGAAGGGATCTGCCTGTACCCGGTGGTGGATTACCCGGGCTGGACCGACGACCGTCACTGCCCGGTGGGGCTGTTGGGCTTCCCGGACGAAGCCGGAAACCGCCGTGTGCATGAGGGGCTGGCCGATGAGCTGCGGCTGCAGCAGGCGCGCTTTAGCCACTCGAGTCCGGTTTCGAACATCGCTGAAGCCTTTTCATGAACGCCCCGGCACTGCGCAAACCGCCCCTGGTGCCGCTCCTGCCGGATCGGCCGGTCGCCTTCTTGTGGCACTACGTTTGCGCGCGGCCCTGGCATTTCGGCGGCTTGCTGCTGCTGATCGTCGGTGCGGCGACCTGCGCGGTAGCGGTGCAGTACGGCATGAAGCTGCTGGTCGACGCCATGGCGCAGGGCAGCTCCAACCGGGGCGCCGCCGATGTGTGGTTTCCGCTGGGGCTGTTCATCGGCCTGATCGTCATTGAAAACGTGTTCTGGCGTCTCGGCGGCTGGCTCGGCTGCCGAACAGTCGTCGCCAGCATGGTGGATATCCGGGTTGACCTGTTCAAACACCTGACCGGTCACCCCATGCGCTATTTCACCGAGCATTTCGCCGGTTCGCTGGGCAATCGGATCTCGGCGCTGGGCCAGGCAGCAGGGGCGATCTACGGCGGTCTGGTCTGGAAGATCGTGCCGCCCATCGTCGACTTCATCGGGGCGGTGGTGGTGCTGCTGACCGTCGATTGGCGCATGGCGGTTGCGCTGATCCTGTTCGTGGCCATCGTCGCGGTACTGATCACCGGGTTCGGTATTCGGGGCCGCGCCAAGCATCAACGCTTCGCCGCGCAATCGGCGCGGGTTGGCGGCGAGCTGGTCGATGCGGTGTCCAACGTCTGGACCATCAAGGCGTTTTCCGCACGCGACCGTGAAGCGGAGCGCCTGGCCAACGAGATCGGCTACGAAGCCAAGGCCCAGCGACGCAGCTGGATGTATCTGGAAAAGGCCCGCGTTATCCACGACATCTGCCTGTCGCTGATGGCCGGGGGCATGCTGGTCTGGGCAATCACTTTATGGGTGGACGGCTCGGTGACCGCTGGCGACGTGGTGCTGGTCAGCGCGCTGACCTTCCGTATCCTGCATGGCTCGCGTGATCTGGCCTTGGCGCTGGTGGACACCACGCAGCAGATTGGTGCCATCGACGACACCCTGCGCATCATCGTCCAGCCGCACGGCCTTGAAGACTCCGAAACCCTGCTGTTGCTGGCTGAAGGGGACATCACCTTCGAGGACATCAGCTTCGGCTATCCGAAGCGCGGCATGATCTTTGAGCATCTCAATCTGCATATCCCGGCTGGGCAGAAGGTCGGCGTGGTCGGGCCGTCCGGGGCGGGCAAGTCGACCCTCATTCAGTTGCTGCAACGCCTGGACGACGTACAGGCCGGGCGCATCCTGATCGACGGTCAGGATGTCCGCTCCGTCAGCCAGAACAGCCTGCGCGAGAAGATCGCGGTGGTGCCGCAGGAGACCGCGCTGTTCAACCGGACGATTCGCGAGAACATCCGCTACGGGCGCCCTGACGCGACCGATGGCGAAGTGGAGGAAGCGGCCCGCCAGGCCTTCTGCGATGCGTTCATCCGCGAGCTTCCGCAGGGCTACGACACCCTGGTCGGCGAGCGCGGTGTGCTGCTCTCCGGTGGCCAGCGTCAGCGTCTGGGTATCGCTCGGGCGTTCCTCAAGGATGCACCGATACTGATTCTCGACGAGGCGACTTCAGCGCTGGATACCCAGTCGGAAGGAGAGATCCAGGCGGCGCTGAACAATCTGGTACACAACCGCACCGTGGTCGCGGTCGCCCATCGGCTGTCGACGCTGGCGAGCTTCGATCGGATCATCGTGCTGCGCAACGGGCTGATTATCGAAGACGGCGCACCGATGGAGCTGCGCAGCCGCGGCGGTGCTTTCGAGGCGCTTTGGCGAATGCAGGCCGAGGGCTTCAAACACGAGCCCGATCCGGCGGTATGAAGCGAGTCGCGGTGAATTCGAGCAGCCTGCGCGCCTTGGGTTACGACCCGGACGAGCAGGCGCTGGAGGTCGAGTTTCATAACGGCTCGCTGTATCGCTACGAGCAGGTGCCCGCCGACGTGGTGCAGGCGCTGCTGGAGGCTGATTCCCTCGGGCGGTATTTCAATCAGGTGTTCAAGGCGCAGCAGTATCCCTATCGGCGTATCGATTAACCTGCGCTGCGTGTTGCCACTCGGGCTACGAGTGGAAGCGGATCGCGAGCAAGCTCGCTCCTACAGACGCACGAAGCCTACTGCCGGTGGGTTGCAGAGTTGTAGGGTGGGCTTCAGCCCACCAACTTGGGCCGAGCGTTCCGGTGGGCTGAAGCCCACCCTACGGCTGTACGTCGATCAACACGGGTAAGCTGCCGCGCGGATAACCTTCGAGTTATCCAGGTAGTGGGTGCTGAGATTCGCCGGCCGCCATCGGCGGATCGACCGCTCCGCTGAACTTCCGAGGCCCTTCGCGGGCCTCAATGAACAGGACGCATCATTACCGAGCGGAGGCTCCTCAGACCAGAAGGGGATTTATTCATGTCGGATCATCACACGTACAAGAAGATTGAAATCGTCGGTTCTTCGCGCAATAGCGTCGATGAAGCGATTCAGAACGGTATCGCCGAGGCCAGCAGCAAACTGCAGAACGTCGAGTGGTTCGAAGTCGGCGAGATCCGCGGCCATGTCGAAAACGGCAAGGTCGGCCATTTCCAGGTCACCATGAAGGTCGGCTTCCGTCTCGCGGACAGCTGATCTGCAGTCCAGGCGGCCCGGCAGCGGCTATCCAGCCAGCTGCCTGGGAGGCCGGCTCGCCTCGCCGTGTCAGGCGTGGTCCGTCGGCGCCTCGCCGCGGCTGCGTTCGTAACGTCGTAGCAATGGCTGAGTGCTCAAGCCGTGCAGGACGATGCTCAACACCACCACTGAAATCACCAGTGAGATGATCGCTTCGGCCTCTTCCGGCAACAGGCCGTGGGTGACCGCGTAGCTCAGGTAGTACAAGCTGCCGATGCCTCGGATGCCGAACCAGCCGACGGTCAGGCGTTGGGTACGGTCCAGGTAGCGGCTTGGCATCAGCAGCCACACGCTCAACGGCCGGATCACCACGAACAGCGCCAGCGCCAGAGGCACCGCACGCCAGTCCCAGTGCACCGAGACCAACACACCAAGAATCGTCACCAATAGCACTTCCAGGCTGCGCTCCAGCTGGCCGCCAAAGGTCAGGATGTCACCCACCATCACACCTGCGGCGACCTTGGGTTCGGCGATTTTCTCGTTTTCCAGCGGCAGTTCTCGCGGGCTCAGGCCGCCTTCAGCCAAGTGCGGTACAGCGTGGGCGATCAGCTCCTCGGATGGCGTATCTGATTCCTCTGCTGCGTCCTTCTCGGCATGGCGCAACCCCAGGCCGGCCGCGAATACCGCGAGGAACCCCCAGGCGCCGATCAGCTCGGCGCCGACGTAAGCCAGTGCGATCAGCGCAAGCGCCAGTGAATCGTTCGGCGACATGGATGTATCGGCGTGGCGGGCGCGCAGAAAGATCGCCAGCTTGCCGATAAGCCTGCCGAGCAGATAACCAAACCCCAGGCCAGCCGGTACGGCCCAAACCAGCCGATGCAGCGCCCACTCGCTCACCCAGCCGCTAGCCAGGGTTTCCTGCTCGATTAACAGCAGGCCGAACACGACGAACGGAAAGGCGGTGCCATCGTTGAAGCCGGCTTCGCCGGACAGGCCGTAGCGGACGTGATCGCTGTCGCGGGAATTGTTTACCTGTACCAGGCTGGCGAGCACCGGATCGGTGGGGGCGAGGATGGCGCCGATCAGCACCGAGAGACCCCAGCTGAGCCCGAGCAGGTAATGGCAGAGCGCGGCGACGCCCGCGATGCACGCGAGCATCACCGGGCCTGCGAGTATGTACGCGCTTCGCCATGCCTGGTGATGCAGCGGCATGCGCAGTTTGAGGCCGCTGACGAACAGTGACACCAGCACCGCGATCTCGGTGAGGTGCTCCATCCAGCTGGCGATGTGCATGAACTCCATCTCCCACAAACCGACGCCGAGCTGGCCGATGAGCAGGCCGAAGCCAAGGTAGATCAGTGACGTGGTGATAGGCAGCCAGCGCAGGTAGGCCGATGCCAGGGCGAGGATCAACAGCAGGATGCCGAGCACGGCCATCCATTCGAGAAAATTCATTCAGTCTTCCGCAAACAAGCGTGACGCGCCGAAGTACGCATGGGCTGCTGTTTTGATCGGCGCGATTGGATGGGGTTCAGCCGCGATCGCCTTGCCGGCCTCGTAGAAGGCTTGCGAGCCACCCGCACGGGCCGGTTGTCGAGTGGCGGCCCTTTCACAGGTTGCGCTGGTGCGACGGGGCGCTAGGTGTCGCCCCGATGCCTTTTGCTGATCAACGTAGCTCGGCGAGGATTTCGAAGGCGCGGTGGCGGTCGGCGGTTTCGTAAAGGTCGCAGGTGAAGATCAGCTCGTCAGCCTGAGTTTGCTCGAGCAAGACGTCCAGACGAGCGCGGATCTTTTCCGGACCACCAATCAGGGCCATGCCGAGGAAGCTGCCGACGGCCTCCTGCTCGTGGGGCAGCCATTTGCCCTGCATGCTCGTCACCGGCGGCACCAGCACCAGGCTTTGGCCGCGGATCAGCGCGAGGATGCGCTGATAGGCGGTGGTCGCCAGGTACTCGGCTTGCTCGTCGGTGTCGGCCGCCATCAGCGGCACGCCGAGCATGACGTACGGCTTGTCCAGCACCTCGGAGGGGCGGAAGTTCTCGCGGTACAGACGAATCGCGTCGTGCATATAACGCGGCGCGAAATGCGAAGCGAAGGCGTAGGGCAGGCCTTTGGCAGCAGCCAGCTGAGCGCTGAACAGGCTCGAGCCGAGCAGCCAGATCGGGACATTGCTGCCCATGCCAGGCATGGCGATGACGCGTTGGTTGGGCTGGCGCGGACCAAGCAGCAGCTGCAGTTCTTCCAAGTCCGCAGGGAAGTCATCGGCGCTGCCCATGCGGTCGCGGCGCAAGGCATGGGCGGTGAACTGATCGGCGCCCGGTGCGCGTCCCAGGCCCAGCTCGATCCGCCCCGGGTAGAGCGCCTCCAGCGTGCCGAACTGTTCAGCCACCACCAGCGGCGCGTGGTTGGGCAGCATCACGCCGCCCGCGCCCAAGCGAATCCGCGAGGTGCCGGATGCCAGATAACCGATCAGCACCGAGGTGGCGGCGCTGGCGATGCCGTCCATGTTGTGGTGCTCGGCAACCCAGAAGCGCTCGAAGCCAAGCTTCTCGACATGCTGCGCCAGGGCCAACGAGTTGCGCAGGGCCAGGCCGGCGTCGCCGTCATCGCGGATTGGCGCCAGGTCCAGGGTGGAGAAACGGGTGTGTTCGATACGGGACATCGTCTACCTCTTTGCTGACGGCTGCTCAGTAGCAGTGCTCGGCCTCGGCGCGCGCCAGGACGTTGTAGTCTTCGTCGCGCAGCCAGCCTTGTGGGGTGAAGCCCAGCGAGCGGGCCTGGAATAGGTAACGCCGGCCGGGCTGGAAATCGTCGTAGTTGATCACCATGGTGCAGCGCAGGTATTGGGTGTCGCCAAAATCGCCAAAGCCGCCACTGCTGATTTCGAATTCGTAGCGCGCTTCGAGTTCATGCGCACCGGGGCTGACCTGGAAATAGCGCCCATCGGGTGTGCGCTCACCGTCCAGCTGGTCGGACATGAAAATGTCGCTGGGTTGAGCGGTCAGCTCGACCCAGGCCATGTTCGGGTCGGGTGCGGGCAGGGGGCCGGCACAGCCGGTCAGGCCGAGCGCCAGCAATGGAGCGAATAACAGACGCATGGTGATTCCTCCTGATAACCGCAGGATCAGCGTCTGCTGTCGCGGTCAGCCAATGAGCCTGAGCCAGATAGTGCTCTTTTTCAACGACTGCACCGCAACAGAACGGTTCACAACACAACGCTAGCGGGTAGCGACCCCGCCGCAGCCACGCTCAGTGGCTTTGGCCAGCACGCGGTCATGCTGGTCGTAAAGTTTGGCCCAGGGGCGGAAGCCGTAGCCGCCAGCCTCCAGCCGATAGCGGGCCCCGGCATTGAAGCTGTCATAGCTCAGGGTCAGGCGGCAGTCGCGTGCCAGCGCTTCGCTGTCGCGACCTACGTCGGCCGGGCCGACTTCGAAGCGATAGCGCATGCCCAACTGATGACTGCCCGGCTCGACCTGAAAATAGCGACTGTCGTCGAGCGGCTTGTCATCGACCGCCACGGCCACCAGTTCGGTCTCCCCGTGCGGTGCGAGGTCGACCCAGGCCTGGTTCGGGTCCGGTTTGGGCATCCACATGGCGCAACCGCCCAGACTGGATAGCGCAAGAGCAAGCATCAGGATTCGCATGGAACTGGGTCTCCGATCGGTGTCGGCCTGGCTGTTTGGCACCGGCGTGTTCGGTGTTTGGGTGGACTTCGTTGTAGGCTCCGTGCATCGCCCCGTGGGGCATTCAGCCGGTAAGCGTTTGTTCATGTCGAAGTCGAAAATCGCCGCAGTCGACAACCGCAAGCGGCGTTGGGTTCCCCTGCTGATGGCGGTTGGTCTGAGCGGTTGCAGCAGTTACTACGGGCAACTGGCGGTCGGCCAGCTCGAATTGCTGCGGCAGCGTGAGCCCATTGCAGCGATCATCGACAACCCGCAAAGCGATCCGCTGTTGCGCCAACGACTGACCCTGGCCCTGCAGGCCAGAGGCTTCGCCAGCCGTGCCTTGGCACTTCCGGACAATCGGAGTTATCGGGTCTACGCCGAGCTCCAGCGGCCTTATGTGATGTGGAATCTGTTCGTTGCTGAGGAGTTTTCCGTGGCGCAGCAGACCCAGTGCTTTCCGATAGCCGGTTGTGTGGGCTATCGCGGCTACTACCAACAGGGCCGCGCCCGCGGCGCTGCGGCACTGTTGCAAGCCGAGGGCTACGACACGTTGGTGGCCGGCGTGCCGGCTTATTCGACCCTGGGCTGGTTCGACGATCCGCTGCTCAGCTCGATGCTGCGCTGGGACGACGATCGGCTGGCCGGGCTGGTTTTCCACGAGTTGGCGCATCAGCGGCTGTATGTCACTGACGATACGGCGTTCAACGAATCCTACGCCTCATTTGTCGAGCGGGAAGGGCTGCGGCAGTGGCGCGCCAGTCATGGGCTGCCGCCGTCCAGCGAGGCGCTGCGCGATCAATACGCCGACCTCAGCCGGCTGGCGCTGGCGACTCGCGAGCGCTTGGCTGCGCTCTATGCATCCGGTTTGAGCGAACCGGAGATGCGTGCTGCCAAGGCCGCCGAATTCATGCGCATGCGACAGGCCTATCGGAGGCTGAGAGACGGGCCGTGGAACGGCGATGGTCGCTTCGATCGCTGGATGGCTCAGCCACTGAACAATGCCAGCCTGGTTCCCTTCGGCCTCTACGATCAATGGGTGTCTGCCTTCGCTGCGTTATTCGAGCAGGTCGGCGGTGATTGGCCGCGTTTTCATGCCCAAGTCGCTGCCTTGGGCCGACTGCCCGCCGACGAGCGGAAGCGTCAGTTGGAAGCTCTTCGCTGAGACGCCTTGCCGCTTCGCTTGAACGCCGATGCGGCAAGGTTTCGGGACCAATTGCGCTTCGCTGCATCTGATCATGTTCGAAGGGGTTGGCTGCTGCCGCTTGTCGACTCTTTGCATGTTCGCTTCACGTTCTACGGAATTCTTTTCCGCTTGCCTCCGTCCCTTTTTTAAGACGTCAGCTCAGCTGACCCGTGATTAGGCCGTACGAATTCGTACGCCGAACCAATACAAGCCGTTCAAACGGAGGCTCCATGGACAACCTAACCGGCATTCTCGACAACAAGGGCACGCCGCTCGATAAGCAAAAGTTCACCTGGAAGGAAATGGCGGGCAAGCCCATCAGCAAGCTCGACGACGACGCCTTCACCCGCGTGCGCATCATCCTGATGAACGGGATCGAAACCGATGCGTTGCGCCTCAAGCACGGCATCGCCCGCATCACCGGCCAGCTGCGCGGCCCGCTCGCCGAGATCCGCCGGGTCGAGCAACACCAGGCGACCATGGTCAACTGGCTGATCTCCGCCGACCATTCGCCGCTGGAAACCACCGTCGCCTACGAGCAGGTCGCGATCGAAGTGACCGCGGCCGTCGCCCAGACCGAGCCGGACCCCTACCAGGCGCAGACTTACCGCTTCGGCCTGCTGGAAGACTTCGACCACCTGTATCGCTACTCAGCCATGCTAGATCGCCTCGAAGGCAAGGACGCGAACAATATCCTGCAGGGCTACACCGACATCGTTCCCGGCCGGCAGACCTCCGAGCACCACCGTCATCCGGATAACGACCTGCGCGAAAGCTATGCCAAGGAGCAGGCAGATCTCATCACCAAGATTCACGCGGCCATGATCACCGCGGCTGAGTACCAGACCCACGACTACTACATGAACATCGGCCCGCTGTTCGCCGACCCGCTGGCACGTCAGCTGTATGCCGAAATTGCGTCGGTCGAAGAGCAGCACGTCACCCAGTACGGCTCGTTGGCCGACCCCCAGGAATCCTTCATGGAGAAGTGGCTGGTGCACGAAGCGATGGAGGTCTATGCCTACGCCAGCTGCGCCGAGCAGGAAACCAACCCGCGCATCAAGGCCATGTGGGAGCGCTTCCTCGATTACGAATTGGGCCACCTAAACATCGCCTGCGAGCACTTCAAGAAACTCGAGCGTCGCGATCCGGCCGAGATTCTCGGCGGCCCATTGCCGAAGATGATCGAGTTCAAGAGCCAGCGTGAGTTTGTGCGCCAGGTCCTCGCCGCCGAGGTCAACCTGCGCACCAGCGGCACCCAGTACGTCGACAAGAGCCAGGAGCCGCAGAACTCCTTGGATTATCGGGCCCAGCTCAATTCCGAAGGCATCGCCTCGAACATCGTGTCGGCCGGTTACCAATGGGCACCGGGCGGTGAACTCATGCAGATGCGCAAGGCTTCCTGAGGAGAACAGACATGGCAACTTCAGCAAAACTGGGCACCAATTTCACCGGCGTGCAGATGTCCCCGAAGGACACCAAGCGCCTGCTCGATGCCGTCAACGAGATCCACCCGGACGTTCCGGGTGATTCCAAGGGCATGATGCTCGAACGCACGACCCGCGCCGAGGAAGCCGATCGCATCGGCTCGGTGCCGGTCCCGGGTTCGGCCAAAGGCATGCTCAAATCCACCTTCGACATGGCGCTGGGCAAGAGCCCGGAGCTGCTGGTGGACAAGCTCGGCGAGCGTCTGGCCTTCGAGCGCAGCGGCGTGCGCATGTACGACGCCATGATCGCCAAGGCCAAGGGACTCGAAACCGCCCAATCGGACCTGGTCCAGGTGCTGCAGCACATCCGTGACGAAGAGTTCGAGCACATGAACATGGTCGCTGAAGCGATCGAAACCCTGGGTGCCGACCCGACTGCGCAAACGCCCTGTGCCGACATCGTCGGCGTCAAGTCCATGGGCGTGATGCAGGTGCTGACCGACCCGCGGACGAATGTTGCTCAGGGCATCAATGCCTTGCTGACGCTGGAGCTCGAAGACAACGCTGCCTGGGAGCTGCTGATCGAGCTGGCCGAGGCCGGTGGTCACCCACGCATCGCCAAGGGCTTCCATAAGGCCAAGGCGCAGGAAGACGACCATGTGGTGAAGATCAAATCGCTCCTGCGTAAGGACCTGCTCAGCCAGGTGCAATGAGTACTGCGTGCGCTTCAAACCTTGGCGCGCCTTAGGGCGCGTCTTTTTTATGGGCACAGCGTCACTCGGGCACTTCCGATGCATTTTTTAGTGCATAAGCAAATGAATTCTTATTCTTTATGGTGCAGATTCCGTGGGCGATAGACTCGCCGCTCAGCGACCATCGAGAGGCCATCCTATGCGGCGCGGAGCGTTCCACTATCTGATCGTGCCCGGCTGGCATGGCTCGCCTGACGACCATTGGCAGAGCCACTGGCAGCGCACCCTGCCCACCAGTCGGCGCATTGAGCAGGCCGACTGGATGCAGCCGCAACGTCCCGACTGGGTGACCGAACTGCATCGCGGAATCGTCGCGGCATCAGCGCCGGTGGTGCTGATCGCGCACAGCCTCGGCTGTCCCACCGTCGCGCACTGGGTGGCGCAGGCGTCGCCCGAAGCGTTGCGGTGCGTTGAGGGTGTATTGCTGGTCGCCCCAGCGGATGTCGAGCGACCGGGGTGCCCTGAGCCACTGCGCAACTTCGCTCCGCTGCCCCTGGTGCCGCTGCCATTTCCCAGCGTGCTGGTGGGGTCCGACAACGATCCCGCCGCCAGCGCCGACCGGACGAGGGCCATGGGTAAGGCCTGGGGCAGCGAAGTGACCGTGCTCAGTGGGGTAGGGCATATCAACGTGGAGTCTGGTCATCATCGCTGGGAGGAGGGGCTGGCCTTTCTCCATCGCCTGCAAACGCTGATCGTCGAGCAGGCGCAACGGCGCGCTTGAGGGCGCTCAGATCGGTGGAACTCTTCTTACCCACCTGACCACTGCCCGGTGGATCGATGCCGCGTGATCCACCCTACGACCCCAAGCCTCAGCAAGTAGGGTGGGCTTTAGCCCACCACATGCACGGAAGCAACCCAGCGCTGGCAAAGCCCGAAGGGCAGATGACGCTTTTTTATCCACCGTTGGCCTCTGCTCGGCGGATCGGTGAATCGTGATTCACCCTCCAAAGGCTGAGTCACATCGAGCAGCCCGACCGTAGGGTGGATGACGCTTTTTCATCCACCGTTGGTCACTGCTCGGTGGACCGGTGAAGCGCGATTCACCCCACAAAGGCTGAGCCTCAGATCGAGCAGCCCGACCGTAGGGTGGCTGACGCTTTTTTATCCACCGTTGGCTTCTGCTCGGTGGATCGGTAAAGCGCGATCCACCCTACAAAGGCTCGGCCTCACCAGCGAGCGACTCGACCTCGATCCAGGGCGAACCGGCGCTATTCGTTACACTCTCATGCTCCACCGCCGCCATTGAGCAGTTGCATGCACAGCTCCGCACCATCCGACACCGCTGCATCCCTTCCCCTTGTGCTTGCCGGACCCATGCTGCGCCGGCTCGACGCGGGGCGACTGGTGCTCTGGCTGGTCGCCCGCGAGCCCCTGTCATTGCGCCTGATGCTGCAGCCCGAAGGTGACGCGTCGCGTTTGCTGGCGTTGGAAGGGGAGGCCTGCCGTCGGCTGCGCATCGGCACCTCGGCCTGGCTGCATCTGATTGATGTCCACCTCGATACGCCGCTGCCGATCGACCGACTGATCGAATACGACCTGCTGATCAGCGGACAGGGCGTCGAGCAGGGCATCGCTCAATGGGCGCCGCACCTGATCCACGAAGGCTGCGACCGGCCGGCTTTCGTCGTTCGCTCGCGCTATGACGATCTGTTGCACGGCTCCTGTCGCAAGCCTCATCACGCGTCGTCGGATGGGCTGGTGACCGTCGATTCGCTTATCAAGGATGTACGCCACGCGCCCGAGCGCTGGCCGGCCGCGCTGCTGATGACCGGCGATCAGGTGTACGCCGATGATGTGGCGGGCCCAATGCTGGTCGCCATTCACGCGCTGATCCGCCGGCTCGGGCTCTACGGCGAATGCCTGGAGGGCGCGACCGTGGCCAACAGCGAAGAGCTGATGGCGCACCCGGCCACCTATTACCGGCGCGCCGAACTGCTGCCGGCGTTCAAATCCAACGAGGCGCTGCGCGAGCGCTTCTTCGGTGGCGTCGAGAAACCGGTATTCACCACCTCCAGCGCGCATAACCATCTGGTGACGCTGGGCGAAGTCCTGGCCATGTACCTGCTGGTCTGGTCCCCGGTGCCCTGGTCTTTGATCGAGCTACAGGCGCCGCCGCTGGACGAGGATATGGCCCAGCGTTACGCCCGCGAAGCCGAGTGCATCGACGCGTTCCGCCAGGGGTTGCCGCAGGTGGCACGCGGACTGGCACATCTGCCGTCGCTGATGATCTTCGACGACCACGACATCACCGATGACTGGAACCTCAGTGCGCGCTGGGAGGAGACCGCCTACGGCCATCCCTTCTCACGGCGCATCATCGGTAATGCGCTGCTGGGTTATTTGCTGTGCCAGGCCTGGGGCAATGCGCCGGATGCCTGTGTCACGTCGTTGCAGACGGTCGAGGCATTGTTGGCAAGCGGCGAGGACGGCCAGCTCGACTGTGCGCTGCATGATCAAGTGGTGGACGAGGTGTTGAAGCGCGGTGATTGGGGCTATGTCATCGCCAGCGAACCGGCGCTGGTGGTGCTCGACACCCGCACCCGCCGCTGGCGAAACGAGCGCAACCTGAGTCGGCCTTCGGGCCTGATGGATTGGGAGGCGCTCACCGATCTGCAACAGCACATCCTCGACCATCGCTCGGTAGTCATCGTCTCGCCGGCGCCTATGTTCGGGGTCAAGCTGATCGAGACTGTCCAGCGCGTGTTCAGCTGGGCCGGGCTTTCCCTGCTGGTCGATGCGGAAAACTGGATGGCGCACCGCGGCGCCGCCCAGGTCATGCTCAACATCTTTCGTCACACCCGCACGCCGGGCAACTACGTTGTCCTCTCCGGTGACGTGCATTACTCCTTCGCCTACGAGGTACATGTACGCGGGCGGGCGGAAGGGCCGAAGATTTGGCAGATCACCAGCAGCGGGGTGAAGAACGAATTTCCACGCCGTCTGTTGGACCTGTTCGATCGCCTCAATCGCTGGTTGTATTCACCGCGCTCGCCCCTGAACTGGTTCACCAAGCGCCGCCGCGTGCGGGTCCAGCCGTGGCTGCCCAGTCGCAGCCGGTCCGGCGAGCGCTTGTGGAACGGCTCGGGGATCGGGCGCGTCCGCCTGGATGCGGAAGGTCGCCCGGCACGGGTGGAGCAGATCAACGCCGACGGCTCGCCCCCGGTGACCTTTGCGCCTGAACGCGAGTAGCGTGCATCAGCTGAACGCAGCCCGCAGCGCTGGCAGGGTCGCGTAGTAGTAGGCCGGGGACTCGGCCATCAGCTCGGCGTGGCTGCCAAAGCCGTAGCCCACGCCCACCGCCTGCAAGCCGTTGCGGTGTGCGCCGATCAGGTCGTGCTTGCGGTCGCCGATCATCAGCGTGTGCTCGGGATCGAGGCTTTCTTCGGCGATCAGGTGCGCAATCAGCTCGATCTTGTTTGTGCGGGTGCCATCCAGCTCACTGCCGTAGATGACCTTGAAGTGGTGATCGAAGGCAAAATGCCGGGCGATCTCGCGGGCGAACACCGAGGGTTTAGAGGTCGCAACATAGAGCGTCCGACCCTGACCGCGCAGGTGCTCGAGCATCTCCAACACGCCGTCGAATAGCAGATTCTCGTACAGGCCGACCGTCTTGAACCGCTCGCGGTAATGCCCCACCGCCTCCCAGGCCCGCGCTTCGTCAAAGCCGTAGAACTCCATGAAGGCTTGCAGCAGCGGCGGCCCGATGAAGGGCTCGAGCTTGGTCAGATCCGGCTCGTCGATGCCGAGCTTGGCCAGCGCATGCTGGATCGAGCGGGTGATGCCCTCTCGCGGATCGGTGAGGGTGCCGTCGAGGTCGAAGAGGATGGTCGAATGATGCATGAAGTCGAGCCGGCTGCTGGGTGGCCGCCGATTGTCCCGCACTCGGCGCGCGGCCGGCAAACCCGAGCCCTGGCAATCTCGGCAACCGGCAACCGGCAACCGTGGGCTCGGCGCAATGGATCAGCGGGCACCGTATCAAGGCGTCTAGCGGGATGTTTCCTTGAACCTCGCCATGATCGCCAGCAAGCTGGCTCCTGCGGATCACCAATCCTCTGCGAAATCTGGGATTCGATCCCGGATCGGATCAGCAACCGCGCCAGAGTCGCAGGGCCTTGAACAGACGCGTGAGCATGGCACTGCTTTTCGTAGGAGCCAGCTTGCTGGCGATCCGCTGCGAACACATCAGTCAGCGTACGCCTGCTCCAGGTGCTGATCCTTCAGTTTCACGTAATTACCCGCGGTATAGCTGAAGAAGCTGCGCTCCTTCTCCGTCAGCGGGCGGGCTTGTTTCGCCGGGCTGCCGACGTACAGGTAGCCGCTTTCGAGCGTCTTGCCCGGCGGCACCAGGCTCCCGGCGCCAATGATCACCTCGTCCTCGACCACCGCGCCATCCATCACGATGGACCCCATCCCCACCAGGATGCGACTGCCCAGAGTGCAGCCATGCAGGGTGACCTTGTGCCCGACCGTCACCTCGTCACCGATGGTCAGCGGAAAGCCGTCCGGGTTGTAGGGTCCGGCGTGGGTGATGTGCAGGACGCTGCCATCCTGGATGCTGCTGCGTTGGCCGATGCGGATGCGGTGCATATCGCCGCGGATCACGGTGAGTGGCCAGACCGAGCTGTCCGCTCCGATCTCGATATCACCGATAAGCACCGCGCTGGGGTCGACGAAGACACGCTCGCCCAAGGTGGGCGTGTGGCCCTGGTAGGTTCGGATGCTCATGAATTGCTCCTCTAGCTCGAAAGATTGGGCGGTTTCTAGTGGACAGGGCCAACGGCGGAACTGCTGCCGGGCCGGAAGAATTCGCCTGGCGTGGCGCCGAACTGTTCGCGAAAGGCCGCGATGAAGGCCGACAAGGATTCATAGCCGCAGCCCAGCGCGACGTCGGTGACTCGCTCGCCTCGCTCGAGTGCCGGTAGTGCGCTGAGCAGCCGCAAGCGCTGGCGCCAGGCGCGGAAGGTCAACCCGGTTTCGCGGAGGAACAAGCGGCTCAGGGTGCGTTCCGAGACCCCCAGGGTTCGGCTCCAGTCAGCCAGACCTTCCTGCGACTCCGGTTGCGCCTGCAGACTCTTGCACAGCCGATGCAGGCGCGGCTCGGTCGGCAGCGGCAGGACCAGCTCGACTTCCGGGGCGGATCCCAGCTGGTCCAGCAGCACCTGTACCAGACGACCTTGGGCGCCGTCCTCGGCATAGGCTTCAGGCAGCGTGCTGAAGTGTCGGATCAGCTCGCGCAACAAGGGGCTCACCTGCAGCACGCGGCAATGCTCCGGCGCATGGCTGACCACGCTGCGATCGATGTACAGGCTGCGAATGCAGGTGTCCGGCGCGCAGAACACCTGATGGGTGATGCCGGCGGGAATCCATACTGCGCGCAGCGGCGGCGCGATGAAGCGGCCGCTGTCGGTGCGCACCTCGAGCACGCCTTCGACTGCATGAGAAAGCTGCACCCAGGGATGGCTGTGGCGGTAGCCGAGCTTGAGGTTTGGCGGTGAGTCCAGCTGGCCGTAGACCGGTCGCGGCAGCGCTTTGAGTTCGCCCAGGCGGGTGATCAATGCGGCTTCTTGTCCGATTGGCGACATTTCGTGCCTGCTTGGCGTTAGTCGGAAGGTTGTGCCCACGTTAAGGTCGATTCCAGTCACCCGCAAGCCCTAAGGAATAGTGTTCATGGCCAAGCTGCGCATCCTCTTCGATAACTTCACGCTCGCCTTGCTGGCGGTGGTCGCCATCGCCACGCTGTTTCCCTGCGAAGGCCGAGGTGCGGTGTTCTTCGAGTGGCTGACGGCGGCCGCCATCGCGCTGTTGTTCTTCATGCACGGCGCCAAATTGTCCCGTGAGGCCATCCTCGCTGGCGCCGGCCACTGGCGCCTGCACCTGCTGGTCTTCGCCTGCACCTTCGTCATGTTTCCGCTGCTGGGGCTGGCGCTCAAGCCGGTGTTGACGCCGATGGTCGGCGACGAGTTGTACCTGGGCATGCTCTACCTCTGTGCGCTGCCGGCTACGGTGCAATCGGCCATCGCCTTCACTTCACTGGCGCGTGGCAACGTCCCGGCGGCGATCTGCAGTGCTGCCGCATCCAGCCTGATCGGCATCTTTCTCACGCCGTTGCTGGTGCTGTTGCTCATGGGCGTCGAAGGTGAGAGCGGCTCGACGCTGGATTCCATCGGCAAGATCGTTCTGCAATTGCTGGTGCCCTTCATCGCGGGACAGGTCGCACGGCGTTGGATCGGTGCCTGGGTCACGCGCAACAAGACCTGGCTGAAGACCGTCGATCAAAGCTCCATCCTGCTGGTGGTCTACACCGCGTTCAGCGGCGCGGTGGTCGATGGCCTCTGGCAGATTGTGCCGCTGGGCCATTTGATGGGCCTGGTGGTCGCCTGCTGCCTGTTGCTGGCTATCGTGTTGTGGCTGACCAGCGTGCTAGCCAAGGTGTTTGGCTTCAACCTCGAAGACCGCATCACCATCCTCTTTGCCGGCTCGAAGAAGAGCTTGGCCACTGGCGTGCCGATGGCCCAGGTGCTGTTCGCCACCAGCGCGGTGGGCATGATCATCCTGCCGCTGATGATCTTTCATCAGATCCAGCTGATGGTCTGCACGGTGCTGGCGCAGCGCTACGCGCGCCGTCCCGAGCTGCCTGTGGAGTCGCCTGCGGCTCAGTAGAGCCGCTATCGGGCACGCATCCGCTGCAACACATGGGAGCCCGCTTGCTGCGGACCCACACCGCAGCAACTTTGAACCCGTAGGAGCTAGGGGGACGCCCAGTTCTTGCTGGCGATCCGCGTACGGAACACAACGCAGCCGGAAGCCGTACACCTCTGATCGCGAGCAAGCTCGCTCCTACAGGAGCTGTGCGGCGGGGGACCGCGCTGCAGGAGACCTTCGCGATGGCAGCTTCTTTGGCGCCACCTGGCTCCGCTATCCGGCGCGCCCCGTTGCAATATGTTGGAGCCAGGGGGCCATTCCTTACTGGCGATCCGCGGTGGCGGAACACAACGCTGCCGGATGCTGCATACCCTTGATCGCGAGCAAGCTCGCTCCTACAAGGAGCTGTGCGGCGGGAACCCGCGCTGCAGGAAACCGTCGCAGTTAAGCAGCCACTCGGCGTGGGCGAGGCGGGTTCGATGATGCCGCGTGGCGGCGCGCATTCTTGATCGTATAAACCCTGCGGTTTCGTTATCCATAGCGCCACGCTATCGATCCGTTTGCTGGCTGCGCGGTCGGGCAATTGTCTTTAACATGCTCAGCTGATCACTTATTCAAAAGGGGCAAATGCCGTGACCGATACCAACCCGCTGCTTCGGGAATTCGACCTGCCGCCTTATTCCGAGATTCGACCCGAGCACGTCGAGCCGGCGGTGGACGCCGTCCTCGGTGACAACCGTGTCGCCTTGCAGGAACTGCTCAGCCGTCCGGCCGAGAGCCTCGACTGGAGCACCCTGGTGGTGGGCCTGGACGAGATGAACGAGCGCCTCAGTCGTGCCTGGGGCCCGGTCAGCCATCTCAATGCCGTGCGCAACAACGCTGAGTTACGCAGCGCCTATGAGGCCTGCCTGCCGAAGCTGTCCGCCTACGCTACCGAGCTGGGCCAGAACGCCGACCTGTTCGCCGCCTATCACGCCTTGTCGCTGAGCCCTGAAGCAGACGGCTTCGATGTGGCGCAGAAGACCATCCTCGAACATGCGCTGCGCGATTTCCGTCTGTCCGGCATTGATCTGCCGCCCGCCGAACAGCAGCGCTTCGGCGCGATCCGCATGAAGCTCGCCGAGCTGGGCAGCACCTTTTCCAACCAGCTGCTCGATGCCACCCAGGCCTGGACCAAGCACGTTACCGACGAAAGCCTGCTGGCCGGCATCACCGATTCGTCCAAGACGCAGATGGCTGAGGCCGCCAAAGCCAAGGAGTTGGATGGCTGGCTGATCAGCCTGGAATTCCCCAGCTACTTCGCCGTGATGACTTACGCCGACAACCGTGCGCTGCGCGAAGAGGTCTATGTCGCCTATTCCACCCGCGCCTCCGATCAGGGACCGAACGCCGGTCAGTTCGACAACGGCCCGGTGATGGAGCAGATCCTCGACCTGCGTCAGGAACTGGCCAAGCTGCTGGGCTTCGGCAACTACGCCGAGCTGTCGCTGGCGACCAAGATGGCCGAGAGCACCGATCAGGTGCTGGGCTTCCTGCGAGATCTGGCCAAGCGCAGCAAACCCTTCGCCGAGCGTGACCTCAAGGAGCTGCGCGCCTTCGCCGCCGAGCAGGGCGTTAGCGACCTGCAAAGCTGGGACGTCAATTACTTTGGCGAGAAGCTGCGCCAGGCCCGTTACAGCCTGAGCCAGGAAGAGCTGCGTGCCTACTTCCCGGTGGACAAGGTGTTGTCCGGCCTGTTCGCCATCGTCAAGCGCCTCTACGGCATTGAAATCCACGAGCTGGAAGACTTCGACAGCTGGCATCCGGACGTTCGCCTGTTCGAAATCCGCGAGAAGGGCGAGCACGTCGGGCGCTTCTTCTTCGATCTCTATGCGCGGGCGAACAAGCGTGGCGGTGCCTGGATGGATGGCGCCCGCGACAAGCGCCGCACCTGCCTCGGCACCTTGCAGACGCCCGTGGCTAACCTGGTCTGCAACTTCACGCCGCCGGTGGGCGAGCGCCCGGCGCTGCTGACTCACGATGAAGTCACCACGCTGTTCCACGAATTCGGCCATGGCCTGCACCACCTGCTGACCCAGGTCGAACATACCGGTGCCTCAGGCATCAATGGCGTAGCCTGGGACGCTGTCGAGTTGCCGAGCCAGTTCATGGAGAACTGGTGCTGGGAGCCCGAAGGCCTGGCGCTGATTTCCGGTCACTACCAGACCGGCGAGCGCCTGCCGCAGGACAAGCTGGACCAGATGCTGGCGGCAAAGAACTTCCAGTCCGGTCTGGTGATGGTGCGCCAGCTGGAATTCTCGCTGTTCGACTTCGAACTGCATGCCACCCACGGCGACGGCCGTAGCGTGCTCGAGGTGCTGGAAAGCATCCGCGACGAGGTTTCGGTGATGCGTCCGCCGGCCAGCAACCGCTTCCCCAACAGCTTCGCGCACATCTTTTCCGGCGGTTATGCGGCCGGTTACTACAGCTACAAGTGGGCCGAAGTGCTGTCCTCCGACGCCTTCTCGCGCTTCGAGGAAGAGGGCGTGTTCAACGCCGATACTGGTCGTGCCTTCCGCGATGCCATTCTGGCGCGCGGTGGTTCGCAGGAGCCCATGGTGCTGTTCGTCGACTTCCGCGGCCGCGAGCCGTCCACCGACGCGCTGCTGCGTCATCTAGGCTTGACCGAGGAAGTGGCATGAGCGACGAGCCGAAGGTAGCCACCAAGCGCTTCATCGCCGGTGCCGTGTGCCCGGCGTGCAGCGCCAGCGACAGCATCAAGATGTGGGACGTCGACGGCGTTCCCCACCGCGAATGCGTGGAGTGCGGCTATGCCGACACCCTCAACGCCCAGGGACAGTCGGTGCCCTCGGAACTGGGGACGCGGGTTAACAAGGCTAAGCCGAAGGCAGCTGATCCGCAGGTGCAGGCGGTACAGTTCTTCCCCAACCCGAAGCTGAAGAAAAAACCCGACTGACCGACTGGAGCATCGCCATGTGGCATATCACCTGTGGCGATCTCGCCGCCGACAGCGTCCGGCAACTGCTGGCCGAGGGCAATGAGCTCCGCGTTCTGCGCGACGACTTGGCGGTCGGGCCGCTCGCGGATATCGAATCCCCGCCATGCGAAACACGAATGGCGTTCTGGGAAGGGGTCTGGCCTATCGGGCTGGAGCCCCGACCGGATTTCTCCGGCATTGCCAACGATGCGGAGTGGCTGGCGCGACTGCCCGATCAGCCGCGGCAGATTACGGTCTGGCATGGCGATAGCGCCTCCGAACAGCTGATGTTGGCGCGGGTGGCGGCGGCTCTGGAAGGATCAGCGATACCGCTGCATGAGGTCGCCTGCGGCACCGGTGACAGCCGAGTCGGTACACGCATGGCGGTGTCCATGCATGCGCCGGATGCCCTGGCAGCGCTTTACCAACCTCGCCTCGTTGCGCCTGGTCGCATTGCCGAACTCGCTGGTCAATGGCGGGCCGCCGTCGAAGAGAGCGCAGCGATACGTCGCTGGGTCGACGGGCGTTTCGTCGGTGAAGACCACTCGCGGATCGATAGCGAGCTGCTGGCGGCCTGCGGCAATGACTGGACGCCGCTCGCCCGCGCCATGGCCGAGGTGATGAGTCATTGCGACGGCTTCTTCGCGACAGACCTGTTCCTCTACTGGCGCGCCCGTGAGCTGGCGAAACGTGGTGTCATTGAGCTCAGCGACGGAGCTGAAGCCGAGTACAGCCAGGTGCAGGTGCGCCGCGCTTCAGGCATGTGATGTCCGCCGGTGGGCTTGGGGATTGTCGCCTGAATTAGGGTAGATGCCGCTTTTTACATCCACGATCGCTCCTGCATGAGACATCACCGGTCGCTCGCGGGGCGGTGGAGCGACAAGGCGCGATCCACCCTACGCGACGGGCGGTGCGGCGACATTGCAGAGGCTTTGTCGTATTCTGATACTGTATCCATATACAGTATTTCGGAGCCTTCAATGTTCCCGCCGAAAAGCACGCCGCGCGGCCGCGGCACCGCGATCAACCCAGACAACCGTTTCGCCCCGACCACTAGCGAGGCCTACGACGACGGCTGGGAACAGGACGTGCCGCTGACCCGCGCCACCGAAGTACGGTTCGAGACGGCCAAGAGTGTGCTGACCCGCAACCAGTCGCCGGACGTCGGCTTCGACCGCTCGGTCAATCCCTATCGTGGCTGTGAGCACGGCTGCATCTACTGTTTTGCGCGGCCCAGCCATGCCTATTGGGACATGTCGCCGGGGATCGATTTCGAGACGCGGCTGATCGCCAAGACCAACCTGGCCGAACGCCTCGAGCAGGAGCTGAGCAAGCCCGGCTACGTGCCCCAGCCCATTGCGCTGGGCGTGAATACCGATGCGTATCAACCCATCGAACGCGAACAGCAGCTGACCCGCCGTGCGCTGGAGATCCTGCTGCGCTTCAAGCATCCGGTGCACATCATCACCAAGGGCTCGCTGGTGCTGCGTGACCTAGATCTGCTGGTGCCGCTGGCCGAGCAGCGACTGGTCAGCGTCTCGGTCAGCCTGACCACGCTGGACGATGAGCTCAAACGCATCATGGAGCCGCGCGCGGCGTCGCCTTCGGCGCGGCTACGGGTGTTGCGCACCCTGCATGAGGCGGGTGTGCCGGTCAGCGTGATGTGCGCGCCGATGATTCCGATGATCAACGACATGGAGCTGGAGCGCATGCTCGAAGCCGCGCGGGAGGCCGGCGCGCGCTCGGCTGGCTACGTGCTGCTGCGGTTGCCTCACGAAGTCGCCACGCTCTTCGACGAATGGCTGCAGGAGCATTTCCCGCAACGTGCCGCTCACGTCATGAGCCTGGTACGGCAGTCGCGCGGCGGCAAGGATTACGACAGCCGCTTCGGCAGCCGCATGCGTGGAGAAGGACAGTTCGCACAATTGTTGGCGCAGCGCTTTCAGCTGGCCTGTAAGCGGCTGGGCTACAACCGTCGTGACCAGAACTACGGGCTCGATTGCAGCCGCTTCGCTCCCCCCGGGCAGCAGATGAATCTGCTCTAGTCAGGACCGGGCCGTAGGGCAGTTCACCGGAACTATACGAAGCGCTCGGCGCACCAATCCAGATATCGCTGCGGCGCCGGTATGGTCCGGCGCGCATTCGCATCTGGAGGCAAGGTGGACTGGATCGATCTTCTGCAATGGCCGGCAATGGTGGTCACGGTGTTGGCGGCGTGGCTGATCGGCTCGCTCAAACCGCAACGGCGAACGGTGGGGTTCTGGTGCTTCCTGCTCAGCAACCTGCTCTGGGTCATCTGGGGCTGGTATGCCGAAGCCTGGGCGTTGATCACGCTGCAGGTGTGCCTGGCGCTGATGAATATCCGAGGGGTGAAGAAGAACGACCATTCCGCGGAGGCAGAGGCCAGCGTTTGATCGACTAAATTGCCAGTCTCGGATGGCTGTCTATACTCCGATCGTAAGCGTACCGATTGAATCCGACTGCACGTGCAAAGCGAGGACTGGCAACCAGGAATTGGGGGGAGCCAGATCGGAGCGTGGTCAGGCTGTCGTAGCGAGCGTTTTGCGCTGCTCTGCGGCCGGACAGGCGGTCGGCGGGATAACAAGAACCATAAGGGGAACCCGCAATGTCGCGACATCCACGAGCCTGGATGGGGATTGGATTGTGTTCGCTATTCAGCCAGGCCCACGCGGCCTGGGAAGTGAATATGCGCCCCGGTGCCACCGAGGTCAGCCACTCCGTTTTCAATCTGCACATGACCATCTTCTGGATCTGCGTGATCATCGGCGTGCTGGTATTCGCGGTGATGTTCTGGTCGATGTTTGCCCACCGCCGCTCCAAGAGGCTGCAATCGGCGCACTTCCACGAAAACACCAAGGTCGAGGTGCTCTGGACCATCATTCCGTTGCTGATACTCGTCGCCATGGCGGTACCGGCCACCCGCACGCTGATCCACATCTACGACTCCAGCGAATCGGACGTGGATATCCAGATCACTGGCTATCAGTGGAAGTGGCACTACAAGTACCTGGGTGAAGACGTCGAGTTCTTCAGCAACCTCACCACCCCGCGTGAACAGATCAACAACCTGGCGCCCAAGGGCGAGCACTACCTGCTGGAAGTGGACGAGCCGCTGGTGATTCCAGTCGGCGCCAAGGTGCGCTTTCTGATTACTGCGGCAGACGTCATCCATTCCTGGTGGGTGCCGGATCTGGCGGTGAAGAAGGATGCCATTCCGGGTTTCATCAACGAGTCCTGGACCCGAGTCGACCAGCCTGGCATCTACCGGGGCCAGTGCACCGAGCTGTGCGGCAAGGACCACGGCTTTATGCCGGTGGTGGTGGAGGTCAAGTCCCAGGAGGACTACGCCACTTGGCTCGGCGAGAAGAAGGCCGAAGCTGCCAAGCTCGCCGAACTCACCAGCAAGGAGTGGACGCTCGAAGAGCTGACCGCACGTGGCGAGAAGGTCTACCAGACCAACTGTGCCGCCTGTCACCAGGCTTCAGGCGAAGGGCTGCCGCCGATGTTCCCGGCACTCAAGGGCTCGCCCATCGCCACGGGTGATGCGGAAAACCACATCAGCATCGTTGTGAAAGGCTCACCGGGTACCTCAATGCCGGCCTTCGGCCCGCAGCTGTCGGAAGTCGACATCGCCGCAGTGGTGACCTACGAGCGTAACGCGTGGGGCAACGATACGGGTGACATGGTCACGCCGAAAGACGTGCTCGTCTTCAAACAGGCCGAAGAAGCCACCCAGTAAGAGGATCAGGCGATGAGTGCAGTGATCGACGATCATGGTCATGCCGGGCATGACCATCACCACGGCCCGGCCAAGGGGCTCTCACGCTGGCTGCTGACCACCAATCACAAGGACATCGGCTCGATGTACCTGTGGTTCAGCTTCTGTGCCTTCCTGCTGGGCGGCTCGATGGCGATGGTGATTCGCGCTGAGCTGTTCCAGCCGGGCTTGCAGATCGTGCAGCCGGAATTCTTTAACCAGATGACCACCATGCACGGCCTGATCATGGTCTTCGGCGCGGTGATGCCGGCCTTCGTCGGCCTGGCGAACTGGATGATTCCACTGATGATCGGCGCGCCGGACATGGCCCTGCCGCGGATGAACAACTTCAGCTTCTGGCTGCTGCCTGCGGCCTTCGGCCTCCTGGTCAGCACGCTGTTCATGGAGGGCGGGGGGCCTAACTTCGGCTGGACCTTCTACGCGCCGCTGTCGACGACTTACGCGCCCGAATCCGTGACCTTCTTCATCTTCGCCATTCACCTGATGGGCATCAGCTCGATCATGGGGGCGATCAACGTGGTCGCCACCATCCTCAACCTGCGTGCACCGGGCATGACGCTGATGAAGATGCCGCTGTTCGTCTGGACATGGCTGATTACCGCTTTCCTGCTGATTGCGGTGATGCCGGTGCTGGCAGGCGTGGTGACCATGATGCTGATGGACATCCACTTCGGCACCAGTTTCTTCAGCGCGGCCGGCGGTGGTGATCCGGTGCTGTTCCAGCACGTGTTCTGGTTCTTCGGCCACCCCGAGGTGTACATCATGATCCTGCCGGCCTTCGGCGCGGTCAGCTCGATCATCCCGGCGTTCTCGCGCAAACCGTTGTTCGGCTACACCTCGATGGTCTACGCCACCGCTGCCATTGCCTTCCTCTCGTTCATCGTCTGGGCGCACCACATGTTCACCGTCGGCATCCCGCTGACTGGCGAGTTGTTCTTCATGTACGCCACCATGCTCATCGCGGTGCCCACCGGGGTGAAGGTGTTCAACTGGGTCTCGACGATGTGGCGGGGGTCGCTGTCCTTCGAGGCGCCGATGCTGTTCGCCGTGGCCTTCGTCATCCTCTTCACCATCGGCGGCTTTTCCGGATTGATGCTGGCCATCGCCCCGGCTGACTTCCAGTACCACGACACATACTTCGTGGTGGCGCACTTCCACTACGTACTGGTGCCGGGTGCGATCTTCGGCATCTTCGCTTCGGCCTACTACTGGCTGCCGAAGTGGACCGGCCACATGTACGACGAAACCCTGGCCAAGCTGCATTTCTGGATGAGCTTCATCGGCATGAACCTGGCGTTTTTCCCGATGCACTTCGTTGGGCTAGCCGGCATGCCGCGGCGGATCCCGGACTACAACATGATGTTCGCCAACTTCAACATGGTTTCGAGCATCGGCGCGTTCATGTTCGGCGCAACCCAGTTGCTGTTCCTCTTCATCGTCATCAAATGCATCCGCGGCGGCCCGGCTGCCGCAGCCAAGCCCTGGGACGGTGCAGAGGGTCTGGAGTGGAGCGTGCCGTCACCGGCGCCGTACCACACCTTCAGTGTCCCGCCGGACATGCATCAACTCCACGAACACCGCACGGGGCCCAAGGATGATTAGGGCACAAGCCGCTAAAGGTTGGAGGCCGGAGGCTGGGCTTCGGGTGGCCTCGACGGGCTGCGCCGTGGCTATTAGACGCGTGGTAGGTGGTGCCGTTGGTGGGCTGAAGCCCACCCTACATGGCGCCTGGCATTACCAGAAATCCGGAGGGGCCGGTCAGCGCTCCGCTTCAGCACGCCATAGCGACCCGGTAGGGTGGGCTTTAGCCCACCGGAGTGGTTATGAACAGGGTGAGGCGGCGCCTGACGAAAAGCTCTGTACGAGGCGGGTGCCATGAGCGATGCCTTGCCCATACCCCGCCTGGTACGCCGACTGCTGCTGTTGGTCGTGGCGATGTTCGCCTTCGGCTTCGCCCTGGTGCCGATCTACGACGTCATGTGCAAGGCGTTCGGCATCAACGGCAAGACGGCGGGGGCCTACCAAGGGGTGCAGACGGTGGATGAAGACCGCGAGGTGCGGGTTCAATTTCTTGCCACCAATGCGTCAGGGATGGTCTGGGAATTCAAGCCGGTGGCTGACCAGCTCAGTGTTCATCCCGGCTCCAGTCGTGAAATGCGTTTCATCGCCTACAACCCGACGGACAAACCGATGACCGCCCAGGCGGTGCCCAGCGTGTCGCCGTCCAAGGCGGCGGCATTTTTTCACAAGACCGAATGCTTCTGCTTTACCCAGCAAGTGCTGCAACCCGGTGAGCGCATCGAAATGCCGGTGCGTTTCATCGTCGACCGTGATCTGCCTGCGGATGTGCGTCACCTGACGCTCGCTTACACCCTGTTCGACATCACGTCTCGCCAACCTCCCGTCGCCGCCGTTTCCCAGGCGTCTTTGGTGGTGGCCAAGGAGAGTCTGCAATGAGCCAACAGACCACCACGCACGAGAATTATTACGTCCCCGCCCAGAGCAAATGGCCAATCGTCGGGACCGTGGCGCTGCTAACCACGGTGTTCGGCCTGGGCAGCTGGTTCAATGACCTCAAGGCCGGTCGCGACGAGATCAGCGGGCCGGTGATCTTCTTTGTCGGCGCACTGCTGATCGCCTACATGATGTTCGGCTGGTTCGGAGCAGTCGTCCGTGAAGGTCGAGCAGGCCTGTACAGCGCGCAGATGGATCGCTCGTTTCGCTGGGGCATGAGCTGGTTCATCTTTTCCGAGGTGATGTTCTTTCTCGCCTTCTTCGGGGTGCTGTTCTACATCCGCTACTGGGTCGGCCCCTGGCTCGACGGTTACGGTGACAAGGGCGTCAGCGCCATGCTCTGGCCGAACTTCGAGTACAGCTGGCCGCTGCTGAACAACCCGGACCCGCGGTTCTACCCAGCGCCGTCCGGCACCATCAGCCCCTGGGGGCTGCCGCTGATCAACACCATCCTGCTGGTGACGTCCAGCTTCACCCTGACCTGGGCCCATCACGCCCTGCGCAAGGGCAACCGCAAGCAGCTCAAGCTTGGGCTGGGCCTGACCGTGCTGCTGGGTGCCGCCTTCCTGGTCCTGCAGATAGAGGAGTACATCCACGCCTATACCGAGCTTGGGCTGACGCTGGGCTCGGGCATCTACGGCGCAACCTTCTTCATGCTCACGGGCTTCCACGGTGCCCACGTGACCATGGGCGCGATCATCCTGACGGTCATGCTGGTACGCAGCTTTCGCGGCCATTTCACACCTGAGCAGCATTTCGGCTTCGAGGCTGCAGCCTGGTACTGGCATTTCGTGGATGTGGTGTGGATTGGCCTGTTCGTTTTCGTTTACGTGATCTAGCGCGATCAGGCGCCAAAACCGGGCTGCAACTGCCCGCTATAAAAGCCCCATGCGATCAGGGCGACAGTCATTGCGGTGAGGGAGACACGAACGAAGAGGGCCGTGAGCACACGTGATGTACGGCCCTCATCTTTGATGAGAAAGAACAGACCACTGAACAGACTGACCAGTGTGGCTACTAATAACAGAACAATCGCCGCCTTGAGCATGAGCGGGTCCGCCGTGACAGGTGACTGGGGGTAAGTGGGGGTGCAGTATAGCCAGCCGGATCAATACGCCGCGGGGCCGGGTATGAGCGGCTTCAAGCCAGGCGTCATACCTACACTTGTGGTGCTGTGCCTGTTGCCATTTCTGGTCTGGCTGGGTTTCTGGCAGCTGGAACGCGCCGACCAGAAGCGCGACATGCTGGCGCGTCAGGAGGCACGCGAAGCCGCAGCGCCATTGGGGCCGGAGCAGATCGAAACTCTCCAGGACCCCGCCTACGCGCGCATCAACTTGCAGGGCAGCTTCGACGCTGAGCACAGCTTCCTGCTGGATAGCCGCACCCGCGACGGTCGGGTCGGCGTCGAACTGCTGCAGCCGTTTCAGGATCAGCCCAGCGGCCGTTGGGTATTGGTCAACCGCGGCTGGCTGCCCTGGCCGGACCGGCGCATCCCACCGAAATTCGACACCCCGGATCGTCCGCTGAAGCTGTCCGCGTGGGTGTACGCGCCGTCAGGCGAGCCGTTCATTCTTAACCGACGCATGGCCGAAGGCTGGCCGCGGCTGATCAACCACGTCGAGGTTGAGGACATCTGGCAGTTGCTCGACCGTGACGGCATCAAATACCAGCTGCGGCTGGAACCGGGCCCGGCAGCGTATCGTGCCGACTGGCCGGTGACCTTCATGCAGCCGCAGCAGCACGTCGGCTATGCAGTGCAATGGTTTGCGCTGGCAGCGGCATTGCTGGCGTTGTTCATCTACTTCGGCGTGCATCAGGCACGGGGGAGCAAGCAGTGACCGCGATGAATCCGACCTATAAGCCTGCACCGGCGCAACGGCGCCGGGGGCGTTTGCAACTGCTGCTGATCTTCGCCGTTGTGATTGGCCCCATGCTGCTGGCAAGCGCAATGTACCGCTTCGGTTTCTGGGTGCCTGAAACTCGCACCTATGACGGCGCGCTGGTCGCTACTGGGCAAGGCCGCGACGCCCTGGGTATCAACGCGCCGGTCGCCGCCGAGCCGCGCTGGGAACTGCTGGTTACGGCGCCGGATGGCTGCGCCGAAGACTGCCAGCAGCTGGTCTATCTGGCGCGGCAAATCAACATCGGCCTGGCCCGCGAAGCCGGTCGGGCCAGCCACGCCATCGCCAGTGCCCAGCCTTTGGCGGCCGATTACGCCCAGCGTTTGCAGCGCGAGTATCCACAGCTGCAACGCTACTCCCTGGATCCCAGCGTATACGGCGCAAATCCTGATCTACCGGATGGCGCACAGCTGTGGATTGTCGACCCGCACGGCAATCTGGTGCTGCGCTATGACAGCAAAGCCAATGGCAAGGCGATCCTCGACGACCTCAAGTACCTGCTGAAAATTTCCCAGATCGGTTGATCCAAGGCACTCGGCCGCCTCGCTGGAGTCCCAGAAAGGCTGCCCAAGGAGAACCAGATGGCAAAACCCGGCTACCGCCTCGCCCTTGTCGCCACGCTATTGGCTGTCGTGGTGGTGCTGCTCGGCGCCTATACACGGCTGACCCATGCCGGCTTGGGCTGCCCGGACTGGCCCGGTTGCTACGGATTTCTCAGCGTCCCTATGAGCGAGGACAAGCAGAGTCTGGCCGCGATGCGCTTCCCGGATGCCCCGCTGGAGGTACACAAGGGCTGGAACGAGATGGTGCACCGCTATTTCGCAGGTGCGCTGGGGCTGGTCATCCTCGGGCTTGCAGTGCAGGCGCTACGCCGCCGCGCCGAGCCGGGACAGCCGCTCAAGCTTCCCTTGCTGCTGCTCGCGGTGGTCATCGCTCAGGCGGCGTTCGGCATGTGGACCGTCACCCTGCAGCTTTGGCCTCAGGTGGTCACCGCGCACCTGCTAGGCGGCTTCACCACCTTGAGCCTCTTGTTCCTGCTGACGCTGCGCCTGTCCGTCCGGAGGCCGGCGATGCCGAGCGTGCCGGGCAGGCTCAGAACCTTTGCGTTGATCGGCATGTTCGCGGTGATCATCCAGGTGGCCCTGGGTGGCTGGGTCAGCAGTAACTACGCGGCGGTGGCCTGTACCGATTTCCCAACCTGCCATGGCCAGTGGTGGCCGCAGATGGATTTCGCCAACGCCTTCAACCTGACCCATCACGACATTGGCCCGAATTACCTCGGCGGGATGCTTTATGGCGAGGCCCGAACCGCCATTCACCTGACGCATCGGCTCGGCGCGCTCACGGTGACGCTGATTCTGCTGGCGCTGGCCTGGCAGCTCTGGCGTCACGGTCTGTCGCGTCTGGCCGTGTTGCTTGTCGCCGCTCTGTCCCTGCAGATCGCGCTGGGCATCAGTAACGTGCTGCTCAATCTGCCGCTGGCCGTTGCGGTCGCCCATAACGGCGGCGGTGCGCTGCTGCTGCTGGTAACCGTGCTGATCAACCATCGCCTGCGCCTGGCCCCATCGGTTGACGCCGTACAGGCGCCTCAGCCGCATCTGAATTCGAACACGACGAGCAGGCTCGACCTGCCTCGCGCATAAGGAGAACTCCCATGGCCACTCTTATCAGCGAACGCGGCGCTCAGGCCATCTGGCGCGACTATCTGGAGTTGACCAAACCAAAGGTAGTGGTCCTGATGCTCATCACCTCATTGGTGGGCATGTTCCTCGCGACGCGCTCCGGTGTGCCCTGGACCGTTCTGTTGTTCGGCAACCTGGGCATCGCCCTCTGTGCCGGTGGCGCGGCGGCGATCAACCATGTGGTCGACAGGCGCATCGACCTGGAAATGGCACGCACCCACAAGCGGCCGCTGGCACAAGGACGGGTCGCGCCGGCCGCTGCTTTGCTGTTCGCCCTGGTGCTCAGCGTTGCCGGGATGGCCCTGCTGCTGACCTTTACCAATGCACTGGCGGCATGGCTGACGCTGGCCTCGCTGATCGGCTACGCGGTGATCTACACCGGCTTTCTCAAGCGCGCCACGCCGCAGAACATCGTCATTGGCGGGCTGGCCGGCGCCGCGCCGCCGCTGCTCGGCTGGGTTGCGGTAACTGGGCAGGTGACGGCCGAACCGCTGCTGCTGGTTTTGATCATCTTCGCCTGGACGCCGCCGCACTTCTGGGCGCTGGCCATCCACCGCAAGGATGAGTACGCCAAGGTCAACGTGCCGATGCTGCCAGTGACCCACGGCGAGCACTACACCAAAGTGCATATCCTCCTGTACACCGCGATGCTCCTGGCCGTGAGCGTCATGCCTTTCGCCATTCACATGAGCGGCCCGCTGTACCTGGCTGCGGCCGTGCTGCTGGGTGCGCGATTCCTGTTCTGGGCCGTGGTGCTCTATCGCGACAGCCGCCCGCATGCCGCCATCAAGACCTTCAAATTCAGCATCTGGTACCTGTTTGCGCTGTTCATCGCCTTGCTGGTTGATCATTATCTGCCGCTGACCTTCTAAGCCGGCCGCCAAGGACCCTCATGACACGCATCCAGAAAACCGTAATTGTTCTAGTGGCGCTGGTTGCGCTGGTCATTGGCCTGACGGTCTACAAGGTGCTCAACACCGAGCAGCAACTCGATACCGCCGACCTGCTCGATGCCGGCATCGTCATGCTGCCTCAGGGCCGCGATGTGCCCAGCCTGACGCTGACCAACCAGGACGGCGAGCCGGTATCCATGGAGCAGCTGGAGGGACGTTGGAACCTATTGTTTTTCGGCTACACCTTCTGCCCGGACATCTGCCCCGCGACGCTCGCGGAACTGCGGCAGCTGCGCACTAAACTGCCGGAAGACGCGAAACAGCGGATGCAACCGATTCTGGTCAGCGTCGATCCCGAGCGAGACACGCCGGAACAGCTGAAGAAGTACCTGGAATACTTCGGCGCCGGCTTCATCGGCCTGACCGGCTCGCTGGACGATATTCAAGAGCTGGCCAATGCCGTCGGCGTGCCCTTCATCCCGGCCGACACCTCGAAAGAGGACTACACCGTCGACCACGGCGGCAACCTCGCCCTGATCGGCCCCGACGGCCGTCTGCGCGGTTTCGTCCGCGGGCCGCTGCGTACCGAGAAGCTGGCTGAGCAGCTGCCGGCCGTGCTTGCACTGGAGTAACGGTTAACCTCGGCTCAGGAGCGGTTAAACACCACCCTGATTTGCCGTTGCTAGAAACAAGAAGGCCCGCACGTGGCGGGCCTGTCTCGTCAGGAATGGAGCGACGTTGCACGCCGCTCATGTTGCTGTCGCACTTAGAACGCCGGTACGACTGCGCCCTGGTACTTCTCATTGATGAACAGCTTCACCTCTTCGCTGTGCAGCGCTTCAATCAGCTTCTGCATGGCGGCGCTGTCCTTGTTGTCCGGACGTGCCACCAGAATGTTCACGTACGGCGAGTCGTTGCCTTCGATGAACAGGGCGTCTTCGGTGGGGTTCAGCTTGGCTTCCAGGGCGTAGTTAGTGTTGATCAGCGCCAGGTCGACCTGGGTCAGCACCCGTGGCAGGGTGGCGGCTTCCAGCTCACGAATCTTGATGTCCTTCGGATTCTCGGCGATGTCCTTCGGCGTGGCGGTGATGCCGGCGCCGTCCTTCAGCGTGATCACACCGGCCTTCTGCAGCAGCAGCAGGGCGCGGCCGCCATTGGTCGCGTCGTTGGGGATCACCACGGTTGCGCCATTGGGCAGCTCGTCCAGCGACTTGTGTTTGCTCGAGTAGGCGCCGAAGGGCTCGATGTGCACGCCAGCAACGCTGACCAGCTCGGTGCCCTTGCCCTTGTTGAACTCATCCAGGTACGGCTGGTGCTGGAAGAAGTTGGCGTCCAGACGTTTCTCGGCCACTTGAATGTTCGGCTGCACGTAGTCGGTGAAGACTTTCACCTTCAGGTCGACGCCCTGTTCGGCCAGCTGGGGTTTGATGAATTCCAGAATCTCCGCATGCGGGACGGCAGTGGCAGCGACGTTCAGTTCGTCGGCGGCTTGGGCGGAGAAAGCCGCGACAGCGGCAAAGGCGGCAAGCAGTTTTTTCATGTAGGGCTCCTTGTGGGTTCCTGTATCGGTGCCGGTTAGGCAGTTATTTTCTTGAAAAATGCGTTACCAACTTGTCACCGACGCTCTGCAGTACCTGGACCAGGACCAGCAGCAGCACCACGGTGACGACCATGACGTCGGTCTGGAAACGTTGATAGCCGAAGCGGATGGCCAAGTCGCCGAGCCCGCCTGCACCCACCACGCCAGCCATGGCGGTGTAGGAAACCAGTGTGATGGCGGTGACGGTTACGGCAGCAATGATGCCTGGGCGAGCCTCGGGCAGCAGGGCATTGAAGATGATCTGCCGGGTGGTGGCACCCATCGCCTGAGTGGCCTCGATGATGCCGCGGTCGACTTCGCGCAGCGCGGTTTCCACCAGTCGCGCAAAGAACGGCGCGGCACCCACCACCAGTGGCGGAATCGCCCCCGCCACGCCCAGCGAGGTGCCAGTGACCAGCACCGTGAAGGGAATCATCACGATCAGCAGAATGATGAACGGCAATGAGCGCAGCACGTTCACCACGAAGGACAGAAAGCCGTACAGCGGGCCGTTCTCGAACAGTTGGCGCGGGCCGGTGAGGAACAGCAGCACGCCCAGCGGCAGGCCGAGGAGGATGGTGAACAGCAGCGACCCGCCGAGCATCAGCAGGGTGTCCAGAGTCGCCAGCCAGATTTCGTACCAGTCGACATTTCCCAACAAAGAGCTAAACAAGGCGTCCATCAGCGCAGCACCTCCACATGCACGTCAGCTGCATCCAGCTGGGCCAGGGCAGCACCCATGTCGCCCCCTACCAGCGCCAGGGTCAGCTGGCCGTATGGGGTGTCCTTGATGCGGTCGATGCGTCCCGAGAGGATGCTGAAATCCACACCGGTCTCCCGGGCGACGGTGCCGAGCAGCGGCTTGTAGGTGGCTTCACCCTGGAAGGTCAGGCGCAGAATCCGGCCGGGGACATGAGCAAAATCATCGTGCTGCTCGCCTTCGTCGACCGCTTCGTCTTCAAGGACGAAACGTTGCGTGGTCGGATGCTTCGGGTGCAGGAATACCTCGGTGACCGGCCCCTGTTCGACAATCTCACCGCCATCCATCACCGCGACGCGGTCACAGACACGGCGGATTACATCCATCTCGTGAGTAATCAACACGATGGTCAATTTCAGCTCGGCATTGATCTCGGCGAGCAGCTGTAGCACCGACGCAGTGGTCTGCGGGTCGAGCGCGCTGGTGGCTTCGTCGCAGAGCAGAATGTCCGGCTCGGTCGCCAGCGCGCGGGCGATACCGACGCGCTGTTTCTGGCCGCCCGACAATTGCGCCGGGTACTTGCGCGCCTGATCTTTCAGGCCGACGCGGTCGAGCAAGGCGGCGACCCGGCTGTCGATCTCGCTTCGTGAGTGGTTACCCGCCAGGCGCAGCGGCATGGCGACGTTATCGGCGACGGTCTTGGACATCAGCAGGTTGAAGTGCTGGAAGATCATCCCGACCCGCTGACGGAAGCGACGCAGGCCGTTGGCGTCGAGCGCCGTGACGTCTTCTCCGTTAACCAGGATGCGGCCTCCGGATGGTTCTTCCAGACGGTTGATCAGGCGCAGCAAGGTGCTCTTGCCTGCACCGGAATGGCCAATCAGGCCAAACACTTCGCCTGCACCGATAGTCAGTTCGGTCGGCTTGAGCGCAGGCACTTCTCGAGCAGTGCCCCGGCCGGCAACCCGATAGGTTTTGTGGACTTGCTGAAATTCGATCACGGGCGAACCTTGTGGGTGCGGTCGTATGTGCCTGGATGGTGGCGAAAGGCGTGCATTCTACGCATTTGCAGCGGGCGGGCGTAGCGAACTGCGGTGATTGAGACAAGCCATCGCCTCTATAGTCTGAGCAAATCGTCGCAGCTCGCAACCTTGAGCGGCTTTATCGGGTCACTAACTGGTACGCCGTGAATTGATCAAGTGTTGGGCCGCATGGCCCGATTTCTTCGCGGTTCAGCACACCCGCTCAACCGAGGCCCATGATGACGGACAACAAAGATCCTAAGAACAGCGAGCTCGCCGGTACCGACACTGTCGATCGCAAGAACCACAACGCCAAGCTTGATCAGCTCGAAACCTTTCGCTCCGATGCCACGGGCGAGGCCCTGAGCACGAACCAGGGCGTCAAGATCGCTGATAACCAGAACACGCTGAGGGCAGGCGAACGGGGACCCTCGCTGCTCGAAGACTTCATCATGCGCGAGAAGCTCACGCACTTCGACCACGAGCGCATCCCCGAGCGCATCGTGCACGCCCGCGGCTCGGCTGCCCATGGCGTGTTTGTCAGCTATGATGACCACAGCGCGCTGACCAAGGCCTCGTTCCTCGCCGGCAAGGGCAAGGAAACCCCGGTGTTCGTGCGCTTTTCCACCGTGCAGGGCTCGCGCGGCTCGGCCGATACCGTGCGTGACGTGCGCGGTTTCGCCACCAAGTTCTACACCGATGAAGGCATCTTCGATCTGGTCGGCAACAACATGCCGGTGTTCTTCATCCAGGATGCGATCAAGTTTCCCGACTTCGTGCATGCGGTCAAACCCGAGCCGCACAATGAGATCCCACAGGGCCAGTCGGCTCATGACAGCTTCTGGGACTTCGTTTCACTGACCCCCGAGTCGGCGCACATGGTCATCTGGGCCATGTCCGATCGCGGCATCCCGCGTAGCCTGCGTGCCATGGAAGGGTTCGGCGTGCACACCTTCCGCCTGATCAATGCCGAGGGCGTGAGCCGCTTCGTCAAATTCCACTGGAAGCCTGTAGCTGGCGCCTTCTCGCTGGTCTGGGACGAGACGCTGAAGCTCGCCGGCAAGGACCCGGACTTCAACCGCCGCGATCTTTGGGAATCCATCGAGATGGGCGACTATTTCGAGTGGGAGCTGGGCGTGCAGGTGGTGGAAGAGGCCGACGAGCACAAGTTCGATTTCGACCTGCTCGACCCGACCAAGATCATTCCGGAAGAGCTGGTACCGGTGCAGAAGCTCGGCAAGATGACGCTCAACCGCAACCCGGACAACTTCTTCGCCGAAACCGAGCAGGCCGCCTTCCACATCGGCCACATCGTGCCCGGCATCGATTTCACCAACGATCCGCTGCTGCAGGGCCGGCTGTTTTCCTACACCGATACCCAATTGCTGCGTCTGGGCGGGCCGAACTTCCACGAACTGCCGATCAACCGCTCGATTGCGCCGGTACACAACAACCAGCGTGATGCGTTTCACCGGCAAACCATCAACAAGGGCCGCGCTAACTACGAGCCCAACTCCATCGACAGCGGCTGGCCGAAAGAAACCCCGCCAGCAGCCAGCGGCGGCGGGTTCGAGAGCTATCCGGAGCGCATGGAAGGCCATAAGGTGCGGGCACGCAGCCCTTCGTTCGGCGACCACTTCTCCCAGGCGACCTTGTTCTGGAACAGCATGAGCGCCCCGGAGAAGGAGCACATCATCGGCGCCTACAGCTTCGAGCTGGGCAAGGTCGAGCGCGTCTTCATCCGCGAGCGTCAGGTCAACGAGATCCTTGCCAATATCGATCTGGAACTGGCTCGCCGGGTTGCTGAAAACATCGGGGTGACACCGCCGACGGCGCCGACCATCAGCCTCAAGCAGCCGAACCCGGCCAGCTCACCGGCGCTGAGCCTGATGAATCACCTGTCCGGCAACATCAAGTCGCGCAAAGTGGCGATCCTTATCGCCAACGGCGTGGACGGTAAAGCTATCGAGGCTTTCAAACAGAAGCTGGCAGACGAGGGTGCAATCGCCAAACTGATCGGTCCGTCACCGGCTCCGGTCAAGGCGGCTGACGGCACGATGCTCACGCCTGATGCAGCGATGGATGGCATGCCCTCGATCGCCTTCGACGCGGTCTTCGTGCCGGGCGGCGCGCAGAGCGTGCAGGCCATGGCCAAGAATGGCGTGGCTAAGCACTACCTGCTCGAGGCCTACAAGCACCTCAAGCCCATCGCGGTACTGGGCGAGGCGCGGCAGCTGCTCACTGCGCTCAACCTGCCGGAGGATGCCGGTCTGGTGTCCGGTGATGACGGTGATGTGGCTCGGGTATTCACGGCGTTCGCCCAGGCCCTGGCGCAGCATCGCATCTGGGCGCGCGAGGCGGCTGCGGAGCAAGTGCCGGCCTGATCGTAGCGGCATGTCCAGAGGCGGCTCGGTTTGTTCCGAGCCGCCTTTTTTATGCCTGGAGGCTGTGTGTCAGCTCAGCTCAGCTCAGCTCAGCTCAGCTCGCGCCAGTGTAGGTAGCAGCGCAAGTCAAATTCGGTCTGCGCGTAACCCGGCATCATGTGTTCGCAGAGCTTGTAGAAGGCGCGGTTGTGATCGCTCTCGCGCAGGTGCGCCAGCTCATGCACGACGATCATCTGCAGGAATTCCGGCGCCGCTTCCTTGAACAGCGCAGCGACGCGGATCTCCTTCTTCGCCTTCAGCTTGCCGCCTTGGACGCGTGAAACGGCGGTGTGCAGGCCCAGCGCGCGATGGGTGAGGTCGAGGCGGTTGTCGTAGAGCACCTTGTCGATGTTCGGCGCGCTTTTCAGGTGGCTCTGGCGCAACTGCTGGACGTAGCCATACAGCGCCTTGTCGCTCTGCACCTGATGGCGCTGCGGATAGCGGCGCTCAAGGTAGTCGCCCAGCCGCTGCTCGGCGATCAGCTGGCGAACCTGCTGCTGCAACGATTCGGGGTAACCCTGCAGGTATTTGAGCATGGCCGGCGCGGCAGTCATCACGTTAGGCCCTACGCGGCCAGGCAAAACTGAGCAGGAATATCGCGGCCGCCGAGACGACAATAGACGGGCCGGCCGGCGTGTCCTGATACCAGGACAATGCAAGCCCGCAGCAGACCGCCAGCAGTCCCAGCAGGCTGGCACCCAAAGCCATCTGCTCCGGCGTGCGTGCATGGCGCTGAGCGGCAGCGGCCGGAATGATCAGCAGTGAAGTGATCAGCAGCACACCGACGATCTTCATCGCTACGGCAATCACCATCGCGATCAACAACATCAGGGCCAGGCGGATGGCGGCCACCGGCAAGCCTTCTACCTTGGCCAGTTCCTCGTGCACGGTAACCGCTAGCAAGGGTCGCCATAGCGGGATGAGCGCCAGCAGCACCAAGGCGCTGCCACCAACGATCCAGGCCAGATCGGTCGGGCTGACGGCCAGCAGATCGCCGAATAGATAACCCATCAGGTCGATGCGCACGTCCTGCATGAAGCTCAGCGACACCAGTCCGAGCGACAGCGTGCTATGGGCGAGAATGCCCAGCAGGGTGTCCGAGGCCAGCGGCTGGCGCTGCTGCAAGGTCACCAGCAGCACCGCCAGTAGCACGCAGCAAACGATGACCGCCAGGGTCAGGTTGACCTCGAGCATCAGACCCAGCGCCACACCGAGCAGGGCGGAATGGGACAGGGTGTCGCCAAAATAGGCCATCCGCCGCCAGACCACGAAGGAGCCAAGCGGGCCGGCGACCAACGCCAGCGCGAGGCCGGCGAGCAGGGCATTCAGTAGGAAATCTGGCATATCGATCAATGCTTGCAGTTCGGGCCGTGGACGTGAGGTTTGCCGGTCACTACGCTGCCGTGCAGGTCGTGGCTGTGGTCGTGCTGATGGTGATAGACCGCCAGGCTGCGAGCATCCTGGCCGAACAGTTCGACGAACGCCGGGTCAGCGCTGACCTGTTCCGGGTGGCCGGAGCAACAGACGTGGCGATTCAGGCAGACCACCTGGTCGGTGGCGCTCATCACCAGATGCAGATCATGAGAGACCATTAATACGCCGCAGCCGTAACGGTCGCGGAGCCTGCCAATCAGGCGGTACAGGTCGGCCTGGCCGGCCACGTCGACGCCTTGCACCGGCTCGTCCAGCACCAGCAATTCCGGCTCCCGTAGCAGGGCGCGGGCCAGCAGCACCCGTTGCATCTCGCCGCCTGAGACGGATTGCAGCGGGCTGTCGATGACATGCTCGGCACCCACTTCGCTGAGCGCAGCCAGGGCAGCGGCGCGATCGACGCCTGGCACCAGGCGCAGGAAACGCAGCACCGACAGCGGCAGCGTAGGGTCGACGTGCAGCTTCTGCGGCATGTAGCCGACGCGCAGCCGCGGCTTACGCCAGACCGTGCCGGTGTCGGGCTTGAGCAGGCCGAGCACGGCGCGCACAAGGGTCGTCTTGCCGGCGCCGTTGGGGCCGATCAGTGTGACGATTTCACCCCGATGGACCTGCAGCTGAGCGCCTTCGAGCACCGTCTGCTTGGCGAAGCGCACATGGATGTCATCCAGGCGGATCAGCGCCTCGCTCATGCGGCGCTCCGGCATTGATTGCAGAGGCCGACCACTTCGACCGTCTGGCTTTCGGCCTCAAACCCGACGCCTCGCGCCGCCTCAAGAATGGCTTCGCTGATGGTCGCCTGTTCCAGTTCGATGGCGGTATGGCAGTTGCGGCAGATCAGGAACTGGCCCTGATGCGGGTGCTCCGGATGGTTGCAGCCCATAAAGGCATTGAGCGAGGCGATGCGGTGCACCAGCCCGTTCTCCAGCAGGAAATCCAGCGCCCGGTATACGGTCGGCGGTGCGGCGCGACGGCCGTCCTGAGCGGTCAATTCCGCGAGGATGTCATAGGCGCCGAGCGGCTTGTGGCTCTGCCAGACCAGCTCGAGCACGCGTTTACGCAGGGCGGTCAGGCGCACGCCGGAGCGTTCACAGAGGTGGTCGGCTTCTGCCAGGGCACTGCTGACGCAGTGGTCATGGTCATGGGGCGTGCAGGCCAGGGGGGACTTGGGCATGGGCGGAGACGAGGTGGCTTAGAGACGTTATTATGTTACCTATTCAGTTCAATCGAGTGTTGCCCGTGTTCCGTCTTTTTTCATTACCGTTGCTCCTCACTGCCAGCCTCTTCAACAGTGTTCAGGCCCACGCGGAGGTCGAGGTGCTGACCAGCATCAAGCCCCTGCAACTGGTCGCCGCGGCCGTTCAGGAGGGTGTAGGCAAACCAGCCGTTCTGTTGCCGCCGGGCGCCTCGCCCCATCACTACGCCATGCGCCCATCCGACGTACGGCAGCTGCGCAGTGCTGATCTGGTTTATTGGATCGGCCCTGACATGGAAACGTTTCTGGAACCGGTGCTGAGCGGGCGCCAGGGCCCCAGCGTTGCCATACAGTCCCTTCCCGGTTTGACGTTGCGCCATTTCGGTGAAGCAGCTGACCACCATGCCGATCATGAAGCCGAGCATGTGGGCGAGCACGCGCAGGAGGCCCACGACGATCACGTTGAGCATGACCACGACGAGCACGAGCACGCGGCGGATGAGAAACACGCCGCCGGCCATGACGAACACGACCACGCTCATCGCCCCGGCAGCCTGGATGCGCACCTCTGGTTGCTGCCGTCCAACGCCGTGGTGATAGCCGAAGCCATGGCCAAGGACATGGCCAAAGCCGATCCGGCCAACGCGCAGCGCTACGAGGCCAACCTGGCGGCATTCAAGCAGCGCCTGGCCGCTCTCGATGAGCGCTTGAGCACGCGTCTGAGTGCAGTGCGCGGAAAGCCGTTCTTCGTCTTCCATGAAGCCTTCGATTATTTCGAAGCCGCTTATGGGATCAAACACGCCGGCGTATTCAGCGCCGGTGGCGAAGCCCAGCCCGGCGCGCGGCATGTTGCCGCCATGCGAGAGCGTCTGGAACAGGCCGGCCCGAGCTGCGTGTTCTACGAGCCACCGGTTCGTCCGCGTCTGGCGGATAGTCTGATCCGGGGACTGCCAGTGAAGGTCACCGAGCTGGACGCGCTGGGTCATGGCATCGACGCCTCGGCGGGCGGCTACGAGCAGTTGATCGATAACCTTGGTCGCTCGCTGGCGGGATGTCTGGAATCGCTCTGACCCTCGGTTCATAGCGCTCGGCGGCAACGCTCCGCCGGGCGCTTGTCCGGGTCGTCCGTCGGCCGACTTGATGCGCGTCATAGTGCTTCTGGCGCTCATGGCTATGCTTCGTGCTTTGGTTTCCACTCCATCGACACGAGGATGCGCAGCGCATGGCGAAGACGGACGGGCCCATCACGGCAGAGACGAAAACCACCCCAGAAATCGCTCTTCAGACGGCCTCCGAAGACATCTGGGCGCAAAAATACCGCCTGACCCGCAAGGACGGTAGCGCCGTTGATGACAGCGTCGACGCCACCTGGCAGCGGGTTGCCCGCGCGCTTGCTGATGTGGAGGAACAGGATGCCCGCGAGCACTGGTACGAACGCTTCCTCTGGGCGCTGCGCAACGGCGCCATCCCCGCCGGGCGGATCATTTCCAACGCCGGCGCGCAGGACTACAAACCGGCCACCTCGACGATCAACTGCACCGTCTCCGGCACCATCACCGACTCGATGGACGACATCCTCGGCAAGGTGCATGAAGCCGGCCTGACGCTCAAGGCCGGCTGCGGCATCGGTTACGAGTTCAGCACCTTGCGCCCCCGCGGCTCCTTCGTCTCCGGCGCGGGCGCGCACACCAGCGGCCCGCTGTCGTTCATGGATATCTTCGACAAGATGTGCTTCACCGTCAGCTCCGCCGGTGGGCGCCGCGGCGCGCAGATGGGCACCTTCGACATCGGCCATCCGGACGTGCGCGAGTTCATCCGCGCCAAGCGTGAAGACGGCCGACTGCGGCAATTCAACCTCAGCCTGCTGATCACCGACGAGTTCATGCAGTCGGTGGAAGCCGACGCGGACTGGCCGTTGATCTTTCCGCTGCACATGAAGGAAAAAGCCGAGCTTGATCTGGCCGATGCCGAACAGGTGGTGTGGCGCGAATGGCCGAGCCATGACGGCTACATCGTCCGCGACGACGGCCTCGTGGCCTGCAAGATCTACGGGCGGGTCAAGGCAAGACATCTGTGGGACATGATCATGGTGTCCACCTACGACTACGCCGAGCCGGGCTTCATCCTCATCGACCGAGTCAACCAGTTGAACAACAACTGGTGGTGCGAAGCAGTTCGCGCGACCAATCCCTGTGGCGAGCAGCCGTTGCCGCCCTACGGCTCCTGCCTGTTGGGTTCGATCAACCTGACCCGCTTCGTCACTGACCCCTTCGGCGCCGATGCGCGCTTCGATTGGGACAAGTATCGCGAAGTGGTGCGTGTGTTTACCCGGATGCTCGACAACGTGGTGGAGATCAATGGCCTGCCGCTGGCGCAGCAGCGCCACGAAATCGAGAGCAAGCGCCGCCACGGCATGGGTTTCCTCGGGCTCGGCTCGGCACTGACATTGCTCAAACTTCGCTATGGCAGCGCCGAAGCTTGTGTCTTCACCGAAGAAGTCGCGCGCGAAATGGCGCTGGTTGGCTGGGAGCAGGCGTTGGATCTGTCGAAGGAAAAAGGCCCGGCGCCACTGCTGACCGAAATCTTCGAAGTCACCGCCGAGATGCTGCGCAAGCGTCCGGAAATGAAGGCCGATGGTTATAAACTGGGCGATCAGGTGCCGGGCCGCGTATTGCACGCGAAGTATTCGCGCTACATGCAGAAGATCGCCGAATACGCGCCCGAGCTGATCGATCAGCTGGCCGAGCAGGGCGCACGTTTCACTCACCACAGCTCCATCGCGCCCACTGGCACCATCAGCCTGAGCCTGGCCAACAACGCCTCCAATGGCATCGAGCCAAGCTTCGCCCATCACTATTCGCGCAACCTGATCCGCGCGGGGCGCAAGGCCAAGGAAAAGATCGAGGTGTTCAGCTATGAACTGCTGGCCTATCGCACGCTGATCAACTCGCGCGCCAAGCCGGGCTCGACCGAGTCGGGCGAGCAGCTGCCGGAGTACTTCATCACTGCCGACGACGTCACCCCGACCCAGCACGTCGACATTCAGGCCGCGGCGCAGAAATGGGTCGATTCGTCGATTTCAAAGACCGCCAACGTGCCCACCGACTACCCCTTCGAGGCGTTCAAGGACATCTACCGCTATGCCTGGCGCCAAGGTCTCAAGGGCTGCACCACCTTCCGCTTCAATCCGGCGGCGTTTCAGGGTGTGCTGGTCAAGGAAGCGGATCTGGAAAAGACCCTATACCGCTTCATTCTCGAGGACGGCAGTGTGGTCGAGCTGAAAGGCAATCAAGAGGTCGAGTACGACGGTGAGGTCAATTCTGCCGCCAACCTGTTCGACGCCTTGAAAGAAGGCTACTACGGCAAATACTGAGTCCCGACTGATAGCCGGGCGGCCCGCACCGTCCGTGGAGAACATGCAATGACCGTAAAGATCACTCAGCGCATTAAGGGCTTCAAGGTCGTCGACGAGACCTTGGAGCGCCCCGCCGTCACCGCCGACAACGCCACTGGCAAGACCACCGTGGTGGAAATGGATGAAAGTTTGCAGCGCCCCGAAACACTCGTCGGCATGACTTACAAGATCAAGTCGCCGCTGTTCGAACATGCGCTCTACGTGACCGTCAACGATGTGGTCCTCAACGCCGGCACGCCCCACGAGCAGCGACGCCCGTTCGAGATCTTCATCAACTCGAAGAATATGGACCACTTCCAGTGGATCGTCGCGCTCACCCGGATCATGTCTGCAGTGTTCCGCAAGGGGGGTGACTGCACCTTCCTCGTCGAGGAACTGAAAGCGGTGTTCGATCCCCGCGGCGGCTATCTGAAAAAGGGCGGCGTCTATATGCCGTCCATCGTGGCGGAGATCGGCGGCGTACTGGAGCGCCACCTGATCCATATCGGCATGCTCGAAGGCCATGCCTTGGACGAGACGCAGCTCAAGTACCTGGCGGAAAAGCGCGCCGCTTACGAGGCCAGCCAGGGGGCGGTGACCGTCGAACCGGGCGAGGGCTTCCCGGCCGGTGCGCAGCTGTGCAGCAAGTGCAACACCCAGGCGGTGGTGCAGATGGATGGCTGCGCGACTTGCCTGAATTGCGGCAATTCCAAGTGTGGTTGAGTGTTGGCGGCGCTGGGGCTAACGCCGGTTGGGCCGTTATCCGGGCTAAGGCCAGCCCACTGCTACCAGAAAACCTGGCCAGCCGCTTTAGCACGCGGGCGATACGCCGGCGCATCTGGCAGAACCAAACTGCCCACCGACTAGCAGCGAGAAAATTGCTGTCGATACTTTGCCGGAGTGAGTGCAGTCAAATCCTTGAACATCCGTCGCATGTTGGCGTCGCTGCTGAAACCCAACTCTGTGCTGATGGCGTTGACCGGTGCTGAGGTCAGGGTGAGGCGTTCACCGACCTGGCTCAACTTGATGCGCCGTGCATAGGTGGCCGCCGGTACGCCTGCCTCGCTTCTCACCTTGCGTGCCAGCGTGCGCTCGGACATGCCCAGTTCAGATGCCAGCTTCAACAGGGTGATTTGGTCGGCCGGCAGCCTTTCCACTAGGGCGTGTACCTGGCGGAGCAGCCTGCTGGGCTGCTTGATGAGGCTTATGGCTTGAAAGACGTCATGTGACTGTGCGGGGCGTGGGAGCACCATCAATTTGATGAGGTCACGAAAGATCGCTGGGCTGACGTGTTGCTCGATCAGCGACTGTGCAATGGGTAGATAGCCATTCACTCCCGTAGCGGTGGCGTTGTGCTCGTTGAAAACGCAATTTTGCTCGATCTGCCAGCGAACCTTCGGATAACGCTTGAGCATGGTGTCAGCCAACCACCAGGTCACGGTCGCGTGTTGATTACTCAGCCGACCACTCGCAGCAGCCAGGCAAACACCCACGCAGTAGCTCCATAACTGGCAACGTTTTCCTCGTATCGATAAGGCCGCCACGAGGTCTGCATTGGCTGCCAACGCCGTGTCGATATGTTCCGCCGACTCTGCCCAGAACCCAGGTATCAGTAAGGCTTCGAGCGAACCGTCATGGATGGCGTGTGTTGCTTCCAGAATCAGGCCATGGGCACAGGCAATCGGCCCTTTATGCAAGGCCATGAAGCGCGTTTCAAAAAGCTGCTGCCCGGTTCGACGGTTGGCGGCATGCAGCATATCCGCAAAAGCGAGCAGCCCGGCAGGCATGCAACCGGGGTACAGGAGAAGGCCTACCTGAAGGGTTCTGGTCATGGCTTGAAATGAACTGAATATGTCTAAGTTGGCCATTATGGCGACGGCGATGGATTGGCACCATGAAGTCATACCTGAAGGGGGCTTCATCATGAAAATTCAGCAAATTCGCAACGCCACAATCATTGTCGAACTGGGTCCTTACCGCATTCTCGTCGACCCCATGCTGGCCAGAAAAGGAGCGCTTCCTCCCTTGCGGATACTGTCCGCAAGGCAGAGAAACCCGGTAGTTGAGCTGCCCGATTCAACAGGCGGTGCGCTCGAGGAGGTGACGCACTGCTTGATCACCCACTGCCAGAAAGGCCACTTCGATCACCTCGACCGGGCAGCCAAGCACTGGCTTAGAGAGCGGCAGACGCCCGTCATCTGCACCCCGCACGATGCGTCGCATCTCGCGGAACGAGGCCTGAACGTCCAGTCTCTTCCTGACGATCATGAGCAGCCAAGCCCGTTCCTGGGTGGGCTTATCCGCACGGTCAGGTGCACGCATGGCAAGGGCCTGGTCGGGAAGCTGATGGAGCACGGCGTCGGCTATCTGATAGAAATACCCAACGAGCCCAGCCTGTATCTGGCTGGCGACACCCTTCTCACTCCGTCCGTTCGAGCGTTCGTGCTGCGGCATCAACCTCAGGTCAGTGTCGTTCCCGCAGGAGGCGCACGTTTCGACATAGGCGACGAGATCATCATGGGCGTAGACGAGGTACTTGAGTTCACGCGACTGAGTCGGGGCAGGGTGATTGCCAACCATCTAGAAGCGATCAGCCATTGCCCAGTTACCCGGGCGGAATTGGCAGCTGCAGCGATTGGCGCCGGTGTGGCCCATCGGCTGGTCATCCCGGCCGATGGGCAGACGTTAACAGTGGATGATTGAGCCGATACTCAACAGACAACTATGGAGGCGTGCATGGTTTCCATGGCGCGGAGGTGGGCCGGGGCTCCGAGTGAGAGCGCAGCTGCTGCTTGCGGCTCCACGACAGATCGGACGCCTATGCTGCATTGCCCACGGACCGCTCCGTCAGGTCACTACGCGATAGCACGGCTCGTAGGGTCGGCCGCCGGGGAGTTTCATGCGGTGTTGCTGGACAAATGCCTGCAGTAACTCATCCAGTGGCTTCATGATCGCCGTGTCGCCATTGATTTCGTAGCGGCCGAACTGCTCGATGCGGCGAATGCCCTTGTCCTTGACGTTACCCGCGACGATCCCGGAGAACGCCCGACGCAGGTTCGCCGCCAGCAGATGGGGCGGCACGTCGCGGGTCAGCTGCAGGCTGGCCATGTTTTCGTGAGTCGGGTCGAACGGGTGCTGGAAGCCTTCCTCGATTTTCAGCAGCCAGTTGAAATGGAAGGCGTCGTTACGCTCACGGCGGAACTGCTTGACCGCTTTCAAGCCTTCGGACATCTGCCGGGCTACCTCGGCCGGGTTGTCGATGATGATCTGGTACAAGCCCTGTGCTTTTTCGCCGAGGGTGGCGCCGACGAAGTCACGCAGCTGCTGCAAATACGGCGCGGCACTCTCCGGGCCGGTGAGGATGACCGGGAAGGGCACGTCGCGGTTGTCCGGGTGTAGCAGAATGCCCAGCAAGTAGAGGAATTCCTCCGCCGTGCCGACGCCGCCGGGGAAGATGATGATGCCGTGACCGACGCGGACGAAAGCTTCCAGGCGCTTTTCGATATCCGGCAGGATCACCAGCTCGTTGACGATCGGGTTCGGCGCTTCGGCGGCGATGATGCCCGGCTCGGTCAGGCCCAGGTAACGGCCGCCGACGATGCGCTGCTTGGCATGAGCGATGGTCGCGCCCTTCATCGGGCCCTTCATCACGCCAGGGCCGCAGCCGGTGCAGATATTCAGGTTGCGCAGGCCCAGCTCGTGGCCGACGCGCTTGCTGTACTTGTATTCCTCGGTGCTGATCGAGTGTCCGCCCCAGCACACCACCATGTTCGGCTCGACGCCGGGACGCAGCGTGCGAGCGTTGCGCAGTAGATGGAAGACGTAATCGGTGATGCCCTGGGAGCTGCTCAGGTCGATGCGCGGGCTTCCCAGTTCGCTTTCGGTGTAGACGATGTCGCGCAGCGCACTGAACAGCATTTCGCGGGTGCTGGCGATCATCTCGCCGTCGACGAAGGCATCGGCCGGCGCATTGAGCAATTCCAGACGCACACCACGATCTTGTTGGTGGATACGTACTTCGAAGTCGTCGTAGGCCTCAAGGATGGTCTTGGCGTTATCGATGCGCGCGCCGGTATTGAGAATGGCCAAGGCGCACTGGCGGAACAGCGTGTACGTACTGCCACAACCAGCTTCGCTCAGTTGCTGGACTTCCCGTTGGGACAGCGTCTCCAGACTACCTTTCGGGGTAACCGAGGCATTGATTACATAGCGTGAGGTCATGCGTGTTTTCCCTGAAAACAATGCGGCCTGGCCGAAACGGGCAGGTGCATCAGGATGTTGAGCGCCACGGCGGTGGGCAGCGGCGTATGAATAGGGCCGTCCGAGCGGGCAGTGCGCCAGGGGACAGGGTTGCTGCTGGGCGCAGCGGCTAAACCCATAGCCGCAAGCTGCTTGCTGGTGCCGGCTGTATCTTTCCAGGTGCAACGATGCGCCTGGACGGGCTGTACTTGACGTTTAACCGGCGAAAACGTTCCTGAAATCCCCTCCTGGGGCATTGCTCTGTTCATGCGTACATCCCGTACGGTCTTAGGTGCAGGAACTTTGACCGCGAACATGGCTGTTTGATTGCGCACGGCGTGAAGGGTTTTTCCGGCACTGGGCGCGGGCGCGGGGCGGCCTTCCGCTTGAAGGGGGCCTTAAAAGGCAAACGGCAGAGCGCTGTGGCAGTGCTGACGGGCGCTGAGCATACGGCGAAATTCGTCGGGGTCCTTGATCAACACCGGTTGGCCAGCGAACTTCTGCGCCGCGATCAAGCGCGACAGCCAGAAACGCACGCAGGCGACGCGTAGCATCGGGCGCCATAGTTCGGCCTCGGCCGGGGTGAAGCGGCGCAGGCTGGAATAGGCAGCCAGCAATGCCTGACTGCGCGTCTCATCGATCTCGCCGTTGGGGTGCGAGCACCAGTCGTTAAGGGTGATGGCTATGTCATAGAGCATTGGCCCTGAACAGGCGTTGTAGAAGTCGATCACGCCGGTCAGGTGGCTGCCCTCGAAGAGCAGGTTGTCGCGGAACAGGTCAGCGTGCAGGTTGGCTCGCGGCAGCGCCAGAAGCTTCGGCTTCAGTTCGGCAATCTCTGCAAGGCTGTCACGCAGCAGCGGCATTTGCGCGTCGTCTAGCGACAGCGCCAGGCTCGGGCCTTCTTCCTGCATCCAGTCCAGGCCACGGTCGCTGCGCCGCTCGATGATGTGGTCGCGGGTCGCCAGGTGCAGTCGCGCCAGTAACCGGCCCACTTCAGCGCACTGATGGGGGTTGGGTGCACTGACGTGTTTGCCGGCCAGGCGCGGTTGCAGCAGGGCCGGCTTTTCCGCCAGCGTACGTAGCGCTTCGCCGCGGTCGGTACGCAGGGCATACGGCACCGGCAGTCCGGCGCGATGCAGCACGTCGAGCAGCTCGATGAAGAAGGGCAGATCCTGGCGCGGGCCGCGCTCGATCAGGGTCAGTACATACTCACCCTGCTCCAGGCTAACGAAGAAATTGCTGTTTTCGCTGCCAGCCGCGATGCCCTCGAAATCCCGCAGCCGCCCAAGCCCATAGGGCGCCAGGAATACCTCGAGCTCTTCGCGTTGCAGGGGCGTAAAAACCGACATGGGCTGCCTTCCGTTAGGTGTGCTGCCAGGTTACCAGCTGAAGATTTTCCAGGCCGGGATGAGCATGTCCGGCTTATCGGCGCGGATGAAGTTGCTGTCGCCATCGGCGCGCACCAGGAAGTACGGCTTGCCGACCTTGGGCGTGATCTTCACTGCATAGAGGAAGCCATTGACCCGGTATTCCTCAATCGTGCGATCACCTTCCTGGCGAATTGTGACGTCGGGTTCGCCATCGACCGATTCCTGAGCGAAACCGCTCAGCGGCACCAGTGCCAGCAGCCCGGCCAGCAGCAAAGGTTTGAATGTGCGCATGATAACCTTGTCCCTTTGTCGTCAAATGGTCCTGTGCATTCTAGCCGCGGACCCGCCGAAAAGGTTGATCCTGCTCATGAGCCAAGCGCCCCTCGTTCTGGTGGACGGTTCGTCCTACCTCTACCGCGCCTTCCACGCCCTACCGCCGCTGACCACCTCGACCGGCAAGCCCACCGGGGCGGTCAAGGGCGTGCTGAACATGTTGCTGTCGCTGCGCCGGCAATACCCGGACAGCCCCTTCGCGGTGGTCTTCGATGCCAAGGGCCCGACCTTCCGCGACACGCTGTTCGCTGAATACAAATCCCATCGTCCACCGATGCCCGACGACCTCCGCGGGCAGGTCGAGCCGCTGCACGCGAGTGTCCGCGCTTTGGGCATGCCGCTGCTGTGCGTCGAGGGCGTCGAAGCCGACGACGTGATTGGAACACTGGCGCGCCAATGTGCCGCGCTGGGACGCGACGTGATCATCTCCACCGGCGACAAGGACATGGCGCAGCTGGTGTGTCCGCATGTCACGCTGGTCAACACCATGACCGGCAGCGTCTATGACATTGAAGGCGTGAAGAACAAGTTCGGCGTTGGCCCGGAGCTGATCATCGACTTCCTCGCGCTGATGGGCGACAAGGTCGACAACATCCCCGGCGTTCCTGGCGTTGGTGAGAAGACCGCCTGCGGCCTGCTCAACGGCATCGAAGGCGGCATCAAGGGGCTCTACGAGAAGCTCGACAAGGTTTGCGACCTGCCGATTCGCGGCGCCAAGTCGCTGGCCGCCAAACTCGAGGAACACCGCGACGCCGCGTTCATGTCCTACGAGCTGGCGACCATCAAGATCGATGTGCCGCTGGACGTGCAGGTCGGCGACCTGATGCCCGGTGAGCCGCACCGCGAGGCGCTGATCGCCTTGTATCGCGAGTTGGAATTCAAGAACTGGCTCGATGAGCTGCTGCGCGAGGTGAAGGCCGCCGGGGAAAACTGCGAGGTGCAGCCCGAAGGCTGCTCGATCCAGGCCGAAGCCGAGTACAGCACGATTTTCGAGCAAGCCGAGTTCGACGCCTGGCTTGAACAACTGAAGGCCGCCGATTGCTTCGCCTTCGACACCGAAACCACCAGCCTTGATGCGCAGAAGGCACAGCTGGTGGGCGTGTCATTTGCCATCGAGGCGGGCAAAGCGGCGTACGTACCGCTGGCCCACAGCTACATGGGCGTCCCGCAGCAGCTCGATCGCGACGCCGTGCTCGCGGCGCTCAAGCCGCTGCTGGAAGATGCCAGCAAGCGCAAGATCTGCCAGCACGGCAAGTACGACATGAACGTGCTGATGCACTACGGCATCGAGATGCGCGGCATGACCTTCGACACCATGCTCGAGTCCTACGTGCTCGATGCCACCGCCACCCGCCATGACATGGACAGCCTGGCGCTGAAATACCTCGGCCGCGGCACCATCCGTTTCGAAGACATCGCCGGCAAGGGCGCCAAGCAGCTGACCTTCGACCAGATCGCTGTCGAGCAGGCCGGCCCCTACGCCGCCGAAGATGCCGACGTTACCCTGCGCCTGCACCAGACGCTGATGAGCAAGCTCGAGGCCACGCCGTCACTGCTCAAGGTCCTCAGCGAAATCGAGATGCCACTGGTGCCGGTGCTGGCGCGCATCGAGCGCAACGGCGCGCTGGTCGACGCCAATCTGCTCGGGCTGCAGAGCGTCGAGCTGGGTAACAAGCTGGTCGAGCTGGAGCGTGAGGCGTTCGACATCGCTGGCGAGGAGTTCAACCTCGGTTCGCCCAAGCAGCTCTGCGCGATCCTCTATGACAAGCTCGGCTGCCCGGTGCTGTCGAAGACCGCCGGTGGCCAGCCGTCTACGGCGGAAAGCGTGCTGGCCGAGCTGGCTGAGCGGGACTACCCGCTGCCCAAGGTGATCATGCAGCACCGTAGCTTGAGCAAGCTCAAAGGCACCTACACCGACAAGCTGCCGCAGCAGATCAATCCGCGTACCGGACGCATCCACACCAGCTACCACCAGGCCGTGACCGCGACCGGGCGGTTGTCCTCCAGCGACCCGAACCTGCAAAACATCCCGATCCGTACGGCCGAGGGCCGGCGTATCCGTCAGGCCTTCGTCGCGGCGCCGGGTTACAAGCTGCTGGCCGCGGACTATTCGCAGATCGAGTTGCGCATCATGGCGCACCTGGCGCAGGACGCCGGGCTGTTGTACGCCTTCCAGAACGACCTGGACGTCCACCGTGCCACGGCGGCCGAAGTGTTCGGCGTCGAGCTGGACCAGGTCAGTAACGATCAGCGGCGCAGCGCCAAGGCGATCAACTTCGGCCTGATCTATGGCATGAGCGCCTTTGGCCTGGCCAAGCAGATCGACGTTTCGCGTGGCGAAGCACAGGCCTATATCGACCGCTACTTTGCCCGCTACCCCGGCGTGCTCGCCTACATGGAACGCACCCGCACCCAGGCCGCGGAGCAGGGCTATGTGGAGACGCTGTTCGGCCGGCGGCTGTATTTACCCGAGATCAACTCGAAGAATGGCGCCATGCGCAAAGGTGCCGAGCGCACGGCGATCAACGCGCCGATGCAGGGCACCGCGGCGGACATCATCAAGCGCGCCATGATCGCGGTGGACAACTGGCTGCAGGAGAGCGGGCTGGATGCGCGCGTCATCCTGCAGGTGCACGATGAACTGGTGGTCGAGGTCCGTGAAGATCTGGTCGAGCAGGTTCGCGAGCAGATTCTTCCGTTGATGAGCGGAGCAGCCCAGCTGGACGTGCCGCTGCTGGTTGAGGCGGGCGTCGGCAATAACTGGGACGAAGCGCACTGACGGCACCTGCGAGTCGACGGTCTGTAGTCGGCTCGCTCAGCCGCGAGCAGACGTCAGTTCTTACCGCGGATAGTCGGAAAGGGGCGTTGGCGGAATGTGTCAGGTTAGGGAGCTGCGTGAAAATGCGGTGAGGGGCGGCTGGACAAGGGCGCGTCGCGTTCGTGCAGCCTCGGGACGCCCCGTTTTAGAGCGGCCACGCCCCGTTATGAAATTATTTTTCGATCCGTATTGAACTGACGGATCGGAAGCCTGGTCATAGGCTACGAAGGGTGTAAAAGCCCTTCGATGCTCCTTGTTGTGTTAAGTGTTGGCAGATCTCTGGATACGCCTATGGCGTTCCGGATTTAGACCTCGAACTTCCCCCTCCCCCAACGAAGTTCGAGGTTTTTTTTCGTCTCGGAAAAAGTGCCGGCACGTTGCTGGCAGGTGCCTCCGGCTGCGCCTTCATGTGGCGCTGCCGATCCGCTTCGCTTTGTAGGAGCGAGGGAGGCGCCCCAATTCTTGCTCGTGATCATGGGCGTTGCGCATAACCTGGCACGTGGGTGGGATGTGTATCGCCAGCAAGCTGGCGCCTCCGAGATCGGCGTTAACGGGGGGGCGGCGCGGCGGACGGGCGTCAGGGTAGCTGCAGACCTCCGCCGGCTTTGTGCAATCCGCGTAGGTGTTTACTGATCTGCGCCAGATTGGCTTCGACGCTTTCCAACTCCAGCCGCCGCTCTTCGCCGAGCAACAGGCGCACCTCGGCATTCAGCGAATCGGTAAGCTGATTCAAGCGCGCCTGGCGTTGGCTGCTTTCCGACTCCAGGCGCTGCCATTCGCTGGCCTGCGGCAGCCCGTAGCCGTTGCCGTCGAGCAATTGCGCCGGCTGGCTCAGATAACCGCTGTTGGCGAGAATGCCCTGCAGGGTTTCATCCGCCTTGGCCAGGCTCCCGTCGCCGTGCTCGCGGCCGCTCAGATAACGATTTTTCAACTCTTCTTGAGCCAGCAGCAGATGCCGGCGCAGCGCCGCCTGTTCGACCAGCAGCAGGGCAGCGCTGGCGCGCAGGTCGGCTTTTTCGATCCAAGGACGACGTTGTTCGGCGCTGAGCGCTAGCCAGGCTTCGACATCCGTCTGCGGCAAGCCCAGACGCTCGCGAAGCACGGTGAACATGGCCTGGTAGCGATCACGGTAGGAATCGAAGCGATACCCCAGGCGCAGCGCCTCTTGTGGGTCGTCGAGTACGCTGGCATCGGCCAGGCCACGGCTGATCAGGAGTTCCAGCAGGCCGCTGGGCAGGATGCTGTCCAGCGCAACGAGTTCGGGACGGGCGGTGCCGCTGCGTAGCAGCTTGAGCGTTTCCACCGCGCAATTGTTGGACAGGAAGTAGTAATCACCGTCGTAGCTCCAGTGCATTTCGGCGCTGCGGGTCACCAGGTTCTCGATCTCGTCACGCTGCAGTTTCAGCGGGATCGAGGCGAGGCTGCGCAGTTCGACCTTGGTGTACTCGTCGATCACCTGGCCCAGCGGCAGGACGAACAGGCGTGACGGATAGACGCCGGTGAGTCCGTCCCAGCTCGACAGCTGCACGTCGCCAACGAAGGCGCGGAAAGACAGCACCAGGTGATGGTCCAGATCCAGGCGGCAGTCTGACCCGCGCGGCCGACCTGGCGCACAGATAACCAGGCGCAGCATGCTGTGGCCCCAGCGACTGACCCATGCGTCGTTGGCCTCGGCGAACAGATAGTCAACGGCGTAGACGCGCTCGGGGTCGAGCTCGATCAGCGGGGTGCGCGCAAAGTCGTGTCCGGCATTGAGGATCGGCAGTGCGCCTTTGCATGCCTCCGCTCTGGCCGGTTGCCAGCCGAAATGTTCAGTGAAATAGCGATGCAGCAGCGGCCGACGGCAGGCGTAGCTGGGGTCCAGAAGAAAGTACTCCAGGTTCACCGCAACGAATTCCAGTGGGCTGGTCAGCTCATAGGCATCGGGGCTGCGCGCCTGTTGCGCATTTTCGCGCTCGCGCTCGCCACGCTCGCCGACGCGTTGCGGCCAGCCGGCAAGATCAAGCAGATATGGATCATCACTGAGGGTAAACCGGCGCTCGGTCTGGCCGCGGCAACTGTCCGGCAACCCGACCAGGCCGAGGCTGCCGGCGCGTTGATTACAGAAACCCAGTTGCCGATGGGTTTCCGCTGACCAGAGGTGGGCGCGGTCATATAGATGGGCAATCTCATGGACCAGTGTCGCCAACATCTCGCGCCGCACCGTGCCGTGCGGTCGTTCCGTGCGTTGATTGGCCGCGCTGCCATCGGTCAGTGCTGGCAACAGGCGCCGATTGAGCAGCAGCAGGTCGCCGCCGGCACTTCCATAAACGTCGTGGGTCAGCCCGTCATGCCAGCGGACGCGGACGTCCCGGTCCAGGCGTTCCATCATTCGCGGCGGCAGCGCGGCTACCGCTTCGTCCAGCAATTGCTGGCTGGCTGCCCGTTCGGCCGGTTGCAGGTCGGCGTCATCCAGGGTCAGGCGCAGTTCGGCCAGGCACACATTGCCGAACGCCATGACCGCAGTGAGCGCAACGCCCAGCCAGCGGGCCCAGGACGGTTTCACTGAGCGAGGATGGCTTCGGCCAGCGCCAGGTCACTGGCTTGCTGTGCTTCCGGGAATGCACCGCGCAAGCGGCCGAGCGCGGCTTCCAGTCGCGCGCCACGAATCTCACCACCGCTGGCGACAAAGCCGGCTGCTTCATCGCGGGCTTCGCTGACGACCTTCATGTCGCTGATGCGGCTGGTCACGTCGGAGGTGAAATTGATGCTGCGGTCCAGGGCATTGACGACGATATTGCTGGTAGCTACCAGCGTCTGTGCCTGAGCACCGCTGGCAAGAAGGGCCAGGGCAAAAGGCGCAGCGATCAGCTTGAGGTTCATGAGTCTTCTCGAGGGAGCGGAGTGGGTGATTGGACGAGGATTGCCTCGGCCAGTTCAAGGTCGCTTGCCGTCAGCTGCGGTTGCCGCTCGCGCAGCCAGCGCAAGGCACCTTCCAGGCGAGCGCCACGAAGCTCGCCGTGGCTGGCAACGAACCCGGCGGCGTCGTCGCGGGCGTTGAGGATCAGCTTGTTGTCGAAGGGGGCGCTGGTCACCTGGCTGGCGACGTAGGAAGACGCGACGGTTTTGCCGATGAGGCTGTCGAAGGCCTGCGCGCTGCCGCAGACGCAGCAGCCGGCGAGTACAAGGTAAAGCGAACGCATGTGAACCCTGGGGCTGAACAATCAGCCGGCAAGGCTAGCGAAACGCCAGCTCCAGAGCCAGAGCCAGAGCCATGCTCCCCACGCCGCGTATCAGAGCGCCAGGATTGCGCCAGCCAGCTGCAGATCGCTGGCGAGAAGATCCGGGGCCTGGGTGCGGATGTGCTTCAGCGCCGCTTCCAGGTGAGCGCCGCGCGCCTCGCCATTGCTGGCGACGAAACGCGCCGCATCGTCCTTGGCGTCGAGAACCAGCTTGTCATCGCCCAGGTTCGAGGTGATATCGGAGGTGCCTTCGACGGTGTTGACCAGCGAGGCGCCGATGGCATCGATGGTGCCGGTGATGCTTCCGGCTGACGCGGTGCCCGCGACCAGGCAGGCCGCGGTGGCAACTGACAACAGATACTTGTTCATGGTGTTCTCCAGGCTAGACGCAATTTTCGCCGTTACTCGCTATGACCTTTGGGCCAGCGTGCCGTTCAGCTTAAGGCCCGACGGGGCCGCCTGGAAGCGGCTTTATCCGCGCCAGAAGGGCTTGCTCAGCTCGTCCATCCGCTCGCTCTGGCTGATGCCGACATCGGCCAACTGACGCTCATCGAGCGCAGCCAGGTGCTGGCGGGTTCGCGCGCGTCGCTGCCACAGACGTAGCTGCTGCAATACCCGGTGCAGCGGCGGCAAGCCGATTGCTGTTTTTTGCCTCCAAGTCAGTACGCGCTCCATGAGCCGCTCCTTCCCGCAATTCACGGGGATGGGTTATGGGCAGATAGAGTCGCGTGCCGGGCTGTTGCGTAACAGCCACAGGGAATCTGAATTGTGCCGGTCCAGTTGTGCAAGCAGGCCTACTGTACCGGTGCTTCAGGTGCCGAATTGTTCGGTTGAGGGTGCATAAAAAACCCCTCGCGGCTGAGCCGCGAGGGGTTCTGGTGCAGCGGGTGGTGCTTATTCCACGGCCTTGACCATGTCTTCGACGACCTTCTTGGCATCACCGAAGACCATCATGGTCTTGTCCATGTAGAACAGTTCGTTATCCAGACCGGCATAGCCGCTGGCCATGGAGCGTTTGTTGACGATGACCGTCTTGGCTTTGTACGCCTCGAGGATCGGCATGCCGGCGATAGGCGATTTGGGATCGTTCTTCGCGGCCGGGTTGACCACGTCGTTGGCGCCAAGCACCAGCACCACGTCGGCCTGGCCGAATTCGGAGTTGATGTCGTCCATTTCGAAGACCATCTCGTACGGCACTTCGGCCTCGGCCAGCAGCACGTTCATGTGCCCGGGCATACGGCCCGCAACCGGGTGGATCGCATACTTCACGGTCACGCCCATGTGCGTCAGCTTCTCGGCCAGTTCCATCAGTGCGTGCTGTGCACGCGCCACCGCCAGGCCATAGCCGGGAACGATGATCACGGTGTCGGCGTTCGACAGCAGGAAGGCGGCGTCATCGCTGGAGCCGGATTTGACCGGACGCTGCTCTTGGCTGCCTTTTGCCGGGCCGGCATCGGCGTCGCCACCGAAGCCACCGAGAATGACGTTGAAGAACGAACGGTTCATCGCCTTGCACATGATGTACGAGAGGATCGCGCCGCTCGAGCCCACCAGCGAACCGGCGATGATCAGCATCGAGTTGTTCAGGGAGAAGCCGATACCGGCCGCTGCCCAGCCCGAGTAGCTGTTGAGCATCGATACAACCACCGGCATGTCCGCGCCACCGATAGGGATGATGATCAGCACACCGATCACGAACGCCAGCGCCACGAGGATCAGGAACGCGGTGAAGTTGCCGCTGAAGGTGTAGATCAGGCCCAGCACCAGAATCGCCACGCCAACGGCGAGGTTGATCTTGTGCTGGTTGGGGAACGAGACAGGCGCGCCCTGGAACAGGCGGAACTTGTACTTGCCCGACAGCTTGCCGAAGGCGATCACCGAACCGGAGAAGGTTATGGCGCCGATGGCTGCACCGAGGAACAGCTCCAGACGGTTACCGGCCGGGATCGGGTAGCCGATGGCTTGGACGATACCCAGCGATTGCGGCTCGAGCACGGCAGCGATGGCGATGAACACCGCGGCCAGGCCGATCATGCTGTGCATGAAGGCGACCAGTTCGGGCATCTTGGTCATCTCGACGCGCTTGGCCATCAGTGTGCCGATGGTGCCGCCGACCAGCAGGCCAAAGACGATGAAGCCCAGACCGCTCCAAGGGCTGGCGCTCTCGACCAGCTGGGCGCCCAGTTTGAACACCAGAAATACCGTGGTGACCACGGCGATGCCCATGCCGATCATGCCGAACAGGTTGCCGCGGCGCGAGGTGGTGGGGTGCGACAGGCCTTTCAACGCCTGGATGAAGCTCACCGAGGCGACGAGGTAGAGCAGGGTAATCAGATTCATGCTCATGGCTTGACCTCCGCCTTGGCGCCTGCGCGCTCCTTCTTCTTGAACATTTCCAGCATGCGGCGAGTGACGAGGAAGCCACCGAACACGTTGACCGCGGCCAGGGTCACCGCCAGGGTGCCCATCAGCTTGCCCATCGGGGTGACAGTCAGGGCGGCAGCGAGCATGGCGCCGACGATGACGATCGCCGAGATGGCGTTGGTGACTGCCATCAGCGGCGTGTGCAGCGCGGGGGTGACGTTCCAGACCACGTGGTAGCCGACGTAGATCGCCAGCACAAAGATGATCAGGTTGTAGATGCCATCAGATATCAGGTCCATTCTTTCGGGCTCCCTTAACCGTTGGTGCGCACGACCTGGCCGTCGCGGCACATCAGGCACGCGGCGACGATGTCGTCTTCGAGATTGAGCTGGAACTTGGCTTCGCCATCGATCACCAGCTTGAGGAAGTCCAGCAGGTTGCGTGCGTATAGCGCCGAGGCATCCGCCGGCACGTGCGTCGCCAGGTTGGTGTAGCCAACCAGGGTCACGCCGTGCTTGACCACCACCTGATCGGCTTCGGTCAATGGACAGTTACCGCCCTGAGAGGCGGCGAGGTCGATCACCACCGAGCCGGGCTTCATCTGCTGCACGGTTTCTTCCTGCAACAGCGTCGGCGCCTTGCGGCCCGGAATCAGCGCAGTGGTGATGATGATGTCGGCCTGCTTGGCACGTTCGTGCACGGCCTGCGCCTGACGCGCCATCCAGCTGGCCGGCATCGGCCGGGCATAGCCGCCAACACCTTCGGCGCATTCGCGCTCTTCGTCGGTCTCGCAGGGCACATCAACGAACTTGGCGCCGAGCGATTCGATCTGCTCCTTCACCGCCGGACGTACGTCCGAGGCTTCGATGACCGCGCCCAGGCGCTTGGCCGTGGCAATGGCCTGCAGACCCGCTACACCGGCACCGAGGATCAGCACCCGTGCGGCTTTCACCGTACCGGCGGCGGTCATCAGCATCGGCATGAAGCGCGGGTACTGGTTGGCGGCAACCATCACTGCCTTGTAGCCGGCGATGTTGGCCTGTGAGGAGAGCACGTCGAGGCTTTGCGCGCGCGAGGTGCGCGGCGCGGCTTCCAGGGCGAAGGCGGTGATCCCGCGTTCGGCCATGCGTGCGATGTTTTCATTGTCGAAGGGATTGAGCATGCCGACCAAGACCGTGCCTGGCTGCATCTGCGCCAGTTCGGTTTCGCTCGGTGCGTTCACCTTCAGCAGGATCTCTGCTGCGAACGCCGCAGCGGCATCGGCGATGGTTGCGCCTGCCGCTTCGAAGGCACTGTCCGGAACACTGGCCTGTACGCCAGCTCCGCTCTGCACCGTCACCCGATGCCCTTGCCCGATCAGCTTCTTGATGGTTTCCGGTGTCGCGGCAACGCGCGTTTCACCGGGCCTGGTTTCGAGAGGAACACCAATGTGCATTGTTCTTGTTCTCCTGCTTGATCGTAACCAGCGTGCTGCGCGGTAACCCGGCTATCGCAACGCTGGCGTTACTTTTCGCCCGGCCACTGCGGATGGCGGCTGGGTGTGAATCGGCTAACGGGCCCCTGCACTTGCCGGTTTGCCTGCTGCGGCGCGGCATTCTGCAAGGGCTATGGAAATCAAACAACTGTTTTAATCTGAACGCAACGGCGGATGTTCGTTCACGGCGTGACCATTAGGTTGCTTTGTATCGCTGCAGGCTGCGTCGGTATTGGGTTCGACCTTCGTCTAAGGTTCTGTACTCGGTTATGCGCGGCGCAATCATGAATGACGGACCATAGACGTTGTATTCGTCGGCGGGCTTGTCTGTATGCGACCTTGGTGCCGGTCGGCGCGGCGCATGTGCAAAAAAAATCGGATCAGTGCCTGTAATGTCATGGATTCCCTGTAGTCCAATGCATTTGGTTGCGCTGGCTTCGGAATGCCGACGACGTTCGATCGTATTACTCATGAGAATTCACATGGCCGATCTAGACGTGAATGAAATGATCTTGATGGAGGAATCGCAGCCCAGGCGGCTGCCGTTCGCTTTCGCTCGCCGCCACGGCGTGCTTCTGCTGGAGCGCCCGGAGGGCCTGCGTTTGTGCGCCCGCGAAGGTGCGCCGCTGACCGCTGTGCAGGAGGCCCAGCGTGTCGCCGGTGGTCCGTTGGCGATGCAATGGCTGGCGCAGGATGAATTCGAGCAGGCCCTGAGTGCGGCCTATCAACACGACTCTTCCGCTGCGATGCAGATGGTCGAAGGGCTCGGCGATGATATGGACCTGCACAGCCTGGCTGATCAGATCCAGGAAACCGAGGATCTGCTGGAACAGGAAGACGACGCCCCGATCATTCGCCTGATCAACGCCATCCTGGGCGAGGCGATCAAGGAGAACGCCTCCGATATCCATGTTGAAACCTTCGAAAAACGTCTGGTCATTCGCTTTCGTATCGACGGCATCCTGCGCGAAGTTGTGCAGCCCAAGCGGGAGCTGGCGGCGCTGCTGGTGTCGCGGATCAAGGTCATGGCGCGGCTGGATATTGCCGAAAAGCGTATTCCGCAGGATGGCCGCATCTCCTTGCGGGTGGGTGGCCGTGAGGTGGATATCCGTGTGTCGACCCTGCCTTCGGCCAACGGCGAGCGGGTTGTACTGCGTCTGTTGGACAAGCAGGCCGGCCGGCTCACGCTCCGCCATCTGGGCATGAGCGACCGTGATCGCAAGGTCATGGAACAGGCCGTGCAAAAGCCGCACGGGATCATTCTCGTCACCGGCCCGACCGGCTCGGGTAAGACCACCACGCTGTACGCCAGTCTGGTCACGCTCAATGACCGTACGCGCAACATCCTCACCGTCGAGGACCCGATCGAATACAACCTCGAGGGCATCGGCCAGACCCAGGTCAACACCAAGGTCGACATGACCTTCGCGCGGGGCCTGCGCGCCATTTTGCGCCAGGACCCCGACGTGGTGATGGTCGGCGAGATCCGCGACCAGGAAACCGCCGACATGGCCGTGCAGGCTTCGCTTACCGGTCATCTGGTGCTCTCGACCCTGCACACCAACAGCGCCATCGGAGCGGTCACCCGCCTGGTGGACATGGGTGTCGAGCCGTTCCTGATCTCCTCGTCGCTGCTTGGTGTGCTGGCCCAACGCCTCGTCCGGGTGCTGTGTAATGACTGCAAACGCGCCTATGTCGCCGACGAGGCCGAGTGCGCGCTGTTCGGTCTCGACCCGAGCGAAGCCCCAACGCTCTACCACGCCGAAGGCTGCGACGTTTGTCGCCAGCTGGGCTACCGTGGGCGGACCGGCATCTACGAACTGGTGCTGTTCGACGACACCCTGCGCAGCATGATCCACACCCGCGCCGCCGAGCAGGACATGGTTCGCCATGCCCGCCGCCTGGGCCCGAGCATTCGTGACGACGGCCTGCGCAAGGTGCGAGAAGGTGTGACCACCATCGAAGAAGTGTTGCGCGTGACACGCGAGGAATAAGCGCATGAGCAGTACTGGCAGAAGGATCGCTACCCGGCCATGACCAGCCCTGATGAATACATCCATACCGCCGCTGCCGACGTTGGGCAGGCGACTGCCCTCCAGCGGTTTCGTGTCCGCTGCCCCGCGCTAGGGCACTTGACCGCGATGGCTGAGCGCTAATGGCGGCGTTCGAATACATCGCCCTCGATCCGCGTGGTCGCGAGCAGAAGGGCCTGATCGAGGCGGACAGCGCGCGGCAGGCGCGGCAGCTGTTGCGCGAGAAGCAATGGTCTCCGTTGGAGGTCAAACAGGCCAAGGCCAAGGAAGACATCAGTGGCGGAGGTTTCGCGTTTGGCCGTGGGCTGTCGGCGCGCGACCTGGCGCTGGTGACCCGACAGCTGGCGACCCTGGTGCAGGCTGCGTTGCCCATCGAGGAAGCGCTGCGTGCGGCAGCGGCGCAGTCGTCTTCACAGAAGATCAAGTCGATGCTGCTGGCCGTTCGGGCACGGGTGATGGAAGGCCATAGCCTGGCGGGATCGCTGCGTGAATACCCATCGGCATTTCCCGAGTTGTACCGCGCCACGGTTGCGGCCGGCGAGCATGCCGGTCACCTCGGGTTGGTGCTCGATCAGCTGGCCGATTACACCGATCAACGCCAGCAGTCGCGGCAGAAGATTCAACTGGCGCTGCTGTATCCGGTGATCCTGCTGGTGGCCTCGCTGGCCATCGTGGTGCTGCTGCTGGGCTATGTGGTGCCGGACGTGGTGAAGGTGTTCGTCAATACCGGGCAGGCGCTGCCGGCCCTGACCACAGGGCTGATCGCGGTAAGCGAAGTGGTGCAGCACTGGGGTTGGCTGATGCTCATTGGCATTGTCGCCGCCGCCCTGGCGATGCGGCAGGCGCTGCGTGATGAAAAGATAAAGCGCCGCTGGCATGCCTTCATCCTGCGCATTCCGCTGGTGGGTCGGCTGGCGCGGGCGACCAACACCGCGCGTTTCGCCTCGACCCTGGCGATTCTCACCCGCAGCGGTGTGCCGCTGGTGGATGCGCTGGGCATTGCGGCGGCGGTGATCGCCAACCTGCGTATCCGTGACAAGGTCATCGAGGCAGCGCAGCGCGTGCGTGAGGGCGGTAGCCTGACCCGCGCGCTGGATGCCACCGGCGAGTTTCCACCGATGATGCTGCACATGATTGCCAGCGGTGAGAAATCCGGTGAGCTGGATCAGATGCTGGCGCGCACCGCGCGCAATCAGGAGAACGATCTGGCTGCGCAAATATCGCTGATGGTGGGACTTTTCGAGCCCTTCATGCTGGTGTTCATGGGGGCTGTGGTATTGGTAATCGTGTTGGCGATCCTGCTGCCGATCCTTTCTCTCAATCAACTGGTGGGCTAGTGAGAATGACGTTGAACGAACGCAAACAGGGTGGCTTCACCCTTATCGAAATCATGGTGGTGGTGGTGATCCTGGGGATTCTCGCCGCGCTGGTGGTGCCGCAGGTGATGAACCGCCCGGATCAGGCCAAGGTCACCGTGGCCAAGGGCGATATCAAGGCCATCGGTGCCGCCCTCGACATGTACAAGCTGGATAACTATTCCTACCCCAGCACGCAGCAGGGGCTGGATGCGCTGGTGGAGAAGCCGGGCGGCAATCCGCAGCCGAAGAACTGGAACCGCGACGGCTACCTCAAGCGTGTGCCGAAGGATCCATGGGGCAACGAATACCAGTATCTGTCGCCCGGCACCGAAGGCGCGTACGACCTGTACTCCTATGGTGCCGATGGTAAGCAGGGCGGCTCCGAGCTGAACGCGGACATCGGTAACTGGGACCTCTGATCCATGCCCCAGGCGCGCCGGGACGGTGGCTTCACGCTGATCGAGCTGCTGGTGGTGATCGTCATCCTTGGCAGCCTGGTGGGCCTGGCGGTGCTATCGACCGGTAACACCAGCTCGTCGCGTGAAATCCGTGATGAAGCGCAGCGCGTGGCTACCCTGATCAGCCTGATGGCCGACGAAGCCGTACTCGATAGCCGCGAATATGGCCTGCGGTTCGACCGGGACGGTTACCGGGTGATGCACTACGACGAAGCCGATGCGCGCTGGCGCGATGTTGGTGACAGCGAGGCGCACCAGGCACCCGAATGGATGAGCCTGGAGCTGGAACTCGACGGCACGCCGTTGCAATTGGTGGCGCCGGTCAAGCGCGAGGATGACCCGGCCGGGCTGTCCAACGACGAGGATCGAGAGCGTCGGCGAGCCCCTCGCGTGCAGCCGCAGCTGCTGATCCTTTCCAGCGGAGAGCTGTCTCCGTTCACCCTGACCCTATCCGATCAGCGACCTGGAGGGAGCCGCTGGATGGTGTCCAGCGATGGCTTTCGCATGCCTCGTGCCGAACCCGTGGAGACCCGTCGATGAGCCATCGTCCGGCGCGCTCGCGCGGCTTTACCCTGCTTGAAGTGCTGGTGGCGCTGGCGATTTTCGCCATCGTCGCGGCTGTGGTGTTGACCGCGGCCGCGCGCAGCGTGAGCAATGCCGGGCGGCTGGAAGCGCTGACTCTGGCCGGCTGGATCGCCGACAACCGCCTCACCGAGCTGCAGCTGCAACAACCGGCACCGAGCGTTGGCCGCGAAGATACCCGCCTGGAATTCGCTGGCCGTCAATGGCAGACCCTGAGCGAAGTGGAAACCAGCGGCACGCCCGGTTTGCTGCGTATTCGCGTCTGGGTCGCGGCCGCCGAGCAGCGGCGGGGTGCCGGGGCCGGCTCCATCGAAGAGCGCGCGGTGACCAGCCTCACCGGCTTCGTTGGCGTTGACCCATGAAGATCCGCACAGCTCGTGCCACCGCAGGCTTCACGCTACTCGAGTTGCTGATCGCCATCGCCCTGTTCGCGCTGTTGGGCTTGGCCACCTACCGCATGCTCGAAGCGGTAATGCGCAGTGATGAGGTGGTGCGGGCGCAGGAAGTGCAGCTGCGCGAACTCGGGCGCGCGATGTGGAGTTTGGAACGCGACCTCATTCAGGCCATGCCACGACCGGTGCGCGACGGCTATGGCGACGAGCAGAACGCGTTCATCGGCCAGATGGCCGGCGCCGCAGACGGCGTGTCGCTGGAGCTGACCCGCAGCGGCTGGCGAAACCCCACCGGTATGCGTCGGGCCAACCTGCAGCGGGTGCGCTGGCGGCTGGTTGGCGACACGCTGGAGCGGGTCTATTGGGTGGTGCTCGATCGCGACGTGGACAGCGAACCACGGGTGCAGCCTGTGCTCGACAATGTGTTGGCACTGCGGCTGCGCTATCTGGATGCGGAGAACACCTGGCACGAGGAATGGCCGCCGTTCGAATTCGGCCGCGGTGACCCGGCTGAACAAGCGCGGCGGCTGCCGCTCGCCGTGGAGGTCTCCATTGACCATCAGCGTTACGGCACCATCACCCGCCTGCTGCGGTTGCCGGATGGCCCGACGCCGGCTCCGCAATTCATCCAGCCCGACTCCCAGGGCGTACCGGAGCCCGGCGGCGTGGGAGAGATGCAATGAAGGCCCAGCGCGGCGTCGCGCTCATCACCGTGCTGCTGGTGGTCGCCATCGTTACGGTGATTTGCGCCGGGATGATTGCGCGTCAGCAGCTGTCGATCCGAGGTACCGGCAACCAGCTGCAGGCGCGTCAGGCCTTGCACTACGCGCTGGGTGGGGAGGCGCTGGCGCAAACCATGCTGCGCCGTGATCTGCAGCTGTCCGGTCAGGGCACAGGGCAACCGGCGGTGGATCATCTGCTGGAGCCCTGGGCGCTGCCGCAACCGGCGTACGATCTCGACGAGGGTCAGGGGCAGGTCCAGGTACGAATCGAGGACCTGGCCGGGCGTTTCAATCTCAACAGCCTGGTGCAGGAACAACAGCCCAACGCGGCAGCGCTCGCACAGTTTCGCCGGCTGCTGCTGCGCCTGCAGATCACCGAGCCTTATGCCGAGCGGCTGGTGGACTGGATCGACAGCGATCAGCAACCCAGCGGCGAAACGGGCGCGGAGGACAACGCCTACCTGCTGCTTGATCCGCCTTATCGCACGGCGGGCAGGCGGCTGGAGGACCTCTCCGAACTGCGCCTGCTGCTCGGTATGCGCGATGAAGACTTTCAGCGTCTGGCGCCCTATGTCAGTGTGCTGCCAGCGGATACACCGCTGAACCTCAACACAGCCAGTGCCATGGTGCTGTCGAGCCTTGCCGACAGCCTCAGCCCCAGCGCCGCCGAATCGCTGGTGAAGGCACGACAATCTGCCCCGTTCCGTGACACGGCCAGTTTCATGGCGCAACCAGCGCTCAGCGGTGTCCAACTTCAAAGCACCAACATCGCAGTGACCAGTCAATTATTCCAGGCCATCAGCGAGGTGCGCCTAGCGGACCGCCGCCTGGCACTGGTGAGTCAGCTGCGGCGTGAGGACGATGGCGATGTTCGCGTGCTGCAGCGCAACCTGGGACAGCCGCCACGGCTGCCCCGACCAACCAATGACGGAGATCGATAGCCGATGGACTGCCTGTTTCTGCCCGCTGATTGCGGTTCCCGGATCGACAGCGATACGCGCGTCTACTGGCTGCCGGGTGAAGGGGATGATGGCTGGATGCCGTTGGCGAACGTCATCGAGCGGGCGCCGGCCGCTGTGACGTTGGTGCTGCCGGCCGAAGTCTGCAGCTCGTTCGCAGTCAACCTGCCGACCCGCAAGGCGCGCTGGGTCAATCAGGCACTGGCCTATGCCGTTGAAGAACTGCTCGCCGAAAACGTCGATGACCTGCACCTGACCCATGGCGATGCGCTGGAAGACGGGCGGCGTCGGGTCATCGCCATTCGCAGGCAGCTGCTGGCCGATTGGCTGGAGGATCTGCAGGCGCTCGGCCTGACCATCGTCGCGATTCATGTCGATGCCGACTTGCTGCCGCGCGACGGTACACAGCTACTGTTCATCGACGGTCGTGCGCTGCTCGGAGGCAAGCCGGAAGCGCGACTGGCCTTCGAGAGTGCGCAGTGGCCGCACCTGGCTGGGCAGTGTCCTGTGCCGCATCACGGACATGGCACGCTGGAAGCCGCACCCTCACCGCTGGACGACTACCAGCAGCTGGACGAGCCCTATCGTTTCCTGGCCTCGGGTCGCGCGGCTGCACTCAATCTGGCGCAGGGCGATTTCGCCATTCACGCCGCGGGTAGCGGGCTGGGTCAATGGAAGCCGGTCATGATCGTGCTGGCGCTGGTGTTGGCTGTGCAACTGGTGTTCAACCTGGTCCAGGCCTGGACGCTGGAAAGCCAGGCTGAGCAATACGCAGAGGCAAGTCAGGCGCTCTACACCGAGCTGTTTCCCGAGGACCGACGCATCGTCAATCTGCGGGCTCAGTTCGACGACCATATCAGCCAGAACGCCGGCGCTTCGGCAGAGTTCATGCGCTTGTTGAATGAAGTGGCGCTGGCACTGGCCGAGGGTATTCCGGTGTCGATCGGGCAGCTTGATTTCAACCAGGCCCGGGGTGATCTTGCCCTGCAGGTGCGCGCCAGCGATTTCGCTGCGCTCGAGCAGCTGCGACAGCGACTCGGGCAAACCGGGGAGAGCGTCCAGTTGGGGTCGGCCAGTCGTGACGGTGATGCCGTCAGCGCGCGTGTGGTGATCGGAGGCCGAGGATGAATTTGAGACAACAGATGCGCGTGCGCCTGGCCGAGTCGCCTTTGTGGCTGCGCTGGCAACGGCTGCAACCCCGCGAGCGCCTGTCGCTTACCTTGCTTGGCGCCTTTTTGCTGGTGGTGTTGTTCTACGTTCTGCTCTGGGCGCCTGCGCAGCAGCGCGTGCGGGACGCGCAAGCGTACTTCCAGCAGGAGCGTGAGCTGCATGCCTATCTCGAGCAAAACACCGAGTTGGCGCGACAGATGTCACGCAGCAACCCGGTTTCGCTGGCACCGGATCAGTTGCAGGGACTGGTAACGCAGAGTGCGCAGCAGAGCGGCCTGACCATCGAGAGCTTCGATTTCGGCAATGACGGTAGCCTGCAGGTAACGCTCCCCAGTGCATCCTATGGGACGCTGTTGCGCTGGTTCGACGAGCTTCAGACCGCGGGTGCGAGCCTCGCCGAGGTCAGCATCAGTCAGGTCGGAGAGGGACTGGTCGATGCACGCGTAAGTTTCCGCGCAGAGGGCTAGACCGTTGCACAACGGAAGCGGGCAGGGCTCGGTGGCCAGCAGCGCCGCGCAGGCGCTGCTGGCCAAGGTTCACGGCGCCGGATGAATCTGCATCGCCAGGGCGCGTAGCGCGGCTTCGGCATCAAGCACCTTGTTCAACACCTCGTTGGCCTTCTCACGGCTCAGTCCGAGGCGATCGAAGAGATCCTGCGGGATCTCGCTGTAGGGGCCGGAGCCGATGCCGCGGTTACGCAGCAGGCGGACCGCTAGGCAGACTAGGTTGGCATGCCCGGCATGCTCGCCCTGATAGTGCGGGTCATGCTGGAAGCGCAGCGCCGTAGACAGCTCGTCAGGCATCCCCCAGTAGCGCATCAGCCAGGCCCCGATCTGCTCACGGGTAATGCCCAGCAGGTGCTGTTCGATCACGCTGTGACTCAGATGCGGATTGACCTCCAGGTGTCGACAAATCAGCGAAAAATGCGGCGGAAAGACATGCGCGAGCACCAGATAGCCGAAGTTGTGCAGTAACCCGGCAAGGTAGCTGATGCCCGCCTCGGGCCGTTGGGTACGCGGAATGGCGCGGTTCAGCCCCTCGATCACCGCCGCGGTATAGATCGACTGCTGCCAGTAAGGTGTGGCCTGCTGCGGCTGATCCTTGGGCAGGCTCAGGCTCTTGCCCAGCGCCAGGCCGAGCGCCAGGTTGATCACCAGGTCGAAACCGAGCACCCGTACGATGGCATCTTCCACCGAGCGGATCTTGCCGGGCGCGGCGTAGTAGGGCGAAGCGGCCCAGCTGACCACTTGGGCGGCCAGCGCCGGGTCGGTTTCGACCACACCGGTGATATCGTCCACTGTGGCGTCAGGGTCGACACGTAGCTTGATGATTTTCTGCGCCGTCTGTGCCAGCGGAGGAATCTCGATGGTTTCCTCCAGCCGCTTCTGAATGCGCCGGGCGGTGAAGCTTTGAACCGCCTTGGTAATTTCAGCGCGGTCCTCTTCTGGACGGTCGAGGTTCGGCTGGATGGTACTCAACGGAACGGCGAACTGACCGGCGCTGGCTTTGCTGAGCAGTTGCTTGAAATCCTGGCTCGCCAGCGCCAGCAGCAAGCCGGGCTGACCGGATTCGATGAACAACTCCGGCTGTTGCAACAGCCGGTCCTCGTACAGGCAGGGCGAGCTGGTCAGCGGCGGCAGCCCGGGCAGAACCTTCAGGTCATGCTTGGACAACATTCGAGTGAGCCGCTCGGGCTTAACCGCCACCAACTGGCGCCCGGTCAGATCAACCAGACGTGGCAGATCGAGCAAATGGTCGCTGGGATAGAGCACCAGCAGCGCGCCGATGGCATCGTCGACCAGAATGGCCTGCACGCGCCGGGCCGGATCAAGATCCGGTCGGTCCTCGCAGGCGCGGTAAGGCAGCGCCAGCTTGTCCAGCAGCTGAACGATCATGGGTGGGAGCGTAATGTTGTTTTTGGTTTCAGCAGCCGAATTCATGGAAAGTCCGTCTTTATTCCCGATCGGCGCAGTATAGCCTTAGCGTTAGTGCGGTTTGGGTTTGCCGACGAGCGTCAAACCTGCCCGTATTGCTGGCCGTGGCGCAGCCAGCGCTCTAGCAAGGGGCTTACGTGCTGTGGCCAGCGTTCCAACAATGCGTGGGCTGCGTCGCGCACGGCAGGCAGCAAATCGGCATCGCGCATCAGATCGGCGACCTTGAACTGCAGCAGGCCGGTCTGCCGGGTGCCGAGCATTTCGCCCGGGCCGCGCAGTTCCAGATCCTTTTCGGCAATGATGAAGCCATCGCAGGTCTCGCGCATGATCGCCAAACGTTCACGGCCGATCTGAGACAGCGGCGGGTGATAGAGCAGCACGCAATGGCTGGCGGCACTGCCGCGCCCGACCCGCCCGCGCAGCTGGTGCAGCTGAGCAAGGCCGAGGCGCTCAGGGTTTTCGATGATCATCAGGCTTGAGTTGGGCACGTCAACCCCCACCTCGATCACCGTAGTGGCGACCAGCAGCTGCAGGCGGCCTTCCTTGAACTCGGCCATCACCGCGGCTTTTTCGGCGGGCTTCATGCGGCCATGGATCAGCCCGACATTGAGCCCGCCGAGCGCGGCGGAGAGGTCTTCGAAGGTGGTTTCCGCCGCCTGGCAGGTCAGCTCTTCGGACTCCTCGATCAAGGTGCAGACCCAGTAGGCCTGACGGCCTTCGTTACAGGCCGAGCGCACCCGCTCGATAACCTCCAGGCGGCGGCTGTCGGCCACCAGTACGGTGTTGACCGGTGTACGACCGGGGGGCAGCTCGTCGAGGATCGAGGTGTCCAGATCGGCGTAGGCACTCATCGCCAGGGTCCGCGGAATCGGCGTGGCGGTCATGATCAGCTGGTGCGGGCAGAGTCGTCCCTCGACGCCCTTGCGGCGCAGCGCCAGGCGCTGCTGCACGCCGAACCGGTGCTGCTCGTCGATGATCACCAGCGCGAGCCTGCTGAACCGCACCTCATCCTGAAACAGTGCATGGGTGCCGACCACCATCGGGCAGCCTGAGGCGATGCGTTCCAGTGCCGTGGCTCGTGCCTTGCCCTTGAGTTTGCCGGCCAGCCAAGCGACTTCGATGCCCAGCGGTTCGAGCCATTTGCAGAAGGTGATGAAGTGCTGTTCGGCGAGGATCTCGGTCGGCGCCATCAAGGCCACCTGATAGCCCGCCTCCAAGGCTTGCAAGGCGGCAAGGGCGGCGACCACCGTCTTGCCGGCACCGACGTCTCCCTGCACCAGGCGCAGCATCGGCTCGTTCTGGGCGAGGTCATAGGCGATCTCGGCGCCGACTCGCTGCTGGGCGCCGGTGGGCTGGAAACCGAGGTTTTGCAGGTAACGCTGCGGCAGGTCGCGGGCAGCCGGCAAGGGCGGTGCGTGCTGGGCGCGGCTGCTTTCGCGCAGGCGTTGCATCGAAAGCTGGTGAGTCAGCAGCTCCTCGAAGGCCAGGCGGTGCTGGGCCCAATGGCGGCCCTCGGCGAGTTCTTCCAGATCGGCATCGGGCGGCGGGCGGTGCAGGTAGCGGATCGCTTCGTCCAGCTTGGCCAACCGGTAGTCGCGGGTCAGCTCGTCGGGCAACCAGTCGGGCAGGCTGTGCGGGCCGAGTCGTGCCAGGGCTTGCGCGGTCAGTTGGCGCAAGCGCTGCTGGGTCAGGCCTTCGGTGGTTGGATAGATCGGCGTCAGTGTCTGCTCGACGGCCACCGGCTCGCTGTCTGTGAGCGCGCGGTATTCGGGATGGTAGATCTCCAGCCCCGAGGCGCCTGGTCGCGCTTCCCCGTAGCAGCGTACCTGGGTGCCACGCTTGAGGGCTTCCTTCTGCGCCTGGCTGAAATGGTAGAAGCGCAGGCTGAGGCTGCCGCTGCCGTCATGCAGACGGACCAGCAGGCTGCGGCGCCGGCCCATGACCACGTCGGCACCGGTGACGGTGCCTTCGACGACCGCATCTTGACCGGGGCGCAGGGCACCGATCGGCACGATGCGGGTGCGGTCCTGATAGCGTAGCGGCAGGTGAAACAGCAGGTCCTGTAGGGTTTCCAGGCCAACCTTGGCGAGCTTTTCGGCCAGCGCCGCGCCGACGCCCTTCAATGCGGTCACCGGGACCGCTGCCAGCTCGCTCATGACGTCAGGCTTTGTCGGCGGGCGGTTTTGCAACCGAGCACAGACGGATGGAGTCGGCCAGCACTTCGATGGCCTTCGGGCGCGGGAAGCTGGCGCGCCAGGCGATCGCCACGGTGCGGAACGGCACAGGCGGCGTCAGCGGACGGATGTCCAGCACGCCAGGGGAGTAGTGATGGCTGTCGACCGCCGACAGCGGCAGGATCGACACGCCAAGGCCGGAGGCGACCATGTGGCGGATGGTTTCCAGCGATGAGGATTCCACCGTGGTGTGGCTCGGCGCCTCACCCTTGCGCGTGGTCGGGCAGGCTTCGAGCACCTGATCGCGGAAGCAATGTCCCTCACCCAGGAGCAGCAGGCTCTTGTCGTTGAGCATCTCGCTGTCGATGGTTTCTTTCTTCGTCCAGGGATGCCCGGCGGGCATCAGCACATAGAAGGGCTCGTCATACAGCGGCAGGGTCAGAACGTCGGCTTCCTGGAAAGGCAGCGCGATAATGATCGCGTCCAGTTCGCCGGTGCGCAGCTTGTCACGCAGGATGTGGGTGAAATTCTCTTCGATGTACAACGGCATGTCCGGTGCCACGCGATGCAGCTGCGGGATCAAATGCGGGAACATGTAGGGGCCGACCGTATAGATGGCGCCAACCTTGAGCGGGGCGGCCAGCTGATTCTTGCCGGCCTGGGCCAGCTCGCGAATGCTCTGCGCCTGCTCCAGCACCTTTTGCGCCTGGGTGACGATGCCTTCACCGACCGGTGTCAGCCGTACCGCGCTTTTGGTCCGCTCGAAAATCAGCACGCCGAGTTCGTCCTCGAGCTTTTTCACACCCACCGAGAGGGTAGGCTGACTGACGTGGCAACGTTCAGCGGCGCGGCCGAAGTGGGATTCCTGGGCGAGCGTGACGATGTAGCGCAGTTCGGTCAGTGTCATAGCGTTATTCCATCAGAGTGCGGGCTAGCATAGCCTTTGCTCGTGTTCGAACCAACTGGCTGTCTGCTGCAAGATCCGCCTATATGGAATCAGCGCGCGACATCTCACGCTATTCTGGCCGACATATAGCAAGCCACAGGGAGCGTGCCGCGGATTCAGATCCGCACAAGGCTTGCCGGGGGTCCGACGCGCTGTTACGGGCAGCCCGGCTGCGTGAGCGGGCACATTGCCCGCACCGTTTGCAACGCTCGTTGACTGTGATGCGCGGCTTTTAGCGGTTTGGTCGCCAGAGCGTTACCCACCGTGCCGGATCCAAGCGCTGCAGCGGCCGCTACATCTGAGCTGGCCGCCGCGGTACCAGAGCTATCCGACCTCTATGACGCGCGGGCCTCTGATGGCAATACGAGGCAACCGGCATTCCTGGCGCCGGGCGCATCGGCAGGCCATCCACTAGGAGGTTACGCAGCGCTGATGCGAGGCCTACCGTCTGTCGTTAAACAAGCAAATTCGACGCTCCAACTCGTTTGTTCAATCGTAAAGCCCGGTTCCGATCCACAAACAAAGCCCATTGATAGCCCAACGGGTTATCTCCGGCGCCGCTCCGGTGATAAGAGTAGCTACATGAGTGATGAGCTTACCGTGCTAGCGAGCCCTCAGCCCACTGCGCCTCGCTTGCGTCGATGGCAGCGGCTATGGTTTCCAGCCGGCCGTCGGGCAGTTGCTCCGGCAGCAGATCGGCACCGGCGCTGACGAACAGCTGGGCGAAGGTATTGCGCAGTTCGGCATAGGCCAGGTCGCGGCGCAGCTGGGCCTGCAACTGGTTCAGCTCACCCTGAATCAGGTCCAGCTCACCGATGCTTTGGGTCTGGTAGCGGTTGCGCAGCTGCTGGGCAATCTGTTCGTCGAGGCCGGCCAGCTGCTGGCTGGTGATGAACTGACGATGTGCCTCGTGGAAGTTGGCGTTGGCCACGTAGAGCTGCGCCAGTACCGCCATGGACATGGCCTGGCGCCGCGCCTCGGCGACCTGCTCGCCAGCTTCGGCGACGTCGATGGCGGCGGGTGCCGAGAGCACGTTGAACAGGTTCCAGGTGACCTTCACCCCGTAGTCCGCCCAGCTCTGGTTCACCAGGAACGAGTTGCTGTCGTAATGCCCTCCGACGGAAAACTCCAAACCCGGCAACAACCGCAGCATGGCCTTGCGTGTTTCGGCAGCGCTGATCCGCGCCTGGTAGTCCTGCTCGCGTAGCTCCGGCCGACTGGCCAGTGCCTGCAGTTCCATCTCGGCCATGTCCACCTTGAGCTCGGGCACCTGGTAATCGCGCTCGGCGGCCAGAGTGATCGGCGTGTTCAAAGGCAAGTTGATCAGTGCGGCCAGTTCGGTCTTGGCCAGCGACAGCGCACGGCGCTGTTCTTCAAGCTGACGGGTGGCCTCGATCAGGGCGCGCTGGTAGCTCAGGGTCTGAACCGGGTCACCGATACGGTCCTGGCTCATGCGCTGGCTGCTGCTCCGCGCCTGGTCGACCCGCGCCATCAGGCTGTCGATCTGGGTCAGCAGGCGATCGGCGGCCACGGCGCGCCAGTAGGCCGAGCGAACGTCCTGCACGATGGTATGGATGACCTTGCGCCGACGTTCTTCGACGATCAGTCGTTGATCTGCCTGCTGTTTAGCGCTGACGTAGCTGACGCCAAAGTCGAGGATGTTCCAGACCATGGTCAGGTCGGCGACTTCGCGGTCGCGGTCCTGCGAGGTGGAGGGCTCCAGCGACTGGGTGCCGGTGAGAATGCTCTCGCTGCTCGAGGCGCTCAGGTTGCTACGGCCTACGTAGCCGGCCGACAGCGCCATGCGCGGCAGCATGTCGAAAGTCGAGAGGTCCAGCTGGCGCTCGGCCAGGGCGTGTTCCATGACCTTGAGCCGGGCCTCGAGGTTGTATTTCACCGCACGGGCCATGGCGTCGTGCAGGCTCAGCGGGCCGCTTATGGGCTCCTGGTTGTCGAACATGGCCTTAAGGTCCTGCTGGGCCCTGGCCTCGCTGACGTCACGCTCGATAGGCTGACTGGTCACGGCGCAACCGCCAATCGCCAGGGCCAGAAGGCTGACTGCGAACAGATTCTTGATGGTTTTCATGTACGGCGCCGCCCCCTTGTACGGCAAACCGATTACACCGTAGGCATCACGCCTGCGGTGCGGCTTTCGCGATGGAACCCAGCGCGTTGGCGAGCGTCTGGATTTGCCGTTTCTCGTTGTTGTTCAGTGTTTCGAGTTGCTGCCCCAGGCTCGGCGCGCCGAAGATGCCGCGCAGTTCGCCGCCGCCGCCGTCCGACCCGCCCAGGCGGTCGCCGAAAATGCTGCCGTTGTCGGTAGGCAATGCGCCGTCGCTGAAGATGCTGCCCAGCGTGCTGGTGCCGAATACGCCGCCGTCGCTACCCCTAAAGCCCAGGAAACCGGCACCGCCGCCATCCCCACCGGCGTTTTCGCTGGCAAAGACCTGGGTCAGGTAGCTCGGCGCCAATGCGTTGTTCTGCAAGAAGATGCTGCCGACCGGTGGCAGGCCGGCGCCCAGGGTCGGCGGCTCGAACAGGGGCGGGGGCAACAGCGGCTGGGCCACCGATGCGGGCGGCAACGGCGGTGCTACCGGCGGCGGGGCCGGCGTCATGTCGACAGTGGCCGGTGCGGGTGGCGGCGGTGGTGGGGTTACCGTGACAGCGACTGGTGCGGTCACCTGTATCTCGATCGTGCCGGTGGTGGCCAGAATGCCGCCGGCGCCGGTGTTCCCCAGATCACTGGCATCGATGCGAAGGCCTGCTGTGCCCACATAGCCATTGGCGGGGGCGAAGCTGAGGCCGCTCAGCGCCGTGTTGATATCCGCTAGGCTGCCGGTAAAGGTCATGCTGGCATCGGCCACACCGTCACCGTTGCTGAAGGTGAGTCCGCTCGCACTGCCGAGGCTCGCCGTGCCTTGGGTGGCGGTGAGCGTGACTTCCAGGGCGCCGCTGCCGGCATCCACATCGGCGAGCACGATTGGCGTGCCGTTGAGTGTCAGCGTGCCGTTGCTTTCGACCGTCTGCCCGCCGGGAAGGGTCAGGGTCGGGGCATCGTTGACGCTCGTGACGTTAAGCGAAGCCTGGGCCGTGGTGGAGGAGAACGAGGTGCTGCCGCCGTTGCTGCTGGCGTCGGCCGTTTCCGGCGCGCTGTTTGCCGACGCGCTGCCGCTGGCCATGTCCCAGGCGCGCCAGGTGAAGGTCGCGGTGCCACCGTCAATCCCGTCCCCTACCAGCCGCACGCGCGTCGTCGAGTTCAGCAGCAAGGCCGAGCTGTCGCTGACATCGCCGAAGGCGGTCCATGCCGCGCCATTGGTCGAGTACTGCCAGGCGCCATTGCCGCTGCTCCCGGTGATTGCGATGCCGAACACCGCGCCGGTATCCACGTCGCTGACGGTGCTGCTGGCCAGGATGGTCGACACCAGTGTCGAGGGGCTGGTGCTGTTTTCGTTGGTACCCGTAAGCGGTACGGTTCCGGAGACGAGCGTCGGCGCATCGTTGACTGCTGTGACGGTAAGGGCGGCACTGGCCTGCGTCGCCGAATAGGCGGTGGTACCGCCATTGGTGGAGACGTCGGCCGTGCTGCGCGTGGCCCCGCTGGTTGCCGTCCCGCTAGTCTGGTCCCAGGCACGGAAGCCAATGGTCGGTGCCGCCCCGGCTGTTTCGCCGTCTACCCCATCCGGTACGTAGCGCAACTGGGCCGAGCCATCGAGCAGTAATGCGGCTCCAGAGCTGACGGTGCCCAGGCTGCACCAGTCGGTGCCGTTAGTGGTGTATTGCCAGGTGCCATTGCCGCTGGCGGAGGTGACGGCGATGCCGGTTTGCGCGCCGCTGTCCGCATCGGCCGCGCTGAGGCCGGCAAGGATGGTGGATACGGCGGTCGCGCTGCTGGCGGTGTCCTCGTTGGTGCCAGTCAGCGCGAGCGGGCCGGCGTCGATCGTCGGCGCGTCATTGACCGCTGTCACGCTGACGGCCACGGTGTCGGTCGAGGTCGAGAAGGCGGTGCCTTCACCATTTGTCGTGGTATCGGCCGTGCCGCCGTTGCTGCCGCTGGTGCGATCCCAGGCGCGGAAGGTGATGGCATCGGTAACGCAGCCGCTCACGTTGGCGTCAGGCTGGAGGTACAGGCGTGCATCGCTCTGCAGCAACAGCGCATTCGCTGCCGATACCACTGGTACCTGCGTCCAGGTGGTGCCGCCGTCGGTGGAATACCAGAGCGTGCCCTGGCTGGAGGTGCCGGTAATGGTGATGCCCTGGAGTGCGCCGCTATCGACATCGGTGGCGCCGCCGAGCAGCGCACTGACCAGCGTGCTGCTGGCGGTGCTGCCGTTGGTCGGGGCTGGAGCGTCCTCTGCAACTCCGACGAGCGAGGGCGATTGGCTGGCGTCCAGCACGGGTGCGTCGTTGGCGTTTGCAACCGTCACTGTAGCGCTGGTCCCGGCCGCGCTTTGCAGCACGCCATCGTTGACTCGGAGTTCGATCACCCGGTCGGCATTGCCTGCACCCGTCGCCGGGTTGTCGCTGGTGGTGCCGTAGGTGAGTGAGCGCAGGGCGGTCTGGTAGTCCGCGCGGCTGGCCGTGCCGGTTAGCGTCAGCACGCCGGTGGCGGCATTGAAGCTGCCGGTGATGCCGTTCTGGTTGGTGAAGCCCAGCACGTCGCCCGAGACGAAGTCGGTGATGATCACGGTGGCCCCGGCCGTGTTTGCGCTGTCGCCATCGGTGATCGTCAGGTTCGGTGCGATGACGGTGGCGGTGCCGTCCTCGGTGTGTGCGGGCGAGCCTCCACCGACCGCCACGACCGGGCGTTCGGCCACGCTGATGGAGAAGGTCTGGCCGGTCAGGGCGGCCGCACCGTCCTCGCCGCCGTCGGCGACGCTGAAGGTGAAGCTGTCCGAACTTCCGACCCCACCTCCGTGCAGGTATTTGACGCGGCCATTGTCCACGTCGTCCTGGGTAAAGGTCGACGTGGCGCCCAGCCCCTCACCGCCATCGACCACGCCGTTGCCGTTGCCATCGAGGAACAGCGTGCCGTCGGTAGGGGCGGTGGTAACCGTGTAGGTGATGCCCGTGCCCTGATCGTCCGGATCGCCTTCGTGCAGATGGGCACCCGTGAGCGTCAATGCCCCGCCTGTTTCCGTGGAAGCGCCGGTATTGACGAAGCCGGTGGCCGTATTGGTGGTCGGGGCATCGTTGACCGGCGTTACCGAAAGGGTTCGCGTGGCTACGTTGCTGTCGGTGCTGCCATCGTTGGCCGTGAAGCTCAGCGTACGGCTTGCCGTGCTCGGTGCCTCCGAGCTATTGCTGTAGGTGACCCCGCGCAGCGCCGCCCGCCACTGGGCCAAGCTCGCCGTGCCTCCAGCCGAGGTGAGGGTAAGTACACCGGTGCCGGCGTTGTAACTGGCGGTGATGTTGCCCATGGTGCTGCCGTCGTTGACGAACCCCAGTACGTCCTGGCCCGCGTTGTAGTTGCCGGTAATGCTGACCGTAGCGCTGGTCATTGTGGCGCTGTCCACGTCGCTCAGCGTCAGGGCGCTGTCGACCGCCACCGGCGGAGCATTTTCGGTAAACGGGACGCTGCCACCGGTGGTTGTCAGGACGGGTGCGTCGTTCACTGGCGTGACAGTGACCGTGATGGTGCCATCGGCCGGCCCGGTGTTCGCTGCGTCGCGGATGCGCGTGGTGATGGTGAAATTTTGGTCGTTATTGGCCGAAGGCGTGAACGCCACCGCCGCCAGCGAGGCATTGACGTCGCTAACCGAACCGGTGACCGTCCACCCGCCAGTGCCGGCGTTGTAGGTCGAGGTGGCCGCACCGTAGGTGCCAGTCGACAGCGAACCGGCGGATGAATTGGAAAGTGTCAGGGTCGCGGTGACCGTCTCGCCGCTGTCCACATCGCTGACCACGATGTCATCCAGCGCCACTGCGCCGCCACCTTCGGTGGCCGCCTTGGTCTGGGTGAGATTGGTGGCGGTCGGGGCGTCGTTGACTCCCGTGACCGTCACCGTAATCGTGCCGTCGGCCGGGCCGGTAGCGGCCGCGTCCCGAATGCGAGTAGTGATGGTGAAGTTCTGGTCGTTGTTGGACGAGGGTGTCAGTGCTACGGCGGCGAGTGCAGCGTTCACGTCGGCAACCGACCCAGTGACGATCCAGATGCCCGTGCCGGCGTTGTAGGTAGACGTCGCCGAGCCATAGGTGCCGGTGGAAAGCGTACCCGCTGCCGAGTTGGATAGTGCCAGGGTGGCGGTGACGGTGTCCCCGGAATCCACGTCGCTGACCACGATATCGTCCAGCGCTACCGGCCCACTACCCTCGGTGGCCGACTTGCTTTGCGTCAGGTGGGTTGCGGTCGGCGCGTCGTTTACCGTCGTGACCGTGACCGAGATCGTGCCGTCAGTCGGTCCAGTGTTCGCCGCGTCGCGGATGCGTGTCGTGATGGTGAAATTTTGCTCGTTATTGGCTGAAGGCGTGAGCGCCACCGCCGCCAGTGCGGCGTTTACATCAGTGACCGAGCCGGTGACGGTCCAGACGCCGGTTCCGGCGTTGAAGGTCGAGGTGGCCGCGCCGTAGGTACCGGTGGACAGCGAACCGGCGGATGCATTGGAAAGCGTCAGGGTCGCGGTGACGGTGTCGCCGCTGTCCACATCGCTGAGCACTATGTCGTCCAACGCCACTGCGCCGCCGCCCTCCGTGGTGGTTTTGCTCTGGGTGAGGTTGGTTGCGGTCGGGGCGTCGTTGACGGTATCGACCGTGACGGTAGCGGCGATGTTCGGGCTCGCGGCGTTATTGCTGCCGCCGCTGTCGGAGATGCTGGTGATGGTCACTACCCGGCTGCTGGTGCTCGGCGCTTCGCTGCTATTGCGGTAGGTCATGCCGTCGATCAGCGTGCCCATCTGCGCGCCGCTGCGCGTCATTCCCGACAGCGTCACGGTCGCGGTGCCCCCCGCCACGCTGACGCTGTAATTGCCGATGCCGGCGATGGTGCCGCTGTTGCCGCCGCTGAGCGCCACATCAGTGCCGCCGATCGACAGAATTTCATTACTGCCGTTGCTGACATTGGTAACCGTCATGGCCATGCCGCTGAAAGTCTGGCCGCTGTCGTTGGTGCTGGCGGTGACGCTACTGAAGAGATCGACGGCGGAGCCGTTTTCGGTGAACAGAGGATCGTTACCGCTGCCCGACAGTGACGGAGCATTAGCGGGGACTACGGCGTCGCCGACTACAAAGCCATTGAAGAACATCCAAAGACCGTAGTTTGGGTTAGCAGGATCGGAATACTGCGAAGATGAGTCAGTAGTAATAACAACCCGGTCCACATTCTGGAAAACAGACGCCGCTAGACCATTGCTTTGATTAAATGAGCCATGGAACGTGCTCACCGAATCAATCGTCAATGTCACCGAGCCGAGCAGTACGCCATCTCGGTAACCAGACAGGCTAATTTTGGCCTCATTGCCCGAAAGCGCGTAAGAATTAAAGGCATCGATGCCGTTGAAGCTAAATTCCGACCCGTCTTGGGTTCGGAGAACGAGAAATGGCTCCGCGCTGCCGTCGCCGCCAAAAGCGGACGCTTGATTGGCATTCAACACAACGTCCCGCTTCCCGTTGTAGGCGTTTGGGTAGCTCGTCAGGTCAAGATCTGAGTCTGTGTAGTGGAAGTGGCCAATACTATCGGTCGACGTATTGCTGGTCGCCGAGTCCGTGTAGAAGATCTCAAAATTCTTACCCGGCACATCGGCCGTGTTGGCTTCGCCATCGATAAGTGTAGGACCCAGATCGCTGAAACCCACCCCGTTTGCGGTCAAGGTGGTGCTAGCGAGTAGGTGGTTGAAGCTCGCGAGATCGGTAAGAGCGATTCCTGTTTCGACACTGCCCGTAATGTGCTCTAAGTCCCAGTCTCCTCCCACCAGCGCAGAGCCGGTGGCATCGGTAGACGCCGCGACGTCTGCCCCAGTCGCCCGTGCGATGGACGAGAGAAAGTCTTGGCTTGCACTATCGGCCACGGAGCAACCGTACAGCAGCAAATCTCCTGATTCCGATAGCGTTGCTCCGAGCGCCGCCAAATCGCTTGCTCGGGCGGCCACTGTCACATCGTCTAGGACCAAGGTGCCGAGACGAAGTTGACGCTCCGCGCCATGGCTCAACACATGAATCGCATCGATGCCCGACCGGCCCTTTAACGCTCCAACCATCTGAGTTAAGCCATCTTCAGTGGCGTCCAGCAACATGACCTCAACGCCTTCGCGCACTCCGTCGCGCAGCGCTTCCCAGCCGGCTACCCCGGTGTCGATGAAGACGATCTCTGCTCGCTCCTGCTCGCTGTTGGCAACCCCCCCATCGAGTGCTTCAGCGCTCTGCTCCATTTCATTGGCTGTCGTCGGCTCTGTGGCGTTCGTGGGCAGGGGCGATTGCGTTTCCGAAAACGCCTCGGCCCCGGTCGCCGCCACCGCGCCGTCGAACATCATTCGCGGCTCCAACGGCAGAATCAGGCTGGTGTGCGGTCGGCTGGCCGACGAAGTTGATTGCTGAGGTTGATTCTCGCGACGCGTCCACCAGGCCATCACGTTTCTCCACTGCTATCGCCGGCGGCGAGTGATTTGGGAATGATTCCGTCGCGCGCAGCACTGTCCTCGTGGATGAGGATGGCGTCGAAGAAGGGAAGGGAAGTCGCCGAAACCTGACATCGCCCGCGTTCCGTGCCAATAGACGAAAAGAGCCGCGGCCCGCGGCTTTCAAGGTTGATCATGGCAGATTGCCTTCATTAGTGCCACATCGCGAAATCCCAAGTTAGATTCCTGGCCGACGGAGCAAACGACCCAGCTGGGTCGGCTAATTCACTCGCACAGTGAGCAGCGAGGCAGGCCGCGCAGCCGACTTGGCGCCAGTGTGCGCCACGCAGATTGTAAAAGCGCTGTTTTCGAACTCTAGGAGAGTAGCCTGGCGCCAAATAGCGGATGACCGCCCTGCCGGTTCGGGTTTGCGAAGGACACTGACCGTACTTGCAGTACTTGTCCTTCGGATGCGGTGCCGCGTAGCTGTTGGTATATGCCACTAGAAACCGCTCTCGCGTACGCCTAGCGCGGCCAGACGGCGCCAGGCTGCCCCCAGCAGGGATTCGCCTCGGCCCGCAAGCACCACGATACCGCGGACGGGCTGGTCTGGAGTACGTGCCGTTTCGCGGGGTCTCAGGCGTACCGCGTACTGACCGCTGACCGGTTCTGCGCGCCCCTCGGCGGTGAGTCGCACGGCGATCGGGCCGGTCTGATCGGAGGCCAGCGCCTGTATATCGATGGCCGGCACGCCAGTGGGGCTGACCTCTTCCAGGACCACCGGGATTGCCCTACGTGCCGGATCATCGGCAATGAAGCGGCCCTCGGCGCTGGCCTCTACGCGCCAGAGCGCGTTCTCCGGCAGGTAGCCGCGCAAGCGAACTCCAGGCTCGACGACCCGAGCCAGCGGCAGTTGTGGCGGCAGCCAGCGACCTTCGTACAGATCGGCGGGTAGATCGCGCACGGTGCCGGCGTGCGCCGCCCTCAACTGCAGCCGATCTCGCTGAGCTGCCAAGCCGCGATACTCGCTCAGCGCTTCGGCCAGCTGCTGTTCCAAAATGCCTGCGTCGGCGGCGGTTTCACTGCGTGCCGCCAGGCGGCGCAGCTGTAACTGCAGGATGCGAATCTCCTGACGGACAATACGCTGGCGGGCCTCGAGGTCCGGCGACTCCAGCTCCAGCAGCAGGTCGCCTGCTTCGACCCGTTGCCCATCGCGGACGTGCAGTTGCTTCAGATATGCCGGCACCGGCGCGTGCAGGGCGCTGGCACGGGAGGACTCCAGCACGGCAGGTATTTCGACCGTGCCACGCCAGGGCAGTACGAGTAGGCCGATTATGGCGAGCAGACCTCCGCCGGTCAGCAGCACGCGGCCGAGTCGTGCGCTGCCACGCTGTGCCCACCACTGGGTCATTTCGCGCAGCACCGGCAGCACGATGAACCAGGCCAGCTCCACCAGCATCAGCGCGATACCCAGTAGTTTGAAGAACAGGTGATACACCGCCAGCGCAATGCCGAAGAACAGCACCGCGCGCCACAGCCAGGCACTGTAGCCCCACAACAGCAGACGGCGCTGCCTGTCTGCCGACCAAGGCTCGGGCGGCGGTTTGCCGTAACCGAACAGGGCCTCGCGCAGATGCCAGCGGCACAGGGCGAAGGCACGGCTCTGGAGGTTGTCGACGCCCCACAAATCGGTCAGCAGAAAATAGCCATCGAAGCGCAGGAAGGGATTGAGATTGACCACCAGCGTGGTTATCCAAGTGGCACTGGCCAGCATGAAGGCCGCGGTGCGCCACGGCCCTTCGGGAAGTAGCGACCAGGCCAGCAACGCGATGCAGGCCAGCACCAGTTCGGCCATTACGCCCCCGGCGCCGATCAGCAGCCGCGAGCGTCGATCATTGACCCGCCAGGCATCGCTGACATCAGTATAGAACAGCGGGAACAGCACCATGAATGCCACGCCCATGCTCGGTACGCGGCAACCGGCACGCTTGGCCATATAGGCGTGGCCGAATTCGTGGCAGAGCTTGGCGAACACCAGCGCGATGCCGAATGCCAAGGCACCGCCGAGGCTGAACAGGTGCGGGAAGGTCCCGACGAAGCGCTCCCAGTCCCGCCCCGCGAGAAACAGGCCGAGCAGCAACGTGATGGGCAGACCTGCGCGCAATAGCACCGTGCCGTGGCGTTGCAACCAAGGCCAGGTTCGATTGAGGAAAGGGTCGGGGCGCCAGAGCGGAATGCGAAAAAATAGGTAGTGGTGAAGCAGGCGTTTCCACGGGCTCTGGCGCTGGGCGGCCGCTTTCTGGGTGTAACTGGCGCGCTGTGCGTGGTCGCCGACCACCAGGTCGTGCCCGCGCAGGAAGCGGATCAGTTCCTCCAGCTCAGGCGCTCCGAGCGGCGCGCCCGGTTGGGCATTGGCAGCGGCCAGCACCCGCGCGGCGTCCCCCTGCGACCAGTGCCGCAGCAAGCGCATCATGGCCTCGCCGAGCTTGAAATAGCGCCCGCGCAACGGATCGGCGAGCGTCCACTGTGGGGCGCCATCGAGCCCGGCGCTGGCCGGTGACAGCTGCAGATCCGGGCGAAGCCGGGGTAGCGTGGTCGTTCCCGGTGCGTCTGGCGCGGCGAACATCAGAAACCGATGCCCTGGCGCAGCGCAGCCACCGGCCGGCGCAGCAGATAGAGCGCCAGCGGTACGCGGTCGCCGTAGAGTTTGGCGGTGCCGCGCAGACCGATGCGCGGCGGGCGATCGGCAAAGCTCGCATCGAGGCGGTACGCCAGTTGGCCGGCGGCGTTGGGTTGTGCTTCGTAGGCCTGGCGCTGGAGCCGCGCGACGTGACGGTCGAGGGGGTCGCTGTCGAGGAACAGCGCGACTTCGCTGCTGGCCTGCAGATCGATGGCATCGCCCACTGGCAGCTCAATGCGCAGTTCGGCCTGCTGTGGGTCGGCGATGTCCATTAGGCGCTCGCCAGTCTGCACGGGTCGCCCGGTCCAGCGTTCGGCGTCGGCAAACACTGCAATGCCGTCTCGCTCGCTGCGAACGTCGGTGCGGGCCAGCAGTGCGCGGGCATAGTCACGCTCGGCGCGCTTCTGTTCGACGCGCGCGGCGAGCAGGTCCAGCCGCGAACCGGACTCTGCATCGGCAAAGGCGCGTTGCGCGCTGGCCTTGTGTTCGGCTTCGGCCACGGCCAGCGAGCGCTCGGCCACGTCGGCCTGGGCGCGGAGGCTGGTGGCGTCGAAGCGCACCAGTAGGTCGTCCTTGCGGACCGGCTGGTTGGGCTTGACGGCGAACTCGGCTATGACCCCGTCCAGCGGCGCAGCAATTACCTGGCTGCCGAGCGGTACCACTTCGGCCGGCGCCAGTACCGACTGGCGTACCGGAACCAGCAGCAGCCCCGCCAGCGCGGTGGCCACCAGCAGCACCTTGCGTCGTGGCCAGCGCAGGCGCCAGGCCTTGTGCGGTGCGAGGGCCAGCCAGGCGTGGCTGTAGCAGTCGCCGAGTTGGCCGAGCAGGGCGTGATCGGTCGCCGTCCATGGCTGCTCGCGCGCCAGCCAGAGGCCGCCGAACGCTTCGCCCTTGCGGTCCTTCAAGGGTAGCCAGAAGGCGTGAGCGGCAGACAGCGTGGCCCAGTCGGTGCGGGTCGGTTCGTCGAGCCCATCCGGCGGTACGCTGCCGGGTTCGGCATGCAGGCCCTGCGCGCGCAGCTGAGCGGTGGCCCGCTCGACGAATGCGACGAAGGGCGCGTTGGCCTCGACCACGCTGATGCCGGTCAGCGCGCGCACCTTGCCGGCGATCAGCAGCGCGGCGTGGCGGTAGCCGAACAGCGGCTGGCTGTCGTTGACCAGGTTAAAGGCCAGGATCTCGGCGGTTGCCGCCTGCCGCGCCTGCGTTTCCAACGCCAGGAATTGGGCGAGGACCTGCTCGATCAGGCCGCCAGCCGGTGCGTTCATGGCTGGTCCGCGAAGCGGGCGGTGCCGCTCATCCCGGCGAGCAGCCCTTGTGCGTCGGCGGGTAGCGTGCCGATCAGCAACAACGTCTGGCTACCTTCGTCGATGCGCGCGCCAAGGCGCTTGACCGTTGCGGCCAGCGGCTTGCCGGTTTCGTCGGGAATGAAGCTGAACGGCTGCCCCGGCTGCAGCTGGCCGAGCCAACGCGAGGGCACCAGCAAATGGATTTCCAGCGAGCGGTTGTCGACGATTTCCAGGAGCGGCGCGCCACTGGCCACGCTTTCATGCGGCTGGACGCGGCGGGCAACCACCTGGGCGGCAAACGGCGCCTTGACCACGCAGCGTTGGGTCTGAACCTGATAAACCTGCGCCTCGGCGCGCGCCTGGGCATGGCGGGCCTCGGCCAGGGCCACTTCGAAGCGACCCACCGAATTGAGTGCGGCCAGTTGCTGCTTGTTGTTCAGCTCTTCGCTGGCCGCCCGCACGGCGGCGGCTGCTGCGTCCCGCTGGGCCTGGTAGCCGCTGCAGTCGAAGCGCACCAGCACATCATCCTTGGCGAACGATTCGCCTTCGGCGAAAGGCATGGCAGTGATCCGGCCGGCCTGCTCGCTGGCCAGCACCGCCTGATGGCGAGCCCGCAGGACGCCACGCGTGTCGCGCCCGGGTTGTTCTATCGAGCCTGCGGCGCCAGGTTCCAGCAGCGGGTCGAACTCGCCTGCAGCCGCCGCAAGCGGGGTGGCTAGGCCGAGAAACAACAGGAGCAAATAGGTCATGGCGCTGATCCGTGTGACATGGTGGCAGTTTAGAGGCTTCCCGCTGAAGAAGCGACACGGCCAGAAAGTATCCTTGCCTCGATCCGCTGCAAAAAAAAGCCCATGAACCTATTCATAGCCGCTGCTAACGCGTCCCCTCAGCGGGTTTCATGTGGCCACGTCTCAGCTGATTACCGATCAGTTTGAACATAGACGTGTGGCCTTCGCGCCGACAAACATGGGTTTTTGCGTTGCGCAGAACCAACTGGCCAGCAGCCGTTCCCTTATTAAGGGATCAGCGGAAATCCTGCTGACAGCAGTACACTCAACAAAGGCGGGCCGAATCTGTGGTCCGCATCGGTTATGGAGCAACCGCCATGGCAACTCGACCCTCTGTAATGATCGCCGGCTGCGGCGATGTCGGTATTCGCCTCGGCCTGCAGCTGAGCCGCGCAGGTTGGACGGTGTACGGCCTGCGACGTCAGGCGGCGAGCCTGCCGGTACCTATCCTTCCGGTGCGTGGCGACCTTGCCTCGAGCGAGGTGCCGCGTGGCTGGCCTAATGGCAAGCTGGACTACCTGGTGTATGCCGCCTCGGCCAGCCAGCACGACGAGCCCGGTTATCGGCAGGCCTACGTTGAGGGCCTGCGCAATGCGCTTGGCTGGCTTGAGCAGCGGGGGCAACGCCCGCAACGCGTTTTCTTTGTTTCCAGCACTGGTGTCTACGCGCAGAACGGCGGCGAGTGGATTGATGAAACCTCCGCCACCGAGCCTACTGGCTACACCGGGCAGGTAATGCTCGAGGCCGAACAGCTGGCGCTTGAGTGCGGCTTTCCAGCGACGCGGGTGCGCATGGCGGGGTTGTATGACCCGGTGCGGCCATGGATGCAGAACCAGGTGCGCTCGGGTTTGCGGGTCGAACGCGATCCGCCGCAGTACAGCAACCGCATCCATCGCGATGATGCTGCGGCCCTGTTGGCCTGCCTGCTGCAGATCGATCTGAACGGTGGCGCTCTGGAAGATTGCTACCTGGGTGTCGACGATGACCCTGCGCCGTTGCACGAAGTGGTGGACTGGTTGCGCGAGCGACTCGGCGTGACCCAATGGGCCGAGCAGACCATGACCCGCCGTGCTGGCAGCAAACGGTGCAGCAACGCCCGAGCGCGGGCGCTTGGTTGGGTGCCGCAATACCCCAGCTATCGCAACGGTTACGCCTCCATCCGCCCCGGCAAAGGCTGAGCGGCAACGAGGCCCGCGTTGATCGCCGCGACTCCTGTAGGAGCCAGGGGACGCCCAGTCCTTGCTGGCGATCCGTGTTCTGCTGTTGCACCGAGGCCACGCCAGCCTCTGATCGCGAGCAAGCTCGCTCCTACGAAAAGCGCTGTGCCCGGTCCGCGATGATCGCCACAGAAATGACACGAACGCGCTGTGAATAGTTGATATAACGTTTCAATTCGGCGCAAACGATCACTGTTCGTCGGTGATTACGCTTCATTGCGCCGGAACCAGGCAACTCTGCCGGCACGCTGCTTACTAAAAATCTGATAGCACGCACGCCGTACACCCTGCCGCATGGCAGCAGTCGGGTCAGGAGCAGCTGCCGCAGCGCGGCGAAGACATCAGGAAGAACCAACCACGGCGGCGTTTTCGAACACCGAAGCAGGAGATTTTTCCAATGAGAGCCCTTCGCTGGCACGGCAAGCACGACATTCGCTGCGACAACCATGTACCCGATCCGTCGATAGAAGACCCCCGCGACGCCATCATCAAAGTGTCGTCCTGTGCCATCTGCGGCTCCGACCTGCACCTGTACGACGGCTTCATGCCCGGCATGCAGCACGGCGACATCATGGGCCATGAGTTCATGGGCGAAGTGATGGAGGTCGGCTCGGCGAACAAGAAGCTCAAGGTCGGCGACCGTGTAGTGGTGCCCTTCACCATCATTTGCGGCGAGTGCGATCAGTGCCGGCGCGGCAATTTCTCCGTTTGCGAACGCACCAACCGCAACAAGGACGTGGCCGACAAGGTCTTTGGCCACACCACCGCCGGCCTCTATGGCTACACACACCTCACCGGTGGCTATGCCGGCGGCCAGGCCGAATTCGTCCGTGTGCCCTATGCCGACGTCGGCCCCGTCGTGGTGCCGGATGGCATGACCGACGAACAGGTTCTGTTCCTCGGCGACATCCTGCCCACGGGCTGGCAGGCCGCGGCGCAATGCGATATCCAGCCCACCGATACCGTGGCCGTCTGGGGTGCAGGTCCGGTCGGCCAGTTCGCCATACGCAGCGCGATCATGATGGGTGCCGAGCAGGTCATCTGCATCGACAACGTGCCCGAGCGGCTGTCCATGGCGCGTGCCGGTGGCGCCATCACCATCAACTTCGATGAAGAAAGCGTGCTCGAACGCCTCAAGGAACTGACCCGCGGCAAGGGCCCGGAAAAGTGCATCGACTCGGTGGGCATGGAGGCCCATGCGGCGCGCTCCATCGACTCCATGTACGACCGCGCGAAGCAGGCGCTGATGATGGAAACCGACCGTCCTCACGTGCTGCGCGAGATGATCTATGTCTGCCGTCCGGCTGGCATCATCTCGATTCCCGGCGTCTATGGTGGGCTGATCGACAAGATTCCATTCGGCGCAGCGATGAACAAGGGCCTCACCTTCCGCATGGGCCAGACCCACGTCAACCGCTGGACCGATGATCTGCTCAAGCGGATTCAGGAAGGGCAGATCGACCCCAGCTTCGTGATTACCCACAGCGTCAGCCTCGAGCAGGGTCCGGAGATGTACAAGACCTTCCGCGACAAGCATGACGGCTGCATCAAGGTCGTTCTCAAACCCTGAGGGCCGGGCCTCGCGTCTCGCTAGCGGGACGTGGTCGGCTGCATCTCCAAGCCCCGAGGAGGGACTGATTCATGAGCGTTCCACATCGTGTCACCCATACCAACCACTCCGCCCGTACGCTGGCCCGTGGCCTCGGCTGGTTCAGCATCGGGCTGGGTCTGGCCGAGGTGCTGATGCCCGGCAAACTGGCGCGCTTTCTCGGCGTGCCCGGCAACGAAGGACTGATTCGCGCCTGTGGCGCGCGGGAAATTGTCACTGGCGTCGGGCTATTGCTGAGTGACGATCCCAAGCCCTGGATCTACGGCCGCATCGGCGGCGATGCGCTGGACCTTATCGGCCTGGGCTTGAGCATCGAGAAGGGCACCGAGCAGGCCAACGCTGCCATCGCAGCGGGCGCTGTGGCCGGCATCACTGCGCTGGACATCTCCTGTGCAAAGGGGCTGGCGAGCGAAGGCCAGTTGGTGACGGAATGGGATTACAGCGACCGCAGTGGCTTCCCGCAGGGTGCGGATGCCATGCGTGGCCGAGTCGAAGCGGAGTTTGCCGCAGGGCGTGCCGAGCCGAACGGGTATCCGGTGTCGACTTTGTTGCATTAGAAGGAGTGTGCTCGGCGGTAGCCGATTTTGCGAGGTTGGGTGTATGGGTTAGGCGTTTCGCTTTCACGGCGATTAGCGGGCTGAGTGAGGGCTTGGTTTCGCCCTGCTGGGCGACTCATTTTTTTTCAGTCGCCGGAGGGTCGGCCCTGAAAAGTAACCAAATACGCTGACCCCGGCTGCGCCGGGGTTCCCCCTCTCCAGTGACGTTCCAGCGCCCGCCGCGAAGGGCCGTCCACGGCTGCGCGCCCCGAACCACTAGCGGCTCTCGCCGCATCCATGCTTCTCAACCCCTGCGTGCGGCCTGCGTTCAGGCCTCATGAAAGGGGCGGCCGGGGTTGTCTGCCAGGCCGTGCGCTAACAAGCGAAGCAAAACCGTCCACCACCAAGCTCCCAACCCACTGGTCCATCGCTGTGAAAAGCGAAACGCCCAGCCAAACCCGTTTGCCAGTCGAGTGACGATCCGCCTCCAGGCATGCGATGAGCCATTTTTTTGCTAAGGTCGGCAGCCGGCCCCCTTCTACCACCCTCTGGCGGCCACCACACAATGAGAGTCCATGTCCGCCGTCGTTAACATCGTCCTCCCAGTCTTCGCTCTGATCCTGCTGGGTTTCATCTGTCGCCGTACCGGGCGCATGGGCCCGACGGGCGCCTCCGAGCTGAACCGATTCGTGGTCTGGCTGGGGTTGCCAGCGCTGCTGTTCAGTGTCGTCGCCAATTCCACCTGGGAGCAGCTTTGGCAGCCAGGCTTCATCACGGCGTTCTCGGTGGGCTGCCTCGGAGTGTTCGGCTTCACGCTTGGCTATCGACTGTTGCAAAAGCAGCCGCTGGCCGACGCCAGTCTCGATGCGCTCGGTGCGTCCTATGCCAATACCGGCTACATCGGCATTCCGCTGTGCATGTTGGTACTGGGCGACGAAGCGCTGCAGCCAGCCATGGTGGCGTCGATCATCGTCGTCTGTGTGCTGTTCGCCATTGCGCTGGCGTGCGTGGAGACCGGGTTGCACGCCGGGCAGGGCTTCAACCAGACGTTGCGAAAGGTCAGTGTCGCACTGCTGCGTAATCCGCTGGTGGTTGCGCCCCTGCTGGGCGGCTTATGGGCGGCGAGCGGGTTGGATTTGCCGGTGCCGGTGGCGACGCTGCTAAAGTTGCTGGGCGCGGCGGCGGCACCCTGCGCGCTGGTTTCGCTGGGGTTGTTCCTGGCGCAACCGCAGCCGGGTGGCACGGTGAGTGGCGTCTGGCCGCTGGTCACGCTGAAGCTGGTAGTCCAGCCGCTGATCACCTGGTATCTGGCCTTTCAGGTGTTCGAGCTGCCTCCCCTGTGGGCGTATTCGGCGCTCTTGCTCAGCGCACTACCCACCGGCACCGGGCCTTACATGCTCGCAGAGTTCTATGGACGCGAGGCGTCGCGAGTGTCGCGTGTGGTGTTGCTGTCGACGCTCGGCTCGCTGATCACATTGTCGGTCTGCCTGGTGCTGCTGCCCATATAAAGGTCCTGGTGCCCGTGGATAAGCCTGCGGCGTTATCCACCCTACGTCTGGGCCGGTCGTAGGGTGGAAAACCGCGAAGCGTTTTTGCACGCGGTAACGTTCAGCCCGCTGAGCGGGTGACTTCCAGCACCACCGCCGCAATTCGGTCGCATTCGGTATAGGCGCCGTCGAGCAGCTCTTCACCGAAGACATCGGGATCGACTTCTCGATATCGCCATTCCAGCCCGTGACCTTCGAGACGCTGCTCGATTTCGCGGCGGAACGGGTCCTGATTGCCCTTCATCGCTACGCCGGTATAGAGCAGCAAGGTGCCGCACGGGGCGAGACGCGCCAGTGCGCTGTCGAAAATCGCCAGGGAAAGCCCGGCCCCCAAGGGTCCACCGCCGTGGCGATAGGCACGCTCGTCCGGATCGACCAGATAGGGCGGGTTGGCCAGGATCAGGTCGAACTGACCGTCTATGTCATTAAGCAGATCGCTGTGGTGGGCCTTCAGGTTGTCGGCTTCGGCCAGGGCCGCGTTGATGCGGGTCATGCGCAGCGCGGCCGGGTTGATGTCCACCGCCAGCACCTCTGCCTGTGGCCGTGCCAGTGCCGTCAGGATGGCCCCTGCACCGGAGCCACATCCGATGTCCACGGCACGCCCGATCTGACCTTTGTGGTTGTTCAGGTGGGCCAGGATTGCATTGGCGAACCGGTAGGTGTCCGGGCCGAAAAACACGGCGTCTGCCGCGTCGGTGGGGTAGGCCGAGTGTACGAACAATTGGCCGTCGAGGCTCGACATCCGCACCCGGCTACGCCAGCGTGAGTCGCTGGGGGCAAGCACGCCGGCTTGATCCATCAGGCTGAAAATTGCCGGCGGCAGCAGCTCATGCTGGAACGGCCGGCTCCAGCCGAAGACACCTTCCAGATCTTTAGCCAGCTGGTTTTCCACCCGCGCGTTGACCCGCTCGTGCGTCAGCGGCGTGGGGGTGATGAAGTGATAGCCGCGCTCGCGCAGCGCCTGGGCCAGGTGCAGCAGCGCGCGGTCCTGTGCAGTTTCCGTGGTCATGTCAGATTCCCTGGCGAATGCGCCTCAATTGAACAATCCGGTGAAGATGCGGGTGGCCAGCAGCCCGGCCGCGCTGTGATGGCGCGTCGGTGCCAATAGCGGCAGCAGGTGGCGCATGCGTGCGTCACGTGTGGGCAGCTGTGTCAGTTGCTGTTCGAGCAGCAAGGCTTCCTGATCGAAGTCGCTGACGTGCTGGCCCTGCTGCACCAGCGCCGGCTTTGCCGGCCGCTCGGTAGATGTCCGTCGACGGCTGCTGAACGGCACCTGGCGTTGTGCAAGCGACGGGTGCGGCTTGCCACGGGTGGGTGTCTGCTCGGCCAGCCAGTCGCCAGCGATCCAGTCGTGAATCAATTGCTGCTCGTGGGCGCTGAAAACGCCGAACATCGGGGCCTGTTCGCCGGTAATCAGCTGCCAGAATCGGCTGTGCTGTGGGTCTTCGTGACGCTTGATCCAGCTGCGGCGCTGCAGCGTCTCGATGAATTGCGGGATCTGTTCCGGCTCGGCCAGCCATTGGTTCACGGTACGCCCATCGAAGCGGCAGTAGTCCGAATGCACGAACTGGCCGACGCCGGCCTTTTTCTCCAGCACGCGCATCACTTCCTGCTCGGGTTCAAAACCGCAAATCACCGAAAGCGTGCTCGCACCCAGGTCATTCAGGCGATAGCCGTTCATGACTCGTCGATAGAATTCTTCGCTGTCGCCCACCTGCGGCCAGGCCGCAAGCAAGCCTTGAATGGCCTTCTTCGCATGGCCGTTGTCGGCGTTGTCGACCGTCACGTGCAAGGTGAAGTAATAGGGGTCGATGCCCAGCTCGGTGAGCTCGTAGGAGCTGATCAAGAGGTGCAGCGGGAGTTGTTCGTAGCCGAGGTTGAAACCGATCACCTCAGGCAGGAACTGCTCGGCGTGCTCGGCCAATGCGAGCTGGATGGCGCCTTGGACGAAGTTGTCGTCATCCAGCGTCTGCCAGTCGTCACAGCCTTGGCTGGCGAGCAGCTTGCGGTAAAGCACCACGTGGTTCTTTTCCGGCTGACCTTCGCCCAGCTCCTCGAGATAGGTCTGGATCAGCGAAGTGAAGCGCGCATCGTCCCAGCGCTGCAGCAGGCCATAGAGCCAGGCGCCATCGACCAGTTTGGTCGGCGCTACACCGCGCAGAAAATGCAGCGCATGAGCCTTGCTGGTGAAGTAGCGGCGTGGCCCGCCGGCGCGGCGTTCGTCAAGGTAGGCCTGATACTGCCCGCCGACCTTTGCCGTGTGTGCGTCCAGCCAATCCCCGAGCCCGGCTGGGTCGTGCGGCAGGTCGCAGGGCAGCGCTGAGGCTTCGTCCAGCTGTGCATTGAGGTAGTCAGCGGCGCGATTGCGCACGGCTGCGTCATCGGGGGCGTCGAGCAGGGCGAAGTAAAGCGCCCTGGAAGGCGCTGCCACTTCACAGGTCACAGGCGTGGTATCGACGGGCAGGCTTCGAGTCAGTTGCATAGATTCACACGGTGGCAGTGGGGAAACCCCCAGATGATTTTTTGGCCGTCGCTATGCCGGATTAGTTCAGCGCGCCTGCCGAATGGCCGGCCATCTCGGCAGATTTGCATGCAACTTCTGCGATCGCGCGTCTTCCTAACCTATAGAGATGCCGAGCGGTGTCCGAATGAGCAACCAGACGGAGGTCCCCATGAATCAATCCGAACGCGGCAAGGAAAACCTGGAAACGATCAACGATCGCAACGATGAGCGCATCGACCAGGCGGGCAGGACCACCAATGGCGAAGCCGCTGGCGGTGATCGTGACGACGTCCCAGGCGGCGCCTACAACGTCCCGCCGGGCATGGCCGATGAGGTCAGCGATGAAGATGCGTTGAAGCGCAACAAGCAGGATCGACCCGAGCGCTAGCCAGGGTTGCGGAGCGGAGCATTGGCCCCGCTCCGCTAGCTGTAAAAATAATTGGCTGATCCCTTAATTTCCGTTGTGTTTCGGTCGCTTGCAGCCTTTAAGCACGCCGCCACCGTTATGCCTGGGAGGACGATCCCAGCCGTTTCGCAGCGGAATAAAGGACTGCCAGAGCCTCGCCATGCGCCAACACAGCCGACTCACCTTCCGCCATCTCAGCCGTATCCAGGTCACCAATCGTCTCAGCGGCGACCCTATGGGTTACGTGGCTGACCTGTCGAAAGGCGGGTTGCGCTTGGTCGCCAAGCAGCCATTGGGCGTGAACGGCTGCTATGAGATGTGCCTGCACGTGCCGACCGTGGGTGATCGAACCCGGGAAGTGCAGATCGTGGTGCTCTGCCAGTGGGTGCGCAAAGATTCCCGCCGCGACAGTTTCGAAATGGGCTTCTCCCTGGATCGCCCGAGTGAGGAATACACCCGGTTGATTGGCGAATTGATGCCCAAGCGGCGCGATTAGCGATTCACCACCTTGGCCGGCAGCGCGATCACCAGCAGCGAGCCGAGCACCAGACACGCCGCGAAGAACCACAACGCCGCACCGCTTTCCCCAGTGAGGTCGAGCGTGACGCCAATCAGCGTATTGCTGACCAGCCCGGCGATGTTCGCCAAGGAGCAGGCCAGGGCGAAGCCGGTTGCAGCCGCGGTGCCGGTGAGAAAGGTCGCCGGCAGGCTGAAAAACACCGGAACCGCCCCGATGATTGCTGCCTGGGCGATGGAGAACAGCAGCACCGTCATGATCACGTTGTCGGTGAACGCGGTGCTGGTTGCCATGGCGACAGCGCCAATCCAGAACGGCAGGATGATGTGCCAGCGGCGCTCGCGGAAGCGGTCGGAGCTGGCGCCCAGCACAAGCATGCCGAGCACCGCGGCGATGCTGGGCACGGCGGTTAGCAGGCCGATCTCCGACACATCACTGACGCCGGCGTTGCGGATGAAGGTCGGCATCCAGAAGCCCAGCGCATAGGCGCTCAGCAAGATTGCGAAATCGATGCCGCCGAGCATCCACACCTTGAGGTTGAAGAAGCCCTGGCGAAAAGTCTCGCCACTGGCCGGGCTCTGCGCCTCATCAAGGGTCAGGTCGCGCAGCACCTGGCCCTGTTCGTTGATATCCAGCCAGTCAGCGCGTTTCGGGCTGTCGGGCAGTACGCGCAGCGCCATCAGGCCGAGCAGCACGCTGGGAATGCCTTCGAGCAGGAACAGCCATTGCCAGCCACGCAGGCCCTGCACCTGATCGAATGCACCGAGAATCCAGCCGGACAAAGGCGCGCCGATCACGCTCGACAGCGGCAGGCCGATCATGAATAGCGCGATGATCCGTCCTCGGCGATAGGTCGGGAACCACAATGTCAGGTAATAGAGCACGCCCGGTAGAAAGCCCGCTTCGGCGACGCCCAGCAGCAGGCGCACCACGTAGAACTGCGCCGGCGTGGTGACCAGCATGGTGCAGGCCGACAACACGCCCCAGGTGATCATGATCCGCGCAATCCAGACCCGCGCGCCAACACGCTTGAGGATCAGGTTGCTGGGCACTTCGAAGAGGATATAGCCGACGAAGAACAGGCCCGCACCCAGGCCGAAGGCCGCTTCGCTGAGATGCAGTTGCTCGGCCATCTGCAACTTGGCGAAGCCGACATTGATGCGGTCCAGGTAGGCGGCCAGGTAGCAGAAGCACAGAAACGGAATAAGCCGCCAGGCGATCTTTCGGTAAAGACGCGGGTTGTTCGGCTCGCCGCTAAGGGCATGAGCGTCTGGCGCGGGCGCCTGAAGCATCGGTCGTCTCCGTGTTGGTGAGGGCAGAGCAAGCCCGCCATGGTAATGGAGCCGGGCGGGCGCGTCAGAACCTGTGACCCGAGACGTGCGAAGGATTGTTCCTCGTCGCGTCTGTGTCATGACGGGCGGACTTGACGGAGCTGCACAGCAGCAACTGCATAACTGCCCAGACAGTGTCGATACCCCTCTCTGTCCCACCCTCGACATCTTGCCCACTCGCCGGTGCGAGCCGACCCTGTTTCAGCTGCGTCTGCTGTTCCAAAAAAAGACCGGTGATGCCACTACCAATCCGAGCATGGCCAAGCGTGCGGCCGGACCGGGCCGGCGCCGGAGGCTGGCTGCTGCTTCAGGCCCGACCCGCTTATGACGAGTGAGCCGGCGCGAACTCGCCCCGTCTGCACCTGTCGCACCTGTTCGACCGGTGCTCTTAGGTGCGCCTGAAATTGTCCGGCAACTCGCAACCCAACGGAGACAGGCATGACTTCACAGTGGATCGACATTCCCGCGCAAGACGGCAAGACCTTCAAGGGCTACCTGGCACTGCCGCCCGCCGGCCATGGCCCCGGCATCGTGTTGATTCAGGAAATCTTCGGTGTGAACGAACACATCCAGTCGGTCGCCGACCAGTACGCGTCGGATGGCTACGTCGTAGTGGCCCCGGATCTGTTCTGGCGCAGCGAGCCGGGCGTCCAGCTCGGTTATGGCGAGGGGGACTGGGAGCAGGCCTTCTCGCTGATGCAGGCGCTGGATTTCGATCTGGCGATCGACGACCTACGGCGCAGCGTCGAGCTGCTGCGCGGGCGCGATGACTGCAACGGCCGCGTGGCGTCGGTGGGCTATTGCATGGGCGGCGTGCTGTCGTTTCTGAGCGCGGCCAATGCGGGCGTCGATGCAGCAGTCTGCTACTACCCCGGCAGCATCGAGAAACGGCTGGACCAGGCCGAGCGGATTACCTGCCCGACGCTGTTCCACTTCGCCGAAGAAGACGACCACATCGACTCCGACGCGGTGGCCGCCGTGCAGGAAAAGATGGTCCAGGTCGGTCAGGCGCAGATCGAGACCTACCCGGGCGTCGACCACGGTTTCAACTGCTGGGCACGGCCCATGTACAACCAGAACGCTGCGGCGCTGGCCCATGGGCGGAGCTTGGTGTTCCTGGCCGAGAACCTGTAAGCAATCCAAGCGGGCCGTGTTTGCCCAGTAGGCGCTATATCAGCAAGCGCTGCTTGCGAGAGGTAGCCACGACGGATCCTTGATCGCGACCAAGGTCGCTCCTACATAAGCAGCCCGCACGGACAGTGAGCGGGATCGCCTCCCCGCACGCGTAGGAGCCAGCTTGCTGGCGATCCTTGGTCGTTCGGGCAGGGCGCTGACAGGCAGCACGAAACTGGGCGCCCTTGGCCGTCTCACGGCGGGCCAAGGACTGCGACTGGCTAACCCAGCGTGCCGAGAATGTTCACGCCGACCCGATCCGGAATTTCGTTCTGCGACAGCACGTGCAGGCCCGGGCTGAACACCCGTGCGTAGCGCGACAGCAGCGGACGCAGCTGCGGCATCACGAGAAACCCGCACGGACAGTGAGCGGGAGCGCCGTTCCGCACTTGTAGGAGCCAGCTTGCTGGCGATCCTTGGTCGTTCGGGCAGGGCGCTGACAGGCAGCACGAAACTGGGCGCCCTTGGCCGTCTCACGGCGGGCCAAGGGCTGCGGCTGGTTAACCCAGCGTCCCAAGAATATTCACGCCTACCCGATCCGGAATCTCGTTCTGCGACAGCACGTGCAGACCCGGGCTGAACACCCGTGCGTAGCGCGACAGCAACGGACGCAACTGCGGCATCACGAGAAACCCGCACGGACAGTGAGCGGGAGCGCCTTTCCGCACGCGTAGGAGCCAGCTTGCTGGCGATCCTTGGTCGTTCGGGCAGGGCGCTGACAGGCGGCACGAAACCGGGCGCCCTTGGCCGTCTCACGGCGGGCCAAAGGCTACGGCTGTTAACCCAGCGTGCCGAGAATATTCACGCCGACCCGATCCGGGATCTCGTTCTGCGACAGCACGTGCAGGCCCGGGCTGAACACCCGAGCGTAGCGCGAGAGCAACGGGCGCAGCTGCGGCATCACGGTGAGGATCGGCGGATGGCCATCCTTGCGCAGCTTTTCCTTCACCACCGGCATGCTGTTCTGCAGCTGGTTGAGCAGGCTCGGCTCCACCGGAATGTTGTCCAGGCTCACCTGGCCCGCTTGCTGGGCAATCGCCAGCGCATTGAGCAGCGTGTTTTCCAGCGCATTTTCCAGCACGAACACCGCCAGTTCGCGACGATCACCCGCGATCATCGAGACGATGCTGCGGCGCAGGGCGTAGCGCACGTCGGCGGCCAGCAGCACCGGGTCCTTGGTGGTTTCGCTGCATTCGAGCAGGGTGCTGGCGATGGTTTCGATGTCGCGCAGCGGCACCTCTTCCAGCAGCAATTGGCGATAGACGCGCATTTGCTGGGTGTAGCTCAGCGCGTTCTTCAGGCTCTCGGCAAGCTTCGGTGCCTGCAGGGTCAGGCGCTGCATCAGGTGCTCGACGTCGTCGTGCTTGAACAGGTCCGGCAAGTGTTCACGGACCACCTTGTTCAGGTGCGTAGCGACCACGCTGGCGCAGTCGATGACCTGATAACCAAGGTTCAACGCGCGGGATTTGTCCGACGGCTGAATCCACACCACCTGCATGCGATACGCCGGGTCGGTGCCGAGGATGCCGTCGATCTCGCCGTACAGCTCGGGGGACGGAATCGCCATCAGGCGGTCGGCATGCAGTTCGGCGCCGTCGATCTTTTCGCCATTGATGTAGATGTCGTATTGGGAAGCCTTCAACCGCAAGCTGTCGCGGATCTGCACTTCGGGCAGCAGGAAGCCCAGATGCTCCGAGAGGGTCTGGCGCACGCCACGCACCCGCGCTGGCAAGGGCGCGCCGGAGGCTTCGTTGACCAGCCCGACCAGTTTGTAGCCCAGTGAGATGGACAAGCGCTCGACCAGCGGAATGTCTTCCCAGGCCAGCGATTGGGCCTTTTCCTTGTCCATCGCCTGACCGATGGCCTGGATCTCCTTGAGATCGGCCCCAGCGACAGGCGGCTCGTGCAGCGACACCCGCCAGGCGATAAAGCCGATCAGCGCGGCAAAGCCGATGAACGCCAGGTGCGGCATGCCCGGCACCAGACCGAGCACGAACAGGATGCCGGCCACCGTGTACAGGGACGCCGGGTTGGCCAGCAGCTGGCGCTGAACCTGGCTGGTGATGTCGCTGGATTCGTTAATGCGGGTGACGATGATCGCCGCCGCCGTGGACAATAGCAGCGCCGGGATCTGCGCGACCAGGCCATCACCGATGGTCAGCAGGGCGTACTGCTTGAAGGCTTCGCCCGCCGCCAATTCATGAACGAAAACACCGATGGCGAAGCCGCCGAACAGGTTGATCAGCAGGATCAGGATGCCGGCGATGGCGTCACCGCGGACGAACTTCGAGGCGCCGTCCATCGCGCCGTAGAAGTCGGCTTCCTTGGCCACTTCCTGGCGGCGCGCCTTGGCTTCTTCGTTGCTAAGCAGGCCCGCGTTGAGGTCGGCGTCGATGGCCATCTGCTTGCCCGGCAGGGCGTCCAGGGTGAAGCGCGCAGTCACTTCCGAGATCCGCTCGCCGCCCTTGGTGATGACGATGAAGTTGATGATCATCAGGATGATGAACACCACTAGGCCGACGATGAAGTTGCCGCCGATGACCACTTCACCGAAGGCTTCGATGACCTTTCCCGCAGCGCCCGTGCCGGTATGACCTTCGAGCAGCACCACCCGCGTCGAGGCGACGTTGAGCGTCAGGCGCATCAGCGTGGTGATCAGGATCACCGTCGGGAACAGCGAGAAATCCAGCGGGCTCTTCGACGATACGCTGACCAGCAACACCAGAATCGACATGGCGATGTTGAAGGTGAACAGCACGTCCAGCAGCTGCGGCGGCAGCGGCAGGATGATCATCGCCAGGATCGACAGGATGATCAGCGGGATCCCAATCCGTCCGCTGCTGAAGGTCGGCGTCAGTTTCTGAATCAAATTCATGATCGGGCTCGGTTGAACAGTTCTTCGGGAATATGGATGTCACTCGCCAGCTTGGGCTTGGCCCGGCGACCCTGCTTCCAGGCCTTGAGCTGGAGGATGTAGGTCAGCACATGGGCCACCGCAGTGTAGAGCGGCGCCGGGATCTGCTGGTTGACCTGGGTACTGAAGTAGATCGCCCGTGCCAGCGGTGGCAGCTCGACCACTTCCAGGTTGTTAGCCTGGGCCAGCTTGCGGATGTACAACGCCGTTTCATCGACACCACGGGCGATGACGAAAGGTGTTTCGGCCTTCTTCGGGTCGTACTTGAGCGCCACGGCGTAATGCGTTGGGTTGACGATCACCACGTCGGCGTCCTTGATCACTCGGCTGATCTGCCGTTGGGCCAGCTGGCGCTGCAGCTGCTTGATCCGCGCCTTTACCTCGGGCCGGCCTTCCTGGTTCTTGTGCTCTTCCTTGCGCTCCTGCTTGGTCATACGCATCTTTTTCAGAAAGAAGAAGCGCTGCAGCGGGATGTCGATGAACGAGAACAGCACGAATACCAGCAGCAGCGAAATCGCCAGATCGAAGGTCAGCGAGAACGCGCTGCTGATGGCATTGGTGATGTCGCTGCGCTGCAAGGCGATCAGCTTGGGCGCGGCGTAATACAGCTGGCCGACGGCGATGCCCAGCAGGGTGGTGATCTTCAGCAGCGACTTGAGCAGCTCGGTCCAGTTCTGCGCGCCCACCATCCGGCCCAGGCCGGTAATCGGGTTGAGCTTGCTGAACTTGGGCGCGAAGTTCTTCGAGGCGAACACCCAGCCGCCCGGCACCAGGGCAAAGGCGATGACCAAGATCGGCGTGACCAGCAATGGCAGCAACACGCTGATGAATACCAGCAGGTTGTGGGTGAGGATCAGCTGCAGATCATCGACGGTGATTTCACTCTTGTGAAAGTCGATGTACGAGTAACTGAACGCCTGCTGCAGGCCGTCGAAAAAAAAGCCCAAGCTGAATTTGAGCACCAGCAGCGTGGCCAGCAGCGAGACGGTGGTGGCGACGTCCTTGGAGCGGGTGACCTGGCCATCGTCGCGACTCTTCTTGAGTTTCTGCTCGGAGGCCTCTTCGGTTTTTTCCTGGCTGCTGTTCTGCTCAGACATCGCGGCCGCTCCGCAAGATCTCGCCGATGTTGCCCAGCAGCTCGCGGGTCAGGTGCAGGTAGGCTTCCGACAGGTTTGGCAGGGTCAGGAAAATCAGGATCAGTCCGGCGATGATCGCCATGGGAAAGCCCAGAGAGAACAGGTTCATCGCTGGCGAGATTCGGTTGAGCAGGCCAAAGCAGAACTGCACCAGCGTCATGCAGAAGACGATGGGTAGCGCGATCAGCAGGGCGGCGGAAATGACCCAGCTCAGCGACATCGCGATGGTCTGCAGGCCGTCGAAATGGATGCCGCTGCCGATCGGCCAGAAGATGAAGCTCTGATAGATGATGGTGACGATCACCAGGTGGCCGTCAGTGGCGAAGAACAGCAGCGCCAGCAGGATGAAATACAGCTGATAAACGATCGAGGCCGACGACACACCGTTCATGGGGTCGTTGAACACCGCCATGGACAGCCCCAGCTGGGTCGAGACGATGTCGCCGATCAGGGTGAATACCGTGAACACCAGCATCAGCGCCACGCCCAGCAGCAGGCCCATGGCGATCTGCTCCAGCGCGGTGAGAATGCCCTTCATGGACAGCGGGTCGATGGGCGCTGTGGGCGGCAGGGCGGCGGTGAGCACCACCGTCAGCGCGATCGCCAGCAGCACCCGCGCGCGGATGCTCAGCGACTTGTGGCTGAACATCGGCGCCAGGCTGAACACCGCCATGATCCGGCAGAACGGCCACCAGTAACCCAGCAGCGACTGCAGGTACTGACCGGCCTGCATGATGGGTTCGTTGCCCACGGCTAACCGACCAGCCGCCCGGCTTGGGTGAAGGTTTCGATGAACAGGTCGCTGAAGGTGCGCAGGATCCAGTGCCCGGCGAACACCAGCATGCCGAGGGTGATCAGCAGGCGTGGCAGGAAGCTGAGCATCTGTTCGTTGATCTGCGTGGCCGCCTGGAAAATGCTCACCAGCAGGCCGCCGAGCAGGCTCGGCACCACCAGCACGCAGACCACCAGTACGATGACGTGGATGGCGTTGGAGATGATATTGACGGCGGTGTCTGGGGTTAGCATGGGAGCACCTGGGAGGTGAGGGTGGTTGTGCCGGTTAGCGCGGCAGTAAGCCCATGTAGGAGCGAGCTTGCTCGCGATCCGGTGTTGGCCGCCCGTATGCTGCTAGATCGCGCCGCGCTTTCCCTGGCCGGTGCTACGGGTTGAGCCGTCTGCAGTGGTCCCGACGCTTTTTGTAGGAGCGGGGAGCGACACCGAGTCTTTCCTAGTGAAGCTTTTTGGCTTTGGGTTCGTTGAGTGGTCCCTGTTGGCCGGGTTGGCTGAGGCATTGGTTTCGCCCTGCTGGGCGACTCACTTTTTTCAAACGCGAAAAAAGTAAGCAAAAACGCTTGCCCCTGCATCCGGCCCCGGCTGCGCCAGGGTTCCCTCGCTCCGGTGACGTTCCAGGGGCTCGCGGCGACGGGCCATCCATGGCCCAACGCCGCTCTCGCGGCATCCATGCCGCTCAACCCCTTCCACGCCACCTGCGCTCGGCCTTCTGAAAGGGGCGATTCGGTGGTGTCTGATGGGCCGTGCAATGACGCGTTTGCAGAGTCCTTATGTAGGGTGGGTAACGCGAAGCTTACCCACCGGTTTTCGCGGGCAAGGTTCGATATCCATCGCGGCGACGATTGCGGTGGAAAATGCTCCGCAGTTTTCCACCCTACGAGATTTTCGTTTCTGCTCGGGACGTAAACACAGCGTTGTTGGGTCGAGACGCTTTTCTGGTTTTTCCGCGAACGAACCATCAGACGATGCCGAACGCCCCTTTCAGGAGGCCGAATGGAATCCGCGCGGAGGGGAGCGAGCGGCATGGATGCCGCGAGAGGCGTAAAGGGCCAGGGATGGCCCTTGTACGCCGGCCCCCGGAGCGCGGATGGAATGAGGGAAGTCGAGCGCAGCGAGACCCGAATGTAGGGGCAAGCGTTTTTGGTTACTTTTTCGGCGTTTGGAAAAAGTGACTCGCCGTGCAGGGCGAAACCTGTACTGCCAGCCGAGGAAAGCGCAGCGTTGTAAAAAGAGGTACGTGCCGCCAGCTTCTGATCGCGAGCAGGAACCACGAAGCTTCCATCTCCGCTTCCAAAGCGACCAATGAGTGGCCTCAAGCGTGCGAAACCAGCATTCATCCCCATCACCTAAAACGGCTGAATACTGGTGGTCAGCGTACCCATCAACAACGCCCACCCATCCACCAACACAAACACCATCAACTTGAACGGCAACGAGATCATCATCGGTGAGAGCATCATCATGCCCATCGCCATCAGCACGCTGGCGACCACCAGGTCGATCACCAGAAACGGCACGAAGATCATGAAGCCGAGCTGAAAGGCCGTCTTCAGCTCGCTGAGCACGAACGCTGGCAACAGCAGGGAGAAGTCCAGGTCATCGAGATTCTCCGGCACTTCCTCGCCGGCCAGCGAGACCATGGTTTCCAGCGAGGTTTTGTTGGTCTGCGCCAGCATGAACGCCGAGAGGCTGGTTTTGGACACGTCCAGCGCCTGCTCCAGGCTGATCTCGTCGTTCTGGAAGGGCTCGAAGGCGGCGCTGTGGATTTCCTGCCAGACCGGGCGCATCACCAGCAGGGTGACGATCAGCGCGATACCGATTAGCACCTGGTTCGGTGGGCTCTGCTGCAGGCCGATGGCTTGGCGCAGGATGGCCAGTACGATGATGAAGCGAGTGAAGCAGGTCATCATCATCAGCATCGCCGGCAGGAAGCCCAGCAGCGTCATGATGATCAGGATCTGCAGCTTGATGCTGAATTCCTGGCCGTTCTCCGTATCGTTCAGGTTGAACAGAGTGATTTCGCCGCCGGCCGCCTGGGCTGCCAGCGGGAACAGGCTGATCAGCAACAGGCACAGCAGCGACAGCCCGCGACGCAGGTTCATTGCGTCAGCGCATCCAGACCGACGCCAGACAGTTCGACGATGCGCAAGCCGTAGCTGCCATTCATCACCACCACCTCGGCCTTGGCGAACAGGGTGCCGTTGACCTTCACGTCCAGCGGCTCGCCGGCCACCTTGTCGAGGACGATGACGCTGCTGGTGTCGCACTCCATCAGCTCTTTCAGTGATATTTCAGCCGACGCCACTTCCAGCGTGACGTTGACCGGAATCTTGCCGAAGAAGCTCAGGTCCTGACGCGGCGCCTGGGGCTGTGGGGCTGGTGCAGCGGCCGGCTCATCGGTGCCGTCGAGGCTCAGGTCGCCCTCGTTGATGAGGTTCTCGAATTCGTTGTCGGACAGTTGACCGGTCATTGGGATTTCACGCTTTCAAGTGAAGTGAGGAACAAGGCGCCGTCTTCTTCGAAGACAGTCCCCCGGAAGAGCTTCTGCTGGTTGATGCGCACCTCGTAACGATCCAGGGGGCGCACCATGAGAATGTCGTTGAGCTGCAGGGCAAGCACTTGCGACAGTGGCATCTGTACCGAGGCGACCACGCAATCCAGCCGTACCGGCAGGTGTTTGATGTGATCAACCGGGTTGCCTGTCAGCCGAGCAGGTAACGGGCCGGCCAGGCGACTGGTCAGTTCATCGACCAGATCGGTGTCCAGATGAATGAAGATCGATGAACGGCTATTGGTCAAATGGCTGATGTATTCGAACTCAGCAACATATTCCCAAGTTGTTTCTTCGTAATCGTTTTCGTAGCGCTCAAGTTCGCCAAACGTATCGCCGGATAATATTGAACGCGCAAAGATATAAGTCAGATCAAGTCCCAGTCGATCACGCATCCGTTGTTCGGAGGTGCTGATCGGCGGTGCTTCCTGACTGGGCACTATGGTGCCGCCGTAATAGCACTCGAGTGCCTCGGTAAGCAGTGCCCGATCAATTGAGAAACCAACTTTTCCCATCGGCGATCGATAAATGCACTCCGGCGCTTTGTTTGCCGGCTCTTGCACATCCACCTTGCTCAGCTCAAGGCTGATTCGGTAATTGCGCAAGAAGTAGTCGCCCATCAAGCGTGGATTCTTGTTGGTGGTTTCCTTGATGAACTGAGGAATCTTGTGGTGATGCCGGCCAAGCTTCTGCGGTTTCAAAACAGTCAGGCTTTGGGCGGGCACGCCATGGTGGACTTTTGAATTGCCAGACATGTTGTGAACGGTATTTCCTGGTTCTTGCACGGCGGGCTAGGGCCTGTCGCGCGGGAATAAGCAGAAGAGTGTTTGGCCAGGGCGGGTGTGCGATGCCTGAGGACAAGGGCACGGCTCTAGCGTGCCGCCAGTCTAGGCTTGGGCGCGAGGAGGGATTAAATCAATAGATATCAATTGATCTTTTTTGAGATCAGCTATGAGCAATTGATTTAATTTTAGCGGAACTGATTGGGCGGTTCCGGGCGGGCTTGTTAGCGTGCGCGCAATTGTTTCGGAGTGGTCGGCTGCAGTTATCTGTCTCGTTCGGCGAGTTGGACAGGCAGGGCGACAGAAGTTCCGGAATACTTAAATAATTTTTTCAGCGAATCCGGCGTTGTGTTCAAGCAAAAGCCTGACGGCGCCAAGGTGGTCACATTGAACAGTGTCAGTCATGCAATGAACTACTCCCGCGAAGAGCTATTCGCTCCAGCGCCGGCGCGCAAGAAAATCCTTATTGTCGGTAACCCCGTCCAAGCGGGTTGCGAGTTCCTTGAAGCAGGTTTGCGCAAGGAAGGTTGCGCGGTCTTTCTACATGCCGATCTAAATGATCTGGATAGTGCAGCCTTGAAAGGAACGTCACTGGTTTTCGTTGTGATCAGCGGGATTCAGCAGCCGGCCTTATATACGCAGATCGATTCACTTATTCGCCGTGGGCGCTCGGTCAGTGTTATTCCGGTCGTGCAGTATGCCGATCAGGAAAAGGCGGCCGCTTTACTTGAGCTGGGTTGTGTCGACTACTTGTTGTCGCCGTTCAGCGAAAGTCAATTAAGCGCGTTGTTGCGCCGCCAGGAATTCGCTGACGCCGCGCAGGAAAGTTTCGTCTCCTGTTCCCAGGCTGGCCGCCGCCTACTCGCCATGGCGCAGCGTGTATCGCTGACCCGAGCGCCGATCCTGATCACCGGTGAAACCGGCACTGGCAAGGAGCTAATGGCGCGTTACATCCATCGTTTCTCGGCCAGCGCCGATGCGCCTTTCATCGCGGTGAACTGCGCCGCTATCCCTGAACAGATGCTCGAATCGATTCTATTCGGCCATGAAAAGGGCGCCTTTACCGGCGCAGTGACGGCGCAGCCAGGCAAATTCGAACTGGCCAACGGCGGCACGCTGCTGCTCGATGAAATCGGTGAATTGCCCCTGGGGCTGCAAGCGAAGCTGCTTCGCGTTCTGCAGGAACAGCGCGTGGAGCGCCTCGGCGGGCGCAAGGAAATCGAGCTCAACGTGCGCATCATCGCCGCGACCAACCGCGATCTGCAGGCGGAAGTGGCGCAAGGGCGTTTCCGTGCCGACCTGATGTTCCGTCTCGACGTGCTGCCGCTGCACATCAGCCCGCTGCGTGAGCGCAAGGAAGACGTGCTGCCGCTGGCTCGCCGCTTCGTGGCCAAGTACGCGCCGCAGGAAGCCGACGAAGAATTGTTCACCAGCGATGCTTGCCGCGCGCTGCTGCAGCACGACTGGCCGGGCAACGCCCGCGAGCTGGAAAACACCGTGCAACGCGCTCTGGTGTTGCGTAATGGCCTGTTCATCCAGCCGCAGGATCTCGGGCTGGCCGCACCGCCTCAAGCCGAAGTGCGCAGCGAGCGGCTGCCGCTGCCCGCGGTCGAGTCCGGCAAAGCCGCCCTGCGCGCTAGCGGCAAGTGGGCCGAGTACCAGCACGTGATCGACACCATCCGCAAGTTCGATGGGCACAAGACCAAGGCGGCGGCCAGCCTCGGCATGACGTCGCGCGCCTTGCGCTACCGCCTCAATGCCATGCGCGAGCAGGGCATAGAGCTGAATTTCTGAGTTTTACAAGGGAGAGCCAGCGATGAGTTCAATCACTCAGGTGCAGCAGGATCTGCTGGGCCGGATGCAGCAGCTTCAGGATGTCGCCAGTGGCACGACCATCAAACCGGCAGACCAGGCGGCGCCCGATGCGGGCGGGATGTTCATGGCGGCGATGCGTTCGGTCGATGCGCAGCAACATCAGGCTGGCGCTGCCATGGCCGCGGTGGACAGCGGCAAGAGCGACGATCTGGTGGGCGCCATGATCGACAGCCAGAAGGCCAGCGTGTCGTTTTCCGCGTTGCTGCAGGTGCGCAACAAACTGACCACGGCGTTTGACGACGTCATGAGAACGCCGCTTTGACCCGGCGTGAGAGCTAAGACGTGCTGCAGAAAATCAAAAGCAAACTGCCCGCCGGCGGCCTACAACTCGACCCGCGGGTAACGCTCGCCGGCATGGCAGTAATTGCCGCCGCGCTGGCAGTCGCCGTGGCCTTCTACCTGTGGCGCGATAACGGTTCGTTCCGTCCGCTGCATGGCGCCGGTGAGGCCTTTCCGGTCGCCGAGGTGATGCAGGTCCTCGATGCCGAGGCTGTGCAATACCGCATCCATCCGCAGAGTGGCCAGATTCTGGTGCGCGAGGACCAGCTGTCCCAGGCGCGCATGCTGCTTGCCGCCAAGGGCGTGAAAGTTGCCCTGCCGGCCGGCTACGAGCTGTTCGACAAGGAAGAGCCGTTGGGCACCAGCCAATTCGTCCAGGACGTGCGTCTCAAGCGCAGCCTCGAAGGCGAGCTGGCGCGCACCGTGATGTCGCTCAAAGGCATTCAGCATGCCCGTGTGCACCTGGCGCAGGAGGAGAACAGCTCCTTCGTGGTCAGCAAGCGTGCGCCTACCAAGGCCTCGGTGATGCTGCAGTTGGAGCCCGGCTACAAGCTGGGCGCCGATCAGGTCAGTGCGATCATCAATCTGGTTGCCGGCAGCGTGCCCAACCTCAAGCCCGAAGATGTTGGCGTGGTCGATCAATACGGCGCCCTGCTATCGCGCGGCTTGAATGTCGGCGGTGGCCCGGCGCAGAACTGGGGCGCCGTGGAGGACTATCAGCAGAAGGCGGTGGCCAATATCGAAGAAGTGCTGGCGCCGGTACTGGGCAGCGGCAATTACCGCATCAGCGTCGCGGCCGATATCGATTTCAGCCAGAAGGAAGAGACGCTGCAGTCCTATGGCGAAACCCCGCGTCTGCGTCGCGAAGTGCTGAGTAACGAAAGCGCGCTCGATCAGCTGGCGCTCGGTGTGCCCGGCTCGCTGGCCAACCGGCCTGTTGCGCCGCCAAAGGAGGGCGAGGAGCCCAAGCCGGTCAAGGGCGAAACCAAGGGTGCGACCTCCCTGCGCGAGGAATCCACCCGTCAACTGGACTACGACCAGAGCGTGATCCATGTGAAGCATGCCGGTTTCACCCTGCGCCAGCAGAGCGTCGCGGTGGTGCTCAACGCCGCCGCCGCGCCAGAAGGTGGCTGGAGCGACGAGGCCCGCGCCGAACTCGAGGCGATGGTGCGCAGCGCGGTTGGCTTCAAGCAGGCGCGTGGCGACCTGCTGACCTTGAGCGTGCTGCCCTTCGCCAGTGTGGAAACCACGCTTGATGAAGTGCCCTGGTGGGAAAACAGCCAGGTGCATGCTCTGGCCAAGCTGGGCGTCGCCGGCCTGATCGCGCTGCTGCTGTTGCTGATTGTGGTGCGCCCTGCCGTGCGCAGTCTGACCCAGCGCAACGCGCCAGTTGAGACCGATTCGGTGGCCCTGGAAGGCACCCTGGCGGGGATGCCGGGTCCGCTGCCGATCGAGGCGGAAACGCGCGCAGCACTGGCCAGCCCGCGACCCAGCGGCGACGGCATACACGTATTCGGCGAACTCAATCCGCTCTCGGAAATTCGCCTGCCAGCGCCCGGTTCGGGGCTGGAGCTACAGATCGAGCATCTGCAGATGCTTGCCAAGAACGACCCGGAGCGCGTTTCGGAAGTCATCAAGCATTGGATAGGCCGCAATGAAAGAGAACTCAACCCAGCCAGCTGAGTCGGCGACCGGCTCGAGCAAGGAAATCAAGGCGCGCCCGGTGCAGTTGCGCTCGGTGAGTTCGCTGGACCAGGCGGCCATCCTCATGCTGAGCATGGGCGATGACATTTCGGCCGGCATCCTGCGCAACTTCTCCCGCGAGGAAATCATCAGCATCAGCCAGGCGATGGCGCGTCTGTCCAACGTCAAGCAACCGATGGTCTCCGATGTGATCAGCCGGTTCTTCGATGACTACAAGGAGCAGAGCAGCATCAAGGGTGCGTCGCGCACCTACCTGTCCGGCATGCTCGGCAAGGCGTTGGGTGGCGACATCACCCGTTCGCTGCTCGACTCCATCTATGGCGAAGAAATTCGCGCCAAGATGGCGAAGATGGAGTGGCTGGACCCCAAGCAGTTCGCCGCGCTGATTGCCAAGGAGCACGCGCAGATGCAGGCGGTGTTCCTCGCTTTCCTGCCGCCTGGGATGGCCACCGACGTGCTCGAGTGCATGCCGGCCGAGCGTCAGGACGAGCTGTTGTACCGCATCGCCAACCTGAGCGAGGTCAACAGCGACGTGATCGCCGAGCTGGAGCAGCTCATTGATCGCAGTCTGCAAGTGCTCACGAACCAGGGTTCACAGGTGCGTGGCGTGAAGCAGGCCGCAGACATCATGAACCGGTTCAAGGGCAACCGAGACCAGATGTTCGAACTGCTGCGCGCGCACAACGAAGAACTGGTCGGCAAGATCGAAGATGAAATGTACGACTTCTTCATTCTGTCCCGGCAGAACCAGGACGTGCTGCAGACGCTGCTCGAAGTGATCCCGCTGGAAGAGTGGGTGGTTGCGCTCAAGGGCGCCGAGCCGGCGCTGGTGAATGCCATCCAGGGTGCGCTGCCCAAGCGCCAGGCGCAGCAGATGGAGTCGATCAACCGTCGCCAGGGCCCAGTGCCGCTGTCGCGGGTGGAGCAGGTGCGCAAGGACATCATGGCCGTGGTCCGGGATATGTCCAACGAAGGCGACCTGCAGGTTCAGTTGTTCCGCGAACAGACCGTCGAGTAAGCGCCGATGAGCATCAAGATCATCAAGGGTGAAGGCCGCTCCTGGCGGCCGTTCCGCTTCCCGCCTCGCGTGCGCACCGCCTCTGAACTGGCCGACAGCGTGGCCGGTGATCCGGCGGCGCTGCAGCGTGCCGTTGCCGATGGCTTTCAGGAAGGCATCGACAAGGGCTACGAGCAGGGCCTGGAACAGGGCCGTGAAGCCGGACATCGCGAAGGTTTTGAGCGCGGTGTCGAGGACGGCAAGGCGATCGGTCGTGAAGAAGGGCGGGTCATGGGACGTCGCGCATTCGACGAAGCGGCCCGGCCGCTGGATGAACTGGTCGAGCGTTTCGAGCACTTCCGGCAGGAATTCGAACAGGCGCGTCGCGAGCAACTGCTGGAGCTGGTGCAGAAGGTTTCCAAGCAGGTGATCCGCTGTGAACTGACCCTGCATCCGACGCAGTTGCTGACCCTGGCTGAGGAAGCCCTGGCGGCCATGCCGGGTGATCAGGAAGACGTGCGCATCTTGCTCAACCCCGAGGAATGCACCCGGATCAAGGAGCTGGCACCCGAGCGTGCGGCGGCCTGGCGTCTGATCCCGGATGAAAAGCTGGCGCTCGGCGAGTGCCGTGTGATCACGGCGCAGGCCGAAGCCGATATCGGCTGCCAGCAGCGCCTTGATTCATGCATGGATACGCTGGGCGAGCACATCAGGGCGGAAGCCTGACATGTCCCTGCGCGAGAGCTTCCGGCTCGACGAGGCGTTGCGCTCGCTGGACACGGTGCAGCTGGCGAAGGTCAGCGGCCGGCTGGTGCGCGTTTCCGGCATGCTCTTGGAAAGCCTCGGCTGCCAGCGCATGACCGGCCAGCGCTGCTTCGTCGAACAGGGCGACGGCAGCATGCTCGAAGCGCAGGTGGTGGGCTTCAACCGCGACATCACCTACCTGATGCCCTTCAAGAAACCGGTGGGACTGACGGCCGGATCGCGCGTATTCCCGGCGCCGGATGATGCCAAGCTGCATATCGACGAATCCTGGCTGGGGCGTGTGGTTAACGGCCTCGGTGAGCCGCTGGACGAAAGGGGCAAGCTCAGCGGGCGCGATCCGCTGCCCACCGAGCTGCCTTCGGTCAATCCGCTCAAGCGCAAGCCGGTCAGTGAACCGCTGGACGTCGGCGTGCGGGCGATCAATTCCATGCTCACCCTCGGCAAGGGCCAGCGCGTTGGCTTGTTCGCCGGTTCCGGCGTGGGCAAGAGCGTGCTGTTGGGCATGATCACTCGGCAGACCAAGGCTGACGTCGTGGTAGTCGGGCTGATCGGTGAGCGCGGGCGCGAGGTGCAGGAGTTCCTGCTGCATTCGCTAGGTGAAGAGGGCCTGAAGAAGGCCGTGGTAGTGGTGGCGCCGGCCAACGAATCGCCGCTGATGCGCCTCAAGGCCACCGAGCTGTGCCACAGCATCGCTGCTTATTTCCGCGACCAAGGCAACGATGTGCTGTTGCTGGTCGATTCGCTGACCCGCTACGCCATGGCCCAGCGAGAAATCGCCCTGGCCCTCGGCGAGCCGCCAGCGACCAAGGGCTATCCGCCGTCTGTGTTCGGCATGCTGCCGGAGTTGGTCGAAAGCGCCGGCAATGGTGCCAATGACAACGGTAGCCTGAGCGCCTTGTACACGGTTCTCGCCGAGGGCGACGACCAGCAGGACCCGATTGTCGATTGCGCGCGTGCAATTCTCGACGGGCACATCGTGTTGTCGCGTCGACTGGCGGACGCCGGGCATTACCCGGCTATCGACATCTGCGCTTCGGTCAGCCGATGCATGAGTCAGGTCGGCCAGCCGCCGCACCTGGGCGCGGCGCGGCAACTCAAGGAGTTCTACAGCACTTACGAGAAGATCAAGGAGCTGATCCCGCTGGGTGGCTACAGCCCCGGCGCAGACATCAAGACCGACCGCGCCGTGCAGCTTGCACCCACCATCGAACGCTTCCTGCGCCAAGAAGTGGGCGAGGCGGCGGAGCTGGAAACCAGTCTCACCATCCTGCAAAGCATCATCAGGAAGCCATGAAGCAGCAGATCGAAACGCTTACACGCCTGGCCAGCCTGCGTGGCAACAGGGTCAAGCAGATGCTGGGGCAGGTTCAGTACCAGCAGAACCTCTGCCAGCGCTATCGCAACAACATCACCGGTCTCAGTCGCCTGTGCGGGTTCTCCGTGCCGATGAGCACGCCGCTGCAGCGCGACAATCAGCAGCGCTACAAAGCCACGCTGTACAAGATGGTCGAGCTGCAGCGGCGCGAACTGGCCGTGGCCGAGCAGGCCCTGGTGCGTATTCAGCAGGAGCTGCTGCAGGCCATGCGCAGCGAGAAGGTGGTCGAGCATGTGATCGAGGCCAAGATGCAGCAGTGGCAGCAACTGTTGATGGCGCAGGAACAGAAGATTCAGGACGGTCTGGCGGCGCAGACCTGGTGGCGAAACCAGATTGCCTAGGTCGCTTCGGCTGTAGGAGCCAGGGGGACGCCAAGTCCTTGCTGGCGATCACGGTACACCCGGCGCCGCACGGCGCTAACGGCGCCACTCGTCCGTCCGATTGCAAAAAAGATTTAAGTAATCCGCCCGAGCGGTCGCTTGTTAGGCAGTAACCACCGAGTTGGAACGAAATCATGGAAATCAGCCGGCAGTTCAAGCCCGCCATTACAATGCCCACCGAGACCGCCGCGGCGCGTCCGGCCAGCGCCCGTCCTGCTGCCCAGGCAACCGCACGTCCAGCCGCAAGCCTGCCGCTGGAGCAAATGCAGGATGCCCTGCGCGCCATGCCCGAGGTTGATATGGATCGGGTAGCGGCCATCAAGCAAGCCCTGCAGCGCGGCGAGATCTCCACTGACGTGGGTGAACTGGCCAGCAGCATGCTCAGCTACCATCGCGGAAACGATGCGTGAGCCAGCGTGACAAATTGCTGGCCGTCGTCGATGAGGACCTGCAACAGGACTGCGGCGATTACCTCGCCCTGCGCGAGCTGATGCAGGAGCTCTACGGACGTCTGCTCGAACGCGATGTGCCGGAGATCGACCGCATCAACCTGCAGATCACCGTCCGCGTCGAAGCCATTGCCGCGCGTGCCCAGCGTCGCAGCAAGGTGCTGGCGGCTTTCCGTCTGGAAACTTCAGGCGTGGGCATGCGCCGGCTGCTGTCCAGCTGCACGGGCGAGCGCGGCGAATCCCTTCAGCAACACTGGCGCCAGGTTGGCGACCTCGCCGTGCAGTGCCAGCAGTTCAACGAGCACAACGGCAAGCTGCTCGCCATGCACCACGACATTCTTCAGCAACTGCTTGCCGGTGGGCAGGACGCGCGGCTTTACTCGCCCCAGGCCTACTGAGGCGTAACGTTCGACTCCCTGCGCCTTCCCATGAGCAGAGCACGTCGCGCTGGCCTCATGGCGGGATAAACCATGCAGCGTGTTTTAAAGCGAAACGTTGGATGGAAAAAGCGCACCCGTCTTACGTCCAGTGGCGGTCGAGGTTTCCTCTAGTCCGCCGATCGCCAGCAAGCTGGCTCCTACAGGAGCGCGCTATCGCGGCGGCGGCTGTCTGTCGTGACGCACCCAACCTGCACGTATCGCCTTTCGTAAGAGCCAGCTTGCTGGCGATCAAAGTCTGCGAGCGCCATCAGGTCAAAAGGCTCGTCTCGAGCCCAAGCCTTCCACAGCTCAATCCACTGCATGGCGCTTTGGGGCGCGACCCACGATTGTCAAACCGCTCGCGCTGATAAGGATTAATCCTTTTCGGTTGCCGCTTTAACTCCCTCGCCTTTCACGTCGCCTTTATAGACAGATGTTCCGCCATCGGCCGAGGCGGAAACGGTGCTTCCCCGTTTCCTCGTCTTGTCGCGTTGCGGAAGCCTTTTTTCTGCATGGCCGGCTCTGAAACGCCTGTAATACGGGTATTCGAGAACTGGCATCCAACTTGCTCTACCTGTTTCAAGAGGGGATGGTGATGGCTATAAATTCCGATTACGTACAACAGATGTCGACGCAGTTGGCCACCTACGAAGTTCAGGGTTCGTTGGATCGGCTTAACCGCAACGAATCGCGCTACAAGGCTCAGCGCGACGCGTTGAGCTCGCTGCGCACGTCGATGACGACTTTCAAGTCGGCCATCACCAAGCTCAACAGCACTACGACGAGCATGCTGACCAATAGCGCGACCTTCAGCCAGGAGGGGTACGCCACCGCCACGGTCGGAACCACAGCGCAATCGGGAAGCTATGACTTCTTCGTCAAACGGCTCGCCAGCAAAGACCAGGTCGCGCTGCAGGGACTTACCGATGCCAGCCTGGCCGGCGGAGGCACGCTCACGATCGGACAGGTTGGCGTTCCTTCGTTCGGGGTAGACATGGCTGGCATTACCACGCTTGACGGCCTTGCCAGCGCCATCAACGGTGCAGCTGATAATTCAGGTGTTCAAGCCACCCTGGTGCGTAGCGACGGCATCGTCAATCTCGTACTGACCAGCACGACAACCGGTGCCAATCAAGCCATCAGCCTGAGCGCTGCTGGCAATACAGACGTCGAAGCTGCTGTTACCGCTCCAGTACGCCTGTCCAGTGCGGCAGATGCCGAGGTTTATCTCGGGCGCGATGCGACCGGCATCAAACTGACCAGCACGAGCAACACGTTTGCCAACGTCATTGACGGCGTCAGCATGACGTTCACCAAGGCGCATGCGGCCGGAGAGGCACTCACGATCGACATTGCGCAAGACAAGGCCGGCACCCAGGCCAAGGCGCAGACCTTCATCGACGCCTTCAATGCGCTGATGACCAGCTTCGATTCGCTGACCGCCAGTGGCGGTGACAGTGCCAAGCGTGGCGCTCTGGCCGGCGATTCCAGCGTGCGCTCCATCGAGAGCCGCCTGAACGGCCTGCTGCGTGCCGATTTCGGTGGCAAGAGCCTGATCGAGTTCGGCATCAGTGCCGACCGTAACGGCAAGCTGACGATCGACGCCAAGCGTTTCGAAGCCGCGGTCGCTAATGATCCAGCGGGCTTCGAGGAGCTGTTCACTGGCACCGACAAGCTGCTCGACAGCATGGACAAAACCGTCGCCGCGTACACCAGCAGCACCAACGGGCTGCTGAAGAACCGCATGGACACGCTGGACATGAACCTGCGCCGTATCGACGAGCAGTTCGAGAACCTCCAGCAGCAGTACGACACCCATTACAGCCGCTACCTGCGGCAGTTCACCACCATGATGCAGACCATGCAGAGCATGGAGCAGACCAGCGGAATGTTCTCGATGCCAACCACACCGCAAGCTAACGGATTGTTCTCATGAACAGCTATCACCCTAACGACAATTATGACAGCTACCGCTCGGTAGACCTTGAGGCGCGTGCAGCCTCGGCGTCCCCTTACGAACTGGTGCTGGTGCTGATGGACGGCCTGCTGGACGAACTGGCCCGTGCCCGCGGCCACATCGAACACAAGCGTTACCAGCAGAAGGGCGTATCGCTGGAAAAGTGCATGAACATCCTCAACGGCCTCAACGGTGCGCTCGACGAAGAGGGCGGTGGCGAGGTGGTTCAGGGACTGGCGCGTCTGTACGAGTACTGCATCTATCGGCTTTCGGACGTCAGCGTGTCGCTGTCGCTGGAAGGGCTGGACGAGGTGATCAACCTGCTCAGCATTCTCCGCGAGGGCTGGGAGGGCGTCAGTGCCGCCCGTAAGTGACAGCGAGCGCCTGATGGCGCTGCACGGCGAATTGCAGCAGGCGTTGCAGAGCAGCGACTGGACGGCGGTCGCCGCGGTTGACGCGGCGATCCGCCAGTGTCTCGAAACACTGGCCGGGCGGCTTGAGCTGGACGAGCCGACCCACGCTGCCAAGAACCGCCTCAAGCAGCTCCACGGTGAAGGCCTGCAAGCCTGTGCCGACGAATGTGAGCGCCTGCGCCTGTTGTTGTTGAACCACCTCGAACACGCCGAAGGGCGTGCCGCCTATCAGCGCATAGACATGTTCCAAGCCGGAGACAGGGGATGATCATCCAGTCAATTTCCGCCCCGCGTGCCGCCGCAGCAAGTGCTGAAGCCGCATTGCCGGTTGCCGCGCGCGCGAGCCACGGTGGGCAAGCCACAGCCGGCCGAGCGATGGCAGCCGATGCCCTGCGAGGCTTTGCTGAGCGCATGCAGCGGGCGTCGACCACAGCTGATGATCAGCTCTCTGAGTTCTCCGCCGCCCTGTTGCAAGGTGCGCTGCCTGAGCTGGCAGCCGAGCAGGGCCAGGTGATGCAGGCAGGCGGCAATTCCAGCCAGGGCAATGAAGCGCCCCAAGAGCTGACCCCTGAGCAATGGTTGTTGGGGATGATCGACCAGCAGCTGGCCGAAATTCAGGCGCGCGATGCGGCACAAGTTGCCGCCGCACCTGTGCCACAGGCACTGTCGCAAACCGCCACATCGGCGAGCGACGACCTGCTCAGCCTATTGCCGGGGCAGGCCCAGCTTGCCAATGCCCCGCTCGACGCCGTGCAGGACGATTCGCTGAACATCGTGAAGATGGCTGTTCAGGGCCGCATCGTCGAGCTGAACCCGGTGGCGACGGCCATGCCCAAGCCCATCGTCGAGATGAGCGTCGGCCAATCCCTGGCCGCCGCAATCACGCCGGCCGATGCCATGCCGGCCGCGTCGCTGGACTCGCTTCTGGACGTCGCTGAGCCACTGGAAGCGGGCGACCCGCTGACCGCGACGGTCGAGCGCGGACAAAGCGCGCCGCTGCAGTCTGCCGACCGTGCGCTGAAGTTGCAGGCACCGGAGGCCAAGTGGGGCGAGCAGATGCTCCACGCCTTGCGCGAAAACGTAGATCTGCAAATCCAGCAGAAGATCCAGAGCGCCACCATCCGCCTCGATCCGCCGGAACTGGGCAGCATGGAAATCCTGCTCAGCCACGAGTCGGGCCGGCTCAACGTGCACCTGTCTGCCGCGAACGCCGACGTGGCGCGCCTGCTGCAGCAGACCAGCGAGCGTCTGCGCCATGAACTGGTGGGCCAGCACTTCGTCCAGGTCAACGTGCAGGTCGGCGCCGACAGCGGCGGCCAGCAGGGTCAGCCGCGTCAACGGCCTGTGCTTGCAGGGGAAGAGGCACCTCTGGCGGCCCGGCCGCAGGAGCAGGAACAGCAACGTGAAAGCGGCCGCGCCCGGGACGTCCTGGTAACGGTTTGACCCGTTTCAACCTAATTAGCCATTTGTGAGTGAGTTATGTCGACGTCCCGTATTGTCCTGCTGATGCTGTTGCTCAACGTCCTGACCGTTGCCGGTGGGGTTGGCGTCAGCTACTGGCTGCTCAAGCCTGGCCTGGAAGGCACTGGCTCGGAACAGGTCGCAGCGGCCGAGCCGGTTGAGCCCTCCGAGTACGAATTTTTCCCTGTCGATAAAGTGATCGTCAGCGTGCGCGGCGAGGGTCGTGAGCACTATTTCGTGCTCGATCTGGCGCTGCAGGCGGACGCCTCGGACGAGCCAAAGAACTTCGAGCAGGTGGAACCCATCGTGCGTAACTCGGTGGTGGGCTACCTGTCGTCCCGTTCCTTCGATGAATTGCGTGGACTGAAGATCGGTGAGTTGCAGGAGCGTCTGGAAACAGCCCTGTTCGCCGATTTTGCAGCCAAGAATGCAGCGGTGCCCTTCAAGCACGTGCTGGTCAACAAGCTGATCGTGCAGTAAAGGCCGCGCCATGAGTGCCACTTGCCCCATCGACTATTACGGCGCTACGCCGGCCGGCCCCTCGGTGTTCGCACCGGCGGTCGAACAGCGCTGGCTGATGCAGTACCTGCCGCTGGTCAAACGCATCGTTCGCCAGCTGTCACTGCAGGCCAACCAGGTGCTCGACCGCGAGGACATGGAACAGATCGGCATGATGGGGCTGCTCGAAGGCCTACGCCGCTACGGCGAGCCGGACGAAGGCTTCGGCAAGTTCGCGTCCCTGCGAATCCGTGGTGCCATTCTCGATGAGCTGCGCCGCCAGGACTGGCGCCCGCGCCAGGTCCGCCAGCAAGCCCACAAAGTCCGCGATGCGATCCGCGATCTGTCACGTCAACTGGGCCATGAACCCAGCGATGAAGAGATCAAAGCCCACACCGGCCTCGATGAAAAGGAATACCAGGAATTCCTCTGTGCTGACTCATCCGAAGCGATCGAAAGCCTCGATGAGCTGTTGCAGAGCGGCCACGAGCACTTCCCTGACACCACCGAGCTATTCGAGGAGCGCCTGATCAAGGAGCGCGTGCTGGCGCAAGCGCTGGCGCGACTGGACGAGCGCGAACGCCTGGTGCTGACACTGTATTACCAGCACGAACTGAGCCTGAAGGAAATCGCCCTGGTGCTGGAAGTCAGCGATGCCCGGGTTTGTCAGCTAAGCAAGCAGGCGATCGGCAAGGCCTGTCGGTTTTTAGGGGCTTCTGACGCTTCGATCGCGGCCGCGCGGGAGCCTGTTTTTGCGCGCGGCAAGGCATGAGGAGAGAAGTTTGGTTACTCCAAATGAACGACGAATAACGCTGAACCGCGCAAAAACAGGCCCGGCCCTTCGGGTTGCGCGGCAAATGACGCCATGCGGCGTTGCGGGACTTGGCAAGGGAATAACCATTACCGGCGTCCCGCGCCTTACCTGGCGTCATTTGGCGCAGCAACGCGGCTCGCGCCGAAGCGTCAGCAGCCCCTTAACCGAGAGAAGTCAGTAGTCATGCAGAAAGTATTAGGTGCCTTCATCATCATCGGTTGCGTGCTGGGCGGCTACGCCATGGCCAATGGCGATATGCGCATGCTCTGGCAGCCAGCCGAGGTGGTCATCATCCTCGGCGCCGCGCTCGGCAGTCTGGTGGTCGGTAACCCCAAGGAAGTCCTGATCGAGATGCTGCATCAGATCAAGGGCGTCTTTGCCTACCAGCGCCGTGGCGAGGAATTTCAGCGTCAGTTGCTGATGCTGCTCTATGAATTGCTGGAGATGGTCGACGTGGGTGGTCTGAAGGTTCTCGACTCGCATATCGAAGAGCCGGAGCAGAGCGACCTGTTCGTGCGCTATCCCCTGATCCTCCAAGAAAAGAACCTGATGGCCTTCATCGCTGACAATTTCCGTCTGATGGCCATGGGCAAGATCACCGCGCACGAGCTGGAAGGCTTTCTCGAACAAGAGCTCGAAGCCATGGAGCACGCCCTCCTGCAGCCGGCGCGCTCGCTGCACAAGATCGGCGAAGCCATGCCGGGCTTCGGCATTCTCGCGGCGATCATGGGCATCATCATCACCATGGGCAGCATCGGCGGCAGCGTCGCGGAAATCGGTGCCCACGTGGCCGCAGCGCTGGTGGGTACTTTCCTCGGCATCTTCTTCTGCTACTGCCTGATGGACCCACTGTCGAACGCTATGAGTCAGCGCATCAAGACCGAGCTGTCGGCGCTGGAATGCGTGCGCACCACGCTGGTCGCCCATGTGGCCGGCAAGCCCACGCTGCTGGCGGTGGACGCCGGTCGCAAGTTGATCGAGCAGGACGTGAAACCCGCTTTCCGTCAGCTGGAAAAATGGGTGACCCAGTATGAGGAAGAAAGGGACGCCGCATGAGGAGCCGGGACAAGAGCAAGGGCGGCGGCGAGCACGAGATCATCATCAAGCGCCGCAGCAAGAAGGGCCATGGCGACGAACATGGTGGTGCCTGGAAGGTGGCCTTTGCCGACTTCACCCTGGCGATGATGGCGCTGTTCATGGTGCTCTGGATCATCCAGCCGCAGATGAATCAGACCAACCCCTCCTATGGTGAGATGGAAAGTAACCCGCTAGTTGATGGCGGAGCCGGAATCTTCGATGGCACCAGCACCTCGCCGCTGGAACTCGACGGCGTGCCGGTGCGCCCACCGCAGGCTGACGACACCGACCGCAAGGAAGGGAAAGGCGATCAGGACGGCAGCCATAACTACGGCTCGACCGAAGAGCTGAAGAAACTCGCCGAGCTGATGCGCGAGGTTGCCAGCGAGGTCGATGCTTTGGCCAACCTGGAAGTAGACGTAGTCCCGCAGGGGCTGCGCATTCTGATCAAGGACGACCAGCAGCGCTTCATGTTCCAGCGTGGCAGCGCGACGCTCAATCCGCATTTCCAGAAGCTGCTAGGCGTGCTCGCCGGCGTGCTGGCCAAGGTCGACAACAAGCTGATCATCAGCGGTCACACTGACGCCACGCCGTACCGGCAGAAGAATGGCTACAACAACTGGAACCTCTCCGGGGATCGCGCCTTGCGCGCCCGCAATGCACTGGTCGACTCAGGCCTGGGCGAAGGCTCGGTGCTGCAGGTAACGGCTCAGGCGGACGTCATGCCGCTGCACCCCGAAGACCCACAGAGCGGCGCCAACCGCCGGGTAGAAATCCTGTTGCTCACCGCCTCGGCCGAGGCGCTGTACAAGGAATTGTTCGGCGACAGCTACGGCAAGGTGCGCTTTTCCGAAAGCGGGGCGAGCTATAGCGGAGCGTCCGCGGATTAACCAGCTCGGGGGCGGTAGGCGCGAATGAGCGCCTACGGAGCGTGCCACTAAAGCTTGGATCGCGAGCAAGCTCGCTCCTACAGAATTGGCCGGTGGCTGGGCCGACATCCTGAACAATATATCGGGTTGGATCTAGCAGATAGGCCGTTCGTAGGAGCCAGCTTGCTGGGGTGGGATATTTGCAGAAACCGGCTCTTGGAGTTCGCTGCGCCTTGCTCGCGAGTGAGCTCGCTCCTACAGAATCTGCCAACGGCAGGCCCGACATCCGGAACAATATGTCGGGGCGGATCTAGCAGATAGGCCGTTTGTAGAAGCCAGCTTGCTGACGATTGGGCATTTTGCAGAGACCGGCTCCTTGGAGCTCCCTGTGCCTTGATCGCGAGCAAGCTCGCTCCTACAGAATTGGCTGACGGCAGGCCCGGCATTCGGACCAACATGTCGGGTTTGGATCTAGCAGATATGCCGTTCGTAGGAGCCAGCTTGCTGGCGATGGGCCGTATCGGTGCTGGATCACGCGGGCGCCGTTACTGGTTCAGGCGCTGGTGTTCACTGCATGAGATGGATTGCAGCGCCTATCGCAATTCCGATAGACGCTCTGTCAGGCGCATCGCAGCCGCTGGCGGGTATGTATTTCAGCCGCGGTTAGGGTGGTCGTCTGCGCAATAGACCTGTCGGGTTTCGACGCCGTACAGGCAGGCGCCGACCTGCTCGAGGGTGATGCGTGCGCCCTTGTGGGAGCCGTAGAACAGGTTGAATACCAGCTCATCGTCCATCTGGTCTTTCGGCCCCAGGCCGTGCACCTGACCTTCTTCCACCACCAGCGATGCCCGCCCGAGCAGATCTGTTTCCAGGCGACCGGACGCCTCGACGATGGCCGGCGCGTTGCGTGTCATCGAGTAGAAACGGCCCTTGTTGAAGACCAGGCTCTGACTGACTTTGAGGGTCGTACCGTCGCTCAGCAAGACATGTCCGCTGGAACTGTAATGACCGTCGAGACTCGACGAAGCCGTGCCAGTGGTGCCCATTGCCACGAACGCCCATAGCAGCAGCGCAGCAGGTGCCATCACCCGCAGCATGCGTTTGCCGACTGCGCCGGTTTCGTTCTGGCTATTCATTGCAGGCACTCTTGTAAATGGTCGCTGGGAATGGTCTGGACGCGGCTCTTGTGTACCTTGAGCCAATTGACCCGGCCGTCACCTTGCAGGCAACGGATCTCGTAGAAGCCCGGGGACATGTTGACGATCAACCGCGCCGGCTCGGCACTTATGTTGCTCATCGTATCGACCAGCAGCCCTGTTTCCTTAATCAGCGAATCGAGCAGGTGTTGGCTCTTCTCCACATACAGCACCTCAAGCGCCCCGACATCGACCGTTTGAGTAAACGACGGCGCAGAGCTGCTGGCCAGGCGAAAGCCGAGGGTCGCCAGGCCCAGCAGCACCATCATTCCCGAGCCGGCGAGTGCCATGCTTTGCCACGAACGGTAACGACGTGCGGCTTTAGGCTGCTCGGTCTTTGGCAAAACGCTCGGCGCCGGCAGGTCCATCACCACCGCGCCATGCTTTTCAGCAATGACCGTCAACGGCGCGGCTTTGATTGAGGGCTGCGCCTGGTCGACTTTCAAATACTGCGGATTGAACAGGTAGCCGCGGCGCGGCAACGTCTGGATGATCTGGTTGCCCGCATCGAACAGGGCCTGGCGCAGCGTGTAGATCTGCTGATTGAGGCTGCCTTGGCCAACTACCCGACCCTCCCAGGCATAGGTCATCAGCTCCTCGCGGGACACCACCTGTCCTGGCACCTGCAGCAGGCGCTCCAGCACTCGGCTACCGGAAAAACCCAGATCGAGCGTTTCTTCGTGTTCATCATGGGTCAGCACGAGCTGGAAGAGCGCGCGGTCGAAGCGAGCCGTGCAACCGTCGCGCCCGGTTTTCAACAGGTGACAGATGAGGGCATCGGTGGCCGGTGGGGTCAGAGATGAGGTCATGAGCGCCTGAGTTCGGGTTTTGCGGATTAATGGTTTTACCGGTGTGATGACCTTGGCAAAACGGGACGCCGGCATATTGGCGTCGTTTTTTTGATAGGGCAAGCGGGTAGACCATTAAAAGCGCTGAGCGGCGAGGGGCCGAGCGCTCCGAACAGGTGCCGTTGGAAGGGCAGATATAGCGTTTTACGGCTGAAATTTAGGATTAATCGGGCATATCTGGTGTGCGGACGTCTGGCTAAAAATAGCGGCCGTTTGTCGGAGCTTCCGTGGCACTGGGCTGGGAAAATCAAAAAGCCCCGAACCAGTCGGGGCTTTTTTGATCCGGTCGTAGCGACCAGCGGTACTGCGTGCGGCTTAGCCCAGCAGGCCCATGACCATGCCTGGCATCTGGCCAGCTTGCTTGAGCATGGAGATGCCCGACTGCATGAGCATGGAGTTCTTGCTCATGTTGGCGCTTTCGACGGCGAAATCGGCGTCCATGATCCGGCCTTTGGCCATGTCGGTGTTGTCCTTCATATTGGCCAAGTTATTGGAGACGTGGCTCAGACGGTTGATGTTGGCGCCGAATTTGGCACGTACGCCTCCAATAGTATCCAGCGCGGTGGACAGCGTATTGATCATTGCATTCGCACCGCTGGTGCTGGAAATCTCAGCGCCCGACACGGCACCTGAGTAGGTCGCGGCTGCACCGCTTAGAGCATTCGCCACGCCACTAACCGCGCCTGCGCCGGACGCGCTCAATACCATGGTTTCGCCACTGGTCGCACCAATCTGGAACTGCACATCCTTACTGAATTTTCCGGTCGTAACGGTGGCTACGGCGTCGAACAGTTTTTCACCAGCATAAGTAGTGTTGGCCATTATGTTCTTCAGCTCTTTGCCAAGCTCATCGTACTCGCCCTGTAGGGCGGTGCGGTCAGCTGTGCTGTTGGTATCGTTCGCGGACTGAGTGGCTAGGTCCTTCATGCGCTGAACGATATCAGTCATTTCGCTGAATGCGCCTTCGGCGGTTTGCAACAGAGAAACAGCGTCGCTGGTGTTGCGCATAGCCACACTCATGCCTCGCGACTGAGCATTCATGCGAGTGGCAATTTGCAAGCCCGCAGCGTCATCAGCAGCGGAGTTGATACGCAGCCCCGTTCCGAGACGCTGCTGGTTCGTAGCAAGCGCGCTATTGAATTTGTTTAGGCTGGTATTGGTGGTCAGAGCGGAATAGTTGGTATGAATCGACAAGGCCATGATGAAGTCCTTCGGGGCAAGTGGGCATAAAGGCTGGCTTGATTGCCTGCTGAAGGGATAAAGCGACCGCTAGTGGCATTGCATTAAACGAATCTAAAAAAAAACGCATGAAGGTTCATCGCCTCAGCGAAAGGGGCGTACTCCTAGTTATCTAACGAGGCGCGGAAGAAGCATTTCCCCTGTGCTGTTTTTTCTCAGCCCCCCTTTTCCCTTGGGGTGATCTGCTAAGCCCATAGGAGCCTTAAGAATCAGGCGCTTACCGGCCTCTCTTGGCGATGGCCTACTTCTTGCTTATCGAAAAGCATGCTGGTGTCAGTTCGAGTGTAGAAAGTGAATTGACGCTTTGAAGACATGCCTGAGAGGTATCCGTGACGCATCTGAACTCATTTGCCCCACTTATCAGCGTGGTGATCCCCGCGCAGAAAGCCCAGCACCTCGAAGAGACGCTCAATAGCTTATCGATGCAAAGCTACCGGCCTCTAGAACTGATAGTCGCAGACGACGATAAGACGGGTGCAGTCTCGGAGGCTATTGCCGCTTTCCGAGCTTTAGTGGATTTCCCAATCACTCATCTAACAAGCGAGACGGAGCTTGGAGAATTCGAAGCGCTCGCACGCTGTGTTGCCGTGGCGTCTGGTGAATACGTTAAATTTCTCAACGACGATGATGTTTTAGAGCCAGCCTGCATCGAAACGTTAGCCTCAGCGATGAATGCAGGAGAAATAGTCCTTGCCAGCACAAAGCGGACACGGATCGATCAAGAGGGGGCGCCCTTACCCGATACTTATGCAACCGTATCGCCTTTTTCCGACGATGTGCTCATCAATGGCAAGGAGCTGGTTTCGTTTCTCGCCGAATACACCATTAATTTCATCGGTGAGCTGAGCGCAGTCATGTGCCGGCGTCGAGACCTGCTAGATCTCATCGACGAAATGCCTGTCTTGAATGGAGCGGAGATGCATGGCTGGGGCGATCTTGCTCTATATGTAAAGCTGCTTCGCTCTGGGAATCTCGCGCTCCTGGCAAAGCCGCTGGTGAGGTATCGCGAGCCGCTGGACCTTGCGATGAGGAGTCAGCACAGTCGGTCTACCCCGCTGGGAGTCAGCGACCAAGTCTTCGGGCAGGTCCTCAAGACGCTGGGATGGTGTCGCGCCTTTGGTGATAACGCGTTGGTTCAGGTCGCCCCGATTACGCGGCTCAACGCTCGTATCTACAAGCCAATAAACCTTATCGCTGCCCTGCAAAGTGCCGCTAGCTTCAACGGTGGTGCGCCCCGTCTATGGTTGGAAGCGCGGCGCCCAACCGCTACCCAGCAGGCCTTGATTGAACAGCGATTAGTTGAAAGCGGGAACGGCTCAACCATAGCAGTAATAGTGCTGGACCGAGGCGCAGACAAAACCGCTGTCGATCGAACGCTGGCTAGCCTGGATCGGGATAGCCTGTACCGTAATTTCGTTGTGACGGTATTGCGCAATCCCGCATGGCCAGGGGGCGATACGACAGCCAGCCGCTGGGATACCGTCGGCGATATACAGGCGGTGGTTCGTGATACTTCAGCCGATTGGTTTATGGTCGTCGAAGCCGGTGCGACATTCACCGTCAGCGGGCTACTAATCGTTGCGCTTGATCTGCTCGGCGCGCCAGAGTCGTGCCTGGCGATATACGCCGATGAAATGATTCGCTTGGACAATGAGGAATTGGGGCATGCGTTGCGCCCGGATCTCAACCTCGACCTGCTGCTGAGTTTCCCCGCCAGCATGTCGCGCCACTGGTTGTACCGCCGTGATGCAATGCAAGCGTTTGGCGGATTCAACGAGCTATTTCCACAAGCTTTTGAGCTCGATTTTCAGTTGCGGTTGATAGCGCAGCAAGGTTTGGGCTGTGTCGGACATGTCAGCGAGCCCCTTCTGATTTGCGATCATCCGCAGCTGCAAGACAACCCTCAGGAGCGGCAGGTAATCAAGCGGCATCTGGTGGCGCGCGGTTACCCCGGGTCGCAGGTAGCGTCTCGTTTTATAGGCCGCTATGACGTGGATTACGGGCACCATGAAACGCCAACGGTAAGTATCGTTATCGTGGCCGGCAAGCATCTGGCCCGCGTTCAGCGCTGCCTGCAAACGGTTTTGGAAATGACCTCCTACCGTCACTATGAGGTCTTGCTGGTCGCTAAGGAAGCAGGGCTGGCAGAATTTAGCGACTGGCTTCGCGGAGTCGAAGCTATGGCCGTAGCGCGCATTCGGGTGCTGCGTTTTGGCGCGGAAGCCTCGCAGGCACAGATGCGAAACCAAGCTGCTGAACAGGCTCAAGGCGACTTTCTGCTTTTTCTAGGTGCAGGCGCGGGTGTGATGCATCGGGATTGGTTGCAACAACTATTGAATCACGGTCTTCGACCTGAGGTCGGCGTGGTTGGGGGCAAACTGCTACGCGCTGACGGTAAAGTGCGCAACGCTGGCATCCTGCTCGGCTTGGGTGGCGCGGTAGGTTATGCCTTGGAAGGAGAATCGCTAGATACCGCTGGGTACATGAGCCGGCTGTTAGTTGATCAAAATCACTCAGCTATCAGCGAAGAGTGCCTGCTCGTCCGCAGGGCTGTGTTCGTGGAAACGGGTGGCTTCGATGAAGAGCCGAATATTGCCCGCTGGGCTGATACCGATTTTTGCTTGCGGCTTCAGCAGGCAGGCTTCCTGAACGTATGGACTCCTCGAGTTCAGTTGCTAATGGACGCCGATATGCCTGAACCCGCGAGCCGTGCTGAAGAGAGCGCCATGTTACATCGTTGGCTGCCGTTGCTCGCTCGAGACCCTGCGCATAACCCTTGCTTTTCATTAGACCGGGGCCACGGGTTCCATTTGTCCGAGCCAGTTACAAGCTGGCGACCTCTTGAAGGCTGGCGCCCCCTGCCTGTGGTGCTAGGTTTCCCCGCAGATTCGTTCGGCTGCGGCCACTACCGGATGATCCAGCCATTTGGTGCGCTGCGTGAAAAAGGTATTGTTGACGGAGCACTATCGTTCGCAATGCTTGACGCGCCCAGCCTGGAACGCTTTCAGCCAGACGTTGTACTTGTTCAGCGGCTGGTGAGCGAGGCTCGTATTGAAGCGATTCAGCGGATAAAGGAATTCTCGCGCGCGTTCAAAGTATACGAACTGGATGACTACCTACCGGGTGTTCCGCTGAAAAGCATCCATCGTAAAGACTACTCGCCGAACGAGATGAACCGCTTTCTGCGTCGTGGTCTGTCCTATGTCGATCGATTCGTCGTCTCTACCGAGCCGTTGGCTGAAGCGTTAGGGCATCTGCATCCGGATATACGTGTCATGAAAAACTGCCTCGACCCTGCCTGGTGGCATGGGCTGAAGAGCGAGCGTCGCTGTTCATCAAAGCCCAGAGTCGGTTGGGCGGGTGGTTCTAGCCATACCGGCGATCTTGAGATGATCGGTGATGTGGTGCGGGAGCTAGCGAACGAAGTGGAGTGGGTATTTTTTGGTATGTGCCCTGAGAAACTACGCCCCTATGTGCACGAATTTCACCACGGGGTCTCCATCGACCAATATCCGGCAGCCCTGGCGAAGATGAATCTGGATCTTGCGCTAGCGCCTGTTGAGCAGAATCTCTTCAACGAGTGCAAGAGTAACTTGCGTCTGCTTGAGTATGGTGCTTGCGGTTTCGCGGTAGTAAGCAGTGACGTGAGGTGTTATCAAGGTGATCTCCCCGTGACCCAGGTGAAGAATCGTTACAAGGACTGGGTCGACGCCATTCGTATGCACATCAATGATCTCGATAGCACGTTTAAGACCGCAGACGAGCTCCGATCTAAAGTCCTGAGTGGGTATATGCTGGAAGGTAACAATTTACAGATGTGGCGTGAGGCTTGGTTGCCGGGATAATTCGACCCGGTTCGACAGCCTAACGTTTCAATACCTTGAGGATGATTAATGCGACAAACTCCGGTTCATGAGAATCACAACCCCGACTTGCTTGCAGTTATGCCAGCTACGTGCGGCTCGGTAATTGAAGTTGGCTGTAGCTCTGGTGCGATGGCAAGAGAATTTAAAAAAATCAACCCGCTCTGTAAGTATTTTGGCCTAGAAATAGATCCTGAATACACAGAGCTGGCCAAACGCTATTGTGATTTTGCTGAAACGATCGATATTGACAACGCGGATAGCGCGTTCTATGAGACGCATCGCGAGCGTGATTGTTGGGTGTTTGGAGACACGCTTGAGCATCTAAAAGATCCTTGGAAAGTACTGCGTAACATCCGCAGTGTCATTCCGGAAAATGGCTGCGTCGTGGCTTGCATTCCTAACGCGCAGCATTGGTCTATTCAAGCAAAGCTTGCTATTGGAGATTTTCGGTACGAGGAAAGTGGACTTCTGGATAAGACGCACCTTCGTTGGTTCACTCGACAGACTATTATGGAGCTTTTTGCCCACTCGGGCTTTGATGTGATTGCCGGCTGGCCTAGAACTTTTGAGGAGGCGCACCGGGATAGCTTCCTCCCCCTTATCGGTGAGATGGCAAAAGCGGCTGGTTGCGACCCTCAAAGCGCAATGACTGATGCAATGGCTTTGCAATATGTTGTTAGAGCCGTTCCCCGCTAACCGGATTAGGAGCATGTACATATTCCTAGTTTGTTATTTATAATAATTGATTAATGAAAGCTCTCCTGCAGAAGAGACTTTCCTTGAGAGATCTGACCCAGACAACCTTCGGATCGCTTGGGAATAGCGAAGTGGAAATTGGTCGTTTTACTTACGGTATAGACAGTGCGAATATTTTGCAGTGGGGGGAGGGCGAAACTACGTTTAGGGATCTTTTGCTCAATCGCACATGGAGCTACCTTTTTTTGGGAGGTAACCATCGAGCGGATTGGGCTACTACTTACCCATTTTGTCACATATTCACTGAGGTATTGGGTGGCGAGGGCATAATCGGCATCCAGCGACACGCGGTGATGTCGAAATTGGCCATGATGTGTGGATTGGCCACAGCTCAACGATTCTTTCCGGAGTCAAGATCGGCAATGGGGCGGTCGTTTCTGCAAATGCTCATATGTCGAAAAATGTTCGGCCATATGAGGTTGTTGGTGGCAACCCCGCCAGATAGCTGAAGTTCAGATTCACACCGGAGATTATCGAGTTGCTGCAACGGCTTGAGTGGTGGGGCTTGCCAATTGAAAAAATTCGATTAATAGCTCCGGCACTTTCCCGGTGCCCAACTACTGAGGTTCTTGCTGAGTTGCTTGCCAAGTTCCGCTCGCATATAGACTAGTGGCTATATGGGAATGATCCGCTCTAGTTATGAGCCTCTCGGACCGAGGCGATCATGATGCGCCTTGGATACGATAGTGCCATTGGGGACCTGCACGCAGCTCAGTTTGTGCCTGGCTCCGCCAATGACTTCGCTTGAGGGTGGGGCTTAAAGGCGGTCATTGCTCGTAACGGTCCTGTCATTGCTGCAGGTGCTAGCTGGGGGCCCAGACGGTCTGGCTGGTGCGAATTCCAATTATTGATTGAAGGCGATATCGCTTCGCTCAAAACGTACTCGTCACCACCCCATCCTCCAGCACCTTCGCGTCGATGACCTTGCCGCTACCGACGTTGCGCACGCGGATGACGTCGCCTGGCTGACCGTCGGCCAGGGCTTCGCCGGAGGTGGAGGCTTCGATGCCCTCGTTGTTGGCGACGATCTTCACCGGCTGGCCGCGTTTGACCGCCATGGCTTGTTCGAGCAGTGCTGGGGTGATGGTCTGGCCGGCGCGGATGCGGCGTTTGGCCGCCAGGCCGACCACCTCTTCGATGCGGTTGTAGTAGCCGCGCCGGGCCTTGGCGACGTTGATGCGTTGCAGCTTGAGGTCGTTGGCGGTCAGGGTCTGGCCGCGGTCGATGATGCCTTCGGCGTGGACGGCCGGAAGGAAGACGTGGGCTTGGCCTGTGGCGTTCGTCGACCAGCCGGGGGTGTCAACGCAGCGAAGCTGCAGGTTCTGCCGCTCCATGGCCGACGGCGCCTCGCCCGTCGCTCGGACCTGGAGTGCTTCGGAGCAGCGCGGCAGATTGGCCGCGCTGGCCGGCACGCTGATGTCGTAACGCAGTTGCATGCCTTGCCAGCCCTGACGCGTGGCCTGCTGTTCGAGCATCAGCCGCAGGTGATTTTCCACGGCCTGCTGAACCTGCGTTGTGGCGTCCGCCTGCGCCTGGGGCATGACACCCATCAGGAGAAAGGTGACGAGCCACCATGCGGAAGGCGCTTTTCCGCTTCCGCATGGCCGCTTCTCGCCAAGCGGAAAAAAACGCTCGCTGCGCTCTGCTCTGTTCTCTTTTTTTGCTATGAAAATCAATGGATTATCCGTATTTGTAGGTTCGGCACGCTTTCTGCAAAAAGCAACAGCAAAGCGGTGGGCTGGGTTCAGCCTGCACAGGCTGCAAAGGGTATCGGCAAATGAGTATACGGATTGATGATGCGCTGGGCGTTCACGAGCGCGCCCTCGGTCTGCGCATGCAGCGCAGCGAAATTCTCGCGGCAAACCTGGCCAACGAAGACACTCCGGGCTTCCAGGCGCGGGACATCGATTTCAGCAAGGAAATGCAGCGGCTCGACAGCAGTACTTCGTCGCGCGCCAGCATGGCCGGTACCGATCCGCGTCTGCTGTTTCGCGTGCCGAGTCAGGCGTCGCAGGACGGCAACACCGTCGAGCTGTCGACCGAGCAGGCGCAATTCTCGCGCAACTCCATGGATTTCCAGACCAGCCTGACCTTCATCACGATGAAATTTCGTGGCTTGAAACAAGCCATCGAGGGCCGTTAAGCCATGTCATTCGATTCCATCTACCGCATCGCCGGTTCGGCCATGAACGCCCAAACCGTGCGGCTCAATACCGTAGCGAGCAACCTGGCCAACACCGACTCGGCGGCCAACAACGCCGCCGACGTCTACCAGGCGCGCAAGCCGATGTTCGCCGCCGTGTACGAAAACAACTCGCTGACCCGCGGCGTCGGCCTTGGTGGCGCTCATGTGCAGGTGCTCGACGTGGTCACCTCCGGCGCCGAGCCCAAGCGTCGCTATGAGCCGGGCAATCCGCTGGCCGATGGCGATGGCTACGTCTATTACCCGGACATCAACGAGATCGAAGAAATGACCGACATGATGTCGGCCACGCGCAGCTTCGAGACCGGCGTCGAGGTGCTCAACCGCGTGAAAAGCATGCAGCAGAGCCTGCTGCGGCTGGGAGAATCCTGATGGCGGTGACCAATAACCTGCAGGGCAGCGGCCTGTCCGGCGCGGCTGCCAGCGACCTGCCCAAGCAGGCGGTGAACATCAGCGATGCCACGCAGATGGAGAACAACTTCATCAGCTTGATGGTTGCGCAGATCAAGTACCAGGATCCGACCAAGCCGGTCGACAGCACCGAGTTCCTCAATCAGTTCTCGGCGATGTCCCAGGTCAAGAGCATGGAGAACCTCGCGACTCTCGCACAGAACAATCTGGTGCTGACCGACAACCTGCAGACCCTCACCGCTGCCGGTCTGGTCGGCCAGCAGGTGAGCGTCGCCGTTGAGTCGCTGGATCTCAGTGGGCAGGCCATCAGCGGTGGCTTCGATCTGAGCCATGCCTCGACCCGCACCGCAGTCCTCCTGACCGATTCCAACGGCACCCAGACCCGCATCGAGCTGGGCGCGCAGTCCGCTGGCAAGGTGCCCTTCGTCATCGATCCGGCCAAACACGGCCTTCGCGATGGCAAATACAGCGTCAGCATCGAATCGGAAAACGGCGAATTCCCGCAGGTGGAAGTCGCCGGCCAGGTCTCCAACGTGCGCGTCAGCGCTGAAGGTCCGGTGCTTCAGGTCAATGGCGTCGGTTCGGTGCCTTTCTACAACATCCTCGAATTCGCCCAGGCCGATGCCGGGCTGCTCGGCGGCTGAGCCCCAGGGCTCGCCAGTTTTCTTTTTCCTTTAAGTATCGAGATCAGCCCATGAGCTTCAACATCGCCCTGACAGGCCTGTCCGCCGTCAACGAACAACTCAACACCATCGGAAACAACATCGCCAACTCCGGCACCGTCGGCTTCAAGTCGTCCCGGACCAACTTCGGCAGCCTCTATGCCGAAAGCCAGGCCATGGGCGTTGAAGTGACCGGCACCAGCCAGAGCATCAGCCAGGGCGGCGCCCTGACCACCACCAACCGTAACCTCGACCTGGCGATATCTGGCGGCGGCTTCTTCGTCACTCGCGCCAGCAATGGTGACGTGGCCTACACCCGCGCCGGCGTGTTCGGCACAGACAAGGACAGCTACCTGACCAACAGCCTCGGCCAGCGCCTGCAGGGCTACCCGGCCGATGCCACCGGCAATCTGCAGACCGGCGTGGTCGGTGATCTGCAAATGAAAGCCGGCGGTCTGCCTGCTAAAGCCACCGACGCGCTGAGCTTCGTCGCCAACCTCGACGCCAATCAGGAAGTCCCGGCGGTCGCGTTCGATCCGCTGGTGGCGGACAGCTACAACTCCACGTACACCACCAAGCTGTACGACTCCCAGGGCAAGGAACACACCCTGACCCAGTACTTCGCCAAAACGGCGGACAACAGCTGGAACGCCCATTACTACGTTGACGGCGCAGCCGTTGCCGGCCCGCAGGCCCTGACTTTTGATGGTGCGGGCAACCTCGCAGCTCCTATTAACAAGGTGCCGCTAAACGCCCCGCTGACCGGTGGCGTAAATGCGCTGAACATCCAGCTCGACTACAGCGGCACCAGCCAGTACGGCTCCGAATTCAGCGTCACCAGCAACCGCGCCACCGGGTATTCCGCGGGCGAACAGACCGGCATGAGCGTCGAGAAGGACGGCAAGGTTTACGCCAGCTACTCCAACGGTGAGCGCTTACTCCAGGGGCAGGTCGTGCTGGCCAACTTCGTCAACGCTGAAGGCCTGAAGAACATCAGCGGCACCGCCTGGACCGAAACCGCGGCGTCCGGCGCGGCCATGCTCGGTGCGCCGGGTGTCGGCCAGTACGGCAACCTGGCCAGCGGCGCGCTGGAAAGCTCCAACGTCGACCTCACCCAGCAGCTGGTGGGCCTGATGGAAGGCCAGCGTAACTACCAAGCCAATACCCAGGTCATTTCCACCAACAAGGAACTGACCCAGGTTCTGTTTAGCGCACTCTGAGGCTGATCCATGGATCGTTTGGGATACACGGCGATGACCGCTGCGAGCCGCACGATGATGTCGCTGCAGGTGCGCTCCAACAATCTCGCCAACGTCAACACACCGGGCTTTCGCGCCGACCTCGAGCGCGCTCGGGCCGTCGCCGTGGAAGGCTACGGTTATGACAGCCGGCACATGGCGGTGGTCGAGAACAACGGTGTCAGCCTGGCTGCTGGCCCGATGGTCGCCACCGGCCGCGAGTTGGATTTCGCCGTCAAGGGCACCGGCCTGATCGTCCTGCAGGAAGGCGAAGGCGAGGCCTATACGCGCCAGGGCAGCATGCAGATCGATGCCGAAGGTCGCCTGACTCTCAATGGCCGCGCGGTCATGGGCGAGGGCGGGCCGATCGAGCTGCCCGAGCATGAGCGGGTTGAGATTGGCAATGACGGCACCGTGTCGATCATGGCGCCGGGCGACTGGATGATGGCCGAAGTGGACCGCATCCGCCTGGTCGACGTACCGGCTGCGGACCTGATGAAGAACGAAGCTGGCTTGCTGGTCACGCGCAACGGCGAGCCCGCTGCGCCCAGCGAAGACGTGCGCCTGGCCAGTGGTTTCCTCGAGTCGAGCAACGTCTCGGCGATCGACGAGCTGGCCTCGACCATGAGCCTCAACCGCCTGTTCGAGACTCAGGTAAAGATGATGAAAGCCGCCGAGGACCTTTCCGACGCCGGCAACCGAATGATCCGCGGCAGCTGATCGGGAGATAACGCATGAATTCCGCACTTTGGGTCAGCAAGACCGGCCTGGCTGCACAAGACACTGCCATGGCGACCGTCGCCAACAACCTGGCCAACGTCAACACCAACGGCTTCAAGGCCGACCGCGCGGTCTTCGAGGATCTGTTCTACAGCATCGAGAAGCAGCCCGGCGCCCAGGCGGATGAGATCAACACCGTGCCGTCCGGCATCCAGCTGGGCAGCGGCGTGCGCGTCGCCGGCACGCAGAAGGTCTTCACCGAGGGCAGCATCCAGACCACCGGCCAGCCGATGGACCTGGCGATCGTCGGCCGCGGGTTCTTTCAGGTCGAGTCGCCCAACGGCGACATCCTCTACACCGAGAACGGCCAGTTCCAGCTCAACGCCGAAGGCGTGATGGTCAATGCCCAAGGCTTGCCGCTGACGCCTGCCATCGAAGTGCCGCAGGGCAGCACCGGCTTTACCGTGGGCGCCGATGGCATCGTTACGGCCGTTCTGCCCGGTGACACACTGCCGTCCGAGCTGGGTCAGATCACCCTGGTCAACTTCACCAATCCGGGTGGCCTGGAAGCGCTGGGCGGCAACCTCTATCGCGAAAGCGTCGCCAGCGGCGAAGCGGTGGAAGGCGTGCCGGGCGAAGAGGGCCTCGGCCAGCTCAAGCAGGGCGTACTGGAAGGCTCCAACGTGCAGGTGGTCGAGGCGATGGTGGCGATGATCGCCATCCAGCGCGCCTACGAGGCCAACGCCAAGGTCCTCGATGCCGCCAGCGGCATGCAGCAGTTCCTCAACCAGACCGTCTGAGAATCATGATGCGTACGCCCATTCTGCTCGTCGCACTGGCCTTGCTCGGCGGCTGCGCCAGCTTCAACGAAATGCTGCCGGAAGAGCCCTCCACCGAGTACGAACCGCTGGAGCTGGACTACAGCCTGCCGCCGACCACCGGTGGCGGCCTGTTCCGCTCCGGTTACATCGGTTCGCTGATCAGCGACAGGCGCGCGGTGCGGGTCGGCGACATCCTCACCGTGGTGCTGGACGAATCCACCCAGTCGAGCAAGAGCGCCGGTACCAGCTTCGGCAAGGAATCGAGCGTAGGCATCGGCGTGCCGACCATTCTCGGCAAGACCTACCCGGACGTTGAAACCTCAGCCTCCGGCGAACGCGAGTTCAAGGGCTCGGCCAAGAGCTCGCAGCAGAACACCCTGCGCGGCTCCATTGCCGTCAGCGTGCACCGCGTACTGCCCAACGGCACCTTGCTGATCAAGGGTGAAAAGGCCCTGCGGCTGAATCAGGGCGACGAATACATCCGCCTGACTGGTCTGGTGCGTATCGACGACATCAACCGCTACAACCAGGTGTCCTCGCAAAGCGTGGCCAACGCCAAGATTTCCTACGCCGGGCGCGGCGTGCTCAATGACAGCAATTCGGCCGGCTGGCTGACGCGGTTCTTCGCGTCGCCGCTGTTCCCCCTTTAAGCGAGCCGATCTTTACATGACTAGCCTCATGCGACCACTCAAGCTGTTCCTCGCCGCCGTCGCGCTGTGGCAACTGCCGGCTCAGGCTGTGCCGTTGATGGACCTGGTGGATGTCGAGGGCATTCGTGGCAACCAGCTGATCGGCTACGGCCTGGTCGTGGGCCTCGACGGTACCGGCGACAAGAATCAGGTCAAATTCACCAGCCAGTCGGTGACGAACATGATCAAGCAGTTCGGCGTGAACCTGCCGCCGAACGTCGACCCGAAGCTGAAGAACGTCGCCGCGGTGACCATCACCGCGACGGTACCGCCATCCTACAGCGCCGGCCAGACGGTGGATGTCACCGTCTCCTCGCTGGGCGACGCCAAGAGCCTGCGCGGCGGCCAACTGCTGATGACCCCGCTGCAGGGCGTCGACGGTGAGATCTATGCCCTGGCTCAGGGCGCGGTGATCGTTGGCGGCGTCAACGCTGAAGGTGCAGACGGCTCCAAGGTTTCCATCAACACCTCCAACAGCGGCCTGATCCCCAACGGTGCGACGGTCGAGCGAATGATTCCCAGCGACTTCACCGAACGCCCGGAAGTGATGCTTAACGTCCGCCAGCCGAGCTTCCAGACCGTCACCCGTGTGGTCGACGCGGTGGATGCCTATTTCGGCAAAGGCACCGCCACGGCGCTCAACGCCACCAAGGTGTCGATCCGTGCGCCCCTTACCAGCACTCAGCGCATGAGCTTCATGGCCATGCTCGAACGCCTGGAAGTCGAAGAGGGCCGCACCCGGCCGAAAGTGGTCTTCAACAGCCGCACCGGCACTGTCGTGGTCGGTCAGGGTGTGCGGGTCAAAGCCGCGGCGGTGGCCCACGGCAGCCTGACCGTGACGATCAGCGAGAATCCCCAGGTCAGCCAGCCAAACGCATTCGCGGGCGGCGAAACCGTGGTTACGCCGCAGTCGGACGTCGCCATCGAGCAGGACCGCAAGGCCATGTTCAAGTGGCCCGAAGGCGCCAGCCTGGAAAGCATCATCAGCACCATCAACAGTCTTGGCGCCACACCCGACGACGTGATGAGCATCCTGCAGTCGCTGGAACGTGCCGGCGCACTGAACGCTGAATTGATCGTGATGTAACAAGCGCCTGCTTCTGATGAAGCAGGCCTGACGCGCAGCAGATTGAATAGGTTTTTGTCGGATGAGCATCGTATCCCTCCCCCAGCACCTCAACACCCTGCGCAACCGCCAGGACGGCCCGACCGCGGCCCGGCGCCAGCAGCTGGAAGTCGTCGCCGAACAGTTCGAGGCGATGTTCCTGCAGCAGATCCTCAAGCAGATGCGCAAGGCCGGCGACGTGCTCGGTGCCGGCAACCCGATGCGCAGCCGCGAGCTGGATACCATGCGCGACTTCTATGACGAAGTGCTTGCCGACACCCTGGCCGGCAAGCGTCAGACTGGGATCGCCGACATGCTGGTGCAGCAGCTAAGTGGTGAAGCCGGCAGCGCGCCCGCGCCGACAGCTCTGGCCGGTCACGCTGGCAGCGGTTTGCAGGGTGGCGGCTTGCATGCGCTGCGGGGCACCTGGCAGCGTGGCGTCGATGCGCTGGACAGTGCTTGGGAAAGCGGCAAGGCCGGCTTCAAGTCGCTGGTCGACAGCGTGATCAAGCATGAGTCCAGCGGCAACATCGCCGCCGTCTCGCCCAAGGGCGCGCGTGGCCTGATGCAGTTGATGCCCGGCACCGCACGGGACATGGCGGCCGAGTTGGGTTTGCCGTTCAGTGAAGCGCGGCTGACCACCGATGCGGAATACAACAAGCGCCTCGGCAGTGCCTACCTGAACAAGATGCTCGACCGCTACGACGGCCATCAGGCGCTGGCGCTGGCCGCCTATAACGCCGGCCCCGGCCGGGTAGACGAGTGGCTGAAGAGCCACGGTGACCCCCGCAAGGGCGAGATCGGCACCGGCGCCTGGGTGCAGAAGATCCCTTTTGCGGAGACCCGCAACTACACCCGCAACATCCTCAACGATCTGAGCGCCGCCGCACCTCGGCAGGCCGAACCGCGTGCGCAGCTGCAAGCCGTTCCGCCTGTTGTGCCGTCGCCGCTTAATTCCGCTGGCGATTCGGTCGCTCTTTCTACTGGGCACAGTGTTGTTGCTGGCGCCCGCCTCTCGGTGGCGTTCGCGCAACCGATCCGGATCGAGCCGAAGGAAGTCGTGTCGTGAGTATTCTTGGTCAAATTGGCTACAGCGGCGTTCGCGCCTCGCAGATCGCCCTCTCGGCGACCGGGCAGAACATCGCCAACGTCAACACGCCGGGCTTCAGCCGTCTGACGCCAGACATGAAGTCGGTGGGCGGGCAGACCTCGGTCAGCATCGGTGGTGGTGTACAGGTCAGCAGCATTCGGCGTCTGTCCAACGACTTCCAGAATCAGCAGCTCTGGCGCGCCAGCACCGACAAGAACTACTTCAACACCAGCCAGCAATACCTCACCGCCCTCGAAGGCCTGATCGACAGCGAAGGCTCGAGCGTCAGCGTTGGCCTGGACAACTTCTTCGCCGCGCTCAGCGAAGCCAGTTCCACCCCCGAATCCATCGCCCTGCGCCAGCAGATCATCGGCGAGTCGAAGCAGTTGGCGCAGCGCTTCAACGGGCTGAACAGCAACATCGGCACCCAGCTCAACGCCCTGCAGGGCCAGCGCGTGGCCATGACCAGCGAAATCAACGGGCTGTCCGGCAACATCGCCGAGTTGAACGCACAGATTCGCGAGATGGAATCCTCGGGTCGTGATACCGCGACACTGCGCGATTACCGCGACAACCTGGTCAAGGACCTTAGCCAATACGCCGGCATCCGCGTGCAGGAAGCCGCTGATGGCACTCTGAATGTCTCGCTGGCCAACGGTCAGCCGCTGGTTGCCGGTGCGACGGCGGGGCAGTTGAAGGTCAATGCCAACCTGGCCGGCGAGCAGGAGATGACGCTGGTGTTCGCCAAGACCACCTTTCCGCTCAACCAGCAGGGCATCGGCGGCTCGCTCGGCGGTCTTTACGACATGGAATACGGCGCGCTACGCCCGGCCCAGCAGGATTTGCACGACATGGCCTCGGCCGTGGCGACCATGGTCAACGACGCCCTCGCCGGTGGCTTCGACCTCAACGGCAACCCGGGCCAGCCGCTGTTCAGCTACAACGCGGGCAGCACCAGCGGGATGCTGGCGGTCAACACGCTGGGCGCCTCGGAACTGGCCTTTTCCGGCACGGCAGGCGAGGTGGGTAACAACAAGACCCTGCTCACCATGCTCGAACTCAAATCGGCGGGTGTCACGGTCGCCGGCAACACCGTACCGCTCAACGACGCCTACGCCGGCCTGGTTGGCCGCGTTGCCAGTGCCAGCCGGCAGAACCAGGCGGATTTGCGCGCCGCGACCACGGTAGCCGAGCAGGCTCAGGCCCAGCGCGACAGCGTCAGTGCGGTCAACCTCGACGAGGAGGCCGTCAACCTCATGGCCTACGAGCAGGCCTACCAAGCCAACATGAAAGTGATCAGCACTTCCAACGATCTGTTTAACGCCGTACTGGCGATGTTCTGAGCTGGCGCAAGCCGACTCGACTGACGAGAAAGACACCATGCGCATCTCCAACGCCCAAATCACCGCCATGATGCACGGCTCGATGAACACCAGCTCCGAGAAGCTCGGCAAGCTGATGCAGCAGATGGCCACCGGCGAGCGCATGCTGATGCCCTCGGATGACCCGATCTCCGCTGTGCGCGTGCTGCGCATCCAGCGCGAGGAAGCGACACTGACCCAGTACCGCACCAACATCGCCAACGTGTCCGGCAACCTGTCCAAGCAGGAAGCCAACCTCAAGGCGTCGTCCGACACCATGCTCAACGTGCGCGACCTGCTGTTGTGGGCCGCCAACGGCAGCAACACCAGCGAAGACCTGGCCGCCATCGCCAATGAGATGGGCAATTTGGAACGGACCATCGTCAGTTTCGCCAACGTGCGCGACGAGGAAGGTCGCTATCTGTTCTCCGGCACCCTCAGCGACCGGCCGGCCATTACCTTCGATGCCGCCACCCAGAGCTACCAGCTGACCGGCAACGATCAATACCGCCAGGCGGCAGTCGCCAATGGCGTACTGGTCGAGGAGAATGTCACCGCTGCGCAGGTCTTCGGTGGCGGCGTCGGCATGCTCAACGACCTCAACGCGCTGGTCAAAATGCTCGCCGACCCGGCACTGGATGCCAACGATCCGGCAGCACAGGCTTCGATCAGCGCTACGCTCAACAGCCTCGACAAGACTCACGGCGACCTGCTCGGTGCGGTCTCGGAGTTGGGCGGGCGGCAGAACACGCTGACGTTGCTGTCGAGCAGCAACGAGGATGTTTCGCTGGTGAACCAGAAAATCGACGGCGAGCTGTCGCAACTCGACTACGCCTCGGCCAGCATTGACCTGAACAACTATCAGCTGTCGCTGCAGGCGACGCAGAAAACCTATTTGAAGATCAACGGGCTGTCGCTGTTCGGCATGCTCTGACCGAGGTAGCGTGAATGAAGATTGGCAAGCAGCTCCCCGCTGTTTCCGCAATCAACCCACAGGAACGCCGCGAGGCGCTGCTGCGGGATGCGCCTGCGCCGCTGCGGGCCGGTACGCCGGCTGACACACCGCACACCGAGACGGCCCCTAGCAAGAACACCAGCTTCAGCCTGCAGCTCAATCAGCAACTGTCCTCGATGCAGTCGGCCGACAGCTACCTGGGCGACCTGCAGACGCGTCTGTCGCAGCTCAAGCTGAACCTCAGTCGCCAGATCAGCTCGCCGCAGCCCAACGGCGAGGAAAGCATTCGCCAGACCGTCCAGCAGGTGGGTGAGTTGCTCAAAGAGCGCAGCAAACGCTCCGGCAATTCTCTGGACGCCAATCTCAAACTGCGCCTGACCGAGCCGGTGCGCAGCCGCTTCAGCCTGCAAGGGCTGGAGTCGCTGGAAAAGATTCGCCAGTCAGGCCGCGAGACACTGCTGTTCAGCGGCGGTCGCCAACTGGCCGAGCCGGTGGCCGTAGTGCTCGACGACGAGATGAGCGACGAGCAGATTCTGCGCCGCTTCAATGGCAGCCTGGGCCAGGCCGGTATCCGCGCCGAACTGGATCAGAACGGCGAGCTGAAGTTTTCCGCCCGCGAAGGCGACTGGCAAAAGCTCAAGGACCAGCTGGCGGTGCAGGGCGAAGGCAAGCTGTTCGACAAAGGCCGATACGTCCGCGTGCAGAGCGAGGACGAGCAGCTGCTGAGCTTCCCCGAAGAGCTGCAGCTCGATTCCTTCCGCGAGCTGCGCCGTCTGCTTGACTCGGTGGTGGCCGGGCTCGACAAGGTCACCTCGCTGCGCGAGCAGCTGAGCAACCGCCAGCAGGAGATCCGCGAGTTTCTTGCCCGTCAGGCCCACGCCGACGAGAAACAGTGGGCCATGGACTTCTCCCGCTCAGTGTTCAACCTGATGCAGCGCAGCCCCTCCAGCTACGCGGCGGTCACCCAGACGGTGGTGGCCCAGGCGACCATCAGCCGCTTCGCGGTGGTCAGTCTGCTCTCCTGATCGATCCTGCGCCGGGCCTGCCTTGATTACGGCCCGGTTCGATCGATGAATTTCACATCCGAAGGCCGGCCCATCGGCAACGTCTGCACGGTATCGCCCAGCTTGCCGCTGTCGGGGTCGCGCTGCACGATCACCAGTGCATCACTCTTCTGATTGGCAATGATCATGAACTGGCCGCTCGGGTCGATCGCGAACTCCCGCGGCTCGCGGCCCTCACTGTCGCGCTGCTGGATCTCGCGCAGATTGTCGTTCTCCTCGATGGCGTAAACCATGATGCGGTTCTTCTCGGCGCGGTCACTGACGTAGAGAAAGCGACCGTCCGGTGAAGGATGAATGGCGCCGGGCGAGTGCAGGCTGACGTCGCCGCCAGCGGCTAGATCGACCAACTGACGCTGCACCAGGCTGCCATCGACATGATCGAAGCGCGCGATCTGGGCGCTCAGCTCCAGCGTTGCGTAGGCCTGGCTGCCATCCGGGCTGAACACCAGATGACGTGGGCCGCTGCCGTCCGGCAGGCTGATGAAGGCCGGGTCGGCTGGCGACAACGGTCGCTCGGCGTTGGTCGGGTCGTAGCGATAGACGAAGATCTTGTCGGCGCCCAGGTCGCTGACGAACAGCGTCTTGCCGTTGGGCGACATTACCGCGGAGTGCACGTGAGGCGATTGCTGGCGCTCCGGGTGCACTTCGCTGGCCTTGTGGGTCGCGATCTGGGTGACCGGCAAAAGCGTCCCATCCTTGGCTAGCGGGACCACCGCGAGGCTGCCACCCGGGTTTGCGCGCGACCCGTAGTTGGAGACGAACAGATAACGCCCGTCGCGGCTCTGACTCAGGTGCGTGGGTTCGTCGCCCAGGGTGATCTGCTGCTCCAGAACCGACAGCTTGCCGCTGGTCGGGGCCAGGATGAATGCGCTGACCCGACCCACCGGATCAGGATGGCCCGGCCCGTTCTCGTTTACCGCGTAGAGCCGGTTGCGGTTGAGATCCAGCGTCAGCCAGGACGGGTTGTGGGTCCGCACGACCTGTAGCGGTTGCGGTTCGATCTGGCCGCTCTCAGCGTCGAACTGCATGCGATAAATCCCTTCGCTGTTTCCTTCGCTGGTGTAGCTACCGATCAATATCTGATGCATGGGGGCCGCTGCTCCGCTGGTACAAATGGCTAGGAGTGCCGCGGCTATGCCGTGGCGAAAGGTGCGTGGTTCGTGCATGCCTGCATCCTTTTGATGGCGGCGCGTGGCTGGGAGCCGTTCTTGCCTGTGGATCGTCTTTGACCAACTTACTGGCGGTACGTTGTGAAGCTCTCTGCCGAACTGCGTAGGGCGATCTGTGTCATTTCCCTGACTAGACCATTGCCCAAGCGAAAAGCTCGGGCATTATGACGGGGCCAATCCCACCAGATTCCATCCCGAACCCTTCCGGGCACTGACTCTCATCAGCGTGGCTTATCTCTCATGGAACTACCTGCTTACCTTCAGTCGCTCCAGGAACGCACGGCCGCCGTCGTTGAAGCCGAAATCGTGCCTCGCTCTTCACAGGTGGATCAGGCCGCTCAGTGGCCAGCCCATTCGATGAAGGCGCTTGGCGAAGCAGGGCTGCTGGGGCTGATGGTGCCAGCCGCGCTCGGCGGCCATGGCCAAGGACTACTGGGGTTGAGCGTGATTACCGAAGCCATCGGGCGGGCTTGTCCGTCGTCTGCGCTGTGTTTCGGCATGCATTGCGTGGGCACGGCGGTTATCGCCGCCAAGGCTACCGAGTTCCAGCAGGAACACTATCTGCGGGCCATCGCTGAAGGGCGTCACATCACCACGCTGGCGTTGTCCGAGCATGGTTCCGGTGCGCATTTCTACGTACCCCAGACCCGAATCGAGGACACCGGCCAGCATTTTCTCGTCGACGGCACCAAGCAGTTTGTTACCAATGGCGGACACGCCGACTCCTATGTTGTTTCCTCGGTCGCGAGTTCGGACAGTGATGCTGGCGACTTCAGCTGTCTGATCGTTGATTCCGACAGCGCTGGCATGAACTGGCTCGATCCCTGGCGGGGTTTCGGCATGCGCGGCAACTCATCGCGTCCGCTGCATCTGGATCGGGTGCAGGTGAGGCACGAAAATCTGCTCGGAGAAGAGGGCGACCAGGTCTGGTATGTCTTCGAGGTAGTCGCGCCGTTCTTCCTGATGGCCATGGCCGGCACCTATCTCGGCCTGGCTCAGGCTGCGCTCGACGTTACCGGTGAGCATTTGCGAGCGCGGCGTTATACCCATTCGGGCGAATCGTTGCGCGATATCGAATCGATGCAGACGCGTTACGCCGAAATGTGGATGGCGGTTGAGAAGACCCGTGCGCTGATTCGCGAGGCGAGTCGGCGCGGGGACATGAACCATCCCGAGGCGCTGCCGTTCATCCTCTCCTGCAAGGCTGACGCCGGTGACACGGTGGTGCGAGTCACCAATGAGGCGATGACGCTCTGTGGTGGAGCTGCGTACCGGGAGAACAGCCGCATCGGCCAAATGCTGCGTGACGCCCGTGCCGCTCACATCATGAGTCCTACGACCGATCTGTTGAAACTCTGGGCAGGCCGTAGCTTGCTCGGCCTGCCACTGCTTTGAAGAGGACCGAGGCCGTGCAATCGCTGCTCTTGCTCACCGCCGTGGCAAATCAGGAAGCACCGCGCCGCATGCTTGAAGACATCGCGGTAGGGCAGCAATTACGGCTGGATATCCTTGACCAATCATCATTAAGCGAGCGGCTCCAGACAGAAGATGAACCCTCGCTGGTGCTGCTGGCACCTGGGCTTGGCAAGACGTTGTCGCTGGCCCGCGCGGTGCGCAAGCGATGGCCGCAATGCGAGCTGATTTTTCTCTGCCTGCCGGGCGGCTTCGATACGCTGCGTCAGTCGTTCGGTATCGCACCGCTCATAGGGACGCACTGGTCCATCGCCGAGATGGAGCGTGACCAGCTCGCCCGTGAGGTGGCTCGCTCGCTGAACGCGGGGCGGCGGCGTAGCAAGCTGCGAACCACGCTGGACCGTGCCAATGCGACGATTGCAAAACCCCGTACGGAGTTCGAAGGCATATCGCAGCGTCGGCTGAACGCCGATTACTACGTGCATAACATCATCGACGCTGCCCGTGATGCCATTGTCGGGCTAGATACCACGCTTGAGGTGTTGTACTGGAGTGCTGGCGCTTGCGAGTTGTTCCGGCTCTCTGCTCGTGACACGGTCGGGCGACAGGCCGAGCAGCTGCCGTTCTGGTCGGAAGCGCTGGTAACCGCGGTGCGCCAGGTGTTGTCGGGTAGCGGTACGCAAAGCCATGAATGCAGCTGCGTAGTTGGGGAAGTCGAGCTGGCCCTCGAGGTCAACGTCTCGGCAGTGAGTGGTGGCGATGGTTTGGCCGTGGGCGCGTCCCTGACTATCCGCGACATTACGGCCCTGGCCGCGGAACGTCGCGCCAACGCAGAGCGGGGGCGTCAGCTGAGCGAGGAGCGCCAGCACCTGCATCGGCTGTTTGAACAGGCGCCCGGCTTCATCGCCATCACTCAGGGTCCGCAGCACGTTGTTGAAATCGCCAATCGCTCGTTTCACCAGCTCGTTGGGTTACGTGACGTGATCGGCCTGCCCGCTGCAGTCGTGTTTCCTCAGATTGAGGGACAGGACGTTGGCAGCCTGTTGCAACGGGTCTACATCACCAGGCGGCCCTACGTGGGTCGCGGCACGCCAATATTGGTCACTCGTGCTGGCGAAGAGCAGCCGCGCAGAGGTTATGTCGATTTCGTCTTCCAGCCGGTGCTGTCCGAGCAGGATCAGCTCACTGGCGTTTTCTGTCAGGGCCATGACGTAACTCAGCAGGTGCTGGCGCAGCTGGCGCTGCAGCGCTCACAAGAGGACCTGCAAGCGCTGGTGGACGAACGGACCCGGGAGCTGGAGCAGAGCCGTCACGCGCTCTACCAGTCGCAGAAATTGGAAGCCATCGGCAAGCTGACCGGGGGTGTGGCCCATGATTTCAATAACGTGCTTCAGGTCGTCAGCGGCAATCTACAGCTGTTGCGTCCGCTGCTGAGCGGCAATCGCCTTGGTACCGGCCGGCTCGATGCAGCGACCGGCGCAGTCGACCGGGGCGCCAAGCTGGCGGCGGAGTTGCTTGCCTTCGCTCGCAAACAGCCTTTGCGTCCGGCGCCCACGCAACTGGCCCGTCTGTTGCGCAACATGGATGCACTGCTGCGCCAGGCACTCGGCGAGGCGATCGAGATCGAGACGGCCGTTGCCGGCGGGCTGTGGACCACCATGGTGGACCCCCACCAGCTTGAAAACGTCGTGCTCAACCTGGCGATCAACGCGCGCGATGCCATGCAGGCCAGCGGCAAGCTGACGCTGGAACTGAGCAACGCGATGCTTGACGAGCTGTATACCCAGACTCAAGTGGATGTCGAGCCCGGACAGTACGTGCTGCTGGCCGTGTCCGATACCGGTTCTGGCATGTCGGCGCAAACCCTCGAGCATGCGTTCGAACCCTTTTACACCACCAAGCCCGAGGGAGAAGGTACCGGCCTCGGCCTCAGCATGGCTTACGGCTTTGCCAAGCAGAGTGGCGGACACATACGGATCTACAGCGAGCCCGGCAGCGGCACCACGGTAAAGCTGTACCTGCCGCGAACCGAACAGCCGGAAGTCCTAGCCGTGCCACTGCCGGTCGGGCCGGCTGTGGGTGGCGACGAAACCATTTTGGTGGTCGAGGATGACCTGGCGGTACAGGGTACGGTGGTCGAGCTGCTCAATGGGCTCGGCTATCAGGTGCTGCGGGCCAACGATGCGCAGAGTGCCCTGAGCATCCTGCAAAGTGGCCTGCGCATCGATGTTTTGTTCACCGACGTGGTCATGCCCGGCGCGCTCAGCACGACCGAGCTGGCACGACAGGCCAAGCTCTTGCTGCCCGCTATCGCTGTTCTCTTTACCTCCGGCTACACGCGTAACGCCATCGTCCACGGCGGCAAGCTCGATACCGGCGTCGAGCTGCTGAGCAAGCCGTACCGGCAGGAAGAGCTGGCGCGCAAACTGCGGCAATTACTGGCGCCTCGACAGACCCCGGCGCTGCCTCCCGAAGCGGTGCGGCCAGCGGTATTGGTGGTCGAAGACCAGCTGCAGCTGCTAGCCCTGACCTGCGAGATGGTTCAGGAGCTGGGGCTGACCGCAGAGGGCTTTCCTTCGGCCGAAGCAGCACTACCAGCCCTGCGCGAGAAGCACTTTGAGTACCTGTTGGTCGACGTGAACCTCCCAGGCATGTCCGGCCCCGAGTTTGCCAGGCTCGCCTTGCAAGAACAGCCGAAGTTGCAGGTCGTGTTGCTCTCTGGCGAAGGTGCGGTGGAAACCAGCATTCCGGCACGCTCGTTGGGCAAGCCCTATACCTTCGAGCAGCTCGAGGCGATCCTCAAGGGCTGAGTTTTTTCAGCAAGCTGTCGATTTCCGGCACGGCCAGACGACCAGTACACGAGAGAAGCCGCTGCCGAGGAAGCTGCGATGCGCTATCTGTGCCTGGTCTACCTGAACGAAGACGCCGTGGCGGCACTGCCGCCAGGCGTTCACGCCGCGCTCGATGCCGAATGCTGTGAGTACCACGCGCAGCTGCGGCACAGCGGCGAGCTGGTCGTCGGCGAAGCCCTGCAGCCGGTGTCGAGCACCACCACGGTGCGCCGACAAGGCGACCGCCTGCTTCTGCACGACGGGCCAGTGCGCGACGGGCACGAGCAGCCTGCGGCCATCTATCTGTTCGAGACCCAGGACCTCAACGGCGCGATCCGTCTGGCATCCCGCCTGCCCTCGGCGCGGCTGGGCTGCGTCGAGGTGCATGCGCTGGAGGCGCGAGCGCCGCCTTGAGTGCTAGCGACTGTGATCGGCCCGAACCATCGACCCCGAGGATTACGACATGAACAACCTTACCCAAACGCAGGACGAAGCCCGGATCCGCCAACTCACCGAAACCTTCCAGCAGGCCACCGTGCGCAAGGATCTGGACACCATCATGGCGCAGTACGCAGCAGACGTACGGGCCTTCGATGCGGTTGGCCCGCTGCAATTCAAAAGCGCCGAGGCGTACCGCCAGCACTGGCAGAGCTGCTTTGATTTTTGCCAGGGCGAAGGCTTTTTCGACATCAGTGAGCTCGAGATCAACGTCAGCGGCGACCTGGCCTATAGTCATTTTCTGAGCCACTGCGGCGGCACCGATGAAAAAGGTGACATGCAGTCCGGATGGATGCGCGGCAGCCGCTGCTGGCGTCGTCAGGACGGCGACTGGAAGGTCGTCCATGAGCATTTCTCGATGCCATTCGACATGGCCAGCGGCCAAGTCAACTTCGGCATCGAACCCGAACCACAGGCTGGCGTAGCCGGCTGATCGACCCTTCGTCCCGTCGCGGCTGCCAGGGTGGCAGCCGACGGGCGCCATCGGAGAATGAAATGAAATACCTGTGTCTGGTCTATTACGACGAGCAGCGCGTGGATTCGATGACTGACGAGCAGTGGGCGGCGCTGGTCGAGCAATGCATTACCAACAGCGAGCGGCTCAAGCAGAGCGGGCAGTTCATCGCCGGCGAGCCGCTGCAATCGGTGCGCACCGCCAAAACGGTGCGGGTCCGTGAGGGTGCGGTTTCGGTCGTCGACGGCCCGTTCGCCGAAACCCGAGAGCAGCTGGCGGGCTTCTATCTGCTCGAAGCGCAGGACCTGGACGAGGCCCTGCACCTGGCGGCAAAGATCCCGCCCGCGCAACTGGGCAGTATCGAAGTTCGCCCGTTGCGCCAGTTACCTGATCGTTAGTCGATGCCTGAGCGGGGCAGGCCGACACCAACCGATCATGTCGGTAACGGGCCGACTCTGGCCGAAATCGACATTCTTTACCGCACTCAATCGCGGCGGGTGTTGGCGACGCTGATTCGTTTGTTGGGTGATTTCGAACTGGCCGAAGAAGCCTTGCACGACGCCTTTATCGCAGCGGTGCAGCAGTGGCCGCGTGATGGTCTGCCCTCCAATCCCTGTGCCTGGCTGGTCTCGGCGGGTCGCTTCAAGGCCATCGACGGGCTGCGCCGGCGGGCACGTTTCGACGCATCCCTGACCCTGTTAGCTGATCAGCTGGACGGTCGCGACGAACCCGAATGGGAGCGTGAAGACCTCGAAGACGATCGCCTGCGACTGATCTTCACCTGCTGCCACCCGGCGTTACCGGCCGATGCGCAGGTGGCGCTGACGCTGCGTGAGGTCTGCGATCTCAAGACCGAAGAGATCGCCCGAGCCTTTCTCGTCTCCCCCAGCACCATTGCCCAGCGCATCGTGCGGGCCAAGCAGAAGATCCGCGACGCGGGGATTCCCTACCGGGTGCCCACACGCGAAGAGCTGCCGGCTCGACTGGATAACGTGTTGCGGGTGATCTATCTGGTCTTCAACGAAGGCTATTCCGCCTCCAGCGGCAGCAAGCTGACCCGTGCAGACCTCAGCGCGGAGGCTATCCGTCTCGGTCGTCTGCTGCTCGAACTGTTGCCGGACCCAGAGCTGATGGGGTTGCTGGCGCTGATGCTGCTGCACGATTCGCGTCGTGCCGCGCGTACCGATGAGGCCGGCGAGCTGGTGCGCCTCGACGAGCAGGACCGCAGCCGCTGGAATCAGGCGCAGATCGTTGAAGGTGCCGCGCTGGTGCAGCGTGCGCTCGCCTCCAGGCGCTTCGGCCCTTATACCGTGCAGGCCGCCATCGTCGCCGTACACGCCGAGGCCGCATCTTCAGCTGAGACTGATTGGGCGCAGATTGTCGGGCTCTATGACCTGTTGCTGCGCATCAGCCCGTCGCCGGTCATCGAGCTCAATCGCGCGGTGGCGCTGGCAATGCGTGACGGTGCCACGGTCGGGCTGGCCGCGATCGACAGATTGCTGGCCCTCGGCGAACTGCGTGACTACCACCTGCTGCACGCCGCCCGCGCTGACTTCTGTCGCCAACTGGGCCGTCTGGACGAGGCCCGCGAGGCCTACCGAACCGCGCTAGCCTTGGCTCAGCTGGAGCCGGAAAAGCGCTATTTGCAGCAGCGGCTCAATGAGCTGGATACCGGGCCGCGTGAGGCTTGAAGGCGATCGCGAGCAAGCTCGCTCCTACAGGGACTTGCTGCGCGTCCGCGCGGGGTTATTCATCCCAATGGCTTTCTGCGATTACTTTGCAGCGCACGAAGCATGTCTGCACCCGGTTCAAGGGCACATTCGCACAAGCTTTCGTAGGAGCCAGCTTGCTGGCGAAGCGGTACACCCAAGGTGTGCTAAGGATTCTCGAGCAAACTCGCTTCTACGGGTGTGACTTTGCCGGAGAGTGCATCTTCAGCTCCTTCCTCGGGTCTAGGCGCTTCACCGGCCTTCACGACGAGAACCGAACTGCCGTACAGGGTGTAGGTGAGGCAGTTACTGGGGTAGGGATAGTCAGCGGAGTCGAGGTTATGGCCGCGATCAACTGCCCTGTACTGATCGCTTTCCGCCTGCTATCGCTGCACCCCACGGCCCGCTTATCGTAGGAGCGAGCTTTGCCCGCGATCCGCTGCTGCACGGCGTGACGGTGATGGCCAGCAACGACTCGACGTGCCTTGGCTTCTACAAAAGCATGCAGGCTGATCGGCCACGATCCCGGTTCCCTTGGCAACTGCTCAACCCTCTGCAGCGCCGGCAGGCAGGTAATCGCTGCGGCTCAGCCCGTGGCGTTGCATCTTTTCGTTAAGGGTGCGGCGGGGCAGCTGCAGTTGCGCCATGACTTCGCTGATGTTGCCTTTGTGCTGTTGCAGGGCGCTGTGCAGGCACTGGGCTTCGAAGGCTTCCATCTGGTCGGCCAGTGACGTGCCGGTGATGGCTGTCGGCGGCGTGGCGGGTGGAGGTGGCGTCAGGCCCAGGGCGTGGCGCTCGGCGGCGTTGATCAGTTCGCGCACGTTGCCGGGCCAGTCGTGGGTGAGCAGCTGCGCCAGTTCGGCCGGGCTGGCCGGGACCGGATCGCGGCCGTGGCGCTGTGCGGCCTGGGTGGCAAAGTGATCGAACAACAGGGGAATGTCCTCGCGGCGATCACGCAGCGGCGGGATGTGCAGTTCGGCGACGTTCAGGCGGTACAACAGGTCCTCACGGAAGCGCCCGCCACGCACCTCTTCCAGCAGGTCCGGCTTGGACGCGCTGATCACTCGCAGGTCGACCTCGATGCTGCGGTTCGAGCCCAGCCGCTCCAGCGTTTTTTCCTGCAGGACGCGCAGCAGCTTGACCTGCTGGGCCAGCGGCATGCTCTCAATCTCGTCGAGAAACAGGGTGCCGCCGTGGGCGTGCTCGATGCGGCCGATGCGTTTGCCCTGGGCGCCGGTGAACGCGCCGCTCTCGTGGCCGAATAGCTCGCTTTCGAAGATGGTTTCCGGAATCGCCGCGCAATTGAGCGCGACGAAGGGGTTGCGCGCCCGCGGGCTGAAATCATGCAGGCAGCGCGCAACCTGCTCCTTGCCGCTCCCGGTGTCGCCGCGAATCAGCACGTTGACGTCCGTACCCGCCAGTTCCAGCACCTGGCGGCGAAGGTTCTCCATCGTCCGCGAGACGCCCAGCAGCATCGATTCGATGCGGCCTTTGCGGGTGAACTGTTCCCGCAACTGCCGGTTCTCGCAGACCAGCCGGCGCTTATCCTGGGCGCGACGCACGCTGTCGAGCAGGCGTTCCGGGGTGAAGGGTTTCTCGATGAAGTCGTAGGCGCCCTGGCGCAGCGCCTGGACTGCCATCGGCACATCGCCGTGGCCGGTCACCATGATCACCGGCAGCTCCGCGTCCAGCGCCACCAGCTTCTCCAGCAGGCCAAGGCCGTCCAGGTCTGGCATGCGCACATCGCTGATCAGCACACCGGGAAAGCCCCGGTCGACGATGGCCAGGGCTTCCTGAGCGCGTGCGCAGGTACGGACACTGAAGCCCGACAGCTCCAGCCACTGCTGCACCGCCTGGCGAATCGCCGCTTCGTCATCGATGAAGATCACCTGACCGCTCATGTTTCACTCCTCCTGTGAGCGGCCAGTTTACTCGTCGCCATGCGATTCGGCCGCTGGCAGATGCAGCTCGAATACCGCGCCCTGCGCATCGTTGTGTACGCTGAGGCTGCCGCCAAGGTCGCGCACGATGCCGTAGGAGACGGCAAGGCCGAGGCCGAGCCCGTGGCCGACCGGTTTGGTGGTGAAGAACGGCTCGAAGACCTGATCCAGATGCTCATCAGCAATGCCACCACCGCTGTCGGCGACACTCAGCGTCCAGCCGTCGCCCTGCGGCTGGCAGAGGATGCGCAGCGCTTTGGTCTCGGCATTGCACATGGCGTCCAGCGCGTTGGTCAGCAGGTTGATCAGCACCTGCTCCAGGCGAATCGCATCGCCATTGACCCAGGCCTCAGACGGCACCTGACAGATCACCTCGACTCCTTCGCTGCGAATGCGCGGGCCGAGCAATTGCAGCGCCTGGTCCAGTACCTCGGCCAGGCTCAATTGTTGGCGCAGCCCGGCGGGGCTCTTGCGCGCGAAGGTCTTCAGGTGACTGGTCAGCGCGGCCATGCGTTCGAGCAGGCCTTCGACCTGGCCGATGCCTTCGCGCACAGCGTCGGTGCGGCCGCTGTCCAGCAGCAACCGCTGGCTGGCCAGTTGCATGCGCAGGGCGGTCAGTGGCTGGTTGATTTCGTGGGCGAGGGCGGCTGACATCTGTCCCAGCGCGGCCATGCGCGCGGCATGCACCAGTTCATCCTGTGCCGTATTCAGCTCGCGGGTGCGTTCCTCTACCAAACGCTCCAGCTCGTTTCGGCTGCGTCGCTCCACACGCAGGGTCTTGCGCCGCTGGGCCAGGTACAAGAGCAGGAACGCCAGCGTCATCCAGACGCCCGCCGCGGCCAGGCGGTAGCTGCGGACGTTGGCGGCCACCAGTTGCGGCTCCTGCAGCAGGTGCAGGGTCCAGTCTTCCTCCGGTAGGGCCAGGCGTTGCCAGAGGTAGTCGCGGCGGCCATCGGGCCCGTCGACCAGGCGCCGCTCGCTGTTATCGGCGATACGCTGCAGGCTTTGGCTGGCCAGCGGCTGCAGGTTCTGTTCGGCGTAGCGGCGGACCGCGACGAGGCGGTCGCGCACGGCGTCGCTGAGCGGGCGTAGGTAACGGAAGCGCCAGGCCGGACGGTTGGTCAGGATGACGATGTCCAGCGAGTCGGAGATCAGCAGGATGCCGGATTGCCCGACCCATTCGCGCTGCATGTCTTCAAGTTCGAGCTTGACCACCAGCACGCCGATCACTTCGCCGTCGGCATTCTTGACCGAGCTGGAGAGGAAATAGCCGGGGATGCCGGTGGTTACGCCGACGGCGAAGTAGCGGCCCGAGTCGTTGGCCACCGCATCGATGAAATAGGGCCGAAAGGCGTAGTTATTGCCGACGAAGCTGCTCCAGTCGCGCCAGTTGCTGGCCGCCAGGGTTTCGCCATGGCGGTCGAGCAGGTACAGCACCGAGGAGCCCGCGGCCTGATTCTGCTCCTCCAGTCGATGATTGAGCTGCTCACGCAGGGCTTGGTCGCTGGGGTTGTTCAGCAGCGCCTGAATGTCACTGTCGAGCGCCAGCAGCGCGGGCACCGAGCGGAAGCGTTGCACCTGGGTGTGGATCGCTTGGGCATATAACTCGAGCTGGCCAGCGGCTTCCTGGCTGCGCTCGGTCCAGGCACGTTGCTCGGCGATGCGCCCGGCCCAATACATGCTCAGCAGTAGCCCGGCCAGAATAAGCGAGGTGATCAGGGCGACACGGTAGCGGCTGGTCTGGGCTGGCATGGTCGGCTCGCGATAGTGGAATCGCATGGTAAAGCGCGGCACACGTTGGATTCCAATACCTGTACATCTTTTGGGTAATGTACAGGCCTGGTTGAATGGTGGCACGATAGCCGTGTCGTCCGAAATGTTGACCGGCTAGCAGGGACGACAGGTTACAGCGAGATCAGCTCTACCTACCGTTGCGTACTGTCGTCTAGAGGCGCCCATGCTGAAGAAAATTCCTGCCGATGCGGTGCGTTTAGGCATGTATCTCCACGCATTCGAAGGCAGCTGGCTTTCGCATCCGTTCTGGAAAAACAAGTTCATCCTCGACGATCCTGAAGATGTGCAGCGTCTGCGCCAGAGCGGGCTGACTGCCGTTTGGATCAATACCAGCAAGGGCCTCGATGTCGTCGATCCGGCGGTGGTGCTGTCCACGACGCCGGCCTCGACTCCTCCGCCTGAAGCGCCGACCGCTCCGGTCGTGGCGCGCTGCAGTGCGCGTGATGAACTGCAGCGTGCTGCCCGCGTGCTCAACCGTTCGAAGAAGGCGATCACCGAACTGTTCAACGAGGCACGGCTGGGCAATGCGATCAACGTCGAAAGCTGCCTGCCGCTGGTGGCGGAGATCAGCGACTCGTTGGCGCGCAACAGCTCGGCGCTGATCGGTCTGGCGCGGCTCAAGCACAAGGACGAATACACCTACATGCACTCGGTGGCCGTTTGCGCATTGATGGTTTCGCTGGCCCGGCAGCTCGGCCTGAGCGAAGACCTCGTGCGTGAGGCCGGCCTGGCGGGGTTGTTACACGACGTGGGCAAGATGACCATGCCAGTGGAGGTACTGAACAAACCCGGCAGCCTGACCGATGCCGAATTCGTCGTGATGCGCAGCCATCCCGAGCGGGGGCATGCGCTGCTGCTGGCAGCAGGGTCAATTCCCGCATCCGCACTGGACGTCTGCTTGCACCATCATGAGAAATACGACGGCAGCGGCTATCCGCATCGCATGCAAGGCGAGGCCATCAGCCTGTTCGCGCGGATGGGTGCGGTCTGCGATGTATACGACGCCATCACCTCCAACCGTCCTTATAAGAAGGCATGGAACCCGGCGGAATCGCTGGCCCGCATGGCGCAATGGACCGGCCACTTCGATACCCAGGTGTTTCACGCCTTCGTACGCTCGGTGGGCATCTATCCGCTCGGCTCCTTGGTGCGGCTGGAATCCGGCCGGCTCGGTGTGGTGATCGACCAGCACCCGGAAAAACTCACCGAACCGCTGGTGCGGGTGTTCTTCTCGGCGAAGGCCAAGGCCCCAATCCAGCAGGTGGACCTGGATCTCTCTCGGCCGGGTGCGAATGACCGCATCGTGGGCCGGGAAGATCCTGCTCAGTGGGGCTTCGGCAATCTGGATGACTTCTGGCGGTAGGCCGGTCATGCCGGGCTTGGAGGCACTCGACCAAATCCGTCGGGTGCGTCGGGTGTCGGCGGAGGCTCGGACGGCCGCTGTGGGTCGCGCCAGGCGGCTTGCTGCGCTATCATCCGCGGCCTGTTTTCAGCGGCTTCGAGCTGTCGAAGCCCGCCACCGAGTAAATTCTGCCGCATGATCTGGCTGCCCAGTCCGCCTTAGCGCAATGCCCCCGCCTCGCCGCGATCGCCTGTAATCGGATGCGGGCGAACACGGCTGCGCGCCACGTCGCATGTGCGCGAATCGCACGTTAATCGAATTCAGAAACTAGCCTTGTATCAACCGCGTGCCGCCTCCGGCCTGCCGGCGATGCCTTTGCTTTGGAAATCACCATGCTTCACTCGATCAAACAAAACTGGTTCTGCAACATTCGTGGCGACGTGCTCGCCGGTCTCGTCGTCGCGCTGGCGCTGATCCCAGAAGCGATCGCCTTCTCGATCATCGCCGGGGTCGACCCACGCGTCGGCCTCTATGCCTCCTTCTGTATCGCCGTGGTGATTGCCTTTGTGGGCGGCCGTCCGGGCATGATTTCCGCCGCCACCGGGGCGATGGCGCTGCTGATGGTGACGCTGGTGCGCGAGCACGGCCTGCAATACCTGCTGGCGGCGACGCTGCTCTGTGGTGTGCTGCAGATTGGCGCGGGCTATCTGCGCCTCGGCTCGCTGATGCGCTTCGTCTCGCGTTCGGTGGTCACTGGCTTCGTCAACGCACTGGCGATTCTGATCTTCATGGCGCAGCTGCCGGAACTGACGAACGTCACCTGGCACGTCTACGCCATGACCGCCGCCGGGCTCGGCATCATTTACCTGTTCCCCTACGTACCGACGATCGGCCGGATCATCCCGTCGCCGCTTGTCTGCATCCTCTCGATGACTGCAGTCGCTGTGTACTTTGGCTTGGATATCCGCACCGTGGCTGACATGGGCGATCTGCCGGATACGCTGCCGATTTTCCTCTGGCCCGAAGTGCCGCTGAATTTCGAGACCCTCGCGATCATCTTCCCGTACTCGGCTGCGCTGGCCGTGGTCGGCCTGCTGGAGTCGCTGATGACGGCGACCATCGTCGATGACCTCACCGACACCGGCAGCGACAAGAACCGCGAGTGCAAAGGCCAGGGTGTGGCCAACATCGTCTCTGGCCTGTTTGGTGGCATGGCTGGCTGCGCCATGATCGGCCAATCGGTGATCAACGTGAAATCCGGCGGTCGCACCCGGCTGTCGACCCTGATCGCCGGCGTCGTGCTGCTGCTGATGGTGGTGTTCTTGAGCGACTGGGTCGGTCAGATACCCATGGCGGCGCTGGTGGCGGTGATGATCATGGTTTCCATCGGCACCTTCAGCTGGGATTCGCTGCGCAACCTCAAACGCTACCCGCTGTCGACCAACATCGTGATGGTGGTAACCGTGGTGGTGGTGGTCTTCACCCACAACCTGGCGTACGGCGTGCTGGCGGGTGTGCTGCTGGCGGCGCTGTTCTTCGCCAACAAGGTCGGCCACTACCTGCATATCGACTCGCAACTGGACGCCGAAGGCAACCAGCGTACCTACCGGGTGGTGGGCCAGGTTTTCTTCAGCTCGTCCGACAAATTCACCGCCGCGTTCGACTTCAAGGAAGCGCTTTCCCGCGTCATCATCGACCTGACCCATGCGCACTTCTGGGACATCACTGCGGTTGCCGCGCTTGATAAGGTCGTCGTCAAGCTTCGCCGTGAAGGTACCGAGGTCGAAGTGCTGGGGTTGAACGAAGCCAGCGCGACCATCGTCGACCGCTTCGGTGTACATGACAAACCCGAAGCCATCGACGAGCTGATGAGCCACTGACCAGGAGCACAACAATGAACAACGTATTGGCTTGCATCGACGGTTCCCCCCAAGCTGCGGCCGTCTGCGATTGCGCCGCCTGGGCCAGCCTGCAGCTGGATGCACCGCTGACCTTGCTGCATGTGCTCGACCAGCAGCAGTACCCGGCAGCCGGCAACCTAAGCGGCATCATCGGCCTCGGTAGCCGCGAGTACCTGCTCGAAGAACTCGCCGCGCTGGACGAGAAGCGCAGCAAGCTGGCGCTCGAGGAAGGCCGGATGATGCTCGACTCAGCCAAGCAGCGCGTCGTGACTGCCGGGGTTATGCAACCTGACGTCCGCCAGCGCCATGGCGACCTAGTGGAAAGTCTGCGCGAGCTGGAGTCCGACACGCGCCTGCTGGTGATCGGCAAGCAGGGTGAGGACAGCGGCACCGACCTGCAGCTCATCGGCAGCCAGCTGGAAAGCGTAATTCGTACCTTGCACCGGCCGATCCTGGTCACCCCCGCGAGCTTCTCTGTGCCCAACAGCGTCATGCTCGCGTTCGATGGCAGCGCTACCACTCGCAAGGGCGTAGAAATGCTGGCCTCCAGTCCGCTGTTCAAAGGCATACCGATCCATCTAGTGATGGTCGGTGAGGATACCGGCGACAGCCGCGCACTGTTGGAGTCCGCGCGCGATGCGCTGACGGCGGCAGGCTTCGAAGTGCACATCGCGATTCGTGCCGGCGAAGTAGGACCGACCTTGCATGCCTACCAGGCCGAACATGGCATCGGGCTGCTGGTGATGGGCGCTTATGGGCACTCACGGATTCGCCAGTTCCTCGTTGGCAGTACGACCACCAGCATGATTCGCTCGACCACCACGCCACTGCTGCTGTTGCGCTGATTGGCGTTAGGGCGCCAGTAAAGCAGGCGTCTTACCGCCAGGGCAGGCCCCGTTTCGCCAGTTGACCGGTGTGGTGCCGGAACAGATAGATGCAGCCGGGTCTGGCTGTCGGATGAGGCGTGCGGTCAACCGACTTGCCTGAAATATAAGAAGCCCACCGTTGCTCGGTGGGCTTTTTCATTGGCCACGGTGCGGCGACGGCATTCGTTAACGGTAGATGTCTGCCCGCGACCAAGGCAATTCATGGCCGCCATCAGGCAAGGGTTTACTTGCCAGGATCTGATGCAGGTTGATCCAGTTGCGGCGAAAGCCATAGGCACAGCCTGCCAGATACACCCGCCAGATGCGCAAGGCGCGTTCTGGAACCATCCGCTGCGCGCGATTCCAACCGCTCGCTCCAGAACTGCAGGGTACGTGCGTAATGCAGGCGCAGGCTCTCCACATCGACGATTTCCAGCCCTGATTCGCTGATGCAGGCACCGATGCTCGTCAAATGCGGCAGCTCGCCGTGGGGGAACACGTATTGGTCGATGAACTCGCCTGCGCCATGGGCAACCGGCCGGCCATCGGTATGCCGCGAGGTGATGCCATGGTTGAGGACCAAGCCGCCTGGGCGAACCACCGCGGACAGCTGTTGGCAATACAGCGGCATATTGGCGTGCCCGACATGCTCGAACATGCCGACACTGACTACCTTGTCGAACTGTCCCTCCTGGGGTAAGTCTCGATAGTCCATCAGCTCAATCTGGACTCGATCTTCCAGCCCCTCGGCCGCGACCCGCTCACGTCCGAGCTTCAGCTGTTCAGCGCTGAGCGTTATGCCGAGCACCTGTGCCCCGTATTCACGAGCGGCAAACCGCGTCAGCCCACCCCAGCCACAACCGACATCCAGCAGCCGATCGCCGGGCTGCAGGCGCAACTTGCGACACAGGTGCCGGAGCTTGGCCTGCTGCGCCTGATCGAGGTCTTCGCTGCCCGTCTCGAAATAGGCGCAGGAGTAGATCATGTCGTGGTCTAGCCATAGCTGATAGAACTCGTTGGACAGGTCGTAGTGATAGGAAATCGCCTCGGCGTCGGTGGCCTTGTCGTGCGCCTCGCGCACCGGCAACTGCGAATGTCCGTCGCCGAGTGCCCGGCTGATCTCGTCGCCGATGCGAATCACCTCTTCCAGCGGACCGTGCAGATCGACCTTGCCTTCGACATAAGCGCCGCCAAGCAAGGCCAGGCTGGGGTGGGCCAGCTGCGGAATCAGGTTGGGGTCCTTGATCTCCAGTGTCACGCTGGGTGCGGGCCCGAGATCGATCTCGTTGCCGTCCCAGAGCCGCAGACGCAACGGCAACTCCAATTCTCGCAAGGTAGGAAGCAATGTGGCCAACATGCTCGTTCTCCTGGATTTGGCGTGCATGAAAGCCTAGCCCAGCTTTTTTCCGCTTGCGCTCCATCGGCCGATGGTTTCGGCTATCGGGAGATGGACGGAAAATGATTGGAGCAATGTTAGGAGTGACGGCTGTTTGCGAAAGCCTTCGCGCCAGATGCAATGGGCTTTGCAAGGCGGTAACGTGTCGCTAGAGCGACAGCGATAAGCCTGTTTCGTGTACTCCTGTTGGAACCTACGGCCTGTTTGGCGCGCGAACAATAAAAGGCAAAGTGATGACCGATTTCGACTGGCATAGCGATTCGATAACGAACGAAACAGTGGTGAACGCTAGCTATAGAAACACGCAAAACGTACGAAGGTTTATGGCCGAGGCTTGCGGGCCCGATTTCAAGTTCGACCGGGATTTTATGGGCTGGATAAAGGATGGAACATCCAAAACCATGGGGCAGGTGGCCTGCGAGTGGCTGCGGCGTCATGAGCGCTGACGCGCTGCCCGGTTAACGAGGCTGCTTCGAAGATGGCGGAAGGCAGTGGGAGTCGAACCCACCCAGGAACGGCTGCCGCCCCCAACCGGGTTTGAAGCCCGGCCGCACCACCGGGTGCGATTGCCTTCCGAGAAATTGACCTGTTGGTCATAAGCGTGCGACAGCCTACCTGAGCTCCGTGTCCGAGGCCAAGGCGCTGTCGCGTCGCACCTTGCGTTCGTTGCCGAACCGACGGGTAAGGCCGATGCGGTCGAAATGTTCGAGCAGTTGGATGCTGCGTTTACGGCCCAGCTGGATCTGGTCGCGGAAAGCGGCGGCGCGGATCACGCCGGACTGGCGCTCCATGTCCAGTACCTGGCTGGCCAGTTGGCGGATCGTTGCATCGGGGTAGAAGAGGTCTTTGACGACCTGCTGCAACTCGCCGATGCGCGACAGCTTGCGCAGCAGGTGCCGGATGCGCTCTTCCTCGACGTTCAGTGCGCTGGCCAGGTCGCGAACCCAGGGCGGGTTGAAACGCGCCGCTTCGAGCAATGGCCAGAGCCGGGCCTTCAGGGCTTCTTCTTCCTCGCTCAGGCGAACCCGGTGTCCGGGGAGGTGCAACCACGGGCCGCTGGCTTCGATGGTGCCAACCGCCAGCAGGCTTTCCAGCAGTGCCAGGTAGGCCGGTCGCTCAAGCTGAGGTAGGGCGTAGCGGCGCAGGCGATCACGATCCGGCCCAAGCTCGTCCGGTTGGGTTTCGTGAAAGCGTTGCAGAGCCGCTACCAGGCTTTGACCGAGGTAATCCCAGGTGCCGCGTTCGAACAGCCTCGGGCCCAGCCGCGTATCAATCTCCAGCGCTTCGTCTGGCAGCCGCCAGGTCTGCCGGGGACGATTGAATTGCCGCTCCAGCAAGGCTGGGTCCAAACCGTTGAGGGCGCTTGGCAGCAGCCCCGGCAAAATGTCTTCCAGAGTGTCGCCGGCCAGCGCGCGCAGCACCGCCAGGCGCGCCTGACGGTGTCGATTGCGTGGCGGTGCGGAAGGGTCGAGGACGCGGCCGCCGCCAAGGGTGCGCTGGGCGGATTGATCGCGCAGCACCACGCGGTCGCCATGCACGGCATGTGCGGGTGCATTGAGCAGCAACTGCGCATGCACGTGCCCACCGGGAGCCAGACATTCGCCTTCTAGCACGGCGATACGGCCGGTCACATCCTGGGCACCAAGGTGGACGTGTACCGGTGTCCAGTGGCGCAGCTCACGGGTTTCGCTGGGAAGGAGCGTGAATTCGATGTCGATACGCTGGCTGCCAGCCTGCAGTTCGGGCGTCACCAGCCAATCGCCGCGCCTGATATCAGCTACCGAGAGCCGCTCACCGCTGAGGTTGAGGGCGACGCGCTGACCAGCCTTAGCCTCGTGGGCCTTCTGATTCTGCGCATGCAGCCCGCGGACGCGGACCTTGCGGCCGGATGGCCCCAGACTCAGTTCGTCACCCACCTTGACGCGACCTGCGAAGGCGGTGCCGGTCACGACCACGCCAGCGCCAGTCACGCTGAACGCGCGGTCGATGGAGAGGCGGAAATGCCCGTCTTCGCGGCGCGCGCGCACTTCGCTGGCCTGCTCGAGCAACTGGGCGCGAAGCGCGTCAACGCCTTCGCCGGACACGCTGGACACCGGAAGGATCGGCGCGCCGCAGAGCGGCCCAGCTTCCAGCAGTGCTTCGACTTGCAGCTGCACTTCGGCGATACGCGATGGCTCGACCCGGTCGATTTTGGTCAGTGCCACCAGTGCACGGCGAATGCCCAGCAGCTCGACGATGGCCAGGTGCTCGCGGGTCTGCGGCATCACGCCGTCATCTGCGGCGACGACCAGCAGCACGCAGTCGATACCGCAGGCCCCGGCAAGCATGTTATGCACGAAGCGTTCATGACCGGGTACGTCGATGAAACCGGTCAGGTCGGGTTCACCCAGCGAGGCGTAGAGGTAGCCGAGATCAATGGTAATGCCGCGCAGACGTTCTTCCTGGCGCCGGTCGCCGGCCTGCCCGGTCAACGCCTGGAGCAGGGCCGTCTTGCCATGGTCGATGTGTCCTGCGGTACCGATGATCATGATGCCAGCGCCTGCTCGAGGTGCGGTAGTTGTCTGAGAAATGCCGGCTCGTCATCCAGCTGGCGCAGGTCGAGCCAGAGCGCGTCGTCGGCGACTCGACCCAGAATCGGGATCGGCAGGTCACGCAGTGCCTCTTCTAACAGCCGCAGGCTGCGGCCGCGCAGACGCCTGGGCTGGTGCGGGCGAATGCACAAGGCGGCGCTCGGCAGGCGCGCCACGGGTTGTGCACCACTGCCGATCATGCCGAGGGCGTCTTCAACCGCGACCTGCCAGGACTCGCCCAAGGCGCCGGTCAGCGCCGGTGCCAGGCGTTCGGCCTGGGTGCGGATGTCCGGCTGCGGACGGCTGAGCAGGCGCAGGCTGGTCAGTCGTTCACCGAGGCGATCCGGATCGCGGTACAGATTAAGGACGGCTTCCAGTGCGGCGAGGGTCAGCTTATCGACACGCAGGGCGCGCTTGAGCGGGTTTTTCTTGATCTTCTGGATCAGCTCACGGCTGCCGACAATCAACCCTGCCTGGGGTCCGCCAAGCAGCTTGTCGCCGCTGAAGGTGACGATGTCAGCGCCATCGCGTAGGGCCTCCTGCACGGTGGGCTCTTTTGGCAGGCCCCAGCGAGATAGATCGACAAGGCTGCCACTGCCGAGGTCTTCCAGCAGCGGCAGGCCATGCGCTCGGGCGATGGATGCCAGCTCGGCCGTGGCGACGCTGGCAGTGAAGCCCTGCACGCTGTAGTTGCTGGTGTGCACACGCATCAGCAGGCCGGAACGGGGATTGATCGCCGCTTCGTAATCCTGGGCATGGGTGCGGTTGGTGGTGCCGACCTCATGCAGCTTCACGCCGGCGCGGGCCATGATGTCCGGGATGCGAAAGGCGCCGCCAATCTCGATCAACTCGCCGCGGGAAATGATGCCTTCCTTGCGTGCGCCAAGGCTGTTCAGCGCAAGCAGCACGGCGGCGGCGTTGTTGTTCACCACGGTGACGGCTTCAGCGCCGGTCAATTCGCGGATCAGGCCTTCGATGAGGTCGTCGCGGTCGCCGCGCTTGCCCGTCGCCAGGTCGAACTCCAGGTTCAGCGGATAGCGCGCCGCCAGAGTAATCGCCTCGATGGCTTCATCCGGCAGCAGCGCGCGGCCGAGGTTGGTGTGCAGCACCGTGCCAGTCAGGTTAAAGACGCGTCGCACTCGGCTGCGGTGCTGATTGGCGAGCCGTTCGCCCGCGCGGCCTGCAAGCACTGCTTCGGACAGCTCCAGCGCCGCCAGCTGACCGTGGCGGGCCGGTTCCCGCAATTCATCGAGCAGATCGCGCAGGGTGCCGAGCAGGGCATCGCGGCCGTAACGCTGTTGCAGTGGCGCACAGGCGGGAGCGCGCAGCAGCTTGTCGACGGAAGGCAGGCGAACGCTATTCATCGTGGGTGTACCGCAGTACTGGCGTGCGGTGAACACACCGCCCTGGCTACAGCAGTGGCGCCAACCCTTGTTTCGATGCTGCCTGACACGCAGGACCTCTCGACTATTGCTGTTATGCGAACAGCATAGACGTCCATTTGCTGGCAGGGTTCAGATGGCCTCGCCAGGATGGGCAAGGGTTGGAACCGGTGGGGGTGTGTTGGGTGGGTGTGCTGACAGGCGCTGTAGGACCGGCTCTATTCAGCCATGGGCGCGGTCGGGGAGGGCTGCTCGACCCCTGGCCGGTTCGTTGCGCTCAGGAAGCAAAGCAAGCGCGCAATAACAAAGCCCCGCCGTGCGGCGGGGCTTTTATCAAACGACTCTGTGCGTAGCGGAGTCGCGTCAAACCTCAACTCAGGCGTTCTGGCGGATACCGGCCACCAGCCAAGGCTGGTTCTCGCCCTGTGCACGCTCCATGCGCCAGCTTTCGCTGAACGGCTCGCCCTGGTCGAAGCGTGAGTTCTTCGACACGCCTACGAAGGTCAGGGTGGCGACGGTCTTGTCGGCTTGATCATCCACGCCATCGAGCTGAATCTGCAGGTCGTCAACGTAGGTGGATTGATAGGCATCGCCGATCTCGGCACGTTCGCGCTGGAGGAATTCGAACAGCTGCGGCGTGACGAACTCGCTGATCTTATCCATCTCGTTGGCATCCCAGTGCTGCTGCAGCGAGATGAAATGTTCGCGAGCGGCCGCCACGAAGTTCTGCTCGTTGAACCAGGCCGGTGCATTGATCACCGGTGCGGCAGCCGGACGTGCAGCGCTAGCGCCGCCGAAAATCGATTGCTGGGCAGGCATTTCGCGCTGCATCGGTGCGTTTCCGTGTCCGGCCATGGCCGGTTGCTGCTGGCGACGACGCGCCGCAAGGAATCGGAACAACAGGAAGGCGATGCCGCCGAAGATCAGGATGTCCATGAACTGGATGCCTTCGAAGCCATCTCCCATGAACATCGAAGCCAGCAGGCCACCTGCGGCGAGACCGGCCAGCGGGCCGAGCCAACGCGACGCGCCACTGGCAGCTGCGGGGGTTTGACGGCCAGCCTGGTTGGGCGCCGCCTGAGTTTGTTGGGGTGTCTGGCGAGTCTGATGGCTGGGCGCCGAGCCGAAGCTCTTGCCGCCGCCGAAACGCTTGGCGTGGACGTCAAGGCTGAAGGTCAGGCTGATACACAGCGCCATGAATATGCTGAGCACACGTTGCATTTGGTATTCCTGAGTAATGAACAAACTGAGCGGATGGTGCACGGCCCGGCGCGGGCGCGCCAGTTGTAGAGTGTTTCGGGCTTTTGCTTCGTTGCGCTTGCCGGCTCACCGACAAGCGCAACGGATCGTCTGACTCAACGCCAGTTGTACAGCTCTTTCTCGGAGATTTCGTGCATCGGCTTGACCTGCGCCTGGAAGGCCTTCATCGAGGCCCAGATGCGGCCATTCAGCTCGCTTTGTGCGGCCAGTTCGCCGAGGACGACGTCGGACTGCTCGCGCATGGCGTTCAGCACCTCGTCAGGGAAGCGCTTGAGTTGCGTACCTTGTTGCTTGAGCTGCTCGAGCGCCATGGCGTTGTTATAAACGTAATCGTCGATCATGTCGCGGCTGGCGGCACCGGCGGCCTCGGTGAGGATGGCACGCAAGTCGTCCGGCAGGGTGTCGAGCGCCTTCTGGTTGACCAACAGCTCCAGCACGGCCTGGGGTTCCTGCCAGCCGGGGTAGTAGTAGTACTTGGCGGCCTTGTGCAGACCAAAGGCGAGGTCGTTGTACGGGCTGACCCAGTCGGTGGCATCGATCGCGCCGGTTTGTAGCGCGGTGAACACTTCGCCGCCAGGCATGTTGACGGTGGTCGCGCCTAGGCGGGTCAGCACTTCGCCGCCCAGGCCTGGGGTGCGGATCTTCAGGCCCTGCAGGTCCTGCAGCGAGTTGATTTCCTTGTTGAACCAACCGCCCATCTGCATGCCGGTGTTACCCACGACCATCGGCTTGACGCCGTAGGGTGCGTAGGCTTCGTCCCAGAACGCCTGGCCGCCGCCGCGGGTCAGCCAGGCGTTCATTTCGCTGGTCGACAGGCCGAACGGTACCGAGGTGAAGAATTGCGCGGTGGGCACCTTGCCCTTCCAGTAGTAGGCCGCGCCATGGCCTAGCTCGGCGGTACCGCGCGAGACGGCATCAAACACTTCGAGTGCGGGGACCAGCTCACCTGCGGCATAAACCTTGATGGTCAGGCGACCATCGCTCATGGCCTCGACTCTATCGGCCAGACGCTGGGCGGCAGTGCCCAGGCCCGGGTAGTTCTTCGGCCAGGCGGTGACCATTTTCCAGTTGTAGGTCTCGGGTGCTTCGCTGGCGGCGGCCTTCGGCTCGGCGGAGGGTTCGACTTTCTTTTCGTCGTTGCAGCCTGCGAGGCTGAGGGAGGCAAGCAGGGCAGCGGCGGCACCAAACAAGTGACGGCGTTTCATGAATGGCTATTTCCTTTGGCGAATTTTATTAGTATCGGTATAGGTTGACGTAAACGTCATAGCGGTTCCAGTTTGGCATAACTGAGCATCAACCACTTGCTTCCTTCACTTTCGAAATTCACCTGCACCCGCGCCTGGGCGCCGGAGCCTTCGAAGTTGAGGATGGTGCCTTCGCCAAACAGCGAATGGCGGACGCGCTGACCGAGGTTGAACGGGGTATCCGGCACATTGGCGCCGTCGAACAGCGAGCCGCCACCCATGCCACGTGTGTTGAAGCTGCGGCTGACGGTATTGCTCAGACGGACTTCGCTGATCAGCGCTGGTGGCAATTCGCGGATGAAGCGCGAGATTTTATTGTAGGTCTCGCTCCCGTAGAGCCGACGGGTTTCTGCGTAGGTGACGATCAGCTGCTGCATGGCGCGGGTGATGCCGACGTAGGCCAGGCGGCGTTCCTCTTCCAAGCGGCCCGGTTCTTCCAGGCTCATCTTATGCGGGAACAGGCCTTCTTCCATGCCGACCAGGAACACCAACGGAAACTCCAGGCCCTTGGCGCTGTGCAGGGTCATCAGCTGCACGCTGTCTTCGTGGTCGCCGGCCTGCTGTTCACCGGCTTCCAGCGAGGCGTGATCGAGGAAGGCGGCGAGCGGGGTCTGCTCGTCTTCCTGGTCTTCGCTGTAGTTGTCGAAGGCGCGCGCAGCGGAAACCAGTTCCTCAAGGTTTTCCACCCGTGCCTGGGCTTTCTCACCTTTCTCGTCACGGTGGTAGGCCAGCAGACCGGACTGTTCGATGACCAGCTGCGCCATGCTGTGCAGCTGCATGCCCTCGACCTTCAGCGCGAGGGTATCGATCAGCTCGACGAAGCCGTTCAGCGCGCTCGCCGCACGGCCCGACACCACCTTTGTGCCGACCGCCTGATGCAGCGCGGCCCACATCGAGCTTTCCTGCTGCCGGGCCAGCTGGCGAAGGCATTCGACAGTCTTCTCGCCAATGCCACGCGCCGGCACGTTGATCACCCGCTCCAGCGCCGCATCGTTGTCCCGTGCCTGAATCAGGCGCAGGTAGGCCATGGCGTTCTTGATCTCGGCGCGCTCGAAGAAGCGCTGGCCGCCATAGATGCGGTAGGGGATGCGTTCACGCAGCAAGGCTTCTTCGAGTACCCGCGACTGGGCGTTGGAGCGATAGAGGATGGCGATCTCGCTGCGGCTCATGCCGTCGCGGATCGCTTTCTCGATGCTCTCGACCACGTAGCGCGCTTCGTCGTGCTCGTTGAACGCGGCGTACAGGCTGATCGGCTCACCTTCGCAGCCTTCGGTCCACAGTTCCTTGCCCAGACGGCCCTGGTTGTTGGCGATCAGCGCGTTGGCGGCCTTGAGGATGCAGGCCGTGGAGCGGTAGTTCTGTTCCAGGCGGATGGTTACGGCGTCCTGGAAGTCTTCGCTGAACTGATGCAGGTTTTCGACCCGCGCGCCGCGCCAGCCGTAGATCGACTGGTCATCGTCACCCACCACCATCAGGCTGTCGCCGCCCTTGGCCAGCAAACGCAACCAGGCGTACTGAACGGCGTTGGTGTCCTGGAACTCGTCCACCAGAATGTGGCGGAAGCGGCGCTGGTAATGATCGAGCAGGCCCGGGTTGTCGCGCCACAGATCCAGCGCGCGCAACAGCAGCTCGGAAAAATCGATGACGCCGGCGCGGGCACAGGCTTCTTCGTAGGCTTGGTAGATGCTCAGCATCGTCGCCAGAAACAGGTCACCGCTGGGCTGGATGTGCTTGGGCCGCAGACCTTCGTCCTTCTGTCCATTGATCCACCACTGGGCCTGGCGAGCCGGCCAGCGCTGCTCGTCGAGACCGAGCTCGCGGATCACACGCTTGACCAGGCGTTGCTGGTCGTCCGAGTCGAGGATCTGGAAGTTCTGCGCCAGCTTCGCTTCCTGCCAATGAGCACGCAGCAAGCGGTGCGCAAGGCCGTGGAAGGTGCCGACCCACATGCCCTGCGGGTTGACCTTCATCAGCTGCTCGATGCGCTGGCGCATCTCGGCGGCGGCCTTGTTGGTAAAGGTAACTGAAAGGATCGAGTGCAAAGATGCGCGCTCAACCTGGTGCAGCCAGGCGATGCGGTGCACCAATACGCGGGTCTTGCCCGAGCCGGCACCAGCGAGGACCAATTGACGACCCAGCGGCGCGGCCACGGCCTGGCGCTGGGCATCGTTAAGGGAGTTCAGGAGGAGAGAGAGATCGTCATGCATGGGCGCCATTCTAGCCGGAAATCCAGCCGACCCGCTCGTGCAACGGACGGGCGCCAGTCAAGCCATGGGCAGACAAAGGGCTTGGCTGGGAGAGGACAGAAACCGCGCCGGGAGCCGGGGCGGGTTGTGGTCATCGACCTGTTGAAAATCCATCTGATCGATACCAGCGTATCGTCATCCACGGTCTTTGGTCGGAGAGACGATGACCAGACGCTAGCGTCGTGCCATTATCGAGACGTGCTGAATGCACGCCTACCGCTCCAGACATCCATTACAAGAACAACCCGATGACCGATTCCGCACAAGCCAATCCGTCGGCGTCAATGGCCATGGAGGACCACGCCGCTTTCAACCTTGCAGAGATGGATCAGCGGGCCGAGCGCACGCGGCTGCTCTATGAGGGCTCGCGGCTCGCACTGCTGCTGATGATCATCACCAGCCTGGTATTCCCCGCCGTACTCTGGGCGGAAGGACCGAAGCTGCAATTGGCGATCTGGTCGGGTGTGACCTTTGCAATCGCCCTGCTGAGGCTGCAGCAGACGCGCAGCTTCGCCAAGGCCAGCGCCGAGGAGCAGCAGCATCCCCGCTGGTATCGATCCTTCCTGATGGCCAGTGTCGCCAGCGCGGTGACGCTGGACTACGCGATCATCAAGCTGGCCCTAGACGGGCCGTTCCTGCAACAAACGGTACTGCTCGGTTCGCTTGCCTCGGTGTTTTTTGCAGGCTGCGTGGCCTGCGGCGTATCGCTCCGCGCGTTCGGCGCCTTTGCCATTCCCGGGCTGCTTCCCGCTGCGGCGGTGCTGTTAAGCAGCGGCGAGCCCCATCTGCAGGGTTGGGGGCTGCTGGCCGCAATCGTGCTGCTGACGCTGAGCATGATTGCCTGGCAGATGAACCGGCTGGTGACGGCCAGCCTGGCGCAACGTCTGCACAACCAGTTGCTGATACGGCGATTGCAACGCATGCGGGGTGAAGCCACCGATCTGAATGGCGAGCTGGCCCGGGAGGTCGAGCAGCGGCGCCATGCCGAGGGCCGGATGCGAGAGGCCTTCGACGGGCTCGAACGGCGGGTGATTGAGCGCACCGCCGCGCTGCGTGAAAGCGAGGCTCGTTTGAGCCTGGCGCTGGAAGCCAGTGAATTGGGCATGTGGGACTGGGACATGGCCAACCGTGAGGTCCATCACTCGAGGATGGACGTGGTTTTTGGTGTCGGCCTGAGTGATCGACTGCTGCTGGCCGAGCAGCAGCGTCCCGAAGTGCATCCCGAAGACGGCCCGCGTGTACGCCAGGACATGATCGACCACTTGAAGGGCAAGACCGAAAGCTATGCCGTGCAATACCGGGCCATGCTCAACGACGGCAGTTCGATTTGGATCGAAGATCGCGGGCGTGTCACCGAGCGCGATGCTAACGGCCGGGCCTTACGAATGATCGGCACCCGGCGAGACATCAGCGAGAGCCATCGTCAGGCCGAGCAATTGCGGTTGGCGGCCACGGTGTTCGAAGCGGCAGGTGAGGGCATGGCGATCATGGATCCCGAATTCCACCTGCTGGCAGTCAACCAGGCCTGTTGCACGCTGTCCGGTTTCAGCCGAGAGGAACTGATCGGAAGAAGCGTCGCCCTGCTGGCGAGTTCCGAGGACAGCCGCCAGCAATATTCGGCTATTCGCGAAAGCCTGGCGCAGCACGGTATCTGGCAAGGCGAGCTGATCGAGACCCGCAAGAATGGCGAGGTCTACCCGCAATGGGCACAGATGCGAGTGGTGCACGACCGACACGGCAACATCACCAATGTGGTCGCGTTCGTTTCCGATCTCAGCGTCAGGCGTCAGGTCGAGGAACGTCTGCGTTACCTGACCCACTTCGACGAACTCACCGGGTTGGCCAATCGCAGCTTGCTCAAGGAGCGTCTGCACAGCGCCTGCGAGCGTAGCCGTTGCAGCAATCGCGGGCTGGCGGTTTTGTATATCGATCTGGACCGTTTCAAGACGCTTAATGAAAGCCTTGGGCACGAGGCGGCTGATCAGCTGTTGCGTGAAGTTTCCCGCCGTCTGTCCCACACGCTGTCGGACGCCGACACCATTGCCCGTTTATCCGGTGACGAGTTCGTGGTGGTGCTCGAAGGTTACGGCAGCCTTGCCAGCCTGGCGCACAGCGGCAGCCGCTTGCTGTCGCGCATCAGCAAACCCATTCGGCTCGACGATCAGGAACTGGTCATCACCGCGTCCATCGGCGTCAGCCTGATGCCAGACAACTCGCGCGAGGCGACCTCGCTGCTGTTGCAGGCGAACATGGCCATGCAACATGCCAAACATCTTGGCGGCAACACCCTGCAGTTCTTCACCGAGCGCTTGCAGGTGTCGAGCCTGGAAAATCTCAAGCTGGAGAACCAACTCCGTCGCGCACTCGAGGAAGGCCAGCTGGAAGTCTTCTATCAACCGCGACTGAACGTGGCGGAAGACAGCCTGGATGCGGCCGAAGCACTGGTGCGCTGGCGGCATCCGCAGAAAGGCCTTATTGCGCCAGGCTTTTTCATTCCCCTAGCCGAGGAAACCGGGCTGATCATCCCGCTGGGTGAGTTTGTTCTGCGCGAAGCCTGCCGGCAGGCGCGTCAATGGCAACTCGATGGACTGGCCGCCATTCGGGTGTCGGTGAACCTGTCCGTCAAACAGTTGCGCCAGGGCAATTTCGTCAGCCTGGTGCGACAGGTACTGGAAGAGACTGGGTTGCCCGCCGACCGGCTCGAGCTGGAACTGACCGAAAGTCAGCTGCTCGATGACATCGACAACGCGATCAACATCAGCCGCCAGTTACGCGCGCTGGGTGTGAAGCTGGCAATCGATGACTTCGGCACCGGCTATTCCTCGCTCAGCTACCTCAAGCGCTTCCCGGTGGACTACGTGAAGATCGATCGCTCGTTCATTTCCGAACTGGATCAGGTCGGAGAAGATTCAGCCATCGTCCGGGCCATCATCGCCATGGTCCATAGCCTGGAGCTGAAGGTCGTCGCCGAGGGCGTCGAAACCCAGGCACAGGCGGACTTCCTCAAAGCTCACGGCTGCGACGAAATGCAGGGTTACCTGATCAGCCGCCCGGTGCCGGCTGACGAGTTCGTGAAGCTATTGGTCTGAGGACTGCTTCGTAGGGTGGGCTTCAGCCCACCAGCGGTTAGGGTGGCGTAGCCCAAGCGGTGGGCTGAAGCCCACCCTACAAGGATCTAGCTGTTAGCCGCGGGTGGTGGTGCCTTCCAGTTCGCGCATCAGCAATGCATGCTGAAGGTCGACATGCTCCGGCACCGGCAGGTGGAGTACGTGACCGTCTCCGGGCGCCACATCGACACGTTCGCCGCGCTTGTTTTCCAGTGCCTCCAGGCGGAAGTTCAGATTGCCGTGCGGGGTCATCAGCTCCAGCCGGTCGCCGACGGCGAAGCGGTTCTTGACGATCACTTCAGCCAGCCCGTTGCGCCGTTCGCCGGTCAGCTCGCCGACAAACTGCTGGCGCTCCGATAGCGAAAAGCCTCGCTCATAGTTCTGGTATTCGTCATGCACGTGACGACGCAGGAAGCCTTCGGTGTAGCCGCGGTGCGCGAGCGATTCCAAGGTGTCCATCAGCGACTTGTCGAAGGGTCTGCCTGCGACCGCATCGTCGATTGCCTTGCGATAGACCTGGGCGGTGCGCGCCACGTAGTAGTGGGATTTGGTCCGGCCTTCGATCTTCAGCGAATGCACGCCCATCTGCACCAGCCGCTCGACATGCTGGACGGCACGCAAGTCCTTGGAGTTCATGATGTAGGTGCCGTGCTCGTCCTCGAATGCTTCCATCATTTCGCCAGGACGGCTGCTGTCTTCGAGCAGGAAGACCTGATCGGTCGGCGCGCCGGCACCCAGAGTCGGCTGGATGGCGCCTGCTCCAAGCTGCTGCACGGGGATCGGCTGATACTGCTGGACGATATTGCCCAGCTCGTCTTCCTTGCCTTCGTGCGCCTTGTATTCCCAACGGCAGGCGTTGGTGCAGGAACCCTGGTTGGGGTCGCGCTTGTTGATGTAGCCGGAGAGCAGGCAGCGCCCGGAATAGGCCATGCACAGCGCGCCGTGAACGAAGACCTCCAGCTCCATGCCCGGCACCTTTTCACGGATCTCGCCGATCTCTTCCAGCGACAGCTCGCGCGAGAGGATGGCGCGGGTGAGGCCCTGCTGACGCCAGAACTCGACGCTGGCCCAGTTCACCGCGTTGGCCTGTACCGACAGGTGAATGGTCATATGGGGGAAGTGCTGGCGAACCAGCATGATCAGACCGGGGTCGGACATGATCAGCGCATCCGGACCCATGGCGACCACCGGCTCGAGATCCTTGATGAAGGTGCGCAGCTTGGCGTTGTGCGGCGCGATGTTGACCACCACATAGAACTGCTTGCCCTGAGCATGGGCCTCATCGATTCCCAGGCGCAGGTTGGCGTGGTCGAATTCGTTGTTGCGCACGCGCAGGCTGTAGCGCGGCTGTCCCGCATAGACCGCGTCGGCGCCGTAGGCAAAGGCGTAGCGCATGGATTTCAGGGTGCCGGCGGGCGACAGCAGTTCGGTGCGAGGGTGGGTCATGGTGCGGTGGCTCTATATACCAGCAGAAAGTGTGCGGATTCTACTGAGTTGGCCGGCGCTTTTCGCCCCGTCAGATCAAGCCGATGGAGAACTCTTGAGGCTGACCCCAGTCACTCATAGACAGGGCTTGAGTCGAGCGTACCGAGTTCCGATGCAAGCCAACCGTTATCAGCCGGAGGCCCATCGTGAGCAAACTCCCCGTCGATGCCAGAGGTAGTCTGATCGCGACGAGCTTTTTCGGGATTGGTTTGATGGCCGCCATCGACGAGATCGTCTTTCACCAGATACTCGCCTGGCACCATTTCTTCGACCGATCCACACAAACCGTCGGGCTGATATCTGACGGTCTGTTGCATTCAGCTGAACTGCTGATGCTGGCCGCCGGCTTTTACCTGTTCGTGCAGCTGAGCAGCCGCCGCGCGGTGTCGCGCTTGCACGCCTGGGCCGGTTTGTTTCTTGGCGCAGGCGGCTTTCAGCTGTTCGATGGGATCGTCGATCACAAGATTCTGCGGCTGCATCAGGTGCGCTACGTGGACAACCTTCTGCTCTACGACCTGGCGTGGAATGCCTTTGGCGCGCTGCTGCTGGCGATAGGCTTCATGATCTGGCGAACAGCTCGGTCATCCCTTGGCTCGTTGCAAGGGGGCCGGTAGCCGGTGGCCCACGATACTCATCTGCTCACCCTGGCTGGCACCTCGCTGCTGGTCTTGCTGACGCTGGCTCTCTGGTTTGCTTATGTTCTCGGTGTGCGCGCGCAACGGCGGCGTCGAAAGACTTGGCATTGCTGGCGCACCGTCAGTTTCAGTCTGGGGTGCGGGCTTCTGGTGGCCGCGTTTTCGCCTTTTATGGTCGAGTGGGGCCATGCAGACCTGCGCGGGCACATGGCGCAGCATCTTCTGCTCGGCATGTTCGCGCCCATTGCGATGATGCTCGGCGCGCCGGGCACGCTGCTGTTGCGCAATGTGCCGGTCGTGACCGCCCGACGGATTACCGAGTTTGCGGGCAGCGTGCCGGTGCGCTGCCTGAGCCATCCGGTGACCGCACTGATGTTGAATGTCGGCGCGCTGTATATCCTCTATCTCACGCCGCTGTACCAGCTGAGCTTCAGCGAACCCGTCCTCCATGTATGGTTGCACCTGCACTTCGTACTGGCAGGCTATCTTTTCAGCTGGTCGATTGCCGGACCGGACCCCGCGCCGCATCGTCCCGGCATGTGGTTGCGGCTGATCGTATTGTTCGTGGCGATTGCCGCTCATGCCGTGCTGGGCAAACTCATGTATGCCTACGGCTTTCCGCGCGACGCCGGCCACGACCTGGCGGAAATCGAAGCGGCTGCACAATTGATGTATTACGGCGGCGATCTCGCCGAGCTGTTGCTGGCGGTGGTGTTTTTCGCCACCTGGTATCGGCGGCGCAAGCTGGCCGGGTCCGCCAGCGACGGCGGACGGCAAACCGCCGACCCTGGCTAGAGCCAAGGCCGGCGGTCAGGTTCAGCCGTAGCTTAGGCTGCGGCGATCACATCACCGTGGTTTTCCGGCTCGATCAGCGCGCGGTGCAGGGCCGCGACGGCGTCGTCGTAGTCTTCCTCGTTGACCACACACTGCATCTCAACCTGGCGGATCGACTGATGCACCGCCTGGATGCTGATGCCGGCACCGGCCAGCGCCGCGACGGTCTTGGCGAGGATGCCTTTGACCTTGAGGTCGGAGCCGATAGCCGAGACGATGGCGACGTTGTGCACGGTAACTTCCGCAGCCGGATACTTCTCCTCGATCAGTCGCGCGGCGCGGTTGATCAGCTTGCGCGAGCCCGACGCGTAGTAGGTGATGCTGTTGGCGTCGGAGTCCTTGTTCACCACGTAGAGGCGCAGCTGCTTGAGCAGCTTGCTGATCTCGATGTCGTAGCCGACGTCCCCGAGCATGTCCTGATCGAACACCTCGATACCGAAGACGTCCTTGCGCCCGGCGATGATCTCGACGCAGGGCCGCTCGCTCTTGTAGTCCTGGCTGATGAGCGTACCGGCGTGTTCCGGCTCGAAGGCATTCTTGATGCGCAGCTCGATGCCGGCGCGGCGTAGTGTCTTGGCGGCACGTGGGTGGATCGCTTCCATGCCGAGGTTCGACAACTGGTCGGCCACGTCATAGTTGGTACGGCCGATGGTGACCACCTTGTCCGCTCCGACCAGGTTCGGGTCGGCGCTGGAGAGGTGGAATTCCTTGTGGATGATCGCTTCACGGGCACCGGTAGCAGCGGCAATCTGAGCAAAGGTGATCTCGCTGTAGCCGCGGTCGAAGGTGTTCATCAGGCCTTCGCTGCAGTGCGTGTAGCCTGTGGCGACCACCAGTTCGCGGGCCAGGTCCACATCTTCGAAGCTGTGCCGCACCATCTCATCGAAGGGCAGCGGTGCGTCGCGGTGCCAGCCGGTGAGGTCGACCATCTTCGCGTTGATGCCGCGGTGCTTGAGCGCCAGCACCGAGTTGAAGGCGCTGTGCGCTTCGCCGAGGGAGGCTAGCATCTCGCGCACCTTCATCAAGTGCTCGTCGAGCTGGAAATGGCCGTAGGCACAGAGGCGCTGCAGACTGCTCATGCACTCGCGGGCATCGTCGATGCGCGAGTTGATGAACTGGTTGGCGGCACGCAGCTCGAAGTCGCTGGCGAACAGCTCAGCGTTCTTGCCGAGCATGCGCTCGCGGACGATGTCCAGTGCATCGAGCCAGGCGCCCTCGTTGCGAGCGTCGGCGAAGCGTTGGTAGACGCCGGGTTCGCCAGTCTTCTTGTGTTCCAACAGCAGGTTGGTCATGCCGCTGTAGGCCGAAACGACGAAGACGCGCTGATAGAGCTCGTCGCCTTCGCGTCCGCCGATAAAGATATTGTCCAGTAGCTCGTCGAAGCGGCTCATGGATGTGCCGCCGATTTTTTCTACGGTATGCATCGATTCAACTTCCCGTCTTGGGGGTGAATTTTCATCCCTGGGCCGCCTCTCGGCCGCCAACAAAGAACAGGCCCGGTAGTCGGGCCTGATCGGGTACGTCAGAGATACTTTTGCTTCTGGATCTGCAGGGGCTCGAAGTTCTCGCGTTCACCGACAAAGGCCGGACGTGGCGAGAGGCCGCAGAACGGCGCCTGCGCGGCATTATCTACATGGTTGTAGACATAGAACAGATTGCTGCGCGCGCTGGGTGTAATGTTGCTGTTGGAGCCGTGCATGGTGTTGCAATCGAAGAACACCACACTGCCCGCCGGGCCCGTAGCGGTCTCGATGCCATAACGGTCCGCCAGCTGGGTCAGGCTGTCGTGATCCGGTACACCGAACTCCTGCTTGCGCAGGGACTTCTGGTAGTGGTTCTCCGGTGTCGCACCAACGCAGCGGATGTAGTGCTTGTGTGATCCCGGCACCAGCATCAGCGGGCCGTTGTGCGGCTCATTGTCGGTGAGCAGGATCGAGCAGCTCAGGGTGCGCATGCGTGGCAAGCCGTCTTCGACGTGCCAGGTTTCGAAATCGGAGTGCCAGTAGAACTCCTTGCCAGTGAAGCCGGGTTTGAAGTTCATCCGCGACTGGTGCACATAAATGTCACCACCGAGGATGAAGCTGGCGATGGCGGCAATGCGCTCGTCGCTGGCGACACGGGCAAACAACGGATTGTCGGCGTGGATGGCGAACACCGAGCGGATTGCGCCGCTGTCGGGTTCCTTGATGGTCTTGCCGGACTCGGCAACGGCCGGGTCCTGACGCATGCGGTCGAGTTCTTCGCGGAATACCGCGACTTCCTCGGCGCTGAACAGATTGGGGATGACCAGATAGCCGTCACGCTCGAAGCGTTCGATCATCTCTGGTGCGATCGGGGCGTTGGCCAGGTCACTGCGGTAGACGACCGGGTCCAGACGCTCTTGCCAGCTAGGTTCGTCGTGCTGGCGCGAAGGGTACAGGTCGGCTTGCACGGGGTTCACTTTAAACTCTCCTTGAAACGGGTGTCGCAGGGCGGGGTGCAGCCGCCCTGCGGAGTCGCATCAGACTACGGTTTCGGCCTCAAGCGGATACACACCGCTTTCGTCATGCACTTCTTTGCCGTTGAGTGGCGGGTTGAACACGCACGCCAACTTCATTTCCTCGCTGCCGCCACGGAGCAGGTGCTCGTCGTGCTTGTCGAGGATGTACAGCGTGCCGGGCTCGATCTTGTAGATCTTGCCGTCAGCGATGGTCTCGATCTCGCCATTGCCGCTCATGCAATACACCGACTCCAGATGGTTCTGGTAGTGGATGTGCGTCTCGGTGTTAGCGTAGATGGTGGTGATGTGGAACGAGAAGCCCATCTTGTCGTCCTTGAGCAGCATCCGCGTGCTGTCCCAGGTATCGGTCTTGATCTTGCGGTTGGACTGCTCGCATTCAGCCAGGGTACGTACGATCATTCTTCAATCCTCAAGAAGCTTGGTTGGCGGCTTGATCGGACATTACGGCGGCGAACGCCTTGTCCAGGATGCTCATGGCCTTGTCGATCTGCTCTTCGCTGATGATCAGCGGGCAGAGACACTTGACCACTTCACTGTGGGCGCCGCTGGTTTCGACGACCAGGCCGTTTTCGAAGGCATGGCGGCAAATCGCGGCGGCAGTGTCGCCGTCCGGGCAGCTGATGCCGATCATCATGCCGCGGCCTTTGACGAACAGTGAATCCGGGCCGTAGCGGCGGACGATTTTGTTCATGCCGTCGGCAATGCGCTTGCCCTTGGCCTTGACGCTATTGGCGAACTCGTCGTCTTTCCAGAAGTGCTCGATGGCAGCCGCAGCAGTGACGAACGCGTGGTTGTTACCGCGGAAGGTGCCGTTGTGCTCGCCCGGCTTCCACTGGTCCAGCTCCTTGCGCAGCAGCACCATGGCGAATGGCAGGCCATAGCCCGACAGCGACTTGGACAGCGTGATCATGTCCGGCTTGATGCCCATCTCTTCAAAGCTGAAGAAGGTGCCGGTCCGGCCGCAACCGGCCTGGATGTCGTCGATGATCAACAGCATCTCGTGCTTGCGGCAGAGTTTTTCCAGCTTGCGGACCCATTCAGCCGAGGCGGCGTTGAGGCCGCCTTCGCCCTGAACCACTTCCACGATCACCGCCGCCGGCTTGTCGACACCGCTGGATGGGTCGGTCAGCAGCTTGTCCATCATTGCGATGGTGTTGACCTTGTCACCGAAATAGTTGGCATAGGGCATGCGGCTGACGTCGGTCAGCGGAACGCCGGCAGCACCGCGGTGATGCTTGTTGCCGGTCGCGGCGAGCGCGCCGATGCTGCAGCCATGGAAGCCGTTGGTGAAGCTGATGATGTTGTTGCGGCCGGTCACCTTGCGCGCCAGCTTCAGCGCGGCTTCCACCGCGTTGGTGCCGGTCGGGCCGGTGAACTGCATGACGTAGTCCATGTTGCGCGGCTTGAGGATCAGGCGATCGAAGGTGGAGAGGAAGGTCTCCTTCGCTTCGGAATACATGTCCAGGCCGTGAGTGATGCCGTCGGCTTCGATGTAATCGAGCAGCGCCTGCTTGAGCACAGGATGGTTGTGGCCGTAGTTCAGCGTGCCAGCACCAGCGAGAAAGTCGATGTACGTCTTGCCTTCGCGGGTGGTGAGTTCAGCGCCGCGGGCTTGCTTGAAGACCACTGGAAAGGAGCGGCAGTAGCTGCGAACGCCAGATTCGTGCAGTTCGAAAGTTTTCATGCGTTTTCCTCTAGTTCTTCTTCTGAATTGGGTGCGGCGAACGGGCCGGCGCGGTAGAGCACTTCGTCTTCATGCTTGCCGGCAAAGTGTTCGGCGCGGGAGAACAGGGTGCGGGTGCTGTAGTCGACGCCAAGTTTGGCGAAGGCCTTTTTAAACAGCGCCTGGGATGCCCCGTTGTCCGGCGAGATGGTGGTTTCCAGGTTGGTGACGCCCTGCTCTCTGGCGACTCGTGCGACCAGAGCCATCAGCATGCGCAGCGCCAGCCCCTGACCGCGCATCGACGCGTCGACTGCGACTTGCCAGACGAACAAAGTGTCTGGGCGAGCAGGAGGGCAGTAACCGGAAATGAAACCTACCAATTGGCCATCCGCGTCTGTGGCGGCAATGGAGGTGTCGGCGAAATCGGAGCATTGCAGGAGGTTGCAGTACGCCGAATTTGTGTCCAGAGGTTGGCAGCGTGCTACCAGCTCATGGAGGGGGAAACCGTCGCCGTCGGTTGGGCGACGGAGCGTTACGGTAGGAACACTCAAAACAAGACCTTTGGGGTTGCTGATTGAAATCCTTTTCTAGAATAAACACATCAAAAAATTAATCTCAACCTCAGTCGCCGATCATGGGCGTTGATTCGCCGCTGATATCTCCGAAGTTCGCCGTTTATCGCGAAAGTTGAACTTGCCGGTCAGTCGCCGTCACCGGGCTCGATCTGGAATGTATATACAGCCGAATATGGGCATCGGATTTGGCCCATGTGCTGGGCGAATAGAGCAGCCTGTTTCGGGTGCGGCAGAAGAGTACGTTACAGTACTGACGAAATTTGACAGAGCCCGCGAAAAACAAGGCGTTTAGCTGATCGTGGTGATAGCGGTTTGGTTGTGGATAACGTGCGCATTATTCTGGCTAGAGCTAGCCAAAGTTACGGCTGAATTAAGCCCGGCTCGACGGGCTAGTGCGAGCGAGTTCAGTCGCCGATATCATGCCGAGATATCGGCGATCTGCTCCGCGGAGATGGCGACTTCGTCGCGTTCTGTTAATTTTTTTTGTCAGCGCGACAAGTTGATGATGCTTGAAAGTTCAATCAATAGTTGCCAAGCACCCGGTTTGTTAGTTGCCGCTACTTGCGTTGGACTGCTCTAGCTCGGGGCTGCAAGCGACTTTGCAGGGCGGCCACTTGGATGCTTCGGCTGGCTCAGCGCCACCATTGCCGACCCTGATGCTCAATCAGTTGGTGTGCTTGCTCAGGACCGTCCGTTCCGGCCGGATAGGGCCTGGGCTTGCGGTAGTGACTCTGCCAGCCGCAGAGGATCGGATCGACCCAGTTCCAGGCCGCTTCCACCTCATCGCGGCGCATGAACAGTGTCGAGTCACCTTCGATCACGTCCAGCAACAGCCGCTCGTACGCCTCCCAGCGGCGTGTGCTGCTGAATGCATGGGCCAGATTCAGATCGAGCTCGACGGGCTCCAGTTGCATCCCTTTACCGGGTGCCTTGGCCATGAGCTGCAGGCTGATGCTCTCCTCCGGCTGCAGGCGGATCACCAGGCGGTTGACCTCGCCTTTGGTGAACAGCATGTGCGGCACCTGTTTGAAGGTGATGATGATTTCCGAGCGCTTCTTCGCCATGCGCTTGCCAGTACGCAGGTAGAAGGGCACGCCAGCCCAGCGCCAATTGTCGATTTCGGCCTTTACAGCGACGAAGGTTTCGGTATCGCTGTCGTTATCCACATCCTTTTCGAAGTAGTAAGCCTGCACATCATTGCCGCCGATCTGCCCGGCGACGTACTGCCCGCGCACGGTCTTGTCCTGCACGTCGTTACCGGTAATCGGTTTGAGTGCTTCCATAATCTTGACCTTTTCGCCGCGTATCGATTTGGCATCGAAGCGCACCGGGGCTTCCATCGCCACCAGGCAGAGCAGTTGCAGGAGGTGATTCTGCAGCATGTCGCGCATGGCGCCGGCATGGTCGTAATAGCTGCCCCGCTCCTCGACGCCGAGGGTCTCGGCCACCGTGATCTGCACATGATCGATATGGCCGCTGCGCCAGATGGGCTCGAACAGAGCGTTGGCAAAACGCAGCGCCATGAGGTTCTGCACGGTTTCCTTGCCGAGGTAGTGGTCGATCCGATAAATGCGCGATTCGGGGAAGACGTTACCGATGGCCTCGTTGATCTCGAGTGCTGATTCGAGGGAGTGGCCGATGGGCTTCTCCAGGACGATGCGCGCGTCTTCTCCGGCCAGCCCTGCGCTCTCAAGGTTCGAGGCAATGGGCTCGAACAGGTTGGGCGCGGTCGCCAGGTAGTGCACCCGCACGCGGCCTTCGGCCTGGCCGAGGTGATGCGCGAGACGGACGTATTCACCCCTCTGAGTGGCGTCCATGGGGAAGTAGTCGAGGCGCTGGCTGAACGCATTCCAGATTTCAGCCTCGAAGTCCGTGCGCGCGATTTGCGCTCGGATATGTCGCTCGGCCAACGAGAGATAGGCGTTGCGATCAATATCCTGGCGCGCAATCGCCAGGATGCGGACATCATCATGCAGACGATGCTCACGGTGCAGGTAATAGAGTGCAGGGATGAGTTTGTGTAGCGCCAGGTCGCCGGTACCGCCAAATACCAGCATGTCGCAGGAAATGGACACAGCGTCACTCCTAGAAGGTGGACAGACTCGATAGGTGGGCGATACTGCGAGGCTTGTAGTATAACTACAAGCCCACTACAACCCAGCCGGCTTGACGGATGCGAGCGCACCCGCAGCGTTCGACCATTCTTGCCAGGTTTTGATCATAGCGAGACCGCCACGTGAACCTGCTGCAACACATTGCCCAATCGAGAGGTTCGTTACGCAAGTCGGAGCTGAAAGTCGCCGACCATGTACTCCTCGATCCAGCTGCCGTGATGCACAGTTCAATGGCCGACCTGGCCCATGTGGTGGGGGTCAGTGAGCCGACCATCGTGCGCTTCTGCCGCGCCATCGGTTGCCTGGGATTTCAGGACCTCAAATTGAAACTGGCGCAGAGCCTTGCTGCCGGCGCCAGCTTCGGCCAGTTCGCCATCAGCGAAAATGACTCGGTCACCGATTTCGCGCTGAAAATCTTCGACACCACCCTGCACACGCTGATGGAAGTGCGCGAGAAGCTCGACTCCGATGCGCTCGAGCGCGCAGTGGCGGCGATGGCCAAGGCCGAGCGAGTCGAGTTTTACGGCTTTGGTGCGTCCGGCGCGGTGGCGACCGATGCCCAGCACAAGTTCTTTCGCCTGCTGCTCAGCGCCGCGGCCTATTCCGACCCGCACATGCAGGCGATGTCGGCTGTCACGCTGAAGCCCACCGACGTGGCGATCTGCATTTCCCAGTCGGGCCGCTCCAAGGACTTGCTGATCACGGCGAATGTGGTCCGCGAATCCGGCGCCACGCTGATCACCCTCTGTCCGAGCCAGACCCCGCTCGCGGAACTGGCGACCATCAACCTGGCCATCGACGTGCAGGAAGACACCGAGATCTACACCCCGCTGACCTCGCGTATCGCGCATCTGGTGGTGATCGACGTGTTGGCGATGGGCGTCGCCATGGCGCGCGGTCCGAGCCTGGTCAATCACCTCAAGAGCGTGAAGCGCAGCTTGCGTAGCCTGCGCCTGTCGCCGAAATCGGTGAAGCCGCACGAAGATTGACGAGCGCTTAAGCGGCGTTCATCGCTCCGTCATCTGCTTGTCCTCATAGCGTCACCCGGGGCTTCGATGCTGGGCTCTCCCGACACCTGTTCCGGAGACCGCGCATGTCCCAGCACCGTGAACCCTACGTCAACCTCGATGCCCGTGCCCGCCGCAAGCAGCTGGACGAGCGCCGCATGCATTTCCGCCGTGCCATCGAAAGCTACGACGAGCAGCGCCAGCTGCATGCGCAGCTGATGGAGTTCCCCGACCTGCTGATGGTCAGCCCGCTGCTTGAGGGTTTGCCTGCGAGCCGTCAAAGCGCGCAGCCAGGGCGATGATCTGCGCGCGTTCTTCGCGAATAAAAGTGAAGAACGCCTGAGCCACCGGGCTCAGCCGCTTGGCTCGCGGATGCACCACGCACCAGCTGCGGTACAGCGGTAGCTCCTCGACTGGCAGCTCTCGCAGCAGGCCGTGAGCCAGCTCCAAGTGGACTGCATGGCGTGGCATCAGCGCTACGCCGAGCCCTGCTACGACGCTCTCGCGTAGGGCATCCAGTGAGGCCACCTGGATCGTCTGAGCGAAATGCGCACGCTTCTGGCGCAGATAGTCTTCGCCTGCCTTGCGCGTGCCCGAGCCCGGCTCCCGGACCAGCAGTGGGTAGGCGGTCAGGTCCTGCAAGGTCAGGGCTGCTGCCTGGCTCAGTGGATGATCAGTCGGTGCGACCGCCACGATGGGGTTGTTCAGGAATGGCATGAATTCCAGATCCATGTCAGTCGGCACCTGCGACATGATCAGTAGATCGTCGCGGCTGATCGAAAGGCGTTTGACCGCCTGCGCGTGATTGACCACCACGAGTTCCAGGCTGACCTCTGGATGCTTGCGTTTGAAAGCCGCAAACAGGTGCGGCGTGATGTATTTGGCGCTCGACTCGACCGCCAGATTCAGCTGACCCTGTAGCGAGCCCTGCATGTCGGACAGCTGCATATCCAGGCTGTCCAGGCGCCCAAATATGTCGGTGCTGGCGCGCTGCAGCGCTTCGGCAGCGGCGGTCAGGTAGAGTTTTTTGCCCAGATACTCGAACAGCGGCTGGCCGATCAGCTCCTCGAGTTGGCGAATCTGCAAGCTCACTGCTGGCTGGGTCAGCGCCATTTCCTCCGCTGCCCGGCTGTAGGAAAGGCTTTCGCATACCGCCCGGAACACCTGCAGCTGACGCAAGGTTATCCGCATCATGCTTTTGCGCATTGATTCCGCCGCTCCTGTCTAGCTTCACTGCTTCTGGTGATTGCAAGGCCGCTAAGGCCCGTCCTGTGCAGCTTTGATTGAATATATAAGTAATTACTTATGCAAGATCAAACTATTATTCATTTTCAGTAATCATGCCGGTAGGCGTAGGGTTTATAGGCTTGCACAACGTGCTGGCGTGACATGGCCCCTCAAGGCGGCCTTCTGCTCATCGACCGAGGGAATGACAGCGTGATCAAGAAGCTGCTGATCGCTAACCGCGGTGAAATCGCCGTCCGCATCGTGCGGGCCTGTGCCGAAATGGACGTACGCTCGGTGGCGGTGTTTGCCGAGCCCGACCGCCACGCGTTGCACGTCAAGCGTGCCGACGAGGCCCATTTCATCGGCGACGATCCGCTTGCCGGCTACCTCAATCCGCGCAAGCTGGTGAACCTGGCCGTGGAGACCGGCTGTGATGCGTTGCATCCAGGCTATGGATTCCTGTCCGAAAACGCCGAACTGGCGGAAATCTGCGCCGAGCGTGGCATCCGCTTCGTTGGCCCAAGCGCCGAAGTGATTCGACGCATGGGCGACAAAACCGAGGCGCGGCGCAGCATGATCAAGGCCGGCGTGCCGGTCACGCCGGGCACCGAAGGCAACGTGGCGGATGTCGAAGAAGCGCTGGCCGCAGCTGAGGGCATCGGCTATCCGGTGATGCTCAAAGCCACCTCGGGTGGCGGCGGTCGTGGTATCCGCCGCTGTAACTCGCGTGACGAGCTGGCCCAGGCCTACCCGCGCGTCATCTCCGAGGCGACCAAAGCCTTCGGATCGGCTGATGTATTCCTTGAGAAATGCATCGTCGAGCCCAAGCACATCGAGGCGCAGATCCTCGCCGATTCATTCGGCAATACCGTGCACCTGTTCGAGCGCGACTGCTCGATCCAGCGGCGCAACCAGAAGCTCATCGAGATTGCCCCCAGCCCGCAGCTCACCCCGGAACAGCGCGCCTATATCGGCGACCTGGCGGTACGTGCGGCCAAGGCGGTGGGTTACGAGAACGCCGGCACCGTGGAGTTCTTGCTCGCCGAGGGCGAGGTGTACTTCATGGAAATGAATACCCGCGTGCAGGTGGAGCACACCATCACCGAGGAAATCACCGGCATCGACATCGTCCGCGAGCAGATCCGCATCGCCTCCGGTCTGCCGCTCTCGGTCAAGCAGGAAGACATCCAGTATCGCGGCTTCGCCCTGCAATTCCGCATCAACGCCGAGGAGCCGCGTAACAACTTCCTGCCCTGCTTCGGCAAGATCACCCGTTACTACGCCCCCGGCGGCCCCGGTGTGCGCACCGATACGGCGATTTATACCGGCTACACCATTCCGCCGTACTACGACTCCATGTGCCTGAAGCTGATCGTCTGGGCACTGACGTGGGAAGAGGCCCTGGCCCGCGGTTCGCGCGCATTGGACGACATGCGCGTGCAAGGTGTGAAAACCACCGCCACCTATTACCAGCAGATTCTCGCCAACCCGGATTTCCGCAGCGGGCAGTTCAATACCAGCTTCGTCGACAACCATCCGGAACTGCTGAACTACTCGATCAAACGCAAGCCGGGCGAACTGGCCCTGGCCATCGCTGCCGCCATCGCCGCCCACGCAGGCCTGTGAGGAACGAACCATGACTGCTCAGAAGAAAATCACCGTTACCGACACCATCCTGCGTGACGCCCACCAGTCGCTGCTGGCCACCCGCATGCGCACCGAGGACATGCTGCCGATCTGCGACAAGCTCGACCGCGTCGGCTATTGGTCCCTCGAAGTGTGGGGCGGCGCGACCTTCGACGCCTGCGTGCGTTTTCTCAAGGAAGACCCCTGGGAGCGCCTGCGCCAGCTCAAGGCGGCGCTGCCCAACACCCGCCTGCAGATGTTGCTGCGCGGACAAAACCTGCTGGGCTACCGGCACTACGCCGATGACGTGGTCGAGGCGTTCTGCGCCAAGGCGGCGAAAAATGGCATCGACGTGTTCCGCATCTTCGATGCGATGAACGACGTGCGGAACCTGGAAACCGCCATCCGCGCGGTAAAGAAGACCGGCAAGCACGCGCAAGGCACCATCGCCTACACCACCAGCCCGGTGCATACCGTCGAGCTGTTCGTCGAACAGGCACGGGCGATGCGCGACATGGGCGTCGACTCCATCGCCATCAAGGACATGGCCGGTTTGCTGACACCGTTCGCCACTGGTGATCTGGTCCGCGCGCTGAAGGCTGAGGTCGACCTGCCAGTGTTCATCCATTCGCACGACACCGCCGGTGTCGCCAGCATGTGCCAGTTGAAAGCCATCGAAAACGGCGCGGATCACATCGACACGGCCATCTCGTCCATGGCCTGGGGCACCAGCCACCCTGGCACCGAGTCGATGGTCGCTGCGCTGCGCGGCACGCCCTACGACACCGGCCTCCACCTGGAGCTGATCCAGGAGATCGGTCTGTACTTCTATGCAGTGCGCAAGAAATACCACCAGTTCGAGAGCGACTTCACCGGCGTCGACACTCGTGTGCAGATCAATCAGGTACCGGGCGGGATGATTTCCAACCTGGCCAACCAGCTCAAGGAGCAGGGCGCGCTCAACCGCATGGATGAAGTGCTGGCCGAGATCCCGCGCGTGCGCAAGGACCTCGGCTACCCGCCGCTGGTGACGCCGACCTCGCAGATCGTCGGCACCCAGGCGTTCTTCAACGTGCTCGCTGGTGAGCGCTACAAGACTATTACCAATGAGGTGAAGCTCTACCTGCAGGGCGGCTACGGCAAGGCGCCGGGCACCATCGACGCCACGCTGCAGCGCCAGGCTATCGGCGGGGAGGAGCTCATCGAGGTGCGTCCGGCCGATCTGATTAAACCCGAACTGGACAAGCTGCGGCGGGAGGTCGGTGCGCTGGCGAAATCCGAAGAAGACGTGCTGACCTACGCCATGTTCCCCGACATTGGCCGCAAATTCCTTGAGGAGCGCGAAGCCGGTACGCTGGTGCCAGAAGTGCTGCTGCCGATTCCGGATGGCAGCACGGCAACTGCCGCGGGCGCACAGGGCGTGCCGACCGAGTTCGTCATCGACGTGCACGGTGAAACCTACCGCGTCGATATCACCGGCGTCGGCGTGAAGGGTGAAGGCAAGCGGCACTTCTTCCTCTCCATCGACGGTATGCCGGAGGAAGTGGTATTCGAACCGCTGAACAACTTCGTCGGCGGCGGCAGTGGCGGTCAGCGCAAACAAGCCAATGGTCCGGGTGACGTAAGCACCAGCATGCCGGGCAACGTGGTCGACGTGCTGGTCAAGGAGGGCGACGTGGTCAAGGCCGGCCAGGCCGTGCTGATCAGCGAAGCGATGAAGATGGAAACCGAGATCCAGGCGCCGATCGCCGGCAAGGTGAAAGCGGTGCATGTGGCCAAAGGTGACCGGGTGACCCCCGGCGATCTTCTTATCGAGATCGAAGCCTAAGCAATTGTCCTCTGGGAGCCGAAAGGCTCCCTTTTTTCTGTTCAATGAATTCGGGAGGTATCGATGGGGCTCGACCCAGTAGTGCTGTTCTTCCTGTTCGGCCTGTTTGCCGGGTTGGTGAAGAGTGAGCTGAAGCTGCCACCGGCGTTGTATGACACGCTGTCTATTCTGCTGCTGCTGGCGATCGGTCTGCACGGTGGTGTCGAGCTGGCCGAACAAGCCAGCGCAGCGCTGCTGGGCCAGTCCGCGCTTGTGTTGCTGCTGGGTTGTACGCTGCCATTGTTGGCGTTTCCGTTTCTGCGGCTGCTGGGCTTTTCGCGGGTCGACTCGGCCAGCGTGGCGGCGCACTACGGTTCGGTCAGTGCCGGTACCTTTGCCGTGGTAGTGGCCTTTCTGTTGGCCAACAAAATCGCCTTCGAAAGCTACATGCCGCTGTTCGTGGCGATCCTGGAAATCCCGGCGATCCTTATCGGCATAATCCTGGCCAAGGGGATCAGCCGCGATACACATTGGAAGGAGCTGGGGCGGGAGATTTTTCTCGGCAAGAGCATCATGCTGCTACTGGGCGGACTGATCATCGGCGCCATCGCCGGCAAGGAGGGGATCAAGCCGCTCGAGCCCTTCTACACCAGCATGTTCAAGCCGGTGCTCGCACTCTTCCTGCTGGAAATGGGGTTGATTGCGTCCGGCCAGATGGGCTCTCTGCGCCGCTATGGCCTGCGGCTGGCGGTGTTCGGCCTGGGCATGCCTCTGGTGGGCGCGATAATCGGTGCGCTGCTGGCGCGACTGATGGGCCTGTCGCTCGGGGGCACAGCCATGCTCGCCACGCTGGCCGCCAGCGCCTCCTATATTGCGGTGCCGGCGGCTATGCGACTGGCGTTGCCTGAGGCCAACCCCTCGCTGTCACTCACCGCGTCGCTGGGGATCACCTTTCCGTTCAACATTCTGGTCGGCATTCCGCTGTATCTCGCGCTGGCCGAAACCCTGATCGCCTGGGGGCTGTAGACATGACAATCGCAACCCGAACCCTGCTTACTGTGATCTGCGAAGCAGCGCTGGAAAAGAAACTGGTAGCAGACCTCGACTACCTCGGCGCACCGGGCTGGACGCTGTCCGAAGCGCGTGGGCGAGGCAGCCGTGGTGTGCGCAGTGCCGAGTGGGACACCGAGAGCAATATCCGGTTGGAGATCATCTGCAACCGCGAACTCGCCGAGCGCATCGCCGAGCACCTGCAGGTTCGCTACTACGATAACTTCGCCATGGTCTGCTACCTGGCTGAGGTCGACGTGCTGCGGCCGGAAAAGTTTTAGACGATTTGATGCGCGTGTTCGCGGGTCGACGGCTGGATCGAGCACCGCCCCGGTGTGTGCCGGGGCGAGGCGTCGCTGGAGCTAGCGGTCGAGACGGTGCTGACTGCGAAGATCCTTCAGGTCGCCCTGAGTGCAGCTGAGCGGCGCAGCGCCGGTCAGGTCGTAGCAGCGCTGACCGAAGCCCATCGGCCAATAGATGATGCCGCCCGGTGGCCAGAAAATGGAGGCGACACGGAAGCGCGCACGCAGTTTGCCTTGCTGTAGCAGCTCTCCGTTTTCGCTGCTGAGTTTGTAGGGAATGCCGCCAGCGGCGGTCCAGAAGAATGGACGCGTTTTGACCAGTCCTTGAGGGTACTGCTGAGGCCGCTCATAGACGGAGACTTTGCTGTTCTCGGGCAGCTTGAAGTAGGTCGCGGTAGAGCAGCCGCTGACTGCGATCGCGAGCGCCAGCAGGCCCGCCGCACGTTTCAGTTTCATCTGTTTTCTTTCCTTGTCGTGATGCCCGAGGCACAGGCCGTGCCCCGTGAAGCGGGCGGCACTATACCGGAGCCCATCACGATCGCGAAAACAGGGTGCTATGTGTCGTACAAGTCCCGCCGGTGTGCGGTGAAATCTCAACAGCGCCGAGTCTTCCGCGTTTGCTCAAGGTGCGAGGCGGTAGCTAACGAGCAGGCGGCGGAGAACGATTCATGGAGCAGGCGCATCTGGTCGCACTGTGATGGCCGGGGCTGTTCGGGCGTCTAGTAGCCTAATGCGTTTCGCGGAACTTACATGGGGTTTTCATGCAGGACCTGCTGAGTGAAATCCTTGCTGAAGTCCGCCCGTTACTTGGGCAGGGCAAGGTAGCAAGCTACATTCCGGCGCTGGCACACGTGCCGGCTGATCAGTTGGGGATCGCGGTGTACAGCGCCGACGGTGAGCTCTATCACGCTGGCGATGCGAAAACGCCGTTTTCTATCCAGAGTATTTCGAAGGTCTTCAGCCTGGTGCAGGCGATTCAGCATGGTGGTGAGTCGTTGTGGGAGCGGCTGGGGCACGAGCCGTCAGGGCAACCGTTCAATTCGCTGGTGCAGCTGGAGTTCGAACGCGGCAAGCCACGTAACCCTTTTATCAATGCCGGGGCGCTGGTGATCTGCGACATCAACCAGTCGCGCTTCGCCGTGCCGGCCCTGTCCATGCGCGACTTTGTTCGGCATCTGTCGGGCAATCCGCTGATTGTGTCCGACTCGGTAGTGGCAGATTCGGAGTACCAGCACCGTGCGCGTAACGCCGCGATGGCGTATCTGATGCAGGCATTCGGCAATTTCCATAACGATGTCGAGGCGGTGTTGCGCAGCTACTTCCATCATTGCGCGCTGCGCATGAGCTGCGTCGACCTGGCCCGTGCGTTTGGCTTTCTGGCCCGCGACGGGGCGTGCCTGGCGGGCGGCGAGCCGGTGCTGACGCCGCGCCAAGCGAAGCAGGTCAATGCGATCATGGCCACCAGCGGCCTTTATGACGAAGCCGGCAACTTTGCTTATCGCGTCGGGTTGCCCGGCAAGAGCGGCGTAGGCGGTGGCATCGTGGCGGTCGTGCCGGGGCGCTTCACGGTCTGCGTCTGGTCGCCGGAGCTGAACCAGGCTGGCAATTCGCTGATTGGCATGGCGGCACTGGAGAAGCTCTCGCAGCGCATTGGCTGGTCTATCTTCTAATTCATCACGCCGGGCCAGGCTCCGGCGTTCGTTACGGTCTGTCACATCTGTGCAGTGTCCGGCCTTGAACGTGCAACGTCGTACCTAACCAAACCACAAGAGAGATCGTGTTATGAGTCTCGATGAGAAGACGACCGAAACAGCGCAGGAGGCGCTCGACAACCTGATCGCAGGGGTTATTCAGTTCCGCGAAGATATCTATCCGGAGCAGCGCGAGCTATTCAACAAGCTTGCCCACGAGCAGACGCCGCGGGCGATGTTCATCACCTGTGCAGACTCGCGCATCCTGCCCGAGTTGATCACCCAGAGCTCGCCGGGCGACCTGTTCGTGACCCGCAATGTCGGCAACATCGTGCCACCCTACGGGATCATGAATGGCGGTGTATCGACCGCTATCGAATTCGCTGTGATGGCGCTTGGCGTGCATCACATCATTGTCTGCGGGCATTCCGATTGCGGCGCGATGAAAGCGGTGCTGAACCCTTCGAGCCTCGACGGCATGCCGACCGTACGCAGCTGGCTGCGTCACGCTGAAGTGGCCCGCACCGTTGTCGAAGAAAATTGCGGCTGCGCCGACCACAACACACTGGGCGTGCTGACCGAGGAAAACGTCCTTGCGCAGCTTGATCACCTGCGCACGCACCCTTCGGTCGCAGCGCGGTTGGCCAGTGGGCAGCTGTTCATTCACGGTTGGGTCTACAACATCGGTACCAGCGAAATTCGCGCCTACGATGCGTCCAAGGGCGAGTTCCGTCTGATCGGCGACGGCCCGTTGCCCATGGCTACGCCCAAGTCGCGCTATGTGTGAGCTTGTCGCGACCCGTTGCGGTCACGGCACCTTGCGGTCACGTATGAGGTAGCAGAGGTCAGGGGTCTTGCTGCAGCCGGCATATCCCTCACCGATCACCTCATTGAGCGCGCCCTGCAAACGCTCGACGGCTTCGTCGGGCGTGTCCTTGTGCAGCGCCAGGTAGAGGTCTTCAGCGCGAAAACTCAGCACTTGCGTGAGGCCTTCTGCTCCCTGCTCCTTGGCGTGATAACGCCAGACTGGATCGGCCGTGGCCCATAGATCGAGGCGGCCACTGAGCAGTTTGCGCAGGTTTTCCTCTTCGCTAAGACTGTCGGTCGGCCGCAAGCCCTGGCTCTCCAGGTACTGGCTGATACCGCTGCTTTTCTGTGCACCGATCTGCAACCCCTTGGCCTGCGTCAGGGTGCTCAGGTCGATGCGCTTTTCCGCGGTAGCGAGCAGTACGCTTTCATAGCGGGCGAGGGGGCCTACCCATTTGAACTGCCCATCGTTCTGCGGCGTGCGGGCGACGGAAAACAATCCGTGACCGCTGTCTGTGAGGGTCTGGGTGTAAATGCGGTCCCAGGGGGAGCGCAGCGTCAGGCTGTAGCCGATGCCGGCGCGTTTGAAGATTTCCCGAACGGTGTCGGTGGCGATGCCTTGAACCTCATCACCACGGGCGAAGTTCTTGTGGCTGGGCCCCATGTTGAAGGGTGGGAAGTTGTCGGTCTGCAGGATGATCTGATAGTTCTTCGGTAACTCGGCATGCGCCTCACCGCTGATGGCGAGCAGAATACTGAGCAATAGGATGGCTATACGGGGCAGGCCCATGGCATCGGCTCCTTGACGCTGTTTTTTTATTGTTGGCGGTTGCAGCGTAGTCTGCTGGGGGCTTGCATGCCAGTCGGAGGAGGGTGCTGGCGCGGTGGCCAAGGCGGAGGCGAGACGCGTGTACCGGCGGCGATCACGCGTCGACTTAAGCGGTTGCAGTGGCGCCCGAGGATTCAGCGACGCCGGGGCGTCCGCGTGCTCAACAAGCTGCGCGCACCCCGGCAGTGCAGATGGAGCGGCTGTGCGGTTACTTATGCAGCACGAACTGACCGGTGAAGCGCACCGCATCCCGGCCATCTGAAGCGAGAATGCGGCTGTGCAGGGTAAGGCGTGAGCGGCCACGGCGACGGTAAATCGTCTCGAATCGCTCCCAGGCACCCTCGTCCGGCGCCGAGCAGATAGCAGTGGCGTCATCCACCACTGGCAGCGGATAGTCAATCTGGCCTTCCTGGATGACGATATGACCGTCGTCGATCCCGGCCTCGCGCAGGCGCAGGTGCAGCCAGCCCCAGCCAGCCAGCACCGATACGCAGTAAAGACTGCCGCCGAACATGCTGCTTTTGTGGTTGATGTTCGCTTGCAGCGGCACCTTCACACGCAGCTCATGGTTTTCCCAATGCTCGACGCGCAGGCCCATCGCCCGGGTCAGTGGGATGTCGTGGTGCAGAATGGCTTCCAGGTAGCGGCTATCGCGGCTCATGCCGGGTGGATTCCTAACGTGTGCGGATACAGGCAGACGTCAAGCATGACTGCTGAGTCACGATATTGCCAGTTTCCGCAACGCTTTTTGGCGACCAGGAGTCGCCGTTCCGGATGACCCGGAAGCTGCCATCAGCGCGCTGCGGTTTTCTGCTGATAGGCACAGTAGCCGGGCCGTGGACCGACATGCGGGTGGTTGCGGCAAGTGTCCGGGCGCTTGGCATAGACCGTGCACAAGCGAGTCTTGCGATCGAGGTAGAGACAGTCGCCGTTGGCCAGTCGCGTGAGGGTGAAAATGCCGTGCTTCTGATTGAAGTGTTCGATGAGGCCTTCCTTGCTCAGGCGTTTGGCAACACTCTTCAGCGGCTCATCACGCTCGAAGGCATCGACCACCTCGAGACGGATCAGGTCGTCAATTCGTACTTCGACCGGCAAGGTGCAACACGTGGCGTGGCAATCTCGGCACAGGCCGTTGCTGTAGCGCGCCCAGGTTTCCAGGCGTTCGGGGTCGGCAGAGGCGATCAAACGTGTCTTCACGGCGGGGGCATCGGTAATGGCGGCGCGCGATCATAGCGACACGGGGTGGAATTTCCAGTGAAACCGACGAGTCGAACGCCGGACAGACGGTCGCCCGGATGCTGCAGAAACCTGCAAACCTGTCTGTAGTGCGGTTTTTCCGAGGTGGCTTGGCGCTGCCATGAATCCTTCATATCTTTTCACCCGCTGCATGAGGTCTGTCCATGACGCAAGAAACGACTGCTCCCAACGCTGACGAGGTCGCCGCTTTTCGGGAAAACGTGATCAGCAAGCTGACCTATTCAATTGGCAAGGACCCCGAGCATGCCTCCGACCATGACTGGTTCGAGGCGGTGGCGCTGGCCACGCGTGACCGCATGATCGATCAGTGGATGGACCGTACTCGGCAGGGTTACCGTGAAGGGAAGAAGCGGGTCTATTACCTCTCGCTGGAATTTCTCATCGGCCGCCTGCTTACTGACAGCCTGAGCAATCTGGGCCTGCTCGATGTGGCGCGCGAGGCGCTGGCCGGCGTAGATATCGACTTCGAGCGCATCCGTACATTGGAACCTGATGCTGCACTGGGCAATGGTGGGCTGGGTCGGCTTGCGGCTTGCTTCATGGAAAGCATGGCGACCCTTGGAGTGGCCGCGCATGGCTACGGCATCCGCTACGACCATGGTCTGTTCCGCCAGGCCATCGTCGATGGCTGGCAACACGAGCAGACCGAAACCTGGCTGAACTTCGGCAATCCATGGGAGTTCGAGCGTCCGGAAGTCAGCTACCTGATCGGCTTTGGCGGCAGCGTGGCGGCGATGCCCTCCGATGGCAGCAGCAGCGATCAACCCAAGCATTTCTGGCATTGGGCCGAAGGGGTTCGCGCGATTGCCTATGACACGCCCGTGGTGGGGTGGCGCGGTGCTAGCGTCAACACGCTGCGCCTCTGGCGTGCGCGGGCGGAGGCGGACTTCCATCTGGAGCGCTTCAACGCCGGCGATCACATCGGTGCGGTCGCCGAGGAAGCACGCGCTGAGAGTATTTCCCGCGTGCTGTACCCCGCCGACAGCACCGAAGCAGGGCAGGAATTGCGGCTGCGGCAGGAGTATTTCTTCGTTGCGGCATCCTTGCAGGACCTCTTGCGCCGGCATCTGGACCAGCGCGGCACACTGATTAACCTGCCCGAATTCGCTTCGATCCAGCTCAACGACACGCACCCGGCCATTGCCGTTGCCGAGTTGATGCGCTTGCTGGTGGACGTGCACGACATCCCGTGGCGCAAGGCCTGGGAGCTGACGGTCGGCACCCTGTCCTACACCAACCACACGCTGCTGCCCGAGGCACTAGAAACCTGGCCCGTCGGGCTGATGGAGCGCCTGCTGCCGCGGCACATGCAGATCATCTATCTGATCAACGCCCAGCATCTCGATGCCTTGCGTGAGCGCGGCATCCATGACGTCAACCTCCTGCGCTCGGTCTCGCTGATCGAAGAAGGCCACGGCCGTCGCGTGCGTATGGGCAACCTGGCGTTTCTCGGTTCGCATTGCGTCAACGGTGTATCAGCGCTGCACACCGGCCTGATGCGCGAAACGGTGTTCACCGATCTGCATTCGCTGTACCCCAAGCGGATCAGCAACAAGACCAACGGCATCACCTTCCGCCGCTGGCTGTATCAGGCCAACCCTCAGCTGACCCGTCTGCTGGTCGATCATATCGGCGAGGAACTGCTCGACTCGCCGGAGACATTGCTGCGCCAGCTGGAGCCCTACGCTGATCAGCCAGACTTCCGCGCCCGCTTCGCCGCCCAGCGCCTGGGCAACAAGAAGTTGCTGGCGCGCATGATTCAGGAGCGACTGGGGATTACCGTTGACCCAAATGCGCTGTTCGATGTGCACGTCAAACGCATCCACGAGTACAAGCGTCAGCTGCTGAACCTGCTGCATACCGTCGCGTTGTATCAGGCGATTCGCTCGGATCCAGGCGGCCATTGGGTGCCGCGCGTGAAGATCTTCGCCGGCAAGGCGGCGGCCAGTTATCACACGGCCAAACTGATCATCAAACTGACCAACGATATCGCACGGACCATCAACGATGATCCGACGGTGCGTGGTCTGCTGAAGGTCGTGTTCCTGCCGAACTACAACGTCAGTCTGGCCGAGCGCATCATCCCCGCCGCGGATCTGTCCGAGCAGATCTCCACCGCCGGACTCGAGGCGTCGGGGACCAGCAACATGAAGTTCGCCCTCAACGGCGCGCTGACCATCGGAACGCTGGATGGCGCCAACGTCGAGATGTGCGAGCAGATTGGTGCCGACCACATGTTTATCTTTGGCATGACCGCACAGGAGGTCGAGGCGCGCAAACAGGCCAACGAGTACAACGCCGAAGCCACCATTATCGGTTCGCCGCGGCTCAACGAAGTCCTGATGGCGATCCGCAACGGCGCCTTCTCGGCTGAAGACCCGGGTCGTTATACCGCCTTGATTGACGGCTTGAAATGGCACGACACCTTCATGGTGTGTGCCGACTTCGAAGCCTACTGGGCGGCGCAGCTGGAGGTTGAAGCGCGCTGGCGCGACGCCGACAGCTGGTGGCGCTCGGCAGTGCTCAATACGGCGCGTACTGGCTGGTTCTCGTCGGACCGTACTATCCGTGAGTACGCTCAGGAGATCTGGAAGGTGCTCTGACGGGCGATGTGGGGCGGCTTGGCGGGTTGATGGATCGGACCGCCGCCGCTTCCGCATAATGGGAGGGGCTCCGGGAAGACGGAAGACATGGCTTGCAGGCACTTTGCCGCTTCGCTGAACTCTGCGCCCTGTCGACAGGTCTGAGGGAGGGTTAGTTTCCCCCTGGCCTGCTAAACTGCGCGGGCTTATCCATCCCTCCGGAGCCATTCCATGTCACGCGTAACCCTGAGTCGCTACTTGATTGAGCAGACCCGCAGCAACAACACCCCTGCAGATCTGCGCTTCCTTATCGAAGTAGTGGCTCGAGCGTGCAAGGAAATCAGCCACGCCGTCTCCAAAGGCGCATTGGGCGGTGTTCTCGGGGCGACCGAAACTGAGAACATCCAGGGCGAAGTCCAGAAGAAACTCGACGTCCTTTCCAACGAAATCCTGCTCGAAGCGAACGAGTGGGGCGGTCACCTGGCCGGTATGGCCTCGGAAGAAATGGACAACGCCTACCAGATTCCTGGCAAGTACCCGAAAGGCGCCTACCTGCTGGTCTTCGACCCGCTGGACGGCTCCAGCAACATTGACGTCAATGTGTCGGTCGGCACCATCTTCTCCGTACTGCGCTGCCCAGACGCGTGCTTCTCCCAAAATGACGCCCTTGGCGAGGAGGCTTTCCTCCAGCCAGGTACCAAGCAGGTTGCAGCCGGTTATGCGATCTACGGACCGCAGACCATGCTCATGCTGACGCTGGGCAACGGCGTCATGGGCTTCACCCTCGACCGTGAACTGGGTAGCTTCGTGCTGACTCATGAAAACATCCGTGTGCCGGAAAGCACCGCTGAGTTCGCCATCAACATGTCAAATCAGCGTCACTGGGAAGCACCGGTGCAGCGCTACGTGAGTGAATTGCTGGCCGGCAATGAAGGCCCGCTGAGCAAGAACTACAACATGCGCTGGATCGCGTCGATGGTGGCCGACGTGCACCGCATCCTGACCCGTGGCGGCATGTTCATGTACCCACGCGATTCGCGCGAGCCTGGCAAGGCCGGCAAGCTGCGCTTGATGTACGAAGCCAACCCGATGTCCTTTATCATCGAGCAGGCCGGCGGCGCGGCAACCACCGGCACTCAGCGCATTCTCGACGTCCAGCCCGAGTCGCTGCACCAGCGTGTGCCAGTGTTCCTGGGGTCGAAGGAAGAAGTCGAGCGCGTCACTGGCTACCACAAGGCCTGAAAGATGACGTCGCCCTCACAGGAATTGCTGAACTGGTGGTTCGGTGAGGGCACCACCGCTACTGAGGTAGCTGGCGCAAAGAATGGCCTCTGGTTCGGTTACAAGCCCGAACAGGATGAAGAAGCCCACGAGCGTTTCGGCGATCTCACCGAGCGCGCACTCGCAGGCGAGCTGAACGAGTGGGCCGAGTCGCCACATGGCTGGCTCGCACTTGTCCTTCTCCTTGATCAGCTTCCGCGCATGATCCATCGTGGCACACCGAAGGCATTCGTCGGCGACGAGCGCGCTCTGCAGCTCGTGCGGGACGGCATGGCCCACGGCGGCGATGTCCTGCTGGCGCCTATACAGCGTGTATTCATTTACCTTGTGCTGGAACACGCGGAAAATCTCAGCGTGCAGGATCAGGCCGTGCAGCAGTTCGAGCAGCTCCTTGGCATCGCCGATGCGGGCGAGCAAAAGCTGTTTGCCGATTTCCTCGACTTTGCTGAACGCCATCGGCAGGTCATTGCTCGCTTCGGCCGCTTTCCTCATCGCAATGCCATTCTGGGTCGCAGCTCAAGCGAGGCTGAACAGACTTTTCTCGCTGGGCCTGGTTCAGGCTTCTAGTCCTGCTGAGGAACCATCCTGGGCGGCTTGTTTTCTATCTGTTACCGCAAGGCCAAGCAAGGCCAGCCGTTGACTCAAAAAAGGAATCCGACATGTCGTTGCGCTATGTATCGCTGGTCGTCGCTGTCGTGCTGTTGGCTGCGTGCAGTCCGGTGACGCAGGAAAACTTCGCCAAGTTGCAGGCGGGGATGTCCCGTGTAGAGGTCGAAAAGCTATTGGGCAAGCCAGGCGAGTGCGCCGGCGCGCTGGGCATGTCGAGCTGCACCTGGGGGCAGAAAAATCGCTTTATCAGCATCCAGTTCGCGGGTGACAAAGTCATGATGTTTTCGGGCCAAGGTCTGAAATAAGGAGCCCTAATGCGTTTGTTCGTTGCGCTTTTCACTGCACTACTGATCGCCGGGTGCGCAGGTTCCGGCAGTAACGTGAACGGACCTGAGACGGCCAGACAGGTGAATCTGGAACGCTATCAAGGCACCTGGTACGAGCAGGCGCGCCTGCCGATGTTTTTTCAGCGCAACTGCGTGCGCTCGCAGGCGAATTACCGGCTGCAGGATGACGGCCGCGTGGCGGTGACCAATCGCTGCGAAACCGAAGATGGTGAACAGCAAGAGGCCACGGGGCAGGCGGTACCACAGCAGAAGGGCGAGACGGACAAGCTGTGGGTTCGCTTCGACAACTGGTTCAGCAACCTCTTCCCGGGCCTGACCAACGGACATTACTGGATCCTTTATCTTGCCGATGACTACAGTGTGGCGCTGGTCGGCAGTCCTGATCGGGATTACCTCTGGTTGCTATCGCGAGAAAAGGAGATCGATGATGCAACCCGGGACCGGTTGCTCGACGAGGCCCGTAAGCGTGGCTATGACACCAGCGAGCTGATCTGGCGCGGTGAAACGGGCTGAGTTGCCATTTCGCAGGGGCAGGTCGGCTAGTCCCAGTTCAATCGAGCCAGTTGCCATTTCCCATCGGCTAGCCACCATTCGAGCCGGGCGTTGTAATGCCCGAGCCGCTGAGGCAGGAGGGCTTCGGCACCGGTCAGCGCCACCTGTGCCTCGCTGTAGCCTTTGTCAGGGTAGGTCGGGTCAATCCAGCTGCGGCTGTTGAGTGCGATGACGTTCACGTTGCGATGACGTAGGAACATCAAGGTAGCCGTGCGTCTTGCCCAGTCCCGATCCGCCTCTTGGTTAGCGCTGAACTCCTGGTGAATGAGGTCCATGAGGCGTGAGGTGTCCTTGCTTTCGATGCTCTCCTGCAGCGATTCAACAGCCGCCTGCAGCGCAGCCTCTGGATCATCGCGACCACATCCGACCAGCATCAGCGCTACCGCCATGAACGCGACGGCTAATTTCCATACGGGCATGCCTAACCTCTCGAACCTCGTTATGATGCCGGAAACGTCAGGCGGCCTAACCCGCGTACCGATCATGGAGTGTGCCATGCAAACCTTGTATCCGGAGATCAAACCCTACGCCCGGCATGAGCTGGCGGTCGAAGCGCCGCATGTGCTTTACGTCGACGAGAGTGGGTCGCCGGAGGGCCTGCCTGTTGTGTTCGTTCACGGTGGCCCGGGCGGTGGTTGTGATGCGCTGAGTCGTCGCTTCTTCGACCCCAACCTTTACCGCATCATCACGTTCGATCAGCGTGGCTGCGGTCGTTCCACCCCCCATGCAAGCCTCGAAAATAACACCACGGCGCACCTGATCGCGGACATGGAGCACATCCGAGAGTTTCTCGGAATCGATAAATGGGTGCTGTTTGGCGGCTCCTGGGGTTCGACGCTGTCGCTCGCGTATGCCCAAACCTTTCCTGAGCGTGTCCATGCACTCATCTTGCGGGGCATCTTTCTGTGTCGGCCGGAGGACTTCCACTGGTTCTATCAGGAAGGTGCTAGCCGCCTGTTTCCAGATTATTGGCAGGACTTCATCGCCCCGATTCCGCCAGAAGAACGCGGCGATCTCATGCAGGCGTTCTACAAGCGTCTGACCGGTACTGACCAGATCGCCCAAATGCATGCGGCCAAGGCTTGGTCCTGCTGGGAGGGACGCACGGCCACGCTGCGGCCCAATACTCAGGTAGTCGATCGTTTCTCCGATACTCATCGTGCGCTGGCAATGGCGCGTATCGAGTGCCATTACTTCGTCAACCAGGCCTTTCTTGAGCCGAACCAGTTACTGCGCGACGTGCACAAGATTGCACACCTGCCGGGCATCATCGTGCATGGCCGTTATGACGTGATCTGCCCGCTGGACAATGCGTGGGCGCTGCACGAGGCCTGGCCCAACAGTGAGCTGCAGATCATTCGCGAGGCTGGCCATTCAGCATCCGAACATGGCATCTGCGATGCACTGGTCCGAGCCGCGGCCGAGATAGCACGGCGCCTGCTCGACCTGCCCCCTGAGGAGGCCTGATGAAGGCATTGATCCAGCGCGTGCGTCAGGCGCGGGTCGAGGTGGCTGGCGAGGTGATCGGCTCGATCGATCAGGGCCTGCTGGTGCTGGTCGGGGTCGAGCGGGAGGATGATCGAGCGCGTGCCGATAAGCTCCTGCACAAGCTGTTGCGATACCGAGTGTTCAGCGACGAGAACCACAAGATGAACCGCTCACTTTCTGACGTCGGTGGTGGTCTGTTGCTGGTTTCTCAATTCACCCTAGCGGCGGACACGAACAGTGGTCTACGGCCGAGCTTCTCAACTGCTGCGCCTCCAGAGCTGGGCGAAGAGCTCTACAATTACCTGGTCGGTCAGGCGCGTCTGCAGCATCCGAATTTGGCCTGCGGCCGTTTCGGTGCCGATATGCAGGTCTATCTTCAGAACGACGGGCCGGTGACCTTCCTGCTGGAAAGCTGAGGATAAGGCGGCGGGGCTCGGTCAGTGTTTCGACGATTCGAGCCCGTTTTCGTGCAGCCAGGTAATAGCGTACTCACGCAACTGCACCGCCTGATAGTCCAGCCAGGCCTGGCGAACATCCGGAAAGTCTTCCAGCTTGAAGTCGAACGTTCGCAGCGGCTTGCGTCCCTGCAAGGCATGGGCAAGGACGGTATGTGCGTTGGGGTCGTGCTGGGTGAACAGGAAGGCTTCACGCATCGCGATCGACTGCGCCAGCCCGAGAGACTCGATGTGCAAGTAGCGATCTTCTTGCACATCATATTTTTCATCGGCACCTGGGGCGGCTTCTCCGGGGAAAACCACCTGAATCTGGCCGGACTCCAAGTCCAAGTAATGCTCGCTGGCGTCGCGGTTTTCCAAGGCGTATTCCAGGCGGTGAAGATCTATGGTCAAAGGTCGCATGGCTACAACTATGATTGAGGGGTTCACAGGCTCTGACCCGTGTGCACCGCTTGCGTGCACTACGTTCATCGGTACTGCGTCGCATCTCGGCTAAATGATCTTCAGAACAAGCGCGCCAGCAGGGCGCTGACGGCGGTCTCAACTCGCAGAATGCGATCCCCAAGCTGCACTGGCTGCAGGCCGGCCTCGGTCAGTTTCTCCACTTCATAGGGTATCCAGCCGCCTTCGGGACCAATAGCCAGCGTCACCGGCTCGCTCAGTGCGCGAGGGCAGTCCGGGTAGTCGCCTGGGTGACCGACCAGGCCGCGGGTACCGGCAGCCAGCTGTGGCAGGCGGTCTTCTACGAAGGGTTTGAAGCGCTTCTCGATGATGACTTCAGGCAACACGGTATCGCGGGCCTGCTCCAGCCCGAGTAGCAGCTGTTCGCGGATGGCCTGCGGCTCCAGGAAAGGGGTCTGCCAGAAACTCTTCTCTACGCGGTAGCTGTTAAGCAAGACAAGCTTGGGCACGCCCATGCTGGCTACCGTCTGCAGCACGCGGCGCAGCATCTTCGGCCGGGGCAAGGCCAACAGCAGAGTGACGGGCAATTTGGCTGGCGGGGTTTGCTGCAGCTCGATCCTGAGTTCGGCTTCCGTGGCGTCCAGACGCAGCAGCTGTCCCTGGCCCATTTGGCCGCCTAGCAGTCCGACCCTCAGGCACTCTCCCGCCTCGGCGCGGTGAACCTCATGGAGGTGTGTCAGACGGCGGTCACGCAGAACTACCCGATCGGCGGCGACAAAGTCGACCGCCTCCAGCAGCAACAGATTCACGGACGTGAAACGGGCGGTTGATCGCCGGGGTCGGGCTCGCTGCCGTCTGCATCACCGCGAAATTCTTCTTCGCGCTTCTTCACCATGCTGCCGCAGAGTAGACCGGCCTCGAACAGTATCCACATAGGCACAGCGAGCAAAGCCTGGGAGAACACGTCGGGCGGCGTCAACACCATGCCAACGACGAAGCAGCCGACCACAACGTAGGGACGGCTTTTGCGCAGGGTGGCTACGTCGACGATGCCCACCCATATCAGCAGGAAGGTCGCTACCGGGATTTCGAACGCCACGCCAAAAGCGAAGAACAATGTCAGCACGAAGTCGAGGTACTGACCGATGTCGGTCATCATCTCCACGCCTTCGGGCGTCACGCTGGCAAAGAAGCCGAACATGATCGGGAAGACCACGAAGTACGCGAAGGCCATGCCGCCGTAGAAGAGGAAGATGCTGGAGATCAGCAACGGCACCGCAACGCGCTTTTCATGCTTGTACAGACCGGGCGCAATAAAGCTCCAGATCTGATGCAGGATGACCGGCATCGACAGGAACAGCGCCACCATCATCGTCAGTTTGAACGGCGTCAGGAACGGCGAGGCCACGCCTGTGGCGATCATCGTCGCGCCTTCTGGCAGGTAGGCCCGCAGCGGTGCGGCCACCAGCGCGTAGATCTGCTGGGAGAAGTAAAACAACCCGCCAAACAGCAGCAGTATCGCCACCACGCAGCGCAGTAGCCGCTTGCGCAATTCGGTCAGGTGGGCAATCAGCGGCATTTCCTGATCATCAATGGATGTATTGCTCATGGCTCAGGCGATTTGTCCGGGCGAGGTACGGGGGCCGTGTCGGCGGGTTTGGCTTGTGTGGACGCTGCCTCTTCGAGATGGCTGGCATCCGGTGGCGGAGTGGCCGATTGCGGGGATGGCGTGCTGTTGGCGCTGGGCGAGCTGGGCATGATGCTCTGCTTCATTTCCCGTTCAAGGTCGAGGATGCGCTCGTTGTGCAGCTGACGGCGAATCTCGTCGGCGCCGATCTCGCGCTCGACCTCAGATTTGATGTTGGCAAAGCTGCGCTTGGCCCGGCCAATCCAGAGCCCAGCGGTGCGCACGGCACCAGGCAAGCGCTCCGGGCCCAGCACAAACAGCGCAACCAGGCCGATCAGCAGCAGTTCAGTGAAGCCGATATCGAACATGGCGCCTCAGTTCTTCTTTGTCGGATCTTCGACCTTGCGGGCCTCGGCATCGATGGTGTGACTCTGCTTTTCTTCGACGCTGGGCTTTTCCTCATCGGTGCCCATGGACTTGCGGAAGCCCTTGATCGCATCGCCAAGGTCGGAGCCCATGCCCTTGAGGCGCTTGGTGCCAAAAAGCATGACCACGATGAGCAGAACGATCAGGAGCTGCCAGATGCTGATTCCACCAAAACCCATGCTGCAGTACTCCGAAGTTGTCTATCAGGAATGTGGGCGCGCGGCTTTTTCCGCATGCCCAGAGAGACCGAATCGCCGGTCGAGTTCGTCCAGAACCGCCTGTGGATGCTGATCCAGCGCGGCCAGCATTACCAAACTGTGAAACCAGAGGTCGGCGGTTTCGTAGATCAGGTCGCTGGCGTCACCGCTTGCGGCAGCGTCTTTGGCGGCCAGTATGGTTTCCACCGACTCCTCGCCGACCTTCTCAAGAATTTTGTTCAGTCCCTTATGGTAGAGGCTGGCCACATAGGAACTGTCCGCCGCGGCGCCCTTGCGGGCTTCCAGCACCTCGGCCAGACGGGAAAACGTATCACTCATGCGTCTGCTCCGCGTATATCGCGTGCGGGTCCTTGAGGACCGGTTCGACAGTCTTCCAATCACCGTTCTCGAAGACTCGGTAGAAACAGCTTTCACGCCCGGTGTGGCAGGCAATGCCACCAAGCTGTTCGACCATCAATACAATCACGTCGGCGTCGCAGTCCAGGCGCAGCTCGTGCAGCTTCTGCACGTGGCCGGATTCCTCCCCCTTGCGCCACAGCTTGCCACGCGAACGTGACCAATAGATGGCGCGGTTCTCCGTGGTGGTCAGCTCCAGCGCTTCGCGATTCATCCAGGCCATCATCAGGATGCGCCCGGTCTGATGGTCCTGGGCGATCGCCGGTACCAGCCCGTCTTCGTTCCAGTTGATTTGATCCAGCCAGTTCATCGGATTCTCCACTCTGTACGCTCAGTGTGCCAGCCTGCCCGACCGCTGGCTATCGGCGCACCACGATGTAGATGCCGGCCGCCAGCATCAGCCAGGCGGGCCAGGTCGCCAGCGCGGAAATACTCTCGGCCGCCGCCGCCAGCGTGGCGCCCCCGGCTAGCAAGGCGGCGCCGACTAGACGCAATGGCCAGTGATGATGGTGTTCGCGCCAGGGCGGCGGCAGGTTGTTCGCGTGAGGTCCCGACATCCGCTCGAGCAGCTCGCGCGTCATACCCGCCAGGTGCGGCAGCTGTTCGATCTGCGCCTGGGCGTTCTTCAATAGCTGTTTCGGGCTCATGCGTTCGCGCATCCAGCGCTCGAGGTAAGGCTGGCCAGTGGTCCATAGGTCCAGTTCCGGGTAGAGCTCACGGCCCAGGCCTTCGATGTTGAGCAGCGTTTTCTGGAGCAGGACCAGCTGCGGCTGGACTTCCATGTTAAAGCGGCGCGCGACCTGGAACAGGCGGACCAGCAGCTGACCGAAGGAGATGTCCTTTAGCGGTTTTTCAAAGATTGGCTCGCAGACGGTACGGATTGCCGCCTCGAATTCATTGACCTTGGTTTCTGCCGGCACCCAGCCCGAGTCGATGTGCAGCTGTGCCACCTTGCGGTAGTCGCGTCGGAAGAAGGCCATCAAGTTGCGTGCGAGATAGTCCTGATCCTCCGGCGTGAGACTGCCGACGATGCCGAAGTCGACCGCAATGTATTGCGGGTTCCACGGCTGGTGCGTGCTGACGAAAATGTTGCCGGGATGCATGTCGGCGTGGAAGAAACTGTCGCGGAAGACCTGGGTGAAAAAAATCTCCACGCCGCGCTCGGCCAGCTGTTTCATGTCGGTGCGCTGCTCGGCCAGACGCTTCATGTCGGTCACCGGCACGCCGTAGATGCGCTCCATCACCAGCACTTGCGGGCGGCAGTAATCCCAGTAGATCTGAGGGACGTAAAGCAGCGGAGAACCCTGGAAGTTGCGCTTGAGCTGACTGGCGTTGGCCGCTTCGCGCAGCAGGTCGAGTTCGTCGTAGATGGTCTTGGCGTAGTCGTCGACCACTTCTACCAGGTGTAGGCGGCGGGCCTCGTTGGAGGCGCGTTCGGCGGTCTTCGCCAGCAGGAACAGCCAGGCAATGTCCTGGCTGATGATCGGCCGCAGGTTCGGTCGCACCACCTTGACCACCACCTCTTCACCGCTGCGCAGTTTGGCGGCGTGCACCTGGGCGACCGAGGCGGACGCTAACGGCTTGCTGTCGAATCGGGCGAACACTTCGCCCACTGGCGCGCCCAGCTCACGTTCGATGAGTGCCGTGGCGACTGCCGAGTCGAACGGCGGTACGCGGTCCTGAAGCATGGCCAGCTCTTCGGCGATGTCGAGCGGCAGGAGGTCGCGTCGGGTCGAAAGAATCTGGCCAAATTTGATGAAAATCGGGCCGAGCCCTTCCAGCGCCAAGCGCAGGCGCGCCCCTCGAGAAAGTTCGGTGCGCCGGCGTGGCAGCCAACGCCATGGCAGCAGGTAGCTGGTCGCACGCAGCCACCACGGCATCGGCAGGTCGAGAATGATGTCGTCCAGGCGGTAGCGGATCACCACCAGCAGGATGCGAAACAGGCGGCGGGCCGCGGCGAACAGCTTCATTCGGGTCGGTCTGGTTTCTGGAAGTGGGTGAGCCGCTCGATACGGGCGTCGAGTCGGTCGAGGTCGAGCTTGAGGCGGTCGAGTTCAGCGAAGCGCGTTTCAGCCTCGGCTATGCCGACCAGTGTGCGTGATTCTTCGCTGAGGTATTCGGCCAGGTTCTGCTGCAGGCTATCGGTAGTTTGTCGCAACCAGGCGGATTGACGCCGAGCGCTGGAACCGAGCAGATGCGCACCAACCGGACCCAGCCAGCGCGACACCTCGTATTCCCAGTCCAGCTCGAGATCCTGCAGCACTTCGGCGAGGCTCATCAGCGCGCCGCTGTCGCCATCGATGTCGACATCTGGACCATGCAGAATGGCCGTCTTGTTGCGGTTAGTCGCCAGGCGCAGCAGATCCGTGGCGGAAGCGCGCAAGCGGCAATCCGGCTCGCTGCCCCATTGCGTTGCCAACCGCAGGCCATCGGCATCGGCCAGGATGAACAGTTTCAAAGCCGGTGCCGTGCAGTCGATTTCTATGATTCGACCACTGAGCTTGGCCAGCCGCGGCAGGGCGGTCGGATCCAGGCGCAGAACGCCATTGAGACCGCGCTCGGCGCCGGCCAGCAGGGCAGCGCGCAGCATCAGGGCTTGATGCCGCGGTGCAGGGCGACGATGCCGCCGGTCATGTTGTGGTAGGTGACGCGCTCGAAGCCGGCGTCGGCCATCATGCCCTTCAGGGTTTCCTGATCCGGATGCATGCGGATCGACTCGGCTAGGTAGCGGTAGCTTTCGGAGTCGTTGGTGATCAGCTTGCCCATCATCGGCAGGAGGCTGAACGAGTAGGCGTCGTAGGCCTTGGAGAACAGCTGGTTGGTCGGTTTGGAAAACTCCAGAACCAGCAGCCGACCGCCGGGCTTGAGCACGCGCAGCATGGACGCGATGGCGTCTTCCTTGTGCGTCACGTTGCGCAGGCCGAAGGCGATGGTAACCACATCGAAGTGGTTGTCCGGGAACGGCAGCTTTTCGGCATCGGCCTGAACGAACTTGACGTTATCTGCCACGCCTTTATCCAGCAGGCGGTCACGTCCAACCTTGAGCATCGAAGCATTGATGTCGGCGAGTACGACTTCGCCGGTCGGCCCGACGATGCGTGAGAACTGGCGCGCCAGGTCGCCGGTGCCGCCGGCGATATCCAGCACCCGGTTGCCGTGGCGGACACCGGACAGCTCGATAGTGAAGCGCTTCCAGAGGCGATGCACGCCGCCGGACATCAGGTCGTTCATGAGGTCGTACTTGGCGGCCACAGAATGGAATACCTCTGCCACCTTCTGCGCTTTTTCGCTCTCCGGCACGTTCTTGTAGCCGAAGTGGGTGGTGGCTTCTGCGTCACGCTCTTTGCGGGGATCGGTCATGTCACTGTCACCGGAAGAATGTGCCGGCATTCTAAACCTAAAAGCATCCTCGAGCGCCAAGCCGCGAGCGGCAAGTCAGCGCAGCCCATGGCTGGCCGAACACAGCCTGACAGTCGGCGTTGGGCGGCGGCGTTCAGACGCAAATCGAGCAAGCCCTGGTGCAGGCGCTTCGATCCTGAACCCCACTTGAGCGCAAGGCGCATGCGATTTTTTACACCTCGGTGACCCGGTCGTGGATCAATGAAGCGCGGTCCACCGTAGCAGGTGCCTACACGTTGAAGATTAGAGCATCAGCTTGACCGGTGAGATGTCCGGATCACGGGACTTTCCAGCGCGGGCAAGTGCGTCGAGGTACTCCGCCCACATCTGCTGCTGATCGGTCGACAACCGATAGAGATAGTCCCAGCTGTACAAGCCGCTGTCGTGGCCATCGCTGAAGGTCAGCTTGAGTGCGTACTGCCCGGCCGGCTCGACGCCTTCAAGGCCGACGTTGATCTTGCCGGTCTGCAGGATCGGATTGCCATGACCCTGCACCTCGGCTGAAGGCGAGTGGACCCGCAGAAACTCAGCGGATAGCACATAGCGCTGCTCTGGCCCGTATTCCAGCTCCAGTGTTTTCGACGTTTTGTGCAGCTTGATTGCAGTAGGGATACGCATCGATTGCTCCTGACAGCGCGCCGAGCCTCGTCCATGAGGCGCAGTCGCTTGTTTCAAAGGATATAGCGCGACAGGTCTTCGTCTTCGGCCAGCTCACCGAGGTGGCTGTTGACGTAAGCGGTATCGATGCGGATCGGCTCGCCATTCTGCTGTCCGGCCAGGTCGCCAGCGCTGAACGAGACCTCTTCCAGCAGGCGCTCAAGCAGCGTGTGCAGGCGACGAGCGCCGATGTTCTCGGTCTTCTCGTTGACCTGCCAGGCGATCTGCGCCAGGCGCTTGATGCCGTCCTCGGTGAACTCGATGCCCAGCCCTTCGGTCTTCAGCAGCTCACGATACTGCTCGGTCAGCGAGGCATGTGGCTCGGTGAGGATGCGCTCGAAGTCTTCCGGCGACAGCGGTTTCAGCTCGACGCGGATCGGCAGTCGACCCTGAAGCTCCGGCACCAGATCGCTGGGCTTGGACAGGTGGAACGCGCCCGAGGCGATGAACAGGATGTGGTCGGTCTTGACCATGCCCAGCTTGGTGTTGACCGTGCTGCCTTCGATCAACGGCAGCAAGTCGCGCTGCACGCCTTCACGGGAGACATCGGCGCCGCTGGTGTTGCCGCGCTTGGCGACCTTGTCGATCTCGTCGATGAAGACGATGCCGTGCTGCTCTACCGCTTCCAGTGCGCGGGCTTTGAGCTCTTCTTCATTGACCAGGCGCGCGGCTTCTTCATCGCGGACCAGTTTGAGTGCGTCCTTGATCTTCAGCTTGCGGCTTTTCTTCTTGCCTTTACCCATGTTGGAGAAAAGGCTCTGCAGCTGATTGGTCATCTCCTCCATGCCTGGGGGAGCCATGATCTCGACACCGGCTGGGCTCTCGGCCACTTCGATATCGATTTCCTTGTCGTCGAGCTGGCCCTCACGCAGACGCTTGCGGAACAGCTGGCGCGTATTGGAATCAGTGCTCTGCACCGGTTGCTCCTCATTGAAGCCGGCCGGGCGAGCCTGTGGTAGCAGCGCGTCGAGGATGCGCTCTTCGGCGGCATCTTCGGCGCGATGACGCATCTTCACTACTTCCTGCTCGCGGAGCATCTTCAGTGCGGCATCGGCGAGGTCGCGGATGATCGACTCGACATCACGGCCGACATAACCCACTTCGGTGAACTTGGTCGCCTCCACCTTGATAAACGGCGCATTGGCCAGCTTCGCCAGGCGGCGAGCGATCTCGGTCTTGCCCACGCCAGTGGGGCCGATCATCAGGATATTCTTTGGCGTCACTTCCGGGCGCAGCTCGGCGGAGAGCTGCATCCGCCGCCAGCGGTTGCGCAGCGCAATGGCGACGGCACGCTTGGCGTCGTCCTGGCCGATGATATGGCGATTGAGTTCGTGGACGATCTCGCGGGGCGTCATGGACATGGTGCGGTACTCCGGGACTCGAGGGCGATTAGATCGCGCTGTCGAGCTCCTCGATGGTGAGATTCTGGTTGGTGAAGACACAGATGGTGCCGGCAATGTTCAACGCGGTTTCGGTGATGTCCTGGGCCGACATGCTCTGGTCACCTTTCTGCATCAGTGCCATGGCGGCGGCCTGGGCGAATCCGCCACCGGAGCCCATGGCGATCAGATCGTTCTCCGGCTGCACCACGTCGCCATTGCCGGTGATGATCAGCGAGGCGTCTTTGTTGGCTACCGCTAGCATGGCTTCCAAGCGGCTCAATGAGCGATCGGTCCGCCAGTCTTTAGCCAACTCAACGGCCGCCCGAACCAAATGACCCTGATGTTTTTCCAGCTGACCTTCGAAACGCTCGAATAGGGTGAAGGCATCGGCGGTGGCGCCAGCGAAGCCCGCCAGGACTTGGCCGTGATAGAGGCGCCGGACTTTCTTGGCGTTGCCTTTCATGACGGTGTTACCGAGGGAAACCTGGCCGTCGCCGCCCATGACGACTTTGCCGTTGCGGCGTACTGAAACGATGGTGGTCAAAGGAAAATCTCCACGCAGCGGGGCGATGAATGCCCGAATGCGCTTGATATGGGGGACGCTGCCGCGCATTTCAACCGATGCGAGGGAATCGCGTCTTGCCCCTTTTGAATCTACCGACGTGACGCAGGCGACTCGCCGTGCAGGCAGGGCTGAGCGCTACGGATTGCCAAGCGACACGCACGGGCCCGCTGTTAGCGAGGCAGCGCTATTGCAGCGCGAAGTCCAGCTGTCGCCAGGCCTCGTAGACGGCGACGGCCACGGTGTTGGAGAGGTTCAGACTGCGGCTGTCTGGACGCATCGGCAGGCGCAGGCGCTGCTCGTTGGGCAGCGCGTCGCGGATCTCCGGCGGCAAACCGCGGCTTTCCGGGCCGAACAGGAAGGCATCGCCGCGCTGAAACCGAACCTCATGAAAGGGTTGTGAGCCTTTGGTGGTAAAGGCGAACAGGCGAGGGCGGCCGAGGCTCTCTAGGCAACTATCGAGATCGGCGTGTCGCTTGAGCGGCGCGTACTCGTGATAATCCAGCCCGGCGCGGCGCAACCGTTTGTCATCCAGCTCAAAGCCCAGCGGTTCGATCAGGTGCAGGCTACAACCGGCATTGGCGCAGAGCCTGATAATGTTGCCGGTATTCGGCGGAATCTCCGGTTGAAAAAGGATTACATGAAACATGCGCGGCACCGACTCTGAAAACGACCGGCATTCTACTGCGGCTAACGACCCGCTACCTCGCCTTCGCCGGCGCTTTTTCGGCTCGCTGGTGCTGCTCGGGCTGTTGTTCGGCTCTTTTCTCGGCCACGTCTTTCGGCCTGGCCCGGCCGAGCTGTTGCGTATCGAGCCTGTAGCGAGTGGGCTGCAGCTATGGTTTAACCGCGAGCCGGAGCTCTACAGCCAGGACGTCGAAGGCGCCGTGGGCATGCTGTTTCAGTCCAAGGGCAGCGCCGATGCCGGGCGTATAGCGGTTGGGAGCACCAGTGCTGGCTGGCGCGTGCAGACGACCGAGAAGGGGTTGTTGCTGCATTTTGTGGCGACCCGACCGCTCGTAGCGGCCTGGTCGGGTGAAAAAATCGATGGCGAGTGGCGCTTGCTGGTCGAGGTCAAGCCGCGCTAAGGCGCAGCCGCTGGCTGCGCCAGTTCAGGTCAGGCTTCGTCGCCCTCATCCTCGTCTGCGCTGTCGCCCATTCCCAGCTCTTTGATTTTGCGCGTCAGCGTATTCCGTCCCCAGCCCAATAGCAGAGCCGCATCACGGCGGCGGCCGGCGGTGTGCTTGAGTGCAGTCTCGATCATGATGCGTTCGAAAGCCGGTACCGCCTCGTCGAGCAGATTCGATTGGCCGCGAGCCAGTGCCAGGTCGGCCCAATGGCGCAGCGCCTGCTCCCAGTTGTTCGACGGCATGGCATCGGCCGGCTGATTGAGCAGTTCCGGGGGCAGGTCGTCGACATGCACTTCGCGCCCGGACGCCATCACCGTGATCCAGCGGCAGGTGTTCTCCAGCTGGCGCACGTTGCCCGGCCACGGCAGGTTTTGCAGGTATTCCTCGGTTTCGGGCTTGAGCAGCTTGGTCTCGACTGCCAGTTCGGTAGCGGCACTGGCAAGGAAATGTGAGGCCAGCGTCGGAATGTCTTCGCGGCGGTCGGACAGGCGTGGGATATGGATGCGGATGACATTCAGCCGATGAAACAGGTCTTCGCGAAACTTGCCGGCCTGAACCAAGGTTTCCAGGTCCTGGTGGGTAGCGGCAATGATGCGTACGTCGACCTTGACCGGTGTATGACCGCCGACCCGATAGAACTCGCCGTCAGCCAGTACGCGCAGGAGGCGGGTCTGGGTGTCGGCGGGCATGTCACCGATCTCGTCGAGGAACAGCGTGCCGCCATCGGCCTGCTCGAAGCGGCCACGACGCTGGTTGGCAGCACCGGTGAAGGCCCCTTTCTCGTGACCGAACAGCTCCGATTCCATCAGATCCTTTGGAATCGCGGCCATATTCAGCGCAATAAATGGGGAGGCCGAACGTGGGCTATGCCGGTGCAAGGCATGAGCGACCAGCTCCTTTCCGGTACCGGACTCACCGTTGATCAACACAGTGATGTTTGAGTGGGAGAGGCGGCCAATGGCGCGAAACACTTCCTGCATCGCTGGTGCTTCGCCGATGATTTCCGTTGTGTGGCGTTGATCGACGGGTGCCTTGAGCCCTTGCTGCTCTTTGGCATGCTGGTTGGCGCGCTTGACCAGCGATACCGCTTCATCCACATCGAAAGGCTTGGGCAGGTATTCGAACGCGCCGCCCTGGTAGGAGGCTACCGCGCTGTCGAGGTCCGAATGCGCGGTCATGATGATCACGGGCAGGCGCGGGTAGAGGTCGCGGATCTGCGCCAGCATGTCGAGACCGCTCACACCCGGCATGCGGATGTCGGAAATGATCACATCCGGCTGCTGCCGTGCGAGTTTCGCCAGTACACCATCAGCGCTTTCGAAGCTTTGGGTGGTCATGCCTTCCTGTTGCAGCGCTTTCTCCAGGACCCAGCGGATGGAGCGGTCATCGTCGACAATCCAGACAGTTTCGCTGCGGCTCATGCGGTTGGTACTCCTTGTTCCAGCGGCAGGAAGATCGAAAACGAGGTGTGCCCGGGATGGCTTTCGCATTCGATCAGTCCCTGATGCTGGCTGATGATGTTCTGGGTAATGGCCAGGCCGAGACCGGTGCCGTCGGGGCGGCCGCTGACCATCGGGTAGAAAAGCGTGTTCTGCAGTTCGGCGGGAATGCCTGGCCCGTTGTCGATGATTTCGATCCGGGCGACCAGCCGATGGCGGATATGACCAATGGTGAACTGGCGCAGCGTGCGAGTACGTAGCGTCAGGCGGCCCAGCCCCAGTTCGGTTTGCCCGGCAAGCGCCTGCATGGCGTTACGCATGATGTTGAGCACGGCCTGAATCATCTGCTCGTGGTCCATCAGGACCTCGGGAATACTTGGGTCGTAATCACGCACCAAAATGAGGCTGCCTTGGCATTCGGCTTCGATCAGGCTGGCGACATGTTCGAGCACCTCGTGAATGTTGGTCATCGCCAACGATGGCAACTTGTTTGAGCCGAGCATCCGATCGACCAGGTTACGCAGGCGGTCGGCCTCTTCGATGATGACTTCGGTGTAATCCTTGAGGTGTTCTTCGGGCAGTTCGCGAGCCAGCAGTTGGGCGGCGCCGCGTATTCCGCCAAGCGGGTTCTTGATTTCATGGGCAAGCCCGCGGACCAGCATCTTGGTGGTTTCCTGCTTGGACAGCTGCGCCTCTTCCTTGGTGATGCGCAGCAGCCGGTCGCGTGGCAGCACTTCCAGCAGCAGCATCGTCTCCTGCTTCGTCAGTACCGGCGTCACGGCGTAGTCGACGGTCAGCGTCTGGCCGCTGGCGGATGTCAGGGTCGCTTCCCGCTTGGTAAACGGATGGGCTTCTTCGACGGCAAGGCGCAATGCCGCCAGGGCTTCCGACGACTCGGTGAACAGTTCGCTGATGAACTGGCCGTGGCTACGTTGGCCGCTGACTGCCAGCAGCATCTCGGCAGCGGGGTTCATGTATTCCAGGCGCAACCGTGAATTAAGCAAAAGGGTAGCGGTGGTGAGATTCTCGATCAGCAGGCGCTGTAGGGCTTCGTTGATCATGGCAGTCTGCATCCGGGGTGTACGTCAGGAAATGCAAGAAGCAAACCAAGGCGCTCCTTTTCGGCGCGGCGCCGCGAGCACTAGCGCTCCAGAGCAGGGCGTCGATCCGGAAGGGGAGCGCTAAACAAGATGGCTTAAACTATGCACCATTCAGGTGCGCAGCATGGTCACAGAAAGGGCACGAATGGAATATCTTTCTTTTCCTTCGGTTTATCCTTCAGCGGACACTCTGGGCGAACGCCGTAATCGCCTTTCTTGCATGGGTTGACCATGCGGCGTTGCGCAAGGGAAGTGCGCATCATGTGGAACACGCGAGGCGCGCTGGCCTGCAGGCGCTCGCCCTGGCTGTCGATCACTTCGACCACCAACTGGTGGCTACCTCGGTCGACGTTTTGCAGCATCAATGCCGGGCTTTCACCGGGCGCGCCCACAGCCGCACCATCAAGCAGCAACCGATACTGATGGCCCGGATGCAGGGTAGGGGTACTGGTCACACTGACGGCCAGCTCACCGGCATTGTTGCGAATGGTGGCGTCGGGATCGGGCTGCACGATATCGAGCAATGTGTAGCCTGGTGTGGTCGCCTTTAGAACCTTAACCGCTTGCTTCGGCGGCGGTACGGGCTGTGCCGCCATGCTGTTAGCCGGTTTGGTCTCGACCTGCTCGGCGGCGTGGCCGCCCGGGCGATCGGTGAATACGCGGTTACCCTCGGCATCGATGTAGCTGTAAATGGCTGCGCTCGCGGGCAATGCGAACGCTAGCAGCAGCGCCGAAAGCCCGAGCCGCGTGGTGCGTCTCATCGGCGCGCCGGGCTGGAGGTGTGGACGCGCTGAACGGTGAACTGCTCCTCAGCCTGCTGCACGACTTGGCCCCCGCTGAGCACCTGAACTTCGAGCAGGTGGGTGCCGCGATCCACATTTATCAACTGCAGTGCGGTCGCGCTGCTGGGTTCTGCCTGGGGAACACCGTCAAGTAGGAAGCGGAGTTGGTGACCCTGCTTTAGCGGCGGATCGAGCTGAGCGTTGACGATAAAGGTGCCGCTGTTTGCGCGCAGCGCCTGCTCGTCCGGAATACCGCCGATCGCGACGCTCCGATAGGGTTGCTGGCGCTCCCCGCTGCTCTGCTCGTTGGCCAACGGTGGCGGAGCTGTGGGCGTCTTGATATCAACGGTGTTGGCGGGCGGAAGGTCGACAGCGTTTGCCTCGACGCCTTCGGGTGGCTGATTGGTGAAGACGGTGTTGCCCTTGTCGTCAGTGTATTTGTAGATCTGCGCCATGGCGGGAGCCATGAGGACGAGTAGCAGGCTGAACAATGCAATGCGCATGGGAAGCTCCGCGGTAGGGATGACTGGAAGCCTTGCACCGCGCAGGCGGCGAGGCAAGTGCGACCTTTGGGATTTGAGATCGACGCCACTTCGGTCGCTTGTCGCAACGTCGGTGTCACTGGCTAGTGACATCGCAGAAACGAAAAAGCCTCCCGAAGGAGGCCTTTTCTGTCACGCGGACTGGCTTAGACGCTGTAGTACAGGTCGTATTCCAGCGGGTGAACGAAGGTACGGACCTTGATTTCTTCCTCGCTCTTCAGCTCGAGGTAGGCGTCGATGAAGTCATCGGAGAACACGCCGCCCTTGGTCAGGAACGCACGGCCCTTGTCGAGTTCTTCCAGGGCTTCCTTCAGGCTTCCGCAGACCTGCGGGATCAGCTTGCCTTCTTCTGGCGGCAGATCGTACAGGTTCTTGTCAGCAGCATCGCCGGGGTGGATTTTGTTTTGGATGCCGTCCAGGCCAGCCATCAGCAGTGCGGCGAAGCACAGGTAGGGGTTGGCAGCCGGATCCGGGAAGCGCGCTTCGATACGGCGAGCTTTCGGGCTGGAAACGTACGGGATACGGATCGAGGCGGAACGGTTACGAGCCGAGTAGGCCAGCATGACCGGTGCTTCGAAGCCCGGAACCAGGCGCTTGTAGGAGTTAGTGGCCGGGTTGGTGAAGCCGTTCAGCGCCTTGCCGTGCTTGATGATGCCGCCGATGAAGTACAGAGCGGTCTCGGACAGGCCGGCATAGCCTTCGCCAGCGAAGGTGTTCTTGCCGTCTTTGGAGATCGACATGTGTACGTGCATGCCCGAACCGTTGTCGCCATACAGCGGCTTCGGCATAAAGGTCGCGGTCTTGCCGTAGACATCGGCCACGTTGTGCACGCAGTACTTCAGGGTCTGAACTTCGTCAGCCTTGTTTACCAGCGTGTTGAACTTGACGCCGATTTCGTTCTGACCGGCAGTCGCCACTTCGTGGTGATGCACTTCGACGACCAGGCCCATCTCTTCCATGGCGTTGCACATGGCAGTACGGATTTCGTGGTCGTGGTCGCACGGCGGAACTGGGAAGTAGCCACCCTTCACGGCCGGACGATGGCCCTTGTTGCCGCCTTCGACGTCCTGGTCAGTCATCCAGGAGCCTTGCTCGGAGTAGATCTTGAACATCGAGCCGGAGATGTCGGACTTGAACTTCACCTGGTCGAAGATGAAGAACTCAGGCTCCGGGCCAACGAATACAGTGTCGCCGATGCCAGTGGACTTGAGGAATTCCTCGGCGCGCTTGGCAATGGAGCGCGGGTCGCGGTCATAGCCCTGCATGGTGCTTGGCTCGACGATGTCGCAGACCAGAATCAGGGTTGGCTCTTCGGTGAACGGATCCAGAACGGCAGTTTCATCGACCGGCATCAGGATCATGTCGGAGGCTTCGATGCCCTTCCAGCCATGGATGGACGAGCCGTCGAACATTTTGCCGTGCTCGAAGAAATCTTCGTCGTGAGCATCGCGCGCCGGAACGGTCACGTGGTGCTGCTTGCCCTTGGTGTCGGTGAAGCGCAGATCAATCCACTTCACATCGTAATCTTTGATCAGTTGAAGCGACTTCGACATGGTGCTCTCCAAGTGGTGGAAGCGTTGACAGATATGCTTCCGGAATCTAGGGGGTGAAGCCGAGCGGGCGATACTCCGTCAAGGCGACCTGCCTCACAAGGGAGCAAATTGCATGCCAGTGCTCCGAGATGGATCCGAACACCCTTATTAAGCCGTCTTGCCGCACTCGCTGTCGTTTAGTGCAGCTGTGCCCGCTTAGGATCGCTCTAAGTTGGTGCAAAAATGATGAGCTTGTTCCATAAGGGTGCAAGGTTGGGCTTTCCGATAAAACTGTCTAAAGCTTGACCAAATTCCGATATACTCCGCCCCCCTCTTTTCACGCCATGCTGGCGCTGCGCTGTTTCCATGAAGCTGATCGTCAAGGTTTTCCCCGAAATCACCATTAAGAGCCCACCGGTACGCAAGGGCTTCATTCGCCAATTGGCGAAGAACATCCGTACCGTGCTGCGCGACCTCGATCCCGAACTGCGGGTGGAGGGGGTGTGGGACAACGTTGAGGTGGAAACCGCGCTCAGTGATTCGAAAACCTTGCACCAGATGATCGAGCGCCTGCGCTGCACGCCGGGCATCGCCCATTGCTTGGAAGTGCACGAGTACCCGCTAGGCGATCTGGATGACATCCTCGCCAAGTGCAAAGCGCATTGCGCCGACCGTCTGCCGGGCAGGATCTTCGCCGTGCGATGCAAGCGGGCAGGCAAGCACCCATTCAGCTCGATGGATGTAGAGCGATATGTTGGCAGCGAGCTTCGCCAACAGTGCGGCGCCGCTGGCATCTCGCTCAAAGCACCGGAAATCGAAGTGCGGATGGAAATCCGCGACCAGCGCCTGTTTGTCGTGCATGCACAGCACGACGGTATTGGCGGCTACCCGCTGGGCGCGCTTGAGCAAACGCTGGTACTGATGTCCGGCGGTTTCGATTCCACAGTGGCGGCGTATCAGATGATGCGCCGCGGGTTGATGACCCATTTCTGCTTCTTCAATCTGGGTGGCCGCGCCCATGAGCTGGGCGTGATGGAAGTGGCCCACTATTTATGGAAGAAGTACGGCAGCTCCCATCGCGTACTGTTTATCAGCGTGCCGTTCGAGGAAGTGGTCGGTGAGATCCTGGAGAAGGTCGATAACAGCCACATGGGCGTAGTGTTGAAACGCATGATGCTGCGCGTCTCGACTCAGATCGCCGAACGTTTGCATATCGACGCGCTGGTAACCGGTGAAGCGATCTCTCAGGTTTCGAGCCAGACGCTGCCGAATTTGTCGGTTATCGACTCAGCTACCGATATGCTGGTGCTGCGCCCGCTGATCGCCAGCCACAAACAGGACATCATCGACACCGCTTTAGAGATCGGTACGGCGGAGTTTGCCAAGAACATGCCCGAGTACTGTGGCGTAATTTCGGTGAACCCGACGACCAAAGCCAAACGCTATCGCGTCGAGCACGAAGAGAAACAGTTCGACATGGCGATTCTCGAGCGCGCTCTGGCGAATGCCCGGCAAGTGGCCATCGATCGGGTGATCGACGAGCTGGGCCAGGATTTGCAAGTTGAAGAAGTTATCGAGGCGAGTGCCGGGCAGGTTGTCATCGACATTCGCCATCCCGACCTTGCCGAGGACGAACCTCTGCAACTGCAGGGCATCGAAGTGCAAACATTGCCGTTTTATGCACTGAACAACCGATTCAAGGAACTGGACGACAATCGCCAGTACCTGCTGTATTGCGATAAAGGTGTCATGAGCCGCCTGCATGCTCATCATTTGCTGAGCGAGGGGCATGTCAATGTGCGCGTTTATCGTCCGAGCTAAACAGCCCGGCCTGCTGGGCGGCAGTATCCGCCACCGCCCTCCCGACCCGCTTTGCGGCTGAATCGCCGCAACACGTCGCTAACGATTTCTTCCCTTCATCCAATTTTTTCGCGTTGGGCAGCTTGAAGCATTTGCCGAGTAGCCCAACCCAACTACGAGACCACTACTGTGATCGACAATCTTCGCAACATCGCCATCATCGCTCACGTTGACCATGGCAAAACTACCCTGGTCGACAAGCTCCTGCGTCAGTCCGGCACTCTGGAACGCGGCGAGCTCAACGACGAGCGCGTGATGGATTCGAACGACCAGGAAAAAGAGCGTGGTATCACCATTCTCGCCAAGAACACTGCGATCCGTTGGAACGACTATCGCATCAACATCGTCGACACCCCCGGCCACGCCGACTTCGGCGGCGAAGTAGAGCGCGTAATGTCGATGGTCGACTCCGTGCTGCTGCTGGTTGACGCTCAAGACGGCCCTATGCCGCAAACCCGCTTCGTGACCAAGAAGGCCTTCGAAGCCGGCCTGCGTCCGATCGTGGTGATCAACAAGGTCGACCGTCCGGGCGCGCGTCCTGATTGGGTGCTGGACCAGATCTTCGACCTGTTCGACAACCTCGGCGCCACCGAAGAGCAGCTGGACTTCCAGGTCGTCTACGCCTCGGCCCTGAACGGCATTGCCGGTCTGGATCACACCGACATGGCCGAAGACATGACCCCGCTGTACCAGGCCATCGTCGATCACGTACCGGCCCCGAATGTCGACATCGACGGCCCGTTCCAGATGCAGATCTCAGCGCTGGACTACAACAGCTTCCTCGGCATCATCGGCGTAGGCCGTATCGCCCGTGGTCGCGTCAAGCCGAACACCCCGGTCACTGCCATCGACATGCATGGCAAGAAGCGTAACGGCCGTATCCTCAAGCTGATGGGTCACCACGGTCTGCACCGTGTCGACGTCGAAGAAGCCACTGCCGGCGACATCGTCTGCATCAGCGGTATGGATGAGCTGTTCATCTCCGACACCCTGTGCGACCAGAACAACGTCGAAGCGATGAAGCCGCTGACCGTTGACGAGCCGACCGTTTCCATGACCTTCCAGGTCAACGATTCACCGTTCTGCGGCAAGGAAGGCAAGTTCGTCACCAGCCGTAACATCAAGGACCGTCTCGACAAGGAGCTGCTGTACAACGTGGCCCTGCGCGTTGAAGAAGGCGACTCGGCCGACAAGTTCAAGGTATCCGGCCGTGGTGAGCTGCACCTGTCGGTACTGATCGAGAACATGCGCCGCGAAGGCTTCGAAATGGCCGTAGGCCGTCCGGAAGTGATCATTCGTGACGTTGACGGTGCCAAGCACGAGCCGTTCGAGAACGTCACCATCGACATCCCGGAAGAAGCTCAGGGCAAGGTCATGGAAGAGATGGGCTTGCGTAAGGGCGACCTGAGCAACATGGTCCCGGATGGCAAGGGCCGTGTGCGCCTTGAATACAACATCCCGGCCCGTGGCCTGATCGGTTTCCGTAACCACTTCCTGACCATCACCAACGGTGCGGGCATCCTGACCTCGATCTTCGACCGCTACGACGTGATGAAGTCCGGCCACATGTCCGGTCGTCAGAACGGCGTGCTGGTATCGGTCGAAACCGGCAAGGCACTGACCTATTCCCTGGAAACCCTGCAGGCGCGCGGCAAGCTGTTCGTCGAGCACGGCCAGGAAATCTACAACGGTCAGATCGTCGGCCTGAACAGCCGTGACAACGACATGGGCGTCAACCCCACCAAGGGCAAGAAGCTCGACAACATGCGCGCATCGGGCAAGGACGAAACCATCGCCCTGGTTCCGCCGGTGAAGTTCACCCTGGAGCAGGCGCTGGAATTCATCCAGGACGACGAGCTGTGCGAAGTCACGCCGAAGTCGATCCGTCTTCGCAAGAAGATCCTCGACGAAGGCGAGCGCAACCGCGCTGCGAAGAAAGCCAAGAACTGATATAGCTTTTGGTTACTGAAAGCCCCCGCCGGCGGGGGCTTTTTTCTATCTGGCGAAAGAGTATTGACCGAGTCGATACGGCTGGCGTCCGGCTTCGCATCTTGACCCGATACAGTCGGAGGTCTGACTAACCTTAGAGCTACCGATATGGGGCAAGCTTGGTATGCGTCTTGCCGCGTTCACCTATTATTTGCAGATATCTAAGTCGTCGCAGCTAATCCAGGCTTGAATTACCTTGTCTGTTGCGGAGTAGTATTTGATCTTATACCAAAAAGAATTGCTTTCAGTCTCGGTGAAGTCCGTTAAGATTACTTTGTCACCGGTTACTAAATACATCGTTGTCGCTTGATCGAAGCTTGGCGCTTTGTACAGTATCGCTTTATGGGATGTGACGACTGTTGATAATGGCACGCGCTGGTTATGGTTTGAGTCGTTTGTGACGAGTAGGTGCTCCACTTTATCTTCCAGTAAGTGAACCGTTCTCTCTATATAATCACATCCGAGGCAGCTGTCCGTGACCTTAAGAACTGGGTCGCCGCTTTCTATTGCATAGATATCTTCGTGCCATTTCGCTCCGCTTCTATAGCGGCTGATTATGTAGCTGTCTTCCAGAGTATAATTGCAGATCGGCTTTGAAATACTTTTAAATTTAGCAAAAGAGCTTCGAATTGAGTCGTATCGGTATATTGCTGAGCAAGTGTTAATGCTGCCTTCTTCGGCATGGGTCAAGATTAATTCTGGAATTCCATCTCCTGTCAGGTCTTCCAGTGAGGCATCCGAGTAACCATTTGCTATCGACTCATGCATGCCCTTCGGAAAGCCAATGCGTTCGCATTCTTCCTGTTTGCATACTTTTACCGGCGATGAGGGTGAGCCAGTCAGAACGAGCGTCAGCCCGTCTTTAGATAACTTGTTTATTCCAGCTTCGTTTGCCGCCAAGTAGTTGATTGTTGACATAGTGAAGAGCGTTTGTACAACGCCAAAGCAAAAGATCATTTTCCAGAAGCGTCTAGGATGTAAAACTAGCTTCATTATTCAAGTCTCCATTCTTTTTTAATCGCCTCAAATATTGCCTTGCGCTCATCTAGTCCGTTGTCGCCACCGTTAACGGCTAAGGTGACAAGTTCGACGTTGTCCTTTTCGCGCTCAATTAATATGTTAATGTCGCCTTTCGCATTGTGCTTTTTGTATACGCCACCGTTGTTTCTCCAGAACCAGCACGATACGTCTATAGCGTTGTACATGTCAGCAGCGATTAGGTCGGGTACTGACGTAAAGTCTATTCCGCTATACTTGGAGTAGGTGGCGTAGTTCTTTTTCCACGTCAGCTGGAGTAGCCCTTTTCCTTTATATTTAGGTCCATCTCCGAATGTAGTATTCCCGTTGGCTTCTGCATCCCGGTGTCTCCCCGGGTTGTATCCTTCTCCTGACGCAAACTCAATTGTTGTTTCAAAGTGGGCCGACTCATGGAAGCACTGTGCCAAGAAGTGGGCTTTTTGGTAACCCGTAATGATGCCGTGCCTTATCAGGGCGGCATTCAAAAGATTCACGAACTCTTTTTTATCGAAATCGTAGATGGCAGGGTAACGTTCTCGGAACATCGTGATAAAGCGTTGGGACCCACCACGCCCAGTAAACCAGGCCCCGGGCTTGCTTAACATCTTCTCTAGGAAGGGAACGGTTATCTCCTCCGCTTTGGGTGAAGAAAGGCAGCTGGAAAGCCCAAGAGCGTTGATGTGCCATGCCTTCCCGTTCCCACCGATCCCGTGTTTTTCGGCTAGATCGCTCCACCAGCTCAGCCTCTCGATTCGCTGCTTTTCCTTTTGCCAAATCGGATTGGGCGTTCCAGGCTCTTCCTCCAGTAACGGATCCAGCTCATCCCATTTACTTTTTTCCCAGAACCATTCGCTTTCATGTCCGGTGATCAACTGTCCGAGCAGTTGCGCCTGCCAAGGTTTGGCTAGGGCAGCGCGGATTTCCCGGCTGCTCAGTGTGCTGTCCTTGTCTGTGTCGACGATGTCATGCAACCGGGCCAACGTCAGGGTGGGAGCACCGTCTGCCTTGTTGATCTGGGCGCGGTAGTTTTGCTGTTCTTCCGTGCTCAGCAGGCGGCGGGCGTTGAGACTATAAGCAAGCTTCTCGACAGCAGTCCCGGTTTCTTCGACGCACTGAAAGCCTTCCCATTCCCAAGGGCTATGGCGGGTAGTGATCAGTTCCTGTTCGGCGAGCCAGCCATCGATGGGGTTGCCGTTTTCGTCGGCGAACAGGCCGTTCAGTCGCCACCATATGGTTGTGCTTGCTGGCGTACTGCCTTCGGCAGGGATGGTGACCTTAATCTTGTGCGAAGCCGGCAATCCATCCAGCAGCGTTTGCGGAATTATCAGGTCGACACCGACTTGCGAGCCTTCATCGCTGAGTTTGGGTGGATTCTCAGCACCTATGTCCTCTCGATGAGCGATCAGTTTGCTGGCGCCTTTGTAGACCTTGAGCAGGGTTTGCTGGTCGTCTGGCAAGCGGCTGGCCCAGGCGCGGCTTCGGGCGATGAACGCAGGTACATCATCGCAGCTGAACAGTTCGACATGGACCCTGTGCTGGGCGGCGCTGTCGTGGTTCTGGTACAGGCCTGGATGGCCGATCAGATCACCGGCCTTGATCGGCAGCCCGCTCTCGAGGACGACAACCTTGTCGTATTCCGTTGGTTCGCTGTGCGGTTTGAGCAAACTGGTGGATACATAGCCGGGCAGTTGCCCTTCATCCTCAGCAGCCAGCGCGGGCTGTGCCGTCCCGCTGATGATGCTGATCAGCTTGCTGAATTCGCCTTCCGTTTCGCCAATGGTGATTTCGGCACCCTTGCACAGCTCTGACAGCTTGGTGCTGTTCTTGCTCGGGCCTGCGCGGACGCTCAGACCGTCCTTCTGCGTATTCACGGTATAGCGCTTGGTCTCCCAGAAGGCGGGGCGCGGCAGGTCCGGTTGCGCTTGGTAGCCTGCCCAGTCCAGCAGGTGCATGTACAGGCTGTAGAGGGTCAGGCTTGGAGGAGTTTGTCCGTCGGTAATGCTGCCGTCGGCGTTCTTCAGTGGCGGTGGCTGGAGGCTGTGCTTGACCAGCACGAATCCCGTGGAAAAGGGCGCTCGTTTCACGCGCGGGATCTCGTCAGTGAATTCGCTGACCGGGTAGCGCTCGTCGATGCGGTAGGCAATCACTTCGCCATCGGCTATACAGCGCACGCTCGACTGATCGAAAAACGCCGCCGTGCCCTCGTCGAAATGTACGCCGCCGTGCCATAGGCCATTCTCCCCAGTGGGGTAGTAGCCACCCTTGGCGTTGGCCATATGGATCATCAGCTGCAGTGGATTGCTGTTCGGTTCCTTGCTGGGAAACGGGTATGCCCAGTTGATCGGCTTGTGTTCGGCCATCGATGCTTCCTTACTGTTCGAGCTGGCCTGACGGCCGCCCCTGTCCTTTTCTAGCCTGAGAAACTGAGAGAGCGCTTGCGTTTGCTGGTTACCTTTGCTCCCTCGCCCGGTGGTGCCTGTTCCAACAGGCTCCCCGCCTTATCCCTATCTGCCATTCCCGGCGGCACCGGCGGCTTGATCTTTATCCCTGATCCCTTACCTGGCGCACCACCGGCGTTGATCTTGATCATCGGGCCGCTGACGGTGATGCCGCCGGGGTCGAGCTTGATAAAGCTGCCGCCTGCTTTCAGGGTCAGTTCGATGCCGGCTTCGATGACCATCTTCTGGCCGGCTTTTAGGTGAATCTCGCGGCCGGCTTTGGTCAGTTGGGCGGTGCCGAGCTTGATGTGCTGGGCCTGGCCGACGGTGAGGTGATCTTCGGGTTTGACTTCGACCTTGCGGTGGCCGACGACGGTCAGGTGTTCTTCGGCGCGGAACTCGCTGTAGCTGTTCTTCTCGACGGTGTCGTGGCGTTCGTGGCCGACGCGGATCTTCTGGTCGTGCTCGATGTTCACGTCCCAGTCGCGCTGGGCATGGATATAGATTTGCTCGGCGCCCTTGCGGTCTTCGATGCGCAACTCGTTATAGCCGTCACCACCGGGCGAGCTAAGCGTCTTGAAGACGCTGCGGGTCCTGTTGGCTGGCAGATCGTAAGGGACCTGATGCTCCTTGTGGTACAGGCAACCGGTAACAAGCGGCTGATCTGGGTCGCCTTCCAAATAGGTGATCAGCACCTCCATCCCAACGCGTGGGATGGCTATGCCGCCGTAACGGTCGCCTGCCCAGCTTGAACTAACGCGTAGCCAGCAGCTTGTCTTGTCATCAGCTTGGCCGTGGCGATCCCAGAAGAACTGGACCTTCACGCGGCCGTATTCATCGCAATGGATCTCTTCGCCGGCCGGGCCTGTGACCACAGCGCTCTGGCTACCGAGCACCTTAGGCTTGGGGTGGTTCAGGGGAGGGCGGTGAGGGATATCCCAGGGCGTCGCGGTGAAGCGGTTGCGGTAGCCTTGGGTAAAATCTGTGCTTTCGCCTGATTGCGTAACCGACTCCTCCAGCACCTGAGGCTGTTTGCCTTCGTGAAGCACCTCGGTGAGCAGCCAGAGGTCATTCCATTCACGGCGCGGGTGATCTGAGATTTCCAGTAGGTGCCCGCTGACCAGCCGTGGCTGGTCGCTTCGGCCTTCAGCCAGGCGGTAGTCGGCGCGGTGGCGTTCCAGGGACCGCTGGGATAGGTGCTTGCCGCGTGTGCGATCAGTGAAGCGGCCCGGGTAGTCATAATCTTCTAGGTCTGGCTCCGGCAATTTTTGCCCGTCTGCCGGCTGGCCCTTCTGCGCGGCCTCCATCACCAGGCGCGGCTGTTCGAAGTCGTAATCGCGCCGGATGACGCGGTTGGTGCGGGTCTCCAGGCGCACCGAGAAGCGTTTGATCACCGGCTCGTCGGCGACCAGCCCGCTGTCCTGCAGGTACGCAGTGGGCTGGCCGAGTTTCGGGAAGCTCGTCTGGTCATCACCGAACACCAGCACATGGCCCTGTGCGCAGTGCTCGAAGTGATAGTGGATGCCTTCTTCTTCACACAGCCGCTGGACGAAATGCAGGTCGGTTTCGTCGTACTGAGTGCAGTAGTCACGCTCGGGATAGATCGCCGGGCCGAGCTGAAATCGATAGGCGTCCGCTTGTATGCCGTGACCCTCGAGCACCTGAGCGATGATTTGCGGGACGGTCAGGTGTTGAAAGATGCGCTGATCGGTGCGGTGCGCGAGGTAGGCCAGTTGCGGAACGATGGTCACCTGGTAGCGGGTCAAGCGTTTGCCGGACTGGCCCTGGGCGACGCGATAGATCACCCCATTGATACCGTTGCCTGCCGGCGAGAGTGCTAGGAAGGCTGGCTGGTGCAGCAGGCTTTGCAGATTCAGATCGGCGTGCTCGCTGACAAGCTCCAAGTCGAAGCGGTAGGGCTGGCTGATGGCCTCGCGACCGTTGAAGGCGAGTACCTGCAGGTCGTGATCGATGCCTTCGATGGTGAGGCTGAAATGGGTTTCATTGGCCGCGTTGAACATGGCGCTTCCTTGTTTCCTTGTCATCCATGGGCGCGCCCGAACCAGCGCTGCAGTCTGCTTGGTGCGGGACGACGGAATATATCCAGCAGTTGGGTCAAGCTCGCTGTGCGCTGATCAGCATCAAACGCCAGCGCTGCCTGCAATGTGAGCCAACCATGAGCCAAGTGCGGTGGGCGTCGTAATTCCTTGTCGAGGGCCAGCGCTTTTGCCTGCTTTGCACTTAGCCGCCGGAACGGGTGGCTGCCGCTGGCCATTTCATAAAGCAGGCAACTGAGTGCGTACATATCGCTGGCTTCTGATGGCTCCCCGCCGTCCAGAAGCTCAGGGGCTGCATAGCGCGTGGTCCAGGCCTTGAATCGGTTGCGGGACAGGCGAGGCAGGTTCTTGAGCACGCCTTCGAGCGGCTGGCCAAGCCCGTAGTCGAACAAGCGCAGACCATCCTCCGCCAGTATTACGTTGCTTGGTTTGATGTCACCGTGAATGACACCGCGGCTGTGGGAGTAAGCCAAGGCTTCGATCAGCGGCACGGCGATTTCGCGTAACTCGTCCCAGGTGAGGCCTTCGGGACGTTCGCTGAGCAACTGGTCGAGCGTCGGTCCCTTGAGCAGTTCGAGCGTAATGAAGGCGCGCTGGCTGAGGGCGTCCACGTCAAAACCGAACAACCGCACGACGTGGCGATGGCTTAGACGTGCGGTCAGCGCGAACTCGGTATAAAGCAGCGCGTGTGCGTCGGGGTACTCGGTGAACTCGTCGCTCAGGGTTTTGACGGCGATGTAGGGTTCCGGGTCGCCAAACTGCTCACGCAGGAGGTCCCGTGCGCGGTAAACGGCGCCCATGCCGCCGACGCCGAGCAGCCGTTCGATCAGGTAGCGTCCTGCCAAGACTTCGGGCAAGTCGCTAGCGGCGGAGGCTGCGGCCGATGTGGCGAGGCTCGCTGGCGTGGTGGCCGAGGCAGCGAAAGCGAAGTAGGTGCGGTCTGATGCCGGCTCTGCACGCAGGGGCTCGTTCATAGGCGGATCACCACAGCGCTCAGGTTGTCTCGACACGGGCCGTCCATGGCCTCGTTAAACAGCCGCTGCAGGGCCAGGCTCGTTGACGACGCGTTGAGCGCTGCTCCCAGACTGTCCGGCGACAGGCTCTGGTAGAGCCCGTCGCTGCACAACAGCAAGGTGTCGCCTGGATATACGTCGAACTCGAGGATATCCAGCGTCAGTTGTTCGCTGGCGCCGATGGCGCGCGTCAGGGCATGCGCGGCAGGATGACGCGCAGCCTCGGCAGGGTTCAGGTTCTGTTCGTCGATCAGCTGTTGCAGCAGCGAATGGTCGCGCGAGAGCTGATAGAGCCGCCCGCGGCGCCAGAGGTAGCAGCGGCTGTCGCCAGCCCAGACGCAGGCGGCGCGATCGGCCTCCATCAGCAGCGCAACCACGGTGCTGCCGATTATGGGGTCGGGGCGATCAGCCGTGACGGTCAGTTCCTGTCCCAGCCTGCGGTTAAGGTCATGCAGGCAGCGGCGCAAGCTGACCAGGCGCTCGGACATATTGCCCTCAGGCAACACGGCGAGTTGCTCGACGATCAGACGGCTGGCCAGCGCGCCGTTGTGGTGGCCGCCCATCCCATCGGCCACCACCCATAGGCCCTTCTCGGGTAGGTCGAGAAAAGCGTCTTCATTGCGCGCGCGAACTTTACCCGTATCGGTCCGCGCGGCGCTGCGCCAGCTGTAAGCCAGGCTTGCGGTGGCTGACATCAGAGCGTTGCCGGAAGCTTGAAGTCACGCAGCCGGGCGATGTCGAACGGGTTCGGCGAGCGCTGACTATGCAACAGGTAATTAGCGTTGCGGCCTCCCAGATTGGCCTTGAGCATCAGCACGTCGCGACCGCTGTGGTAGTCGACCTGCATCAGGTCCAGCAGACGGAACAGCGACCAGGGGCCGGAGTTCTTCTCGATGCCGACGCGGCGCCCGCCCAACTCTTCGACTACCAGGCTGGTACGGCCGTCATCTGCATCGGCTGGCCAGCTGAAGGCGGTCTGCATGATCGGGCCGTGGCGGTATTCCATCTGTTGATTGCCGAAGCGGAAGTCGGCGCGACCCAGGCTCGAATCCAACGAGTAAGGCTCGAGTTTGAAACGAATCTGCGGCTCGTTCGGGTTTTCGGCAAAGAAACTGCGGCGGATGGTTTGCGCGTTGCTCATTTGCGATAGGAATTCGCGTGACAGGGGCAAGCCACGGCCGTCGACTCGACGAAGCTGATAATGGCCAGCGCTTCCGCTGACGAACGCTTTCAGGTAGCGATCAAAGAACCCGTCAGCAACGCCTTGTGCCTTGAAGAACTCCCTGAAGTCAGCGATGGCCACATCACTCTCGCTGTGGGCGCTGAACGGATAGCGCTGGCGCAGCGAACCTTTGTAGACCGCGTAGAGCTCGCTCTGGTAGCGCTGGTTGAGGTAGTGATAGGCATCGTTTAGAACGAGCGTCCAGCTGTCTTCCGCGAGGAGGCCGAGCCAGTTACCGATCGGTTGTGGCAAGCGCGCTGCGCTCGTCCGCAACTGGTTGATCGCATCACGTTGCCCGCCCATGCGCACCTTGGCGAGTTCGAACGCCGCCTGATCAGGCGCGCTGGCGTGGGTCAGGCTAGCCAGTTGTATTTGAAGTGCGTCGAGGGCCTGCAGGGTTGGGACCAGCTCGGCGCTGGCGCCTGCGTTTTCATCGAGCAAACGATGCAGCGGTTCGAAGCGGCGCTCGAGTGTTTTGCGTGCCGTATCAGGCAGGTTCTTTGCTAACGCTGCCTGTGTTTGCTCTGCAGCGGCCGAAGCCAGCTTGGCCGCCTTGCCGAGCTTGCCGTTGGCTTCCTTGAGGGCATCGGCCGCCTCCGTGGCATCGCCGGCGGCATCGGCTACGCCGGCGAATCGGGTGTTATCGCGCACCTCGACCAGCAATTGCAGCAGCGGCGAATTGGCTGCGCTCAAGCCGCTGAGAAGTGCCGCGCCCTGGCCAGCACCTGCGATAGGCTCTAGCGCCAGCTGAGCTACCGCTTCGCTCCAATAGTTGGCGTAGTCACGGAAATAGAGCTGCTCCATCTCAATCATTAGCCGTCCAACATCTTTCAGACTCAAGTTGTCGCCTTCGCCGAGCACCCAGTTGTCGCGGAGGATCTCGCGTACCAACTCGCTGCCTTGGGCGAGATAAAACTTCTGATAACCATGCTGGGTATAAAAGCCAGGAATTGTGTAGTCGCTTCCGCTGAACAATGCGCCCTGCGGGCCGAGACGCTGACTGAACCGGTAGTCAGGCAAGCTGCGAGCCTGGTCGCGCAACATGCGATAGACGACGTTGGCTAGCGACTCGCTGCGCAGCACCTGACGTGCCTCGGTAACGAGCTGGTCGTTAAGCGCATAAGGAGCGAATCCGTCATTGAGTAGCCGCTCGAAATGGGTGTTGAGACCGTTCTGCGCGACGGCGTTTCCGGCATAGCGCAGCGACCAGTCGGCGGCGACCCAGTCCTTGAGGAAGTCGTCGTCGCGGCGTTCTTCCAAGTTGAGCATCAGGTAGGCGCGCAAGCTGCCAAGCAGGCGCTCTCGATCAGTGAGATTGGCGCGGATTTGGGCTTCGAGCTGACGCGCAACACGAGGCAATAGCAGGGTTTGCAGCTCGCGGCGGTAGGCCTGATAGACGGTGGGATCGACCAGCGCGCCCTGGTAGAGCCCGCCGCGCTGCAGGTAGGACACCTGAGCCTTATCTGGGAATACCTGGGCGGCCGCATAGCTGGTATCCAGCGCCTTGAGCGTACGCAATGCATCGTCTTGGGGAGCGATTTCCTGGAGCTCGCGACCCAGCTGGTCAGCGAGGTTGCGCAGCTGCTCGAGTCGTTCGTGATTGTCGGAGAAACCGTTTGCCCAGAGCGCACCAAACAGTGCCAGGCAGGCGAAGCTCGCGGCATACAGGGCGCGCTGACCCCAGTCGATGCGGCGTACTTCCTTCTGATCCAGGCCGGCCAGGTCCGCCTCGGGGAAAATCACGCGGCTTAGCAGATGATTAATGAAGCGCGCCCGACCGCTACGGAACGTCGGCAATGTACTGCTCGACATACCGAGGTTGCGTCCGATGCCGCTGGTGAGCGGGTCGAGTTCACCTTGCAGCTGCGGTGCGCTGGTCAGGTAGAACCCGCGCAGTTGGCTGGCACGCTGGTAGCGGTTGCCGGAGAAGGCCAGCTCGACGAACAGGCACAGACGTTCGCCAATCTGGCCAAGCTGATGTGGAAAATCGAGGATGCGACCTCGGCGCTGGGTGTCGCGCTCCTGGTGCATGCGCAGGATGACCTGGCTGTTGAGTCGGCGCAGCAGTTCCTCGAACTCGCCCCGGACTGCATTGACGTCGGTGCCGTCCTGCTCCTTGCGAAAGCTCGCGCCGAGGACCTGATCGCTTTCTTCGCGCGAGAGTTGATCGAAGAACTCGTCGAAGCCAAGCACCTTGTCCGCTTTACTCAGCACCAGATAAACCGGTACGTCGGCGCCGAGGCGTTGGTGAATTTCATGTAAACGCTGACGGCTCTGGCGCGCCAGTGTCTCGAGCTCCAATTCGCTCGAGTACAGCAACTGCTCGACCGGGATGTTGATCAGCACGCCATTGAGTGGCCGTGCACGGCGGCGGCGCAGCAGGCCAAGCAATGTATCCCAAGCTTTGCCATCGACTCCCGAGTCCGGTTGGGTCAGGTATCGGCCGGCGGTATCGATCAGCACGGCGTGGTCGGCGAAGTACCAGTCAGCGTAGCGGGTGCCTGATACATCCTTGGTCAGACGCTGGTTTTCACCGCGGTTGAGCGGGAAGTCGAGGCCGGAAAAGTCCAGCAGTGAGGTTTTGCCACTGCCCTGAGGGCCGAGCAACAGGTACCAGGGCAGGTCGTTGCGCCATTTCTCACTGCGCCCGCGGTACAGGCTCGAACTCTTGAGCGTGCGCACGGCGTCGCGGTAGCGCTGGCTCAGGATGCCTTGTTCCTCACTGACCAAGCCTTCACGCCGAAGTCGCTCCTGCATTTCTTCGTCGCTGGCTTCGGCCTTTTTGCGGCGGGTGCTACGCCAGCTAGCGAATACGATGAATAGCCCCCAGACCAAGCACAGGCCGGCAATGGTCAGCAGGCGGCTGGTCGAGGGTTCCCAGAATTTGTAGTCATCCACCGCCAGTAGCGGTCCGACGAACCACACCAACAGGTCCAGGGCCAGCAAGACGCACAGGCTCCATACCCAGGTCTTGCGGAAAAACGCGGCAAGCTTGCCGAAAAAAACCTTCATGGCGTTACGTCCTTGTTACGGCTTGGGCTCGATCTGAATGGTTGGATCGATGGATTGGTATGGTTGCAGGACCGTTTCGCGCTGCTCGCCCAGCACCCAGGCGAAACCGGCGTAAAGCATCCCCAGGCAGATCAGGGTGCAAAGCGCGACCATCCACCACGGCACGATGCGTACCAGGCGCCGGCGGGTATCCTTCAGACCCTGCCAGTGCGGCGAGACCTCGCGCGGTACGTCGCCGCGCAGTTGACGAATCTGCCGGTAGAGGCTGTCTCGCACCGCTTCGAGTTCGAGCATGCCGCGCGGCATGACCCGGTACTTGCCCTCGAAGCCCAGCGACAGGCAGAGATACATCAGCTCCAACATCGGCAAGTGCTTGACCGGGTTGCGCGAGAGGCGCTCGAGTAGCTGGAAGAACTTCTCGCCGCCAAAAGTCTCGTTGTGGAAGGAGGACAGCAGACTCATCTGCGACCATTCACTTTCGTTGCCCCAAGGTGTGGTCACCACAGCCTCGTCGATTGCCGTGCATAACACATAACGGGCGGCCATCACCTGGCTGCTTTCCGCACCATCGTGCAGGGCCCGGTGTTCGAACAGCTTGAGTTCGCCGGACAGGCGCTGGTTCAGCACGAGCAGGTCTTCGCCTTCGTAGCTGTGCTTGAGCCGCACCACTTCCGAGAGCAGTGACGAGGCCGCCGCGACCAATGGGTTGAGGCTGATGTTGAAGGTTTCGGCCGGACGCAGCCGCGCTGCGTAGATCATCCGCTCTTCAAGCTGCTCGAATTTGGGTGGCGCGCTGAAGTCGGTCAGCGGGCTTTGCGCCGGAGCATCGCCGTGGCGATTGAGGATGACGGTCTTGTCGTCCTGTGCGTAGTCCATTTCTCTGATCATGTTGGTCAGTTCCTGATCGCCCAAAATTTCAGCTCAAGGCCGGTAAATTCGCCGGACACGTGGAAGGCGAAGCCGCCGGAACGCTCCAGCTGCGCCAGTTCCTCGGAACTAAGTTCCAGCGCGAAATAGGTCTTGCCGGAATGAAATGGGATCTGCCGCGGCGCCACCGGCAGCGGTTTGACCTTGATCCCCGGCAGGTGAAGATTGACCAACTGGCGAATACGCTCCACCGGACCGACCTTGAGGTGAGCTGGCAAGCGCGTTCGCAACTCTTCGGAGTCACATTGGGCGCTGGCTGCGAGTACGAACGAGGCGCTGCCGAGCAGCTTGTGATCGTGCAGTGGTGAGACCTGGATGCCGTACTGGCGCTGCTGCAGTAGCAGCTCGATGGCATGCTGCTCAAGCACCATCGACAGCACCTGGCGAATCGCATCCATCAGCTTGCGGAACGACAGCCCTTGATCGTTGTGCAGGTAACGACCCTCCAGGCGAGGGCGCTTGGTCTCGCTGGAGAACGTCGCCAGTTCCCCCAGCAACCCCAGCAGCTCACGGTAGATGTGTTCGGGATGGATCCGGTCGATGCCCATGTAATGGCGTAGCACGGGTTCGTAGCGGTTGATCAGCTGCAACATCATGAAGTCACCAACTTCAGCGCCGCCTACTTTGCCGGTCGCGCGAATACGCTCGGCCAGGATGTCGCCGCGATGCCCCAGCATGCTGATCACTTCTTTCAGGCACGACAGTAGATAGCTGGATGCCTGGAAGTCGATAAAGGTCGGTATGTACTCGGGGTCGAGGCTGATGACCCCATCCGGCGTGGTGTCGAGGATGTCGCAAAGCTTGAGTTTCACGTAAGCCTGATCGCTCTGCTGCTCACCCAGCAACAGCCGAAAGTCCGGTCGCCCAGTGCTGACCTGGCTGCTGCTGCTGTCGCCAGCGTTGGAGTCAGTGACCTCTTCGTCGAAAGCGGTGTAGCGCGCCAGTACGTCCTTCTGTTCTGGACGGCGGCTCTCGATGTGATTGCCGGTCACCAGCGGTAACGCCAGGTACACAGGCGTATTGCCAGTGTTGGGCGGCACGTCCAGAGCCAGTGGCTCACGCTCTGCGCCAATCTCGAACAGGCTGCCATCAGGAAGTAGACCACTCGCCTGGCTAAGCACCAGCTTGCCCATATTGAGGAACTGACGGTCGATCTCCAGCCCGAAGAAGCCCCAGGCGTAATGGCCTAACTTCTGTGTCCGCAGCTTGAGTTGCGCGTCGTAGTAACGATCGCTTTGCTGGAAATGCTGTGGACGCAACAGCATGCCTTCCTGCCAGATGACTTTGTTCATGCTCATCGATCAGTCTCCCTTCGCGAGCGGATCGATGGCCTTGATTCCGTGCTCGTCGAGCATCAGCTCAATGCGGTTCTGCGCCTTGTGTTGCAGCGGGATAACGAAACTCCAGCTCGATTCGGGCAGGTCGCGATAAGCGGCCATCACGCCGACATAGCGGCTACCGTCCTGAACAAACAGCTTGAGGTCGCGCTGCTCCCCTGGCCGCAGTTCCAGCTCTTCCTGAATCACCATGTCCGGGGACAAGGCTTCCTTGGGTCGCTGGTAGAGCGAAAAGAAGTCGGCGTTCTCGAAGGCCACCGGATGCTTGAGCTCCAACAGGCGGATCACGACGGGTGACGGGCGGCCGTTAAGGTCGGGGTTGAGCCTGTCGCTCCCCTGCAGCGACAGGTCCAGCTTGGTCAGGTCTGAGTTGGGCGAGAGGGCAGAGCAGCCGCTCAGAACGGCAAGCGCCGCCAGCACTGCGGCGGGTAAAAAGCGTGACATGAACATCATCCTTGAAGGTCTGTGTTGAGCGTGGCGATCAGGCGGGCCTGCTCCTCGTAAGCCTGGGCGAAGTCTCGAGCAAATAAACGTTCGCCCCAATCGTCGTCACGCTGCATCGCCGAGTGCAGCCGCTTATAGGCACGCCAGCGGTTACCGGATGTGGAAATAAGAGGTTTGTTGTCACGCTCGAAGCGCAGCGCCAGCTGATCTGGGGACAATTGCTCCAGCATGCCTTTGATGGCAGCGCGACTGGCGGCCAGCATGGCCACTTGATGTGCCTGAAGATCACGGTAAGCGCGCCCCATGGCCTGTTCCGCGGGTAGCTGCCCCGATTTGCCGCCGCGCAGCAGAAGGTTCAGGGCTTCCCCGCTGTCGATGCTGTGCTTGAGCGGGTTGTTGCCGGCGCTCTGCACAGTGGTCACTGACAGGCGCATCTCGTTTTTCAGCTCGCCCCGGGTGCGCAGCGCCTGTTGAAGCCCACCGACGCTCTGCTTGAGCAGACATGCAGCCTTGAGGGCCAATGCTTGACGAGCTTCTTCGTCCAGGCTGCCCAGATCGACGCCGAGCGCTTCACCGAAGCGCGTCCAGAAATCTGGTGCTAGACGTTCGGGCTCCGGTGCGATCTGGGGTGGTGTGGCCTCCTTGGGCATCACTAATTCGGGAACCCGCAGACTCTCCTCGTCGATCTGCGCATAGTCGCGCTGCTGAGCTTGGGCGCGTGGGGGCGCGAGCACCGCAGTCAGGTCGTCGACCTCGGCGTAGACGCGCTCCTGCTGATCGAGCGCAGTCAGCGGGTCGAGGTCAAGAAAGGCATCGTCGGGGATGATGCTACCGGCCGGCTGCGGGCGCCCAATGTCGCCTTCGAAAGAAGCGGGGTCCTGAATCAGTCGCGCGCGAATTTCGAAGTCACCCAGGCAGTAGACGCTGCCATGCTCGATGCGCTGGGCCCGACCTTTGTCCAGGCTGGCGCCGGTGTCTTTGAGCTGGATGCCGTTGCTGCTGGTGTCGGTGAGGAAGAACGCCCCGTCGCGGTAGCTTACTTCGGCGTGTCGACTGGACAATACCCGCTTACGGTCCGGGATTACCCAGTCACAATCTTCAGCGCGGCCGATGATGCCGCCGGCCTGCTTGAAGGTCTTACTGCTGATCAGCCCCGGCGCGAACTGCTGCGCACTGACCATATCGAAAACCAGTTCCATGGCTTCTTCTCCTTGGCGAGTCAGCTGCTGCGTGTCGATGCTTGCGGATCGCCCAGAGGGCGATATTCGTCATCGTTGAATTTGTAGTTACCGGAGCAGCCGGCAAGGGCGAGGGATGCGATGAATAAAACGAGGGCGCAATAGCGGGCTAGCACGCAATTTCCTCCTTGAAAGCGTGTGGGCAGACGGCCCCGCTGACCGATAACGGCGAAGCGAGACTCAGGCTGTGCATTGAAGTTCACCCAGGTGTGCCTGTGAGTGAACGCGGTCACGAAAAAGGGTGGGGCTGGCTTGGAAACGAGAGCTGAGACTCTAAAGCCGCAACAAGCGGGGCCAATTCCTAGGACGTCTTCGGAGCTGAGTCGCCTGAGGGTGGCGTGCAGTTGATCTCCGTTTATTAAAGACCGTGGCCCCCGCTGCGGCGTTAAGTGGCCCGGGCGCTAGACGCGACCATGCGTGGTGCGCTTAGCTCGATGCTTGTCCAGGCCCGCACCGATGTCCATGAGCCGGATGCCGTTTGGCTGCTAACGCCGGTCAAAAAGCCGGAGCCATCGGCTGGCTCTCCTTACATGTCGGCTTATCAGCATGCGCTTGCCATCCAGCGCCCCTCAGTCGTGCTCCGCCGGAGACCAATGACACCCCGGCGTGCTTGACTGTTTGGTAGTCGATGGGCCTGGCGCGCGAATTGCTATGCACTGACCACATTGAAGACCAGTTTCAAGGTTGTTAACTGCTTGGGCTGGAGGCCGCGTTACGCATAGGCCCACATCTCAACGGTTGGGATCTTGGCCAGCTTTTCGGCTTGCATATTTGCGTCAATTGCACGCCACTCGCTGACCAATTCCGCAAGATCTGGACGTTGGCTAAGATCGCCGAAGACATCTTCACTGGCCAGTTGTCGCTGCGCCTGTTTGAGCAAACGGGTGCGCGCGCGCACCAATGCCTCGCGTTGTTCGCTACCGAGCTTGCGCGCCAAGTTGATGCCATCGTGATAAAGCTGGCGTAGTTCCATATCCGACTTGTTATAGAAACGGGCGTCATGACGCAGACGTACTTGGCGACGAAACTCGATGAAGCTGCCGGGCTGCCAATTTGCCAGCTGCTGCTCTACTTGCTGCACTTGCGTCTGGATGTCCCTCAACTCCTCCGGTGTAAACAGCGCACCATTGCGGCTCTCGACACTAGCATTCCAGCGCAGCAGCGTCGTCAGCATGGAGCGGCTATAGCCGCCATCGCTGGAGTGCTCCGCTGCAGAAAGGGCTTGGGCGATCAGTGATTTACGCTTGGGCATATCATTTTCGAGGTCCAGCGCACCGGCGTAGGTGGCGCAGGCTTGCTCGTCAATAACTGCACAGCCGGGTTGCCAGAGGATCGCCGCTTCACTGCCGGCATTGTGCTTACGCGGCATAAAGTGGCGCTGCTCACCATGGTGTTCGTAAGGATCGCCACGTAGATTCAGCAGCCCACCTAACAGCATTGCGATACCCAGAAGCGGTGAGCTGAGTAGGGCCACTGTACCGGGTAGAGCGAGTTTCCACTCCGCATCCATCCAGGTGAAGGGCACGCCCGGCACCGGGTCGTTATGGTTGACCAAGCGGTGGTGGATAAGGGCTGCTGCACCTTCGGCGAAAGCACGGTCGCCTGCACGCGGGGCGCCGAAGGTGTAGAGCTGAATGTTGTCCGACCAGTCGCGACGTAGCCACTCTGCCAATAGCAGAGCAATTGCACCGCCTAGGCTATGGCCGCAGACCACAATGTGATGTTCTGGTCGATGGAAGGCATCTAGATAGCGCTGTATGAAATCTTTAGCGGCCTGAAAGGCTTCGTAAAACCCACGATGTGCCTGGCCGTCACCTTCCTTATAGGGCACTTGGCGGGCATCCAGGTCGCGAAGAATATCCGATGTCTCCTGTGTACCCCGTACGGTAATCAAAATTACCTTGTCGCTATGAGTGATAAAGGCCTGGGTTTCTGATTTTTCGTGATAGATAAAGTGAACGTCTTCGGGGTTGTTCCAGCCTTCAGCTGCTTCAGCTTGATAGCGAGCTGGATCGTGCGGCATCACCTCCAAACGTTTGGAGTAGGGCACTTCTTCGCAGAGCAGATGGTACTTCGCATCGTTGAAGCGGCTCGGCTTTACCAAGCGGGCCAGCTGCTCGCGCAAGACATGGCCGATGGTGCCAGCGAGATCATAGGGTGGAGCTGAGGAAACATAGGGCTTGTCGGTGATCATCCGTTGACCGAATGGCGCATAAACAAATGCACTCATCACCGCCAAGTGGTATGCATTCAAGGCGCAGAAGGTTTTGTCCAGCGATAGTAGGGGGCTAAAGGCACGTAGCGCCTTCACCTCCAATAGGTGATGCAGGTTGGGTGTCAGGGCTGCGCCCAACTCCTTGGCTGCCAGTCCAGCACTTTCCTTTAGTACCGCAGATGGTCGCGGCCACCAGGAAGTATCCTGATCGGGTAGGTGCTTGGTTGCTTCGGCAAAGTCGCTGACCTCCACCCGCAGAAAGCGTGCTTTTTCCCGCGTTGCACGCTCTTCTGCCAGATAGGTTTTGCCGTCCGCACGGCGAGGGCCCATAGGGGATTGTTCGGCGGCGACTTGCAGAGATGTGAGCGGTAACTTGAAAGCTTTTCTAATGGTTAACTCCTCGTACCACCAGTCGAGACTTCCTGCATCGATGGTTGAAAGATCAAGAACAGCAGGGCCGCAGTTGAAGCCCTCTACTTGTGCGAACCCGTCATCGTCCAGAGTCCCTTCGTACCTCTGCCCTTGGCTATCGTGCAACGTATAAGCGAGGCTGGCATAAGGCATACCTTCGCCGTGCTCGTCGACTAGGCGAAAGCTGACCCAATGCTTCCGTTGCGGGCAATCCAGTGTTTCAACCTTGCTTAACTTCGCCGAGTCATTCATCCCTGATCACTCCGTGCAATTGGGGTAGACGGTGCATTCGCGGCCGTTCATTTTGAAAGTTTTAAATACGGGGGGCACTTGGCAGCTTTGCCATCCATCCTTTGGCAGGCAAGGTTTCCAGCCCTTTGCGAACTTAACCCAGGTTCTATCTCGAGACGGCTGTTCTTCAGGATTTACCCGAAAATCCAACCTGATAGTTTTATCCCGCAGCTCGTTGCCTGCTAAATGGGCCCCGGCACCTTTGCAATTCATTAGTTTGCTGATTTCACCTAGACGTGATTTGGCAGTGCTTTGCTGGAACCACCAAGTACAGTCAGCCTGCCTGGTGAGAATCCCGTTTGCGTCAAAGCCCGGAGCCCCCTCCGGGAGTTTGTCGACTATCTCCAAACCTCCGTTGTCGTACGTCTGTTGCCAGTCCATGTCGCCGTAACGACCATGTATAAACAACCCGACCCTGGCCAAACGCATTTCGCACAACCCATTGCGATAGCTGACAGGGATAGTGAAACGGTACTGCTGCTTATCGTCCTGAAAGCCACTCTCGAACGACTTGGCTTGGCGCCGTCCGCCGTCACAACCATTGGCCACACCGTAGTGGGCCTGCGCCTTAAGTGAAAAATTGGCCGGCAGTTCGCCCTCCAAGGTAAAGCTTTCACCGATCATCGGGCTGAGTGAACTGCACGCGCTGAGCGAGAGGCCAAGCAAACTGGAGCATAAGACTATGCGGCCAAGTTTAGTCTTATTAGAGGATTTCATTCCTGATTACTCCTAGCCATTGAACAGGACTTAATTTTTATAATTGAATGTGTCATAAGGAACTAATAACGTGTCTATCGAAACATCGATTGGCAGTGACGCTAATGTTATTATGGGGCATACCACCATAATCCAGCAGGCTACAGTCGCGCCGTTAGCTTCTTTGTTAGTGTTGTGCAGGCCGAGCAACATGAGATTGCCCTGCGTCCCTTTATAATATTTGCTCTCTATGGCCGTGGGTTCTGATCGTCCTATTAACGTTCCGCAGGCGGTTAGGCAAAGTAAAGCGGCTAACAATAAACCGGCGCGTATCACAGTGCTCATGCTAATTCCTTTATCATTGTTGCCGCTCGTTAGCGCTTGGCTGCACAGCCTCTACGCTGGGTAAACCGCAGTAGTTGCCAACTCACGGCTAGTGCGTTCGAAGTGTGCGTCTGGTGTTTCGTTATCCAAAACAGCCCATGCCGAATGACCGACGAGTTCAGGTTGAAGTTGATGCTGAAGGAGAAACTGAATGCGTTCTAACGACTGCCACCGCCACCTCTTGGCTTTACCAAGCTGGGCCTCTAGCCAGTTACTCAGGGGCTGGGTTTCAGCCAACTGAGCGGTTGCGGCTGAGTGGTTCTGCCACAACCATTGTTCTAGGTTATGGTGCAGGATTTCATGAGTGACGCACTCTGGCTCGGCGAGCTCCTGCCAGGGCTTTTCGAAGGGGGCTTGGTATAGGCCTGGGTACGGGTTATGGATGCTTTGCCAAGTCTGACCATCCCAACATAGCGCACTGTTTAATTGTCCCAGCAGCAACGGATATTGATTCTCGCTGAGCTCTGCGAGATGGCGGGCGATTACCCGGTTGTCCTGGAAACGGTAGAGTGCCCGTTGCTCTTGCCCATCGATCAGCATGCGCTCTCGCCAGTGCTGAGCGAGTACGCTTAAGTCGATGTGCTCGGCGCTGGCCATCCAACCCCAGTTTCTTTGGGGATCATCCAACAAGGTTTGAAGAAACGCTGCGTCTGGATGGTTTACATGTACCAGCCATGGGCCAACAACGGCCATATCGTCAAACTCTGTACCTTGATAAAGGTTGATGTAGTTCTGCATCAGGTTCGCGCCGAATAGCTCCACAATCGGATCGGGTTCCGCTAAACGATCGACTACCAATAGCAGCTCGCGCCCTCGGGATTGCTGATCGTCTAGCCAGTGTCGAGCGAGTTCGATCATTCGCTGGCTCCCGTTTCGCAAACTCCATCCCTACACGCCTCGCAAATCGGGCAACGGCTTGCGCCAATCTGTCTGGCCTTACGCGCGATTTGCAGTTGAGTATTTGCCAGTGCCAGCTTTGGCTGCGCGCCGGCCTTGTCTTGATCGGCTGCCCAGGGAACCACTGGCGCCAAAATGCTCAACCCTGTGCCTTTACCCGGGACCCCACCGGAATTCATCTTGATGGTCGCGCCATTCAGCGTGACGCCGCTGGGGTCGAGCTTTAGAAAGCTGCCACCGCCGCTGGCGGTGAGCTCCATTCCGGCATCGATGACGACTTTGCTGCCGGCGTAGTAGTGGATTTCGTTACCCGCCTCGACGAACTGGCCTGTGCCGATCTTCACGTGCTGGGCGTTGCCCACGGTGAGGTGGTCGTTGGCGCGGATCTCGGTTTTGCGGTCGGCGTGGGTGGTGCGGTGTTCTTCTGCCTTGAATTCGCTGTAGCTGTTGGCCTCGACGGTGTCGTGGCGTTCGTGGCCGATGCGAATTTTTTGGTCGTGTTCGATGTTCTCGTCCCAGTCGCGCTGGGCGTGGATGTAGATCTGCTCGGCGCCTTTGCGGTCTTCGATGCGCAGTTCGTTGTAGCCGCCGCCACCGGGTGAACTCAGGGTCTTGAAGACGCTGCGGGTCTTGTTGGCTGGCAGGTCGTAGGGGGCGACATGTTCCTTGTGGTACAGGCAGCCGGTGACTAGAGGCTGGTCTGGGTCGCCTTCGAGGAAGGTCACCAGCACTTCCATCCCAACGCGGGGGATGGCGATGCCGCCGTAGCGGTCGCCGGCCCAGCTTGTGCTGACACGCAGCCAGCAGCTGGTCTTGTCGTCGGCCTGGCCTTCGCGGTCCCAGTGGAACTGGACTTTCACGCGACCGTACTCGTCGCAGTGGATTTCTTCACCAGCAGGGCCTGTGACAACGGCAGTCTGGCTACCGAGAACCTTAGGCTTGGGATGCTTCAGGGCCGGGCGGTAGGGGGCATGCCAGGGCGTCGCGGTGAAGTGGTTGCGGTAGCCTTGGGTGAAGCCGTCAGGGGCCAGGCTATCGCTTGTCACCGACTCTTCCAGCACTTGCGGCTGCTTGCCTTCATGGAGGATTTCGTTGAGCAGCCAGAGCTGGTTCCAGTCATTGAGCGGGTGGTCGGTCAACGCGAGAAAATGGCCGGTGGCCAGCTGCGGTTGGTCGCTCTCACCTTCGGCTAGTTCGTAGTCGCTGCGGTGGCGTTCAAGCGCGCGTTGGGACAGGTGCTTGCCGCGGGCTCGCTCGGTGAAACGGCCGGGGTAGTCGTAATCTTCTAGGTCCGGTTGGAACTCGCTGTAGAAGGCACCTTCCATGGTCAGGCGCGGTTTCTCGAAATCATAGTCGCGGCGAGTGACGCGGCTGGTGCGGGTCTCGACCCGCAGGCCGAAGCGTTTGACCACCGGCTCGTCCGCGACCAAACCGGAATCCTGCTGGTACGTCACCGGTGCGAGCTTGGGAAACCCCGTCTGGTCATCTCCGAAGACCAGCACATGGCCCGCCGCGCTGTGCTGGGAGTGGTAGTGAATGCCCTCTTCCTCGCACAGGCGCTGGATGAAGTGCAGATCGCTTTCGTCGTACTGCACACAGTAATTGCGCTCGGGGTAGACCGAGCCGAGGCGGAAGCGAAAAGCGTTGGCCTGGATGCCATGCTCTTCGAGCACCTGGCTGATGATCTTTTCCACCGTGAGGTGCTGGAAGATCCGCTGGTTGGTACGGTGGGATAAATAGGCCAGCTGCGGACGTAGGGTGATGTGGTAGCGGGTCAGGCGCTTGCCGGAGTCACCTTGGGCGACGCGGTGGATCAGGCCATGGATGCCGTTTCCGGCCGGCGATAGGGCCAGGAAGGCCGGCTGATGCAGCAGATTTTCCAGGTCCAGATCAGGGCGTTCGCTAACCAGTTCGAGCTCGAAGGAGAAGGGCTGAGAGAGCGCCTCGCGGCCCCTGAATTCTAGAACCTGCAGGTCGTGCTCGATGCCATCGATGGCGAGACTGAAGTGAGTTTCGTTGGCCGGGTTGAACATGTCTTCGGTCCGTACTTAGAGGGATGCTGGGCTGATGTTCAGCCGGTCCATGCGATAGAGCAGGGTGCGGCGCGGCAAGCCGAGTTCGCGTGCGGCCTGACTCTGGTTGCCACCGTTGTTGCGCAGGCAGTCGATCAACAGGTTGCGCTCGACCCGCTCGAGCCGTTCGCGCAGGCTCAGCGTGCTGTCGAGTTCATCATCCAGCTTACGCAGACTGAAATGCTCCGGCAGCAGTTCGCCGGTCTCGCAGAGCAGTACGGCACGTTCGACCAGTCCCTTTAGCTCCCGCACATTGCCCGGGAATCCATAGCCGGCGAGCTGTTCCAGTGCAGCATCGGACCAGCGCACGGCATCACGTTGCAGAAAGCCGCAGGCGTTGTCCGCAAAATGCCGCGCCAGGCGCAGGATGTCTTGCCCGCGCTCGCGCAGGGGCGGCAGTTCTATCGGGAAAATGGAGAGCCGGTAGTAAAGATCCTCGCGAAAACGACCTTCCTCGACGCGCTTGTGCAGGTCTTGGTGAGTTGCAGCGACGACCCGGACATCGACCTTGTGGGTGCGAGTGCTGCCCAGCGGCCGCACTTCGCCTTCCTGCAGGACCCGTAAGAGCTTGGCCTGCAAGGTCAACGGCATGTCACCGATCTCGTCTAGAAACAGCGTGCCGCCATTGGCCGCATCGAACAGCCCTTCGTGGTCACGATCAGCACCGGTAAAGGCCCCCTTGCGATAGCCGAACAGCTCACTTTCCAGTAAATGCTCCGGTAAAGCCGCGCAATTCTGGACGATAAAGGCCTGGCTGCGTCGCGAGCCGCAATCATGAATGGCGCGGGCAACGAGTTCCTTTCCCGTGCCGGTTTCACCGGTCAGCATAACGCTTACCGGGTTATGCAATACCTTGCTGATCAGCCCGTAGACTGCGCGCATCCGTGGACTGTCGCCGATCAGGCCATAGCCGCTGGCGCAGGGACGCGTCGATGCAGCGGGTGCGAGATCTGGTTGCCGAGTGTCACGCAAACGATTGAGCAGTTGCGCCTGGCCAAGGGCGAACCGGCCAAGGTTGGACAGCGTGGCCGAGTCCGCCGCGAGATCTTGATGGGTGTTGCTGGCAGCCACCAGTAACCCGGCGGTATGGCCCTCAGCGTCCTGCAGCGGCAGGCACAGCAGGCTGCGCCATGGGCGCGATGTTTCTGGCAGGAAGCTGGTCTGGTGCAGGCTGGCATCGAGTGGCGCGATGCTCAGTTGCTGGTTCTGGCTGAGGCAATACTGCAGCAATTGTTCGTCGCGATAGTCGCTGGGCACGCTGGTCGCCTCGTGCCCCCGCGCTCCCTCCAACCATTCGGCCGAAAGCGTCAGGCGCGTATGGGTTGCGTCGAGCAGGTAGAGCTGAGCGAGCGGGCAGTGCGCCAGTTGTGCGACCAGTTCGGTGAGCCCATTGAGCCAAGCGTTCGTGTCGGTGTTCCATGCCAACTCGGCGAAGCGCTCGAGCAGCGATCGCGGGTCAAATGTTGAGGGCGGTTCGACGAACATGGGCGGGACCTTAAGCGAACTCACAGACCACCGCCCCGTTGCCGTCGAGGGTTGCATGCACGCGCTGCAGGGTTTCGCCGCCAGCCATGGCGTCGAGCAGCCGGTCGACTACCAGCGGTTGCAGGTGCTGGTCGATGAGATGGTCGATCAGCCGCGCGCCGCTTTCGCTATGTGTGCAGCGCTCGGCCAGATGCGCCAGCAACGCCGGGCAATGGCTGAACTGCAGCTGACGTCGGGCGAGGCGCTCGCCAAAACGGGTGAGCTTGAGCCCCACCAGCTCCTCCAGCACGTCACCCTCGATCGGGTAATAAGGCACCACGCGCATCCGGCCGAGCAGTGCCGGCTTGAAATGCTGCGTCAGCTGCGGGCGAATGGCCTGCTCCAAATCGTCGGCTGCGGGGCGCTGGCTGTTGGCGCAGAGACCGGCGATGCGTTCACTGGCCAGGTTGCTGGTCATCAGGATCAAGGTGTTGCGGAAGTTGATTTCGCGCCCTTCGCCGTCGTTGGCCACACCCTTGTCGAAGATCTGATAGAACACGTTCATCACATCCGGATCGGCCTTCTCGACTTCGTCGAGTAGCACCACCGAGTAGGGTTTCTGCCGGACGGCCTCGGTGAGCATGCCGCCCTCACCGTAGCCCACATAGCCTGGCGGCGCGCCGATGAGCCGAGAAACACTGTGCTTTTCCTGAAACTCGGACATGTTGATGGTGGTGAGAAAGCGCTCACCGCCGTAGAGCAGGTCGGCCAGCGCCAGGGCAGTCTCGGTCTTGCCGACCCCGCTGGGGCCGACCAGTAGGAACACGCCCACCGGCGCGTCGGCGCGGTTGAGGCCGGCGGCGGTCGCGCGCATCGAGCGGTCCAGTGCCTCGACGGCTTGCTCCTGGCCACGCACCCGCTGGCGAAGGTCGCTGGCGAAGGTCAGCACTTTGCTGTTGTGCTCGCGTGCCAGTTGCGAAAGCGGCACGCCGGTCCAGTGGCTGATCACCTCGGCCACCAGACGTGGGCACACCTCGAAGCTGACTAGGCGCTCGTGGGTCTGGGCGCTGGCCAGCTCACCCTGTACGTCACGCAGTTCGGCTTCCAGCGTTTCGATATCCTGCGGCGGTTGCGCGCAGGCTTCGTCTACAGCTACTTGGCGAGCTGTCGCGCAAGCCTTTCGCAGTTCCAGCAGCCGTTCGGCGAGTTCGCGCTGGACGGACCAGCGGGTTTCTACTTGTTCGAGTTCGGCACGTGCTTCGCTCAGTCGGACGTCCAAAGCGTCGAGCGCCTCACGGTCTACGCTCAATCCGGCATCGAGGTCCCGACGTACCGCTTCGCGTTGGCGTTCACCTTCTGCAATTTCCCCGCGCAGGCGCTCCAGTGCTTCCGGTGCAGCTGCAAGGCTGATGCGCACGCGGGCGCAGGCGGTGTCCAATACATCCACCGCCTTATCGGGCAGTTGGCGGCCTGCCAGGTAGCGGGCCGACAGTTCGGCGGCGGCTACCACTGCGTCGTCACGCAGATAGATGCCGTGGCTCTTTTCATAGACCGGCGCTAGGCCGCGCAGGATGGTCACCGCTTCGGAAACAGTCGGCTCGTGCAGCTGCACCGGCTGGAAGCGACGTGCGAGGGCCGGGTCCTTCTCGAAGTACTTTTTGTATTCACTCCATGTCGTGGCGGCGATGGTGCGCAGCTCGCCCCGGGCCAGTGCTGGCTTGAGCAGGTTGGCCGCGTCGCCGCTACCTGCCTGGCCACCCGCGCCGATCAGCGTGTGGGCTTCGTCGATGAACAGGATGATTGGCTTGGGCGAGCCTTTGACTTCATCGATCACGCCCTGCAGGCGGCGCTCGAATTCCCCTTTGACGCTGGCGCCGGCCTGCAGCAGGCCAAGGTCCAGGGCCATGAGTTCGACGCCCTTGAGTGCGTCCGGGACTTCGCCGGCCGCAATGCGCAACGCCAGGCCTTCGACGATGGCGGTCTTGCCGACCCCGGCTTCGCCTACCACGATCGGATTACTTTTGCGCCGGCGGGCGAGAATGTCGATCATCTGGCGAATGGCGCCATCGCGGCACAGGACAGGGTCGAGCTTGCCGTCACGGGCTTGCTGGGTAAAGTTATGCGTGAAGCGTGAGAGGTTCGATTCGCCACCGGCGGTGGGGGTGCCTGCGGGTTGTTGCGTCGGCTGTTGGGCCAAGGCGAACTCACGCAGTCGCTCGGCGTTGAGCCTGGCTAGCAACGGTTGGTAGTGACTGCCGGCGTAGCGCATCGGGTTGCGCAACAGCGCCAGGATCAGCGCGGCCTGGTCGATCTGGCTCTGGCCGAGCTCGAGGTTGCCGACCAGCAGCGCATCCTGCAGCCACTGCACCAGCTCCGCGGAAAACACCGGATTGCGCGACTCGCTGTGCTCGCCACGTGGTTGCAGCGCCTGGGCCAGCGTGCCGGGAACAACGTCTGCATCCTGCAGCGCGCGGTTCAGCAGGCCTTCGGGGCGCTCCAGCAAGCCGAGCAGCAGGTCTTCGACGAGTATCTTGTTGCCGCCACGGACCACGCAGCGCTCCGCCGCGGTTTCCAGATCATGCTTGGTCTGCGCATCCAGAGCCTGGACCAGTTGTTGAAGGTCTACGTTGATCATCTTCATCTTCCTTAATGAGTCTGGCTGCCCAGGGTGACCATGCCGTCGGCGCGCTCGCTGCCGAGCCAGCTGGTCCAGCCGAGGCGGCAGGTGTTCTCGGCGCCGATGCGCAGGTCACGAATGTCGTCCTGGCGCAATTGCAGGCGGATGTCATAGTCCAGCGGATCGCGCAGGGTGAAGCGCACCAGTGCACAGAGCGGCTGATAGCCGGTGCCGACTGGCAGAAATTCGTGAAAGCGGTCCCAACTGAGTTGCCGGATATGGATGCGGAACTTGCCGCCGCGATCCCGCACCCGCTCGCCCAGCACCAGACTCTCACCGAGCTGGCTGTTGGCACGACCGAGGCGGTTCTGCTGCTCGGCGAGAATCTCGACCTGACGCTCAAGGCATTGCTCGATGCGCAGGTCGGCGTGCTTGAAGTAGTAGCGCAGTACCGACTCGATCAAAGCCGCCGAGTGTGCGCGCAGGCTGAGCAGCCCCAGGTACGGCAGTAGGCGCTTCCAGTTCAACTCAGAGGCGGCACGAATCTGCTCACCGCCGAGGCCGATGAGGGCGAACAGCTGTTCGGACAGCGGGTCGCGTGCGCCAGTGCTGAAGCGTGCGCGGTAACGGTACTTCTGCCAGATCGGCAGAATCAGACGCTGCAGACGATTGTTGAACAGGTCGAGAAATTCGCGTGTCGGGTTGCCTTCGGCGCTATCGCCGAGAGCCTGCTCACCATAGAAGGCAGGCAATGGCGAGCCGGCCCCGAAGAGGCTGACCAGGTTGATCCGCAGTTGCGCACGCAGTTGCCCATGCTCTTCGAAAAAGTGCACGCGGTCGACGTCGCTGCCGGGGAAGCCCAGGCTCGGGTTGGCCTGGAACTCCAGGTGCTCGCAGAGCGCCTCTTCGTCCAGGTCCGGATGTGCGGCTTTCAGACGGTCCATCACCAGGAGCACACCCTGGAACAGGCTGTACTCGCGGATACCCCGGCTGATCCGGTTTAGAGTAGGGGCTGCTGCCCCATACGCGGCGTCCATTGGTACACCTCTCCCTGTGTGCTCTTGACGCGCAGCTCGTGATACGAGTTGAGGCTTGCGTACAGCGCAAAGAATTCATTGAGAATCGAGGCGAAAAGGAACAGGTCCCCATCGCCCAGATAGCCCTCGGGGTCCATCACCAGTTCCGTGCGCACGCCGCGCACCGGCAGGCCGCGGTGCAGCCGGTCAACGTGCTGATGGCCGATCTGCTTAAGGCCGCCGAGCAGGCGCTTGCTGACCTTCTCCGCGTGCTGGTCGTAATAGCGCGGCAGGTCATAGGTCTCGAGGATCACCTTGAGCGCCTCGACGTTGGCCAGCGACAGGTAATTGAGCGACATGTTGCTGATCAACTTCCAGAGGAAGTCACGATGCAGCGGCGGCGCATAGCTCGGCGTCACGGCGCTGATGTTGCGGAAGGTCAGGAACTCCGGCGTGTCTTCGCTGGGTAGACAGATATCGCCCAGGCGCAGCTGGCGCGGCAGGTTCTGGTTGGTGCAGGTCAGCTCGATGGACAGTGTCTCGTGCTGGTCCAGGTTGCGCAGACCAAAGCTGAGGTAGGTCTCAAGGCCGTCGCCCAGCATCGAGGGCTGCTGACGCACGCTGTAGTGCGGGCGCGCCACCGGTACGTCGAAACTGGGGTCATGCTCGAAGGATTCGAACGGCACGTATTCTTCGTAGCCCATGCCGCCCGGCTTCCAGCCGGTAACACGGTCGACCGAAAAGACACCGCAGTGGGTGCTGTCGAGTTCGGATGGCATCAGCAGATACTGGTCCTGCTTGCCGTCCAGGCGAATCGGGATGGCGTCGTGTTCGAACAGGTTGACCACCGGGGTGCAGTACAGGCGCACGTTATCCAGCGTCGGGCGGATGCGCTGCACGCCAGCCTTGTGGATGTCGAAGCGCAGCTCGAAGCCACGCGCCTGTTCCAGCACCTCCTGCGGCAGACGCTTGATGGCATCGAGGCCAAGCAAGTCGACGAACAGGAATTTCTCCTGGAAGGCGAAGTACTCTTGCAGGTAGCGGTAACCGCGGAAGGTGTTGAGCGGATAGGGGATCAATGCCTGATCTTCGGCAAATCCCACCGGCTGAAGCTTTGATGGATCGATATGGAGTGCGGGTAGCGCAACGCCGAAGCCGTCACTGAATGGTTTGCCGTTGGCATCCAAGGCAAACAGCTGCACGTCAGCGACGTTGCGCAGCAAGCTCAGATAAAGCATCTGGCTGATGTAACGCTCGCCAGCGAGATGAAGGCGCAGCTGCTTAAGATTCAACTCACCCAGATGCCCATCGGCCGTCATCTGCAAACGCAGGCTCAGCAATGCGCCACCGCCTTTAACTGAATAGTCCAACGCGCCGAGCGCCAACGGCAGAACCTCGGTGGCGTAGGCGGTACGGAAGCGGCAGGTCACACCCTTGATCGGCTTGGATTCGACCGGCGTATTGCGCGGCACCATCAACGCAGGGCCTGGTCGATTGACCGGGTCGAACTGCAACATGCTGAACGCCGGCAGCGGGCGCATGTAGTTCGGCCACAGCAGGTGCATCAAGGAATGGGTCAGCTCCGGCAGCTCGTCATCGAGCTTCTGGCGCAGGCGCCCGGTGAGAAAGGCGAAGCCTTCCAGCAACCGCTCGACATCCGGATCACGCCCGGCCTGTCCGAGGAATGGTGCCAGCGCCGGACTACGCTCGGAGAAGCGCTTGCCGAGTTGGCGCAGGGCGGTGAGTTCGCTCTGGTAGTAGTGGTTGAAGGACATCAGCCGGCCATCCCTGTAAGGCGCATGGTCAACCGCCAATCACAATGGTGCCGGACCCGGCGATCACCGGATTACCGTGATCAGCCATCGTGCCCACCGTAGTAGCCGGTTTGCCGTTGATCAGCACTGTTGGGATGACCGCACTGGCCAACGCGCTGCCACACGAGGTGGGATCACCCATGCGTGCGGCGGGCATGCCTTCGAACAGAACGTCAGGAGAGCCGGCCGCGATCGGGTTGGTGCCGTGGCCCTTCTTCGGGCAATTGGTGGGGTCGCCCAGTCGGGCTGCGGGTTTACCGGACATCAGGCTCTCCTTAGTGGACTTTCACTTGTCCGCTGCCGTCCAGGCTCGCGGAAAAACTTACTTGGCGCTTCGAACCGTCGACTTCCAGCAGACCTTCGATGGCGAAGGACAGGCTCAGTGGATCGTGCGTGCGGGGCAGGGATATCACCCGGACCTGGCTCAAGCGGGGTTCGTACGCTTCGATGAAGCGTTCAATGGCGATACGCGCCTGTTGCAGCGAGTCGTGCAGCGACAGGCGCATATCGTTCAAATCGGGCAACCCGTAGTCGGGCAACGTTTGCACGCTGCCCGCCCGGGTGCTGAGCATTTTGGCCAGATGGGCAGCCACCGAAGCCATTGCCGCGACTTCGCGACTCCAGCCGGCGCGCTTGTCGGCGTCACCGCCGAGGCGTTCGAAAAGGCTGCCGTAGGACATGGATGCTTATTCCTTGTCCAGCTTGCCAACCAGCGACAGCGTGAAATCGGCACCCATGTACTTGAAGTGCGGGCGCACGTTCAGGCTGACGCGGTACCAGCCCGGCTCTCCGTCGACATCGCTGACGACGACTTGCGCGGCGCGCAGCGGACGACGGCTACGGACTTCGGAGCTTGGGTTCTCCTGGTCGGCCACGTACTGGCGAATCCACTTGTTCAGTTCCAGTTCCAGGTCGGTACGCTCTTTCCAGGCACCGATCTGTTCGCGCTGCAGCACTTTGAGGTAGTGCGCCAGGCGGTTGACGATGAACAGGTAAGGCAGCTGAGTGCCGAGCTTATAGTTGAGTTCGGCGTTCTTGCCTTCTTCGCTGTTGCCGAAGAACTTCGGCTTTTGCGCAGAGTTGGCGGAGAAGAACGCGGCGTTGTCGCTGCCCTTACGCATGGTCAGAGCGATGAAGCCTTCTTCGGCCAGTTCGTATTCACGACGGTCGGAGACCAGCACTTCGGTCGGAATCTTGGTTTCGATCTCGCCCATGCTCTCGAAGTGGTGCAGCGGTAGGTCTTCCACCGCGCCACCGCTTTGCGGGCCGATGATGTTCGGGCACCAGCGGAACTTGGCGAAGCTGTCGGTCAGACGGCTGGCGAAGGTGTACGCGGTGTTGCCCCAAAGATAATGCTCGTGGCTGTTGGCCACGTTTTCCTTGTAGACGAAGGATTTGACTGGGTTGTCTTCCGGGTCGTAGGGATTACGTAGCAGGAAGCGCGGTACGGTCAGGCCGACGTAACGGGCATCCTCCTGCTCGCGAAAGCTTTGCCACTTGGCGAACTGCGGGCCTTCGAAGTGATCTTTCAGATCCTTCACGTCCGGCAGGCCGGTGAAGCTTTCCAGACCGAAGAATTTCGGGCCGGCCGCCGCTATGAAGGGCGCGTGGGACATGCTGGCGACCGAGGCCACGTACTGCATGGTCTTGATGTCCGGTGCGCTCGGGTCGAAGAAGTAATTGGCAATCAGGGCACCGACCGGCTGGCCGCCGAACTGGCCGTACTCAGCGGTATAGATGTGCTTGTACAGGCCGGACTGGACCACTTCTGGGCTGTCCTCGAAGTCATCGAGCAGGTCTTGCTTGGACGCGTTGAGGACTTCGAGCTTGATGTTCTCGCGGAAGTTGGTGCGATCGACCAGCAGCTTGAGGCCGCGCCAGGAGGATTCCAGCGTCTGGAACTGCTGGTGGTGGAGAATCTCGTCCATCTGACGGCTGAGCTTGGCGTCGATTTCCGCAATCATGCGGTCGACCATGGCCTTCTTGACCGGCTCGTGCTCGTTCTGTGGCTTGAGGAGTTCTTCGATGAAAGCCGACACGCCGCGCTTGGCGATGTCGTAGGCCTCGTCTTCGGGGGTCAGTTTGGTTTCAGCGATGATGCGGTCGAGAATGCCGAGTTCGGCAAGGTTCTTGCCACTTTCAACGGCTGCTGCGCTAGTGCTCATGGTGTTGGCGTTCCTTGTCGGAAGTAATCAGGCGTCCAATTGTTCTTTCGCGGCGAGACCCAGCTCACCGAGTACACGGTCACGCGAGTCGTCGTCGGCGAGTACACTTTCGATCGCTTTGCGGAAGGCCGGGGCGTTACCCAGCGGGCCCTTGAGGGCGACCAGCGCGTCTCGCAGTTCCATCAGCTTTTTCAATTCGGGAACCTGTTCGACCAGGTTGGCCGGGTTGAAGTCCTTCATCGAGTTGATGTTCAGCTGTACGGCCAGCTCTTCATCGGTGGGCTCGTCCTGCAGACGGTTCGGCACCGAGAAAGTGAGGTTCAGCTCCTGCTTGGCCAGGACCTCGTCGAAGCTGTTCTTGTCGATGGCGATCGGCTTGCGGTCCTCGATCTTGCGATGGTCGGCGCGCTGGGTGAAATCGCCGAGCACCATCAACTTCAGTGGCAGTTCGAGTTCTTCCTGAGCGCCGCCGGTGGCAGGCTTGAAGGTGACGTTGATGCGTTCTTTGGGGGCTACCGAGCCTTCTTTGGCCATGGGTCTTCTCCTTTGGTTTACGGCCCGGGGGCCTAATCGAGTACCACTTCGAGGTCGAGGTGGCACAGCCTGCGGTAAATCTCATCCTTGCTTTCGCGCACGGCGTGGTTCTGCGGCAGCAGCTCGCAACAGCTATGCAGCAGACGCAGCACCTCGAGGGCGAGATCGGGTTCCCAGTCGCCCAGGCCCGTGGCCTGTAGCGTCTGATCGAGGGATTCGAGTTGGGTCTTGGCCAGGTCGTATTTTTTGGCCTGCAAGCACAGCCGGGCCAAAGTCAGTTGCCAGTAGAAACGCTCCCGCCCACCGCGTGCCTGGTTGAGGCCGAGCTTGAGCTTCTGCACGGCGCTTTTGAGGCCGTCTTTGCGTAAGTGAGGAAGTACCTCCTGCAGCGCCTCTTCCCAGACGGGCGTAGTACCGCCCCGGTTGATTGGCGATTCGCTTGCAGCCTGCGCGGGCTGTACATGAGGCATTACTTGGGCGCTGATCCAGGCGCGAGTTTCTGCGTCGGCAAAGGGTGCGCCGTCATGAAAGCGCAGCTCCTCTAGCCCCGGCATTCGTTGCAGGAAGAGCGCGAGCTGGATTTCTACCTCGCGCATTGCCTGTTCGGCGTCGAGCTCGCTCAAGCATCCCCAGGCCAGGCGCTGACCATCGAGCCAGAACGGCGCGCGGGCAATGCTGGCTTCTAGGTCGGCTAATAAGTCGGCGTATAGGCCCTGCGAGAAGCGCTCGCGATAGCTGGCGAGTTTGTCTGCCGGGATGCCGCGTAGTGCGGTGATCTGATCGGCGTTGCGTTCGGGGAGACAGTCGATGGGTAGCCACAGAAGAGTGCGAGCCAGCCGCAGAGGCTTGAGATCGGTAGCTTTTTGCTTGAGCCACCAGCCGCAAAGCGGTCTGGCCTGATCCTGCAGGCTGCGCAGGCTCTTATGGGCGTCTTTCTCGTGCTCTACCGGTGTTGCAGCGGTGAACACTTGCGCAGCCACCTGTTTGACCTGGGCTATAGCTGCGCCCACAGCACCTGGGTGCGGATGCGCGGCGCCAGCTCGCTTGACCATTTCCTCGAGCCGACGACATAGAGGTAATAGGAGCGGAGCCTGTGTCCCTAACTTCGCTGCTAGGCAGCTTTCGAGGCTGCGTAGCTCGACCGTGATCTGCTCGAATAGTTGAAGTTGCTCGCCCATCGGCACATGTTCGGCAAGCACCTGTTCCATCCGAGGAACCAGCCACGTGATCGCAGCAGCACGCGTGCGGTCCTTGCGTGGATGGATGTCGTCCCAGTGGTCGCGGCAAAAGAATCCAAGCATGGACAGGCCGGCATGCAACCCGAGAAACGAATCACGTTGATACAGGCTCCAAGTCAGCCAAGCCGCAATACGTAAATCTTTAGTCTGAGTGCTCAGCAGGCTTTCGCTGCCCTCACGCACTGTATCCCAGTCTACGGACCCCGAGGCATGTAGCGACGCCGCCTTGCCAAGCTCCTGCTCCAGCAACTCATATTCAGCGGCATAGCGAACATCGTCGCCTGCGAAGCAAGTGGCTGTGATGGGTGCTTTTGCTAGTGTCAATACATGGACGGCTAGCTTGTTCGAAAACGTCATTCCATGACTCAATTAATGCCTGCGTCAGCGTTTACTGTTGCAGGTGCGCTTCATGCGCAACGACTTGCCACGTGCTAAACCCGCACGTCATTGAGATGCGAATGCTAGGCAGGAAGGCTGGGTTCGACTGTGAAGTGGTTTCCATCTAGGCCAATGGAGCGTTCCGTGACGCTAGGGGTGTGCTCGAGATGAGCAGTAGTTAACTTCTTGGTGCTCAATCATGATGAACCTCTTTCCGGAGTCTTTGTCTCCTCGGCATTTCTCATAACCAGGGGCAGTGCTCATACGAGACGAGATGCCTCTTTATATAGAGAAAAATGCGCACTGCTCGCAGGGCAGAGAAAACCGTTGACGTGAGTTTCTGAGTGCCTATAATGCGCACCTTCTCCGGCGCAGGCCTTTAGCGAACCTCTTGTAAATCAAGAAGTTAGCGAAAATAAAGGGTTGTACGGATGGCGAATTCGAGTAGAATGCGCCGGGCTGGCAGGGTGGTGGTTGAGTCCTGTTGGTGGCTTCGGTCAGGTTGATCGGAAGCGGTTGAAAGAGGTGGTTGACAGCGGTTTTAGACGCTGTATGATTCGCCTCCCGCTGACGAGAGGCATTAGGTTGATCGGAAGCGCAAGCGGTTGAGAAGAAAGAAAAACTTCTTCAAAAACAGCTTGACGAGACACAAGGCTGCTGTAGAATGCGCGGCCTC